>NZ_JAIUFY010000014.1 GCF_020165855.1 Celeribacter litoreus | reverse complement strand
TTTCCTGCACCGCAGCGGCCGCAAAAAGCCTGATAGGAAAGGCGATTGGGCCGAGTTTGGAACGCCGATTTCTGCGCTCAAAAACACTAGTTTTTCCACAGAATCGGCGGAAACCGGACATTCGCTGCGGCAAACGTAAATGTCCGTAATGAAGTCGACACGCCGGTTCCTTTTCACTTCTGAGCAGACATACCTAAAGCTCCCAAAGTATCTCTACACAGAGCTTTCGAAGGATTCACCCGTTCAGGTCTGCATCGGCCCTTCGAGGCCAAACTCGTTCATGAGAGCCCGCAGTCTGTTCAGGTCGAACATCAGGGCATGTGCCGCGTCCGCATCCGGCTTTGACATCCGTTCAAGATTTGCATGTAAGTCGGAGACAAGGCTTCTCAGCTTGTCTCCGCCTGAAGCCTCCAACGTCGAAATCAATCGTTCCAAACGGATCGCGCCGACACCGGCCGGGACGATTGAACTACCTGAAGTTAGCTCCTCGGGCACATCCCCGACGGCATTCACAACCACACGTTCCCGTATCACCGACAGAATTTGATCAACCGCCTGTTTTGCCCCCGCCACGCGGGTCGGGTGATCGGTATCTGCCGCTGCATGCGGCAATAAGCAGAGTTTGTCTGCGTGTTGCTCCAAGAGCGGGAGATAGGGCGCCATCGGGCCAGTAACCTCACCGGTCTCCTCTGAGACAAAAACATCCGCGTCAATGATAGCTCGTCCGATTTGACCGGACGCGAGTGCAACATCGAGCGCACTTGTGTCAACCAGTTCCCCACGGTCGAAATTGATGAGCACACCGCCGCGCGCCATGGCAGACAGAACCTCTGCGTTAATCAGGCCGGTGTTGGCGGGCACGCCCCGGTCGGCATCCATCGGGCCGAGACCAAGGTGGACGGAGAGCGCATTTGCCGAACTCGCGGCCTCTTCAATCGTCGCGGCATAGGTAAAACCCTCGGCTTCAATCCACTTCTTATGGCGCGGACGGGCAAAGATCGCGACATCCATATGAAACGCTGTGCCGAGCTTAGCGACTTCGCGGCCGATATTGCCATATCCAATAACAGCAAGTTTCTGGCCTTCGAGTTTCGAGGTCGGGAAATCACGCAGATGACGACCGGTGTCGAACGTGCCTGCAGCGACGCGATCATGGAGCGTGTCGAACGGCAAATCCGGCAGTGCGGACATGAGAGCCTTCCAGACCATCTGCGCGGTCGCACGGCTGTTGATCCCGGGCGTGTTCATCAGAGGGGCAACACCGCCGAGACCATTCCCGCCGCCCCAACTCTCCGACCCCATATTGCCGGTCCCTGCCCCGATACGCACACCGCCGAGGTCAAACCGGCATTCCGCCGGAATAAACGTCGCCGCAGCGATCAGCGCATCATAGGCGTTGTCCGCACAGAGGGAGAGAAGCTCCTCTCGCGTCGACACATTCGGGCAATAATAGAAGTCGACAAGCGCGGGATCGGCTGCACCAGAGGGCTTGTCAGCCGCAGGACCGAAATGGAACGAACAGCCCTCGACCCCCTCAATATAGGTGCGGGCCTCGGACGGATCAGGCTGGCCATCCGCATCAAATGCGAGGCCGATCAGATCGGCAATGAGAACGCGAGTCGGTCGGGTCATGTCAGTCATAATGGTCCTAAAGGTGCAGTCGAGGGTTTAGAGGTTTTTGAAACCAAAACGGTCAAGGCGGAAGGGGGTCATGTCAATCGGAGCAGGAAGACCAGAGGCCATATCCGCAACGATACGCCCCGTCACGGCACCACCAATGAGGCCTTGGTGGCCGTGGCCGAAGGCATAGGTCACCCGCTTGTGGCGTTTTGAGGTGTCGATGACGGGGATAGAGTCCGGCGTGCCCGGACGATGCCCCATCCAACGATGGACCTCACTCTTTTCAAAGCGTTTGAACATCCCCTGTGCTTGTTTAACGAGGATATCCGCGCGCTTGTAATTTGGCGGCGCATTGAGGCCCGCGAATTCAACAGTTCCGGCGAGGCGTAGCCCTTCTTCCATCGGTGAGGCGACGAATTTGCGGTCTGCCGAGATGGTTTGAACCTTCAGGCCGGTGTCCGCCTGTGGGAGCATAACGTGGTAGCCGCGTTCGGTCTCAAATGGGATACGGTCGCCCAATTGACGCGCAAGATCTGCCGACCATGCACCTGCCGCGAGCACAATACGGTCCGCGGTATAGTCGCCCGAAGCCGTGGTGATGCCTGTCGCATCACCGAGTGTGTAGGTGAACCCTTTGACGGGTTCGCGATAAAACCGCGCGCCTTTCCGCGTTGCGAGCTTGGCGAGTTCAGCCACGAGACGACCAGGGTTCGGGCTTTGCCCCTGATCCGGGAGATAGATCGCGCTCTTGAAACGGTCTGTGAGAGCCGGTTCCAAATCCTGAATTTCGCCTGCGTTGAGCGTCTCAACCTTGACACCATGCGAGCGGCGCAGGCCCATCCCGTAGGCGCTGCCGTCGGGACCGTTCTCGCGTTCATAGACGAAAAGCTGGCCGCGCTTCTGAAGAAGATCGAGACACCCTGCCTCTGCCATCATCGGCTCATAGGCTTCGAAACTCAGACGATGTAGGCCGATCATTGCCTGCGAGATTTGCTTGACCCGCGATTTGCGACCCGCGAGGACAAAGCGCATGAGCCACGGCAGCGCATGCGGGAGATAGGACAGCCGGATAAAGAGCGGCCCCTCGGGATCGAGGAGCCACTGGGGGACGTTTTTCATCAGGCCCGGCATCGCATTCGGCAGGCAAGAGCCGGGACAAATCCCGCCAGCATTCCCGTAGGAACACTGATCGGGCGACCCCGGCTCGGCATGGTCGAACACATCGACGGTGAAGCCCTTATCCAAAAGGGCGTTGGCTGTGCAGACACCAATGATGCCCGCGCCGATGACAATGGCGTGCTTGCCAGTCGCGATAGAAGTCATGGTTCGACCCCCGAGTTGCCGTAGAGATGCCGATGAAGTGATGATTACGGAGCAGTTGCGTCCGGTTTGCCCGCACGGAAAGCCGGCATCGCCTTGGAGAACGCCATCTGCGTCATTCGGAAGTCAGAGAGGTAGGCCTGAAATTTGTAACCCATCTCGCGCATCTTTTGCCCGTATTCGACAGATCCGACGTGGATCCCAGGGATGACGCCATGCGCCTTACAGCGCTCGGCGATATACTCGATCGCTTCCACAACGTCCGGCCATTTCGGGTCGAAACCCGGCGTGTGTCCCATCGAAACAGCGAGATCAGACGGCCCAACAAACACGGCATCGAGACCGGGGGTGGCGAGGATTTCATCCAGATTGGCCACGCCATCTTTGTGCTCGATCATCGCGAAGGTGATGATCGTGTCATTAGCATTGGCGAAGTAATCGGCACCGCCATAGAGACCCGCGCGGATCGGACCAACAGAGCGCCCGCCCTGTGGGAAGTAACGGCAAGCTTCGACAAACGCTTTGCATTCTTCGGCGGAGTTCACCATCGGGCAGATGATGCCGTAGGCACCCGCGTCGAGCATCCGACCAATGATGGCCGGATCATTCCACGGCACGCGCACAATCGGGGTTTTGTCAGTTGTGGAAATCGCCTGAAGCATTGCAAGCGCGTCGGAGTAATCGGCAACACCGTGCTGCATGTCGATGGTCACGGCATCAAAATCCATCTGCGCCATCATTTCGGCCATCAGGGAGGAGTTGGTCGCGAGCCAGCCGGTGAGAACTTCTTCACCGTTGGCCCAGAGTGTTTTGGTTTTGCTTTCGCGCATTTTCGTTTCCTTTGAGTGGAGGATTAGGAAGCCAGGATCAGATCGGCCGCTTTCTCTGCGGCTGCGATCGTTGTGATGTTGGTATTGGCTGCGATGACCGACGGCATGATGGAGGCATCGACCACGCGCAGGCCCTGAACACCGCGCACGCGGCATTCCGGATCAAGAACGGCCATCGGATCATCATCGCCGCCCATCTTGCACGAACAGGAGACGTGCCAACCGGACCAGACGGCTTCGCGCGCCCAATCCACGATGAGATCGCGGTTTTTCATCATGGCGTGCATCCGGTCTTGGGTGCCGAACTTGTGCTTGAGGAGCGTGTCACGGAAGATTGGGAGGTAGTCGAACATCCACGCGGCAGAGCCGGTTTTGAGGTAGTTCGAGGGCTTGCGGACGGAGAGCGAGCGCGCCTCCTCATTATAGCCAGCGAGGAACCAGGTGTTCACGTGTTCGCGCACTCGAGGATCTTCCATGATCCTATACATTCGCTCGAATCCGTCCACGAGACGCATCAGGTCGCGTTCATCCCCTGCGAGGTTCAGGTTCACGCACGGCTCATCGCGCCAATCCGCAGAATTGAGGGTAACGCTGCCGCGCGAGTAGCTTTTGTTCACGCAGACATTGAGAGCACCCATCGCCTTGCCGAGTGGGTGCCAACCCGCGCGGTTCACCGGCATCATCAACATGTCGGAGGGCGAACAGCCTTCATATCCGGACGAATAGCGCACCCCGAGGAAGATGTGACGCCGCTGGCGAGGCTTCAGTCGCGCGGACTTTTTGAAATGCGCCCCGATGGCGAGGTGCGGGTGGTCCATCAGGTTCGCGCCCACACCGGGAAGGTCGGCCACGACATTGATCCCGTGGCGTTTGAGTTCTGCAGCCGGACCGATACCTGCACGCATTAGGATCGCGGGTGTATGCAGCGCACCAGCACAGACGATGACTTCTTTCGCCTTGTAGGTCACAGGTGCTGCGCCGTCGGTGTGGGCGCGGACCCCTGTGATACGGGTGCCCTCTGTGATCAGCGCCTCAACCTGCGTGTGCGCGAAGATGGAAAAGTTGTCCCGTGCGCGGACTTCATTGGTGAGATAGCCGACGGCGGTCGACACACGGCTATCATTTTCGTTGGTCAGCGGGAGCGGGAAAGCGCCCTCTTCGAATGAGGAGTTATAGTCCTCGCGATAGGGAATGTCCTCTGAGACAACGTCGAGAACGCTTTTTGAGAAGCCTGCCCAATCCTTCGGGAACACACGGCGGATCGGCATCGGGCCGTCGTTGTTGTGGAGCGGTCCGTCAAAGTCCTGATCGCGTTCAAGCTTTTTAAGATAAGGAAGCATCCCTTCCCAGTCCCAGCCCGTCGCACCACTCTCGGCCCATTCGTCGTAATCGGCAGGCAGACCGCGCACAGCAAACTGACCGTTGATGGAAGAACCGCCGCCCATGACCTTGGCTTGTTCAAGACGTGTCGGGGGCACAGGCGCATCATTTGATCGCGGGTTGCGGGCAAAAACACGCAATGAGGACCAATGATACTTCGGATCGAAATAGGACAGCCCCGGATAGCTGTCCGCAATGATCTCTGGGACATCGTCCGGCGGGGTGTCTGGACCTGCCTCGAGGAGTGCCACAGTTTTACGCCGGTCGGCGGACAGGCGTGCGGCCAATGTGGCCCCCGCCGATCCACCGCCTACGATGACATAATCATATTCCATCGCATCATCCTCAGGCGTAATTGATCCACACCGCTTTCTCGCGGGTGAAGGCTTCAAACCCGGCGCGACCCATGTCTTTGCCGAAGCCAGAGGCTTTGAAGCCGCCAGCAGTGTAGGAAAACTCGGGATCACGCCCGTGCTGGTTCACGAAGACCATGCCCGCCTCAACCTTGTCCGCGACGCGCATGGCTTCTTGCATGTTGAGCGTGTGAACGGAGGCCGCGAGGCCGTAGACAGGGTGTTGAGCGTCAGCGATAGCCTCATCAAGATCTGCAAAACGGGACACGTTCACGATCGGGCCGAAGAACTCGCCCAGAAAACCGATGTTGTCTCGGGAGACATTCGTGAGCACCGTTGGCGCGTAGAAGTTGCCTTCGTTCACCGTGTCGAGACGCCCTGCCCCGGTCAGGACCTCCGCGCCCTGCGCAATGGTTTCCTGCACCATGTTGTCGATGCGGTCGAATTGTTTGGCGGAGATGATCGGCGCAAAGGTCGTTGTCTCATCCCATGTCGGACCCGCTTTGATGTCTTGTGTGCGTTCGAGGACTTTCTCGGTCAACTCATCGGCAATGCTGTCTTCGATCAAGAGGCGCGACGCCAAGGTGCAGACCTGACCGCCGTTGATCATGAAGTTGTTCGCCACACGTGTTGCGACAGCGTCCATATCGCCGCAATTCTTCGTCACGATCTGCGGGCTTTTGCCGCCGAGTTCGAGGATCACAGGCTTGATGCCGGATTCTGCGGCGAGCTTCATGATCGCTTCGCCGGTCTGTGTGGACCCGGTGAAGGAGATAATGCCGATGTCAGGGTGACGAACGATTTCCGCCCCCGTCGTGTGACCGTAACCGTTCACCACGTTGAACAACCCGCCGGGCAGACCAGCTTCCGCCGCACATTCGGCGAGGGCCAAGAGGCTATGCGGTGTGATTTCCGAGGTTTTCATGACGACCGCGTTGCCTGCGGCCAGTGCCGGTGCGAATTTCCAGGCCGCCGTGATCATCGGGAAGTTCCACGGCACGATGGCCCCTGCGATGCCGTAAGGTTCGCGTCTGGTGTAGCTCAGCGTGTTCTCGCGGGTCGCGGTCACAGTCCCTTCGATCTTGTCACAGAACTCTGCGAAGTAGCGGACAACGCCTGCGGTGCGGACCGCATCCCCGATGATGGTGCCGGACACGAGACGCGCGGAGCCCATAGCCTCCAGACGCCCGAGATACTCGGCCTTTTCCTCGATCTTCTCGGCAAAGCGGAACAAGATCTTTGCGCGCTCACGCGGCACCATCGTGGCCCACCCCGTTTCCGCGAGCGCTTTCTTCGCCGCATCGACCGACATCTCAACAGAGGCGACCCCACCGTCGGTGATCACGCCCATCGGCTTTTCGTCAGAGGGGCGCAGGACGACAATCTCTTCGCCCGGAAGTTCAACAAATTTGCCGCCGATATGGTGACCGGAAGGGACGGTAACTGTGTCCGGATTGAATGAATACGTCATGATTTACCTCGTCGTCTCGGCCTGTCGTCAGGCCGCAAGAATGGTTTCGCTAAAAGGCACACCTTCAGCGGGAGTTCGTTTGGTCTCGTGGTAACGAGCACGGTGGGGAGGCGTGGCCAGATGAGTTTGGCCACTCCTTGTAGTCTGGGCCGCGTGTTAGCCAGTGCCTTCGAGGAAGGGTCTCAGCAGATTTGCGGTTTCATGGAAGCGGCCGACAAAGCTCTTTAGGCGTTCATGGGTCGGATGCAGGAGAACGTCATTGGGCGGGCCGTCTTCGGCGATGCAGCCCTGATCGAGGAAGATGACGCGATCCGCGATCTCGAAAGCGAAACCAAGTTCATGCGTCACGATCACCATGGTCATGCCCGACTTCGCGAGCTGCGTCATGGCCTTCATCACCTCACCGACCAACTCGGGATCGAGCGCGGAAGTCGGCTCGTCAAAGAGCATGACTTTCGGATGCATTGCCGAGGCACGTGCAATAGCGACACGTTGTTGCTGACCACCCGAGAGTTGTCGCGGGTATTTGTGTTCGTGACCTTCGAGGCCCATTTGGGCGAGAAGTGCCATCGCTTCTTCCTTGGTCTTCTCCGGATCGGCACGCTTTACAGTGACCGGGCCTTCCATGACGTTTTCGAGCGCCGTCATGTGCGGGAACAGGTTGAACTGCTGGAACACCATGCCTGTCTGGGACCGGATGCGGTTCACGTCACGCATGGGGACGGTGTTTGCGCCTGTATACATGCTCGGCTCCACA
The DNA here is from genome assembly GCF_020165855.1 of Celeribacter litoreus. Lineage (GTDB taxonomy): Bacteria > Pseudomonadota > Alphaproteobacteria > Rhodobacterales > Rhodobacteraceae > Celeribacter > Celeribacter litoreus. The sequence goes on along the minus strand of NZ_JAIUFY010000014.1, from coordinate 575,904 downwards.
CCCCGGTCGTCGCCGGCATTGTAGATGTCTTCACCTGCAATCGTGATCCGTCCGCCCGTCGGGGCGTTCAGGAGGTTGATGCAGCGAAGCAAACTGGTCTTGCCTGACCCTGAGGCTCCGATGAGGACAACAACCTCCCCTTCCATCACATCGAGATCAATGCCGCGCAGAACCGGCTTAATCCCGTAATGAAGGTGCAGTGCTTCGATCTGCAGAAGAGGCTCTTTCTTTTTGATATCAGCGCTCATTTCACGGTCTCCGAGATTTTTTCGAGTTTGCGTGACAGCAGTGTGAGCGGCACGAGGAGGACGAGGAACATGATGCCGACGAAGGTGTAGACCTCCATGGGGCGGTAGGTGAAGGAGCTCACATAGCTCGCCTGATAGAGAATATCGGGCACCGTGATCATCGACATGAGCGTGGTGTTCTTGATCTGGATGATCGACTGTCCGGCCAGCGGCGGGATCATGCGGCGGAAGGCCTGCGGCAGGATCACGCGGCGCATCCGTTGGTAGTAAGTCATGCCGAGCGCGGTCGTGGCATCGGTCTGACCGGGGTCAATCGACTGCACACCTGCACGGAGGATTTCGGCGTAGAATGCGGCAGCGTAAAGGCTCAGGCCTGCGAAACCCGCCCAGAACTTTGTGATCGAAAGTCCGGCGAAAATCGGAAAGGCGTAGTAGATCCAGAGCAGGATCACCAAGAGCGGAATATTGCGGAAAATCTCGACGTAGACACGTCCGATGGTGGTCAGAAGCCGAGAGCCAGTCAATTGCATCAGGCCGATGATCAGTCCGATGAAGAGGCCCGCGGAAATCGAGATTGCGGAGTAGAACAGCGTGACCAGCAATCCGTTCCAAAACAGTGGCCAATTCTGTATGATGACCGAGAAGTCGAACATATGCGTCTCCGGAATGCCGTTTGTCGGCAATTTTTATGTGCGAGGTAGAAAAGCCCGGTCGACCACAAGGGGAGGAAAGGCCGACCGGGAAGCGGCGTTAAGCGTTCAGATCAGAAGCTGAAGTTGGACGGCAGGATGGAGAGGTCGATCCCACGGTCTTCCCAGGACTGCTGGAGACGGCCTTGCGCCAGACCGAGGGAGCGCTGTTGCTGCACCCAATTGGTCAGGAAGTTGATGAAGCCAGCGTTGCCGGACTTACGTGCAACGGCGAGGGTTGCCGGGTTGCGGAGCATCGGTTCCGGAACGGATACGTCGCCAACAGCCATTTCGGACACCTGCAGGGCATCAAAAACGGAGAGAAGGATACCGTCGGCGCGACGTGCCTGGAGTTCCATGATGGCGAGGTTACGGTCTTCGACAACTGTGATGGTTGCCTTCGGCAGAAGCGCTTCAGCAACGATCTGCATGGTGGAGCCTTTCTGCACGACGACGGTTTTTTCCGGCGTGTTCAGTTCGGCCCATGTGTCGATCGGAGCGCCTTCAGGGGTCAGCATGGCCCATGCGTCGGTGAAGAGCGGCTCCCAGAGGTAGTCCACAACGAGACCACGGCTCGGGTTCGGGTTCACACCGATAGCAACGTCAATCTTGTTGGACTGGAAGTCGGCGGCGAGGTTGCCCCAGGTGGTTTCAACGGTCGTCAGTTCGACACCGAGAGCGTCTGCAACATCCTGCAGGAAATCGACGTAAAAGCCGCTCCATTCGCCCGTGGCCGGATCTTTGATGTAGCCCGGTTCCTCGCCGACCATGACGGGGATCTTCAGCTCACCTGAGGAGCGGATTTCGTTCAGGACTGCGGACGGGTCTTCCTGGGCAACTGCGCCTTGCGTTGCGCCCATGAGGCCGACACCGAGTGCGGCAGCCCGCAAGATGTTTCCAAATATAGACATGAGTGTTACTTTCCCTGTGCTTACTTTGTTTCTGAGTGCCAACGACCTGTTGGTCATTGACTGAGGAAACCTCGAGTGAGGGGGTCATCCTTCTCGAGGAAAAGTGTGCCCTGGGAAGTGATGTATGCGCTTCCCAGGATCACAACTTCATAACCATCCCGACCGTCTTGCGCGGTCTTTGCGTGGAGATTGGCCATAAATCCGACGCCGAAAATGTTCTCGGCGTGATAGGTGTCTTCCGGTTTCAATTGTCCGCGGATCTGGAGCTGCGCCATGCGTGCGCAGGTCCCCGTTCCGCAGGGTGAGCGGTCGAATTTATTCGGCGCGAGCACGAGGAAGTGCCGCGCGCGGTCCGGTGCTTGTTCTTCGTAAAACAGAACAGAAGGTGCGGGTGCATCGGCGAGGAGTAGATCGCCCTTCGTTGCCTCTGCAATTGCTGTCTTGATCTTCCAGCCGATTGAGAGAGCCTTCGAGGCATGCTCCGGTGAAAGGGTCAGCCCGACGTCGCGCGCATTGACCATAGCATACCACATGCCGCTGTAGAGGATATCACATGTGACGGAGCCAAGATCCGGCACATCGATTGAAAAGTCTTCAAAGCCCGTGAATGCTGGCACGTTGCGAAGGGAGACAGTCTCCAACTCTCCGTCATCGCCCCACTTCAGGTTAACCGTTACAACACCCGCAGGCGTTTCGAGCGTGAAACTGTCCCCCGTCTCGCGGCTGATTGCGCCAGTGTGTGCAAGGGTCTTCGCATATCCGATCGTCCCGTGACCGCACATGCCGAGGTAAACGTATGACGAGATAAAGATCGCGCCAAAATCTGCGACCTTCGAGGGGACAGGCACGAGGCCGACCATCGCAGCGTGGCCCCGCGGTTCATGGAGAAGCGCTGAACGCAGATGATCAAAACGGTCCTCGAAATCCATCCGCATCTCTTTAACCGTATCTCCCTTGAGCGAAGGGATTCCGCTCAGGATGACCCGGGTCGGGTGCCCTGCCGTATGGCTATCAATATAGGAAAAGGCACCCTCGAAAATGGTCATGCGGTGCCTTTCCCGAACTCGTCTTCGACAATTTCGCGCGCGGCCTGCCAGATTTTCTCGATCAACGCAGAAGACATTTCTTTCGCATCGGTCGGACGGTTTTCACAAATCGCTGAGATGATTTCTGCGGATTCATCAAAAGAAAGACGCACGAGATCCGGTGCAACTTTGTAAAGGAAGAAGCGATATCGCAGGGCTTGCTTCTCAAGCCCCTGCAACAGACGACGCAGGGTTTGATTGTCTGCAAGTTCATAAATGAGTTCGGAGCCGCGCACGTCAGCTGTGAAGAATGCGTGCGCATCGCCCGTCTCGCTTGCTGCGCGCATTTCTTCGAGCGCCTCCGCAAGTTCCTCTTTCAAGCCGGTGACTTGAGACCGCGCAGCGGCCTCGGACGCAAGCGCCTCAAGCGCGATCCGGCATGTATAGACCTCATCAAAATCGCGCAGCGACATTGGAGCGACCCAAATCCCTTTGCGTGCCTGGCGCACGACGAGACCTTCACGCTCCAATGTGCGGAGCGCGTCCCGAACTGGGGAGCGGCTCACACCATATTTCTCCGCGATGTCTTCTTCTGTCAGTCGTGCCTCGGGGGCGAGGCCGAGCGTCACAATCTCCTCTTCCAGCGCAGCCGCCAGATTGTCGGAGATCCCAGCAGAGAGGTTATGTGTTTTTCTGTTGTTCATGTGGACACCATACTGTGCTCTGTATACAATGCAATAGTCTTGAATGGATTTCTGCCGCTTTCCGCCAAATCGAAAGGCGGTCACGACAGCAACCAAACCCACCATAGGTCACAAATGGCCAATGCACACAATGCACAGCACTCAGCAGGAGACCGGAATGTATAGTGAAAAGATCGAACTCTTGATCGACGGGAAATGGCGTCAAGGAAGCGAGGGTAAAACCGAATCGCTCCTCGATCCGGCAACCGAAGAGGTGCTCGCGCAAGTTCCCCATGCGACTGCCGCCGATCTTGATGAAGCCCTCAACGCTGCCGCGAAGGGCTTTAAGGTTTGGAAGAAAAAGACTGCGATTGAACGCTACAACATCCTCGCGAAGGCCGCCGACCTGATCGACGCCCGAAAAGACGAGATCTCGAAGCTGCTTACCCTCGAAAACGGTAAACCGCTTACCGAGGCCACTGGCGAGGTCGCCTTCTCCGCAGAAGCGCTCCGCTTCTATGCAGAAGAAGGCAAGCGTGCTTACGGGCGTATCATCCCGTCCCGGACCCCGGGCGTGCGCCAGATCGTGACCAAAGAGCCAATCGGACCTGTTGCCGCCTTCACCGCGTGGAACTTCCCTGCCTCGAACGTCATTCGCAAAATCGGCGGCGCACTTGCAGCGGGATGCTCGATCATCATCAAACCTGCAGAAGAAACGCCCGGCACCGCCGTCGCCTTCGGACGCTGCCTCCAAGAAGCCGGCCTGCCGGATGGTGTGCTAAATATCGTCTTCGGGAACCCTGCTGACGTGTCCGCCCACCTGATCGCATCCGAGATTCCCAAGGCCGTGACACTCACCGGCTCGACCGCCGTTGGCAAACTCCTTCAGAAACAAGCTGCCGATACGCTCAAACGCTGTCACATGGAGTTGGGAGGCCATGCCCCTGTGATCGTGCATGAGGATGCCGATCTCGAAAAGACGCTCGATATGCTCGTCGCCTTCAAGTTCCGAAACGCCGGTCAGGTTTGCACGTCGCCGACACGCTTCTACTTCCACGAGTCAATTTACGAAAAGGCCGTCGCGGGGTTCGCCGAGCGCGCGAAGAAGGTCAAATTTGGCCATGGCCTCGAAGACGGCGTCCAAATGGGACCGATGATCGCGGAACGTCGCCTCGACGTCATGGAGGCGCTCGTGTCCGATGCCGTCGCAAAGGGCGCCACCCTGATGACCGGTGGCGAGCGCGTGGCCAACAAAGGGTATTTCTTCGCTCCGACCGTCCTTCGGGATGTGCCGGATGAGGCCCGCATCATGAGCGAAGAACCCTTCGGACCGATCGCACCCTGCACCTCGTTCTCCGATTTCGACACTTTGATGGAACGCGCCAACGCGCTGCCATATGGCCTCGCCTCTTTCGTCTTTACCAAAGACCTCACGCTCGCTCGCAGAACCGAGGAAGAACTCGAAGCGGGCATGGTCGGCGTCAACTTCATGGGGATCTCGACACCGGAGACTCCCTTTGGCGGCGTAAATGAATCTGGCGACGGCTCCGAAAGCGGCACCGAGGGTCTCGAAGCTTACATGCGCGTGAAATACGTCGCGGAACTCTAATATCCGCTCCTAAAGAGGCACTGGCGGCTTATCCCAATCGCTGCCAGTGCTGACAGTCCAGCTTCCTGAACGAGACTTTTCTGCTGCGGTCACACGATCACGCGTCGAAGGGTATGTCAGGAATCAAAGCGGACCTTCTCTGCAATCTGTTCGAATGGCAGGTTTGGGCCCAAAACGCTCTCTGCTGGTTGAGTCTCCTCATGCCTCATTCCCGAAAGAACTGGCTCTTGTCATGATCATCAGAAAAGCGACCAACACGCTTTTAAGACATTTCCTAAAATAACGAGAGAGGATCAAAGACGAAGGCAGGCATTCGTAGATGGATAAAATTTATCAATAACAAACGCCTACGCTCAGCCCATGGTGGCATACCAACAGCCGTGGGCTATCGGTTGAGAAGAAACCCAAACCGATCGTGCGATGGCATGCGCCGCCCTGAGCGACGCCACACAGTAAAGCAAAGCGCGCCAAGCACGACCTCGATGACGAGGGCGGTTGCGATACTGTCTCCCGGCCAGCCGTCGAGCGCAAAGGACACCCCACGTCCGAAAGCAAAGGCGAAGAATACGAGAGCGCCCAAGGCAGCGGAGAGACGCACGAGGTTCGGCCGGAAGGCCCCTGAGAAGATCACGGCGCCGAGGGCTGCAAGATTGGCGCCGGGGGCGCGGAGTTCACTGAGGCGAACCGGGTTCGCGCCGATGTCGAGACCGTAGCTTGTGTAAAAACCATGCGGCACGAAGGTGATAGCGAGACCGATCCCGAGGGCGGTCAGGCCAGCGGCACCGAGGGTGAGTTTTGGAAAGAGTGACATATGGGACTCCTTTCTGGAGATGGGGTCAGGCAGCATCTGCCCATGCGCCGGCACGGGCCGCGGACTGTGCGAAGGTGGTGAAATCACGGGGCTCGCGCCCGAGTGCGCGCTGAACGCCATCGGCAAGCGAGGCATTGCGCCCGTCGAGTGTCTCGCGGGCAATACCGGTCAGGACATCGGCGATCATTTTGCCTTGGCTCTGAAGAATAGCGGCATGAAAGTCGTCGAACGAGATCGGAACGTAGGCGATCTGCCGCCCGCTCTCACGCGACAGGATGTCTGCCATCTCGGCAAAGCGCATCAGGCGCGGGCCGGTCACTTCGTAGAGTTCGCCGTCATGACCGTCTTCGCTCAGCGCAGCCACAGCCACATCCGCAATATCGTCGACATCGACGATGGGCTCTTGGACATCCCCACCGGGCATCGGCAAGACACCCGCCATGACAGGCGCATGAAGTGCACCTTCGGAGAAGTTCTGCGCGAACCACGCGGCGCGCACGATGGTAAAGGGCAATCCGCACTGGCGAACGACCTCCTCCGCCTGCTGGGCGTGGTATTCCCCGCGACCGGTCAGAAGCACGAGTTTGCCAACACCGGCTTCACGGGCCTTCTCCACGAAGGCCGTGACAGTTTCCACAGCACCCGGAACGGCGATGTCGGGGTAGTAGGAGATATAGACGGCCCCAACGCCTTCGAGGGCGGGGCCCCACGTTTCGTGGGCATTCCAGTCAAACGGCTGGGCGGCCCGACGCGAGCCGCGGCGCACAGGCAGTCCGCGGGCCTCAAGGCGGTGTGCGATACGGGCGCCGGTCTTGCCGGTCGCTCCGAGAACGAGAATGGGTTTGGTTTGCATGATCAGTGTCCTTGGGTTCAGATGTGTTCTGTCGTTGTTGATGACCCAAGATCACCCGAAAGAACTGGATGAACCATTCTACAGCGTCCTGATATCTTAGCTGATCGTCCAAAGTGTCTGGACGTATGGTGAAATGACCGTCACTCTGCTTTTCATGACAGAGCCACATGTTCCCGACCCGTCCAAACTCGCGCAGCCCATCGGCGATCCGCTGGGTGAGATTTTGCACCTACTCAAACTGACCGGCACCTTCTACTGCCAGTCGCGCATGACCGCCCCATGGGGCATTGCGATCCCCGGCTTTCCCGATGTGATGAACTTTATCGTGGTGATGGACGGGCGGGCCTCGCTCAAAATCGGAGAGGATGCGCCCTTCGAGATTGAAAAAGGGGATTTGATCCTCATGACCCACGGCGCGCCCGTGACCCTGTTCAGCGGGCCGGAGGCGGAACTTCGGCAACTCGAAGACCTCCCGATCCGCAAGGTGACCGAACTCTACGAGACCTTGGAGTTCGGAGGAGGCGGGACTGAGAGCAGCATCATGTATGGTCTCGTGCGGCTCGACCACGCCTATAGCCCGATGTTGATGGCGCTTCTGCCGGACGTCTTGAAAATCGACCCGTGGGACGAAGAGGCCGGGAGTTGGCTCCAGGGCACACTCAGGTTCATCGCCAGCGAAGCGCGAGAGTTGCGCCCCGGCGGCGAAACCGTCATCACGCGGCTCGCGGATGTTGTCGTGATCGAAGCCATCCGGCGCTGGTTGCGCAGTTCACCAGATGCAAACCGTGGCTGGCTCAAGGCCGCACGCGACCCCAAGATCGGGCGGGCCATAGTTGCAATTCACCGCGATCCTGCCGCGGATTGGTCGGTGGACGTGTTGGCGCAAGTGGCAGGTCAATCGCGCTCGGCGTTTTCCGCGCGGTTCACCACGCTCGTCGGCACGCCCGTCATGCAATACCTCGCAGAATGGCGCATGAATCTCGCACGCCAGAAGCTTCGTGAAACACGTTTCCCGATTGCCACAATCGCGGCTGATCTGGGCTATCAATCAGAACCCGCATTCAACCGAGCCTTCAAGCGCGTTTTCGGGACGACGCCGGGTCAGGTTCGGCGAAACACATAAGGGGTTTCCAGTTTCTCCGGCCGCATTAAAGCATTCCGAAGTCATATTCGGTTTAGTTTTCATTCAGGCAATCTATGTTCTCGCCAGGAGACGGCAGGGAGCCAGACCTATGACACTTTTCTATGACACCCTCGCCTGCCGATAATGCCGATTTCGCCCATAAATCAGCAGTGAAACCCCTTATTTCATTGGGTCTATAAATCTTAACCTGACCCCAAAAACGGTCTCGAAAACCGTTGTCCCTTTACGGGGACCCAGGGCTCGAATCCCTGTCTCTCCGCCATTGCCCCACAAACAATGACGCTCAGAGCATAGAGATAGAACAGATTTCGCTCGGTCTTCAGACCATGCGTACTGAACAATCAGCGCTACGGCCTCAAGTGTTAGAAACTGTCGGGATTTCCCGCAAAGCGGGGCGGTCCCCTCTCGCCCAGTTTGCGAGATACTCGCGCATGTAGGCGACGAAGTTTTGTGCGGCGAGTTTGTTGCCCACCGGACCGGCGGTGATGGCGTAGATATCGAAGTTCACCTTGGGCGCGAGCGGTTTGACCACAAATCCGGGCGGGGTGCTGAAATAGGCGGTGAACTCGTCCACGATGGCGGCCATGCGCATCTGGCGGGCCAAGAGCGGGATGAGGATCAGAGAGTTCACGGCGATGGACGGATCGACCGTCATCCCCCGTTCCACCATTTCGTCCGACAGCACACGCCCGATCGGTCCCCGTGTCGTCGTGGCCAAGAGCGGCACGTTCCGCAAGTCGTCGAGCGAGACCTGATCCTTCGTGGCGATCTCCATTTCTTCGGGGACCAGCACCACGAGGCGCCCGCGTCCGAGGTGGCTCAATTGGACGTCCTCCGCGTGGATGCGTCCGGCGACGATACCGATCTCGGCCTGGCCGTTCTTCATCGCCTGAAGCTGTTGGCCGAGTGTGCCGACATCAACGGAGATGTGGAGATTGGGCATGTCGCTCTTGATCCGCGAGATCGCGCCGCTCACAAAATGCTGCGCGAGGAGGCCGACGGTCATCACGGAGAGGCGCGTGCCGGTGCCTTTACGGACGGCTTCGATCCGGTTTTCCAGCCGGTTCAGACCGTCATAGAGAAAGCGGCTTTCGTTATAAATTGAATCGGCCTCCGCCGTCGGAATGACCCGTCCACGGTCGAGAACGAACAGCGTGAGCCCCAAAGCTGCTTCAAAATCGCGCAAATGGCGGCTCACCGTCGGTTGGGAGAGCTTCATGCTCCGCGCGGCTGTGGTGATCGACTCGTGCTCATAAACGGCACAGAACACCTGTAAACGTTGGAGTGTTAGCGGTCGCATGTGTTAGGTGTCCCGTGAGTATATAGAAATATGCTATCTAAAAAGAAAAAATTTTCTATTTCTGCAAGCAGCAATGCACGGCACGTTTCCCAAAACGACAGACACAGGGACGTAAGCCTTAAATGCAGGCACCTATTATCATCGCCTTTACCCTTCTCACGCTCCTTGCGGGATCGGCCATTGCCTACGTGATCGGCGCGTCGGCGATCCTGACCTTTATCGCAGCGGACAAGGCAAACTACATGGCGGTCCTTCCGCAGCGTTTGTTTAGCCAGCTCGACTCCTTCGCCTTTCTCGCGATGCCGCTCTTTATCTTTGCGGGCGATCTGATGAACCGCGGGGGCCTCGCGACGGCGCTGATTGATTTCTGTATGTCGTTCCTCGGACGCCTCAAGGGCGGGTTGGGGCATGTGAACATCGCGACGTCCGTGTTCTTTGCGGGTGTGTCCGGTTCTGCCGTCTCCGATGCGGCGGCGCTCGGGAACTCGCTCGTCCCAGAGATGCAGCGCCGTGGCTATACGCTCGACTACGCGGCAGCGATCACGGGGGCGTCGTCCATTATCGGGCCGATCATCCCGCCGTCGTCGATCCTGATTTTCTATGGTGCTTTGATGGAAACCAACGTCACGGCGCTCTTTGCGGCAGGTATTTTGCCGGGTCTGCTCCTCGCGGCGGTGCTCATGGCGATGAACGCCTACTTCGCCCATCGGGACAATCACCCGGGCGGAAAGGACATGGATGTCCCGCCGTTCTTCCCGTCGCTCCTGCGGGCGCTGCCTGCGATGCTGCTGCCCTTCATCATCCTCGGCGGCACGCTGTTCGGCTTTATGACTCCCGCAGAGGCCGCCGCCGTCGCCGTCGTCGCCGCGCTGATCATCGGCTTCGCCTACGGCAAGCTGTCGCTCAAGGACGTCGGTGCGAGCCTCCAGCGCACGGGGGTCATGCTCGGCGGTTTGTTCATCCTTCTTTGTGCCATCTCGACCTTTAGCTACCTCGCCGCGCTGCTTCAGTGGCCGCAGGCGATCAAGGCGACCGTCGAAGGCTGGGGCCTCGGCCCGCTTCAGTATCTCATGCTGATCAACGCCATCTTCCTCGTGGCGGGCATGGCGATGGATGTGAAAGCGGCTGTGGCTCTCTTTGCTCCGATCTTTGTTCCGGTGGCTTTGGCACTGGGCATCGACCCGGTCCATCTTGGCATAGTTATCTGCTTCAACATCACCACCGGCCTTCTGTCCCCTCCGTTGGGCGCGGTGCTGTTGATGCTCTCTACGACGGTCAAGATGGACTACTGGCGCCTGATGCGCGCGACCTTTCCCTTCTTCGTCGCCGAAGTGCTGCTGCTCTTCGTGCTGACATACTTCCCCCAAATCTCTCTGGCCCTCCCCCGCATGCTGGGTCTGGCCTCATAAAAAAACCGACAGTGGAGTGACATGATGACCTTTCTGAAAACATTGACCTATGCGAGTTCCATCGCCCTGCTGGCCGCTGCGGCCCAAGCGGCGGAAGTCAAAATCGCGATGAACGGCGCGGACGATCCGGTGGCGAACGCAGAAGCCGCCTTTGCCCACGGGTTTGCCGATGCGCTCGAAGGCACCGAGTTCGAGGTAAAGATTTTCCCGTCCAATACCTTGGGCAGCGAGAGCGAGCGCTATGACCAGATTGCGCAGGGCCTCGTCGAGGTGAACCTCGCGACGACCTCAACCGCCTTCGGGATGTCCCCGCTCGTCAAAGGCGCGGCGATGCCGTTCTTCTTTGCGGATGCGACCGAGTTCGACAAAGTCATTGGCGAGAGCGACATCATGGACGAGATGAACGCCCCGCTGGTTGAAAACGGCGTGCGCATGGTCGGGTTCAACTTCATCGGTGTCGGCATCGGTATTCACAACGCGAAGAAACCGATCTCCAAACTCGCAGACATGCAGGGCATGCGCTTCCGCGCGCTCAATGCTGAACAGCTCGCGTTCCAAGAGGCCCTCGGCTCCAGCGGCACCATTGTGGCCTGGGCAGAGGTCGCAAACGCGATCCAAACCGGCGTGGCTGACGGCTACTTCAACCCGCCGAACTCCGCCATCCGCACGGGTCACACCGAGTTCCTCAAGCACTTCACCCCCGCGAACATCGCCCCGTCGATCCGCTCCGTGCTCATCTCCGAAGACTGGTACATGTCCCTGTCTGACGAGGAGAAGGCCGAAATCGATGCAGCGATTGAAGCAGGCATCAAAGCCAACCGCGATTGGGTGGAGGCATGGTCGACCGAGGTCCGCACCCGCCACGAAGCCGCAGGTGTAACCATCACCGAACTCGCCCCCGGCGAGCGTGAAAAGATGATCGCCCTGTCCGAAGGCGTCTGGGCCACGACCCTCAACCCTGAAGAGCTCAAGCTATGGACCGACGCGAAGGCGTCTGTTCAGTAACGACATAGGCCGCTCCCATGAGACACACCCTCACCAGCACCGTGATCAAGATTTCGAACCTGCTTGATCGCATCGCAACCTTGATTTCGGGGATCGCGTTGGTTGTCCTCGTGGGGGCGGTCATGCTTCAGGTCGTTGCGCGATATGTGTTCAAGCAGCCGCCTGTGTTTACCGAGGAACTCGCACGTTACGCGATGATCTGGGCGGGGCTGATCGGCGCGAGTATGTCGTTCAAGCGCCGCTTTGATCCGGCCTTGTTCAATGGCGCGACCCGCGGGCCTAAACTTTTGCTTCACGCTGCGAATGTTGCGAAGTCGCTCGTCGTCATTCTCTATCTCGCGCCGATCCTCTGGCACGTGTTCTTCGGCCCGGGGATGAACCCCGCGCGGGCGTTCATCACGCGACACAGCCGGACGATGGCCGACACTCTGCCCTTCACGACCTTCTGGGTGGCGATCGCCGTGCCTTTGATGATCGTCTTTATCTTCGTCCATCTCGCGGCGCGCTGGTCCGGTGATACCGGCATCGAGAAGCCGGAAGACGACGCCACCTAACATCCCATTTCACGAGCAGGAGATTTTCATGCAGGCGGACATTCTCATTCGCGGCGCCGATATTATTGACGGCACAGGCGCGCCTCGCCGCAAAGGTGATGTGGCGATATTGGGCGACCGGATTGTCGCCATTGGAGATCTCGGTCACTGGTCGGTGGGCAAGGTGATTGACGCCAAAGACCGCGTTCTCGCGCCGGGTTTCATTGATCCGCATGTGCACCACGACGGCGCACTGTTCACGCAGCCGGACATGGAATTCATGACGAGCCAAGGCGTCACCACAGTGATCAACGGCAACTGCGGGTTCTCCATCGCGCCCGTGACGCTTCAGGGCAAATTGCCGGACCAGTTGCGGATGATCATTGATGACCCGAGCCTCGTCTTCCCGACCTACGCCGCCTATCGCGACCGGATCGCGAATGAGCCGCCTGCGGTGAATGCCGCCTGTCTGATCGGGCATTCAACCCTGCGGATCAACGAGCTCGCGGACCTGAACCAACCCGCCGACGCGCAGCAACTCAAAGAGATGTGTCGCAAGCTTGACCAAGCCCTCGGCGAAGGGGCGATCGGTCTTTCGACTGGCCCCTTCTATCCGCCGTCCCGCGCGTCCACGACCGCAGAACTGATCGAGGTCGCCAAGGTCGCCCATGCACACGGCAAGCTCTACGTCACCCATATGCGCGACGAAGGCGACCGCGTGATCGAAGCGCTGGAAGAGACCTTTACCGTAGGGCGCGAAAGCTGCTGCGGGGTGCATGTGTCGCACCACAAATGCGCGGGCATGGCCAATCACGGCCTCTCCGAAGTCACCCTCGGGATGATTGACGCGGCGATGGCGAAACAAGACGTCGGCCTCGATACAACCCCGTGGGTGGCGTCCTCCACCATCCTCAACTCCGGCCGCCACCGTCAGGCCAGCCGAGTGATCGTCGCGGAATCCGCGCCGTTTCCCGAAATGGCGGGCCGCGATCTGAGCGACATCGCGGAGGAATGGGACGTCGATCTTGATACGGCGATGGAGCGGCTTTTGCCCGCGATGGGGGTGTTCTTCATCATGGATGAGGACGACGTGCAGCGGATTATGAGCTATAAGCACACGATCATCTGTTCTGATGGAATGCCCACCGGCAAACACCCGCACCCGCGTGTTTGGGGCACGTTCACCCGCGTTCTGGGCCGCTATGCGCGCGAGTTGAACCTCTTCTCTCTCGAAGAAGCGATCCGTCGCATGACCTCAATGCCAGCAGACCGTTTCGGTCTCGGCGGGCGCGGGCGGATCACTGTCGGCGGCTTCGCCGATCTCGTGATTTTCGATCCGGAAACGGTGGCCGAAGGCGCAACTTTTGAAACCCCCGTCCGCCCCTCCATCGGCATCGACCGCGTGTTCGTCAACGGCCGCGAAGTCTGGGTCAACGGCGAGAAAACCGGCGCCAGACCGGGCCGACCGCTCACGCAGACGGCGCCGACGTTGGTGGTTTAGGGACAACATACACCGCACCCTCACTCGAATTTTCGCGCGGCCTTTTCAGCGATGCCGGTGGCGCCAATGGTGATCCGTTCTGTCACCGCAGCGAGGTAGCCCGCGTAGACGAAAGGATCAAGTATCTGCGCGGCATCGCCGACGTTCGGATCTTAGAACCGCATGTCACGGACACAGAAGCTACCAAAACCAGCATCTTCGGCTTGCTTAGCGATCTGTTGGTGATCATTCAGCATTGGAAACGGGCTTTCGGGATAGGCTTCCAGCGGGGTGATCAGGCCGACAGAAAGTCGACCCACACAGAACACCCGCGAGATGCTTTGAGACATTGCAGTCGTATCCAGCATGAAAATTTAGTCTTCCTCTGCGCCCTCTTGCGGCCAAAGCACGTCAAGCTCGGACCGAGAGATGCGCCATTCGCCGTTCACGCGGACATAATCATCCAGATAGCGCCCGAGCAGCAGGAAAGGATGCTGCGGGCCGGGGCGATCCGTGACGAAGTCCAGCAGATAGCAGCTGCCCGTCGCAGTATCGGGGCCGGTCAGGGTGATCTCATGGTTGGCGATGGCGTGGACAAAGGGGAAATGCCCCGCCTCGCGGCTGTCGAACATCTGATAGGCGCCACGCAGGCTCGTCTTGATCTCGTCCAGCCCCTTCATCGAGCCGACGGTCACGGCCACTTCGGCGTCATCGGTGAAAACCTCGCCCATGCGGTCGGCCTCGTTGCCGTCCAAAAGGGCGCTGTAATGCTGGCGCAGGGCACGGATGTCTTCGCGATCGAGCATCGCGGTGATGCGTTCCTCGCGGACGGTGTCCAACACGGACAGCGGTGTCATGTCATTCATTGGTTTCGTCTCTCTCTTGATCCCATGTCGGGAAATCGGTGTATCCGGTGGTACCTGTGCCACCGTAGAAGGCATCCCGCGAGGGGGTGGTGATAGGCCAGCCGTTCTGCATCCGCTCAACCAGATCGGGGTTGGAGATAAAGGGCTTGCCGAAAGCGATCAGGTCCAGTGCGCCGTCCGTGAGCGCCTGTTCGCCCGTGGCTTGCGTAAAGCCGCCCGCCGCGATCAGGGTGCCGGTGAAGCTTTTGCAGAATTGCGCCGGAAAGCCTTCGGGCATCGCTTCGCCACCGATGGTCAGCTGATCGCTGAGGTGGACATAGGCCGGCTGGCGCCCTTCCAGCGCCTCGGCCACGGCCAGCCACGTCTCTGCTTCGCCTTCAAAGGCACTCATCCCGGACAATCGCCCGAACGGAGAAATCCGGACGCCCGTGCGGTCCATGCCAATCTCGGCGGCCACGGCGTCTATGGTCTCCAGCAGAAATCGCATCCGGTTCTCGATGCTGCCGCCGTAACGGTCGGTGCGATGGTTGGACCCCGCGTTCAGGAACTGTTCGAACAGGTAGCTGTTGGCCCCGTGAATTTCGACGCCATCAAAGCCCGCGCGGATGGCGCGTTTGGCGGCTGCAACGAAATCGGCCGTGACACGCGCGATCTCTTCGGTCCCGAGCGCGCGGGGCGTGGAGGCAGGTTGCTGACCCGTCGCGCCGTCCGGTCCGATGGCAAAGGAAAACGCGCCTTCGCCACGCAGCGCACTGGCCGACACCGGCGCAGCCCCGTCTGGCTGCAGGGAAACATGCGACACACGGCCGACGTGCCAAAGCTGCACAAAGATGCGCCCGCCACGATCATGCACTGCCTTGGTGACTTTGGCCCAACCCGCTTCTTGCTCATCCGTGTAGATGCCGGGGGTGTAGAGATAGCCGTTGCCTTCTTGGCTAACGGGCGCGCCTTCGGTGATCAACAGACCAGCACTGGCGCGTTGCGCATAATAGAGCGCTGTTTGGTCATCCGGCACGCCGGTCATCGCGCGGGAGCGGGTCATCGGTGCCATGACGACGCGGTTCGGCAGGGTCAGCCCCGCCAGATCGTAAGGGGTAAAAAGTTGGGACATCTCAGATCCTTTCCGTAAGGGAGGAGAAGCGCGGGGTGGCGCGATGTGGTTCACACTGGCGGCGCGGACCCGCTCGAACGGTCCATCTCGGTGCTGATCTCTGCTTTGTGCAGGCTGTGGTGTGTCATCGGGCCTTCCTTTTAGACCCGTAATCTATTGATCTCTTCGCAGAAGATAATATGCTTATTATTTCATTCATTCCGTCCTCAGATTCCATAATGTCTCATGCAGATGATCCCTTTTCCGGGGTGCGCGAGTTTGTCGAAGCCGTGCGTTCCGGGTCCTTTACCGCAGCAGGCCTCGTGCTTGGGCTCACCGGATCGGCGGTGGGCAAAAGCGTTTCCCGACTGGAGGCGCGTCTCGGCACACAGCTCTTGCATCGCACCACACGACGACTGTCCCTGACGGCAGAGGGACAGCGCTATTTCGACGGCTGGGTGGCGATCCTGTCAGATGTCGAGGGGCTCGAAAACTCGGTCACGGAGGGCAGCGGAAAAATCTCGGGGCGGCTGAACATCCACTTGCCTGCGGCTTTCGGGCGGCGGCATGTGATGCCTGTCCTGATGCAACTGGCACGGGCCCATCCCGCGCTCAACCTTGAGGTTAGCTTTACCGAGCGGCGGATCAACCTCATCGACGCGGGTGTGGACCTCGTAGTTCGGATCGGGGCACTGAGCGATGACGCCGACCTCATGGCGCGAAGACTGGGGCGGCAACGGCTGGTGATCTGTGCCAGTCCTGCCTACCTCGCCCGGCACGGAGCGCCGCAAACCGCCGCCGAACTGACGGAGCGGGATTGCATCATCGGCACCCGGCGCGAAGGTGTACCAGCGTCGTGGCTGCTGCGTCAGCCCGATGGCACACTGACAGCCCAACCGATCAGGGCGCGTCACGAGTTCAGCGATGGCGACGCGATGCTGGGCGCTGTGATCGCAGGCGGCGGGCTGTCACAATTGCCGACATGGCTGGTCAGCAATGCGCTTGCAACCGGCGCACTGGTACCGGTGCTGGAGGACTATTCCGGAGCCGAGATGCCCATTCACGCCGTCTGGCCGCGCTCGCGCTACCTCAAACCCGGCCAGCGCGCGCTGATCGATGCTTTGGTCGCCGATTCATCGCGCGCTGAGGCAGGGTATTGGTTGTAGCAATGAGGACGCTCGTTGTCCGCACGCGAGACGGAAGGTCCTGGGACTGTTCGCCGGCTAGGCATTGCGTGAATTAACGATTTGAGCCGACACTGGCACTTAGCTACCGCTGCTTTAAGGGACCAGGTAGGATTGGTCATTGAGGCAGGAGACGGAGTAGCGATTTTCGGCGCTAGCTGAGACGCAAACTTCATGCTCCTCCCTGAATTTGCCGTTTTGCTCGTAAAATGTAAGATTTGACCTACTTGGTGCTAAAACGGTTTTCCGCTCTGGCAGCTGATCGCGGGCCGCAATTGAGTTCGAAAACGGAAATAATGGAGGGATCATGTTTTCTAAAATCGTCGTGCCCGTCGATCTTCCCCATGTCGAATAGCTCGCCGGGTTCGCGAAAGAAGGCACCGAAACGTATAATCTGACTACGGACAGCCAAATGATCGTCAGGCTCGTCCAACATTAATCCCTACTCACGCACACATCTAACTCCACAAGGAACGAAAGGAGGCCAGATGGCCGACCAATCACCTCAGGACCTTACACCGGAGGGTATCCCCTCTCCCGAAGGCGAAGTTGAAATCATCGATACCGAGTACGAAATCGGACAGGACAACGTGGAAGGCAGTCTCGGTCCCTTCGGTTTTGACATCCACAATCCCGTCTTTCTCGTGTCCGGTCTCGCGATCGTCGCCTTTGTTTTCTACACGCTCGCCCTACCCGATCAATCCGGCGCGCTTTTCAGTTGGCTGTTCAGCTCTGTAACCAAAGGCTTTGACTGGTTCTTCCTCGGGGCCGCGAACATCTTTGTACTGTTCTGCCTCGTGCTGATCGTCACCCCTTGGGGAAATGTGCGGCTTGGCGGGACAGAGGCGACGCCGGATTATAGCTATATCGGCTGGTTCGCGATGCTCTTTGCTGCGGGGATGGGCATCGGACTTATGTTCTACGGCGTCTCCGAGCCGATGAGCCACTTCTCTTCCTCACTCGGCGGCACCGCCATGGAGGATGGCGTTCGGACGGACTGGGCACCCTTGGGCGCTGCGGCCGGCAACGAAGCCGATGCCGTGCGTCTCGGGATGGCGGCGACGATTTTCCACTGGGGCCTTCACCCTTGGGCGATCTACGCGATCGTGGCGCTCGCCTTGGCGCTTTTCAGCTATAACAAGGGGCTTCCCCTCACCATCCGATCCGCCTTTTATCCGATCTTCGGTGATGCTGTTTGGGGATGGGTGGGCCATATCATCGACATCCTGGCCGTTTTCGCCACACTGTTCGGCCTTGCCACGTCCCTCGGGTTCGGGGCAACGCAGGCGAACGCCGGACTGAATGAGTTGTTCGGGCTTCCTGTTGGCCCCACCACAGAAGTGATCCTGATTTCTGCGATCACAGCCATCGCACTCGTGTCCGTTTTGCGCGGCCTCGACGGCGGGGTGAAAATCCTGTCCGAGGTGAATATGGGTCTGGCTTTCCTGCTTCTGATCTTTGTTCTGCTGATCGGACCGACCGCCTACCTCATCAAGCTCTTCGGCAGCTCGCTTTTGGCCTACATCGAATATCTTCCGGCCCTGTCGAACCCGGTCGGGCGCGAGGATGTGAACTTCAGCCAGGGCTGGACGTCCTTCTACTGGGCGTGGTGGATCAGTTGGTCTCCGTTCGTCGGCATGTTCATTGCGCGTGTGAGCCGAGGCCGCACAGTGCGCGAATTCGTTGTGTGCGTGCTCCTGATCCCGTCTTTGGTCTGTGTGCTCTGGATGTCGGTCTTTGGCGGCACCGCTTTGCATCAGGTCATTTCTGACGGATATACGGTGGCACAAGACGCGGCTTTGGAACTCAAGCTCTTCAAGATGCTGGACGTGATGCCACTCAGCGCGATCACCTCGCTCGTCGGGATTATTCTCGTCGTTGTCTTCTTCGTGACGTCTTCGGACTCCGGATCTCTTGTGATCGACACAATCACAGCCGGCGGGAAAATCGACGCACCTGTGCCGCAGCGGGCGTTCTGGTGCATTTTCGAAGGCGCCGTGGCGATTGTGCTTCTTCTGAGCGCGGGCGGACTGCAATCGCTGCAATCCATGGTCATCTCGACCGGCTTGCCGTTTACCGTCGTGCTGTTGCTGATGTGTTTCGCAATTGCGCGCGGCCTGCACGCAGAACGACAAGTGGGCGACTGAAAAGAGACACTGGGGCCACGACACTGGCCCCAGTGCGATCATCACTGAACGAAAACAGGGTTCACTAAAACAGCGTTTCGGGCTGGGACCGGGCCTGCGCTGCGACAGACATGAAATGCAGATCGGGGCCAAGCGGGTCTTGGCCCCGACCTGCATCGCAGCCTCTATTCGTGCCAGTTCTTACGCTGTGGCAACTAAGGTGGTTACTTCTCGACGAGCCGCATGGTCAAGGACGCACCGCCGCCTTGTATGTCGAAAAGGCGGTCAATGTTCGGATGCGCGCCAGGTCTGTTCCGCGCGTCCTCGGTATGCTCCGCAAAGACAGCCAGTCCGTGTGCCGCAGCTTCGGCATTCAGAACCCCAAACGTCGCGAGCAGGTATTGGTAGACCGCCAAGGACCCTTGCTTGCCCGGTTGGTTCTCTATGGACGCGACCACATCGCCTGCGGCATCCACCATCTCCAATCTCTCAATCCCGTCAATGGATGGCATGTTCTGGAGGTTCTCCCTAAACGAGGAAACGGGCTGAATCATCGGGCGGTCCTTTCAATTGCTATTCCGAACAGCCCATACCAAACGAAAGGAAGCCAAGCCAAGTGCATGGTCCCACATGGGCGTTCGTGCATGACAGGCCTTTTCTCTATAGAGGTAATGGTTTCCGGAGTTGCAGCGCTTTGAACCAGAGCATTTAGGGGGCGTTTGATGTTCTAGCCCCCCCATTCATTAAAAAAATCCCTGAAGCTGCAGAACTCACTGACGCGGAACGCGGCGTAGCGCGTGAAAAGAACGGTGAAACAGAGGGCACAAATGCCTGCTATGGTCACGAAAATAATCATAAAATTCAGCGTAGGCTTGTCCTCGTGTTATGCCCCGGCCCATGATGCCCGCGCGCGTCCGTAGGGGCGTGACCAAAGGCCCCAGTTTCTCGACCCACGGAGACAACCGCATGTCAGATCAAACCATTGCTGCCGGTTTCGCGAAGGCATTTCTTGAGTACGCGGTGGCAGAAGGTGCGCCGCGTGAGGGCTTGCTCGCCGCTGCGGCGTTGGTGGAAGATGATCTGACGGATCAGGACGCACGCCTTCCCGCACAGTCCTATCACGCCATGATTGGTGCGGGGATTGAGGCCACTGGCGACACCTCCCTGCTGTTGCGCCATGTGCTCGACACCCGACTGGAGACAATGTCCATCGTTGGCCAGATCGTCCATGCCTCCACCTCCTTTCCGCATAGTCTTGGCCAGTTGAACCGTTACGCGCGCCTGATGGCGGATGTGCCGATCCCCGGCGGGCGCGACCGGTTCGAGATCACACATGAGGGAGAAGAAGTCTGGCTGGTCGATCACCGTCCCGGCGATGGGACATGGATGGCCACAGAATCGAGTTTTGCGCGCTTTATCTCAGAGTTTCGCCGCTCTGCGCCGGAATACCCGTTCGAACAGGCGCTCGAAGTCACCTACGCGCCGCCGCCCCATGCCGACCGCTACCCCGATCTCTTCCGCGTGCCGGTCACTTTCGGTGCCGTGCGCAATGCTCTCCGGATCAATCCGGTCTGGCTCGACGCGCATTTCGATGGGGGGAAGGATTACGTTTTCGGTGTCTTCACGCGGCATGCGGACGGGCTTTTGAATGAACTCGTCACACGGGACACCGTGCGCTCCTCCGTCGAGATGCGAATGCTGGCCGATCTTCACGAAGGGTCGCTGTCTATGGACCTCATTGCGCGTGATTTGGGGATGAGCCGCCAGACGCTCTACCGCCGTCTCAAAGAAGAAGGCGTCACCTTCGCACAGGTCCACGACGATCTGCGCCATCGGATGGCGATGGATTATCTGAGTGCGCGCAAAGTGTCTGTCGGTGAGACGGCGTATCTTCTCGGGTTCTCAGAGGCCTCCGCCTTTGTCCGCGCGTTCCGGCGCTGGACTGGGCAAAGCCCGACCGCGTGGCTCGGCAATTGATGCGTGAGGTCAATCCGTTGATCGCTGCGGTCATGCCCTGACTCGGCGGGGACGGGTAGATCCTCCCTCGACATGAACACAGGCGAAGGAGATACGACTTGAAACCGATTATGATTGCCCCGCTACTTCTGACCACCCTGCTCGGGGCTTGTGCAGAGATGGGGACGGATGTGGACCCGATCCTCGATGGCGCCCCCACAGCGCAATATGAGGCCGACCTTGCCGAATGCCGTAGCCTCGCGCGAAGCCAGTCGCAGCTTGATCAAGAAACCATGGCCGCCGCCGTGATTGGTGCGGGGATTGGCGGTCTGCTGGGAGAGGCCGATGATGATGGCGACGCTTTGGGCGGAGCAATTGCGGGCGCTTTGGCGGGCGCGGCAATGGGCGTCTCCGAGGCGAGCGACACGCGCGAAACCGTCGTTCTGAACTGCCTGCGTGGCCGTGGTCACGCCGTCGTAAACTGAGGAAGAACGCCATGCACGCCACCCACACCCGTATGACCGACCTGCACCAACTGCTCACCGGCGGCCCGCTACGATTGAGCGAGGGTCGGGCACGCGGGCCTAAGTGGTCCATTCTGGTGCGCCTGTTGCGGAGAATCCGTCGATGACCCAATTTCTCGCATACGCCTACGCGGGGCTCGCCACCCTGCCCGCGGTGATGCATCTGGCCGTTGCGGCCGGTTGCCCGCTCGGGCGGCTGACGGTGGGCGGTCGGTTCCCTGGCCGTCTTCCCCCGCTGTGGCGTGGATTGGCTCTGGTGCAGGCGGCGCTGCTCGGGGGGATGGCTGGCGCCGTTCTCGCCCGCGCCGGTGTCGCCGCAGCACCCCTCGCGCCGCTATTCTGGCCCGCACTTGCGCTCACTCTGCTGTCGCTTGTGGCCAACGCGGCGAGCCCGTCGCGTCCGGAACGCCTGCTCTGGACGCCAATCCTGTTCCTCATGACTGCCGCCGCACTCGGCGTCGGTTTCCTCTAACCAACGGAGACGCCCATGACTGTTCTCATCGCCGGAGCCACCGGCTATCTCGGGCGCTATCTGTGCGCCGAATACTCACGGCGCGGCCGCCACGTCACAGCGTTGGTGCGTGACACCACGCGGGCCGAAGGCCTCGCCGATCTGCTGATTGAGGCCGAAGCCACGAAACCCGAAACTCTCAAGGGGATCATGGACGGTGTGGACCTCGTCGTCTCATCGCTCGGCATCACCCGTCAAACGGACGGGCTCGGCTATGACGACGTGGATTATCAGGCCAACCTGAACCTTCTGCGAGAGGCCGAGGCCGCAGGCGTGAAACGGTTTGCCTATGTGCATGTGTTGAATGCCGATGCGATGACGGGCGTGCCTCTGGTCGATGCCAAGTCTGCTTTTGTGGAGGCGCTCCAAGGATCGGAGATGCCCGCGACGGTGATCGCGCCCACGGGGTATTTCTCTGACATGGAAGAGATTTTAACGATGGCAAAGTCCGGCCGCGTCTGGCTGTTCGGCGACGGCTCAAAGCGCCTGAACCCCATCCACGGCGCCGATCTCGCAAAGGCGATCGCCGATACGACGGATGCGGGGCGCGGATGGGCCGAGGTCGGCGGACCTGACGTAATGACCCAAGACGAGATCGCCCGCGCCGCCTTTGCCGCGCTCGGGACTGAACCGCGCATCACCTATCTGCCCGACGTCCTGCGCCGCGCCGCGCTCTCCGTCCTTCCGATCCTGCCGCGCCGCGTCAGTGGTCCCGCTCGGTTTTTTCTCACCGCACTCGGGCGCGACATGGTTGCACCGCGGTTCGGATCACATCACCTGACAGACCATTTTCAAACCCTCGCCGCCGCCATGGCGGACCAAGCCGAAGGACCCCGCACATGACCCTCCGCACCGCCGGCGGCCTCGCCGCCCTCACCTGCGCCGCAACCTATGTTGTTGGCTTCGCTCTGCTTCTCACCGTACTTGCCCCGCTGGGCTTTGGAACGAACGAGATCGACACCGCCGCCGTCGTGGCCTTTATCGTGGAGCGGCCAGGCGTGCTCATCGCGTGGAACACCACGATCTATGTCGTCAACGCGCTGGCGCTCGTACTGTTGGTTGTCGCGCTGCACCGCCGGATTTCCGACACGTTGCCCGACGCCGGTGCGTTCACAGGCGCGATTGGCCTGATCTGGTCCACCCTCGTCCTCGGCGCGGGCATGATCGCGAATGTGGCTGTCGAGCGCACCCTCGCGCTCTCAGATGATCCCGAAGCGGCTGCAGAGTTGTGGCAGACGCTCCACGCCGTCGAATTGGGCCTTGGCGGCGGGAACGAAATCGCAGGTGGCATGTGGATTTTGGTGGTGAGCCTCGCAGGTCTCAAGGGGGGCACATTGGGTCGCGGGATTGCGACCCTTGGCACTGTCAGCGGCGCGGCGGGGCTCCTCACCATCCTCCCGCCCCTCGGTGAGATCGCTGGAGCGGTCTTTGGCCTCGGTGCCATCGCGTGGTTCGTCGCCGTCGGGATCGCGCTCCTCAGGGGCCAACGGCATGTCGCCCCTCTGACGGCGTGACGACCCACAAAGAAAGGCAGGAGGGATGATCCCCTCACGCGATCCGTTGGAGATGGCGCTCAAACCGTCCAGGATCGCGCAGTCGGGGGATTCAACTCCCTGTCAGTGCGAGATCACTACACCTGAAAGACACTACGCGCCCGTGTCGGCAACATTCAGGAAAATCTCGCGAAACGGTGCGGACACGACCGCCAAACCATTGTCACACAAACACTTCTCAAATAGAGTTTCCGCCTAGATTGTTATTCCCATCACTCGGGCAGAGAATATAAAGATCAGGACTGGTTATGAGTGACGATATTCCGAGAATCCATGTGCTTGGCGACTCCCATAGCCGCTACTTCCTTCCCCTCAATCGCTTTCCCGACCGGGTCTACGACCCTTCGAACGCGAAGTGGAAAATCTGGGGCAAAGAAATTCAGGGCGCATCTGTTTCAGGCTTTAGACCCCAGCAATCCAAACTGAATGTCGAACAAGACGTGACAGCCGCCGCAAAAACCGAAAAGCGGCTGTTGCTCACCTTCGGGCAGGTCGATCTCGAGCTCGGATATTATTATCGCTTGATTGTGAAAAAAGAGCCCATCAAACGAGATACCTACGTCGTTTGGCTTGCTGATATTTATCAGAAATTCTTGGAAACTCTACTTACTGAAGATTGCGAGCTTGCTGTGAAAGGTGTCAATATGACGGTTCTCGCTCCAAAGTCTTTTACCGCGCGATATGTCTCAAGAATTGTGACCGACCGGCAAGCCATGCGCCCGAGGTTCGCCAACCGAATCGTAGAACCCGTGCTACTTAGCGAACACGAACAAAACGAAATGCATTTCATGTTCAACGAGTGCGTTGCGAAATTCTGCAAAACGCTTGGCATCGGCTACTTCGACCTGAACGACGACCTGAGAAGTGAGACCGACCCCCTCGTTATCTCTGACGCGTTCCGGCCCTCAATCTTCGATCACCACCTCGCGGACTCCATTCAAGTTCGGAGACTGCACTATCAGGCTGCCGGAAAAATCTTCGCTCTCGACACCGAAAACGTTTCAGCCTGAAAACGCTTAGTCGTCCGCCACACACACCTGCCTCTGCGTGCCCAACCCCTCTACACCGAGTTCCACAACATCGCCCGCTTTCAGGTAGGTTTGCGGGGTCATGCCCATGCCGACTCCGGCGGGGGTGCCGGTTGAAATGATGTCTCCTGGATGCAGCGTAAAGAACTGCGAAAGGTAAGAGATCAGGAAAGCGGGTTTGTAGATCATGTTCGCAGTCGTCCCGTCCTGCATCCGCTCACCGTTGACGTCGAGCCACATGGCGAGGTTATCGGGATCGTCAATCTCGTCCGGTGTCACGAGCCACGGGCCCGTCGGGCCGAAGTTGTCGGAGGATTTGCCTTTTGACCACTGGCCGCCACGCTCCAGCTGATACCCGCGTTCGGAGACGTCGTTGATAAGGCAGTAGCCCGCGAGGTATTCCAGCGCGTTCGCCTCCTCCACGTATTTCGCGGGCTTGCCGATCACGAGGCCAAGCTCGACCTCCCAATCCACTTTCTCCGCGCCACGCGGGATGATGATGGGATCGTTCGGACCACAGATCGCAGAGGTGTATTTCGCGAAGATCACGGGTTCTTCCGGCACAGCCATGCCGCTCTCTTCGGCGTGGTCGGCAAAGTTAAGGCCGATACAGATGAACTTTCCGGTGCCACCCACACAGGGGCCAAATCGCACATCGCCTTCGACCACCGGCAGGCTATCGAGGTCCAGTCGCGCAAATTTGTGAAGATCGGAAAGCGCCGCGCCCGAGATATCGGACACATGGCTCGACAGATCGCGAATGCGGCCATCTGCATCCACGACACCGGGTTTCTCTGCGCCCGTTTCTCCATACCGCACGAATTTCATTATCGCATCCCTCGCTCGTTGAACGAGGCCACCATGCCGAGAGAAATCGAGAATGAAAAGCCGAAATCAGGACGCTGCCGCGCTCACGCCACAGCCGCCGGACGGAAGGATGGCTTCGGGGTCAGGCAGTTTCAGAAGCGCTTCGAGACCACGGTTGTCTTCGACCAGGTCCTGAAGTGTCATACTGTCCAGAACGCCATAAAACGCCTCAAGCGCCGCACTCAGCGCGACCCGCAGACGGCACACCGCATGAAGCGGGCATGTGTTGTCACTCTCGGCAAAACACTCGGCAAATGGCACGCCGGCCTCAAAATGGCGAAACACTTCGCCAATCGAAATCTCGGACGGATGTTTTGCGAGGATCAGTCCACCGGCACGACCACGCGTGGTTTCGATATAGCCCTCATGCGCCAGCAAATGCACCACCTGCGCGAGGTGGTTTTCCGAGGCGTTCGCGGCCTTCGCGATGCCAGCCCGACGGACCAGATGGCCATTGTTCACCGCACAGGCCATCAACACACGGACAGCGAGATTCGTTCGGATCGTCAGTCTCATAGAGGCCTCTGCACGTTAAAGATGAGCGCGAGGATATCGACGGCGGTGCGCGCCAACATTGATGTGGATCATAAAAGGCATATCCGAAACGCCCTTTTTCTGAGCGATTGTGAGGCGCCCTTACCCGCGGAAACCGGTCGCAACGACGAATTTCTCGGAACTGTCCGAGCGAGATGCGGGCGGTTTGAAGTGTACCACTTTCTCGAACTTCTGCTTCAGAATTTGCTGCAAATCGCCCTCTGCCCCACCAGCGAGCACCTTTGCCACAAACGTTCCGCCCGGAGACAGGACATCAAAAGCCAGATAGGCTGCTGCCTCACACAGGGCCATGATCCGCAAGTGGTCGGTCTGCTTGTGACCGGAAGACGCCGCCGCCATGTCGGACATGACCACGTCGGCTTCGCCACCAAGCCAGCCTTTGACCTTGTCGTCCGCCCCGTCTTCCATGAAGTCAAGCTGGTGAATTTCAGTGCCTGCAATTGGGTCGACCTCTTGAAGGTCCACACCGAGGATGGTGCCGACTTTCTTGCCGGACTTCTCACCGAGCGCATTGACGCGCTTCACGGCCACCTGACACCAGCCCCCCGGCGCACAGCCGAGATCGACCACCCGCGCGCCCGGCACGAGAAAGCGGAATTTGTCATCAATCTCAAGGATTTTGAACGCCGCGCGACCCCGATAGCCTTCTTCTTTGGCCCGTTTGACATACGGGTCATTGAGCTGGCGTTCGAGCCAGAGCGTAGAACTCAGTTTACGTCCGCGCGCGGATTTCACTTTGACGCGCAGATCGCGCGCGCCGCGGCCGGAAGATTTCTTGGGTGGCATAGGTCACGTCCTTTGGTCAGACGCCTATATAGCAGCCCTTCCGGCCCAGTTGAAGACCGAGCCGGATGATACAGCTGCTTTTCAGAGGTCGATGCAGATCAGGACGAGAGCGCTTTGAGACGCGCCATCAGGGATGAGGTGTCCCAACGACCACCGCCCATGTTCTGAACGTCTTTATAGAATTGATCCACAAGCGCCGTCACCGGCATCGGCGCGCCCACTTCATCACCAGCTTCGAGGCAGATCGCGAGGTCCTTGCGCATCCAATCGACAGCAAACCCGTGCTCATAGTGACCCTCGAGCATGGTTTTGTGGCGGTTGACCATCTGCCACGACCCCGCCGCGCCGCCGGAAATCACATCGACGAGCGCTTCGCCATCAAGACCAGACTTTTCAGCCAAAACCAAAGCTTCGGCGAGACCCTGCACGAGGCCTGCGATACAAATCTGGTTACACATCTTCGCGGTCTGGCCCATGCCGACCTCGCCCAGACGCTTCACGATCTTGCCGTAAGCCGCCATGACAGGCTCCGCTGTCGCATAATCCGACTCAGAGCCGCCACACATGACAGAGAGCACACCGTTCTCGGCCCCCGCCTGACCGCCGGACACAGGCGCATCGACATAGCCGAGGCCCTTTTCCGCTGCGATTTCGGCGAGTTCCCGCGTCACTTTTGCACTCACCGTCGTGTGGTCCACGAAAATCGCGCCGGATTTCATGCCCACGAACGCGCCGTCTTCACCAACGCAGACAGACCGCAGATCGTCGTCGTTGCCTACACAGGCCATCACAAAATCAGCGCCTTCGACGGCCGCTGCAGGCGTCGCAGCAAAGGACCCGCCGTGTTCCTTGGCCCAGGCCTCGGCCTTGGCTGTGGTGCGGTTGTAGACGGTGACATCATGGCCTTTGGCAACGAGATGCCCCGCCATCGGATATCCCATGACTCCGAGACCCAAAAATGTGACTTTCGCCATGGCTTTCCCCTTTGCGTGACATATGGTTTAAGGCGTGCGCAAACGGTAGAGATTGGCGCCCCAGCGTCAACTCGAAAAGCTGCAACCCCCTTTTGGATCCACACACGCCTATGGCCCGCATTTTTTCGATTTTGTTCAAGCTTGTGACCGCACTTGTTGTCCTGACATTTGCTGGACTGTGGCTGAGCTATTGGCTCGCGGGGCGTTCCCTGCCCGATTACGATGCGGATTATCCCGTCGCGGGGGTCAGCGCGCCGGTGGAGATCGCGCGCGACAACGCAAACGTGCCGCACATTTTCGGCGCCACAGATGAAGACGTCTATTTCGGCCTCGGTTTCGCCCATGCACAGGATCGTTTATTCCAGATGATGCTCCTGCGGCGGACGGCGCAGGGGAAACTGTCGGAGATGTTCGGCGAGCGCACGTTCGAAACCGATGTCCTGATGCGGCGGCTCGGGGTCTATGACGCCGCACTCGCGTCAGCCACTGTGCAAAGTCCGGAGACGACAGCCGCGCTAGAGGCCTATGCCCGCGGTGTAAACGCGTGGATTGCAGAGGTGAATGCAGGCGCGCGCGGACGTGGTGCACCGGAGTTCTTTCTTTTTCCGACAGAAATCGCCTATTGGCGGCCCGCAGATTCCATCGCGATCCTGAAACTCGTCGCGCTTCAACTGTCCGAGCAAATTCCGGACGAAGTGCTGCGCGCGCGCAGTTCCCTTCTCCTGAATGACGACCGCCTCAAAGACCTCATGCCCGACGCCCCCGGCACCGGTAGCGCGGTCCTCCCCGCTTTCGCAGCGCTCTTTCCGGAGGTACAGCCGGGACAGCAAACTAGCGGCACGAAATACGCGCTCTCGCCCTTCCCCGAACGCGGTCTGGCGGGGGCATCCAACGCATGGGCGGCGTCTCCGGAGCGCTCAGCGACGGGCGCAACACTCCTCGCCAATGACCCCCACCTCGGCTTTTCCGCGCCCGGCGCGTGGTATCTCGCGCGGCTGGAGCTTTCCACGGGCGGCGTGATCGGCGCCTCGGTTCCGGGTATTCCGGGGATTGTCTCGGGTCGACGTCAGGACTTCGGCTGGGGCATTACCGCCTCCTACCTCGATGACGCCGATCTGCACATCGAACGCGTGAACCCCGACAATCCGGACGAGGTGCTCACGCCGCGCGGTTACGCGCCGCTCCGCACACGCCCCTCCATTGTTCAGATCAAGGACGCTGCCCCCGTCACGCTCACCCTGCAATGGAGCGAGAACGGGCCGATCCTGCCAAAAACGGCCTTTGACGTGGATACGATCACACCGCCGGGACATATCGTGTCAGTAAACTGGACGGCCCTAGTCCCCGACGACCGCTCCATGACGGCCCTTGTGTCCCTAAACCACGCGAACACCATGCGCGGAGCGCTTTCTGCGGCGAGCGACTTTGCCGCGCCGTCGTTGAACCTCACACTGGCCGATCCGGATCGTGTCCAGATGGCCGTCATCGGCCGCGCGCCGCGTCGTGATGCAGCGCATCAGAGCCAAGGCCGCATCCCCTCGCCCGGCTGGATCGAGACGAACCGCTGGCAGGGCTGGCGTGACTTTGACGATCTGCCGAAATTCACCACGGAGCGTGACGAAGTGCTCGGCAATACGAACAACAAAACCGTCGACCTGCCGTTTCCTGACCACCTGAGCTACCACTGGGGCGACACGCAGCGTATTCAGCGCTGGACCCGCCTGATGCAGGCCCGTGAAGTTCACACGCGTGATAGCTTTATCGAGATCCAGAACGACATCGTCTCGCCCTCTGCCCGCGCGCTCCTGCCGCTCGTCGGGGCCGACCTATGGTTCACCGGAGAAGCAGCGCCCGAGGGCACGCCACAGCGTCAACGACAGCATGCTTTGGACATGCTCGCGGCATGGAACGGGGAGATGAACGAACACCTGCCGGAGCCGCTCATCTACTACGCATGGATGCGCGCCCTTCAGGACCGTCTGATCCGCGACGACATCGGCCCGCTGTCGCGCGAATTCACCCACGTAGATCCGGTGTTTATCGAACGGGTCTATCGCGACATCGACGGGGCCTCGGTCTGGTGCGACGTTATCCAGTCCGCTCCAAAAGAGACCTGCACGGACATTGCGCGCATGGCGCTCGACGATGCGCTTCTTTGGATCGCAGAGCACTACTCGTCCAACCTCGAAAGCTTGCGCTGGGGCGATGCCCATATCGCGCAGCATGACCATCCGGTCTTGGGCGAGGTGCCGTTCCTGAAATGGGTCGTGAATATTCGCCAGACCACCTCGGGCGGCGACAACACCTTGATGCGGGGCGTCACATCTGGCGAAGGCGCAGAGCCGTTTGCGAACGTCCATGGCGCGGCCTATCGCGGGGTCTATGATTTCGCGGATCCGGATAGCTCGGTCTTCATCACGGCCACGGGTCAATCCGGTCATCCGCTGAGCCGCCACTATGACGATCTGGGCGAGCTATGGCGCCGCGGGGAATATGTGCCGATGAGCCTCGATCCGGAACTGGCGCGCGCGGCAGGGGTCGGGATCATGCATCTGATCCCGGCACAGCAGTAATTAGACGAAAAACGCGGATCAGGCGTCCGGTTTGGCCTCGGCCGCCTGTTTCACCTCTTGGGTGTAAACAACGAAGGCCACGCCGCGTTTTGCGGCGGTCTCAGCCGCCTCACGGAGTTTGGGTTCAGAGATCGCGCGGAGCGTTGGCGGAACCTGCTTCTCGCCTTTGATCTCGACACTATTCCAGCCGATCTTGCGGAAATAGCGAGGCAGCGGGGCCTTTGCTTTTTCAAGAGAGCTTTCAACTGCGAAACAGTTGATCATATAGCGGCCACCGACGCGCACCTCGGGCTTTTGCACCGCGAGCGCTTGGCTGGCGGTGGCTTCAATCAGGAAAAGATAAAGATTGAGCGACATGGGTCACATCTCCCGAAATTGTTTTTCCTGGCGCGGTGTCCAGAGCAGGCTGAGTTTGTAGCCTTCCTCGGTCATTTCCTCGGCCTGCACAACCCCTTCTTCGAAAAGCCACGCCCGTTTGCGCCCCTCCGCGTAGGGCAAAACCATCTCGCGGGTGATCTTATCTTCCTCAAAGTAGGCAGACACGGCCGCGAGGAGGTCATCGATCCCCTCGCCCGTCACCGCCGATATTGCAAAGATATCGTCGGCATCCGCAGCCCGTTCGAGACGCGCCTCACGCGCCTCATCCGGCAGAAGGTCGATCTTGTTCCAGACCTCGAGCATCGGCGCGTCTTCCTTGATCCCGAGGTCAGAGAGGATTTTGAGAACGTCCTCTTTTTGATGCTCGGTCTCGTCAGAGGAAATATCGCGCACATGCAGGATCAGATCGGCATCAAGCACCTCTTCGAGCGTCGCGCGGAACGCGGCTACGAGCTGCGTCGGAAGGTTCGAAATAAAGCCCACGGTGTCGGACATGATGATCTCACGGTCGCCGCCATGGGCATCCGGAATCGCAAGCTGTCGCATTGTCGGGTCGAGCGTTGCAAAGAGCATGTCTTTGGCGAACACGTCGGCGCCGGTGACTTTGTTAAAGAAGGTCGATTTGCCCGCGTTGGTGTAACCAACGAGCGCAACAATGGGGAACGGCACTTTCGCACGGGATGCGCGGTGCAATTCGCGTGTTTTTACGACTTTCTCTAGCTGGCGACGCAAACGGGTCAGTTGCTCGTCAATGGCGCGGCGGTCGGCCTCGATCTGCGTCTCACCGGGACCACCCACGAAGCCGAGACCACCCCGCTGACGTTCAAGGTGGGTCCACGCCCGCACGAGGCGCGTGCGCTGATAACTGAGCGCCGCCATTTCGACCTGAAGCACACCTTCTCGGGTGCGCGCACGGTCGGAGAAGATTTCGAGGATGAGACCCGTCCGGTCGAGCAATTTGACCTTCCAGATTTTCTCAAGGTTCCGCTGCTGCACCGGACTGACGGGTCCGTCGATGAGCACGAGTTCGACTTCTGCCGCCTTGAGGCGCTCTTTCAACTCGTCGATCTTACCCGTCCCGAACAGATGCCCCGGCTGGATTCGCGGAAGCCGCACAACGTCTGCACCGATCACTTCAAGATTGGGCAAAGCTCCCGCGAGCGCGATCGCTTCCTCAAGTCCCGCCTGCGCATCGCGCCTGTCGCGGTCGGATGTAATGTCGGGATGCAGCACCCATGCGCGGGTTGGTTGAACCTCGTGGTCGTAGAAATCGCCCAATCGGGCCTCCTTTGTCGTCTGGTTCTGCGCCGAAAGACTGGCCATGAACCCTCATGCGCCACTTAGGGCGCGGACCGCACAGGCGCAAGGGGTGCGACGCAGGTTTGTCCAGACCAAAGGCCCGCGTCGGATGTCCGAGCAGGCCCCAAATCGTCATAAATCGAAGGGGATCAGCCTTCTTCGCCGTCGTACAGGTTGATCGGCTGGGCGGGCATGATGGTCGAAATCGCGTGTTTGTACACGAGTTGCGATTGACCATCGCGGCGCAGGAGAACGCAGAAGTTATCGAACCACGTAATCACGCCCTGCAGCTTGACGCCGTTGATCAGGAAGATCGTGACGGGCACCTTGGTCTTGCGAACATGATTGAGGAATGCGTCCTGAAGATTTTGTTTATCACCGGCCATAGTCTTTTGCCTTTTTCTTGCGCTTTATGATGCGAACTGTCCCTCGGGCGACAGCGGATGACGACACCTCATCGCGAGATTTGCGGAATGTCAAGATAAGCGCCTGATTTTCCGCTTCTTCCCTGTGCAACCGACGCAATTATGCGCCATAAAACGGGGCGAAAAATGATGGTTGCGCTAACGACGCCAAAAGTCGGGATTAAGCAGCGCGATGATTGCAAGCATCTCCAGACGCCCCAAAACCATCGCTCCTGCGAGCACAGATTTCTCCGCCGTGCCGAGACTCGCATAGCTGAGCGAGGAATCTCCCGCGACATCGACAAGCGGCCCGGTCGTCGTCAGGGCCGAAATCGTAAACACCACCGCAGGCTCGAAATGGAGCCCCAACAGCGACAGAAGCATCATGACCGCCGCAATCGTGAAGGCGAAGACCATGAAGTAAACCCATGCCACATAGGCCCCCTCCCGTCGGATGCGGCGGGCCATCGCGCCCGCACCGCCAACAGAGTGCGGAGAGATCAGTTTCTCGATCTCGCGCTCTCCGTGCCGCACGAGCGCATAGAGCCGGAGAAGTTTCACCCCGCCCGCCGTGGTCGCCACCCCGCCCCCGAAGAGCGCAAGCCCCATGAGAAGAACCCCCGGGGCTTGAAGCCCGGACCACAGCCGCGCCTCTTCCCAGCCGCTGCTTTCAAATCCGGCGGTCGAGAGGAAGGACAGCACCATGAACGTCCCGCCCCAAAGCGAGGAAATGGCGCGCGTGAAGGTCCAATCGCCGGACACTTCCAACACCGCAACCCAATGGCGCAGGAACAGGAAGACAGGGATAAGGATGATCAGTGACATACCGATCTTCACCTCGGGGTCGCGGTAGAGCGGCGGCGCGTCGAGGCGCGTTTCATCTACCGTGAAGGTCTTGCGCGAGACTGCGAGGAACAGGAAGGCGAAGATCACCAATTCCCCGAAAAAGCCGGTGTTGGCCTGCGTCAGCCCTCCGACCGGAGAGATGCCCGAGGTCGCCATCACCGACATTGCGTGACAGAGCGCCACATATCCTGACGATCCCACCATCGCCAAAGCGAACCAGAGCGCGAGGGTCAGTCCGAGATAGACGGGAAAGAGCTTGGACGTGAATTTCGCCAGACGTTCCGGCGCGGCCGCGATGCGGGTGATCTGCGTCGCGCGCACTTCGGACTGACCGGGTTGGCGCGAAGAAATGACCTCGAACCCACCAAGATTGAGCGGCGCAAGCACGGCCACTGCTGTCACCCACGCGAACAATCCGCCGAGCCACCCCACCAGCGCCCGCCACAGGTGCACCGGATCAGAGAGCCGCGCGGGATCATCGAACAGGGTCGCACCCGTGGTGGTCAGCGCTGAAACCATCTCGAAATAGGCGTTGAAATAGGTCGTGTCGCGGGTGGCTTCGGAGAATGGCACCGCGAGGATCAGCGGCAACAACGTGTAAGTCGCCACAAGCGTCAAAAGCTGATTGCGCCCTTCGCGGTCGCGATCACGCTTGCTCTCACGATCCTCGGACGCCCCGGGGCGGTAGCGCGCAATCGCGATAAAGACCGCCAAGGTGCAAAACAGGATGCCCGAATAAAAGAAGGTCCGCGAGACGAACATTTCGTCCAGCACAAGTCCGTAGATCGCGGGGATCTGCATCGCCCCCCCGGAGACCAGCATCAGCTGGACGAAAAACGGCATGCGCGAGAAGCGGTTCATTAGAAATAGTCGATGGACACTTGGAGAAGCCGTTCAACCTCGGGCACGTCATTCGCGAGCGCGAAGATAGTGATCACATCCCCTTCATCAATGCGCGTGTCCCCTTTCGGTTTAACGTAGTCATCGCCCTTGCTGATCGCCCCCACGAGCGCCCCTTCCGGAAACGCGATGTCTTTGATCCGTTTGCCAGAAATCGGCGAAGTCGAGAGCACCTGTGCCTCGATGACTTCTGCCTCACCGTCACCGATGGAGTAGACGTTGCGCACACGCCCGTGACGAATGTGACGCAGGATGGACGAGACGGTCGTCGCACGCGGGTTGATATAGGCGTCAATGTCGAGGGCGTTAAGAATGGACACAAGTGACGGATCATTCACGAGACAGATTGCCATCCGCGATCCGGCCTGCTTTGCCCGCACAGCGGCGAGCATGTTCACCTTATCGTCGTCGGTCACGCAGAGCACGGCATCAGAGCGGCTGATCCCCGCCTCGGCGAGAATTTCATGGTCGAGCGCATCGCCATTGAGAACAATCGTGCGTTCCAGACTGTCTGCAGCGCGTTCTGCCACGGCACGGTTCCGCTCCACGATTTTTGTGCGCACCCGCTCCGTCCGAGTCTCGAGCGCCTGAGCCACGGCGAGACCGACGTTCCCGCCGCCGAGAATGACCACACGCTCCTGTTTGGAGTGCGTCTTGCCGAAAATCTCTAGCGTCCGCGTGATGTCCTCGGACTTCGCGAAGACATAGACTTCATCCCCCGCGAAAAGCTGATCACCCTTCGTCGGGGCAAACAGACGGCCCTCACGACGTACACCCACGACAATGGCACGCAGAGTCGAGAAGAGTTCGGTCAGCTCGCCGAGAGATGTATTGAGGACGGCGCAATCCTCTTCGAGGTAAATCCCGAGCAGCTGCGCGCGCCCAGCCAGAAAGGTCTGCGTATCGAACGCGGCCGGTGCCGCCAGACGCCGCAAAGCGGCCTCAGCCACCTCGCGTTCCGGGCTGATCACCACGTCGATCGGCATGTGATCGCGCCGGTAGAGATCGGAATAGATTGCCGTCAAATAGCTCTGCGCCCGCAAACGCGCGATTTTGCGCGGGACCGCAAAGACGGAATGCGCGACCTGACAGGTGACCATATTCACCTCGTCGGAATGCGTTGCCGCGATCACCATATCGGCGTCACGTGCCCCCGCACGGTCGAGCACATCGGGATAGGAGGCGTGCCCCTCAATCCCCTGAACATCAAGCGTGTCCGTCGCGCGTCTCACCAGTGCCGGATTGTTGTCGACAACGGTCACATCGTTCTTTTCGCCCGAAAGCTGTTTGGCGATCTGCCACCCGACCTGACCTGCGCCACAAATGATGACTTTCATCACATCACCTATCTTGCCTAGCGACAGCCTTGTCAGGTTGCTGGTGGAGGGTCAACACCCGCGTGCGTTTTACTCCGCCTCTTCGGAAACATAGGCAACACGATTGCCCTGTTTGTTTCCAGTCACGACACCGAGCGACTTGAGCTTGCGGTGAAGGGCCGAGCGCTCCATGCCAACAAAGGTCGCGGTGCGGGAGATATTTCCGCCGAAGCGATTGATTTGAGTGAGCAAATATTCGCGTTCGAACACCTCGCGCGCCTCGCGCAACGGCAAGGTGGCGATCGCCGGAGACAGCATGGCCTGCCCGTCGCTCTCCGCGCTGCTTTCTTGTGCAGGAAGCTCACTCGCGTCAATATCGCCTGACGGCTCGCCGAGAATGAGCACACGTTCGATCACATTCTTGAGCTGACGGACGTTTCCGGGCCATCCCATCGTCTGCAACATCGCCGAGGCATCCTCGGAAAGATTGCGCAGCGGCAGCCCCTGTTCGCGGTTCAGCTTCTCGATAAAGTAGGCAGCCAGCTCCGGAATATCCTCACGGCGCTTCTCCAGCCCCGGCACCTCGATCGGCACAACATTCAGGCGGTGATAGAGTTCTTCGCGAAATGTGCCGCCTTCGATCTCCGCAAGCAGATCGCGGGATGTCGAGGAGATCACACGTAAATCGACCGAGACCTGCGCCCCGCCACCGACGCGGGTAAAGCGCTGATCCACGAGGACGCGCAGGATTTTCGACTGCGTGCCGAGCGGCATATCCGCCACCTCGTCGAAATAGATGACGCCGCCATTGGCCTCTTCCAGCAAACCTTTCTCGATGCCGCGCTCCACGCTCTCACGCCCGAAGAGCACCTCTTCCATCCGATCCGGTTCGATGGTCGCAGAAGACACCGTCACAAAAGGCGCATCCCGTCGCTCGCTCTGGGTATGAATGTAACGCGCGGCGACCTCTTTCCCGACGCCCGCAGGACCGGTGAGCATCACACGACCGTTCGATTTCGTCACCTTGTCGAGATTGCCCTTGAGCGCCTTGAACGCCGCAGAGACACCGATCATCTCAACATCGCCGCCGGAAGACCTCTTGAGCGTCGCGTTTTCACGGCGGAGGCGCGAGGCCTCCATCGCACGACCAATCACGACCATGAGTTGGTCAATGTTGAACGGCTTCTCGATAAAGTCGTAGGCCCCCTGTTTAATCGCCGCGACCGCAATCTCGATGTTGCCGTGACCGGATATGATGATGATGGGCACTTGAGGGTGCTCACGTTTGACATGTTTGAGAATGTCGATCCCGTCCATGTCACTGTCTTTGAGCCAGATATCGAGGATCATCAGTGCCGGCACGGCAGAGTTAATCTCGCGCATGCATTCGTCCGAGTTCGACGCCAACCGTGTCTCGAAGCCTTCGTCCTGCAAGATATCCCCGATCAACTCGCGGATATCACGCTCATCATCGACGATCAGAATGTCAGACATACTCTACTCCCGGCCTTCACTTCAGACTGCAACTTTTTGTTTTTCATTCGTATTCACTTCCTGCATCGACATCAGGCGCACACAGGCCTGCGCGCCGATGCGCCCCGAGGGATCAATCGCAACACCGTCGGTGAGCGTCAGAGTTCCCCCATGTTCTTCGATAATCTTCTTCACAATTGGCAGACCCAATCCGGTCCCGCTCGCCCGCGTCGTCACGTAGGGCTCGAACAGGCGCGAACGGTCCTCAGGTAGCCCGATGCCGTTGTCCGTCACACTGATCGCAATCTCGCTACCGTCTTTCGAAAGCCCCACACGAATGCGCGGCTCATGCCCCTCTGGAGCGCCATTTTCACACAGAGATTCAATGGCCTCCCCGGCATTCTTAATCAAGTTTGTGAACGCCTGTCCGATCATCGTCCCATCGACTTCGGCCCAGGCCTCACGTTCTGTTGTCTCGAACACAATTTCCACATCAGGCTGCGCATTCTGCTGAAGTAGGACCGCGCCCTTCACCAGTTCGACTAAATCCTGCTCGCGACAGTCCGGCGTCGGCATTCGGGCGAATTTGGAGAATTCATCCACGATGCGGCGTAGATCGCCCGTCTGACGCACAATTACGGAGGTGTATTGCTCGAGATCCTCGCGTGCCTCCTCATCAAGACCACGCCCGAACTTGCGCAGGATGCGCTCGGCAGAGAGCTGGATCGGTGTGAGCGGGTTTTTGATCTCATGCGCGATACGCCGTGCCACGTCACCCCACGCAGCCATCCGCTGGGCACTCACGAGGTCGGTCACATCATCAAAGGCAACCACGTAGCCCTCAAGCGCACCGGTCACGTCACGTCGCGTTGCGATCCGGACGAGGAGGCTCTCCTGCGCACCGGAGCGGATCAGGTGCAGTTCTTCCTGTGCCACTTCGCGGCCTTGCTGGCGCAGGTGGTCGAACAGAGGTCCGAACTCCGGCACCACGAGAGAAATCGGCCGCCCTGAACCATCCTCTTCGTGGATCGACAGCAGAGATTCCGCCGAGCGGTTCATCAGGGTCACCGTGCCATCCGCATCCAACGCGATCACCCCCGCGGTTACAGAGGACACGACTGAGTCAAAGAGCCGGCGCCGCCGCTCGATCTGCGCGTTCTGCTCCAAGAGCTCGTCGCGCTGGACCTTGAGCTGCCCCGTCATCTGGTTGAACACGCGGCCAAGGGTGGCAATCTCGTCCTGACTGCTCTCTTCAGGCACGCGGACCGTCATATCGCCCTCACCCACGCGCTTCGCCGCCCCCGCCAGACGACCGATCGGGCGAGCAAGGCGCTCGGCAAACCACAGGCCGAGCCATGTCGCCGCCAAGATGAGAATAATCGCGAACCCGATGTAGATCAGGCCGAATTCAAAAAGCAGCCTCCCGCGATCGCTCTCAAGCTGGTTGTAGAGCGCGATGCTATCCTGCGTCTCATCGAGTAGATTGAGGATATTCCCGTCTACTTCGCGGGTCACATAGAGGTAACGATCCGAGAAGCCAGAGAGACGTTGGAGCGCACGGCTTTCGTTGTTGTCCCAATCGTCGATAAGAACAAGCTCCCCGCTCTCTGCGCGGGAGAGGTCTTCCTCAGACGGTTGTTCATAATCAAAGAGATAGGAGCGATCCCCGCGCGCTTTGATTTCGCCTGCGCGGTTGATCACATAGGCCTCACGCAGGCCGCGCTGAATAAGGCCCTGCCCCTGATTGAGCACCTGTCTGAGCGCGCCGTCGGGCAGGATCGTCACAGAGCGGCGGTTTTCAACGAGGAACCCCGCGAGCGCCCGCGTATCTTCCGCCAGACCGTCTCTGTGTTCGGTCTCGTAGGCGGTTGCCGCCTCCAAAGAGGAGCCGACCACATTGCGCACACGGTCGGAGAACCAGCCTTCAAGACCAAAATTCACCGTCACGACAGCAAAGACTGCGACCGTGATGGTCGGGATGAGCGCGAGCAGGACAAATGCGCCGGATAGACGCAGGTGAAGGCGCGAGCCTTCTGAGTGTGCGCGCCGGGCCGAGATGACCCGCGCTATACGAATGGCGACGAGGCTCGCCACGACGAGCACATAGACAACATCCGCGAGCAACACAGCTCTAAGGACACTCGACGCGGGTCCGTGGTCCAGCGGACCGAGCACAAGAAAGGTCAGCACAGCGAGAAGCGGACCGAGGACAAAGACCGCCACCGTCGCCGCATTCTGCCACCGCCGCGCGCGCCGCAGGCGCATCAGGCGATTCCAGCTTTCTCTCCCAAGGTTGCGTTCCACTCGGAAACCTCTGCTCGCATCACTCAACATCTGACATCTATACCTCACACCTCTATCGGGCGTTACGGGGAGAAATCAGAAACCGTTGCCAAAACGACGCATCGAACGTGACTTCGCGGTCACTGCGCCCAAATCACAACGGATGTGATGTTTTTACATCAGTTTGCGGCGGCGTGTCACCTGAATATCGAGGTCGTTGATCTTTTTGCGCAAGGTATTGCGGTTGATACCGAGAAGATCAGCACATTTTGCCTGATTTCCGCCGACTGCATCGAGCGCGATTTCGATGAGAGGTTGCTCAACTTCCTTCAAAATTCGCTGATAGAGACCCGGAGCGGGCAGAACGCCACCGTGGAGATCGAAATACCGGCGCAGGTGCTTTGCCACGGAGGAGGACAGCTTTTCACCGTCTCCGCCACCCTGGAGCGGCTCCATGGCCGGCTGGTTGCCGAGCACGGTCTCGACTTCCATGCGCGTGATTTCCTCTTCGGGAGAGGTCACGATCAGGCGGCGAATGGTGTTTTCCAACTGCCGCACGTTCCCCGGCCAGCTATAGGCCCGCACGAGATCCATCGCCTCGTTAGAGAAGCGGCGCGCGGAGAGACCGTCACGCTCGGCTTTCGAGAGGAAGAAATCAGCCAGAAGCGGAATATCGTCCACACGCTCGCGCAGCGACGGCACGGAAATCGTCACACCGCCGAGACGATAGAACAGGTCCTGACGGAAGGCACCGGATTCCATTTTGGACGCCAGATTGGCCTGAGACGTCGCCATGATCCGTGGTGCGTTGTCGGTAAAGCTGTCGAGCATCCGCACGATACGGGCCTGCGCCTCTTCATCGAGATCACCAACTTCGTCAAAGAGGATGGAACCGTTTTTGGCCTTGGAGATCACCGCAGCTGGGCCTTCCATCGTCGCCAGATCAGAGGCGGACACGACCACGAACGGGAGGCTGCGACGATCGGAGAAATCGTGGATCGCGCGGGCGATGAGGGATTTGCCCGTGCCGGATTCACCTGTGATAAGAACCGGCAGGTCGGTGTTCATCACACGCGCGACGAGACGGTAGAGCGTCTGCATGGCGGGCGTGCGACCCACGAGCGGAAGATCTTCCTGAGTGGCGCTCTCGGACGGTGCTTTGGCGTTCGACGGCGCGGGGTTGGCACGACGTTTGACTTCAAGCGCCTTGGCCGCGCGCTTCATGAGGTCCGGCAGATCGAAAGGCTTCGGCAGATAATCGAACGCTTCGGCCTCAGCCGCCTGAATGGCGGTCATGATGGTGTTCTGTGCGGAGATCACAATGACGGGCAGACCCGGGCGCAGCTCTGCGATGCGCGGCAGGCTCTCGAGACCGTTCCCGTCGGGCATCATCACGTCGGAGATGACCAGATCCCCCTTCCCTTCCTCAACCCAACGCATCAGCGTCACAAGAGACGAGGTCGCGTGGACCTTACATCCGGCGCGGGTGAGCGCCTGGGTCAGGACCGTCCGGATTGTCCGGTCATCATCAGCAACGAGGATCGTGCCATCCATAGTTTCCACTCCTTAATTCTGCAACGACACGCCGGAACGCCTCGTGCGGTTCCCTCTGAAGAGGGGTCATTGGTCAGCGCAGCTCAGGTTTCCTTCGCGCCCTTCGGCGCGACCGGAAGAGAGATGCGGAATACGGTTTTCCCAGGCACGGAATCGACGGAGATCCAGCCTTCGTGGTCCGAGATGATCTTGCTCACCAGCGCGAGGCCGAGGCCCGTCCCGTTTTCACGGCCCGAAACAAATGGCTCGAACACATCGGACGCGATCTCGGGCGGCAGGCCCGGTCCGTCGTCGATGATCTGAACCTGCAGAGGCAGCGCGCCCCCCGTCCCGTCCTTGCGACGCAAACGCAGGGAGAGATCGTAGAAGGTCTTGAGCCGGATCGTCCCGCCCTCTTTGCCTGCGGCCTCGGAGGCGTTCTTGATCAGGTTCATGAAGACCTGCAAAAGCTGGTCTCCGTCCACATAGGTCGGCGGCAGCGAGGGATCGAACTCCTCAATGAACTTCATCTTCGCGCCGTAGGACAGCTCTGCGGACTTGCGCGCACGGTCGAGCATATCATGAATGTTGATCGCGCGCTTCTCTGGCGGACGCAGATTGCCGAATTGTTCGACCTGTTCGAGCAGCGCAACAATCCGACGGCTTTCCGCCACGATCAGATCGGTCAACTCTTGGTCTTCGGGCGTGAGGCTCATGGAGAGAAGCTGTGCCGCCCCCGTGATCCCCGCGAGCGGGTTCTTGATCTCATGCGCGAGCATCTCGGCCATGCCGATTGCGGATCGCGCGGAGCTTTTCACCTGATGCGACCGCCCGAGACGGTCCGCGATCTGGCGCGGCTCCATCAACAGGATCAGCGACCCTTTGTAGCCCTGAAGCGGCGCGATCTGGATATTGCACTGCACGGGCGGAGCATTCCCGCCGGACACGTCCACATTGTTGATAAACATCGCAGAATCGTCGCGGCGCACGCGTGCGAAGGCTTCTTCCAGAGGCGCGTCAATGGCCAGCTTGTCAAAGACCGGCGTCCCACGGAGAGACTTCGCGGAGGCATTCAGGAACTGCTCGGCGGAGGGGTTGATCTCTCCGATCAGGTCATCCGCCTCAATCATGATCGCAGGAACCGGCAAAGACGGCCAAAGCGTATTGAAACGATCATCGCTCATGCGACGCACTCCCCGGACAACAAGGCATCCGGCAGAAGCGCCAGAACCGCCTTAGGATCACGTTCAGTCAAAACCTTTTTGCGCAGATCGGGCAGCGATGCCGCCTCGTCCATGTACCAGCCGAGATGTTTGCGCATCACGCGGCTGCCGAGATCGGCGCCGTAAAAGGACAACCCCGCCTCATAATGGGCGCAGACCATATCGGCGAGCGCAGCGCCGTTCGGCACAGACGGCTTCGGCGCGCCGGTCATGTTGGCGGCAACTTGGGCAAGCACCCACGGACGCCCTTGCGCCCCGCGTCCGATCATCACCCCGTCAGCGCCGGACTTGGTCATCGCCTCATCGGCGGCTTCGGCAGAGATAATGTCACCGTTTGCAATCACCGGAATAGACACCGCCTCTTTGACGGCCCGAATAGCCGCCCAATCCGCGCGGCCTTTATAGAACTGACAACGGGTACGGCCATGAATGGTGATCATCTGAATGCCAGCGGCCTCTGCGCGTCGCGCGAGTTCCGGCGCGTTCAGCAGAGCATCATCCCAACCGAGCCGCGTTTTGAGAGTCACCGGCACGGAAACAGCCCCAACAACGGCGTCTATCAGGGTCAGCGCATGGTCGAGATCGCGCATGAGCGCAGAGCCGGAATAACCGGACACCACCTTTTTCGCGGGGCAGCCCATATTGATGTCGATGATCTTTGCGCCGTTGTCCTGCGCCATCTTTGCAGCGAGCGCCATCGGCTCGGCCTCGCGTCCGGCGAGTTGAACAGCGGTGTTTTCGACGCCGAACCCGAGCTCCGCCTTCTCCCGCGACCCAGGACGGGCATTCAACATATCATGGGAGGCGACCATCTCGGACACGACCAAACCTGCACCGAAAGAGCTCACCAGTTCACGGAACGGCAAATCGGTGATCCCGGCCATAGGGGCCAGAAACACGGGAGGGTCCAGTGCTATTGTCGCCAATCGAACGGGCAAGCGATTAATCCTTGTGCGTTTGAGATAGGGATAGAGGTCAAACCCCCGAGTCGCAAAGGATCGCGGGTAAAAAAGTGGCTAAAAAGTGCCGTTGCCCATTTTTTAACCAAATCCGCCGTATGAAAACGACGCATTGCAAGCCCGCCTGCCACCGATTAACCAGAGCGCATGACAAAGACAGCCGCCCTGATCGTTGCCGCAGGCCGTGGAAGCCGCGCCGGAGGAGAATTGCCAAAACAATGGCAATCGCTCGGGTCGGCGCGTGTGCTCGACCATACGATTGAGGCGTTTCGCCCCTTTGTGGACGAGGTCGTCGTGGTCCACCATGTTGACGATGTCGAACATGTTCAAGGGCTTGAAGATGTGACGCTTGTCGCGGGGGGTGCGCTTCGCGGGGAGTCCGTGCGCAGGGGGCTTGAGGCGCTCGAAGGATCCGGTGTGACCCGCGTGCTCATCCACGATGGTGCGCGCGCGCTTATCCCGCCCGCAGTGATCATAGAGGTGATCGCGGCACTCGACACGCATTCGGGCGCAGCCCCTGCCCTCGCCATCACGGACGCGCTCTGGCACGGGACCGCCCAAGAGACAGGCACTTTCGTCGATGGCACCCGCGACCGAAG
Source organism: Celeribacter litoreus (assembly GCF_020165855.1). Classification (GTDB taxonomy): domain Bacteria; phylum Pseudomonadota; class Alphaproteobacteria; order Rhodobacterales; family Rhodobacteraceae; genus Celeribacter; species Celeribacter litoreus. The sequence continues at coordinate 532,398 of NZ_JAIUFY010000014.1, read as the reverse complement.
CAATTTATACCGCGCGCAAACCCCGCAGGCTTTCCATTTCGCGCATATATTAGAGGCACACCGTCAGCACGACGGGACCGCCGCCGATGATGTCGAAGTGGCCCGCGCCGCAGGGATTGACGTCGCGATCACGCAAGGGTCGGAAGAGAATTTCAAAATCACATGGCCCGAGGATTTCGCCCGCGCAGAAGCGCTCTTGGCGGAACGGGCCCGTCAGAAGGAGACTGCTCGGATGGATATCCGTCTCGGCAATGGCTACGACGTTCACCGGTTTGGCGAGGGCGATCACGTATGGCTCTGCGGCGTAAAGGTGCCGCACAACCGCACCCTGCAAGGCCACTCTGATGCGGACGTCGGCATGCACGCTCTGACCGACGCGATCTACGGCGCTCTGGCAAAGGGCGACATTGGTCAGCACTTCCCGCCCTCCGATCCGCAGTGGAAGGGTGCCGAAAGCCATATTTTCCTGCGTCACGCCATCAACCTCGCCCGCGAGATGGGCTATGAGATGATGAACTGCGATGTGACGCTGGTTTGTGAACGACCCAAAGTCGGCCCCCATGCTGTCGCCATGCGCGAGGCGCTCGCCGACATCATGGGTGTCGATGTGTCAAAGGTGTCCGTCAAAGCCACCACGTCAGAGCGCCTCGGCTTCACCGGTCGCGAAGAAGGCATCGCTTCGATTGCTACCGCGGCGCTGATCAAACAATCCTGAGCCGCAGGACTAGGGAGAAACACAATGAACAAAGCTGCCGTCCTGATCGGAACTGTCGCGAAAACCGGCTATCTGAAACCCGCGCCGGGCACATGGGGCTCCTTCGTCGCCCTGCCCCTCTTTTGGGTGCTGGACGCGATCTTCGGCGTCCCCGGCGTCCTCATCGGCATCGTCATTGCCTTCTTCGCAGGTTGGTGGGCCACGAAAGTCATGACCCGCGGCGGCGATAACGAAGACCCGTCCGAGATCGTCATCGACGAAGTGGTCGGCCAATGGATCGCCCTCATCCCGCTCTCCATCGGCTCCGCGATGGCGGGTGCACCCTCCACTGCGCTATGGCCTGCGTGGCCAACCGCCTTCATCGCCTTCCGCCTGTTTGACATCTGGAAACCAGGCCCTGTCGGTTGGGCAGACCGCCGTGGCGATGCGCTGGGCGTGATGCTCGACGATGTGATCGCGGGCATTATGGCGGCCATCGTCGTCGTGCTCTTCGCAGGCTTCTACCACGGCGTACTGCAATGACGGACACGCTGTTCGAACTGGCGACAGAAGTTCTCTCACTCGCGCGGGCTGAGGGGCTGATGATCGCCACGGCTGAAAGCTGCACGGGCGGATTGATCGCGGGGGCTTTGACCGAGGTGCCGGGCTCGTCGGATGTCGTGGATCGGGGTTTTGTCACCTATTCGAACGCCGCCAAGCGCGAGATGCTCGGCGCCTCGCCTGTCACCCTCGCTCAATTCGGTGCGGTGTCTGAGGAGATCGCGCGGGAAATGTCCGAGGGCGCACTCCGCAAATCCGCCGCACAGATCGCTGTGGCTGTCACGGGCATCGCCGGCCCGGGCGGATCAGAGCACAAGCCCGAAGGCCGCGTCTGTTTCGGCCTCGCGATTGAAGGGCGAGAGACGTTGACGGAAACGGTGGAGTTCGGCGCCATCGGCCGCTCCCAAGTCCGTGCGGCGACTGTTAGTCATGCGCTCAATTTGATCCGCGTCGCGCTGAACGCCTAACGGATTCACTTTTGTTTATTTCTTAATCATTGTGATATTATTTCGCACATTTTGTAGCTACTTTCATATTTGATTATTTTTTAAACTGTATTTTCTCATTTTGAGTCTTTTGCGAGCATATTAAATCCGCTCTACGCCCCCGAAACCAACGAAAGACCATATTGGAGGGGACCATGGTGGGAGCGGATACTGCGTGGATTTTGGTAGCCACGGCGCTTGTGTTGTTCATGTCATTGCCAGGATTGGCACTGTTTTACGGGGGGCTTGTCCGCGCGCGCAACGTGCTCTCCGTCTTCATGCATGTCTACGCGATTGCCTGCCTGATGAGCGTGCTCTGGCTCGTCGTCGGATACTCTATCGCCTTTGGGGATGGCGGGGCCATTTGGGGCGGTCTGGGCAAGATGTTTCTCTCCGGCGTGACCGCGGACAGCCTGTCGGGAACCCTGCCCGAAATCCTGTTCTTCGCCTTCCAGATGACCTTTGCGATCATCACCCCCGCCCTCATCGTCGGGGCCTATGTGGAACGCATTTCCTTTGGCTTTGTCCTGCTGTTCTCGTCGCTCTGGATGATCCTCTGCTACGCGCCCGTGACCCACTGGATTTGGGGCGGCGGGTTCCTCGCGGATGGCGGTATCTTTGGAGAGGTCGGCACGCGTGACTTTGCGGGCGGCATTGTGGTGCACGAGACCGCAGGCCTTGCGGCTATCATCATCGCGGTCATGCTTGGCCGCCGCAAGGTGGACACCAAACCACCGCACAACCCCGGCTATGTGATGATCGGTGCTTCCATGCTTTGGGTCGGCTGGTTCGGCTTTAACGGTGGCTCGCAACTCGCCGCAGATGGCGGCGCGGCCATGGCGATCACTGTGACGCATATCTCTGCGGCCACCGCCTCGCTCACATGGGCGATCTGGGAACGGGTCAAATATGGCAAGGCCTCTCTCGTCGGCATCGTCACCGGCACCATTGCGGGCCTCGCGTCCATCACCCCTGCGTCCGGCTTTGTCGGCCCTGTAGAAGCGCTCATCATCGGGGCCATCGCGGGCATCCTCTGCCAAGAGGCCGTGAACCTCATGCGCAACAAACTCCGCATCGACGATACACTCGACGTGTTTGCGGTGCATGGGGTCGGCGGGATTTTCGGCACGATCATGATCGCGGCCTTTGGCGCAGGTTCTTGGGCGGCACAACTCGGCGCGCTGGCCATCGTGGGCGTGTTTACCACGGTTGTGACCATTGCTCTGGTCGTGATCTGCCGCGCCCTCGTGGGCCTGCGGGTCGATGAGGAAAGCGAACAGCGCGGCCTCGACATCACGGCCCACGGCGAAAGCGCCTATGACCACAACTCGTGATCTCTGCTAACTGATCAAAGACAAAAGGCGGCTCAAGAGCCGCCTTTTTCATTGCATGGGCTTCTTAGGCACGTCTCAGCCGTAAAGCTCCGCTGCGCGGCGTTCGAAGGCGCGCACGATGCGCTGCATGGCATCATTGAACACCATCCCGATCACACCCTGCAAAATCGCGTTCTTGAACTCGAAATCAACGAAGAACTCGACCTCACAGCCGCCGTCCTCGGCCTCCTCGAATTTCCACCAGCTTTTCATGTAGCGGAATGGGCCATCGAGATATTCGGTGTCGATCTTGCGCTGCTCCGGCCAGAGCACGACGCGCGATCCGAATTTCTCGCGGAAGACTTTGAACGAGATCACGAGATCGGCGAGCATAAGTTCATGATCACCCATGTCCTGCCGGCTGCGAATACGGGCAGCGGCATTCCACGGAAGGAATTTCGGGTAGCTCTCAACATCGGCCACCAGCGCATACATCTGGTCGGCGGAGTAAGGGAGGTGCTTTCTTTCCTGGTGCGTCGGCATGGTCACTGTATTTTTCTGTTCGCCCTGTTATGTCTAGGGCTAAGACGAAAATTGCAAGGGGTAACCATGACGCAGCGTCCCTATCACATCGACCAGATGATCTCTGCGAAAGCCATCGCAGCACGGATCGAGGACCTCGCGTTAGAGATCCGCAAAACCTACAAAGACACCGATAAACTCTTCGTCATCGGCCTGTTGCGCGGCTCTTTCGTCTTTATCGCGGACCTCGTGCGCGAACTGGATATGAATGTGGAGGTCGATTTCCTTGAGACCTCCTCTTACGGATCAGGCACAGAGAGCTCTCGGGAAGTGAAAATTCTCAAAGACTTGCGCGGCGCAATTGAAGGTCGCGATGTGCTCGTCGTCGAGGATATCGTCGATACGGGCTATACGCTGAAGGCGGTTCTGTCGCTTTTGAACTCGCGCAAACCGCGCAAGCTCGAAACCATCGCCCTTCTGGACAAACCTTCGCGTCGCGAAGTCGATCTCAAGGCGACTTGGACGGGGTTCGAAATTCCGGATGCGTTTGTGGTCGGCTACGGCATCGATTTCGCGCAGGCCAACCGCAATCTGCCCTACATCGGCTCGGTCGTTTTCGAAGACGAGGAGTGAAACGGTGGCGCCCGGCCGAATGCCAGCCGAGCGCCTTACACCATCCAGATTTGCCCCCCTTTTCCGTCAGGCAGAAACCAGACCGGAGAGACGCGACTCTTCCGCCTCGAACCCCGCTGCGATCCGCTGGCGTGCCTGTCGAAGACGCGGCGAGTCGGCGAGATCGACGTGAGAGGCCACGTAAATCGGCAGAGGCGCGATCTCGATCAAACTCTTCACCCGCACGAGGTAGGGAGAGCTGTCGCCGATGTAGGCGGGCAAGAGCACACGCCCCATCCCCTCTTCGGCAAGCGCTTTCAGCGTCAGGTAGCTATCACCGACGGCTTTGCACCGACAGTTCCGCTTTTTGAGTTCTTCACGGAGCTTGGTGGCCGCGTGCGATCGTCCGACAGCCCCGACCATCCCGATCCACAAATCCTCCGGAATGGTCTCTGTCCGCGCATAGAATCCGAACCCCATCTGCGCGACGATTTCGCCCTGCAATTCCTCGGAAAGCTTGAAGGTCGGTCGCACGGTCACATCCGCATGCAGCCGCGCCATATCAGAATGACTGTTGGCGCAAAGAAGTTCGAACGACAACTCATCCTCATGCGCGGCAATTCGGGACAGGACACGCGGCAGGAGCATTTGACACATGGCGTCGGTGGATGTGACACGGATCACGCCGGACAAAGGGGCCTCCCCCGCCTGCGCGAGCCGCTCAACGGCACTCACAGCGGCCTCAACCTCCCGCGCCGCTTCGATGAGCCGGATTTTTTCAGGCGCAATCTCATAGCCGCGCACCGATTTCTGGAATAGCTCGACTCCGAGATACTCCTCAATCGCAGACACGCGCCTCAAAACCGTCGCATGATTAACGCCCAACTCCCTTGCCGCGCCTGACACAGACCCAGACCGTGCCACGGCGAGCACGTAACGAAAATCGTCCCAATTCGGCTTGTGCATCGTTTCAAACCTCCCCGTTTGACCCTGCTGTAAATTAGCACGGGGAGATCACGAAAACTTTGCGCGAGATCACACATTGCAAAAGAAGATTTTGTTTTGTGGGGGCGGTTTACCCGTTAGCCGAGCGGATCGGTCTGGAACAGGCGCACTTTGAGACCACCGTGGGCAATTGGGGCGCCCGTGGGTTTCCACGGCAACTTCGTCGCCTGCGCGAGCGTGGTGTCTGACGTCACCATGCCGACGCGCCAACCGGAGAACTTCTCCCGCATCACATCGCCAAACGCACCGTAAAGCGCAAAGAGGTCTTTCTTCTTGCCGACACGCGAGCCATAGGGCGGATTGACGATGACGAGACCTGCCGGCCCCTCGGGCCGTTCGATGGCGGAGACAGGCACGGGTTTGAACTCACAAATGTCGCCAACCCCTGCCCGCGCCGCGTTATCGGTCGCCATGCCGATCACATTGACGTTCCGGTCAGAGCCATAGAACCGCAGATCAGTCTCGATGGGCCTGCACTCCTTGCGCAGTGCGTCCAATGCCGCCGCATCAAAGCCCGCGAGGTGCTCGAAGGCAAAGCTACGGCCACGGCCGGGATAAAACCCCTTCGCCAATTCCGCCGCTTCAATCGGGAAGGTGCCGGAGCCACACATCGGGTCGAGCACAGGTTCCGTCCCCGCATAGCCACAAGCCCGCAAAAGCGACGCTGCCATGGTTTCGCGCATCGGAGCTTTGCCCACGCCTTGCTTGAACCCGCGCTTGTGCAGCGCCTCGCCGGAGGTATCGACGGAGAGGATGACATTGTCGTCCTCGATCCGGACCTTGATGACGATGGGCGCATCTTCCGCGATGGGGCATCCGAGTTCTTCGGTGATCGCGCGTTCGATCCGTTCCTGCGCTGCCCCTGCGTGGTAAATCTTGTTCCGCTTGCCGGTCACAACTTCGACCCGCACCGGCACATCGGCGCGAAGCGTGTCGCCCCACGGGAACTTGCGGCTGCGTTTGTCGAGCTGGGCAAGATGGAAGGCCCGAAACGTCCCGATCCGTGCGAGCACGCGGGCCGCGCCCCGAAGCACCACGTTAGCGCGCATGACATCGGTCCACGTGCCCTCAAAGGTTACGCCACCGCCAACGGCCACAGGCGCAGGAAAGCCCGCCTCAATGGCCTCGGCCAAAAGGACATCTTCGAGACCCGGTTGGGTCCCGAGAAAGATTTCAAACGTTGCAGATGACACTTAGGCGCGACCCAGCTTGGCGAGACGGTTTGCACGCAGACGGGCAAAGTCGTCACCGGCGTGGTAAGACGAGCGCGTCAGCGGCGTCGCGGAAACCATCAGGAAGCCCTTGTTGATCGCGGCTTTCTCATAGCTCTTGAACTCATCCGGCGTGACGAATTCGGCGACGCGGTGGTGTTTCGGCGTCGGCTGGAGATACTGACCGATGGTCATAAAGTCGATGTCTGCGGCGCGCATGTCGTCCATGACCTGCAACACTTCCGGACGCTTTTCACCGAGACCGACCATGATGCCGGATTTGGTGAACATCGTCGGGTCAAGTTCCTTCACTCGCTGCAACAGACGCAGGGAGTGGAAGTAGCGGGCGCCCGGACGGACCTCCTGATAGAGACCCGGCACGGTCTCCAAGTTGTGGTTGAACACATCCGGCTTCGCCTCAACGACGGTTTCGAGCGCGCTCGGGTCACACTTCAGGAAATCCGGCGTCAGAATTTCGATGGTGGTCTCAGGCGAGCGCTTGCGCACGGCGCGGATGGTCATCGCAAAGTGCTCTGCCCCGCCGTCTTCAAGGTCATCACGGTCCACAGAGGTGATCACAACGTGCTTGAGGCCGAGTTTCTGAACCGCATCGGCAACACGCCCCGGTTCGAACACATCCAATTCGTCCGGACGACCGGTGGCGACGTTACAGAAGGTGCAGCCACGGGTGCAAATCTCGCCCATGATCATCATGGTGGCGTGGCCCTGCGACCAGCATTCGCCCGCGTTCGGACAGCCGGCTTCTTCGCACACGGTGACGAGCTTGTGCTCGCGCATGATCTTGTGAGTGTCCATATAGCCTTTGGAGGTCGGGGCTTTCACCCGAATCCAATCCGGCTTTTTCGGCTGGGCGTTATCAGGGCGGTGCGCCTTTTCAGGGTGGCGCTGGTCGGGGATCTTGAGATCACGCATAGCGGGGCCTTCTTTTCCGTTTGGATCAGCATATAGGCAATCTGCCTTCAAATGTCTCGGGAAAACCGCACCACAGGGCATGTGCAGAAAGAATTGCTGCGCCGCATTGAAGCCAACTTTAGAATCGCTCTAAACATATCGCGAAATGATGAAGCGCCCGCGGGTTTGCGGTGCGTGCAAAGGAGAATTGAAACATGAAAGCCGGTTACAAACTGCCTGAAGTGACTTTCCACACCCGCGTCCGCGACGACAGCATCGGCGGCGACAACCCGTTCAAATGGGAAGACAAAACCACCGCTGACTACTTTGCTGGTAAGCGCGTTGTGCTCTTCTCCCTGCCGGGCGCATTCACCCCGACCTGCTCCACCTACCAGCTGCCGGGTTTCGAAAACGGCTTCGACGACTTCAAAGCTGAAGGCATCGACGCAATCTACTGCATGTCCGTGAACGACAGCTTCGTCATGAACAAATGGGCGCAGAACCAACAACTTAAGAACGTTGGCGTCATTCCGGACGGCTCCGGTGAGTTCACCCGCCGCATGGGTATGCTCGTGCGCAAAGACAACCTCGGCTTTGGCCTGCGTTCCTGGCGCTACGCCGCTGTCGTCAACGACGGCGTGATCGAAGCATGGTTCGAAGAGCCGGGCCTCTCCGACAACCACGGCGAAGATCCGTATGGCGTGTCTTCCCCGGAGAACGTGATGAAGTGGCTCAAAGGCGAAGAAGCAGAAGCTGTCGCATAAGACCCTTTAGATCGAATTGATCTCAGAGGCCCGTGGGGAAACCTGCGGGCCTTTTTGCATTTGCAGCATTTTGGCGCCGAAAGCCGCCTACGGAATACCGTCGCATACCGGCAATTCGCGGGACGCATAGCGGAATGCGGGAGATGGGGCGCTCAGGCCGCGCCGCGCGTCTGCGCCTCACAGAGCAACTCGCGCCCCGCCTCGGCCAAAAGCGCGGCGAGATCCGTGAACCACGTTTTCTCTTCGGTAGACCGACGACGCACGAGGGCAATCACGCGCTCCGGCTCCGGATCGGGAAAGCGCATGATCGCCATCTCGGGGCTTGATGCCATCTCGGAACAGAGCGCGATTTCAGGGACGAAGGTGAGCCCGAACCCTTGCGCTACCAACCCGCAGAGCGTGGAGAGCGAGGACGCGCCCAAATCGACTGTCTGCCGCGTTCGTTTGAGACCGCACACTTCCAACGCCTGATCTGCGAGGCAATGCCCCTCATCAAGGAGCAGAAGGCCATCCGGCGACAGGTCCGTCGGGCGCGGCGGGGCGGAGTTTTCGTTGAGCGTCGCAATACGTGACTGTGATCCAGCGAGGAGAAAACGGTCCGTAAAGAGCGGCTCCGTCATCAACCCGCCGGTTTCATAGGGCAAGGCGATAATGGCCGCATCCAATCGCCCGCGCGCCACGTCGGAAATCAGCTCCGCTGTCTGCGCCTCACGCACCCGCAGATCAAGATCGAGCGCCGCCGCCTTGATCCGCGTGAGCGCGCGCGGAAGGAGATAGGGCGCAATTGTGGGGATCACACCGAGGGTCAAGCGCCCCGTCAGCCCCTTGGACAGACGGATTTCCGCCTCAAGATTGCGCGTGAGCGCGAGGATTTCCCGCGCGCGGTCGAGCACAACCTGCCCCGCCCGAGTCAGGCGAATGTCACGCGGCAGACGTTCCACGAGTTCGGTGCCAAGCCGCGCTTCCATATCCTTGATCTGCTGAGACAGCGCGGGCTGGGTCACATGCACACGATCTGCCGCCGCGGAGAACGAGCCCGTTTCGGCCAAGGCCACAAAGTATCGCAGTTGTTTCAACGTCAGCATTGGAAGCCCTCACTTGATCAGTTTTTCTAATACCTTCCACCACTCCTTACAAATTATATTGATGCCGCTCTTGTCCGTTCAGCCGATCAGATTGTTATACCCCGCACAGTCGTAGTGACGCTTGAGACGCTGAAGCGCGATGCGCAGGACGATCTTGCCTGACCGCGCACTCCATCCCATCCGCTGTTCTGCCTGCTCCATGCCTTCAAGGTAGCAACAGCACCGCAGCGCCACATCGCCAAGCCCCGGCCCGAGATCCGCCAGAGCCGCCGCGACACGTGTTTTCGCGGCCTCGGGACCGTAGCCGACCTGCGCCTCGGCTGTCTGCGCCCTGCCTCCGATGAGACAGGCTTCCCAATCCTGCGCGCCGCCGATCTGGGCCAGTTCGAAATCTTCACGCAAACGCTCTGCGGCAGAGACAAGCTCTGCGGTGAGAAAGGCCTCACCCGATTTGTCGCGACGGCGGGCGAGCACCATCACAGGGCTCTCGACAGCCTGATAGCGAATGCGCCCCTTCGTAGCCTCGTCATCCTCGTCGCGGCCCACCCACGCCGGCGCCTCCTCGAAGGTGGACGCCACATCAGAGAAACCAGCTCGCGCCATTTCATCGGCGGCGGTGAACTGACGCAGGGCTGCGCGGCCCGCGGACGTAATCGTGTAGCGCGTGATTTTTCCGCCCTTGCCCGCGACGATCCAGTCTTTGAGCGCGAGCGCCTGTGCGATCGGACGATCAAGAACGGCCGTGCGGGTCGTGCGACCATCGGGCAGATCACGCACGACGACAGCCTTATCCATATTCTGCGCAACGGCGAGACAGGCACCCGGTTCCGAGAGCCGTCGCAACACACGGCGCGCTTCACGTTCGATGGTGGCATCGTCCGGAGGTGTGTCTTCGACTGTCTGAAAGGGGGAAAGCTCTGACATTGGGGACATTTCCTTGGATTGGAGGGGGGTCTTGCCGGAAACGGGCGGAACAACACGACGGAGGGAATTGAGGGCCTCGTCAACCAGGGGATCGTCACGCTTTTGCTCGATCTTGCGGACCTGACGCATGACGGTAGATGGCGCACAGCCGCCACGACGGGCAAGCGCACGAATGGTGTCACCGCGCTCTGTGTGTTCGATGTAATGTCTGGCCTCTTGCGGCACCCAGTCGGGCAAGCCCGATCCACATCCTACAACCTGTGTGACTGGGTTTTGCTCTGCGTCCAACATGGTTCCCCCGATCATTTCTTTCATCTGTTTTCGAGTCTTTGTGTTCCTGACCGGCGCGCACTCTCACAGTCCGGAGAAAGCGATTCTGGCCAAATTATTAACACAACCTAGAGTTGTATTGGTTACCCATTCGTTAACCATTTTCGACACTCCAACCATCTCACACCAATCCTAAACAGAGGGATTTCGAAGCGTTCGGAGGCATCGCGCACAACGCAACACACGCAAAGGTTGTGCAATGATTTCTTCAGATCACGGCAGCAACGCCGGACCACGAACACACCATGGAGACCCGAACAATGACCGACCTGCAATCCGCCCTCGCCACTCTGCGCCGCCCGAGCCTTCTCATTCGCGCGGCGCGCTTCGGGATGACGGACTATAACCGCACCCGCACGCTCAAGCGTCTCATGAACATCAGCACCCTGCCCTCGCCCAAACACGCGCTATCCGCGCTTCTGGATGCAGAAGCCCGTCTTGAGGAAACCCGTCAGAGCGGCGATGCGGCCTATAGCGTGGCGCGGCATGTCGAGGTGCTGATCGCACTGATGTCCGAGGCCCGTCTGTTCAACTCTACGCCCCAGAGCGTCTGAGCGACGCTTTTCCTACCTAGTGAGCGCCGCAACACAGATCAAAACGCAGGTTTTCGCGGAAACAGGCAGGACGGAGTTCAAATCCGTCTTGCCTCACACGCGCGGTGGCAATAAAGGCAGGTCATGACACAGACATCTCATGACCGCCTCCTCATCATCGACTTCGGTTCTCAGGTGACGCAGCTGATCGCCCGTCGTTTGCGCGAATTGAACGTCTATTGCGAAATCCACCCCTATCAGAACGTCACGGACGAGAGCCTGAAGGACTTTGATCCGAAAGCGATCATCTTCTCCGGCGGCCCCGACAGCGTGATGCGCGAAGGAAGCCCTCGTCCGCCGAAAGCGGCCTACGAGATGGGCGTTCCGATCCTTGGCATCTGCTATGGCCAGCAGGTCATGATGCACGATCTGGGTGGTCGCGTTGAAGCCGGCGAACACGCCACCGCCGAATTCGGCCGTGCCTATGTGACGCCGACAGACAAGCACACCGATTTCTTCAACGGCTGGTTCATGGACCCGACCGGTAAAGAGCAGGTCTGGATGTCCCACGGCGATCACGTCGCAGAGATTGCGCCGGGCTTTGACGTCTACGGCACCTCGCCGGGCGCGCCGTTCGCCATGACCGCAGACATTGACCGTCGTTTCTACGCCGTGCAGTTCCACCCCGAGGTGCACCACACCCCGAACGGCGCGACGCTCTATGAGAACTTCGTGAAGATCGCGGGTTTCAAAGGCGACTGGACCATGGGCGCCTACCGCGAAGAGATGATCGAAAAGATCCGCGAGCAGGTTGGCGACAAGAAAGTCATTTGTGGTCTCTCCGGCGGCGTCGACAGCTCTGTCACCGCGATCCTGCTGCATGAGGCCATCGGCGACCAGCTCACCTGCGTCTTCGTGGACCACGGCCTGCTGCGTCTCAACGAGGCCGAGCAAGTCGTCACCATGTTCCGTGACAACTACAACCTGAACCTCATCGCAGCTGATGAATCGGATTTGTTCCTCGACGCGCTCGAAGGCGTGTCCGATCCGGAGGTCAAACGCAAAACCATCGGCAAACTCTTCATCGACGTGTTCCAGAAATACGCCAATGAGATCGAAGGCGCCGAATTCCTCGCCCAAGGCACGCTCTATCCGGACGTGATCGAATCCGTGTCCTTCTCCGGCGGCCCCTCGGTGACGATCAAATCGCACCACAACGTCGGTGGCCTGCCTGAAAAGATGGGTCTCAAACTCGTGGAGCCGCTGCGCGAGCTGTTCAAAGACGAAGTGCGTGCGCTGGGCCATGAGCTCGGTCTGCCTGCGTCCTTCATCGGGCGTCACCCCTTCCCTGGTCCGGGTCTCGCGATCCGCTGCCCGGGCGAGATCACACGTGACAAGCTCGAAATCCTGCGCAAGGCGGATGCGATCTATATCGACCAAATCCGCAAGCATGGTCTCTACGACGACATCTGGCAGGCGTTTGCCGCCATCCTGCCGATGCGCACTGTCGGCGTGATGGGCGATGGCCGGACCTACGACTACGCTCTCGCCCTGCGGGCTGTGACCTCTGTGGATGGCATGACCGCAGATTACTACCCGTTCACGCATGAGTTCCTCGGTGAAACCTCCACCCGCATCATCAACGAAGTGAAGGGTGTGAACCGCGTGTTCTACGATTGCACCTCGAAACCGCCGGGAACAATCGAGCTCGAGTAAGCTCCCACAAAATCGCAAAGGCGTTCTCCCCCGCGAGAGCGCCTTTTCTTTTGCCTTCTGCGCATGCACCTCGGTATGCAGATAAAACCGATGTTTGAGGAGAGCCACCGGTGAGCAAGATTCTCGTGACCGGCACCATGACCTGCGACCCGTCTGAAGTGGACGCGGTGCTGTCTCTGTTGCCTGTCCATATCAAACTCACGCGTGCAGAGCCCGGATGCCTTCAGTTCGATCTATGGCAGGATGAGGTGCGGCCCACCGAATTTCACGTGACCGAAGTCTTCCGCAGCGAGGCAGCCTTTGAGGCGCATCAGGAGCGGATGCGCAATTCGGACTGGTTTCGCGTGACCGGACATATGGAGCGCGATTTCAAAAAGAGCCTCGCATGAGCCACACCAGCCATCCAATCAAAGCAGCCCTTTGGATGAGCGGCGCCCTCGCAGGATTTTCCTCAATGGCGGTCGCGGGACGCGCGTTGGCGGCCAATCTCGATACGTTCGAGATTTTGGGCTATCGCTCCTTCTTCGGCCTTCTGATCGTCCTGTCCGTCACCATAGCGCAGCGCCGCTACCGCGAACTGCGACCCAAGGCGATGTGGCTCCACTTCGGGCGCAATGTCGGGCACTTCGCGGGGCAGAACCTTTGGCTCTTCGCCCTCACCCTGATCCCGATGGCGCAGCTCTTTGCGCTCGAGTTCTCCTACCCGATCCTCGTTGGCCTCGGCGCGACACTCTTTCTCGGGGAAAAGATGACGCCGTTGAGGGCGGGCACCTCCGTCATGGGGTTTATCGGCATTCTCGTTGTCGCCCGCCCTTTCACGGGCGATGGCCTGTCCATCGGATTGCTAGCCGCAATGGCCTGTGCGTTCGGCTTTGCGGCCTCCGCGCTGTTCACAAAACGCCTGACGCTCACGGCCCATGTCTCCGTCCTGTCGATCATGTTCTGGATGGTGCTCATCCAATTGGGCTTTGGCATCCTCTGCGCGGGGTTCGACGGTGATGTCGCCATTCCAACGCTCCGAGACCTGCCATGGGTGCTCGTCGTCGCGGTGTCTGGCCTCGGGGCGCACTTCTGTTTGACCACGGCGCTGTCCCTCGCCCCCGCCTCCATCGTCACCCCAATTGACTTCCTACGCCTTCCGATCATTGCCGTCATCGGCATGCTGTTCTACGCGGAATCCCTCGATTTCTTTGTGTTCCTGGGTGCCGCAATCATCTTTTCAGCGAATTATTTCAATATTTTGGCCGAAGCACGCCGCACTTAGGCCACGTTTTTAGATCATTTGAACAAAAGACATGACGCGGCGTCAGAATTGCTTGAAAAAATTCTGGTGCGTAGGTTCTTTTCACAAGAATGAGAGCGAAAAGCTCAACGACAACAACAACGATCTATGAGGCGGACCCGGTGTCCGTCAGGGATGGAGATCAATGAAGAAAACGACAGCTTTGGCCGCGACACTCGCGGTCAGCGCCACCGGCGCATATGCAGGTGGTATGGACCGATCTGGGCAATCCATTGCGCCGCTTTTCGAAGACGGAACCTATGTTGAATTGACCTTCGGCAGCGTGAGCCCCGATGTCTCGGGCACGTTGGGAGGCGTGCTTTCGTCGGGAGATATGGCCGAAAGTTACACCCGTTTGGCGGGCGCTTATAAACGCGATCTGACCGACAACCTGTCGATGGCACTGATCATCGACGAACCGTTTGGCGCGGATGTCGATTACGGCTCTGCGGACCCGGGCTATACGTTTCTCGGCGCGACCGCAGCTGTCGACACGACGGCAGTCACCGGTATTCTGCGCTATGAGTTCGCAGAGCGCTATTCTGTCTATGGCGGTTTGCGCGTCCTGAAATCTTCCGGCGAGGTGTATCTCCCGGCCATTCCGCTCGCAGCCGCGCCCGAGTACGCGATGAGCACGTCACACGAGACGGACGTGGGCTACCTCCTCGGGGTCAGCTATGAAATTCCGGATATCGCCCTGCGCGCATCCCTGACCTACAACTCGCAAATCGACATCGACTTTGACACGACCGAGACGCTGACCGGCTTCGGCACATTTGCGGGCACGATGCCCGTCAGCATGCCCGCCTCCGTCAACTTCGACTTCCAGACCGGCATTGCAGCCGACACGTTGCTCATGTTCTCGGCGCGTTGGGCGGAGTGGACCAAAACAGATATTACGCCGCAATATTACGATAACCTCGTGTCCTACAGCGAAGATGTCTGGTCCTACAGCCTCGGCGTCGGTCGCCGGTTTAACGACAAGCTCTCCGGCTCTATTGCGATCGGTTACGAACCCGGCTCCGGCGACATCGTCGGCAACCTCGGTCCGACAGACGGCTACAAATCCGTCACGGCGGGGCTGAAATACCAGATCACCGACCAAACGGCGCTGTCCGGTGGTGTGTCTTATGTGTGGATCGGCGACGCGACGACGTCGACCATCCTCGCAGATTTTGCTGATAACACGGCGGTCGGCGTGGGCTTCAAACTGTCTCACACCTACTGAGACCATACCGATATCCAAGAGGGCCCCGGTCATGTGCCGGGGCCTTTCTCGTTCACAATCCGTGATGGTGCTTTACACAAATTCCGGTTTGTCAGGCCATAGCTGTGCACCGTATGCCAAAGAGGACCACTGACGGAGCGCATCATGGCCCCTCAAAAAACAATCTCCCCCGCCGCATGGCTCGGCCTGATCTCCATGGGATGTCTGTGGGGCGGCTCCTTTTTGTCGGTGGCAGTGCTCATCCGTGAATTGCCCGTCTTCTGGGTCGTCGCAGGGCGGTTGAGCCTCGGGGCGCTCGTCTTGTGGACCTACGTCCTGATCCGTCGCCTGCCGCTGCCGCCGATGCGCGCCTATTTCTGGCGGTTCGTTTTGGTGGGTTGCCTCACTTCCGCCGTGCCGTTCCTCCTCATCACATGGGCTCAGCATCGCATTCCCTCGGGCCTCGCGGGCATCCTCAACGCCTCCACCGCCATCTTCGGCGTGCTTTTTGCTGCTCTCTTTTTCGCGGATGAACGTCTCGGCATGCGCAAAGGGGTTGGCGTTCTTTTGGGTGTGGGCGGGATCGTCACCGTGATCGGGCCGGACGCGCTCAAGGCCTTTGACCTCACGTCGCTCAGCCAGATCGCCATGATCGGAGCAACGATTTCCTACGGACTGTCCAACGTCATGGGGCGCAAGCTCCTCTCCGGCCTCCGCTCCGAGGTCTCCGCCGCAGGCATGCTCACGGGTGGAGCTGCCTTCGCCCTTCCCGTCGCGTTTCTGACCTCTGGCCCTCCGCCCCTCGATCTGCAGCCTCAGACATGGGGGGCGTTGCTCTATCTCTCTATGGCTGCGACAGGTCTGACTTATCTGATCTACTACCGCGTCCTGAACGCCGCCGGTGCGGGCAATACCTCTCTCACCACCCTGATCGTCGCGCCAGTGTCCATCGCACTCGGGGCGGTCATCCTAGGAGAGAGCCTCCCACCGCAGGCCTACCTCGGCTTCGCCCTCATCGCATCTGGTCTCCTCGTCATCGACGGGCGGATTTTGAGACGTCTCAAGGCCCGCCAGAACGCTTAGCCCTTGCCCAAGACCGCATCTCGTGGCACCCAAGGGCGGTTCAACAGGGACAGGACACTATGACGTATACATCCGGAGCGGACTATCTGGGCTGCGAAGCGAAACGGCTTATTCTGTTTGGCATGTCGGGGCTTGGCAAAACCGTCATCTCCAACATGCTGCGTGACACGAAAGAGTGGTATCACTACTCCGTCGATTACCGGATTGGCACGCGCTATCTCGGCGAAGCCATTGACGACAATCTGAAAAAAGTTGCCATGCGCGAACCGTTCCTGCGCGAACAGTTCCTGTCGAACAGCATTTACATCAAGTCGAACATCACCTTCGACAACCTCGCCCCAGTCTCCTATTTCCTCGGCAAACCCGGCTCAAAGGCGCTTGGCGGTATCCCGATGGCGGAGTTCGAACATCGTCAGGCCCAGTTCCGTCTGGCCGAAGAAGCAGCGCTCCTCGACACCGGTCATTTCATTGAACGGGCAAAGGCGCTTTATGGCTATCCGCATTTCGTCTGCGACACGGGTGGCTCGATTTGCGAATGGGTCGATCCGAACGACCCCGAGGATGAAATTCTCTCTGCCCTCTCCAAAGACGCCCTGCTCGTCTGGCTCAAGGGCTCGGATGCCCACACAGAGGAACTGATCCGCCGCTTTGACAAGGCCCCAAAGCCGATGTCCTACCAACCGGAATTCCTGAGCGCGATCTGGGCGGAATACCTGTCCGAGAAGGGCGTGACCGAGGATGAGGTCAACCCCGACGACTTTATCCGCTATACTTACGCCCGTGCGCTCGCCCATCGTCAGCCGCGTTATGAAGCGATGGCGAAGAACTGGGGCATCACGCTTGATTATGAGGACGTGAAGAAAATCAAAGGCCCCGACGACTTCTCTGCCCTCATTGCCGCCGCGCTTGATAAACGCGCCCAAGACGCCTAAATCAGTCTCCTTCACCAAAAGGACCGCGAAAATGCCGATTACTTTGCCTGAAAACCTGCCCGCCTATGACGTTCTCTCCACCGAGGGCGTGATGGTCATGGGTGAGGGTCGTGCAAAGTCGCAGGAAATCCGCCCGATCAAAATCGCGCTTTTGAACCTGATGCCGAAGAAAATCCAGACGGAGAACCAGTTCGCCCGCCTGATCGGCGCGACGCCTCTGCAGATCGATTTCAAACTCATCCGCATGAGCGAGCATCAGACGAAAAACACGGCTGCCGAACACATGGAGCAGTTCTATCGCCCCTTCAATGAGGTCAAAGCCTCGGGTGAGAAGTTCGACGGCTTGATCATCACTGGCGCTCCAATCGAGCATCTGCCGTTCGAGGAAGTCACCTATTGGGAAGAACTCAAAGAAGTCTTCGAGTGGACCCAGACGCATGTCCATTCCACCTTCGGCGTCTGCTGGGGCGGGATGGCGATGATCAACTATTTCCACGGGGTGAAGAAACACCTGCTGACCGAAAAAGCCTTCGGACTGTTCCAGCAGGAAAACCTCGCCCCGAATTCGCCCTATCTGCGCGGGTTCTCCGACCTGTGCTATATCCCTGTGAGCCGCTGGACCGAGATGCGCCAGTCCGAAATCGACGCGGTTCCGGCGCTCGTTCCGCTGCTCGGATCGGATGAGACCGGCCCGTGTCTGGTGCAGGATCCAGAGCACCGCGCGCTCTACATCTTCAATCACTTTGAATATGACACCGGCACTTTGTTGGAGGAATATCAAAGAGATGTGGCTGCAGGCAAAGACATCATCGTGCCGGAACACTACTTCCCAAATGACAATCCGTCGCTCAAGCCGATGAACCGCTGGCGGTCTCACGCGCATCTTCTCTACGGCAACTGGATCAACGAGATTTACCAGACGACGCCGTATAAACTCGAAGAGATTGGGACCTGAGCCGCGTGTCATCCGACCGCCAGACTTCGCTCTCCCAAATGCCGCTGCGCGGTGGCCCCATGCGGGCCATGAAAACGCGCAGACGGGGTGAGTTGGTCCGAGGTGCGTCTGGTAGCGACATCCACATTGAGACGATTGGACCGGAGAGTGCTCCGCCCGTGGTGCTCATCCACGGCGCGTCTGGGTCGACCTATGACATGACCTTCCGCCTCGCGCCCGCTCTTGCGGACGCCTACCGCGTCTACGTTGTCGATCGGCCGGGTTTTGGACATAGCCCACGGATCAAGGATGAAAGCCTCACCGCGCAGGCCCGCGTGATCCGCGAGGCCATAATTGAGATTGAAACCCGTGTGCCCATTGTTCTTGGCCAGTCCTACGGCGGGGCGGTGGCGCTCGAATGGGCGTTGCAGTCCGCGCACGCAGCGGCGCTTGTCCTTGTGTCCTCTCCGTCGCATGACTGGGAAACTGGGCATCCGCTCTTGCACCGCACTCTAACCCGCCCCGTCATCGGCTGGTGGCTGGCCGAGATGATCAATGCGCTCACGCCGAACTGGATCATCGACCAGCAACTGGCCGAAGTCTTCGCCCCCGACCCCGTGCCGGAGGGCTACACGGATCATTTCCAGCCACGCAATTCCATCTCTCCACGCCGCCACCGGATGAACGCCCGCCAGCGGATTGCGCTCAAAGGGGAAATGGCCGCGATGTCGGAGCGTTACCACGCTCTTACCCTGCCGATCGAGAGCCTCCACGGCACGGCGGACACAATTGTCCCCGACACGGTGCACGCCCTGCCTTTTGATGCGAAGGTCGAGAGCAACACCCTCACCCGTCTCCATGGCACCGGCCACATGCCACACCATATCGAGACCGACGCAGTTATCGCAGCCGTGCACAGGGCCCGTGCCCGTGCGGGCCTGTGATTGCATCGGGATTTGAATGACCTATAGTGTTAAACAGATTAACACGGGGACCCGTTGCCATGAGTGATCTGCCATTTGACGGCGCGATTTCGAGCTATTTCCAAGACAGCGCCCCCGCCTCCATCCGAAAAGCGATTGAGGATGGAAAGAAAAAAGACATCCTGTCTCCGTCCTATCCCTACGACCGCTGGATGGACAAAGGCACCTATGAGGATGAACTCAAAGACCTCCAGCGCGAGCTCGTCCGCATGCTCACCGACGTGCGCGAGACCGGAAAACGGATCGTCGTTGTGTTCGAAGGCCGCGATGCGGCGGGCAAAGGCGGGACGATCAAACGCTTTCGCGAAAACCTGAACCCGCGCGCGGCCCGCGTGGTCGCCCTATCCAAACCGACGGAGCGCGAGGCAGGTCAGTGGTATTTCCAGCGCTACATCGACCACCTGCCGACACAGGGTGAAATCGTGCTCTTTGACCGGAGCTGGTATAATCGCGGCGTCGTGGAAAAGGTGTTCGGGTTTTGCACGGACGCGCAGCGCGAAAAGTTCTTTCACCAACTGCCCGAATTTGAAGACATGATCGTGTCCGAGGGTATCCAGCTCTTCAAAATCTGGCTGAACGTCGGACGTGCGGAGCAACTGCGCCGTTTCCTTGCCCGTGAGAGCGATCCGCTCAAACAGTGGAAACTGTCCTCAATTGACGTCAAAGGTCTGAGCCTGTGGGATGAATATTCTACGGCGATCAACGAGACGATGAAGCGCTCGCATTCAGAGACGGCGCCTTGGACTGTGATCCGCTCCGACGACAAATACCGCGCGCGCTTGAATGCCATTCGCTCCGTTCTGAGCCAGATCGACTACGCTGGGAAATCCGAAAAACGCCTGGGCAAGATCGACGACAAGATCGTGGACGGGCCGGAGTTCTTTTTGACCGGCGACGAGGATGAGTAACGCGATATGAGCAAGCGCGGCTATCATCATGGCAATCTCAAGCAGGCCCTCGTCGAGGCCGCTCTTGGTCTCATTGAGACAAAGGGGCCGACCGGCTTCACGCTGTCCGAGGCCGCAAAAACCGCCGGAGTGACTCCCGCCGCCGTCTATCGCCATTTCGAAGGCCGCGAGGACCTCATCGCAGAGATCGCGCGTCAGGGCTATCAGGTCTTCGCCGACCTTCTTGAATACGCCTATGAGAGCGGCCAGCCCTCTGCCCTTGCCTCTTTCGAGGCCGTGGGCCGCGCCTATCTCGCCTTTGCGCGCAAATATCCGGGGCATTACGTGGCGATGTTCGAAAGCGGGATTTCTACGCAGCGCACGCCAGAACTCAATGACGCGGCGACACGTGCGCTCGGGGTGTTGGAGCGTGCCGCAACCGATCTGTCCCAACATATCCCGCCCGAAAATCGCCCGCCGCCGCAGATGTTCTCCGCCCATATCTGGGCCATGAGCCACGGTGTCGTGGAATTGTTCGCGCGCGGAACTCCCGGCGCAAGATGCGCGTTTCCACCGGAAGATTTGTTGGAAACAGGCATCGGCATCTACCTGCGCGGGCTTGGATTGCTGCCTCAAGACGCTGAAAAGGACGCGTAAATCTCAGTGAACCGTCGCAATCTGATTATCGGGGCTCTCGCGAGCTTCTTTGACTCCATTTTGTCTGTCTTCGCAGGTCCACGCGTCGAGGTTAGGTCCTATGGACCAGCCAAGCTCGACATTTACCGCACTGACGGCGCGCGCGGGGCACTCATTTATGTGCACGGGGGCGCGTGGCGTTTCGGGAGCCGTCGCAAGGTCGATGCAAAACCGGAATGGGCAGCAGCACAGGGTCTCCATTTCATATCCATTGATTACCCGATGCTCCCCGAAACACCCGTGCCGGATCAGATCAGCGCGGTTCGGCAGGCGATTGACTGGTGCTTTGAAAACATCGCTCCGCCGGAGAACACAATTGTCATGGGCCACTCCGCAGGCGCGCATCTGGCGGCTATGGCGACGCTCACGGGCTGGGACCCGCGTCCTGCGGGCGTGATCCTCAACGACAGTGGGGCTTTGGACCTTTTAACACTGTCCCGGGCCTACAATGGCACACTGCCGAAGCCAGTGAGACAGGCCTTTCCGGATGAAGACACGTGGGAAAGGTTGTCCCCGGCCTATCGCCTTGCGGCCCCTCTCCCCGCTATTCTCGCGATCCACTCGCGGGCACGCGGGCACGCGAAGGCCATTGGGAACTTTGTCGCCCTCGCCCGCGCCGAGGGCGCGCCGATTGCGCATTTCGATGGGTCGGCTTATCGCCATAGCCCGATCAATAGACAGATCGGCACCGGAAAATTCCCGAAGCTGGATTCCGCGCTGACAGGCTTTATCCGCCGCGTCGTCTAAGGATCTATCCGAAGACCACCAACGCGCCCGGGGACCAGCTCACACGGACTCGGGAGCCAACCTCGAGCACGTCACGCCCGAAGATATTGCGCATGGAGATGCGCACCGCCTTGTCCACACCGTCAAAGCGAACGTCGTAATAGGTCATATCACCGTAGTAGACGACCTCATCAATGGTCGCCGCCGCTTCGCGATGGGTTGCCGTTTGACCTTCATATAGGAGCGTGAGGGTTTCCGGACGGAAACCGACCGTCGCAGCGCCGTCGGGGAAGCCTTCGGGGCATTGATCGTCGGCGACTTCGGTTTCACCGAGGCCGGCCACATTGACAATCTTCTTCCCATCCTCGACACGACACTCTGCCGACAGGAAGTTCATCACACCGATAAAGTCCGCTACGCGTTTTGATTTCGGACGGCGATAGAGCACCTCTGGATCGTCACATTGCGCGATCTCGCCTTCGAACATGACTGCGATGCGGTCGGACATGACCAGCGCCTCTTCCTGATCGTGGGTCACGAGAATAAAGGTGATGCCCACCTCACGCTGAAGCTTGATCAACTCCACCTGCATCTGTTCGCGCATCTTGCGATCAAGCGCGGAGAGCGGTTCATCGAGGAGCAGCACTTTGGGTTTGAGCACGAGCGCACGGGCGAGCGCCACGCGCTGACGTTGACCACCGGAGAGCGCATGGGCCGCGCGGTGGCCGTAGCCTTTGAGACCCACCATTTCGAGCGCCTGTTCAGCCGCTTTCGCTTTCTCCGCCTTACTCATCCCCGACTTGCGCAGACCAAAGGCCACGTTTTGCGCCACAGTCAGGTGCGGGAAGATTGCGTAGGACTGGAACACCATGTTCGTGGGGCGTTTGTTCGCAGGCACGCCACGCATGTCGTTTCCGGAGATCATGACATAGCCGCTGTCATAGTCTTCAAACCCTGCAATCGTCCGCAAAAGCGTGGTCTTGCCACAGCCGGACGGCCCGAGCAGAGAGAAGAACTCCCCTTCGCCAATCTCGAGATTGATCCCCCGAAGTGCATGGTAGTCTCCATAGTGCTTTTGGATGTTCTGCATGGAGATCAGTGTTTTACGGTCTTTTTTAGCGGTCGTCATATCAGAGGAAGCCCCCGGTATCATTGCCGGTGCGTTTGGCACCACGGCGGCGGAAGAATTCGGCGATCACGATGAGCAGCACGGAGAGCACGACAAGGATCGTGCCGAGCGCCATCACCGCCGGAAGAAGTTTCGGGAAACGCATCATCGAGAAGAGATAGACAGGGAGCGTCGGCTCCGCGCCCGTCAGGAAGAAGGCGATGATAAATTCGTCCATGGAAATGGTGAAGGAGATCAGAAGCGCGGAAATGATCCCCGGCATCACGAGCGGCAGTGTCACGAGACGGAAGGTCGACGCAGGCGTCTCGCCAAGGTCATAGGCCGCCTCTTCGAGCGACGGATCGAGCGAGGCAAAGGCCGATTGCAGGATCGCAATGGCGAAGGGCGTGCAGATAAGCGTATGTCCGACAATCACCGACCACGCGCCGGTGCTGAACCCCATGCGCAAGATCACGATCAGGAGCGACACCGCCACGATGATCTCCGGCAGGACGAGCGGGAGCATGATGAAGCCCATGATGCCCTTCTGCCCTGGAAAGCTATAGCGGGAGACCGCCATCGCAGCGAATATGCCCAGACTGGTCGCGAGCACTGCCGAGGTCACAGCGATCTTGAGCGAGCTGAGCAGCGCACCGTGCATTTCCGAGAGTGTCAGAAGCGTCGTGAACCACTCGGTCGTGAAACTGTCGAGCGGGAAAGCAATGACCGTCGAACTGTTGAATGCAAAGAGCGGCAGCAGGAAGATCGGTGCATAGAGGAAGATTAGGTAGAAGATCGCATAGACTTTGAGAGACTTCATTTGCGGGCTCCCTTCTGTCCGGCGGCGCGGTTGCCGATGATCACAAAGACAATCGCAATCACAGCGACAATCAGCATCGCGAGCACCGCAAGCGTCGCTCCGAGCGGCGCATTGTTAAGGCGCAGGAACTGGGTCTGGATCATGTTCGCGATCATGAGACCCCCCGGCCCGCCCACGAGACGCGGGGTCACGTAGTCACCGATGGTCGGAATAAAGACGATGAGCACCGCCGCAACGACACCAGGTGCAGCCAGTGGCAGGGTCACGCGGAGGAAGGTCATCACACGGTTTTCGCCCAAATCACGCGCGGCCTCCAACAGCGAGCGGTCAATCTTTTCGAGCGCCACAAAGATCGGCAGGATCGCAAAGGGCGCGTAGGCGTGGGCCAGTGTGATGATCACGGCGTTCACGTTGTAGAGAATGAAGGTCAGAGGTTCCTCAATCAAACCAACGGCTTTCAGGCCGGAGTTCAACACCCCGTTGTAGCCAAGGATCACTTTCCAGAGGAACACGCGGATCAGATAGGAGGTCCAGAACGGGATGGTGATCAGGAAGATCCAGAGCGATTTGTGCTCCGCTTTCACTCCGAAAGAGACGAAATAGGCAATCGGGAATGCAAGGAGCACGGTGATCAGCGTGACCAGACCGGAGACCATCAAGGACCGCAGCATCAGCTGTCGATAGAGCGGATCGGTGAGTGCCTCTTTGTAGTTCGCGAGCGTCATCGTCGTGTCGAAATCACGGACACCGTTTTGCGTCCAGAACGAGATCAACACAACGGCCGCCAGCGGCACAGCCAACATCAACAGCGCATAAATCGCCGTCGGCGAGACCAGCAACAGCCCCGTTCCCTTCTCGGTCCGGAAAAAGCGACGTAGCTTTTCCACCACTCTTATCCCCTCGTTATCTTGACATGTCTTTCGACGTCAAACTAGACAATCCGCAATTTGATCAAATTCGCAAGCGCCTTTTCGCACAAGCGATAAATCAACGCGTCCGACCCCACGCATCTGCCACATTGTTAAGCGCAATCCACGCGAAAACAGATGTGGCGTCAATCACTTCTCTGAACCGCCAACATGCGCCTCACAAAACATGGAGACAACCGCCTCCATCATCGCGGGGTGCACTGTGCTGAGGTCATCTTCAAACGCGTCCACGTCAGCGGCCCAGGTTGTGACCATCTCATAGGCGGGAAAATAGTCTACCGACCCGCGCTCCATCGCCAATTCACCGACGGCAGCACGCAGGGTCGCTTTCGCACGCGTATTTGCGGACAGGACATGCGCCCCTGACCGCGTCTCGGTGATCGGCACGGGATCAACCATGAGGATCAATCGCAAATGGGGATTGTTCGCACGAAGCATCTTGTGAATGCGCCGGAGGTCAGACGCGACCTCCTTGGCCGAAAACCTGTGATGCTTTGCGGTTGCGGGCAAGAGATCGCCCGTGGCTCCGAAACTCCGACCGGTCTCGGGGTCAATCATCCCCTCCGTTTGGCAGAGCGACAGGATCAGGGTCTCGCAGCGATGAAATTGGTCGGCCATACGAGACAGATGCGCGCGCCGCATTTCGACAGCGGCGCGGAGCGTCTCAGCGCCGTCGTGTGTCATTTCACTTCGCAAAAGATCGAAAAAACACCCGTCGCGCTCTGCGAAAAGAGCCGGATGAACCGCCTCAAGAAAGCTATCTTCGATGAGCTCTCGCATCTGCCGCGGTGTCGACAGTCTCTCGGAATAAACGACATGCCCACCCCGCTCCTGAAGCGTCTGGCCAAAAGCGCGCGCAAACTCCGACCCGAACAAGGCCACCTCTGCATCCTGCGCAAGCAGGGTCGACGGAACATACAGGTCCGGCCATGTCTCACGGTCTGTAAATACAACCCCGCTCCGCCAAAAGGCACGGTCCGGAAGGTTCTCGTAAGGATGTTTCAAAACATACAAATCCAGTAGCGGGTTTGCGTGGAGTATGATGGCGCCGCGCACGGGAAACAAGCAAGTGGCAGCAAACAGGAAAGACAAAGAAAAAGGGCCGCCCAAACAGGCGACCCTTTCGAAGATTTGGCGAACAGTTGTTCGCAGCAGCTTAACGCTTGGAGAACTGGAAGGAACGGCGAGCTTTGCGCTTACCGAATTTCTTACGTTCAACAACACGCGAGTCGCGGGTCAGGAAGCCGGCAGCTTTCAGAGCGCCGCGCAGTTCCGGGTTGTAGAGCTGCAGAGCTTTGGAGATGCCGTGTTTCACAGCACCGGCCTGACCGGAGAGACCGCCGCCTTTAACGGTAGCAACAACGTCGAATTCGCCTTCGACGCCAGCAACCTGAGCCGGCTGTTTCACGATCAGCTGAAGCACCGGACGGGCGAAGTAGACAGACATGTCTTTGCCGTTCACGGTTACTTTGCCGGAACCCGGCTTGATCCAAACGCGAGCAACAGCGTCTTTACGCTTGCCGGTTGCGTAGGAACGGCCCAGTTCGTCACGAACAGGTTCACGGGGCGCAGCGATTTCAGCAACGGCTTCGCCACCGGCGACGGCGTTCAGCTCGTCGAGGGATTTGATTTCTTCAGCCATGATTATGCGCTCCGAGTGTTTTTCTTGTTCATGGACTTAACGTCCAGAACTTCCGGGTTCTGAGCTTCGTGCGGGTGCTCTGCACCAGCGTAGACGCGCAGGTTGGTCATCTGCTTGCGGGACAGTTTACCGCCCGGCAGCATACGCTGAACGGCTTTGGTCACCACGCGCTCCGGGTAATCACCCTCGAGAAGCTGCTGCATGGTGCGGGATTTGATGCCGCCCGGGTGGCCAGTGTGCCAGTAGAAGCGCTTGTCGGTGCGTTTCTTGCCGGTCAGCTGGATTTTGTCAGCGTTGATGACGATCACGTTGTCGCCCATGTCCATGGACGGAGTGAAGGTCGCTTTGTGCTTGCCACGCAGGCGCATGGCGACGATGGAAGCAAGACGGCCAAGAACGACGCCTTCAGCGTCGATGATGATCCATTTCTTGTCCACGTCCGCGGGAGTAGCGGAAAAGGTTTTCATTTGCTTTGCCCTTTATGGGTGGAATTCGATTGGCGCTGTTCTAAGCATTTCCCGCGCACAGTCAAGCGACATAAACCTGAATTATCAAAGCAAAAACAATACGTTATAAAATAGGTATTATTTTACCCCATATATTTTCATGTTTTCGTCGCGAAAATCGCGATTTCCTCTTTGCGCTCGGTCATATTCGCGTCGCGTTTGGCTCCCTAGGCTTATCCGAAAGAACTGTCATAGGCCACCTCATGCCGCTTTTGAACCACGCGAAGGATCACCTCAAACAAATTGTCTACGGTGGCAACGACGGGATCGTCACCACCTTTGCCATCGTTGCGGGATTTGCGGGCGCAAATGCGGACGGCGCGGCGGAAATCGGAACCTTGGCGGTGCTTCTCTTTGGTTTGGCGAACCTCTTTGCCGATGCGACCTCGATGGGACTCGGGGAGTTTCTCTCCGCCCGCGCGGCGCGAAAGATGATCCAGCGCCGCAGGCGCCAATTGTCGCAAAATGCCTCAACACAAATACGCGCCCTGACGGACCACCTCAAAGAGCGTGGCCTCTCCACACTCGACGCGACAACGATGGCGTCTTTGGCCGCGAAGTCTCCCGGCTTGATGGCGGAGATGACGCTCACTCACATTGAGGGACTCGAAGATCCAGGCCAAGGCGCGCTCTGGCCCCGCGCGCTGATCACCTTCGTGAGCTTCATCCTTTTTGGCACGATCCCCATCCTGCCCTACCTCTTAGGTCTCAACGCCGATCTTCAATTCGAGGCCTCCATCGTCGCAACGGCAAGCGCCCTCGCCCTTCTGGGCGGCCTTCGCCATGTGGCGACGCGCGAGGGGTTAATCCGCGCCGTCGCAGAAACCCTTTTTATCGGCGGGCTCTGCGCGATGGTCGCATTTCTCGTCGGGGTCATCGTCTCACCCTAGCGCCCCACTGCCCGCATTTTGTGCGTTAACCAAGTCGTGATGTGCGGAATGTGAATTATTTGTATACATTTGCATACCAACTCTTCCCCACCCCCCGCAAATCGGCTAAAACGCACGAGACTCAGAGCACAAGGAAATCCCGATGACAAAGATCAAAGTGGAAAACCCGATTGTCGAAATGGACGGCGATGAGATGACCCGCATCATGTGGGATTTCATCAAGAAAAAACTCATCCTCCCCTACCTCGATATCGACCTTCTCTATTACGATCTCGGGATCGAAGCGCGGGACGAGACCGATGACCAGATCACGGTCGATGCCGCTGAAAAGACCAAAGAAATCGGCGTCGCGGTCAAATGTGCGACCATCACGCCGGACGAAGCCCGCGTTGAGGAATTCGGGCTCAAGCGCATGTATCGCTCCCCGAACGGCACCATTCGCAACATCCTCGGCGGCACGATTTTCCGCCAGCCGATCATCTGTCGCAACGTGCCGCGCCTCGTGCCGGGTTGGACCAACCCGATCGTCGTCGGCCGCCACGCCTATGGTGATCAGTATAAAGCGACGGATTTCCACTTCCCCGGCGCCGGCAAACTGACGATGAAATTCGTCGGCGAAGACGGCACCGTCATCGAGAAAGAGGTGTTCGACGCCCCCTCCGCCGGTGTCTATCAGGCGATGTATAACCTCGACGACAGCATCCGCGACTTTGCGCGTGCGTCGTTCAACTACGGTCTCTCCGTCGGCTGGCCGGTCTACCTGTCCACGAAGAACACCATCCTCAAAGCCTATGATGGCCGCTTCA
The DNA here is from genome assembly GCF_020165855.1 of Celeribacter litoreus. Classification (GTDB taxonomy): domain Bacteria; phylum Pseudomonadota; class Alphaproteobacteria; order Rhodobacterales; family Rhodobacteraceae; genus Celeribacter; species Celeribacter litoreus. Next base: position 504,300 of record NZ_JAIUFY010000014.1, on the reverse strand, counting down.
AAGACCTCTTCGAGCAGATTTTCGAAGAGGAATTCGCGGATCGCTTCAAGGCCGCAGGCATCTGGTATGAGCACCGCCTGATCGACGACATGGTTGCCTGCGCGATGAAATGGTCCGGCAAATTCGTCTGGGCCTGTAAGAACTACGATGGCGACGTGCAGTCCGACACCGTGGCGCAGGGCTTCGGCTCTCTCGGCCTCATGACCTCGCAGCTCATGACGCCGGACGGAAAGATCGTGGAGGCCGAGGCCGCCCACGGCACCGTGACGCGCCACTACCGTCAGCATCAGGCCGGTGAAGCCACCTCCACCAACTCTATCGCCTCCATCTATGCCTGGACCGGTGGCCTGAAGCACCGCGCGAAGCTCGACAACAACGACCAGCTCATGCGCTTTGCCACGACACTGGAGAAGACCATCGTCGACACCGTGGAAAGCGGCTTCATGACGAAAGACCTCGCGCTTCTCGTCGGTCCGGATCAGGGCTGGCTCACTACGATGGGCTTCCTCGAGAAGATCGACGAGAACCTGAACAAAGCTTTGGCAGGATAAGATCCCCAGTCCGACCTGCCATGATGGCCGGAGCCTCGCTGCTCCGGCCTTTTTTGTTTCCGCAGTCATGCGGTAGGCCTTTGCACTTGTGCCGCATGGACCTCTAGGCACAGATTTGCGAATGTCTGCCCCGACGCGACCCACATCGGGGCGTCCGGACAAACCTCAAGGATCCATAATGCGCACTGCCCTCCCCCTCATCCCTCTTTTCCTGCTCGCGACACCGGCCTTTGCCCATCTCCCGCCCGACACACACGGCTCATTCCTTGCCGGTGCCTCTCATCCGCTCTTCGGGATGGACCACGTTCTCGCAATGCTCGCGGTCGGCGTCTGGGCCATGCAAATCGGCGGCAAGGCGATATGGGCCGTGCCCGCAGGCTTTGTCGGCGCCATGGGCCTTGGCTATATCGGCGCACGCCTCGGGATGCCTTTGCCCGCCGTGGAACCGATGATCCTCGCGTCTTCGATCTTTATTGGCCTGCTGGTGACTTTCGCTTTGAAGCCATCGCTCGCCGGCGGGGTCGCCATCGCCGCGTTCTTCGGCGTTTTCCACGGTCACGCCCACGGGGCAGAATTGGGGGCGGCCACCGTGCTCAGCTTTGGCATCGGCTTTATGCTCGTCACTGCACTCCTGCACGCGGCGGGCATTTTCCTCGCGCAGTATATGGCGCGCGCGCACCCGCTCGCTCCACGCTTCCTCGGCGCAGCGTCTACAGTGATGGGGCTGTCGCTCGCATTTGGATGAACTCCACTCTCTAAGGCGTTCTTGCGCTGGAGAATTTCCGCGCAATTTTATCTGTTACCTTCCCCTTAAATTCACGCACCCTATCTCTGACGCAGACGAAACCAGAAGGTTTTTGAGATGCGTATTCCAGTGGTCCCCACCACGACTTCACAGAGCTTAGTGCGGCAGTCCGATCTTCAGTCAGCGACGGATGAAGGGAGCGCGCAGACCGACGGAACAAGCTCTGCAGCGACGTCCCCGAAGTCCGACTCCCCTTGGCTCACCTCGGACATCCGGAACATCTTTGCGGACTATGATCTGACGGCAATTTTGCCAGAGGACGTCGATACGCTCGCCATGCGCCTCAAATCCGCACGGTTTGACGATGTTGGCTTTGTGCTTGAGCTCGAACGCTATGGCGCCGCTTACCAATCCGAGATGCAATCGATCTACGGTGGCGATGCCCCCTCACTGCAGGAACACATCGATCTCATCGCACTCACAGAACAGGAACTCTCCCTCGCGGAGCGCCACGGCCATGAGACCGAACGCCTCTCCCGCCAACTCTTCCGCCTTCAGGAAGCTCAATCGGCAACCGCTACACACAGCGTTGGATTACAGACATTTCCGGAGCCGGATCGCCTGTCCGCAGAGACGCTCGTTCTGTTTCAGGCGCAGCGGCTTTGGGTCGAGTAATCCGCTGCTTTTTCGAGCCACCACAAAAGGGTTGCCAGCTTTTTGAGCAGGCCTCCCGAATTGCGCGGCAGCGCAAACATTCCCTCTAGACAGGTCAGCAATGCTGCCATACATAGGCGATATGCCAGCACCTATGCCCCTTCCCGAGAATCCCCAGAAACACAGCCTCCTCGAGGATGTGCAGGGATTTGCGATTGCCCTCATTACGACGGCCATCGGCCTCACGATCATTGCGCAACTCGGGTTCATCACGGGACAAACGGCGGGTCTCGCGCTCGTAATCTCTTATATGACGGGATGGTCGTTTTCGTGGGTGTTCTGGATCATCAATATCCCCTTCTACGCCCTTGCCTATTTCCGGATGGGCGCCGAGTTCACGATCAAGTCCGCGATTTGCGTGACGATCCTCTCGATCCTCGTCGCCGTTATTCCGGAGTGGATGACCTTCTCACATCTCAATCCACTCTTCGGCACCGTGGCCTTCGGCATCCTCACAGGCTACGGCCTCCTCGGCACATTCCGCCACAAAGGGTCGCTCGGCGGCCTTGGTGTCGTCGCGCTCTATGCCCAAGACCGTTTCGGCATCCGCGCGGGCGTTGTGCAGCTTTGCTTTGATGCTGTGCTCTTCACTGTGGCATTCTTCCTTTTCGAACCGACCCGCGTGCTGTATTCGCTGCTCGGAGCGCTGATCCTCAACGGAGTGATCGCCTTCAACCACCGTCGCGACCGCTATATCGCCGACTGAACCAGCACACAGGAGTTCACATGCAGACCGCCTCACAGGCTTCTGAAAAGCATACCTTTTTCGAAGATGCACAAGGCTTCGTTTTCGGCACGGCAATGTGTGCCTTCGGCCTTGTCATGCTCCGCGATCTCGGCCTAGTTACCGGCCAGACCGCGGGCCTGTCACTCCTGATCTCCTACCTGATCGACAAGCCCTTTGGCTGGGTCTTCTTCTTTGTGAACCTGCCGTTCTACTGGTTCGGCTACAAACGGATGGGCGCGCGATTTGTGCTCAAGACCTTTGCCTGCGTCGCGCTGATCTCTGTCTTCGCGGAGGTGTTTCCGTATTTCGTGAGCTTCGAGACCCTCGACCCGACCTTCGGCGCGATCATGCTCGGGTTCATGACCGGCGCGGGCCTCATGGCGATTTTCCGGCACGGCGGGTCGCTCGGCGGGATCGGGATTCTGGCGCTCTACTTGCAAGACGCGACCAAATTCAAAGCCGGCTACGTGCAACTCGCCTTTGACGCCTGCCTTTTTGCCGTGGCGCTCTTCGTGCTTCCGTTGCCGCAGGTCGGCTGGTCTCTTCTCGGCGCTGTGGTCGTCAATCTCGTGATTGCGATCAACCACCGCCGCGACCGCTATATCGCGATGTAAGGACGGATGTGACATGCCGAAGCATTACCTCTTCCTGATCGCCGCCATTATCTCTGAAGTGATCGGCACAACGGCCCTTAACGCCACGCAACAATTCACGCGCCCCCTGCCCTCGATCATCGTGGTCGTAGGCTATGGACTGGCCTTCTATTTCCTGACCCATGTGCTCAAGGTGATGCCCGTCGGCGTCGTCTATGCCATATGGTCGGGCCTCGGCGTCGTTCTGATCACCCTTTTCGGCCTCGTGATCTACGGCCAAAAAATCGACCTTGCGGCCGCAATTGGCATGTCAATGATCATCGCAGGTGTGATTGTCATCCACATGTTCTCCAAAACGGCCACGCATTAACCCACAAATTCACGAAATCAGTGTTTAGCGCTGGCCTTTTCAGTGAAAGGCCGTTACGCGCGGGACCAACAGTTTCTAGACGGACAGACGCACCTATGGATCTTCGCAATATCGCCATCATCGCGCACGTCGACCACGGCAAAACTACGCTGGTTGACGAGCTTCTCAAACAGTCGGGCACGTTCCGCGAAAACCAGGCGACGACCGAACGCGCCATGGACTCCAACGATCTGGAGCGCGAACGCGGCATTACCATTCTCGCGAAGGCAACTTCGGTCGAGTGGAAAGGCCACCGCATCAACATCGTCGACACGCCCGGTCACGCCGACTTCGGCGCCGAGGTTGAGCGCATTCTCTCGATGGTGGACGGCGTAGTTCTCCTCGTCGACGCTGCCGAAGGCCCGATGCCGCAGACCAAATTCGTGACCTCCAAGGCGCTCGCCCTCGGCCTGCGTCCGATTGTGGTTCTGAACAAAGTCGACAAGCCGGACGCAGAACCGGATCGCGCGCTGGACGAGTGTTTCGACCTTTTCGCCTCCCTCGACGCAGACGACGACCAACTCGACTTCCCGCACCTCTACGCCTCCGGTCGTTCCGGCTGGTGTGACACAGAACTTGACGGCCCGCGCAAGAACCTCGACGCGCTGTTTAACCTGATCCTGAACCACGTTCCGGCTCCGAAACAGCTCAAGCATCAGGACGAGCCGTTCAAAATGCTCGCCACCACGCTGGGCTCCGACCCGTTCCTGGGCCGCCTGCTCACCGGTCGCGTTGAAAGCGGCAAGATCAAAGCCGGCGCCACCGTGCAGGCCCTGACCCGCAACGGTCAGAAGATCGAACAGTTCCAGGTCAAAAAGATTCAGGCCTTCCGCGGTCTCGCCATGGCTGAGATTGACGAAGCGATTGCAGGTGACATCGTGTCCCTCTCTGGCATGACGAAAGCCACCGTGTCCGACACGCTCTGTGCGCTCGAAGTTGAAGAGCCGCTCGAAGCCCAGCCGATCGATCCGCCGACCATCACCGTCACCTTCGGTATCAACGACAGCCCGCTGGCCGGTCGCGAAGGCAAAAAGGTTCAGTCCCGCGTGATCCGTGACCGTCTCGTGAAAGAAGCCGAGACCAACGTCGCAATCAAAGTCAAAGACACCCCCGGTGGCGAAGCCTTTGAGGTTTCCGGCCGTGGCGAACTTCAGATGGGCGTTCTCATCGAGAACATGCGCCGCGAAGGCTTTGAGCTTTCGATCTCCCGCCCGCAGGTGATCATGAAAGAAGAAGACGGTCAGCGCATGGAGCCGATCGAAGAAGTCACCGTGGACGTGGATGACGAATACTCCGGCGCGGTGATCGAGAAACTCACAGGCGCCCGCAAAGGCGATCTCACCGAGATGAAGCAGCAGAACGGCAAAACGCGCATCATCGCGCACGTCCCGTCCCGCGGTCTCATCGGCTATCACGGTGAATTCCTTACCGACACCCGCGGCACCGGCGTTCTCAACCGTGTGTTCCACGGCTGGGCAGCCTACAAGGGTCCGATCCCGGGCCGTCGTCAGGGTGTTCTGATCTCGATGGAAGATGGTGAATCCGTGGCCTACGCGCTCTGGAACCTCGAAGAGCGCGGCAAACTGTTCACCGGCGCTCAGGCGAAGGTCTACCAAGGCATGATCATCGGCGAGCACTCCCGTGACAACGATCTCGAAGTGAACCCGCTCAAAGGTAAGAAGCTCACCAACGTGCGCGCCTCCGGCACCGACGACGCTGTGCGTTTGACTACACCGACCACTCTGTCGCTCGAAGAGGCCATTGCCTACATCAACGACGACGAACTCGTCGAAGTGACGCCGGAAAGCGTCCGCCTGCGCAAACGCTACCTCGACCCGCACGAGCGCAAGCGTCACGCCAAAGCGGCTCAGCTCTGATACTGAGTATTTTCGCCAAGAAGAAGACAAGGCTCGCCCTCACCGGCGGGCCTTTTCGCATTCATGCGCAGAGTGTGTGCGACGGAAAGCCTTAGGATTTGAGCGTGATTGCGCTATCTTCTGTCTCAAAGGAGACCAGAGATGCGTAAGATCCAGACCCAAGGGGTTCATCACATCACCATCACCGGTGCGGACCGGCAATCCACGATCGACTTTTGGGAAGGCGTGCTCGGGATGCCGTTCGTCTTTGATCAGCCGAACCTGGATGATGCCGATCAGGGACATCTTTACTTCGATCCGGGTGACGGGCGTCTGATCACGGTTTTCACCGCCGAGGATCGCAAGCCCGGTCGTCACCGCATCGATCAGGGACCGGGGTCCCTGCACCACCTCGCGTTCAATGTGTCGAAAGTGACGTTTGATCAGGTGGTCGAGCGGCTCGATGCACGCGGGATCAAACATTCCGGTGTAAAGGATCGCGGCTTCATGGACTCGATCTATTTCCGCGAACCTAACGGGATGCTGATTGAACTCGCGAGTTATCGTTTCGAACCGCCGCTCGGGTATACGCACACCGACGTCCTTCACCGCGCGCATTTGATCCGCGTGAAGGCAGGCGACGGGCATATCGATAAGATACACCTCGCGGATGCGATTGAAGAGTTGGTCACAGAGGGAACAAACACCCTATCGTCGGACCGGAGCCCGAAAAATCCGTTCAAATGATATGAACGAGAAGGAATGAAAAAAGGCGCGGATCTTTCCGCGCCTTTTTCGATTCAAGTGATCTCAGAGACTTATTCTTCGATCTCGATCACGACGATGTCACGCTCGGATGCACCATTCGCGTGGCTTAGGGCCTCTTGGTATTCCGGGCTCTCGTAACAAGCGACAGCCGCCTCGACGCTATCGAAGCGCGTCACGACGTTGCGCGGGCGGTCATTGCCCTCAAGCTGGACGTAGCGGCCACCACGGGCGAGGAATTTACCGCCGTGTTTCGCGATCGCCGGACCCGCCAATTTGGCGTAGCGGCCGTAGGCGTCCTCGTCGGTAACTTTAATGTTCGCAATCCAAAGAGCTGGCATCGGTTATCCTTTCAAAAGAGTTTCGGCTGCCGCAATCGCAGCGTCAGCGCCGGAGAAATCCTTGCCCCCGCCCTGCGCCATGTCCGGACGGCCACCGCCGCCCTTGCCACCCACGGCGGGCACAGCGGCTTTGAGCACATCCACAGCGGAGACTTTGTCGGTCAGATCGTCGGTCACACCACAGGCGACAGCGACTTTGCCGTCTTCTTCGGCGATCAGCAGGATCACACCGGTTCCGAGGTTGCTCTTGTGCGCGTCGATCAGACCGCGAAGGTCCTTGCCGGACACACCCTGAAGCGCCTGAGCGAGGAACGGAATGCCGTTCACATCTTTTGCAGACACACCGCCACCGGACCCACCGCCCATAGCGATCTGTTGTTTGAGGTTGGCGACCTCTTGTTCGAGCTTCTTGCGCTCATCCGCGAGGGATTTCACCCGCTCAACCACTTCGGAAATCGGGGTTTTGAGCAGGCTCGCAACCTCCTGGGCGCGGTTGGCCTCAAGCGCGAGATGATCCAAAGCGGCCTGACCCGTCAGGGCCTCGATCCGGCGCACACCGGCGGAGGAGGCACTGTCGCCCAAGATCACGCAGAGGCCAATATCGCCCGTACGCTTCACATGGGTGCCGCCGCAAAGTTCGAGGGAGTAGGTCTGACCATCAGCACCTTTGCCGGTGTCAGCGCGACCCATCGAGACCACACGGACCTCTTCGCCATACTTCTCCCCAAACAGCGCCTGAGCGCCGAGGGCGCGGGCGTCATCCGGGGTCATGATACGGGTTTCAACCGGCGTGTTCTGGCGAATGAACGCGTTCACGTCGCTCTCGACCTTGGAAATTTCTTCCGCAGAGAGGCCTTTGGCGTGCGAGAAGTCGAAACGCAGACGATCCGGCGCGTTGAGCGAGCCGCGCTGCGCCACGTGATCGCCGAGCGTCTCACGGAGCGCTTCGTGCAGCAGGTGCGTCGCGGAGTGGTTTGCGCGGATAGCACCACGGCGTGTGTGTTCCACTTCGAGCGCAGCGGGTTCGCCCACTTTGATCGTGCCGGTCTCGACAGTTGCGAAGTGAATGAACACACCCGCGACCTTTTTCGTGTCGGTGACTTTCGCGATGGATTTCTCCACACGGATCACGCCGGTATCGCCGACCTGACCGCCGGACTCCGCATAGAACGGAGTCTGGTTGACGACGATCTGAACCGTGTCGCCCTCTTTGACCTCATCGACACGCGCACCGTCTTTGACGAGCGCGACAATCTCGCCCTCGGCTTTCTCGGTGTCATAGCCAAGGAATTCGGTCGTGCCTTTGTCCTCTGCGATGTCGTACCAAACGGTCGCGTCAGCCGTTTCTCCGGAGCCGGCCCACGCGGCGCGCGCTTTTGCCTTTTGCTCTGCCATGGCGGCATCGAACCCGTCGGTGTCGACCTCGACCCCCTTCTCGCGCAGAGCATCCTGCGTGAGATCGAGCGGGAAGCCGTAGGTGTCGTAGAGCTTGAACGCAGCCTCACCTGGGAGTTTGTCCCCCTCCGGCAGATCGGTGAGTTCGTCTTCTAGCAGCTTGAGACCGCGATCCAGCGTTTGGATAAAGCGGGTTTCTTCGAGCTTGAGCGTCTCTTCGATCATCGACTGACCGGTACGCAGTTCCGGATAGGCATCGCCCATCTGACGCACGAGTTCCGGCACGAGTTTGTGCATGATCGGGTCTTTCGCACCGAGAAGGTGCGCGTGACGCATGGCGCGGCGCATGATCCGGCGCAGCACATAACCGCGGCCCTCGTTCGACGGCATCACACCGTCGGCAATGAGGAAGGACGTGGACCGCAGGTGGTCCGCGATCACGCGGTGATGCACGTTCTTCTCACCAAACGGATCGACAGAGGTCGCATGTGCGGAGGCCTCAATCAGAGACTTCATCAGATCGGTGTCATAGTTGTCGTGGCTGCCCTGCAAAAGCGCTGCAATGCGTTCGAGGCCCATACCGGTGTCGATGGACTGCATGTCCAACTCGGTCATCGAACCGTCAGCGAACCGCTCGTTCTGCATGAACACAACGTTCCAGATTTCGATGAACCGGTCGCCGTCCTCTTCCGGAGAACCCGGAGGGCCGCCCCAGATGTGATCGCCGTGGTCGTAGAAAATCTCGGTGCACGGGCCGCACGGACCTGTGTCGCCCATCTGCCAGAAATTGTCAGAGGTCGCGATGCGGATGATGCGCTCTTCCGGCACACCGACCTTTTTCCAGATCTCGAACGCCTCGTCATCCGTGTGGTAGACGGTCGTGTAGAGCTTGTCCTTCGGGATATCGAAATCCTTGGTGATCAGCTCCCATGCGAACGGAATGGCTTCGTTTTTGAAGTAATCGCCAAAGGAGAAGTTGCCGAGCATCTCGAAGAACGTATGGTGGCGAGCGGTATAGCCCACGTTATCGAGGTCGTTGTGCTTGCCCCCTGCGCGCACGCATTTCTGCGCGGTGGTCGCGCGGACGTAATCACGCTTTTCCAGACCGGTGAAGCAGTTCTTGAACTGCACCATGCCGGAGTTGGTGAACATCAGGGTCGGGTCGTTGCGCGGCACGAGCGGCGAGCTCGGCACAACGGTGTGACCATTGCGTTCGAAGTAGTTGAGGAAGGTGGAGCGGATATCGTTCACACTTGGCATCTATGGGCACTTCCTTAGGGAATTATCGGCGTTCGGGATGGTTTACCGCTCCAACGCAGGGCTGTCCATAAGCCCAAAAGGCCAAGCGGCCCGTTTTTCATAGAAAAAGGCGCGCAAGCGGGTGCTGCGCGCCTGTTTGAATTCACGAATGGACGGTCTTATTCGTCGCCGTCCAGAACGTCGTCGTGGTCGAATTCATCGCCAAGATCGAAATCGAGACCATGCGCGGCGCGGATCTTGTCTTCGATCTCGAGCGCCATGTGGTTATTTTCCTTGAGGAAGCGTTTGGCATTCTCACGGCCCTGCCCGATCCGCTCGTCCCCGTAGGAGAACCACGCGCCGGATTTGTCGACAACGCCCGCTTTCACACCGAGATCGAGAAGCTCACCGGTTTTGGAAATGCCTTCGCCGTACATGATGTCGAATTCAACCTGCTTGAACGGCGGAGCAACTTTGTTTTTCACGACCTTTACGCGGGTCTCGTTGCCAACGACCTCATCTCGGTCCTTGATGGAGCCGATGCGACGGATGTCCATACGCACGGAAGAGTAGAATTTCAGCGCGTTACCGCCGGTGGTCGTTTCCGGAGACCCGAACATGACACCAATTTTCATCCGGATCTGGTTGATGAAGATCACGGTGCATTTGGAACGGCTGATGGAGCCGGTGAGTTTGCGCATTGCCTGAGACATCAAACGCGCCTGCACACCCACGGAGCTATCGCCCATATCGCCTTCAAGCTCGGATTTCGGTGTGAGCGCGGCCACGGAGTCGACGACCACGAGGCTCACAGCGCCGGACCGGACGAGCGTGTCAACGATTTCAAGCGCCTGCTCACCGGTGTCCGGCTGGGAAATCAGGAGCTCATCCAGATCAACGCCGAGCTTCTTTGCATAGATCGGATCAAGCGCGTGTTCCGCATCGACAAAGGCACAAACGCCGCCTTTTTTCTGCTCTTCCGCAACGCAATGGAGCGTGAGCGTCGTTTTGCCCGAGGATTCAGGCCCGTAAATCTCGATGATGCGGCCCTTCGGAATGCCACCGATCCCGAGTGCGATATCGAGACCGAGAGAGCCGGTCGAGGTCGCCTCAATCTCTTGGACCGGATTGTCGGCGCCAAGCTTCATGATCGAGCCTTTGCCAAACTGCCGTTCGATCTGTGCCAGCGCGCTTTCGAGCGCCTTCTGCTTGTCGCCTGTCTGTTTGCCGTCGTTCTTTGCCATTGCCTTGGTCGCCGTTGCCATCAATTTGCTTCCTTATTTCACACCCGTCAGACACCGGCAATCACGCAAATCGGAACTGCTCTGAACGGGACGTTTGTTCGCCTCTTGTTCTCACAATCCGTTATGAGCACAAAATAAGAACATTTCAACTTAAATTTCTGAAATCAGCATGCGGCCAACTTGGTTAATGTGGCGTTACCGTCCTCAAAAAACCCGCATCTCGCCCGATGAACCGTGTGAAGTATGCGGCGTAGAGGTTTGTATTCTCACCGCAATTGCGCCTGAACGGTCGCAGTCAACTCAGACAATGAGAAAGGTTTCGGCAAGAAGACGGAGTTTGGAATGCGGGCCTGCTGTTCCGAAAAATGGTCCTCGGCATAGCCTGAGACGAAAACAACTTTCACACCTGGCCGTGCCTCAAGCGCTTCCGACACCCAACTCGGCCCATCCATTCCAGGCATAATGACGTCCGACACAAAGACATCGATGTGCAGGCTGCCGTCGTCTAGAATTTCGAGCGCCTCTTCTGCGCTTTCGGCTTCGATCACCGTGTAACCGCGCAAACGCAATGCGCGTGAGGCAAAGGCCCGAACAGGTGCTTCATCTTCGACGAGCAGGACAATGCCGGAGCCGCGTTCCTGAGACACCGTTTCCGCACCTTCGGCGACGGGCGCGGGCGCGATAGGCTGCTCCGGAACGGCGTAGGCCGGAAGGAAGATCGTAAAGGACGTGCCTGTTCCAACAACGCTATCGACAAAGATAAAGCCGCCGGTTTGTTTGATGATGCCATAGGCGGTCGAAAGGCCAAGTCCCGTCCCCTCACCCGTGCGCTTGGTCGTAAAGAATGGCTCGAACACCTTTTGCAGTTTGTCAGGCGCGATCCCGACACCCTGATCGGCTACCGTGACGACCACGTAATCACCCGGGGCAAGGGTCGCACGGTCACGCGTGAAGGGCGCTGCCACGATCTCATTGCGTGTTTCGATCCGAATCTTCCCACCCGACGGCATCGCGTCGCGCGCATTCACGACAAGGTTCATAATCACCTGTTCGAGCTGCCTCTTATCAGCCCGGATGGGCAGCAACCCCGTGTCGTGGTCAAGCGTCAGGGTGATTTTCTCGCCCACGAGGCGATTCAAGAGATGGGTCAAATCCGCGAGCGTATCGCGCATATCGACAACCTCGGGTTTGAGCGTCTGCTTGCGAGAAAACGCGAGGAGTTGTCCAACGAGCGACGCCGCACGGTTCGCATTCTGGTGGATTTGAACGAGGTCGCCGTAATCCGGATCAGACTGATCATGCCGCAACAGCAACAAGTCGCAATGCCCTGAAATCGCAGTCAAAAGGTTGTTGAAATCGTGCGCGACACCACCGGCGAGTTGGCCGATTGCCTGCATCTTTTGAGATTGCACGAACTGGGCCTCAAGCGACTTGAGCTCGGTCGCGTCAGAGAGCACGGCGATCAGTTCGCGACCGCCCTCTTTGCACTCGACGCGCTTCAGAGAGATTTGGATAAACATATCGGTTTGGGGACGAGACGCACGGACGAACTCTGGCTTCCGCCCCCGCCCGGATGCGACGTCGTTCACCCAGTCCTGCACCGGCCGGCCAAGGCCCTCAACCAAATCCCCGAGCCGCAAGCTGTCATGAGACGGGATCGCCAACAACTCTCGCGCATGTAGGTTCGACTCCAGAATCCGTCCATCTTCGGCCACTTTCAAAAGCGCGACGGGCAGACCGTCCAAAGGCTCCCACGACCCAACCGAAGGTGCGGTCGCAGGGAGAAAATAGACGTCCTTCTTCTCAGAGTTCGCGCGCTGAACCTCGGAAATGCGGGCGTAGACCCGGCCCTCGGCAGTCGTGAGACTGTGCACATCACCATGGCGGAGCGGCAGATCCAAGACAAAGCGATCAAGCGACCGAAAGCGTTGCCCGACGAGCGCGATCATGGCGTCGTTCATCTCCAGAACCGCCCCGTGCGCCCCGAGCGTAACACAGGGGAGTGGCGCCGAATTGAGGTCTTGGGCACTGGGATCCGACCTCATTTCTTCGAGGCGCCAAAGATAGGTGTCATGTCCCGCATCGTGGACAGACAAACGCAGGTGCCCCTGCCGAGTCACGACATCTTCTCGGGCAAACCCGTTCGCTCTGGCCGCAGATTGCAAGCGAGCCATCGTCGAGGACGGCGCGGCGAACATATCTTCCAACGCACCCAACAGCGGCTCTCCACCCGCGCCGCCAAAGCGCGCAACCGCGGCGCTGTTTTCAAATTCCACGAGGCCGTCAGCATTGGTGACAAACACCGGCGCCCCGTCGTTTTCGACGAATTTCGGCAAAGACCCCGCGAATTCTGAGACAGTCGCCGCGCGACGCGACGCCCAGACACAGAGAAGCACTGTCCAGAGCAACACGGCACCCGCCACAGACGCGATGGTCCGGACATAGGGTCCGTCTATCGAGAGGGCTGACACACATAAGAGGATGCCGAAAATCCCGAAAGCTGTTCTATAGGGCGCGAGTTTGTTCACTCCCGTCACAAATGGTTCTGCCGTCGCTTCAAGCACCCTACATCCCTCATGCAAAGGTCGTCACCGTTTACCGAAACCGGCCAAAACGCTCACGTTCACAGCGTTATGGCCACTCAGCACTTAACAGCGGATTAATCCGCATCCGGAAAACGTTAGGATGGAAGCAACTCTCCGTAAAGTTGTATTTTTTGAAATATACAATTTAGGAGTGCATTCGCTCTAATTTGCCTTGGAAAAGACCGCATAGAAAAAGCCATCACCACCCTCAAGCGGCGAAATCGTCCGGCTTTTGAGCATGGTAAATTCCGGGTGCGCCTCAAGGAATTTCTCCGCCTGCGCATCGTTCTCTGCTTTGAACAGAGAACAGGTCGCATAGGCGAGCACCCCGCCCTCAGCGACCATCGGCGCAACTTTTTCGAGAATGTCCGCCTGAATACGCGTCAAATGATTAAGCCTGTCCTGCGTCAGCACCCACTTGCCTTGTGGACTGCGGGCAAAGGCGCCGGAGCCGGAACAGGGCACATCACACAGAACGAGATCGTAATCGGAGCCAAGCTCGGACGTGCGGGCGGTTTGGATCTTGATCCCTGCCCGAGAGGCGCGCGGGGCGATGTCTTGCATCCGCGCAAAGTCGGCATCATGGGCCGTGATGTCCAGATGCGCACGTGCGCCCATGGCGAGCGACTTGCCCCCACCGCCTGCACAATAGTCGAGAACCGACATGCCGTCCTGAAGCGGGAGTGCGTCGATAATGGCTTGCGATCCCGCGTCCTGTAGCTCGACAAGGCCCGTCAGATAGGCCTGTGACCGTGCGACAGCGCGCGCGCCTTTGGTAACCTTAAGTGCCGTTTCAGAGAGCGGGTGTGGCTCTGCTTCGATTCCGTCCTCGCTCAAATGCTCTAGGGCATTCCCAAGCGTGGACTTGCCGATATTTACGCGCAAATAGACGTCAGACCGCCCGCGTGTCCGCAAGAGAGCCGCATCGCGGTCCTCTCCAAGCGTCTCGGCATAGAGCGGCAAGAGCCAGTCGGGGCAATCGAGTTGGACGCCTAGCGGCGCATCAGTCAGATCAGCCTCGACAGCCCGCTCGTCATCGTTGAGAGGATGCGGGGCGAAGCGTTCTCCCGTGAAGAGCGTGGCCGGATCAGTGCCGGACGCACGAAGCGCGCCAATCATCAACTGACGACCTGACGGACGCCCTTCACCTGCCCCGCCGAGCCATGCGTAGGAACGTTTGCAGCGGATGGCCTCGAACACGTGATCGCGGATCGCGGCACGGTCCTTGGAGCCGGCAAAGCGGTGACCGCGCGCCCAGGTGGTGAGAACGCGTTCGGCATTTTCTCCGGCGAGCACATCGTCGAGAATCTCTATGGCGGCGGAAATACGGGCTGCTGGTGTCATATCTCACCCAAATCAGGCTATCGCACAAAAAGCAACGGCGGCCGAAGCCGCCGTGCACATTTCAATTCTCACGAATGAGAGATCAACCGATCCGGTAGTTCGGGCTTTCGCGGGTGATCTGCACATCGTGGACGTGGCTCTCTTTGAGACCCGCACCGGTGATCTTGGTGAAGCAGCAGTTCTTGTTCATCTCTGCCACGGTCGCACAGCCTGTGTAGCCCATGGCCGCGCGCAGACCGCCGACCATCTGGTGCAGAACGGTGCCGACCGGCCCTTTGTAGGGAACCTGACCTTCGATGCCCTCGGGAACCAGCTTGTCGGAGGCCGCGTCTTTTTGGAAGTAGCGGTCCGCAGAGCCGCGAGCCATCGCACCGAGAGAGCCCATACCACGGTAGGATTTGAAGGAACGACCCTGATAAAGGATCACTTCGCCCGGGGATTCATCCGTGCCCGCGATCATCGAGCCGACCATTGCACAGGACGCGCCCGCTGCGATGGCCTTCGCGAAGTCGCCGGAGAACTTTATGCCGCCGTCTGCGATGATCGGCACATCGCCCGCCGCTTTCGAACAGTCCATGATCGCCGTGAGCTGCGGAACGCCAACGCCTGCAACCATGCGGGTGGTGCAGATGGAGCCCGGGCCGATGCCGACCTTCACAGCGTCCGCACCGGCACCGATGAGGGCTTTGGTGGCTTCTGCCGTCGCGACGTTACCCGCAATGACCTGCACGTTGTCGCCGAAGGCTTTCTTCGCGCGCTCAACAGCAACGATCACGCCTTCGGAGTGGCCGTGGGCGGTGTCGATCACGATGATGTCGACGCCAGCGTCCACGAGTGCTTCGGAGCGGGCAAAGCCAGCGTCGCCCACAGAGGTCGCAGCAGCCACACGCAGGCGGCCAAGAGCGTCTTTGGAAGCGGACGGGTTGAGAACGGATTGTTCCGTGTCTTTGAGCGTCAGGAGACCCGTGAGGTGGCCGTCGGCGTCGGTCACGAGCAGCTTCTCGATCCGGCGCGCTTTCATGAGCGAAATGGCTTCATCGCGGTCGGCCGGTTCCTGAAGGATCGCGAGATTGTCGGAGGTCATCACCTGAGAGACGGGCGTGTCGTCCGAGGTCGCAAAGCGCATGTCACGGTTGGTGACGATGCCGACGATGCGACGCTCTTCGTCGATCACCGGGAAACCGGTGAAGTTGTACTGCGCGGACAGGGCTTTTGCGTCTGCAATCGTCTGCGTCGCGGTGAGTGTGACGGGGTTGTAGACGATCCCGCTCTCAAAACGTTTGACGCGGCGGACCTCGGTCGACTGGGCCTCGACATCAAGGTTCTTGTGGATCACGCCGATCCCGCCAGCCTGCGCCATGGCGATCGCCATGCGGGCCTCGGTCACAGTGTCCATCGCCGACGACAAAAGCGGGATGTTCAGCTGAATGGATTTGGTGACAAAAGTCTTTGTATCAGCCGTAGACGGCAGCACATTGGATGCAGCCGGAACAAGCAATACGTCATCGAAGGTAAGCGCCTCGCGAATCTCCATCGGGTCTCTCCATGGGGGATACGGTTTGGCACGTCCCTATTGCATGGATGCCCTGCAATGGAAAGGCCGTTTTGCCCGATACACGTTTATGTCACACAAGATTTAGGGCCGCGCTCCCGTGGGAGGCGGCCCATTTTCGAGTATTTTTGCCAAGAAGAAGGCTCAGACCGTGGCTGCGTTTGTGGCCTTTGCGAGTTTCCCTTTGGTCCAGAGCTGCATGATTTTCGAGGCGATGTAGAAAATTGCGAGTGTTGCCACGACGAGTTCGAGGCCGCCGATGATGCGGAACGGTGTCGGTTGGAAGGTGGCAGCGGAGAACATCAGGTTTGCGAAGGCAGCCAGTGGGAAGGTGAACGCGCCCCAGAGCGCAGTGAAGTCGGCTTTAGTCAAATAGCGGAATGAGGCCAGATAGACGGCGAAGGCGGTCAGACCGATCCAACCGAAGGCAAGGGCCAGTGTGCTATAGCCAAGAAGCGTGGCAACGATGCCAAAGAGCGCCACGGGAGCCAGATGGATCGCCAGAAGCGGGCGCAGGGGCGGCGGCACGTCGGATTTGGCGAATTGAATGGCAGAGATCACCCAAATTGCGCCTGCGATCGGTAAGGTTGTTGAGAAGATGATCTCGGACAGGCCGGTCCAGCCAAGAGGGACTGCCGCCAATGGAGCGATGATGAAGCCGACAAAAGACAGGTGCCAGACAGGCGTCACGCGGCGTTGTTCTGCGGGGCCACGGGCCATGCCGAGGATGATGGCGAAGGCAACGAAGGCGTGGGCGAACAAGGCGATGGTGAGGACGGCTTTCGCGAAGGTCGGGCTATAGGGCACCATGGTTGCCGCGAAGAGAAAGCCAGAGGCGGACATAGCAGACAGGCCTGCGCGGCCCGGCAGGATTTTCGCGTCTTCAAAGATCACACTGAACCGGCGCGACATTTTTGCGAGATAAGTGACGAGTGCAAAAATGTAGAGCAAAGAGATGGCGCCGAGGAGCATTTCCCCGATCCAGTCAGGCGCCTGCAGGATTTTGGCAGCGTTTCGCCAGCCAAGTCCCAGCCCGAACAGGCCGAGGATCGGCGGGAAGATCGCGGGCGGAGTCGCGCGCCAGAGACCTTGCGGTGGCGCGTTAAAGGGTTTGGGCATGATGCGAGGCGGGGTCTGGGACATGGGCGCAGGCCTTCAAGGATATATTTTGGTTACTGAATATCACCCTGATAGCGCCTGCGAAAGCCCTGCCCGACGCGCCGCGTTGTCGCGGGTGTCAGGCCATCAAAAAAGGCGACCGGAGGCCGCCTTTCTGTCGTTTCTCAATCCTTCGGTCGCATCGATAGCCCGTCCGCGAAGAGATGGACTTTATCGGGCTCTGCAGTCAGACGCACCGTTTCGCCCTTCAGATTGGCGTGGATGCCTGGCAGTTTCGCGATGACCGGCGCGTTGCCGCGTTCGGCGACGAAGTAGAGCAAGGTTACTTCGCCAAGCGCCTCGACCACATCCACAACCCCATCGAGGATACAGTCGCCGTCGGCGAGAAGCATATCCTCCGGGCGCACACCGATATTCACGCGGCGACCGAGGTCTTCGGGCGCAGTGGGCACATTGGAAACGGCGACGCCCTCCCCGTCCAAATTCACTTTGGTCATCGGGCCGGTCTCTACGATTTCGCCGGGGAGCAGGTTCATGGACGGGGAGCCGATGAATTGGGCCACGAATTCGTTGTCCGGACGTTCATAGAGTTCGAGCGGAGAGCCGACCTGCGCGATACCTTTGTTCGCGAGCACGACGATCCGGTCGGCCAAGGTCATGGCCTCCACTTGGTCATGGGTCACGTAGATCATGGTGCTATCCGGCATCGACTCCTTGAGTTGCGCGATTTCGAGACGGGTCGCCACGCGCAGCGCTGCGTCGAGGTTGGAGAGCGGTTCATCAAAAAGATAGACCTTTGGATCGCGCACGATACAGCGACCGATGGCGACACGCTGACGCTGACCGCCGGAGAGGGCTTTGGGCAGACGGTCGAGATAGTCTTCGAGCTGGAGAATGCCCGCAGCCTTCATCACGGCCTCATGGATTTCCTCTTTGCTCTTTTTGGCGAGCTTCAGAGAGAAGGCCATGTTGTCGTAGACCGTCATATGCGGATAGAGCGCGTAGCTCTGGAACACCATCGCGATGCCGCGCTGTGCGGGCGGGACATCGTTCATGCGCTCGCCGTCGATTTCCAAGGTGCCGCCGGAAATCCGCTCCAACCCTGCAATCATGCGGAGCAGCGTGGATTTCCCGCAGCCCGAAGGGCCAACGAAGACAATCAACTCACCGGTCGCGATGTCCAGATTGATGTCTTTGAGGACTTCGACCTTACCGCCATAGACCTTGGCGACATTTTCCAGTTTCAGATCTGCCATGTCTCTCTCCCTCGACCTCCTCAGCCTTCACGCAGCATAATCGCGGGCTGCCACGGGCCCAGATGCAGTTTGCCGTCCTCCATCGGAGAGGCGGAATTCAGTTCGCTGCCAACGGCATACCATGCACCCTTCGGCGCTTCGATCGTCGCGGGTTGATCCGACAGGTTGAAGGCGCAGAACAGCTCTTCCTTCGCGTCCTTGCGCAGGAAACTGAGACATGGCCCGTTCACCTGCATGTCGATCATATCGCCCGTCTTCAGTGCGCTGTGGGCGTGACGGAAAGCGATCGCACGGCGGTAGTGGTGGATGAGCGCACCGGGGTCTTCCTCGGACTGCGCAACAGCGTGCGAGACATGATCAGGGCTGACCGGCAACCACGTCCGCGCACTATCGGAAAAGCCGCCGTGATGCAGCGTCGCATCCCAGACCATCGGGGTGCGGCATCCGTCGCGCCCTTTGAAGTCAGGCCAGAACTTGATGCCATAAGGGTCTTGGAGATCTTCAAAGGCCACATCGGCCTCCGGCAGACCAAGTTCCTCACCCTCATAAATACAGGTCGAACCGCGCAGACACATCATCAGCGTCGTAAAGGCCCGCGCCCCTGCTCCGCCGAGGTTCCAGCGGGAGACGTGACGCACAACGTCGTGGTTCGAATAGGCCCAGCAGACCCAGCCGTCATGCGCGACCTCATCTACTTTGGTCATGATCTTTTTGATCTGCTCGGGTTTCGGCGTTTCGCCTGACAGCAGATCGAAGGCGTAGCACATGTGCATGAGATCATCGCCCGCCGTGTATTCCCCGACGATTTCCAGATCGCGCTGATCATCGCCCACTTCACCAACGGCGGCGGCGTTATACGGCTCCATCACAGCGCGCAATTTGCGCAGGAATTCAAGGTTTTCCGGGCGGGACTTGTCATAGACGTGGTCCTGCCATGTGTAGGGGTTCACCGCAGGCGCGGTCTTTGCCTGACGGTCCTCCGGCGCGAGCGGCGGGTTATCGCGAAGCTCGGCGTCATGAGTGTAGAAGTTGATCGTGTCGAGACGGAACCCGTCCACCCCGCGCTGCAACCAGAACTGCGCAACGTCGAGCAAGGCTTGCTGCACTTCCGGTTCGTGGAAGTTCAGGTCCGGCTGCTCCACGAGGAAGTTGTGCAGATAATATTGCAGACGACCGGCGTCCCACTGCCATGCGGAGCCACCGAAGATTGAGAGCCAATTGTTTGGCGGAGTGCCATCGGGCTTCGCATCGGCCCAGACATACCAGTTCGATTTCGGGTTGGTTTTGTCCTCACGGCTCTCCACAAACCACGGATGTTGATCGGAGGTGTGGCTCAGCACGAGGTCGATCATCACCTTGATCCCGAGGCTGTGCGCCGTGTCGATCACCGCGTCGAAATCGGCGAGTGAGCCGAACATCGGGTCAACGTCGCAATAGTCGGAAACGTCGTAGCCGAAGTCTTTCATCGGCGAGGTGAAGAAAGGCGAAATCCAGATCGCGTCTACTCCGAGGGACGCAATGTAGGGCAGACGGTGGACGATGCCGAGAAGGTCACCGATCCCGTCGTTGTTGCTGTCCTGAAACGAGCGCGGATAGATCTGGTAGATGACGGCACCGCGCCACCAGTCTTTCTCTCGGGTGAATCCGTCGGGGGAGGAAGCTGCTGCGTTCATAAGTAGTCTCTTTTGTTATTTCACGGACCCGGCCAGAAGGCCGCGCACGAGGTATTTCTGCATAAAGAAGAAGACGATCAGCGGCACGGAAATCGACACGAAGGCTGCCGTTGCCAGAATTTCCCAGTTGCCGCCACGCGTCCCCAACAGCTCGACAATCTGACGCGTCATCACGGTCGTTTCGCCGGAGCTATCAATGAGGAAAACGAGGGCCACGAGCAGATCGTTCCATGTCCACAGGAACTGGAAGATCGCGAACGAGGCCAGCGCGGGGAACGAGAGCGGCAGAATGATCTTGGTGAAAATCTGGAAATCCGTCGCCCCGTCCACACGGGCGTTCTCGATAATGTCTTTGGGTAGGCCGACCATATAGTTGCGCAGGAGGTAGATCGCCAGCGGCAGACCAAAGCCCGTATGCGCGAGCCACACCCCAAGATACCCCTTCCCGATCCCCACAGCGAGGTGGAGTTTCAAGAGCGGGATCAGCGCCAGTTGGAGCGGCACGACCAAGAGGCCGACAATGACCGCAATGAGGAGCGCACGGCCCGGAAAGTCCATCCATGCGAGCGCATAGGCCGCGAAGGCTGCGATCAGGATCGGAATGACAGTGGCCGGAATGGTCACTGTCAACGTATTGAAGAACGCCTTGGCCATGTTGTCCGTCGTCTGGCCGGAGAAGAGAACCGTGCGATAATTGTCGAGCGTAAAGCTCGGAGGGGTTTTCGTGGTCAGGAACACACGTTCGCCGCGCGATCCGGTGAATTCCACATCATTGAGGAGCGTATAGTCGCCATTGGCCTGAACGGTCAGACGACCGTCTTCGCCCATGTCGGCGGTGTCCCCCGCCTGATAGGCGTCAATCGCCCGCGAGGAAGTGCCCCAGACGGAAATCTCACCTGCCTTCTGGCCGCTTTCTTCAAAGAGGTTGCCCTCAATCACATAGCCGCCGTCAATCTGCTGCTGCGTTTCCGGCGCAGCCGTGCGGATCAGAGTGTTGATCTCTTGCGGGAACAGCGCCTTCCACCAACCAGACGTCGAAATCTGGTCCGCCGTGCGGAAGGATGAAATGAAGAGCCCGAAGGTCGGCAACAACCACAGGATAACGAGAGCGGCCACCGAGATATGGGTGAGCCAGACGAGGGTCGGTTTTTTACCGGCGACATTCTTCATTATCGGCTCCCCTCACTTCATCTCTTTGCGGGCGTTATAGACGTTCCAGACGAGGATCGGCGTCACAAGCAGCATGATCACCATCGCCGCGGCGGACCCGACGCCCCAGTCATTGGCGCGGAACATCTTGTCGTACATGTAGTTGGCGAGCACCTGCGTCTCCCACTGCCCGTTCGTCATCGCAAACACGATGTCGAAGACCTTGAGCACGACGATGGTGATGGTCGTCCAGACCACAACAATCGTGCCCATGATCTGCGGGACTTTGATTTTAAAGAAGATTTGGAACGGGTTGGCCCCGTCCACGATAGCGGCCTCGATGGTTTCTTCGGGCACACCACGGAGCGCCGCAGACAGGATCACCATCGCAAAGCCCGTCTGGATCCAGACCAGAACCACCATCAGGAAGAAGTTGTTCCAGAATGGCAGGGTCAGCCACTGCATCGGTTGGTCTCCACCCAAAGACAGGTAAAGCGCGTTGAGGATACCGATCTGTTCCGTGCCGAGCGGGCGCGCGTCATAAACGAGCTTCCAGATCACAGCGGCCCCGACAAAAGAGATTGCCATCGGCATAAAGATCAGGGATTTCGCAATCGCGCCCCAACGGATGCGGTCGGTCAACTGCGCAACCAGAAGGCCGAAGGCTGTCGACGCGGCAGGCACCACCAAGAGCCAGAGCGCATTGTTGCGGATTGCCTCCCAGAATTTGGGATCGGCTGTCATTTTTTGATAGTTCTCAAGCCCCACAAAGGCTCCACCCATATCGCGGTCCGTCAAAGACAGACGCATCGTTTCAACGACGGGATAGGCGAGATACAGGCCGAGCGCGAAAAGCGCCGGAAACAGGAAGAGCCAAGGCCGCACCATGTTCGCCCGGTTGATGTTCCGCCCTGCGTGCGGACCGCGCGCCGGAAAGATCACTTTGTCGAGGACGATGTTGGACGAGTAGAAATAGCCGATACAGGCGCCAACACCGATGACAATCGTCAAAAGCCCTTGAAGTGCCGGATGCATGAACGTCTCCCCTGAATACTGTCGCGGAGTTTCGCACTCCGTCATTCTGGCCCTGCGGTCTTAAAAATCGAGGCAGGAACACCCCGCCCCGAGAAGCGGGCGAGGTGCGTTATTAGCGTAAATTCAACGCGTTACTTAATGGCGTCCCAGCTAGACTGGATTTCTGCGGCGACTTCAGCGGCAGGTTTACCACCCGCATAGTCAACCATACCCGTCCAGAAGGACCCAGCACCCACGGCGCCCGGCATCAGGTCGGAGCCGTCAAAGCGGAAAGTCGTCGCATTCAGAAGAATGTCGTTCATTTTCTTCAGCGTCGGGTCGGAGAACACATCGGTGTTCACAGCTTTGTACGGGGTCAGGAAGCCTTTTTGGGCCATCCATGCTTCGTGCGCGTCGGTGGTTTTCAGGAATTCCACGAACTGGTGCGCAGCCGGGCTGTCGTTGGTGATGGCCCAGATGGTGCCAGCGCCGAGAACCGGTTTACCGAGGTCTTTGCCTTCATATGCCGGGAAGTAGAAGAAATCTGCATCTTCACCAAGCATAGTGCCTTCCGGGAAGAAAGCCGGAATGAAGGAAGCCATGCGGTGCATGTAGCACTGCGGCGGCACAGAGAAGAGACCTTTCGGGCTGTCGCGGAAGTCTGTGGACGCCACAGCGCCTGCCCCACCGGAGACATAGGCGTCATTGCGTGCGAACCAGCCGAATTCCTCGATCGCGGCCACAACGCGCGGATCGTCGAACGGCATTTCGTTGGTCACCCACTCGTCGTAGACTTCGGCAGGTTGGGTGCGGAGCATCATGTCCTCAACCCAGTCGGTGGCCGGCCAACCCGTTGCACCACCGGAGCCCAGACCGATACACCACGGCGTTTCACCGTCTGCCACGATCTGATCGGTGAGCGCTTTCAACTCTTCCATCGTCTCGGGCACATCGTATCCGGCGTCTTCAAAGTTCTCCGGAACATACCAAACGAGCGATTTCACATCGATTTTGTATGGGAAACCGTAAAGATGGTCTGCACCATCGTCGCCCGTGTAGGTGCCGAGTGCCGACCAGCTCTCACCAGCCGCATAGTTTTCTTCGAGCCACGCGGCGGTGCCGTCAGCCAGCGGGGTCAGGAACCCGCGCTTCGCCATATCGGCAGCGAGGCCCGGCTGCGGGAACACGGCGATGTTCGGGGCAGAGCCAGCTTCGGCATCAATCATAATTTGCTGCTCAAAGCTATCGGAGCCCACGTAAGCCACATCAAGGCCGGACTGCTCTTCAAATACATCGAGCACTTTCTCGACCATCACTTGGTCGGCGCCGATCCATGGGCCGGCAATTGTGAGATCCTGAGCGACGGCGCCACCTGCAGTAAGTGCAAGCACAGCTGCGCCCGTCATTAAAGTCTTTGTCATGTAAACCTCCCAGTTTCATACCCAGACTCGGGTTATGCTTCGATCCTAGCCCTCTAGAATGGAAAATCAAATATTCCGAGACTTTTCCAAAGCGCTTTGATACACGTCAAGGTGCGCACAAAGGAAATCGCATGTCAATCGTTTCGGACAGACCGCTCCCGACTGACGCAGCGACATCCCGCATCGCCTCCCCCGGCGCTTCGGGAGCCGCTGTCCACTTGCAAGACCCAAACGCGCATCTCCGCATCAGATGCTGCGCTTGCAAATATGCACAGGTTAAGGATTTTGCCACCACTCTTCCCCGAAACGCGCGAGACGGGCATAACACTAGACCAAACACCGCAGAACGCACGGAGCCACAATGAACCTGAAAGAGCTTTCCGACCTCTTGGGACTATCCCAGACCACCGTGTCCCGGGCTCTAAACGGCTATCCGGAAGTCTCTGAAAAAACGCGGGAAAAGGTTCTCAAAGCGGCACAAAAACACAACTACGCCCCGAACACGCGGGCGCGGAGCCTCGCTCTTGGTCGCAACCACATGGTCGGACATGTGATTCCCCTCTCGACCGAACATGAGATGGTGAATCCGGTCTTTGCTGACTTCATCGCAGGTGCGTCGGAGATCTATTCGCGCGAAAATTACGACATGCTCCTGACCGTCGTCCCTGACCCGAACGAAGAGGAAGCCTATCGCAAGATCGCTTCAAAGCGCTCTGTCGACGGCGTGATTGTGCACGGGCCGAGCGAAAACGACCCTCGGATCAAACTTTTGACCGAGATTGGGATGCCATTTGTCGTCCACGGGCGCTCTGGCGCTGTGACGGATCAGGACTATTCCTGGGTCGATATGGACAGCCGCCGCGCGTTTGAGCGCGCCACCCGCTTCCTCACCGATCTCGGCCATACCCGCATCGCGCTCCTCAATGGACTCGAACACATGGACTTCGCGATCAAGCGTCGCGAGGGCTATCGCAGCGCTCTGGAGACCGCCGGGCTGGCCGAAGATGAGAGCCTCTGCTTCAGCACGGAAATGACGGAAATGTATGGATATTCCGCGACATCTGCCTTGCTGGAGCGGGAAAACCCGCCAACCGCCCTGCTCGTTTCCTCAATCATCATCGGGCTCGGGGTGCGCCGCGCCGTTCACGAAGCGGGCCTGAAACTCGGCCAAGACATTTCTCTCATCGTCCATGACGACGATCTCTCCTATATCCGCAACGGCACCTCCGAGCCGATCTACACCGCGACCCGCTCTTCGGTCCGACTCGCCGGTCGCACCTGTGCGGAAATTCTCATGGAGCAGATCGCGAACCCAGACCGTCCGTCGCGTCACGTTTTGCTCGATACAGATCTGATCATTGGACATACGACCGGCCCCGCGCCGAAACGCTAATTTACGTTTGCGCTCACATCTCTAGACCCAAATGCTGCACTGCACACATCCGACGCGCCGCATTGCAGCACGTTTTCCAAAGCGCTTTGGCCTTGCCGGACGACCCTTGCGCTTCATATAAGGGGGAAAGATCCGCCCCGATTTCGGGGCCTCCAGAAAAGAAAGGGAGACACCATGGCGACCTCTCCGAATTTGACCCGCGCAGCCTTCCCAAAAGACTTCCGTTTTGGCGCCGCCACAGCGGCCTATCAGGTCGAAGGGCATAGTTTCGGCGGCGCAGGCACCTGTCACTGGGACACTTTCGCGGCCACGCCCGGAAATGTGCTGCGCGCAGAAGACGGGGCCATCGCCTGTGACCAGTATCACCGCTACGAAGAAGACATGGATCTTCTCAAAGCCGGCAACTTCGACGCCTACCGCTTTTCCACGAGCTGGTCGCGCGTGATGCCGGAGGGCCGCGGCCCAGTGAACCAAGAGGGCCTCGACTATTACGACCGCCTCGTGGATGCCATTCTGGAGCGCGGGCTGGAGCCACACGCGACGATCTACCACTGGGAATTGCCCTCTGCCCTCTCCGACCTCGGCGGCTGGACCCACCCCGACATCGCACAGTGGTTCGGCGACTTTGCGGAAATCATCGACGACAAAATCGGCGACCGCCTCGCCTCCGTCGCGACGATCAACGAACCGTGGTGCGTGTCCTACCTCTCTCACATGCTCGGCCACCACGCGCCGGGCCTGCGCAACATCCGCGCCGCTGCGCGCTCCATGCACCACGTCCTCAAGGCCCACGGTGAGGCAATCACCCGCCTGCGCGCCCGTGGCCGCGATAATCTCGGCATCGTCATCAATTTCGAGCACACTCAACCCGCGAGCGACGCCCCCGAAGACATCGCCGCCGCGACCCGTCAGGACGCCATCAACAACCGCTGGTTCATCGAAGCCGTGGCCAAAGGCCAGTATCCTACAGAGGCGCTCGAAGGGCTCGAAGCGCACCTGCCGAACGGTTGGCAAGACGATATGGCCGCGATCTCGCAGCCCATCGACTGGCTCGGCGTCAATTATTACTTCCGCCAACTCGTCGCACATGACGCCACCGAGACATGGCCCTCGACCAAACCGGTCCAAGGCCACCTTGCCACCACGCAAATGGGTTGGGAAATTCTGCCCGACGGTCTCTATGCGCTCCTGATGCGTCTCAAGAACGACTACGTCGGCGATCTCCCGATCATGGTGACCGAAAACGGCATGGCGTGGGACGATCATGTCAGGAACGGAATCGTCGAAGATTCGGAGCGCTGCGCCTACATTCGCGACCACATGGGCGCCATGCAGCGCGCAATTAATGATGGCGCTAACTTGACCGGCTTTTTTTATTGGTCTCTTCTGGACAACTATGAGTGGGCTTTCGGCTATGAACGTCGCTTCGGCATGATCCATGTCGACTTTGAGACGTTGAAACGAACGCCAAAAGCCTCGTATCACATGCTGAAAGACCTTCTAGCGCGGAGCTGATCCATGTCGAACCACCCTGCCAACACCCTCACGCTCGTTGCCGACATCGGCGGGACAAATACCCGCGTCGCGCTTGCTGATGGTGTCACGCTCCTGCCGGAGACGATCCGCAAGTATTCCAACGCCAAGTTTCCGGGCCTGGAAACGGTGCTGCGCCAGTATATCGAGGACGAGGGCGGGGTGGACTGCAAGGGCGCCTGTGTGGCTGTGGCGGGCCCTGTCCGCGATGGCGTCGGCACGATGACCAACCTCGACTGGACCATCGACCGCGACACGCTCCGCCGTGCAACGCAGGCGGAGCACCTGTCCATTCTCAATGACCTTCAGGCACAGGGGCACGCGCTCGGATTTATTGATGAGGCAGACATCACGACTGTGATCTCCGCGCCAGAAGCCTCACCTCATGCGGTGCGCCTCGTGATTGGTGTCGGGACGGGCTTCAACGCTGCACCCGTGTTCCAGACCGAGAAAGGACGTTTTGTTGCGCCGTCCGAGAGCGGGCATGCCAACCTGCCGATCCGCAATGAACAGGAACTTGCGCTCTGCAAATTCGTCGAAACCGCGCACGGCTTTCCGGCGGTTGAGGACGTGCTCTCGGGCCGCGGCCTCGAACGTGTCTATCTGTTCCTCGGCACCCAAGCCGGTGATCCGCACGAAAAGTCCGCCGCCGAGATCATGGCCTCAGTAGAGAACGGCTCGGACCCGCAGGCCACCGAAGCCGCGCGTCTCTTTGTCAAAATTCTCGGCACGGTGGTCGGAAACCTGTCGCTTGTGCAACTGCCATTTGGCGGTGTCTACCTCGCAGGTGGCGTGGCCCGCCACATGGCGCCCTATCTCGAACGGTTCAACTTTGTGGACGCCTTCCGGGACAAGGGGCGGTTTGCAGGCTTTATGAAGAACTTCTCCGTCTCCGTGATCGAGGACGACTATGCGGCCCTCACCGGCTGTGCATCGCACCTGCATAACCTCTACACCTGATCCAAGCGCGATCCCTCAAATTTTCAGTGGCGTCCTTCGGGGCGCCACTTTTGTTTTGTCCGGGAAAAAATTGGGCGGAGGTAACTCTGTCTTAACGGCATCCCCCTTACACAGGTCTGAAAGATCGCAAACGTAAGGGATATACCGATGTCGCGTCAGACTCAGATGACCGGAGCACAGAGATGACCACCTGTGTGCAGCTTTCCGACAGATTGGATTATCTCGCCGTCGGCCCTCTCCTATCTGAGTTGAAGGGCGTCACTGACGATGATCTGATCCTCGACGCGAGTGCTGTGCGTCATCTTGGCGCCCTGCCCCTACAGATATTGCTTTCCACAATCAAAACGCGCGCCGCCGCTGCCAAACGGACGACTTTGTCAGAGCCTTCCGACAGCTGCGTCGACGCGCTCGGCCTCTTTGGCTTTTCCCCTCAAACGCTGACCCAACCGGAGGCCTGGACATGAGCCTGAACGTCCTCGCTGTCGATGACAGCCGCACGATGCGAGATATGCTGAACCTCGCCCTCTCCTCGGCGGGCTTCACCGCCCATCTGGCCGAAGACGGCCTTCACGGCCTCGAAGTTCTCTCCGAGATCGAGCCGGACGTGATTATCACCGACATCAATATGCCCCGCATGGACGGCTTCGGTTTTATCGAGGCGCTTCGCTCGGATGACCGTTGGAGCCGCATCCCCATCCTCGTCCTGACCACCGAGAGCGCAGATGAACTGAAGGCAAAGGCACGCTCTGCGGGCGCGACAGGTTGGATCGTGAAACCGTTCGATCCGGCCAAGCTCGTCAAAGCCCTCCAGATGGTCGCAGGTTAAGCAGGAGGTCCTCATGTCAGACCCGATGGCAGAAATTCGCGCCTCGTTCTTTATCGAATGTGAGGAGCTGCTGGAAAGCCTCCAGGACGGCCTCCAGATGATGGATGACGGCAGCACAGACTCGGAAACGATCAACATCGTCTTCCGCGCCGTGCACTCCATCAAAGGTGGCGCGGGGGCGTTCGGGCTCGATGACCTCGTGCAATTCGCGCACCGGTTTGAGACCGCGATGGATGAGGTCCGGTCCGGCAATTTCCATCCGGACAGCGAGGCAATCCGCCTGTTTTTCACCTGTGCCGACATCCTCGGCGATCTGGTCCGCGCCGCTCGCGACGACACACCGCCGCCAAACGATCAAATCGCTCCCGTGCTTGAGAAACTCGATCTGCTCGTTGGCGTTGAGGAAGAAGAGGATGAAGACCTCGACTTTACGCCCATGACACTCTCGCTCGATCTGGGCGACACGCCGCCGCTCGGCCTCGATGACGCCGGCGCGCTCGCGGACCTCCCACCCCTCACATTTGATACGCCGGTGGGGAAAGGCTTTATCATCTCCTTCAAACCGGAGAACGCGCTCTACAGCTCCGGAAACGAACCGCTCTACCTCTTCCGCGCGCTGCGCGATCTCGGGGACTTGAGTGTCCGCTGTGATATTTCTGGCCTTCCTGCTCTCGCTAGCATCGACCCGAATTGCGGCTATCTCTCGTGGGCGCTGACCCTCGTGACCGAGGAACCCGAGCAAGCGGTGCGCGAGGTTTTCGAATTCGTAGACGGTCTCTGTGCCCTAAGCATCTCGCCTCTGACCGACGACAACTCCGCCCTGCCCGCACCCGAACCGGAAGTCACCTACCCCGAGCCGGACGTGATCCCCGAGATTGAGACAAAGGCAGCGGAAGCACCAGTTACACAGCCAGAGCCCGCGCAAACCGCACCTGCTCAGTCAGCGAAATCGACAGGCGCACCGACCCAACCACGAGCGACCGTGCGCGTAGACCTTGAACGCATCGACCGACTTGTGAACCTTGTGGGCGAACTCGTAATCAATCAGGCAATGTTGAGCCAGTCCGTCGTCGAAACAGGCCTGCCCCCGAATTCGCCTGTTTCAACGGGTCTCGAAGAGTTCCTCCAACTCACGCGCGACATTCAGGAATCCGTGATGATGATCCGCGCTCAGCCGATCAAATCCCTGTTCCAACGCATGGGCCGGATCGTCCGAGAGGCCTCGGCCTCGGTGAACAAAGAGGTGAAATTCCATACCGACGGGGAAACCACCGAAGTCGACAAGACCGTGATCGAACGTCTCGCCGACCCACTGACGCATATGATCCGAAACGCTGTCGACCACGGGTTCGAGACCACTGAAGATCGCATCGCATCAGGCAAGCCAAGTGCGGGCATTGTCACGTTGAGCGCCCAGCATCGCTCCGGCCGTATCGTGATCGAGATTTCTGACGACGGCGCAGGCATTGATCGGGAACGCGTGAAAGCCAAGGCCCTTGAAAAGGGCCTGATCCCCGAAGATGCACAATTGTCGGATGGCGATATCGACAACCTACTGTTCCTGCCCGGCTTTTCGACTGCCTCCGAGATTTCTAACCTCTCGGGTCGTGGCGTCGGCATGGATGTGGTCAAGAGCGCCATTCAAGCCCTCGGCGGCCGGATAAGCATTTCGTCGCAGCAAGGCAAAGGCACCACCTTTTCGATCTCTCTGCCCCTTACCCTTGCGGTGCTCGATGGCATGGTCGTTCAGGTCGCCGGTGAGACGCTCGTGGTCCCGCTCAATGCCATTCTGGAGACACTGACACTCACCGATCAGGACCTGAGGCAACTCGGCCCCGAGACGCATGTGGTCCAAATCCGTGGCGGCTTTGTCCCCCTGCTCGATCTGGGCGCGGAACTCGGCTACCGAGAGCCGGAAACCAGCTACGTCGGCGCCACAGTCCTCCTCATCGGGCAGGAAGACGGCAATCGCGCAGCTCTCGCTGTCGATGCCATCGAGGATCAGAGACAGGTTGTCATCAAGGGCCTCGAGGGCAGCTATGGTCGCGTTCCCGGCATCGCCGCAGCCACCATTCTCGGCGACGGACAAATCGCCCTGATCCTCGACCCAACCGATCTCGTGACACAGGCATCCGGTCGCACCCGCGTCCGCGCCTTCCCCAAAGCACTTGCAGGATAACCACATGACCGACATCGACAAACAGACTGATCCGGCCTCAATCGAGCTTTTGTCCTTCCGCGTCGGCGGCCAGGACTACTCAGTAGACATCATGTCCGTCCGCGAAATTCGCGGATCCGCAAAGGCGACGTCCCTGCCCCACGCACCGTTTTTCGTGAAAGGGGTCATCAATTTACGCGGCACCGTTCTGCCGATCATCGACCTCGCCGCGCGGTTGGGACTACAGGCGGACACAGACAAGGACCGCAATGTCATCA
Source organism: Celeribacter litoreus (assembly GCF_020165855.1). Classification (GTDB taxonomy): domain Bacteria; phylum Pseudomonadota; class Alphaproteobacteria; order Rhodobacterales; family Rhodobacteraceae; genus Celeribacter; species Celeribacter litoreus. The sequence continues at coordinate 473,460 of NZ_JAIUFY010000014.1, read as the reverse complement.
TCGTCGTCGATATCGCTGGCCGCACGGCCGGCCTCATGGTTGACGCCGTCTCCGACATCCTCGCCATCCCGTCCGAGGACATGCAGCTGCCTCCGGATCTTGCCGCCGACGAAACGCGCACCTTTGTTTCGGCACTCACAATCGTCGACGGACGTATGATCAGAATTCTCGATCTCGATACGGTCATGCCCCCCCAAGGTGAGGAAGCCGCTTGAACCAGTTGTCTCCCATTCCGGCTGATGCACGGATCGAAACCGCGCTCTCACAGGCCGATTTCACACGGATCGCAAAGATTGCGGAACGCGAGGCCGGCATTGTGCTTTCGGCCAACAAGATGTCCATGGTGAAATCGCGACTGACGCGTCGCCTGCGCGCCCTCGGGCTCGACAGTTATGCCGCTTATCTCGATCTGATCGAGGGGAGTGCCGCAGGCCCCGAACTGCAACAGTTCATCTCCGCGCTAACCACGAACGTCTCCCATTTCTTCCGAGAATCCCATCATTTCGACTATCTCGTCGAGACGATCGTGCCCGCACTTAGAGAAAAACTTGCCTCGGGCGGGCGGGTCCGGATTTGGTCGGCTGGGTGCTCAAACGGGCAAGAGGCCTACTCGATCGCGATGGCGCTCCAGGAGGCAGCACCCGACCTATTGTCTAAAGATATCAAAATTCTGGCGACAGATATTGACCCCGAAGTCGTGAGCACAGCCCGTGCTGGCGCTTATGTCGGCTCGCTCACATCCGGACTGACGGTCCCGACCATTGAGCGTCACTTCCGCCAAGAGATCCACAACGGCGAAGAAGTTCTGACGATCAACGACACACTTCGCAAACTGGTCACGTTCCGCCAGCTTAACCTTCATGCCTCATGGCCGATGACGGGAAAATTCGACATCATCTTTTGCCGGAATGTCGTAATCTACTTCAACGAAACCATGCAGAGCCGCCTGTACCAGAGGTTTGCATCGGTTCTGGAGCCTGGCGGCTGGCTGGTCCTCGGGCATTCCGAGCGCATTTCCGAAGAGTGCACGCATCTCTTCAAAAGCTCCGGTGTTACGACCTATCAGCGCGCGCCGCTCTCGCCCGCCATGTCGCATGACACGTCGTCCGCCGCACAAAAAGGATACCAATAATGGCTCTTCGCGATCAACTCCGCGTCATGGTTGTCGATGACATGTCCACGAGCCGCGGCCTCATCACCAACGCGCTGGACTCCTTCGGCATTCGCAATGTGGCGAGCGCCGCGGACGGTCCTTCCGCACTTCAGAAAATGGCCACATCCCCCGTTCACCTGGTTATCTCCGATTACAACATGCCAGGCATGGACGGACTGCAGCTCTTGCATTCACTCCGGTCCAATGGCGCGACGCGCGGCGTGGGCTTTCTCCTGATCACGGGTCGCGCAGATCGCGAGATCATCGACATGGGAAAACGCCTCGGCATGAACAATTTCCTGAAGAAACCCTTTGAACCCGCGGGCCTGCGCGGCGCGATTGAAGCAATCGTGGGAAAGCTGTGATGCCGTATTCAGACTCTCTCGGGCCTCAACCGCGCGGATCTGACACAACCGCCCGCATTCCGCTCGCCACGCTCCACAAACGCATCCAGGACGAGATGCTCTCTCTGGTGATGCTTGCGTCCGAGGTCCAGATTGCCCTCGGGCCGACACTCGCCGCAGCAACATCCATTCCTCCGTCTGTGCAAAGAAGCTTGCAGGCGATTGACCGTCTCCAGCAGACTTTTGACGATTTGCAACGCGTGATGGGGCATCTCGCGGACCAATCGGGAGACGAGACTGTCGAAATTGCCCCCCTGAGCGATGTCATCAGACTTCGTCATTTGTGCCACAAACTTTTTGATGACATCGACGCTCCCTTCGCCCTGTCGGAGACTGACTCCGGAAACATCGCCTGGTTCTAAAAAATCAGAAGAGTTCCAGTTCGTTGGATTTGGCGGCAGCGGGCGCTTTCTCCACGATCATCGCATCATCCACGAACTTTTGTCGCGCCGCGCCAAGCGTCGGCTGAAACTCGATCCGGCGCGCACGCGTCCCGCCGAGGCTCTGCCCGTCGCAGGGAATTCTCTCACGCGCCAGATACTCCAGAACAAAGGCACCGTTCTGATCTCCGGCATTCGTGAGCCCACGATACAGTGACGCCCCACCGAACACTTTAGCGCGAAAGCGCGCGCGATCGCCGCCGGCGCGGATCAGCCCGTTGATTAATAGCTCCATAGCATTCGCGCCGAAAGAACTGACTTCAGAATTTTTCGCCGGCCCGTCAGGGAGCAAAAAGTGGTTCATTCCCCCAAGGCGCGCCTCCGGATCCCAGAGACAGGTCGCGACGCATGAACCGAGGATTGTAGAGATGACTGCCTCAGTCTGTGAGGTGATGGCAAACTCTCCTTGGGCAATATAGGTGCGCTTTCCTGCCGGACGCTTTCTCTCAATGGTCGTTTTCATACACCCACCTTCGCCGGTCTTTCACAGAGGCGCAAAAGCTCCTCTCCGATGTCATTAAGATCACTCCAACGCTCGACACCGCCCAACTCTCCGGCAACGCGCGGCATGCCGAACACGACACAGGTTTGCTCACTCTGGCCGACGGTTTTTGCACCATTTTCGCGCAGCACACGCATGCCCTGCGCGCCATCACGCCCCATGCCCGTCAAGAGACACGCAACAGTGCGATGCGCGACCGCGCGAGCAGAAAGAAACATGGAGTCAACCGAGGGGCGATGTCCGGACATCGGCGGTGCCTCATGCAGTTTCACGCGGAGGTCCGTCTGACCCTCAACATTCAGATGATACGCGCCACCAGGCGCAATAAGCACTTCCCCCACCCGAAGAGGATCGCCGTCATTGGCCAAGCGCACCCTTGGCTTCACAAGCGGATCGAGCCGTGCCGCGAAGCTGACCAGAAAAGTCTCCGGCATGTGCTGGGTGATCAACGTCGGCGGGCAATCCGCAGGGAAGGACTCCAGAACGCGCTCGATAGCATCCACCGCGCCGGTCGAGCCCCCGATGAGGCAAATCCGGTTAAAGCTGCGATGTGCGAGCGGGGCATTCGCCGGCTTTCGCCGGCTTGTCGCCGCAACCCGTGCATTGGCTGCCATAACCACGGTGTCGGCAAGGTGCGTAAACCCCGCATCCGTCGCCTGTCCGAGCCTTGGCTTCTCAACGCAATCGACGGCCCCGAGCGAGAACGCTTCGACAGCTTTCTCTCCGCCTTTGCGGGTGAGAGTCGACACCATGACGACCGGCATCGGTCGGTGCGCCATGAGCCGCCGGAGGAAATCAATCCCGCTCATCTCGGGCATTTCGACATCGAGCGTCATGACGTCCGGACGGAAGCGGTTTACGGCATCACGTGCCTCATGTGCGGAACCCGCTTCCGCCACGATTTCGAGACGGGGGTCTTTTGACAGGATCGATCTGATGAGCCGGCGCATCGTCGGCGAGTCATCAACAATCAGAACACGCTTTTGCATCTCACCACTTTCTCTGTTCTCTCAGTTGCCGAGGGGCACCGCGGGCCCCCATCGCTCAGAAGTCCTCCCATGAATCCTCCTCGACCGAGGCGACTGGAGCAGGCACGTCATTCACGGCGCGTTTTTGAGGCGTCGACACGGGCGCTCTCTGTGCCTCACGCTGCGCATTAAGCGGGATCAGGTCGGCCTTTGCACGGGGCTCCGGCGCGCCGATCGCGAAACGCGATGTGGTGACATTCAAGTTCTCGGCCTCACGTGTGAGCGCGTGGCTCGCGGCCGTGGTTTCTTCGAACATCGCAGCGTTTTGCTGGGTCACTTGGTCAAGCTGATTGACGGCCGCATTGATTTCCGCGAGGCCAGAGGACTGTTCGCGCGCGGAAATGGCGATCTCGGAGACATTATGGGAGATGTCGGAGACCGAAGAGACGATCCCGCGGAGCGCTTCGCCGGTTTCCCCCACGAGGCCCACGCCGCGCTTAACCAAAGTGCCCGATTTCGAGATCAAGTCATTGATTTCCCGCGCAGCTTCGGAAGAGCGTTGTGCAAGAGCTCGCACTTCGGAGGCGACCACCGCGAACCCGCGACCGGCCTCGCCAGCGCGAGCGGCCTCAACACCTGCGTTTAGAGCTAAAAGGTTGGTTTGGAAGGCGATGTCATCGATCACAGAGGTGATTTTCGAAATCTGGTTCGAGGAGCTTTCGATCTGGCCCATGGCCTCGACCGCCTCTTGGACAACTTTCCCGGAGGCTTCTGCATTCGCTTTGGCCGTGTTGACCATCTCCGAGGCCTGCTTCGCGCCATCTGCGGCAGACCGCACAGAGGAGGTCAACTCATCGAGGGCGGTTGCGGTTTCTTCCAGTGTGGCTGCCTGTTTCTCTGTCCGGCGTGACAGATCGTCCGCCGCGTTGGAAATCTCGGAGGCTTCTCCGCGGATCATGTCAGAGTTCTCAACGACATTGCGCATCGCGATGAGCAGGTTTTCAATCGCGTCGTTAAAGTCGGCACGAAGAGTTTCGTATTCCTCGGCAAATGTCTCGTCGAGGCGTGAGGTCAGGTTGCCTTCGGCGAGCTTTTTAAGACCAACGCGCAGGCTATCAACGACCTTGTCTTGCTCTGCCTTCATGCGCTCTCGTTCGGCCTCTGCAGCTTCGAGTGCGGCCTGACCTTCGGTCACGTTCGTGCCCAGAAGAATGATCCGGAACGGGCGTCCCGCGGCGTCTTTCACGGGGCTGAACGTGCCATCGAGGATAGAAATATTTCCGTGCTGATCAAACAGCTTGAACCGGCCGTAGATGCTTTCGCCGTTATTAAGACGCTCCCAAACGGCCCCGCGTTCAGAGGCGAGTTTCGCGTCAAAATCAAAGATGCTATCGATGCTCTTTCCGATCATCCCTTCCGGTGAGAGACCCAGCATTTCAGAGAAATTGGCGTTCGACTTCATCACGAGGCCATCGACGCTGAATTCAGCCTTCGCCTGAATTTCATCGAGGGCAGAGATCACAGCCTCGTTGGTGCGAATGTCGGTCACATCCTTCCACTCCATGACGCAGCCAATTTGCTCGCCATCGAGGTCTGTCACTGCGTTCACATCGAGCGCGAAATGCACGTCGCCGACCTTCATATCCGTGGAGAATGGCATTTTGGACGGATCCAGCAGGATCGCGCGGATGCGACCCGGATCACGGTGGAAAGTGTCGATGTTCTGGCCCACAATGGTGGAGGCATCGAAGCTACCGAGCATTTCGCGGAAGCTGCCTTCATGCTCGGTCAGGAGCGTCTCCACCGCTTCGTTCGTGTAAGTGATGTTGAATTCGCGGTCGATCATCATCAGAGCCGCAGAGGACCCCTCAAAGGCAGCGCCTTTGAACAGGCCGTCCTGCGTGGCCTTTTCAGCGCGCCCGAGCGCATGGCGGAAGTCATCGAGGGCCACAGCGATCTGTCCGATTTCATCGCCACGCTCGACACCCGGGACTTCGACCGCGTAGTCCCCTTCAGAGACCTTACGCATCGCTCCTTCGACTTTTGTGAGCGGGCGAGAAATGGCGCGCGCGATGACGAGGGCAATCATGGCGACAATGGCGATCATGACACCGCCCTGCCAGGCCATGGTCTCTGCGAGCGCGACGGCAGGTTCAAGGATTTCTTCGATGCTCTGTTCGGCCACCAGCCCCCAGGTCACGCCGTGATAATCAATCGGATAGAAGGCGGCGAGGTGTTCATGCACAGAGCCGTCCGGCTGCACCTCGGCTTCGCGCAACAAACCGACCTCTCCGGAAAGTGCGTTGCGAGCGGACTCGAGATCGACGGACGCTTTGAGAATTTCATCGCCCGACCCGTGGATGCGATCAGATCGCAGCAGCATATCCCCACCAACGAGATAGGAATCCCCTGTGCGGCCAAGCCCGGTCGGGCGGGTGGTGATCATGTCGATCCGGTCCGAGGGCATCTGGAACGCAATCGCGCCGCGCACAACGCCGCGCCGATCGAGTACCGGTGACGCAATAAAGGCGGCTGGAGCATCATATGACGGCGCGTAACGCGCAAAATCAGAGAAATAGACCTCTTTCTCGGTGCTTTTCAGCGCCTGCTGGACGACCTGTCCTAACCCGCTATCACGGTATTCGCCGTCGAGAAAGTTCGTGGCGAAATCCTGTTCTTTGAACACAGAGTAGATCAGATCGCCGTCGACCGAGAACACGAAGGCATCGTAGTAGCCCTTCTCGTCCACAAGTTTGCGGAAATAGCTGTGATAGAGCTTGTGAACCTGACTGTAGGAGGAGCCATCGGAGGCGAAATCGAGGTAGTGTTTTTCGCCGATTTTGTTCGGGTTGTCCTCGATATACCACTGTTTGAGATAGGTGGTTTGATCGCTCTCGATCGCATCCCACGCCTCCCCAAATCCGCGAATGGCAGAGAGAACCGTCGGGTTCTCTGCCTGACTTCTCAGATCGATATCGACCCCTTCGAGCCAGCTCGACAATTCGAGTGTGCGGGCCTCTGCGACTGTGAGCAGCGCTTCCTCAGCCTCTCCCAACAGAGAGTCTGCGGCGTTTCGATAGGAGACGAAGCTCGCAATCAGGATGGTCATGACCGTCAGGGTGATCATGATTGCAGGGAGCTTCTTTGCCAGACGGATCTTACTGAAAAACTTCATATCACTCCTCCAAGCCAGGTCTGGCCCGCACTTTCGGACGGGTGTGCAACTGGCGGATAGGGCCATCGGGGTTTGCCCCCGAAACATCACATGCGGGAAATTCCGCGATGCTGTGAGGAATGGCGCGAAGGGATGAAGATTCATTTAAACCGAGCGCCGACTGCGCGCCTTAACACGCTTTTCCCGTCATCGTGGTAAACGACCGATGAATTCGCTCTTGCGCCGGATCATGGTTTGGATGGGAAATTTCGCCTATACTGCCCCATATGGCACACTGCCGATTGCGAGGATCACATGTATCTGCGCACGCACAAAAAAACGCTCAAGGGGCATAAGAAACGGACGTCGCGCGCGCGCCGATTGCTCTCCGGCATGCCCTCCATTCACGCGCTGCGGACCCATGTGGGCCGTGCCGAACGCATCCCGAGCAAGCTGTTCTACTTCCCGCTCGCACTTAATTGGGTGCGCCTCGGGCTCAGGAACCGGAGCCTGATGCTGCCGACACTTGCGAACCCGCGCATCGAGTTCGGCGGACTGTGGGGGGAGTCCAAAGAGGTTTATCTCGACATGGTGTCAGGCGAGCAACGTCAGTGGCTCGCGCGCTATGCAACGATGGATGTCACTGAGGACGAGGACAATGTCACGGGGGCAAAGGACCTCATGCGCGAGACCGGCCTGAGCTACCCAGTCGTCGCGAAACCTGACATCGGTTGGCAGGGGCACGGGGTTCAGTTGCTCCATTCCGAGCAAGAGTTGGAGCACTATGTCACGGCATTTCCCAATGGCGCGAAGATGATGTTGCAAGAGGCCGTTCCTTGGGAAGGCGAAGCCGGAGTTTTCTATGTGCGGATGCCGGATGAAGAGCGGGGTAAGGTCGTTTCGATCACCTTCCGCTACTTTCCTCATGTGATCGGCGACGGCCTCCATTCTGTCCACGATCTGATTTTCGCGGATGAGCGCGCCGCATGGAAATCAAAGCTCCATCTCGGACGCCAAGCGCGTCACGGCGGCGTGCCCGACGCGCTCCTACAATCCGTTCCCGTTGCGGGAGAAATCGTCCGCCTCGCTTTCATCGGATCCATCCGTGTCGGTGGTCTATACCGCGACGCCGATCATCATATCACGGAGGTCCTGAGCGACCGGTTTGACGCGATCTCTCGGTCGATGCCGGACTTTCACTACGGGCGCTACGACGTGCGGTTCGACACGGTCGAAAAGCTCAAGGCAGGCGAAGGGTTCAAAATCATCGAAATCAACGGCGCGGGGAGCGAAGCGATCAGCGCATGGGACCCCGAAGTGCCGGTCGGCAAGGTCTACAAGCGCCTCCTCGAACATCAGACCCTAATGTTCACCATCGGCGCGATGAACAAGGCACGCGGCTGGAAACCGACGCGTCTGCGAGATGTTATCAAAGCCGCGCGCATGCAAACGCGGCTGATCAACCGCTATCCGCCCTCTTCCTGAAAGGTTCCCAGAGACAGGAGCCATACACTATGACCAAAGACACCCGAATTCCCACCGCCCTGCCCTCCAAAGCGTTCAAACGGTTCGTCGAGGGCTATCAGGACCATGTGATTGAGTGGGTTCATCCGGTCGGGAAAACGATCGACCCGAGCCTCGGTCAGACATTTCATTCCCTGCGGGAACGGTTTCAGGCGGTGACCGATGTCGGTCTTTCTCCCGTCACGAAGGGTCTCATCCGGCCCGAAAACGGCCTCCTTCCTGCGCATGCAGACCAACCGGACCTGCGCTACACGTTCGCGGGTGATGGAACGACGCAATCGGTGCTCTTTATCCACGGCTCCCCCGGACAGGCCTCCGACTGGTCGCATTTTCTGTCAGTCACGCCCGAGAGCCAGACGCGCATTGCCGTCGACCGCCCCGGGTTTGGCGGCAGTGATCCGCATCGCCCCTACCGTCAACTCTCGGACCAGGCCGCGGCGATTGCACGGCTGATTGCGGAGCGGAACCGGCCAACGGTATTGGTCGGGTCGTCCTTTGGTGGTCCCGTCGCGCTCCGACTGGCGGCCGATCATCCTGATCTCGTGAATGGCGTCGTCCTCGTGGGGGCAGCGGCCGATCCGGCGTTGGAGAAGGTCCATATCCTGCAGCGCATTGCTCACACGCCGTGGGTCAAACGCCTTCTCCCGCAACATCTGATCCACTCGAATACAGAGCTTTTGACGCTGCGCGAGGAACTCGATCTCCTCGGAGAGCGGATGGAGCATATCGAGGCGCCCGTCTCGATCCTGCAAGGCCTTCACGACACGCTCGTGCCGCCGGAGAACGCGACCTATCTCATGAAGCGGCTCACAGGGACCAAGAAACGGCGCGTGATTATGGTGGAAAATGCAGGGCACTTCCTCCACATCCTAACGCCGCAAGTCGTTGAAAACACGCTCGATGACATTCTGAATGACGTCTGAGGGGCGCATCGCCTCAGATGATCACACGGTGGCTGTTCGACTGCGCCAATCGCTGTGCAATGAAGGCACACACGAGCAACTGGCTCATGTGATAGATCATCACAGGCAATACGATGGCCCCGACCATCTCAGGATCGAAAAGCGCGGCGGCGATTGGAAGACCGGAGGCGAGGCTTTTCGTGGCGCCGACATAGAGCACCACTGTGCGGTCCTCGTAGACAAGCCCCAAGACTCGCCCCGCGAACGGCATGAGCAGAAGGTTGATCGCGAGGAAAAGCCAGACAACACCAAAGAGGCTCAGGAGGCTACTCACGGGAATGGCGGACCAGAGCCCCCCGACCGTGCCCGCACTGAACGCGGAATAGACGATCATGAGGATTGATCCGCGATCCACGACCATTGTCGCGGTGCGATGACGCAGGACAAACGCGCCGATGAAAGGCCGGACGAGTTGTCCGACGACAAAGGGCGCGAGGATTTGGGTTCCGATCTTGATCACGGCGTCAAGACGCAGGCCACCACCGCCCTGATGCATCAGGACCGCCATCAAGAGCGGCGTCAGGAACACCCCGAGGATGTTGGACGTCGAGGCAGCACAGATCGCAGCGGGCACGTTGCCGCCAGAGATCGACGTGAACGCGATGGAGGACTGAACGGTGGATGGGAGCACGGACAGGAACAAAAGCCCGAGCGTGACGGTCACACCCAAGAGTGGCCCGAAAACCGCCGCCAAAGTCACACCGATCAGCGGCAACATCAGATAGGTCGCGAGAAGTGTCAGCCCCTGAAGCCGCCAGTTCAGTAATCCCGCACGCATCGACTGCGGATCGAGCTTTGCGCCATAGAGGAAGAATAGCAGCGCCACGGCCCAAAATGTCAAAAATTTCAAACCCGTGGCAGCCACACCTGAAGCAGGGAACACAATGCCGAGACCGACCATCGAGATCAGCAAGAGCATATAGGTATCAACCCCGATCCGCCTCAGAAACCGCATTTTGCCTCCGTTATGCTCCTGCCTGTTCCGCTCAGACGGTCCATTCTCGCCCGATTTTCAGGAGCGCACTTTCTGATCCTGTCGCTCCGACGAGTTGCACACCGCACGGCAAAACTCCCTTGGCCGCCGCAATGGGTAAGGTGATCGCAGGCAGGCCAAGAGCATTCGCAAAAGCCGTAAACACCGCATGCCCGCGCGGTCCGACCGGTTTGCCGTCGATGGTCTCTGGATGGCTCTCCGACTTCGGCCATGAAAACGCGGCAATCGCCGGTGTCATCAGGACATCGAACCCGTCCAGGGCCGCTGTGTAGCGCAGCCGCATCTCTTCGATCCCGACCAAGGCACCCGAATAATCGCGGGCCGAGAGCTTGCGACCGGCCTCGGCCATGCCGGAGACCGCCTCTCCCATCGCGCCACCGATGCGTGGATCATGCTCCGCCATCCACGCGACGCCGGCAGTGCTGATCACGGGCCAGATGCTGTCAGTCTGCGCGGTTGCGTCGAAACTCTCTACGGTGACGACCTCATGACCGAGCGCTTCCAACAGCTTCACCGCCTGATCAGACGCGCGGAGAATATCCGGATCGACCGGTTGGTTCGAGAAATGGCGGGCATAGAGCACGCGCGCTTTTGGAACGTCCGCTGTGTCTGGCTCACTCCCCGCGAGCCAGTGATACATCGTCTCGACATCTCGCGCGTCACGCCCTATGGGACCGACGACCTCAAACGCACCGAGAATGGCCGGAAATCCGGCCCCGCGCGGGACGGAACCCGATCCGGGTTTAAATCCGAACAGCCCCGCATGTGCCGACGGACGACGGATAGACCCGCCCCCATCTGTGCAAAGCGCCAGTGGCCCGATCCCAGCAGCCACAGCAGAGGCCGCGCCGCCGCTGGAGCCACCGGGGGTCAGATCTGGCGCGAACGGCAGGCCCGTCGCGCCGAAGACGAGGTTGTCGGTGTAACCCTGCACGGTGAGTTCGGGGACGTTGGTCTTCGCAAAGAGAACCGCCCCGCCCGCGCGCAGTCGTGCGACCGGCACTTCATCCGTCTCGGGCATATAGTCTTTGAGACCGCGCGAGCCCCAAGTGGCGGGCAGACCCGCCATCAGGAGATTGTCCTTGATGCTGATCGGAACACCGTCTAGCGGCGAGAGGGGCTTGCCCTCGGCCCACCGCGCAGCGCTCGCCTCAGCCATCGCAATCGACGCCGCATCATCGCGGGCGATCACGGCGTTGATCGTAGGATTGATCGCATCACAGCGCGCGAGCACGCTTTTGAGGGCATCTACGGGGGTGAATGTCCCGTTGGAATAGCCCTCAACAAGAGAGTGCGCAGAGAGGCTCCAAAGCTCCGCCATCCGTCAAACCTTTGCGATGACGGCAATCGGCGCTGCACCGGGGGCACATTGGTGCTCAGTCCCGCCCGAGAGAAAGATCGCCGGATCCCCCGTGACAGAAGCAATCACCCCACCCACAGCGGCGCGCGCGTGGCGTTCGTAATTGATATCGGCGTCGGAGAGCATCGTCGTGCGACGCCCGCGCAGGGTCGCGGAGGCCTCAGCTTTTGCAAACACCGCGACAGGTTCGCCGCCCGCGTCCGCAATCGCGTCCCCCACGGCACCCGCGTCGATGGCGTCGGACAGAATAGAATGCCCGATGCGGAACGATCCTGATGCATCTTTGGAATTGCCAAAGAGCAGGACTTCGCACTTGGTCAACTCACCTCCCGCAGAGGTCGAAGCAACGGCGGAATAGAGGTCGAGACGTTTCGCAATCGCTGCGTCGTCAATCTCCTCCGTCACTTCCCCGAGAGCCAGAGCCACGCCGAGCGCCATCGCGCCACGGGCGTAGGCTTTGGACCCGTTCGGGTCTTCGGTCACGACGGACACCCCCCGCGACGCCGCATCCGAAATCCGTGCAGGCGTGAGGAGCGGGCCTTTGACCTGCACGTAGTGCACATCAGAAGGGTCCGTGATCCCCGCATCAGCCAAGGCGCATTCTGTTGCCGCTTTCACAGCCTCCACATGCGCCATGCGGCCGATCTCTTCGGGTGCGAGGTCAGGCGACATCGACAGACCGAGCGCGAGGCGACCGTCATCCCCCTGCCCGTCGCCTTCTTCGCGTGTAAAGAGCGCGGCGTGGGGCGACAGAACGCCCTCCGTCCCGCCGGACCACACAAAGGCGACCTCCTCCTGAACGGCCTCGGGCGTCGTGCCACGGGCCGCCGCCAAAACCTGCGCAAAACACATCGTGGCAAGCGCGCGGGTGAAGTCATTCGCCCCGCCGTTGCCCTCGGTCTTGCCGATCAGGGCCACGACGGTCGCGGGATCAATCGTGCCGTCCGCGATCAGGGCCTCAAGAGCACTTGCATCCGCAGGCGACGCCATCGGGAGTTTATAAACACCAACCTTCATCGCGATCACTTCCCGCCCCAATGGACAAATCGGCCTTCGATCAGAGTGAACAAGAGGTTCATCACATAGCCCAAGGCCCCAGCCGCGAAGATCGAGGCATACATTTCCGGCATGTTGAAAATCATCTGCGCATCGATGATCCGTTTACCGAGGCCATCAGACGAGCCGATGAACATCTCGGCCACAATGACAATCACGAGCGCCATGGACACGCCGGAGCGCAAGCCGATGAAGGTCTGCGGCAGCGACTCCCAGATCGTCACGTCCCAAAGAATGCGCATTTTCGACGCCCCCATCACTCGCGCAGCAAGTTGGCGGAGTTGGCGGGCGTTCATGACGCCATAGGCGGTGTTGAACAGAATGATTAGTGCGGCGCCAAAGGCCGCGACTGCGATCTTCGCCTCTTCACCAATCCCGAAGAACACGAGGAACAGCGGGAACATCGCGGAGGCCGGTGTTGAGCGGAAGAAGTCGATCAGGAATTCGACGGAGCGGTAGAGCTTGTCCGACGACCCGAGCGCTACCCCACAGGGCACGGCGATGATGGTCGCAATAATGAACGACAGCATCGTGCGGAAGATCGTTCGGTAGAAGTCATGGCCCAAAGTGCCCTCGGTCATCCCCTCCACAAACGCGTTCCACGACTGGAGCGGCGATGGAAGCAGCACGGGATCGACGAGTTCGGCGAAATTGGCGAAGGCCCAGATCAGGATCAGGGCGACTGCACCGACGACGGGCTGAAGCCAGCGCATTTTGGACAGCACTTTTGTCAGATTGCTCATGGCTTGCGCACCTCCCTTTGGAAGATTTCGAGAGAGCGGGTTTTCACGTCGATGAATTCCGGCGTCACGGTCGTCTCGGCATTGCGCGGACGCGGGGCGTCGAACGGAATGCGCGCGGCGACAGAGGTGGGTTTACGCGTGAGAAGCAGAACCTCGTCGGCGAGTTCCACGGCCTCATCAAGGTCATGCGACACGAGAAGCGTCGTGATTTCCATATCTGTCAGAACCGACTGCAATTTGTCGCGCAAAAACAGGGTCATCTCGTAATCGAGCGCAGAGAACGGCTCGTCGAGGAACAGCACCTCGGGTTCGATCACGAGCGCCCGCATGATGGAGACAAGCTGTTGTTGACCGCCCGACAGTTCGTAGGGAAAGCGGTTGAGATCGATGGAGACATTGAAGCTCGCCAACAGTTTCTCAATCCGCGCGTCTTGCTCGGCTTTGGACAGCTTCAAGAACTTGAGCGGATAGCGGATATTGTCGATGGCGCGCAGCCACGGGAACCCAGCCTCGCGGTAGTTCTGGAACACGTAGCCGATCTTCGTCTCACGCGCGGTTTTTCCATCGAACAGGATCTGGCCCGCGTCATAGTCCATAATGCCGGAAATCATGTTGATCAGCGTGCTCTTGCCACAGCCGTTCGGGCCGAAGATCGAGACCACCTTGCCGCGCGGCAAATCCAGATCGAAATCTTTGTAGAGAACCGTGCCGTCCGCGAAGGTTTTCGTCAGACCACGGATGGTAATATGCGTCCCGGGTGCGAACCACCGCAGGCGATCACTGAGATCACCTGCGGGTTCAGTTGGCGTGACGGTATCTGCCGAAAGGGTCGCAGAGGCCGTCACTGGGTTGCCCTCATCCAGGGGGGGAACACGATGGGGCAAGTTCACATCGACTCCGTGACGTCTGCTGCTGCGATCGGTTTGGCGACCACACCGAGATCAACACCGATGTCGATAAAGGTTTGGAATTCCGCGATTTCTTCTTCGGTCATGTCAGAGACCATGGTGAAGTGTGCGAGCGGCACAGTCGCGGTCAGGTTTTCCGGCACTTTCATGCCGCTGAGGAGATCACGGGCACTCGGATCTTCGTTCGCGTCTTTAACGGCCTTGGCCCAAGCTTCGGCAAAGCGGGCGGCAACCTCGGGACGCTCTTCGATCATTTCACCGGAGATCGCAGCACCTGCAGCGTATGCTTCGGCGGTCTCGTCTTTCATCAGGTATTTCGCGATCACGCCGGTTTCCAGACGTTTCGCGATGCCTTTGTCCACCATGATGGACGCGAGCGCTTCGAGGGTGAACCCACCGTCAAAGTTGCCGCTTTGCATGGCGCCGATGTGGTTGCCCATGCCCTGTTCTTGGATGGCGAACTCATCTTCGCCGAGGCCGGAGGCGATGAGCGACGCTTTGGCGGCACCGAGGTTGGCCGGGCCAGGCGCGGAGAAAAGGTTCGCGCCCTTGAGATCCGCGATGGTTTCGGCGGTGCTGTCCGGCTTCACGACGAACTGCTCCATGACGTATTCGCTGTTCTGACCGTAGAGCGCGATGAATTCCATCGTGCCCGGACGCAGCGCATTGATGTTCGCACCTTCGAGGGTCACGAGGTTCGACGCCGCATCAATATCGCCGCTGACCATCGCCTGCACGATGAGCGGGTGCGTGCCGATGAAGACCGGTTCGACTTCAATGTCGGCGTCAGCGAAATAGCCGCGCTCGACGCCGACGTAGTACGGCAGAGCGGAGCTTGCGACGAAGACGCCGACTTTCACTTTGTCTGCGGCAGCAGCGGAAAAAGCGACGGTGGTGGAGAGTGCGAGACCGAGGCCGAGATGGCTCAGGGTCGAGAGGAATTTACGGCGGGTGTCAGTCATAGGGGAGGACTCCTGTTGGATGGTCTTATTCTTTATTGTGCGTGGTCTTATTCATTGCCGTCAGACCTCTTCTAAAAGGCCGGTCGGGACGGCGAAGTCATTGTAAAGTTGGGACAGTTTGGCTTGGAACGGGGCCTCTGTCTTCTTGAGCGTGCCCGATACCGGATCGGACCCCGCCAACAGCGTGTCACTTGCCTCAAGCGAAAAATCCATCACGAAGCGCAGGCGGTCCTGACGGGCCTTGGTGATGGTGTCGAGCCAGAGCGCCGGATCGTATTGACCGACGGCGGCAAATTTTTTGACGATATCGAGGGCGGCGCAGGTGCTCTCGACGGCTTGTGTCGCGCCTTGGCCCAGCGTCGGCACCATGCCGTTGGAGCTGTCGCCGAGATAGAGAATGTTGACGTTCTCCTCACGCAGACATAGCGGGCTTTCCTGTAGACGCGCCCAGTGCAGATCGACGTTTTCATCGGTCACAAGATCAACGAGCCATTCACCCTGCGCACTCAGCTTGCCATCTGTGGGGGTGTAGGCCAGACGCAGCGCTTCACGCGTTTTCATCTCGTCCGGAATGTCACCGCCGACGGGGATCGGGAAGGTACCGGACATGTAGATGCTGTCATCCGGCACGCGGTAGCCGAGGAGACGGTTCGGCCCGTTGAACCACTGTTCGTAGTCTTCGATGAGACCGTTGCTCGTGTTCGGGACCAGCAGGCGGAAAATGCCGACGCCCACCTGACGCGCATTGACGGGCCCGCGGAATTGCGTGCGCACTTGGGAGAAGCGACCATCGGCAGCCACGAGAAGATCGACATCCGCGAGCGTCTTTGCCTCACCGTTTTCCGTGAACGCGACATCGAGCCGCCCAGTGCCGTCCTCTTTCGGCGTGATCGCATCAATGGTGCAGTTGTAGCGGATCGCCTCACCTGCCGCCTCGCGCAAAACACGATACAATTCGGCCCAGCGAAGACGCCATCCCTCAACGGGCGCAATATCTTTGAGCTTGAGATTAAAAAGCTCCTGCCCGCCCATCGTGGACACGCGCCAGCCGCTCCACGCAAAGGACACATCGGTGATCTTCTGCGCGAGCTCCGGATCGGTCGCCTGCAGCGCCTGAACGGCGTTCGGACCAATATTCAGACCCGTGCCGGATTCCGCGTGTTCACCGGGGGCGATCCGTTCGAAACAGTGCACTTCGATCCCGGGAGTATTCGCGAGACCCTTGGCGAAAATGCTGCCTGCGACGCCGGCTCCGATGATTGCGATCTTCATGCCTCTTGTCCTTCTGTTTGCTCGACTGCCGGAGCCTCCGCGATCACAGCGATCAATCCTCCGCCAAACGGCCCCTGATGTTCGGCCCCGCCTGACACGAAAATCCGCGTATCGCCGGAGACGCCTGCCACGAGACCGCCGACAGCGCCGCGAATGTGGCGTTGGGGATCGATGTCCGTGTCGTTGAGCATCGTGTGACGCGCACCGTGGATGAAACCCGACTGATCCGGCTCACATTTCACGAAAATGGCTTTGAGGCGCTCACGGTCGGCCTCGGAAATCTGAATGCCGTTGGTGAACCCGAGATCGGAGAACACGTCTCGCACTGCGGTCACGTCGAGCGCGTCTTCCATTGCGCGATGCGCAATACGCAGCGGGCCACCCCAGGACGAGCTCATGCCCAAAACGACGACTTCGTTACAGAGCACTTCGACACCGGAAGAAATGCTCGCGCAGGTGCTGAACAGGTTGAAATCCTTGAGAAACGCCTCATCACAAAGGCTCGCCTCGTCAATTTCACCGGTTGCCAGAGCCACGCCGAGAGCCCCTGCGGCTCGCGCCCGCGCCATGGAGGCCGAGGCCGTCGGCGCAGGAACAGGTTTGCCCGCCTCACGCAACTCTGCGATCCTGTCGGACGTCAAACATGGTGCTTTCACCTGTACGAAATGAAGGTCCGCCGGATCGGTGATCCCTGCGTCGGCCATCGCGGCTTTGACCGTTTCGGCGACGATCCGTGCATGTTCCACGGTGCCAACGAATTCAAACGGCATATCCTCGGAACAGGTCGCGCCAATAGCCAGCGCGGACTCGTTCTCGCGTTTCTCTCCACCGACCTTGGAGCGGCAAAGGACCGCATAATGCGGCGACAGCACGCCCTCGGTTCCGCCGGACAAAATGCAGGGCACAGTGCGTGCAATCTTTTCGGGGGAGTCATCGAGATAGTTCGACAGCAACGTCATCAACCGATCCGTAAAGAATCCGCGTGTGAAATCGTTCACACCACCGTTGCCTTCTGTCTTTCCGATCACAGCGACAATCTCTTGCGCTTCGATTTCGCCGGTGGCGAGCAGTGTCGCCAGCGCGGTGAGATCACCGGGATGCGCCATGGAGAGTCTGTAGACCTTAGCTTGCACGTGAGCACTCTTTTCTTGTTCTTTCGAGAACAGTCTTGAGCGAAATGCTGCGGTGCGGATAGAACCAAATTTCTCCATAGGTGAGAGCAAAATGTGTGCACTCAGATGTTAACGTATGTCATATCTGAGCCATCGCTTGCTTTACCGTTTCGATAAAACTCATGGTCGGAAGCGGCAAATTCCGGTCTTTTCTTGCGGCAAACACCAATCGACCGCCCCGCAATTCAGGGTCAGCGAGCGGGATTGCCTTGAGCGCACCGGAGGCCACTTCCTCCCGTGTCCCCACCTCGAACTGGAAGCAAATTGCATCGGTTCGCTTTACGTAGGCTTTCAGTGCGTTGATCGTGTTGGCCTCCAAAACGACGTTCAGCGACAGCCTGTGACGTGTAATCACCGCCTCCAAAAGCCCGCGCCCACCGAAAGATTTCGGCCCCATGGCAAGGGGAAACGGTTCGCAATCGCTCAGGCGCAGCTTGCTCCGCTGCGCGAGCGGATGGTCGGGCCGCATCATCGCAAAGAGCGGCTGCGGCACGACGGCGATCTCTTCAAGTTCCTTGTTGGGCGCCGGATCATGCGCGAGCAGGAGGTCGGTCTCGTCACTCATCAGCGCCCGCACCAGGTCGCTCGTAGCGCCGACAAGGAGTTTGAAATGCACGCCCGGATGATGTTCCTGAAAACTCGTCACCGCGTCCTGAATAAAGTCATTGGCAACCGAGTGCGCGACCGCAATCGACACATTGCCGCGCACAAGACCACGCAACTGCTGGATTTGCGCGTTGGCGGTCTCGACATCCGAAATATTGCGCCGGATCGCCGTGAGGATCACCTCCCCCGCCGAGGTCAATCGCACGCCGCGCGGGAGACGTTCGAACATCGGCATCCCGAGTTCTTCCTCGATTTCGAGGATTTTGCGATTCAAGGAGGTGGAGGCGACATGGAGCCGTGCCGCCGCTTTGCGGATGGAACCCGCTGTCGCGACGGCATCAAGGTAAACATAATCCCGTGGCGGGCGAAACATGCGGCTGGCTCTCGGTCTTAATGGTCAACACTTACGACCCATTTATGCGCATATCTGCACCCGCTTCCAGTGCGACAGCGGCGCAGACCGCCACATTGCCCGCCAACGCATAAAGATGCATCACGAAGAGATCAGATCACCATGCAGACGGTCTTGTTTTCGAGATAATTGTCGAGGCCAAGCGCGCCATTCTCCACGCCCCAGCCGGACGCCTTCATGCCGCCTTTGGGCAGTTCGGGGGAGAAGTAGCTGTGGCAGTTGACCCAAACCGTCCCCGCATGCACGGCGGCCGACAGGCGGTGCGCAGAAGACAGGCTCTCTGTCCAAACGGACGCCGCGAGGCCGTATTCCGTGTCGTTAGCCATCGCGATCACTTCATCGGCGTGATCGAACGGGGTGAGCGTGGTCACCGGGCCGAAAATCTCTTCGCGCATGAGCGTCATATCGGGGCGCACATGGGAGAGCACCGTCGGGCTGTAGAAGGCCGGATGCTCCTCATCGAGCACGCCACCGGCCAGCAACTCCGCCCCGTCGGCGCGACCACCCTCAACGATCCCGGCCACGCGGGCCGCGTGTTTCGGGTTCACGAGCGGGCCAAGGTCGCTCTCTGGGTCGAGGCCATGTCCGAGACGGAAATTTCCGGCTGCGGCTGCGAACTTTTCCGCAAAGGCGTCGTAGATATTGCGGTGCACATAGACACGGGAGGACGCCACACAGACCTGACCGGAGTTCGCAAAGATACCCCGCGCGACACCCGGCACGGCGAGCGACAGGTCCGCATCATCCATCACAATCGCCGGAGATTTCCCGCCGAGTTCGAGCGTGAGTTTCTTGAGATTGCCCTGAGCTGACCCGAGCAGATGACGCCCGATCTCGGTCGAGCCGGTAAAGGCCACTTTCGCGACGCCGGAATGCGTGCCGAGCGCCTCACCGACCTCATGGCCGAAGCCGGTCAAGAGGTTCACGACGCCCGCAGGCACGCCGGCCTCTTCGATCAACTCGCACAGACGCACGGCGGTGAGGGATGTTTCCTCCGCCGGTTTCAAAATCACCGTGCAGCCCGCACAGAGCGCGGGGGCGAGCTTCATCGCGGCCATCAAAAGCGGAGAGTTCCACGGCACAATCGCAGCAACCACGCCCACAGGCTCGCGGCGCGTGTAGGCCATGACTTGTTTGCCCTCCGGCGCGTAGCCGATGGACGGCGTGATCGTCTGACCACCGAGTTTCGTGGCATAGCCCGCGTAATAGCGGAATTGCGAAATCGCGCCGTTCAACTCACCGAAGCGCGCAGTCGCATAGGTCTTGCCCTGATCGAGGCTTTCAAGTTCTGCGAGCTCATCGGCGTGCGTCTCAATCAAATCCGCGATCTTCCACAAGAGCGCCTGACGCGTCGCGGGCAACATCTGCGCCCACTCGGGCGAGGCGAGCGCACGGGCGGCGGCATCGACGGCATAGTCGGCCTCCGCCTGCCCCGCGCGCGACAGACGCGTGAGGAGTTCCCCCGTCGCCGGATCGTGGCTCTCGAAACTCTCTGGCAGGACCTGCCATTCGCCGCCGATCCAGACAGGCTGAACCTCACGTTTCAGGAATGCTTTTGCGCCTTCTGTTTTCGGGGCGTGCGCTTTGAGTTGGATGGTCATTCGGTCGTTTCCTTGAGCATGTCCCGCGCGAGCTTGGCCCCCCGCAGGATAGAATGATAGCCGGTGCAGCGGCAAATGTTGCCTTCGAGGGCTTCCTCGATCATGTCGTCCGAGGGTGCGGCGTCGCGGGAGAGAAGGCCCACGAGGCTCATCATCACACCGGGCGCGCAGTAGCCGCATTGAAAGCCGTTCTCGATCTCCATCGCACGGACGAGGACCTCACCGGCGGGCACGGAAGCAATCCCCGCGATCGTCGTGATTTCAGCGCCTTCCACCTGCCATCCCATGAGGAGACAAGCATTCATCGGCGCGCCATTGTGGAGGATGGTGCAGGCACCGCAGCGGCCGATCTCGCAGCCGACTTTTGTGTCCGTCGCGCCGAGTGCTTCGCGCAAATGGGTGAGGAGCATTGCATCCGGCGCAATCTCCGCCGGTGTGCCATTGAGAGAAAAGCGGATCATTGCGCACCCTCCATCAGATCGAGGATCGTCTCCTGCGGGAATGGGGTCACAACGGGCCATTTCCCGAGCGCATCCGCAACGGCATTCGCAATCGCGGGCGTTGCAGCACCAATGCCCAATTCCCCTGCCCCGCGCGGTCCGAACGGATCGCCGTCATCTAGACCCTCATGCGCTGTCACACGCATGGCTTTCGGCACATCGCGCACAGTCGGCATCATGTAGGTATCAAAGTTCTTGGCCAATGGATTCCCGTCCCGCATCGGCATGTCTTCGGTAAGCGTAAAGCCGACGCCCTGCACCAGACCGCCTTCCATCTGCCCGAGGTAGGAGGCCATATCGATCACTGGCCCCGCCGCCGTATGCATTTCAAGGTCCACGATCCGCACAAAGCCCGTCACGCGGTTCACGGCGACCCGCGCGAGGGTTGCCCCGAAAGCGAAAATGAAGCGAGCGTTGCCTTTTGTGTATTCGGTCTTCGGGAATGCGTAATGCTCTTGGATCGGGTCTATGTCGCCCAACTCCGCGAAGGAGAGGATGGGTGCGCCGGTGTTTGCAAGCGCATCGCCGATCCCGCCGGGGACGATCTTTAGCTCCTCGACAGGACGTCCAAGGCGCGCAGAGGCGCGCTCCAAGATCGCGGCCTCAAGTGCGGGTGCCGTCTCTTCGACCCCACGCCAGACCACATAGCCGCCACGCGACGCCGTTGTGGATCCGCTGTCGGGAGCGGCTTTGGTATCGCCGAACACAGCGACGACGTCATCGCGGCCACATCCGAGCTTGGCCGACACAGCCGCGTGCAGGGAGGCAATCATCCCCTGCCCGATCTCGTCGAGACCGCACAGCGCGACGATCTTGCCATCCTTGAGCGCGAGCGCGAAATCGGCTTGATCCTCGGGGATCGTGCCCAAGCCGTTGCCTTGGTAATTGAGCGCCATGCCAACGCCCGCGATCTCATCGGGGCCAACCTCGAACGGGGTCCAGAGCGGCGACGCACCGGAGGCATCGAGCATTTCAACAAGGCGCTCAGAGGGCGCGACCCTCTGACCGAGCACACCGGGGCTACCGGGTGTGCGGAGATTGCGGCGGCGGATTTCGATCGGGTCGAGGCCGGTCAGTTCCGCGAGGCGGTCGATCTGGCACTCAATCGCAAAGGTCATCTGGTTCGCACCAAAGCCACGGAAAGCGCCACCGGCCCCGTTGTTGGTGTAGGCCAGACGTCCCCGCGCGTGAAAGTTGGCGACCTGATACGGGCCGACCACATGCTCCATAGCGGTTTCCAAGACACCGGGCGAAAGCGACGCATAGGCGCCAGAGTCAGCGAGGACGTCCACCTCTTGGGCCACAATCCGACCCTCGGCGTCGCAGCCGGTTTTCATCTTGAGCCACATGGGATTGCGCTTGGTGCCCGCCTGAACACTCTCCGCGCGCGACAGATGCAAACGCACGGGGGATCCGGATTTGCGGGCCAAGAGCGCGAGTGCGGGTTGGACGGTCAACTCGTCTTTGCCGCCAAAGGCCCCGCCCGTAGGGGAAGTGACAATGCGCAATTGGTCTTCAGGCAAGTCGAGAATGCGGGAGAGTTGGAGCCTGTCACGCGCGCCATGCTGACCGCCTGCACACATGAGCAGGCCATCACCCTCAGGCGCGGCCCACCCGCCCTCAGTCTCCATGAACCCGTGCATCTGTCGCGGGGTGACGTAGGTGTCTTCGACGATATGAACGGCCTTCGCCCATCCGTCAGCCAAATCGCCTTTGTCGTGAATAACTTCGGTGACGAGGTTGCCGCTCTCATGCACCTGCACAGCGCCCTCCGCGAGCGCGCCTTCGACGCTATCGACGACGGGGAGGTCTTCATAGTCCACCTTGATCAGAGAGAGCGCTTTCTCGGCGGTTTCCCCATCCACGGCGGCGACAGCGGCGACCGGATCGCCTGTGTAGCGCACTTTGTCAGAGCACAGCGCGGGCTGGTCCTGAAACACGATGCCGAAACCGTTCAGCCCGTCGATGTCGCGATGGGTGACGACGGCTTTGACACCCTCGAGCGCCTCCGCCTTGGACGTGTCAATCGAGAGGATTTTAGCATGAGCACGACCTGCACGGAGGATGCGACCGACGAGCATGTCATCACCGCGTTTGTCCGTGAGATATTCCAACGCGCCACGAATTTTCGCGGGCATGTCGGGTCGGGTGTGCCAGCGGTTGCCGCCATCGGCGCGGGAGAGTTCGGTCAGATCGGGCGCAGGTGTTGCGGCGGGGCGCGTGATTGCAGACGTGGGAGCCTTCTCCACATGTCCCAACATCCCCGCCGTGAGCGCCGCAGCAGCGACGCGTTTGCGATAATTGGATGTCCGAAACGCGCAATCGGGCGCGGTGATCTCAGATTCGATGCGGGCTTTGAGGTCATCGGGATCAACATCCCAAATGCTTTGCCCCATCAGCCAGTTTTCAACACCCGAGAGACGCTGCGGGGGTGTAGCACCGCCCCCCACCGCAAGGCGGACGTTGGCGATTTGATCCTCCAGCACGAGAAGCGTGCCCGCAGAGGAGATGATAGAAGCGGTGAAGGCCTGACGCAGGCCAACCTTCCGCCAGAACGCATGGGCAAGCGGGCGGATGCAGACGGACAGAACAATCCCTGAGGGCGCGGCGAGATAGTCGAGGACGGGCACGCGCCCCGCCGTCGTCTCCACCTGCGCATCAAGCGCGATCAGAGCGGGGATGAGACACCCCTTCCCCCACGCGAGGTTTCCGCCAAGCGTCGCGAGTCGCCGGACATTGGGCGCCCCAACTGTAGCGCACGCCTCAGAGAGAAGCGGAATACCCGCGTGCCGGATGTCTTCGAGTGGCGTTCCCGCCCCGATGGTACAGCCCTCAATCCCGGTCGGGATCAAATGCCCGATACGGACGTAGTGCTCCGGCGCGGGGACGCCCTGAGAGAAGTCCAGTTGAAAGCCGGACCCGCCAGCGACAGCGACACCCCCGTCCGCAATGAGCGAAAGAGCGTCATCCAAACTCTCGGGGCGGGAGATTTTCATGCGGCCTCCGGTGTTGTCGTCCCGTAGGTCAGACCCTTTTGTTTGAGCCAGCGGCGATAGGCGACGGAAGAGCTATCTGCACGGGTCGGAATTTCGGCGCGGGCCTCAAGCGGCAACAAAAGCGGACGCTGGTTTTCCACAATGATCCGGTCCTGTAGGAAGATCACCTGCTCGAACCGCAGGAGTTGCGTGTGCGTCGCGGTCTGGTCCGTGAGATACATCACCGGAATGGCGCGCACCAAATCTTCCTCGATCGGGTGAATGAACAGTGCAATCGCGTCCTGCACCCCGTCCGTGTCTGGCACGACGCGGTAGAGCATCACGACATAAGGCGACGGCACACGGTAGGTGAGCTGCGCGAATTCGCCGTCCGGACGAGTGCTCGTCATTTGTGGCTGAAAGAACTTGCAGTTGGTCGCCCAGACCTCATCCACATCGTGACGGATTTCGGACTTGTAACCCAGAACCTCTGTGTGCGGCTCGGACCCGAGGATATCCGTGTGAACGAACGGGAAATGAGCCATATCGAGAAAGTTCTCGACGACGCGCAGGCCAGAGGCGCGCATTTTCACCCATCCACAGGGGACAAAGCGACGGCCCTCTTCCTCGCTCTCTTCTATGTTGAAGATCTCTTTGTTAGGCGTGCCGAGCGTCGTCCAGAGCACCCCGAACTTTTCGCGTACAGGGAGGCTTTTTCCGTCCTGTGTCACCTGTTTTCCCGGTCCCACGGTGATCGGATGACCGAGGAGTTTGGTCTCTTCGGCCCTGTCCAGATCGGTCAACGTCGCGACCGCATACCAGTCATTGAGAGCCACAGGATCGAGGGTGCCAGCCATTGTCAGTGTCTCCTCAGTCTGTCCACTGTGCCGTGCCGCCGCCATTGGCGTCGAGCCACGTCTGACGACGCGCGAAATGCCCCGGCGCGAGGCGGGTGATACGGTCGATGATCTCGGCCATGTCGCCGGAAACCAGCTTGCCTTCATCCACGCAAATCTCACCGTTCACCATGGTCATGCGCACGTCACTGCCGCGCACGGCGTGGACGAGGTTGTGTTGCAGGTTGAACCAGCGGCCATCGGGGAAGAACGGCGTCATCCGCGGGCTTTTGCCATCAACGGCGATGATATCGGCCTTCTTGCCCACTTCGAGCGAGCCTGTGACCTCATCGAGACCAACCGCCTTCGCGCCGAGGCAGGTCGCCATTTCCAACACGCTCCAGCTGTCCATCGCCGCCGCATCGAGTTCACGCAGTTTGCCTTTGAGGGAAGCGGTTTTCATCTCTTCGAACATGTCGAAGTTGTTGTTTTCCTTCTCACCGTCCGTGCCGATGCCGACCGGCACACCGGCGGCGAGCATTTCCTTGATCGGGGCAATTCCCGAAGCGAGCTTCATGTTCGACACGGGGTTGTGGGCGACAGAGACGTTATACTCCGCGACCATCTCCACCTCTTCCGGCGAGAACCAGACCGCGTGCGCGAACATGGCGAGCGGTGTCTCGAAGAACCCGAGATCGCGGAACACTTCCATCGGTTTCTTGCCATAGCGCGTCTGGAACTCGGCGAGTTCGATTTCAGCCTCGGAGCAATGGGTGTGGAACGGCACGCCGTATTGTTTGGACATATCAATGGCGCGTTGTTGGCCCTTTTCGTCCGCGTAGAACAGATGCTCGAGCCCGACCCAGACATTGACGCGGCCCTGCGCCTTGCCGTTCCAGCGGTCGATCATGCCTTCGTTCATGTCGAGCGTGTCGAAATAGTCGTAATCCGGATGCTCACCCACATAGGGCACGGCGATCAGGCGGTTGCCGAGCACCTCAGCCGCGCGCGCAGAACCGTCCATGTGCCGCCACATGTCGACGATGGTGGTTGTCCCGCCCAAAAGGCTCTCGGCATAGGCGAGATAGCTTGCCGCCTCGGCCTCTTCGGGCAGGAGCACGCGGTGCATCGGATTGATGTGCTGCGTGAGCCAGTCCCAGACCGGCAGGTGTTCCGCCGTGCCGCGCAGGAAACCGGAGTGGGCGTGGGCGTTGATCAGACCCGGCATGAGGACGGCACGACCGAAATCCTTGACCTTCACATCTGGGTTCGCGGCGACGATCTCGGCCTTCGGCCCGATGGCTGCAATCGCGTCGCCTTTGACGAGGATCGCCCCATCGGTGAGCGTCTCGCGCCCCGCGTTCATGGTGACGATTGCCTCGGCGGTCAGGATCAGGTCGCTCATGCGTCCTCCAGTATGAATGTGGCCGCCCGCTCGCCGATCATCGTGACCGGCGCATGGGTGTGACAGGCGGGAATTTCAGGAATAACAGAGGCATCCGCGACCCAGAGGCCGCGAACACCTTTGACACCCAACTGAGGGGAAACAGGGGCGTCATCGGCAGCGCCCATTCGGGCGGTGCCACAACAGTGGAAGAAGGTGGAACAGGAGCGACGCACGAAGGTCTCGATGTCGTCTTCGCGCAGCGGGGCCACGTAGTCCTTGAAATAGCCGTCGAACCCCTCGGAGGCGACCATATCCATCAGGAACTCCACACCGCTCACGAGGGCTGCGAGATCGCGAGGGTCAGAGAGGAGGTTCGGCTGGATATCGAGCGGCGCGGTCGGGTCAGCACTCGTGAGCCGCAGTTCGCCTTTGGAGAACGACCGCATCACCCCGAGGCCGACCGCAAACACATCGTCACCGTCGAGCGTGTAATGGTCCCAAAGTGCGGGCACGGCAGAACGGCCCTGAATCGGGAAGGCGAGCAAATCAGCCTGCGGCAGCGCCTCATCCGATTTCCAGATGGTGAGCGTCCCGCCCCCGTTGCCCTTCATGGCGCCGAGCGGCGATGTGGCGCGGAAGTTCAGCGCTCGCAATAGCGGGTGGTCTTGGAAGTTCTGGCCGATGGCCTCAGCCTTGACCTTGAGCGGCACACCGAGACGCGCCAGTTCCGCCTCTGCACCAATGCCTGACAGCATGAGCAAGCGCGGTGTTTCGAGCGCACCGGCCGCCAGAACCACGCCGGAATGCGCGGTCAGGTCCAATTCGCCGTCAGGCCCGCTCACACGCACGCCCGTCGCCTTATCACCCTGAAAAATCAGCGACAGAGCAAGGGTTTTCGTGAAGATGTTAAGGCGATCCGACGCGATGATCGGCTCCAGATAGGCGTTCGCAGAGGTGTTCCGCCGCCCCTGCCGATCAATGTTGAAATTCGCGAGCCCCACGCCAAAAGGCTCCGGTCCGTTGGGGTCATCAACGACCGGAAGCCCCATGGCTGCGCCACCCTTCAGCATGGATTGCGTGAGCGGGTGATGCGGGTCGGGACGTGTGATTTCGAGAGGTCCGGAACCACCACGGAGCGCGGTTTCTCCGTATTCCCACGTTTCGCAGGCCTTGTAGGCCGGAAGGCAGTCCTCCCACGACCAACCGGGGGCCACGGCATCCCAGCGGGCATAATCCTCTGGCACACCGCGATACCACATCATCGCATTGGTCGCAGACGATCCACCGAGGCCCTTGCCCCGCGGGATCGGAATATCGCGACCCAGAATGCGGTCGGTCGTGGTGTAATGATGCCCCCAATCCCAAGCGCCGGTCTGGAGACCGAACCACTGGGACGGGTCCTCAATCTCCGGCACGCCGAATGTAGACTTACCAGCCTCAATCACGGCGACCTCGGCCCCCGCATCATGCAGGCGTCGCGCAACCGCTGCCCCGCCAGTGCCGGAGCCAATCACGATATAATCGAAGCTGGTCTTCATGGTCTGCCTCAGTTGTGCTCGGAAGGGCCCATGATGGTGATCCCTTCAGTTTTCTCAACGTGGCGCACAAAGATATATTTGTCTTCACGCCCGTCCGAATGCTTGCGCTTGATCTCCGGCTGAACCGTGCCGGACACTTTTGCGACGACGACATAGGGCGTATCGGACTTCAGCCCCGCCTCACAATGCGCGTCGAATTCTTCGAGCGTGGTCGCGGTGTATGCGTGATCCACGCCAGAGGCGCGCGCAATCCCCGCGAGGTCAACCCGACCGGACGCCGTATGCGTTTTCGGGCCGCCAATGGATTGATATTGCTCGTTATCCCAGACCACAACAAAGAGATTCTTCGGCTGCTCGTTGCCCAACGTTGCGAGGATACCGAGGTTGAAGAGCAACCCGCCATCGGTGTCGAGAGATACGATCTGTCGATCCGGCAGACCGGCAGCGAGGCCAAAGGCCTGCGGGGTCACACAGCCGAGTTGTTGCTGAAACAGGGATGCCTGCCGCATATGCGGCGCGGCGTTATACCATTCGTCCACAGAGGCCCCGAGCGACAGGATCACCAGTTCGTCGGACAGGCGTGCGGCCAGTTTGGTCATACAGTCGAAACGTTTCATCGCACAATGCTCCCGGACAGGGCCACAGCCGTGTGGTAGTAGGAGGAATAGGCCAGCTCATAGGCATCCACGATGGCCTGCTCGATGCGGTCTTCTTCGCGTTCGACGGCATAGGGAATGCGCAGCGCCTGCAACACCGGCTCCATGGTGATGCCGTGCGGCACCGCCCACCAGTTGTTTTCGCCCATATCGCCGCGATAGCTCAGGAGCATGAAAACCGGAATACCGGCCCCTAGGCCCATCCGTGCGAGCGGTTCGACCGAGGCCCGCAGTCCGGAGTTCT
The DNA here is from genome assembly GCF_020165855.1 of Celeribacter litoreus. Taxonomy (GTDB): domain Bacteria; phylum Pseudomonadota; class Alphaproteobacteria; order Rhodobacterales; family Rhodobacteraceae; genus Celeribacter; species Celeribacter litoreus. The sequence goes on along the minus strand of NZ_JAIUFY010000014.1, from coordinate 445,131 downwards.
CCATCACGAGCGCCGCACGTTTGCCGGACAGGAAAACACCGCCACAGATGGCCGCGCCCTCCCCCTCGTTCGTCACTTGAATGGTGCGAATATCGGGATCGGCGTCGAGTGCGGGGTAGAGTTCCTTGAACAGACTGTCTGGCAAATAGCAAACAATCGAGACCCCGGCCCGTTTGAGCCCCCGGATCACGGCGTCGACAGAGCTTTGCTTCATATTAAATTCTCCGGCGTGTGTGTCGTGTTAAATGCAGACTGTCAGGAAAAAACTGTTCCCAAAAGACGATTATTTTCGAACGAAATGTTCGACTGAACGCAACACTAGTCCCGCATCGCCTCAATGACGGCGGCAAGCGAGTCCGCGAGCGCTTGTGCGGCCTCGGAAACCTCGCCTTTCGGGCGTGACACGAGGGTCAAACGGCGCAATCCGATCCCCGGATCGGACAGAGGGATGAAGACGAGTTGCCCTCTGGCGATCTCCGCCTGCACCCCGATTTTTGTCTGCAGAATCGTCCCGAGACCCCGAGTCGCGAGGTCGATCATCAACCCGATCGAGTTGGTGCGCGCGCGGCGGGAGAACTCCACAAAGGAGCCGGAGAACATCTGTTCCACCGAACTCCCCAGCGTCAGAGAGCTATCAGACAAGATCACGCGTTCGCCTGCGAGGTCGTAGCTCCGCAGCTTGCCCTCGCGTTTGGTGAGTGCGCTTCCCGGCGGGACGAGCACCCCGAGCGGCATGGCGATGGAGTTCAGCTTGCGTGCATTGCGTGGCACGCGCACATCAAAGGCGAGCGCCAGATCGGCCTCCCCCTGATGCACGAGATCGACGGCTTCCTGAGAACCGACAACCCGCACATCCACGCTGATTTCCGGATGGCGAATCCAGTAACCGGCGAGCACATCAGGCAGGATGCCGCGCGCCGCACTCTCGATGACTGCGACCGTCACCGTGCCACGACGAAGCCCCTGAAGGTCGCCGATTTCCGTGAGGGCGCGGTTCATCTCAACAGAGGATTGCTTGATATGATAATCGAGCAATTCACCTGCCGACGTCAGCTTGAGTCTCTGTTTTGTTCTTTCGAACAAAGGGGTTCCGAGGTCTTCTTCAAGCTGCTTGATCGCACGGGAGATCGACGACGGTGCGACATTGAGCGTCAGCGCGGCCTGACGGATGGACCCGAGACGCGCCACCAGAGCGAAATGGTGGACGCGGGAAGAAACGAGGCCGAGACGATGAAGATCCACGGGAGCTCCTTAGTGGTAGTCGGGAATGCCCGGCATCGTGATGAACCCTGGAAGGGTCCGCATACGACGCGCCCAAAGGCGCAGGGCCGGAAATTCGTCATGGTCGAGATTGAAATCGCGAGACAGCGCAAAGGCAGGGAAGAGCGCGAGATCGGCGAGTGTGGCGGTGTCACCGGCCACATAGCCCTGCCCGCTCAGCGCCTGACGGGTCAGGTGATCATCCAAAACGCGGAAAAGCGCACGCGCCTGCGCACGGAGCGCAACACCATCGCCTGGTGCGTCGAGCAACGCGACGGCACGGGCCTGCGTCGCAACGGAGAGATCACCGCAGGCAAAACCGAGCCAGTCAAACATGGCGGCACGCGCTTTGGCCTCGGTCGGAATGAACCGCGCTTTTGCGTCTTTTTCCGCGACATAAATCAGGATCGCCGCCAAATCGCGCAGGATCACATCGCCGTCTTCGAGGATCGGTAGACGGCCGAGGGGATTGAGCTTGAGATAGGTCTCAGATTTCTCCTCAGCGCCCGGAAATGCATCCACGTTGACGAGCTCCAATTCCTGCTCAGTGCAGGACGCGAGCAAGCGGACGCGGTAGCAATCTTCGTACAGATCGTAGTTGTGCAGGATCATGCCATGGCCTCCGAATTTTCAACCTGACGACGCAGGGCTTCGCACCAATCGAGAACAGCGTTTTTCTCCTCCACAGAAGTGCCCATCGGCACCGTGACGTGAAGCGCGCATTGGGTATCGGAAATCGGCTGAACACCGATGGAGAGCGCGACGTCTGCCGTAGAGACCGTGAGCATAGAACCGGACACATCGGAACCGAGCGCCGACGCTACCGCAGCGACAGACGCATCGACATACAGCGACCGCAGCCCTTCAGCCTCCGCGAGTTCAGGCGCAGCACCGGCCTCAGACCCGAGCGGCACATGCGCCCAGATCATACCGCCCGTTTCCGCCACGCCGTAGCGCGAGATGCAGATGGATTTCGGAACTTCGAGATCGGGGTGCGCCGGAATGTATTGGCAGTTGCCGCTCTCGTCATATTCCCAGCCGTGATACAGGCAGGCGATGTGATCGCCGCGCACAAAACCGAAACTCATCTTCATCCCGCGGTGCGGGCAGCGATCTTCCCACGCGTGGGCCTTACCCGATATGTCCCGCCAAACGACGATTTCCGCGCCGTCGACGACAACACCCGCAGACGTACCCGCCTCGATCATTGCGGAGAGCGCAACAGGCACCCATCCTGACTGTGTCATTCCTTGCTTCCTTCCTCTGTTGCATCATCCACGCGGATCACGTCATGCACGATGCAATCCTGCGGCCCGAGACTCATCGCCATCTCGAAGGCATCGACCAGATCGGCCTGCCCCGCGACGCTCATCTCCGCATGCGCTTCACTTTGCGAACGTGACGTAAGGTCAACTGACAGCCGCGCCGCACGGTGTTGCGCAAATTCGGAAAAACTCGCCACTGGCAAAGTGCCCCGAAACGTAAATGTGACTCGCTCGATTTTCATCTCACCCGCTGAATTATTCTTAAAAACCCTAAGATATGCTTGGGTCATGACCGCATGTTGCGGTGCAGCAAGCCTAGTAAGAGGATGGAAAAGTCGGGGCGTCAAGTGTTGTTATTAACGCAACGGTGAGGTGCTGAAATTCGATCTAGTCAGCGCCGCTCAGTTTTGGAATCGTGTTCATATCAAAACAACACGTGGCGACAACAAACCGCCTCACATCGAACAAATGGTATGCGTTTTCGGCCTCCGGAGACGCGATGGCCACGCACGTTCACGACGCAGACTTCCCCCGGATCCGGAAACCGGACCGGGCTGCACCAACAGACAAGAGGGTCCTCTCGATGATTTCCACCAAATCCCTGTCCCGTCGCGGCTTTCTCAACATGGGCGCCGCCGCTGGTGCGGGTCTCATTCTGCCGAAAACCGGACTGATCAAACCGGCCTACGCCGCAGGTCCGCTCGCACCGGTCGCAGAAGAAGACGCGCACATCGCCTTCGGCCACACCGGCCCGACCTCGGACGAAGGCTGGACCTGGGCGCACGACCAAGGCATGAAAGCGGTTGAAGCCGCCTTCCCGAAACTGCGCACCTCCTACGTCGAGAGCATCCCCTACGCAGCCGACGCGACCCGCATCTTCCGCCAGTTCGTCGCAGACGACGCCTGCATGGTGTTCGCGACCTCCAACTACGGTGACTTCCTCTACGACGTTGCAAAACGGGCACCGGATGTGGCCTTCTATGAGGCCGACGGGCGCAACCCACTCGACAACCTTGGCACCTACTATGTGTCCCACTGGTATCCGTCCTACGTCGCCGGTATCGCCGCAGGCGCCATGTCGCCCTCCGGCAAGCTCGGCTACGTGGCCTCCTTCCCGGTTCCGTCCGTCTACTCCGGCACCAACGCCTTCCTCATGGGCGCGCGCACCGTCAATCCGGAAGCCACGCTCCAGACCATCGTCATCAACAGCTGGTTCGATCCGCAGGCCGCAACGCAGGCCGGCACCGCGCTCATCGACAACGGCTGTGACGTTCTGTTCGGCATCATGGACGAAGCTGGCTACCTGCAGGTCGCAGAAGAGCGCGGTGCGAAAGCCGTGATGTGGAACACCGACCTGCGTCGCTATGGTCCGAACGCTTACATCTCTTCCATCATCGTCGACTTCAAAGAGTTCTACGTCGAACAGGTCCGCCGTCGCCTCGCTGGTGAATGGACCCCGTCCTATGATCTGCTGCCGTTCGGCGGAGGTGTGAATGTTGACGCATGGGGCGAAACCGTTCCGGCCGATGTGGCTGCCAAAGCCGACGCCGTCAAAGCGTCGATCATGGATGGCTCCTTCAACCCGTTCATGGGCGAACTCAAAGACACCAAAGGCAACATCAAAGTCGCCGCAGGTCAGACCATGACCGAAGAAGAACTCTACCACTGGAACTGGTCCATCGAGGGCGTGTCCGGTCTCGACACCTAAGCGGGACGCATACGAATGACGGGACTTCCCGATCCAATCCAACAGCGTCTCGGGCTCGCGCCCGGGACGCCTCCTATTCTCGCGCTCAAGGGCGTGAGCAAATACTTCCCCGGAGTGATCGCCAACGAGGACGTCAACCTCGAGGTCTACCCCGGCGAAATCCACGCCCTTCTGGGCGAAAACGGCGCGGGCAAATCCACGCTGATGAATATCGTGACCGGCATCTACAAAATGGATGCAGGCGAAGTGATCGTTGGCGGCGAGACGCGCGACTTCGCCTCCCCGACCGACGCGATCGAGGCGGGCATCGGGATGGTGCACCAGCACTTCAAACTCGTGCGCGCCTTTACCGTCGCTGAAAACGTCCATCTCGGCTGGCCGGACACCCCGAAACGCATTTCCCGACGCACGCTGGAGACCCGCACGGCAAAACTGTCGGAAGAGCTTGGGCTGGCGGTGAACCCGTCCGCTGTCGTGGCGGACATTTCGACAGGCGAGCAACAGCGCGTCGAAATCCTGCGCGTGTTGGCGCGGGATGCAAAACTGCTGATCCTTGATGAGCCGACCGCCGTTCTGACGCCGAAAGAGGCGCGTGAACTCTTCGCAGCGCTCCGGGCCTTCACCGCGCGCGGCAATGCGGTGATCTTTATCTCCCACAAACTCGACGAAGTGATGGAAATCTCCAACCGCGTGACTGTGCTCCGCGGAGGCCGGAAGGTTGCGACCGAGTGGACGGAAAACTGCACCGAAAAGAGCCTCGCCCAAATGATGGTCGGACGTGAGATCGTCCTGACAGAGACCGGCGAACGTGCCGCGCCTGCGGCCGATGTCGCGCCCTGTCTGAGCCTCTCGGATGTGAGCCTCACGACCGCACAGGGAACCGTACTCAAAAATATCTCCCTCGACCTGCGTCCGGGGGAAATCCTCGGCGTGGCTGGTGTCGCGGGCAACGGCCAGCGCGAGTTGACCTATGTGATGACCGGCCTCGCGACCCCAACGAGCGGCACAATCACTCTTGATGGTGCTGACGTCACGCAAGCCGGTGCCCGCGCGATGGCGCAGAAGGGTATCGGGCATATTCCCGAGGACCGTTTGCACTCAGGCATGGCGCCGACGCTCTCGATCACCGACAACGCCGTGCTGCGTGAATACAGCCAGCCGCCCCTCACGCGCAAAGGCTGGTTCTCTCCGAAAGGCGCGACCAACCTCGCCCGCGAGATTGCGAAGGTTGCCGAGGTCATGGTGCCAGATTTTGCCATGCCCGCCCGCAATCTCTCTGGCGGCAACCAGCAGCGTCTCGTCGCCCGCCGCGAAATGCGGATCGCCGATAAAATCCTCGTCGCGGCCTACCCCTCCCGTGGTCTCGATGTGGGCGCGATCAATACGATGATGCGCTATTTTGTCGAGCTTCGTGACAAGGGCGTCGGCGTTCTGCTCATTTCCGAGGAACTGGAAGAACTGATGAACTTTTCCGACCGGATCGCCGTGATGTTCCACGGCGAGATCATGGGCATTGTCCCGACCAAAGGCGCGGATGTTGAAGAGATCGGCCTGATGATGGGCGGCAAACGTCAGGAGGCCGCAGAATGAGCACCATTCGCCTCCAACGCATGCCGATTGCGCCTGCAAAGGTCTCCTTTGTGCTGCGGATCATCTCCGTTTTGCTCGCCCTTCTGACCACAGCCATCGTCCTTTGGGCGACGGGCCGTGATCCGATTGCTCTCGGCGGCAAAGTAATTTCCTCCACGTTCGGGTCTACTTTCGGTCTTGAAGACCTCTCGCTCCTCCTTTCCCCGCTGATCTACTGCGGCCTCGCCGTCGCCGTTGCGCTGCGCATTGGCGCGTGGAACATCGGGGCAGAGGGTCAGTTCAACTTCGGCGCCTTCTGTGCGGCGGGGATTGCGCTCTTTGTGCCGGGGCCGACGTGGCTCATCCTTATTCTGATGATGGTCGCAGGGGCCATTGGCGGCGCACTCTGGATTCTGATCCCGACGCTCGCCCGCGCCTACGCGGATGTGTCGGAACTCATCACCACGTTGCTGATGAACTTCGTCGCGATGCTGCTGGTTTACTGGGTCGCAACCGGTCCGTGGCTCGATCCGTCGGGCATGGCGCTCGCCACCACCGCACGCCTGCCGGTCTCTGTGCCGCCTGTCTGGGGCATCGTCCATTGGGGTCTGCCGATTGGCATTATCCTCGCCTTCGCTCTGGCTCTGTTCTTCACCTACACACGTTGGGGCTATGAGGTCCGCATCGCGGGGGCGAACGCAGGGGCGGCTTCCTACGCTGGCATGCCCGTCAAAACCCAGTTGATCGGCGTCATGCTCCTCTCCGGGGCCATTGCAGGTCTCGGCGGCATGATGGAGGTCGCAGGCACCGTCGGACGTCTCCAAGGCGGCATTTCCAACAACTACGGCTACATCGGCATCATGGTCGCCGTCCTCGCCCGTGCTGCCCCTCTGGGTGTGCTGGCAACGGCGTTCTTCATGGCCGTGATCCTCAACGGCGGGATCATCCTTCAATCACAGGGCCTCACCACGCACACCGTGCTCGCGGTCACAGGTCTCATCCTGCTCTACGCCGCCATCGGCGACGAAGCCGCCCATTACAAAGTTCTGCGCACGAAAACGGGGGAAAGCTGAGATGGATATTCTCGCAGGTCTCATTCAAACGGCCTTTCTCGCGGGGGGCGTTCTCGCGCTCGCCGCTTTGGGCGAAGTGCTCGCGGAACGTGTCGGCGTTGTGAACCTCGGCGTTGAGGGCCTGATTGCGCTCGGGGCGATGTCTGCGGTCGCGACCGTCGTTGGCACCGGCTCTCCGTGGCTCGGCCTGATCGTAGCGCTGCTCGTGGGCCTTGGCGCAGGGATGGTCTTTGCCACAGCGACCGTCGTCGTCCGCGCGAACCAAGTCCTCTGCGGCCTCGCGCTCACCTACATCGGCACAGGTATGGCGGCCACCATCGGCAAGCCCTTCTCCGGCTCGCCCGTCCCCGCCACATTCGAGGACATCCATATCCCGCTCCTCTCCGATCTGCCGTTCTTCGGGCGGGCCTTCTTTAGCCATAACCTCTTAGTTTATATCATCTTCCTCGCTCTGCCGCTCGCCCTTCACTACATGATGTTCTATACCCGTCATGGCCTCAACATGCGCGCAGTCGGTGAAAATCCAGCGGCGGCGGATGCGGCGGGTATTCCGGTGATGAAGATGCGGTTTTGGTATACGTCTCTCGGCGCGTCGCTCGCGGCGGGCGCGGGCGCCTATCTCACCCTCTCGTTCGTCCCAAGCTGGTCCGAAGGTGTTGTCGCAGGTCGTGGCTGGATCGCCGTCGCACTTGTGATCTTCGCAGGGTTCCGTCCGATCAACGCCGTACTCGCGGGGCTGCTGTTCGGCTTTGTCACCGCGCTCGGCTTTGTCGGACAGGCGCGGAACTGGCCTGTCGCGGCGTCCTTCCTGTCGATGCTGCCCTACCTCGGGACCATGGCCCTGATGATCGTGCCCGTCATCACATGGCAAAGGATGCGTCGCCTGATGGCCGCGCCCGAAGGCATCACCCAACCCTACTATCGGGATCAACGATGAGCACCACCCTCCTCAAACACGTCTCGCACCTCGCCACATTCGATGGAGAGGCGCGGGACGCGGGCACTGAAATTTCCGACGGGTTTGTCCTCATCCGCGACAAGGTGATCGCCGCCTGTGGCCCCATGTCGGAATGCCCCGAAGGCGCGGACCGCGTGCTCGACATGTCCGACCACGTCGTCATGCCGGGGATGGTGAACACGCATCACCACTTCTATCAGAACCTCACCCGCGTGATGGTGCAGGACGACGAGTTGTTTGTCTGGCTGAAGACGCTCTACCCGATCTGGGCTCGGCTCGATGATCGGGCGATGGAGACCGCGTCGCGGATGGCGATGGCGGAGCTGATCATGTCGGGGTGCACCACCAGTTCCGATCACCAATACATCATGCCCAACGATTGCACACTCGACACGCCCATTCGCGTGGCCCAAGAAATGGGGATGCGCTTTCACGCCGCCCGCGGCGCCATGAGCCGTGGGGAGAGCAAGGGCGGTCTGCCGCCGGATAGCTGTGTCGAAGACGAAGACGCCATTCTCAAAGACGCGGAACGACTGATCACCACCTATCACGACATGTCCGATCACGCGATGACGCGCATTGTCCTCGCGCCCTGTTCGGCGTTTTCCGTGACCCAAGGTCTGATGAAAGACGCCGCCGCACTCGCGCGCTCCTATGAGGGTGTACGCCTGCATTCCCACATCGCCGAAGTGCTTTCCGAGGAAGAATATTGCCTCGAAACCTACGGCATGCGGTCGGTTGCCTATGCGGAGAGCTGTGACTGGCTCGGGCCGGATGTTTGGTTTGCCCATGCGATTTTCCTCAATGACGCGGAGATCAAGGCCTTTGCCGAGACGGGCACAGGGGCGACCTTTTGCCCCTCTGCGCATATGCGGTGTGGCCTCGGGATCATGCGGGCGCGGGAGATGTTGGACGCGGGCGTCACGGTGGGCCTCGGCGTCGATGGTTCTGCCTCGAACGACACGTCGAACATGTTCTCCGAAGTCCGCTTTGCCCAGTTTCTCCAACGCGTTGCGCCGGATCGGTATCTGTCGGAGACCCCTGGCGGGCGCGGCGGGTTTGGCGGCACGCCGACGGCGCTGTCTGCGCGGGAGTCGCTCTGGATGGCGACGCGTGGCGGGGCGAAACTCCTTGGCCGCGACGACATCGGCCAGATTGCCATCGGCAAATCCGCAGACATCATCGCCGTGAAGCGAACGCGCCTCGGCATGGCAGGCACGCAGCGTGATCCGCTTGCCGCGCTCGTGATGTGCGGTCCGTTCGATGTTGATTACTCTTTCATCAACGGGGTGCCCGTTGTCGAAAAAGGTGCGTTTACCCGTCTGGATATCGACGCCGCTCTGCGCGATCATGCGGATACGATGGACCGGATTTACGCCTGAGGAGCAATTCATGACACTCGATAAAGCCACGCTCGATCAATGGTATTGCATCCAGAACATCGCTGAAATTCCGAGCGAGGGCATGACCACGCGCCTGTTGGGCGTTGATCTTTCCCTGACGGGCGGCGAGGCCCCTACTGTGACCGCGCATGAGACGACTGGCGCACGCGCCCTGCCCGTCCGACTGCGTTATGGCTATGTCTGGTCCACGCTCGGCAATCCGAACACCGATGTGCCAGAGATTTCCGAGGCGGACGAACCTGACCGCCGTTATGTCCCCTGTGGCGTCGTCAAAGTGCGTTCCTCCGCCCCGCGCGTGATCGAGAACTTCCTCGACATGGCGCATTTTCCGTTCGTTCACACGGATATCCTCGGCTCTGAGGAGCATCCCGAAGTCGAGAAATACAAATGCGAAATCCGCCGCGACGTGGATGAGGTGTGGGCGACCGACTGCGTCTTTACCCAACCGCAGGCGGCCAAATCCGCACAGGGCGCAATTCGCACCGATTACATTTATCGCGTGACGACGCCGTTCACGGTGCTGCTCTACAAGACCTGCCCTATCTCGGATGAGCGCTGGGATGTGATCTGCCTCTTCGTGCAGCCGATGGAGCCGGGCCTGTGCCGCGCGCATCCGCTCATGTTCCTGTTGGACGAGGAGAGTTCGGACGCCGATCTGATTGCCTTCCAGCAGGTGATTTTCCTGCAAGACCGCATCATCCTCGAAAACCAGCGCCCTCTTCTGTTGCCACTAGAACCGCGCACAGAAACTCCGACCCGCGCGGATGCCTCCTCTATCGCCTATCGCCGCTGGCTCAAGGAAAAGGGCTGCGTCTATGGCACGACCCTCGGGCCGGCTGTCACTGACGAGAGAGCGGCATGAGCACGCCTGACCTGAGCGATCTGCGCGGGTGTAAGGTCGTTTTTTCCGGATTTCATGCGCCAAAACTCGGCGTCGTAGAGACCTTCACGAATGCCGTCATGACGATTGACGACGCGGGCGTGATTACGGTGATTGAGCCGGACGGAGACCTGACGGGGGCGATCCATCTCCCCGAAGACTGGCTCCTTATCCCCGGTCTCGTCGATCTCCACGTCCACGCGCCGCAATACGCCCAACTCGGCGCAGCATTGGATGAACCGCTCGAGGACTGGCTGCAAAAATACACTTTCCCGCTCGAAGCGCGGTTCGAAGACCTCAGCTACGCAGATGAGGTCTATAGCACACTCATCGAGGACATGCTCGCCATCGGCACCACCACTGCGCTGCATTTCGCGACGATCCACGTGCCGGCCACCAAACGCCTCGCGGAGATTTGCCTCGCGAAAGGCCAGCGCGCACTCGTGGGCAAGGTCGCGATGGACGATCCGGAGCTATGCCCGCCCTATTATCGCGATGCCTCGCCGGAAGAGGCCATCGAAGGCACGCGGGAGGTCATCGACTTCATCCGTGGGCTGCCCAACAATGACGGGATGGTGCATCCGGTGATTACACCTCGCTTTATTCCGTCCTGCACCGATGCCTGCCTCGAAGGGCTCGGAGCGCTCGCCAAAGCGACTGGCGCGCATGTTCAGAGCCATGTCTCGGAGAGCGATTGGCAGCACGGGTTTGTTCAGGATCGTTGCGGATGCTCAGACGCGGAGGCGTTCAAGCGCTTCGGCCTCCTGCGGGAGAACGCCGTTTTCGCCCACGGCACGCATCTCTCCGAGAGTGACATGGACCTGATGGTCTCCCACGGCGCGGGCGTCGCACATTGCCCGCTGTCGAACGCCTATTTCGCCGGTGCTGTCTTTCCGCTCCGCGTCGCGCTCGAGAAAGGGCTGGAGGTCGGGTTTGGCTCCGATATTTCCGGCGGCCCGTCCGGCTCCATCTGGGAAACCGCGCGGATGGGGATCAGTGCAGCCCGCATTCTCGAAAGCGGCGTGGATGCCAACACACCCGCCGAGACACGAGGCACGGGCGATCAGCGCATTGATTTCAAAGAGGCTTTCTTCCTCGCGACCCGCGGAGGCGCAGACGCGCTCGGTCTACCGGTCGGCAGTTTCGAGATTGGTATGAAGCTCGATGCCCTCGCCATTGACCCGACGCGCAAAGAGGGCACCGTTCGGTTCTGGCCGGAGGATACGGACCTGCGAAAGCTCGAAAAGATGCTCTACACAGTGTCCAAACCCAACATCGTGCGGGTTTGGACAGACGGGGTGCGACGTGTCTGAGGTGATCTTGCCTCAGAGCGTCATGCGCGCTTCCTGAATGCGGGAGAGAAGCGGGTCCATTTTCATCGCACCTGCCATTTCCTGTGATTTCTGGAGCCAAGCCCGGGCGTCATCAAGTCGCCCGAGCGCCTGTGCGATCTCACCGCTTATACAGAGCGCCCAGGCCTCGGCCGCCTTTTCTCCCGTGGCGCGCGCCAGATCGAATGCGGATCTCGCCTGTTCGAGCGCCGTGGGATAGTCACCAACACATTGCAGCGCCTCGGCATATTTTGTCCGCACCTGCGCATGGCCGAACCGGAAGGACAACTTGCCTGCCGTCGTATCTGCGTCCTTGAGCCACTTGAGCCCCTCATCCGCCCTGCCGAGCCGCACGAGGCTCACGCCCAGCGAAGACGCGAGCCGGGGCACGTAAGCCGGGAAGTTTTTCAGCGACTGTTCCATGATAGGCTCAACCTCATCGATCACTGCCGCCGCATCCCCACGCACGAGATGAAGATGCCCGACCGCGTGAGACAGCCAGATCCGCTCATGTAAAGTCGAGCCGGTTATCAGGGCAAAGCGTGACTCACCCTTACGCGCATAGTCGGCGGCCTCCTCAAAATCGCCTTTCTCGGAATGGCTGAGAATGAGCCACCCGATCGCATTGTAATACTGGTTCAAAAGCCCGACTTCGCGATGATCCTCCCACCAGGCATCGCCAAGGTACTCGATCCCTTTGCGCGCGACATCGATCGCGGAGTCGAAGGCCCCTTTGGCGTAGAGTGCGCGGTTGAGCATGAGATAGGACATCACACGCATGTCGTTGTCTGCGATCCCCGTCACCAAGGATACGCTTCGCTTTCCGACGGAAATCGCTTCATCCACCAAACCCGCAGATGCGAGGAGATAGGTGAGAGACGAGAGTGCCTTTGCACGCCGGCGATCGTCCCCGATCTTTTGCGCAGAATCATCGGCCTCTCTGAGGAGCGTCACGAGCGCATCGGGCCCGCCCTGAAGCCCACCAGCCGCATAGGCCAGAAACCTGAGATCAATCCCGTCCGACAGGGTCTGTGGCGTCTGTTTCGCGCGTTTTTCCTCATCCAGACCACGCCGCACGAAGGCAAGCGCCTCTTTGTGGGAGGCTTTTGTTAATGCTGCGCGGGCTGACGCGATCCAATACGGAAGCGAGCGCGCCGGTTCGCCGCCCTTCGACAGATGCACGGCGAGCAGCTCCGGGTTCCTCGCGCCACTTTGCGGATCATACGCCAAAAGACATTCTGCGACGCCACGGTGCAAATCCCGCCGACGCGACTCGGTTGCGCTTTGGTAGACGGCGTCACGGATCAACGCGTGCTTAAAGTTAAAGGTGCCTTCCTTCCCGCCGCGGACGGCAAAGAGGATACCCGCGTCTCGCAGCGCATAAATCGACTCCATGAGTCTCGCATTGGAGCGCCCCGTCAACTGGCTGAGAAGATGCAGTGAGAAGGTCCGACCAAGCACAGAAGCGGCGACGAGCACGTCTCGCTCCACTGGCAACTCATCGACACGCATCAATAATTGCCCAAGCAGCGTGCGTGGTACGTCATCTGCGCCTCGGTCTACCTTGGCGACGCGGGCGAGTTCTTCGACGAACAGCGGTATCCCGTCAGCGCGCTTCAGGACAGAGTCGAGACCGCCTTGATCCACCTCGCCATCGCCAGATATGAACTGCTCGGCAAGGCGCCGCGCCTCGCTGCTCGACAATCGCGAGACTTCGAGGCGGGTGAGGTTGGCGTGTTCGAGTTGGTTGTGGAATTCGGCGGGGCGAGAGGAGAAGAGAACGAGGGCAGGCCTATTTTCTGCCGCCGCAATCAACCGGTCCAACAATTCGAGTGTGGTTTGGTCCGCCCAGTGAATATCTTCAAAAATTAAGATGATCGGCTGTGTATCCACCGAACTCAGGATGCATTCCGTCAAATAGTTCAGCGCATAAGCGCGCTGCATCATCTTTGTCATTTTATGAAACGGGTCGTGGGGTGAACTGCTCGGCATGCCGAGGAGCGCCTCCATCACGACGGTGTCGACATCCCGTTCTCTGGCGATTTCCCCCAGGATTGCAGCTCTTTCCTCATATGACAGCGGCCCTGGCGATTTGGCGCGCATGTCGATGGCCGCGTTGAGTTGTGCGATCACCGGAAACAGCGGCGTGTTGCTCTGCTCGGGCGCGCACTGGAACAGGACTGTCTCGGCCCCCTGTGCCTCTGCGACAGCGCAGAGTTCACGCATGATCCGCGATTTGCCAATTCCGGCCTCACCAGAGATGTGGACAGCCTCGCCATTGCCGTCCCGCGCGCTGCGCCAATACTTGACCAGCAGTCCGAGTTCCTCTGTGCGCCCGACGAGTTTCGACATTTGCGGCGCGGTGCGTTTGGAGAAACGGTCTTTTTGAAGGCCGCTTCCCGTGATCAAAAGCGCCTGAACCGGGCCGGACAAACGGGCTGCAATCTCGTCAGGTGGGGCAATGGCGTCGACCGCCCCCTGAACTGGAGCATAGGTGTCCGCGTCGATCAAAATTCCATTCGGCGGGCATGCATTCACCAGAATGGACCCACGCTGGAGAGCCGATCCGGGGAAAACCTGTCCGGAAATCCCATGTTCCTTGAGATCCGACACAATCGCGCGTCCGGAGGAAATCCCGATACGCAGGGTTGCCGACGACGTAAGCGCCTCTCCGGTGGATCTGTCCGAAGACAAGAGCGACAAAGCGACCTCGACGGCCTGCTCTGTCTGGTTTTCATGTGCGTAAGGCCATCCGGTGCAGGCGACGATCCGGCTCCCGATGTTCGAGATGACTGTTCCACCGACCTTGCGAACCTCTTCAGATATCCGCGCACTGACACGCTCGAAACAGGCCCGCTCGCGCTCGAGATCATTCTGCGCATCTGTTTCGTCACAAGCCACATCAACGGCGAGAAAGACAAGATGGCGGATTTGCTCGTGCTCGGAGGCCTCACCACCGTCGGTGGCCGTAGGTGCTGGCCGCTTGTCGGAGCGCGTAGGATCCGCCCCGCCCGACGGCACGATCGGCGCGCGATTTTGGGCGTCCGACATAAGACGGTGTAACTCCAGCTTATTGCCGATATCGAGCTTTCTGAAAATATTCGTCAGGTGATTTCGCACGGTCGATGGCGAGCGGTGAATGATGTCGGCGATGTCGCGATAGGTGCTTCCGTTCGAGTAATGCGTCGCAATTTCTTTTTCGCGCTCGGTCAACCCGTTCCAGCGGTCTTTCGCGCTCACCGCAAGCCAGGTGTGAAAATCCACCTCTCCGGCTGCTTCGCTCACCTGCACCTTGCCGGCGAGCGCAAATTTCACCCCGCCTGCCTTCTCGATCGTCGGAACGAGCCCCTCGACAACAGCAATACCGTTCGCGGGTGCGCGCTCCGACAGCATCATAACCGTTGGTATCGACGTCTCGTCGGACTTTTCGGAGCTCGCAATTCCCACCCCCAAACGGGTGACGGTCCCGCGTTGTTCCGACAACGCGAGTTGGACACTCTTTGCACAATAGACGGCATCTTCCAGACTCTCGAACTGAAGAATGCGCCGCGACCTGTCCTGACGGACCTGCGTGCTGATGGTTGCCCCAAAAATTCTTTCAAAATCCGCGTCGGAGAGACTCTCGAAAACGTCTGAGACTCTCACTTCGGGATGGGAATGAAATGCATTCTTAACACAAAAACAAACCAACACGCTCCGTTGAATATTGGTGTGTTGCGAAACCATTCTAATTGGCAAGCACCCACTCCTCCCAGCGAAACTTTACGTTGGGTAAAATGGTAAGCACCCTTTTTCTGCTGCGACAAGCTGCCGCGCGCTACCGAAACAAAATTCGAGTTCAGCGTCCGATTGTGGGCGAAATAGTGTGCAATCCAGTGCACATTTCCCACAATCATCCTGCCTCGCCTGCTCCATGCCCCAGTTACCCCAGTTACCCTAGAGCAAATGCACTACGTCATTTCTGTCTATTTGCTCCATATGCCCACGCCCCGTTTCTAGGGTTCAGTGTGCTCATGCGAGAGTATGTGAGTCATTTTGAATTAACACATTTTCGCATTCCGTACCTGAGCGGGTCGAGCCAAGGGTCGTGTCGCCGTTTGTGAGTTGAAAGGAAAAAAGTGTTCTATCCGGTCCCGACATCAGGCCGACGATTGAGGCTTTTCCCTAGATACTCCCTTCCGGAGATTGCGGCTCTTGTGCTCGCTCTGGTTGCGGATTTTGAGCTCGGTTGGCACATGCTTCTCGTGCCGACGCTCCTGCGCGCGGCCATGATCCTCGCCACAGCCGTGCATGGGGCAGGCCATGCACTCTGTCTTCCTGAAGACCACTGGCGCCATTTCAAATCTTATATGATGGCTCAGCCCCTTCAGGGTCTCCGTCCTTTCGCACCGATCTTCATTCCCGGGGTCTGTCCCCTAGAAAAGGCCCCTCGAATGGAAATCGACGTGTGTACGCCAGCGCGTCGCAGGCTGATCGCTCTCGGCGGTCCTCTGGCCAATATCGCGATGTTGCTGCTGGCTCTGGCGGCCCTCCGCCCTTCTTGGGGGGTCGCCAATCCCTCTCATCAGTTCGCACTGTTGTTCGCAGCCACCAATGCGTGGATCCTGATCACCTCCTGGACCGATTACCTTACGCTCATTACGGGCGCCCAACTCACCGTCTTTTGTGGAAATTTCGGCATTCTCTCCAAACGGGACCCATCGGACAAAGGCGTTCTGCCGCGCCGCTTTCGCGCGATGACAGAACGTATGGGGCACGCAACCGACATTCGCGGCCAACAGGCCGGCGGCCTTGCGGTTTTGAGCGGTCGCAAGAGGTTCGTCGGCGTCAAGATCGTCAATGAGAAACGCGCCGATCTCACCCGCGCTCTCTTGCGTGCGTTTGGCCGTCACGCCGCGCTGTGTCGCATCGGGAATGCACAACCGTTGAAAGACGTTTTCCATCTCATCGCGCATTACCGCTACGGAACATCAAGCGAGCCTGCAAAAATCGAAACCCACTGGCACCGCTGGACCCCGCCGAAGAAAAAGACCGTCTGGTCGCTCCAAGGTCCAAAAATCATCCGAGAGAAACGCTTTGTCGAAAATCTGATCACGCACAACGGCGACTTCGAGCGCTACATCATGCCGTGGGAAACGCTCGATGCCGACACGTTTGGCGACTGGTTGGGGGATGTTCTCGGCGTTCAGAATAAGGCGCGGGGGGACTCGCCAAAGATTGCCGGCGCAATCGATCTGCTCAGAACTCAGGGACAGTGGGAGGCCGCGCTCCGTCTCTCTTATGCAATGAGAACTCAAACCGCGCTGCCCCGCGCCTCCCTGAAAGCCCTAGCCGAGATGTGCGACGAGGTTTTCAAAGTCTGGATCGACGGCGGGACGGGTCAAAAGCCGCAAGTGATCGGCGCCAAGTCTCTTCAGGACTTTCACGACAAGAACCTAGACGCAGTGGAGCGACTGTTGAGCGAGCTAGTCAAAGGCACGCGACACCTGACCAAATCATGGCCGGACACACTCAAAAGAAGCCGCCATGATCTCCTGTCGGACGCAGTGAAAGCGTTCTTTTTCAATGATCTTTACGAGGCGACCCATCTCTTTATGAGCCGTGCCGAGGGCACTTTCGGCCTCGTAACGACAACCTCCGTCGAAGCGGGGTCGGTGGTGCTCGCGGTGGACCGTCAGCCCCTCTCGATTGCCGTCGACCCCGCATCCGGCACAGTCCTGTATGCGTCAGAGACCACAGCACTCAAGGAGGCTTGGGGGCCGTCGGAGTTCGGGAAAAAAGACAGGGTTCGGTATCGTTATGATTTGTCTGACGGAGAGATCGTGCATCTTGCCGTACGTCCGGGCCTTGCCGCTGCGCAGATGACAACAACCAACCTGAACCGCTGGACAGCCCGTGAAACGCATGTCCTGTCCGCACACATGCTTGAGAAAAGCCGTCAGAGCGATCGCACAAACGGATGGATCAAAATTCCACCTATTTCAGATCAAAATTTAGAAAATAAGACGATAAAAAACAGAAAAAAGGGCGACCGCGTCCTCGAAGAGATGCGTCAAATTCCTGCAATTTTGAGCCGACAGCTGCGCGACTGGGACGATCCGGGGTCAATGAACCGCCGCACGGCAGCGGCATTCTCGGCCGCTCTGCTCCAAAACGCTTCGACGGAGAGACAGCGCGCACAATCGCCTCGCCGCAATGTAGAGCTGGATCTGCTCGTGATAGGCCTGGAGAACAACTTTGCCCTCGCCCAACGCTTCGTAGCGGACCTTCGATGTGCCTTTCCCCTGCTCGAGGTCGACGCCGTCGACGCCGTGGCCTTTTGTGAAGATCCAAAGCAATACGCCATCGGCGAAAAGACTGTCACTCTTGCGATCAGTCAATCTGGCCAGACGTTTAACACGCTGGACGCGACAAAGTTCATGCAGTCTCTTCACATGGGAGGAAAAACCGGCCCCGTGTTTGCGATGACCGGCGAGGTCGATACACTCATGGGGCGTGCCGTGGGCCAATCCATGCAGGACGGCGCGGACTGGCAGGCGCGAATTTTCTCAACCGGCTTCGGCTGGGGCACGGCGGAGCCCGCGACCCTGAGCGCGGCAGCGCTCCATTCGACCCTGACACAGCTGTTCCTGCAACTGACCCGAGAGGCTCTCTTTTCGACAACGGTCGCGCATCCGTTCGGATGCGTGGCCACCGAAAACGACCGGGCAAAGATTGAGACCTTCTCGAAACAGATGGTCTCGCGCGCTGCGTCGATCATCGGCAGCACTGATGAGGGCTGGTCGGTCAACACCGCAGAACACGCGGCGCTGATCAAAGAAGGCACATACCTGTCACGCCTTCTGATCGAACCCGCCCTCGTGTTCATTTGCACGGCGATCCATCTCTTCCTGATGCTTTGGCTGGGCTGGAATCCGGTCTTGGGGCTCTGGTCCCTCATGCACGAGACGACGGGCTGGAACGTATTCGAAACAGATGCGGGCATCGGAAGAGGGCTTTCGCCCGTATTGCAGACGGCTTATTTCCTTTTCTCCGGCGCGGCTTTCACGCTCGCGCTGCGGCTCGTGGAACGGCGCCCTCTATGGGATCGCGTCTTTGTTGGACGGACGCTCGTCATTGGCGAGACCGGATATGTCAAAGACGTTCTGGCCCAATACGTGAGCAAGCTGTTCTCACTCTCCTATGAATTCGCAGGCTTCGCCGCGATCCATGCCGCAGACTCGCGCAGCGGGGAATTGCTCCACGGTTATGGGCACCGCATTTCCAGAGGGCTTGTTCTCTTTCTTGGCCTCCCTGACGGACGATGGGCCGGACGCGAACGGGCAGAGGCCGCTGCCTGTATGACGTCGAGTCACGCCCGCGGCGTCCGCAACATGAATGCCGGGGCGACCGTGATTGGTCTGGGCCACAACCCTGCGACGGCGCATAAGGTCAATCGCTTTGTTCTCGTCGGGGCATCCAATGTGAAGAGCGAGGAACCGCATTGCTCCCTTCGCGGTGATTGGTCGGACCTCGCGAAACATCTGCAGGAGACACGGTTCGCCTCGTTCGAGCGACTTCTCGCAGGCTTTGTCATTTTCCACACGAGTGCGGCCCGTACCCGTGATTTCATCAACCGCATTGTGCCGGTTGCAAATCTCGTCTGGTTTCCCGTCTTTGCTTCAATCCGGCTCCTGTCCTTCGGGCGTGTGCGCCCGAGTTTCGGCAAATGGGACATCGCACGCACTCAAAGTGGCACGCGGATTTCGACCACGGCTTCGCCCGTACCCTCGATCCACCTCACCGTCGCGGACTTTCACGAACCGGATAAAGCCCGCGAAGTTTTGGCGCCTCATGTTGTCGTGCAGGCGCTCCAGCGCTCTGCGCTACGGTCTAGCACATCGATGTTGTCTGACTGAGCCCGACTGCCTTCGAAAGACGTCGAGAGCTCCTCAGGCAGAACCGAGCCGGTGGAGGGGGACCACCGGCTCGGTTTCTTTTTTGAGTGACTGAGACCGACGAACGTCAGCCGAGCACGGATTTCACGGCTTTCACGGTCGCGTCCACGATCTTGTCTGCTTCGTCGTTCGACAAGCAGAACGGCGGTGCGAAACCGAGGATGTCGCCCTGCGGCATGGCGCGGCCGATCACGCCTTCGGAGAGCAAGGCACCTGCGAGGCCATAGCCCACCTTGTCAGACGCATCAAAGAACGTGCGGCTATCGCGGTCTTTGACGAATTCGACGGCACAGAGCATGCCTTCGCCACGGATGTCGCCCACATTCGGATGATCGCCGAGCGCGTCTTTCATCGCCGCATTGAGATAGGCACCTACGCTTCCCGCATTCTGCATAAGCGCGAGTTCATCAAGGAGTTTGAGGTTCGCCACACCGGCCGCAGCCCCGATCGGGTGCGCGGAATAGGTCCAGCCGTGACCGATCGGACCGTTTTCGTCCGTGCCCTGTTCGAGTACCTTCCACATCTTGTCAGAGACGATGGAGCCGGACAGCGGCGCGTAGGCGGAGGTGAGGCCTTTGGCGATGGTGATCAGATCGGGTTTCAGGCCGTAATGCTCGGAGCCGAACATGGTGCCGAGGCGACCAAAACCTGTCACGACCTCGTCGGCCACCAGCAGAATGTCGTGCTTTTCCAGAACCTTCTGGATCGCATCCCAATATCCGGCAGGCGGCGGAACGATGCCGCCCGTGCCCAGAACCGGCTCACCGATGAAGGCCGCAATCGTGTCTGCGCCTTCTTTCTCGATCAGCGCTTCGAGCTTGGCAACGCAATCCGCGACGAAGGCCCCTTCGGACATATCGAGATCGTCGCGGCGGAAGTAATACGGGGCCTCGGTGTGGATGATCCGGTCGAGCGGGAGATCGAATTTCTTCTGGAAGGCTTCGAGGCCTGTGAGAGAACCAGTCATGAGACCGGAGCCGTGATAGCCGCGGTGACGGGAGATGATCTTCTTCTTCTCGGGGCGGCCCAAGATGTTGTTATAATACCAAATAAGCTTGATGTTGGTCTCGTTCGCATCGGATCCGGAGAGACCGAAATAGACCTTCGACATGTGGTCGGGAGCACGGTCCAGAACCATCTTTGCAAGCGTGATAGACGCCTCGGTCCCGTGACCAACATAGGCGTGATAATAGGCCAGTTCGCGGGCCTGATCCGCGATGGCTTCGGCAATCTCCTGACGGCCGTAGCCCACGTTTACACAGTAGAGACCGGCAAACGCATCGAGCAGCTCGGTGCCGTCACGGTCCACAATATGCACCCCGTGTGCGGTTTTGATCACGCGGCTTGGGGTCTCGCCACGGGCGTGTTGAGCGAGATGTGTGGACGGGTGGAAAAAGTTTTCGCGGTCCCATTTCGAGAGTTGGTCATTGGTCAACATATGCTCAGTTCCTCATTCGGATTGGTGTCGGACAAGTGTCGGACTTTTGTCGGGCATCACGCCCAGTCACGGCAGACGTATTTCACGTCCATGAATTCCTGCATCCCCATGCGGGCGCCTTCGCGGCCCAGACCGGATTGCTTGACCCCGCCAAAGGGGATCGGCGCGCCTGTGACCTTCGTGCGGTTCACAGCGACCATGCCGTATTGAAGCGCACGGGAGAGCCGGTAGATACGGCGCGGGTCTTGGGAATGGACGTAGGCGACGAGGCCGTATTCGCTGTCATTGGCGCGGGCGACGACTTCTTCTTCGCTGTCAAAGGGCGTGATGGGTGCGACGGGACCAAAGGTCTCTTCATGCATGATCTTGGCATCGTCCGGCACGTCGGTGAGCACGGTCGGCTCAAAGAACAACGGCCCGAGATCGGACACCGCACCACCGCAGGCGAGCGTCGCGCCCTTGGCGAGGGCGTCCTCGACGTGCTCTTTCTGCTTTGCGACCGCGCCCGCGTTCATCAGCGGACCGATGTCGGGATCGGACATCCCCGCCCCGAGTAAGAGCGCCATTGTCGCTGCGGTGAACTTTTCGCAGAACGCCTCATAGACGGGACGTTCCACATAGATGCGGTTCGCGCCGAGGCAGTCCTGACCGGAAGTCGCGAACTTGGCCTTGATCACTTCATCCACGGCGCGGTCGATATCTGCGCCCTTGAAGACGATCACAGGGGCGTGGCCTCCCAATTCGAGCACAAGCTTTTTCACCGTATCGGCAGACTGACGATAGAGCAGACGCCCGACCTCAGTCGAACCGGTGAAGGAGAGCGCGCGCACTCGTGTATCCTCTGTCCACGGTTTGACGACTGTGGGCGCGTGGCCCGTGATGACATTGAACACGCCCGCTGGCATCCCTGCCCGTTCCGCGAGTTCGGCGAGGGCAAGCGCTGAATAAGGCGTTTCATGCGACGGATGCGCCACGACGGTGCAGCCTGCGGCGAGCGCCGCCGCCGCTTTGCGGGTCAACATGGCGCAAGGGAAGTTCCACGGCGTGATCAGTGCCACAACCCCCATCGGCTCATACCAGAGCTCCATCTCCGCATCCGGCAGATGGGAGGTGACGCCTTCGATATTCGGGCGCTTGGCTTCTTCGGCATAGAAATCCACGAACGCGGCGGCATAGTCGATCTCGCCGCGCGCCTCTGAGAGGGGCTTGCCCTGCTCGCACACCATGATACACGCAAGGTCCTCTTTCGCTTCCATGATCAGCGCATACCAACGCCGCAGCACAGCGGCGCGTTCTTGCGGCAGGAGCATAGCCCAGACCGAAAAAGCGGCGTGCGCGGAATCCACGGCTTCGGAGGCCTGGGTCGCTGTGAGCGCGGCCACATCCCCGAGATGCGCGCCAGTGGCGGGATCATGAACCGGAAAGCTGTCGCCTGTGTCTCCGGTCGTCCATTTGCCATTCACATAGGCAAAGCCGCGCAATAGGCGCTTGTCCTCTATATCCGTTCGGGCAGAAATCGCAGTGTCGAGCATCATGGGCCTCCTTTCCCCGCCAATTTGACGTGGCGGGAGAGAAAAGGAGACCAAATGCATCGCTCAAACCGGAGATGTGGTCCGTATTTCGCGGCTGCGTAGTCCGTTTGGACTACGCGCCGTCGTCGACAAACAATCCGAGCGGCGGAGGCCCACCACCTTTGACCTGCTTAGTGACGATATAGGTAAAATAGCGGGCGATTCCGATGCGGGCATCAAGCAGCGTATCAATTAGCCGCTGATAGGCGTCGATGTCGCGTGTCACGATTTGCATCAGGTAATCGAACCCCCCGCCCAGAGCCCAGCAGGCCACAATTTCCTCATGCGCTTGAAGAGAGGCTTCGAACGTCTGGAACGAGGCCTGCGTGTGATCCGCAAGTTCGGCGGCGACGAACACGGTCACGGAGGGGCCGAGTTTTCGGAGATTGATGTCGGCGCGATAGCCCTCGATCAGCCCCGCTTTTTCCAGCTTTTTCAATCGCTCCCACGCGGGCGTGGGTGATAGGCCGATCTTTTCGGCGAGCGCAGATTTGGAGATCCGGCCCTCTCGGGCCAGAACACGCAGAATGTCGAAGTCGCGGGCGTCGAGTTTGATCATGGTCACAGACTTACGTGGAAATCACTGTGCCTGCATCCCCCAAATGGGCAGCAACATGGGTGGCGATGGCGGTATCCTGCACCCCTGTGCCGGTCAGATCGCAGATCGTGATGTCGGTCGGATCCGTGCGTCCTGCCATCTGGCCGGTGATGATCTGGCCGAGTTCGGGCGGCGTGGCGGGCATGAGGCCCATCTCCCGCGCGCCGCGCAATTCGCCCAAGGCCTCGCACTGGCTCACCCGATCACAGACATAGAGCGTCGCAGCATCGAGCGCATAGGGATCAATCTCTGTCTTGCCAGACTGATCGGACCCCATCGCGGTGATATGCAGTCCGTCATGGAGCATATCCGCAGTGATCAGCGGCTCCGTGGACGGTGTCGTGGTGACGACAAGCTGGCTCTGCGCGACAAGTGGCGCGATCTCGGTCATGACCTCCACCTCCGCCCCTGTGGCAAGCGCGATATCAGAGGCGCAGACAGCCGCTTTTTCAGCGTCGCGGCCCCAGACGAGACAGCGCTTGAACGGACGGACGAGATGGGCCGCCTGCATCTGCAGTCGTGCTTGGACGCCCGTGCCGATCACACCCGCCGTTTCGACCTCTGGCGCGAGGTGGCGTGCGGCGACGGCGCCTGCGGCGGCGGTGCGAATGTCCGTGAGATACCCGTTGTCGAGAAACACCGCCTGCACAAGTCCCGTTTTGGCGGACAGAAGGATCATCAAGCCGTTGAGGGACGGCAGGCCGAGTTTGGGGTTATCAAAAAAACCGGGGGAAACCTTAAGCGCGAACCCGTTGAACCCCGGCACATAAGCAGTTTTAACGTCGACTTCGCCGTGATGCTCCTCAATCGCCATCGACAGAACCGGCGGCATAACGACGCCACCCGACGCAAGAGCGCGAAAACCGTTTTCGATCACATCGATGGTGTCGAGATCAAGGGAAACGACCTTACGAAGCTCGGATTCAGTCACGATACGAATGTCAGCCATAGGGATGTCCTTTCACAGTCAGATCGCCGAGGATCACGTCCTGTCCGGTGATCACTCGGGTGAATTGCGCCATACCGACGTTGCGACCCGTAATTACGGTGCCCATCTGCGGGCTAGGGGTGACTTTTCCCGCCATGAGCGCGGCGATGCCAACAACACAGGCGCCCTCCGCGACCATGCGGTCTTCATAGTAGAGCGCCTGAAGCGCAGCGTAGATCTCCGCCTCAGTGACGAGCACGACCTCATCGAGGAGGTCGCGACAGAGCCGGAAGGAATGTTTATTCTTCAGGCCGATGCCCCCACCGAGACTGTCGGCGAGGCTTGGGACTTCCTCCACCTCGACAGGATGCCCTGCCTCTATTGATGCCGCCATCGCCGCGCCGCGGTCCATGGTGATCCCGATCAGGCGGATATCCGGATTGAGTGCGCGCGCCGCGACCGCCATGCCTGCCGCAAGACCGCCGCCAGAGAGCGGGATGAGCAGAGTGTCGAGATCGGGTCGCGCGGTGAGCATTTCAAGTGCAATCGTCCCCTGCCCCGCGATCACATGCGGATCATCAAACGGGGAGATATCGACCAGCCCCTCATTGCGCGACAGGCGCAGGGCCTCGATCTGGGCCTCATCCTGCGAACGGCCATGGATGTGCACCTCTGCGCCCAAGGCGCGGATGCCGTCGACCTTCGCCTCCGGGACAAGCTCAGACATGCAGATCACCGCCCGCAGCCCACGCGCGGCGGCGGCATAGGCGACGGCGCGCCCGTGGTTGCCGGTCGAGCAGCAGGTCACACCGGACGCGCCCGCCGGCAAATGCGCAACCGCGTTCGACGCCCCGCGCAGCTTGAACGCGCCGATGGGTTGGCAGGTCTCCAATTTGAGCCACAAATCCCCCCCTAACCGCCGCGAAAGCGCCGAAGGGACGAGCGGCGTGGCGTCAGCGACGCCTTTGATCGCCGTCGCCGCCATGAGCACGTCCGTTATCGCAACCATCACTGCTCTCCTCTTTGTTCGCGAAAGATCAAACGCGCAGCAAATTGACCTGCCTCACGCGATTTCAATCACGGTCCCCATTGATTTTTATTGACGTCACGAACCTGCTTATCCAACAGATGTATACAACAGCAAGTGAATCACTTGCCGATTAATGGCAATACCCTCAATTAAATGCCTATTTAGAGAGACTTCCGACGGAAGCCTCACACGAAACCGCACAAGATGTGCACAAATTGCGAGAAAAACATGCCGATCGAGAACGCTCCATTCTCTCACGCAGAATATGACCGACGCATCCGCCTCACACGCGAATCCATGGCAGAGGCCGGAATCGATGTTCTGTTCGTCACGAACCCGTCCAACCAGAACTGGCTGACGGGCTATGACGGATGGTCTTTCTATGTGCATCAAGGCGTGATCCTACCAATGGACGGCGATCCGATCTGGTGGGGCCGGATGCAGGACGCCAATGGCGCGAAACGCACGGTCTGGATGGAGCATGACAAGATCATCTCCTACGCGGACCGCTATATTCAGGCGACGGACATTCACCCGATGGAAGACCTCGCCTCGCATCTGCGCATTATGGGCTACGGCAACAAACGCATCGGCATCGAGATGGAGACCTACTACTTCACCGCCCGCGCGTTCTCTGTCCTGCTTGAAGGGATGCCGGAGGCGGAATTTGTGGACGCTTCGACGCTCGTGAACTGGAACCGCCTGATCAAGTCGTCAGAAGAGCTCGGCTTCATGCGCCGCGCCGCGCGGATTTCCGAACTGGTGATCGAACACGCCATGGAGATCGCGGAACCGGGGATGCGCAAGCACGATCTCGTGGGCGAGTTGTTCAAGACCGCCGTGCAGGGTGAGGATGACAGCTGGGGCGATTATCCGGCGATTGTGCCGCTCCTGCCGTCGGGTGAAGATGCCTCTGCCCCGCACCTGACGTGGAACGGAGAGGCGCTCAAAAAGGGCGAAGCCACCTTTATCGAGCAATCCGGCTGCTATCGCCGCTATCACGCGCCGCTGTGCCGGACCATTTTCTTCGGCAAACCACCGAGTTTTATGACCGACGCGGCGGAGGCCCTCACCGCAGGCGTAAATGCGGGGATTGAGGTCGCGCGCGCAGGCAACCGCGCGTGTGATATCGCCCGCGCTCTGGATGCCGAACTGATCAAGGTCGGGATCGAGCGCCCGAACCGATGCGGCTATGCCGTCGGCCTCTCCTACCCGCCGGATTGGGGCGAGCATACCGTGTCGCTGCGCGCAACAGACGAGACCGTTCTGGAACCCGGGATGACCTTCCACTTTATGCCCGGCCTCTGGATGGACGGTTGGGGCATGGAAACGACCGAGACCATCGTCATTCGCGAAGAAGGCGCCGCAGAGCCGCTCTGCAATGTGCCGCGCAAACTCTATGTGAAAGACTGATCATGCCTGATCTGACGACCTGTCGGGACATTCTCGGCGATCTCATCGCCTTTCCCACCGTGTCCTCGCAAAGCAACCTCTCCGCGATCTCCTACATTGCAGAGAGGTTGGAGAGCGCCGGTGCGCGTGTCGAGGTGATGGAGGACGAGAGCGGCCAAAAGGCCAACCTCTTTGCCACGCTCGGACCGGAGCGCGCGGGTGGGCTTGTCCTCTCGGGCCATAGCGATGTGGTGCCGGTCGAGGATCAGCCGTGGACCAGCGATCCGTTCGCGATGGTCGAGCGCGACGGCAAACTCTACGGGCGCGGCACCTGCGACATGAAGGGCTTTATCGCGACGTGTTTGACGAAGCTCGACAGCCTGAAAGCGGCCGCCACGGAGCGCCCGATCCACTTTGCCTTTACCCATGACGAAGAGGTCGGCTGTCTCGGGGCACGCGATCTCGTAGACGTTTTGCGCGAGCGCGAAATCCGTCCGGCAATGGCGCTCATCGGTGAGCCGACCGAGATGCGGGTCATTGAGGGTCACAAAGGGTGCTGTGAATACACCGTGACCTTTACGGGCGCCGAGGGACACGGATCCGCGCCGGAAAAGGGCGTGAATGCCGTCGAATATGCGGCGCGGTATATCAATCGTCTAATGCAACTCCGCGCGGCTCTGATCGCGCGCTGTCCGGAAGGGTCACGGTTTGATCCGCCCTACACGACGATCAACATCGGCGGTCTCAAAGGCGGACATGCGCACAATGTGATCGCAGGCAAAGCAACGCTGGAGTGGGAAATGCGGCCCGTCGTGCAGGACGATATGGACTTCGTGAAACGCGACCTTGCGACCTATGTGGGCGACGTCCTGTTGCCCGACATGCGCCGCGTTGCGCCCTATGCAGATATTTCGACCGAGATCATTGGCGAGGTCGCGGGCCTGATGCCCATGGATGACAACGCGGCCCGCGATCTCATCTGCCGCCTGACGGGGGCCAACACCTGCGATGTGGTGCCGTTCGGGACTGAGGCGGGTCTCTTCCAACAAATTGGCATGGAGGCCGTGATTTGCGGACCGGGGTCTATTGATCAGGCGCACAAACCGGACGAATATATCGCGCTTGATCAGCTGAGCCAGTCCTTGGCCATGCTGGACCGTTTGGGAGAGATATACGGTGGACGAGACGCTGACTGACCCGCGCGATGAGCCGTTGCCAGAATCCCTGAGCGCGCGGGATCGTTTTGATAAAATTCACGACGATATGCGCAGCCGGATCTGTCTGTTGGAATATCCGCCGGGGATGAAACTCTCGGAGACGGAGTTGGCCACCGAATTCGGGATTTCGCGCACGCCGCTGCGACGCGTTCTCGCGCGTTTGGAGGATGAGGGGCTCGTGACCTCAGTGCATGGCGTCGGCACGATGGTCACAACGATGGACATGGCAGAACTTGCGCAGGTGTATCGCTTGCGCAAAGAGCTCGTCCTCTTGCAGACCTCTCTCGATACTGTGCCTCCTTCTCCTGCGCTGATTGCGCGGGTCGAACAGCTCTTGGGCCGGGCAGAAGCGCTCAAATCCGCACC
The DNA here is from genome assembly GCF_020165855.1 of Celeribacter litoreus. GTDB lineage: Bacteria > Pseudomonadota > Alphaproteobacteria > Rhodobacterales > Rhodobacteraceae > Celeribacter > Celeribacter litoreus. Next base: position 417,207 of record NZ_JAIUFY010000014.1, on the reverse strand, counting down.
GTCCGCCAAAGAGTTCTCGATGCTGGATCGGGACATGTTCCTGACGCTTCTGGACCTCACCGCCAACGCTCCGCTGCGCCTGATGTCCGAACGCCTGTATTTCCGCACGGCGCGGATCTGGCTTCAGCAAGTGACCGCATCCCAGATCGACCTGATGCAGGAGATCGAGATCTACGCAGGCGAGGTGCAGGACATTCTCGACGCGCTCAAGCTCGGGGACCTCGATGCGATCGGCCATATCCGGCGGGGACACATCTCCCTAAGTTTTGCGCGGATGCAGAAATGAGCACGGAGCCGCACTGGACAATCCTGACGGCCTGAGCAACGATCCCGCACCATGTCGCATTGGCCTCTCACCCCCGAAGACATCACACGCCCAGCCTACCGCAGCCTCGCCCAAGCCATCGCTGCAGCGATCAGCGCGGGGACTTTGCGTGCGGGCGACCGTTTGCCCACGCATAGACAGCTCGCGTGGGAGTTGAAAGTCTCCGTCCAGACCGTGAGCCGCGCCTATGAGGAGCTGATCCGCGCCGATCTCATCGCCGGAGAAGTCGGGCGCGGGACATTTGTGAACTCGCTGCCGCCCGAGACGATGGAAACCCCCTGGCACAGCACGATCCCGCGTCTGCCGCGCTATGATCTCTCTCTGATGACGCCTGTCTCCCTCAAACAGGCACAGACGGCGTGGGCCGAGAGCCTGCAACGCCTCTCAGGCGACTTGCATGAGAACGTCATCCACGGATTGCGACCGGAGCTGACCGCGGCCCGCTATGCGGACATGGCCTCCGACTGGCTGTCCCGCTGCGGCATCCTCGCGGGTGGGCGCCGCGTTCTGATCACCAATGGCACGACGCCGGCAATGTTTGTCGCAATGTCATCGGTGCTGACCGCAGGAGATGTCGTCGCCTGTGACCCTGTGACGACCCACACACTCAAGCAGGCCGCCAGAGCCCTCAACGTGCAACTGCACCCGATCGAGAGCGACGAGCGCGGCATGATCCCCGACGCCTTGCGTGCAGCGGCACAAGAGTCCGCCGGTCTCATGAAGGCACTCTTCATCCTTCCTTCTGGCGCAGGACCGATCCCGCACATCATGGATAAGGAGCGGCGCGAGGCCCTCGCAGAAGCGGCTGTGGAGACCGGATTGACCATCCTCGAGAGCGACCCGCTCGGCCCGCTTCCCGCCCGTCGCCCGCCGCCCATTTCAAGCGTGGCCCCCCGTCAGGCATTCTATTTCACGGCGTTGACAAAATGCGTATCGCCGGGCCTCCGGCTCGGGTTTTTGGTGATGCCGGAGGGACTGTTCGAACACGTGACAAATCGCCATTTGGCATCGGCATGGATGGCAACGCCCCTCATCGCAGAACTCGCGCGGGACTGGATCGAAAGCGGGACTGCCGACAAGGTGCTGGCCGCGCATCGTGTGGAATTGGCGGCACGGAACCGGCTCGCTCATTCCATCCTCGGCCCAAACTGCACAGGGAGCCTGCACACGCTCCACAGGTGGCTCACTCTGCCGCCGACAATGGACGAAGACACCTTCGTCGCCCGCGCCTTGGAGCAGGATGTTGCGGTCGCTCCGGGCGCAGGATTTGCCGTCACCGAGTCGACACCCGCAGTCCGGCTGTGCCTTGGTGCCGGATCACGGCGTGATCTGGAGAAATCATTGCGGATTCTTCAGGGGATTTTGCCTCAGTTTTGACCGCCCGAAAGCTGTCAAAGCCAGTTCATCATGGCTCAAATTGTCATGGTTCAATATAAACATTGACTTGAGTTTGACCTGACCCAGAGTCTTGCGTGTGAGCCGCGGCTGCTAAGCCCTGCGGTGTAAAACCAAGTTTTGTCGCATGAAACCTGCGACCAATTGAACTGAACACAGGGGACAAATTTATATGTCATATCAAAAGTTTTTCGCCACCAGCGCCATGGCTCTGCTCCTTGGCACCGGAAGCGCAATGGCCGACACATGGCGTTACGCTTTCGAGGAAGCGATGGACGAGGTTCAGGGTAAATTCGCCCAAAAATTCAAGGAAGAGATCGAGGCCAACTCCGACCACGAGGTCCAGCTTTTCCCCTTCGGTACACTCGGTGAATCCGACTCTATTATGGAGCAGACGCAATCCGGCATCCTGCAGTTCGTCGACCAGTCTCCGGGCTTCACCGGCGCTCTGATCCCGGAAGCTCAGGTCTTCTTTGTGCCGTATCTGCTGCCGCAGGACACCGGCACGCTCGCGACGTTCTTTAAAGAGTCCAAAGCGATCAACGAAATGTTCCCACCGCTTTACGCGGAGCAGGGTCTTGAACTGCTGACCATGTTCCCGGAAGGCGAGGTCATGATGACCACGACCGAGCCGGTTTCCGGTCCGGCGGATCTCGACGAGGTGAAATTCCGCGTCATGACCAACCCGCTTCTGGTCGAGAGCTACAAAGCCTTCGGCGCGACCCCGACGCCGCTGCCGTGGGGTGAAGTCTACGGCGCGCTTCAGACCGGCATCATTCAGGGCCAGGAGAACCCCGCATTCTTCATCGAGTCCACGAAGATGTATGAGGTGACAGATCACATCACCCGCGCAGGCCACAACAACTTCACCACCGCTGTGATGGCCAACAAAGACTTCTTCGACGATCTACCGGAGGAGGACAAAGCGCTCGTAAACAATGCGATCGACGCGGCGTTTGACTACATCATCGACTATCAGGACGGCCTGACCGAAGCGTCGCTCGAAAAGATCATGGAAGCCAAACCGTCCATGACCATCACCACGCTGACCGAGGAAGAGCGCGCGCCGTTCATGGCGACCTCCGACTCCGTTGAGGCCGAGTTCCTCGAGATTGGCGGCGACCAAGCCGGTGCGATCCTCGAACAGCTCAAAGCCGACCTCGCAGCCGTCGAGTGATCACTGCGCGCAAGCGTGGAAAACAGCTCTTAAACGAGCGGACGTCGAGCCGTCATTCCCCGACGGCTCGACAACTTTTTAAATTTACATCAACTTCTTACAGCGCAGGGACATATCGCATATGCCTGACGAAGGAACCGCACCAAAGGTCGATCCGGATCTTCTGGCAAATCTCGAGACGCCAGCTGTCGACGATGACATCGACGATTCCAATTATGTGTCCGGTCTTCCCGGTTTCCTTGGGGTGATCGATTTCGCTATCGCGCGGATCGAAGCCTTTCTCCTCGCGGTCGGGGTGCTGTTGATGGCGCTTAACACGATGGCCAATGTCGTCGGGCGGTTCGTCTTTGGTCAGAGCCTCTTTTTCTCCGAAGAGATCAACCGCGCGCTGATCATTCTCATCACTTTCGCAGGGATTTCCTATGCGGCGCGTCATGGCCGTCATATCCGGATGTCCGCGTTTTTCGACGCGATGAAGCCGCCTCTGCGCAAGGTTCTTATGATTGTCATCGCCCTCGTCACTGCGGCAGCGATGTTCATGCTCGCGTGGTATTCTGTTGATTATGTTCTGGCTCAGGCGTCGCGCGGCCGTCTGTTGCCCGCTCTGCAAATTCCCGTCTGGTGGATCATCGTCTGGGCGCCCTTGGGCTTTTTCCTGACCGGGCTGCAATATGCCCTCACCGCCATCAAAAACATCATCCACAAAGATATCTGGCTCTCCACAAGCACGATGGAAGGCTATTCCGACGACACGGCAGAGGAGGTCTAAGACATGGCTCTGGCAATCTTCGGCACGATGATCGTGCTTCTTCTGCTCGGCTTCCCCATGATGATCCCGCTGATCGCGGGGGCGCTCATCGGCTTTGTCACCCTCTTCAAGGGCTTTGGCCAACTGGACACGATGGTGCAGCAAATTCTGGGCGGCATCCAACCGGCGAGCCTCATTGCCGTGCCGATGTTCATCTTCGCCGCCGACATCATGACACGCGGCCAGTCCGCGAACCGTCTCATTGACCTCGTGATGGCCTTTGTCGGCCACATCAAGGGCGGGCTCGCGGTATCGACGGCCACGGCCTGCACGCTGTTCGGAGCAGTCTCCGGCTCCACTCAGGCAACAGTGGTCGCAGTTGGTGGCCCTCTGCGTCCTCGTATGCTCAAGGCGGGCTATAACGACAGTTTCGTGCTCGCGCTCATTGTCAACTCGTCCGATATTGCCTTCCTGATCCCGCCATCCATCGGCATGATCATCTACGGCGTGGTGTCCGGCACCTCGATCTCCGAACTCTTCATCGCGGGCATTGGACCAGGCCTTTTGATCCTGTTCCTGTTTTCGATCTACGCCTACATTTACGCGGTCCGGAACAATGTCCCGACCGAACCCAAATCCACGTGGGGGGAACGCGGTCGTGCCATCCAGCGGGCGCTTTGGCCCCTCGGCTTTCCGGTCATCATCGTCGGCGGCATTTATGGCGGCGTCTTTTCCCCGACCGAGGCCGCAGCGGCCTGTGTGCTCTACGCGCTTCTTTTGGAGATGGTCGTCTTTCGTGAGATGAGCCTCAAACAACTCTACGCGACGGCAAAATCCACCGGCCTCATCACTGCCGTGGTGTTCATCCTCGTCGGTGCGGGCGCGGCGTTCTCCTACGTCATCAGCTTTGCCCAAATCCCGCAGCAAGTGCTTGGCAGCATCGGCATCAACGAGATGGGGCCCTACGGCGTCCTCTTTACGATCTCGATCGCGTTCTTTGTTGGCTGCATGTTCGTGGACCCGATCGTGGTCATCCTGATTTTTGTGCCGATCTTTGCTCCTGTGGTGCAATCGGTCGGTCTCGATCCGGTGCTCGTCGGCACGATCATCACGCTTCAGGTGGCCATAGGCAGCGCGACACCGCCCTTCGGCTGTGACATCTTCACCGCCATCGCGGTCTTCAAACGTCCCTATGCAGAGGTCGTGAAAGGCACGCCGCCCTTCATTTTCATGCTGCTGTCGGTGTCTGTCCTGCTGATCTTCTTCCCGCAGATTGCGCTGTTCCTGCGCGACATTGCATTCGGCAAATGAGGAGGCTGCCATGTTCAAGAAAATTCTGATGCCGCACGACGGGTCCAAAGGCGCGGACGCCGCGCTTGAGAAGGCCATAGAACTCAGCAAACTGACAGGCGCGGAGCTGATTGTGCTAACGGTCTACCGCCACCACTCGATCCTCGAAGCGTCGCTCTCCATGGTGAGGGGCAAAGGCGAAGAGCCCGGTAATCTCGATGACGCCATGAAGGCTGCGGCACGGGAAGTCGGCGAATACGCGAAACACCGCGCGCGCGACCTCGGCCTCGAAAAGGTGCAGGCCTTTATCAAGGGCGGACCGTCGGCCCGCACCATCATCGCGTTCTCAAAGGAGAAAGACTGCGATCTGATCGTGATCGGCTCCCGCGGCCTCGGTGCGTCCGAGGGGTATATGCTCGGTTCCGTGAGCCATAAGGTGACGAGCACAGCCTCCATGCCCGTGATGGTCGTCTGACGCAGCCTAGGATGAAGGGGGCGGTGCATCGCCCCCCCTACCCGTTCAGCTCAAATTTTTGAAAATGTCCTAACGAATAAAGCGCGCGTGGCTTAGGTCACGTCAGAACCGTTGGCCGCACCCTTCTCCATACTGGCAATCCGGAAGGCAGGTTGCGGAGACGGGAAACGATGGCGGCTTTCTTCTGATAGCCCTTCGTCCGTGATGATCGTGTTGATCCGGTCAATCGCCACGGTCCGATGCAGGGCCCGTTCCATGAACCGCGAACTGTCCGCGAGGAGGATCACTTCACGCGCGGCGTCTACCATCGCACGCTTGAGTTGCACCATCTCTATGATCGTCTCGGAGACACAGGTCTCGTCCACTGCCGCAGCCGACATAAAGAAGATGTCACAGCGGATGTCCTTGAGAAAGTCCTCCCCCGGAGACCCGAGCAAGCTAAAGCTGCCAAACCGGCAGGCCCCGCCCGGCACATGGAGCGCGATATTCTCTTTGTAGGTCAATGTATTCGCGACGTAGAGATCATTGGTGATCACGGTGAGCGGAATCGTCAGCTTGGCAATTTCATCCGCCAGGAGATGACAAACCACAGCGCCCGTATCGATCAGAAGCGATTGCCCCGGTTCGATGAACTTGATCGCCTCAAGCACTATCGCCTGCTTTTCCTCAACGGCCGTCCGTCGGGCCAAGTCGGTCGACGGCTCCCATGTCGCGCGGGACCGCACGGCGACTGCGCCGCCGTGGGTGCGTTTCACGAGACCTTCGGACGCCAGCAGATCAAGATCGCGCCGGATGGTCGACACAGAGATCCCGAATAACCGTGCAAGATCCTGGCTCGATCCGGAATGATTGTTGGCAAACCAGTCCATCAGGTGCTGCCGGCGCTCTGCGGGCAGGAGTTCGTCGCTCATCATCGGCTCCGTCACTGTTCGATCCTTTCTCCTCATGCCGCCCCCGCGCTATGCGTCGCGTGTGGCTTTTGCCTCAACAGATCACAAGGCATTAGGCAACCACAAGACAATCTCTGGAAAGATGGCGAGGATAATGACGCCGAGCACCAAGAGGAGGAAAAACGGAGCAGCCGCGCGCATGGTTTGACCAAGGGTGTGACCGGTCAGCCCCTGCAAAACGAAGAGGTTGAGACCAACGGGCGGTGTGAGCGCCGACATTTCGATCATGATGATCAGGTAAATCCCGAACCAGATCGGATCAAAACCGGCCTGCACCACGAGCGGAACTGCGATTGGGACCGTCATTACGGTCATCGAGGTGCCGTCGAGGAACATCCCGAGGATGATGTAGAGCACCGCGAGAATGATCAGCACGCCATAGGGCGACAGGTCGAGACGCGAAATCGCGGCGGTGATGTCGGTCGGCAGGTGCAGATAGGCAATCACAGCGGAGAGGAACGCAGCGGCGGCGATCAGCATGAGGATCATCGCGGACACTCGCAGCGTGCTCATGAGGCTCTCGGCCAGCTTGTGAAAGGAGAACTGCCGCGTCGCGATGGTGATCATGATGGCAGCAAACACGCCAACTGCTGCGGCCTCCGACGGGGTGGCGAGACCGGAATAAATCGAGCCGAGCACCACAAACATCAAAAGCGCAATCGGCAGCAGTTCGAGACAGCCATGCAGCATCGCGCGAAAGCTGGTGTCGCCCGTATAGCGCGGCGCTTTGTCCGGGTTCATCAGAGAGACGATGGCGATGTAGCCCGCGTAGAGACCGGCCATCATGAGGCCGGGCACGAGACCGGCGGCGAAGAGCTTGGAAATCGAGACTTCCGCCAAAACGCCATAAACGATCATCGTAATCGACGGCGGGATCAGGAGTCCAAAGCTCCCTGCCCCTGCGAGAGAGCCGGAGGCGAGGTTGATGTCGTAACCGCGCTCTTGCAACTCCGGCACGGTGATCTTGCCAACCGTCGCAGTTGTCGCCGTGGAAGAGCCTGAAATCGCGGCGAAAATCGTGCATCCGAAGACGTTGGTGTGCAGCAACCCACCCGGAATACGAGCAACCAGCGGCGCAAGGCCACGGAACAGGCGCTGGGAAATGTCGGTGCGGAAGATGATGTCCCCCATCCAGATAAAGATCGGAATGGCGGCGAGTTCCCAAGAGATCGCGGAGGACGAAATCACCTTGGTCGCGATGGACCCGATCCGCGCAGCCGGGAAGTCGAGCACAAAATACATGGCAGAGGTCCCGACGAGGATGAGACCACTAAAGATCCAGACGCCGGCGCCGAGGAACAGGGCCAAGAGGCCCATGAGGATCAACGAGGAGAGAGCGAGAGTCATGTTGGACCTTTCAGCTTCAGAGGGTGACAGCGCGGTTGTCGGATTGGCGCAATGCAATCAGGCGCAGAGCGCGCACGACAATCTGGAACAGCATGAGGACGAGACCGGCGGTGAAGAACGCTTCGGGGATCCAGAGCGGAACAGGCACGATGTGCTGGCTGACGGACCCGCGATCCCAGAGTTTGGTCAGGGTCTTCCACTCATAGGCCAAGAGGAACCAGAGCATCCAACCGGTCGACAGGAGCGTGAACCCTTCTGCCAAAACGCGCGGGAGGCCGTGAACGCGGTCCAAGAGGAGTTTGACGCGGATCATCGCCCCGTGTTCGAGCGCCCAAGGCGCCGCGAGGAAGGTGAGCGCCGCCACACCGTAGGAGACAAAGGCATCCGCCATGTAGGTGGAGGTGTCGAAAAAGCGCAAAACGATCTCGACGATGATCAGTGCGGTCATCAGGGCGAGGATCACAGCCGCGAAAACCGCAGCCATGGTGTTCAATCCGGCAGAAACACGCGCGATGGCACTGAGCCATTGCGGGTCGGTCTTGCCCTCGGGGTTCGGGGGGATCTGTGTGCTCATCGGTGTCTCCGTCAAATATTGTGCGCGCCGTCCGGGGAAAGACGGCGCGCGACCAGACCGGGCATCCCCGGACCGGCAGGGAGGGCAGTCTTAGCCGTTTGTAGCGGCTTTCAGTTCTTCGAAGCGGGCGAAAACAGCTTCGCCACGGGCGCCTGTGCGCTCCAGCCATGCAGCCTTCACGTCAGCAGCCGCTTCTTGCAGCGCTGCGAAGACCTCGGCCGGAACCTCGGTGTCGCGGGTCACGGTCATGCCGTTTTCTTCCATCTCTGCGTAGGCAGTTTCGATGGAATCGCTCATGATCTCCCAGTTCCGCGCATCGCACTCGTCGATGCTCTCGAGCATGGCGGCCTGTACGTTTTCCGGCAGGTCTTCGAATGCGTCACGGTTCACGTGACACATAAACAGACCCATCGCGTAGTTCAGTTCCGTGTAGTCGCTCAGGTAGTCCCAGATGGACAGCTGACGGGCACCATCCGCAGAGGTCAGAACGCCGTCGATACCGCCAGTGGAGAGCTGCGGGATCAGGTCGGACCAAGCCACCTGCAGAGGGGAAGCGCCTGCGTTGATGAAGGTCTCGGTGCCGTTTTTGTCGTAGGTGCGGATGCGCAGACCTTTGATCGCGTCCATGGAGGTCACGGGCGCCGGTGCGTTCACGCCAGACGGCGGGTTCGGCATCGCCCACAGCAGGATCATATCGTTTTCTTCGAAAATCTTCGCGTATTCTTCGCGGGCGGCCTTCCAGAGCAGATAGGCTTCGTCCGGCGTGGAGGCGAGGAACGGCAAGGACGACAGATCGAACAGCGGATCAATCCCACCGATCTGGGTCACGAGGGTCACAGCGGCCTGCACAGCCCCATCCTGAACGGCGTCGAAGTGGTCGACAGATTTATAGCCGAGCGCGCCGGAGCCCTGATAGGTCAGGGAAAAGACGTCGCCGACCTTCTTGGACATCGTTTCAATGAAGAAGTTGGACGCTTTACCGGACACGGCCTGCGCACCGTATTCATCGGCAAGATCCCATTTGATCGTGCTTGCGAAGGCCGGAACGGAGAGAGCGGACAGAGCGCCGGTGGCAGCGGCGCCTTTCAGGAAGATTCGGCGAGAAAGAGACATGAGCGTTCCCTGTTTTTATGTGCCGCGAGAGGAGGATGCGGCAGATTGATGAGACTGATGTGCGCGAAGATGAAAGGTTTCGCACTGTTCGTGATAGCATTCGGCAGTTTTTGGAGATGATTGTCAAATGACTGCACGTTTCCGACAAAAAATACCAAAAAGATGCATAACATTTCCTCCAATTGACTTTTTATGATTATTTTTTAAGCTTTTTCTGCAAGATTTTGCGCTAACAGATAAATTTTCCGCGCACAAGCTTCACAATCTCCCAAAATGCAGCAAAAGCTTCCATCAAGCGCACGCAGACCGTCGCCTGAAGCTCCACACAGAATGGGACAGCTTCGGACGTCATGAACAATTAAGGCCAGATATAGAGATGATACTCGACGTTATCGAACGCATTGAAACTGACGAAACGCTGCCAGAATCGGCGGACGTTGTCGTGATTGGAGGTGGCATCGCAGGTGTGACCGCGACGCTCTTCCTCGCGGAAGCTGGGCTCAAGGTCGTTCTGTGTGAAAAAGGCGTGATTGCCGGTGAACAGAGCAGCCGCAACTGGGGCTGGGTGCGTCAGATGGGTCGTGATCCGGCGGAACTGCCGCTGACCATCGGCAGCCTGAACATCTGGCGCGGTCTCGACGAACGCTTTGGCATTGATACCGGTTTCCGCGAAACGGGCATCACCTACGTCTGCCGCACCCCGCGCGAGATCAAAGAATTTTCCGACTGGGCCGAGATCGCGAAAGAGACCGGCATGGCGTCTACCGTGCTCGATGCAAATATGATCGCGCAATCCTTTCCGGGAGTCTCGAACCGCTTCTCTATGGGGCTGCATACAGCGAACGACGGCCGCGCCGAACCGTGGCGCGCTGTTCCGGAAATGGCGAAAGCCGCGCGTCGTCTCGGCGCCACGATTATCGAAGGCTGCGCCGTGCGCGGCATTGAGACAAGTGCCGGACATTTGAGCGAGGTCGTTACCGAAAAAGGTGTGATCAAAACCGAACGCGCCATTGTCGCAGGGGGCGCATGGTCCCGCCTCTTCCTCGGCAACCTCGGCGTGAACTTTCCGCAGCTCAAACTCCACGGCACTGTGGCCCGCGTCGAGATCGACGGAAACGCAGGCGACATGCCTGTCGGTGGTGGCGACTTTGCCTTCCGCAAACGACTCGACGGCGGCTACACGATCGCCCTGCGCAATTCGAACATTGCCTCCATCGTCCCCGACAGTTTCCGCCTCTTTGGCGCGTTTCTCCCGACGTTGCTCACGAGCTGGCGGGAAATCCAGCTGCGCCTCAACGGTGATTTCATGAAAGAAGCCGCCATGCCGCGTCACTGGAAACTCGATCAGGCGACCCCGTTCGAGACAATCCGCACCCTCGATCCGATGCCGAGCGAGACCTACAATCGCAAATCGCTCAAAAACCTCGCCCGCGCCTTCCCGATCTTTGACGGCGCGCGCCTGACGCACACTTGGGCGGGGATGATCGACGCGACCCCTGATGCCATTCCGGTCATCGGCCCCATCGCATCGGTGCCGGGTCTCTTCATCAGCTCCGGCTATTCCGGCCACGGCTTCGGCTCTGGTCCCGGCGGCGGCCAGCTCATCTCGGAACTGGTGCGCGGCATCACCCCCTCTTTCGACCCGACGCCCTTCCGCATGGAACGGCTTAGCACACGTGGTCTCAAACCAGGCAGCGCAGCCTGATCAAGAAAAGACAGAAATTCCGCCCCGAATGGGGCCAAACTCAAAAACAGAACGACAAGGAAATCAAAAGAATGGCCTGGAGAATTGGCGTAGATTCCGGCGGCACTTTCACGGATGTGTGCCTCTTCGACGAAGCGACCGGAAAGGTGGAGATATGGAAGGTCTCCTCCACCCCCGACGACCCCTCACGCGGCATCACGCAGGGTGTGGTCGAAGGACTGGACCAAGTTGGCGCGGAAGCAAAAGATCTCAGCTTCCTCGGACACGGGACCACGGTCGCCACGAACGCTCTCATCGAACTGCGCGGGGTGAAGACCGGCTTGATCGTTTCTGACGGTTTCCGCGATCTTTTGGAACTCGGCCGCCAGAAACGTCCGAACCTCTACGACATGAACGCGGACAAACCGCAGCAGCTCGTCACCCGCGATCTGCGCCGCGAAGTGCCGGAGCGCCTGCGCGCCGATGGCAGTATCGAGGTCGAGCTTGACGAAGAGGCCCTGCGCGCAGAGGTCCGCAGTCTCGCGAAAGAAGACATCAAGGCCCTCGCCATTTGCTTCCTCTACGGCTTCCTGAACACGGAACACGAGGCCCTCGCCCGCAAGATTGTGGAAGAGGAACTGCCGGATGTGTTCGTCGCCACCTCCCACGAGGTTGCCCCCGAGTTCCGCGAATTCGAGCGTCTGTCGACCACCGTCGTGAACGCCTATCTCGGTCCAGTGATGCAGCGCTATATCCGCCGCCTCAAAGACCGTCTCGATGAAATCGGGCTCGAAGCCACACCGCAGCTGACCCAATCGAACGGCGGCGTGATCGGTTTCGACACAGCGGCGAACCACCCCGTCCGCACCGTTCTCTCCGGCCCATCCACCGGCGTTGTTGCCGCGCAAGCCATTGGTAAGATGTCGGGTTTTGACAACATCATCACCTTTGACGTCGGCGGCACCTCCTCTGACGTTGCACTGCTGCAAAACGGTCTCTGCGCCCTCACGGGTGAGGCCGACGTGCACGGCTACCCGATCAAGGCCCCGATGCTCGACATTCACACCGTGGGGGCTGGTGGCGGCTCCATCGCGCATGTGGACAGCGGCGGCTTGCTCAAGGTTGGCCCCCGCTCCGCAGGCGCGCATCCGGGCCCGGTCTGCTACGGCCTCGGCAACGAAGAACCGACCGTGACGGATGCGAACATCGTGCTTCAAACGCTCAACCCTGTCGAAATCCTCGGCGGCCGGATGAAAGTCCGTCGCGATCTCGCCGTGGCCTCCGTTCAGCGCCTCGCCGACAAGCTCGGCCTCGGCGTGATGGAAACCGCGCAGGGCATCATCTCTGTTGTCACCGCGAACATGGCGAAGGCCATTCGCGTAATCTCTGTCCAGCGCGGGCACGATCCGCGCGACTATGCGATGATGGCATTCGGTGGTGCAGGCCCGCTTCACGCTGCACGTCTTGCCCGTGAGTTGGACATGTCGAAAATCATCGTTCCGCTCACCCCTGGCACGCTCTGCGCGCTCGGTCTCCTGCTCACCGATCTGCGCGCCGACTTCGCGGTCTCGCGTTTGATGCAGCTCGATGATGCGGCGCTCAAAGCCGTTGAGAACGGCTATGCCGATCTCGCGCAGCAAGCGAACGATTGGTTCTCGACAGAGAACATCGCAGCCGACCGTCAGGTCATGACCCGCACCGCGGATCTTCGTTACATGGGCCAGAACTACGAGCTCTCCGTGCCGGTTCCTGCCGGTCCGATCACCGCAGAGACCTTCACTGCGCTCAAAGACGGGTTCGAAGCCGCGCACCAGCAACGCTTCGGGTTCATTGCCGAAGGCGAAGCCATCCAGCTCGTCACCCTGCGTCTCGAAGCCGCCGGTGTGGTGAACAAGGCCGAGTTCCGCCCTGCCCCCGCAGACGGCCCCGACGCCTCCGCCGCACAAATCGCGACCCGCGAGGTCTGGCTGCCGGAATCTGGTGATTTCGTGGAAGTGCCGGTTTACGACCGTGCGGCTCTCAAACCGGGCAACACGATCACCGGCCCTGCCATCGTCGAACAGATGGACACGACCACTGTGATCCTGCCGGACATGACCGGCACTGTTGACCCCTACCTCAACCTCATTCTGGAGGTCCGCGCATGAGCACCCAAATCGATCCAATCACCGTCGAGGTCATCGGCTCGGCTCTGCAATCCATCGTCGAGGAAATGGGCGAAGCGCTTGTGCGGGCGTCCTATTCCACGAACATCAAGGAACGGCGCGACTGTTCCACGGCGCTCTTTGACAGCCGTGGCAACACCCTCTGTCAGGCCGAACACATCCCGATGCACCTCGGCTCCTTCCTCGGTGTGATCCCTGCGATTCTGTCGCGGTTTGACGAGGCCGACATTGAGGCCGGCGATATCTTCATGGCGAACGATGCCTATGCGGGCGGCGGCACACACCTGCCGGATATCGTTGTCGCAGAGCCGATCTTCAAAGAGGGCACCCTGATCGCATGGGCCGTGAACACCGCGCACCATTCCGACTTTGCGGATCGCGGGCATGAGCATATCTATCAGGAAGGCCTCCGCATTCCGCCCGTGCGCCTCTATCGCAAAGGTGTTCTGAACGAAGACCTGCAAGAGATGTTCCTCCTGAACTGTCAGGTTCCGCGCGAACGTCTCTCCGACCTGCGTGCCCAAATGTCCGCCAACCGTCTCTGCGTCCAGCGGATGATCGATCTGTGCGACAAATACGGCGCGGACATGGTCCTCGCAGCCGGTGACGCCCTCCAAGACTACGCCGAGCGCAAAATGCGTGCGGCTATCGCGGAGATTCCGGACGGGACCTACAGCTTCTCGGACCAGTTCGACAGCGAACAAGGCGGTGAGCCGATGACCTTCTCTGTGGAGATCACAGTGAAGGGCGATGAGATGGCGCTCGATTTCGACGCGCCGCCGCAGGTGCGCTCCGGCCTGAACATGATCTATACCTCGCTCTTGGCTGCCACCTATTTCGGCGTGAAATCGGTGCTTGATCCGGAGATCCTGCCGAACGCCGGGCTCGCCCGTCCTCTGACCGTGACGGCTCCGAAGGGCTCTATCCTCAACTGCGAACACCCTGCCGCAGTCGATGGCCGGATTTCCGCCGCACAGCGCGTGACCGATCTCGTGTTCGGCGCATTGGCGCAGGCCCTGCCGGGTCAGGTGGCGGCGGCTGGTAATGGCTGCTGCACCGCTGCGATCTTCAACGGCACGGACGAGAACGGCAACATCTGGGTCTATCTCGAAACCATCGGCGGCGGCGGCGGTGCCCGTCCGGGCGCGGATGGTCTCTCCGGCATTCACGTCGGCCTGACCAACACCTCCAACCTGCCGGTTGAGGCGCTAGAACTCGAATATCCGCTCACGCTCCTGCGCTATGAGCTCGTGGACGGCTCCGGCGGTGCGGGCAAATTCCGTGGCGGTCTCGGTGTGCGCCGCACCTACCGTGTGGAACGCGCCTGCCGCTTCACCATCTCGACCTCGCGCCTGCAATCGCAGCCTTGGGGTCTCGAGGGTGGTCAGTCCGCGCAGGGCACGCAAATCGACACAGGCGACGGTCGCACGGATTTCTCCGGTATGATCGACCTCGTGCCCGGTCAAGTGATCTCCATCGTCACGCCGGGTGGCGGCGGTCACGGCGACATCGCAGAGCGCGCGCCAGAGGCCGTGCAACGCGACATCGTGGAAGGCCGCATCGCCTAAGCGCGATACGATCCGAAAAATCAGGGCGACTGCAGAGATGCAGCCGCCCTTTTTCTTTCCTCAGCGTGAAGGAATTTAGACCGAAACCGTCTCACCCAACCACGCCCGCGTTCCTTGATACACGTGCTCTAGCACCCGCTCGGACCCGATCTCGGCCTGTAGCGGCCCCATCGGCACCTCCAAGGCAAGCGGCAAGTCGTCTGGAAGCGCCTCAACGAAGGCACGCAGATCAATCTGCCGGTCGCCTGGCGCAAAGCGGTCCTCGCGCGCGGTATGGAGCAACTCGTCCGTCGTATAACTCGGCTGCACGGGCGCATCGCACAGGTGGGCAAACGGCATCCGTGCGGGATCAACTTTGGAGAGCATGTCGAGGGACGATCCAGAGCGGTCAAAGTGCAGGCTATCCACCAACAACTCGACGTCAGGACCGGCGCGTTCGATCACTTCGAGCGCGGTCGCAAGATCGGGCACAGAGGTCCACGGGAAGAACTCATGGATCACTTTCAGCCCTCGCTGCATGGCCGCCTCCGAGAAAGCTGCGAGCGTATCAGAGAGCCGCACCAGATCGGAATCGTATGGCGCTGTGATCAGATGCTTGGCGCCCAACTCTGCGCCCGTATCGAGCATCCATTCATACTCTTTCACGCTGATCTCCGGCGTGAGTTTAAGGAACTCGATATCCCCCACACCGACACCCGTCGCCGCCATCGCCGCCTTCGTCGCGCGGAGCATCGCGGGGTCGTTATAGAGCGGATAGCCGGGGGACGTGTCTGTCACCTTGAGGAGGCGCAGCCCGACCCCGTCAAAGCCCGCACGCGCAGACGCCTCAATAAAGGCGGGCGGTGCGAGATCAATGGCGGTCAGATGGGCGACAGAGAGGAAGCGTGTCATTCGTTGTCTTCTTTCAAAGCGGCATGTCGTCCTGCGACATAGCCGAAGGTCATGGCAGGCCCGAGATTGATCCCGCCCGCAGGATAGAACCCGCCAAAGACGCTGCTGTTGTCGGTGCCGGCCGCATAGAGGCCATCAATCGGAGTGCCCTCCTCTGTGAGCACACGGGCGAGACCGTCCGTTTTGAGCCCCGCGAAGGTGCCGAAGCTGCCAGGAACAACCTCGACGGCGTAATACGGGCCGGTTTCGATCGGGGCGACGTTCGGGTTCGGTTTCTGCTCCGGATCGCCTTGGAGGCGCATGTAGGGGGTCGAGCCGCGCCCGAACTCAGGATCTTCGCCGCGTCGTGCGTTTTCATTCCAATGCGCGATGGTCTCTTGCAGCCCCTCCGGATCAATGCCGCAGGCCGTTGCCAGTTCCGCAATCGAGCGACCGGTCTTGAGATAGCCGGTCTTCACCCACGATTTGAACGGCACGGGCGCAGGACGCACGATGCCCAACCCGAAGCGGCGCAGGAACCGGTGATCGCACACGAGCCACGAACGCGCGGGCTCGGACTCGTCCACGGCTGTGAGGAGAGAGGTCACGTAGTCATGATAGCCAAGGCCCTCATTACAAAAGCGTTTCCCGCTTTGAAGCACGCCGATCAGACCCGGCTTGCCGCGGTCGATGATGTGCGGGAAGGTGCCCGTGTCGCCGTTCGGCCATGTGACATGCGACACCGGACAATAGGCCGTCGCGCTCGCCAGATCGGTATCAAGCGCCGCCCCTGCCCCTTCGCCGAGACGCAAACCATCGCCGGTCGCAGAAGGCACAGCCAAGGTCAGGTTCTCGGAATTCCGTTCGAACAATTCGGCGCGGCGGGCGAGATCATGACCGAAACCACCACAAGCCAGCACAACACCACGGCCTGCACGCAGCTCTGAACCGTCGCGCATGCGGACGCCCTGCACAGTCCCGTCGGCGACGATGAGTTCGGACACAGATTGCGACACGCGGAAATCGACACCCGCCTGTTTCGCCGACAAGAGAAGACGCCCGATCAGCGCCGCCCCATTGCGCAGGTCCATGCCCCGCCCGTGGAACGCGAGATCACGGAAGTGGCGCACGACGCGGGCGGTCACATGGGCAAACGCTTTGGGAGAGCGTGTCATGGTCATGAACGCCTTGAGATCAGGCCCCGACTGGATCGTCATGCCTTTGAAGGACGTTTCGGGAAGTGGCTCGCGCAAGAGGGACAACGTGTCACCGAGTTCGCGTGCATCAAACGGTGCGGCAATAACAGAGCGTCCGCCCGTGCCTGCCCCCGGCTGATGGCCGTAGGTGTCCGGAATGACCAGCCCGCCCTCGAATTCGAGCGCGGTCTCCTCCTCAAAGAACCCAACCATTTCGGGCGCATTCTCTAGGAAGGATTCGACCTTTTCGGCCCGGAAGAAGTTGCCCGTCACCGCCTTTAGGTAGTCGCGTGGCGCAGAGATGTCCTCTTTGATCCCCGCGCGGACGGCGACGGGGTTCCGAGGCGCGAAAATCCAGCCACCGGACCATGCGGAAGTGCCGCCGATCACGTCTTCTTTTTCAAGCAAGGCAACCCGCAGGCCTTTCACGGCAGCGGTTACAGCCGCACTCAGGCCACCTGCGCCAGACCCGACCACAACAAGATCGAAATTTTCTACGGATGGATGTTCAGTCATATCTCTTCGCTCCCCCTCAGTCTCGCGCACGATTTTCACGGTTGACGGGTTAACCTCAAGTATCAATGATTAACTCACCTTAACCTTATGTTAATTAGGGCGACAAAATGCGTGACATTACCCTGCGACAGATCGAAGTTATTCGGGCCGTGATGCTGCGCGGAACCATCATTGGCGCGGCGGAATATCTCGGGGTTTCCGCCCC
This sequence comes from Celeribacter litoreus, assembly GCF_020165855.1. Lineage (GTDB taxonomy): Bacteria > Pseudomonadota > Alphaproteobacteria > Rhodobacterales > Rhodobacteraceae > Celeribacter > Celeribacter litoreus. The sequence continues at coordinate 399,609 of NZ_JAIUFY010000014.1, read as the reverse complement.
CGGCATCAGCCGATTGATCAAGCATACAGAAGAAACCCTGGACCTCCGACTGTTCGAAAGGCGCGCGGGTCTCTTTGTCCCCTCCGTCGAAGCACAGGCCGTCTTTGACCAAATCCGCACCGTTTATAAGGGCGTCGAAAATCTTCAGATTGCGCTAGAGAGCCTGAAGAAAGGTGAGGACGTCAACCTTCCCTTCGCCTCTGCGCCCTCTGTCGCCCAGTTCATCGCCGCGCGCGCGATCCGCAACATTCGGGAACATTTCCCTGATCTCTACATCGACCTCAATATTCTAAAGATCGAGGAAACGGTCGACTACCTTCTTCTCGAACGCGGTGAATTTGTGATCATGAGCTCCAATGTAGATAACCCCGGCATCGAGGCGCAGGAGATTGCGGAGACCACCCTTGTCTGTGTGTTGCCGGAGGGGCACCGCCTCGCCGAGAAAGAGGAGATCTCTGTGTTCGATCTGATCGACGAACCGCTCGTCGGGGTCGATCCGGAAGATCCCTATGGGGCGTCGCTCGTCCGACCGTTCCTTGAAGCGGGACTTGAAGTGCGGCACAGCATGCGCGGGCGCTTTGCTCAGACTGTGGTGAGCCTTGTGCGCCACGGGCTCGGCGTCGCGCTCATTGATCGCTTCTCGGTCGCGGAGGTCTATATGCCGGGAATCGTCCGTCGCCCGCTTAAGGAACCGACCTCCGTCAAAAGCTATGTCGTGACCAAACAGGGCCGTGTTTTGTCGAGTTTTGCCGAGTATGCCATCACCCAATTCAAGCGAGAACTCACTCTGGCGGCGCGTGAACCACTGTCTACTTGAGCGCTAACACCATCTTTCGAGGGGTTTCGTTACGAATTCACCCAATATTAACACAAAGTTAATATTTCGAAAATTTCGGTATTTGACGTTATCCCAAAAATGCGCGACGTTTTGTCGTAGGCCGGATGCGGAGGGGTATCCAGCGTATATTCAATGGGAGGAAACTCATGAAGAAATTTGTAATTGGCGCAGTGTCTGCGCTGAGCCTGATGACGTCTGCAGCAATCGCGCAGGATTACCCGACGAAAGAAATTCAGGGTATCATCCAGTGGGGCGCAGGTGGCTCCACCGATACCGTGATGCGCGCTGTGACCCCGCACGCAGAAGACGTTCTCGGTGGCACGGTCGTCATGCAGAACATGACCGGCGGCGTTGGCGCAATCGCACTCAACCACGTCGCAAACGAAGATGCAGACGGCTACAAGCTGCTGATGGGCGCTGAAAACCCGCTGCTCTACAAAGTGATGGGCCTCGGCGACAAAGACTACAGCGACTTCGTTCCGATCAACATCCTTGCCCGCGGCACCGCAATCCTCGTGGCCAACAACGACGCACCGTTCGATGACTACGCAGGCATGATGGCCTACATCGCGGAGAACCCGGGCGAACTTCGCATCGGCTCCACCGGTCCGGGCGGTCTGCCGTCTGTTGTGACCGCGATGATCGAAACCGTTGAAGGCGAACTTGACGTCATCTCCATCCCTTACGACGGTGACGGCCCTGCCCTGACCGCACTTCAAGGCGGCGCAATCGACGTGATGCCGGCGGTGCTTGGTGCCTCCATCGAGGCGATCAAAGCAGGCAACATGAAGCCGCTCGCGATCATGGACACCACGGCCAACGAATACCTCCCGGGCGTTCCGGCTGTGACTGACTTCAACGAAGGCTTCGCAACCTACCTGCCGTGGGGCCCGTTCTTCGGCGTGTTCGTGAAGCAAGGCACCGATGAAGCCATCGTGTCCAAGCTCCAAGGCGCCTATGCAGAAGCCGCCACCAATCAGGATTTTGTTGACCTGATGGCGTCCCGCGGGTTCACCTTGATGAACATCTCCGGTGACGAAGCCCAGAGTTTCCTGACCAAATGGCAGCAAGGCACCAGCTGGCTTCTGCAGGACGCTGGTCTGACCAAAGCATCCCCGGAAGAGTTCGGCATCGCACGTCCGGGCGAATAATCAACTGACTTCGGGACCGTTCTGTAAGCTCGGTTCCTGAGCGACGAAGCGCCGCTCTTTCACGAAAGGGCGGCGCTTTCCAATTCTGGTGAGGGATACCGAGGAGGAAGGCATCATGAATCACGAGCACGTTCACGACGAAAGCCATGAGGGCCACGCCGACGCGCAGCCCGGGGGCCTCGCATCCGAGCGCCGTCCCGGCGAACTGGCATTCACCATCGTGCTGGTCGCGTTTTCGGGGTTCCTTCTTTGGGAAGCTTACGGGATCTCCGGTTTTGAGGCCCTGTCCGGTCCGGGTGCAATCCCGATGGCCACAACATTTGTGATGTTGGTCAGCGCGGTCATTCTGCTGTTCAAAGCCGCGCGGCTGAAACTCACTGCGGATGAGACCTTCATGGTCGATATCACGCCGCCGCTGGTCCTCGTGCTCGCAGCCTTCCTCGTGGTCTATGGCCTGCTTCTGAAACCGCTCGGCTTCCTGCCCACCTCGGCGCTCTTCCTCGTGGCGTCGATCAAGATCCTTGCGCGCCGCAGCTGGGGCTTCACGATCACGGTCGGTCTCGGCAGTCTGCTCCTGATCTACCTCATCTTCCGCATCGTCTTCTCCGTGTTGATACCAGCGGGCATCATCCCCGAAGCAGAAATCATCCAGTTTTTCCGTAACCTCTTTGCAGGAGGAGCATAATGGACGCCTTTCTCGCCTTTTTCACGATCTTCACCCATCTTGAACTGCTCCTGCTCGTCGGCCTCGGGACCTTTGCAGGCGTCTATGTCGGCGCCATCCCGGGCCTGTCAGTCACGATGGCGGTGTCGATCCTGATCTCGTTCACCTTCTCCTGGGACGTTCTGCCCGCAATCTCGCTCATGATCGGCATCTACATGGGCGGCGTTTACGGCGGCTCGCGCACGGCGATCCTGCTCAACATTCCGGGTGCGCCTTCGGCCATTGCAACCGCCCTCGACGGCTATCCCATGGCGCAACGTGGCGAAGCCGGTGAAGCGATCGGCACGACCACGGTCATGTCCTTCTTTGGCGGCCTGATCGGCATCGGTGTGCTCGCCTTGCTCGCGCCCTTCGTCTCTGATTTCGCGCTCAAATTCCAACCGCGCGACTACATGCTTCTCGCTGTGCTCGGCATTCTTCTCGTCGGCTCTCTGTCCTCCGGCTCCCTGATCAAAGGCATCTTCGCCGGTGCGTTCGGGATCGCAATTGGCGCGGTGGGTATGGACCCGCTGACCTTTACGGAGCGTTTCACCTTTGACATCCCGCTGATGCGCGGCGGCATCAACTTTATCGCTGTTATGATCGGTATGTTCGGTGTGTCTGAGGCCCTCATGCAGCTGCACCACGTCAACAAGGACGCCGTGCGCCAGCAGATCAACCGCATCGTGCCCTCCTTTGGCACGATCAAGAAATACCTGCCGCTGAGCCTTCAAACCTCCAGCCTCGGCGTGATCATCGGCGCCCTGCCCGGCACCGGCGGCGACATTGCAGCGCTCATGGCCTACGACCACGCCAAGCGCGTAACCAAGAACCCAGAGCGTCCCTTCGGTGAAGGCGCGATGGAAGGGCTCGTGGCGCCGGAAACCGCGAACAACGCGGCCGTGGGCGGCGCCTTCATCCCGATGATGACTCTCGGTATTCCGGGTGACGCCGTGACCGCGATTATGATCGGCGCCCTGTTCATCCACGGCCTGAACCCCGGCCCGATGCTCATGATCGAGAAACCGGATATGTTCTGGTTCATCGTCGGTGCGCTCGTCTGTGCGAACTTCTTCATGCTGCTCTTCGGCCTGACGGGTATCAAACTCTTCACCAAGATCGTGGAAATGCCGCGCGCTGTGCTGATCCCGCTGATCCTGCTCTTGTCCATCGTGGGTGCCTATGCGGTTAACAACTCCATCACCGACGTCTACTGGATGCTCGGATTTGGCGTCATCGGCTACATGATGCGGCACTACGGTTATCCGCTCGGCCCTGTCATCCTCGGCGTCATTCTCTCGCGCCTGCTCGATGACAACTGGAGGCGAGCGATCATCTCCGAACGCGAAGACCTCGGGCGTTTCTTCCATGGCATTTTCACAAGCCCGCTGTCGCTTGTGTTGTTCATGGCTGTTGTCCTGATCTTCGTGTCCCAAACCCCGCTCTGGACAAAGTTCCGCAAGAAAGAAAGCTCCTGAAAATGAGTGCCCCTGATATTCTCCTTGGCCTGATCGGCGACAACATCGCCGCCTCCCGCTCCCCGCGGCTGCATGAACTTGCCGGAGAGCAGAATGATAAACGCGTCCGCTATGACCGGCTCGTTCCCAAAGACATGGGGCTGGATTGGGAAGCGATCTTCGACGGCCTTGGCGCGAAGGGATATCGGGGCACGAACATCACCTATCCGTATAAGGAACTGGTGATCGGCAAACTGCAAATCGATGATCCGCTCGTGCGGGCCATCGGCGCCTGTAACACGGTGATTTTCGAGGGCGACACCCCGAAGGGCTACAACACCGACTATTCCGGTTTCGTCGCAGCCTACAAACGCGAGCGTGGCGAGGCCCCCACGGGTCGAACGCTCATGATCGGCACCGGTGGTGTGGGGCGGGCGGTGGCTTTCGGGCTGATCGCCCTCGGCGCGCCTGAAATCCGTCTCTGTGATCTCGACCGCAGCAAAGGCGAAGCCCTCGCCGCCGATCTGCGCGCCGCATCGCCGGAGACCACCGTCACCGTCTATGACACCCCGTCCGAGGCCGCCAATGGCGTGGACGGTCTCATCAACTGCACACCGGTCGGTATGGTGGGTAAAGAGGGCACCCCCCTCCCCGCCGATGCCATCGGAGACGCAAAATGGGCGTTCGACGCGGTCTATACCCCCGCCGACACCGAGTTCCTCACCGACTGCACCGCGCGCGGCCTCGACATTATCTCGGGTTGGGAGCTGTTCTTCTTCCAAGGCGTCCATGCCTGGAAACTCTTCACGGGCCTTCCGCTCGACGAGGACAAACTGCGTCAAGACCTTCTTGCATAAGGAGAAAGACCTATGAAAACTTCAATTGCGACCGTCTCGATTTCCGGTGATCTTCGCGAAAAACTCGAAGCCATTGCTGCGGCGGGCTTCGACGGGATTGAAATTTTCGAACAGGACTTCATCGCTTATGACGGCAGCCCGCGCGACGTGGGCAATATGATCCGCGATCACGGTCTCGAAATCTCGCTTTTCCAGCCGTTTCGCGATTTCGAAGGCTTGCCGGAGCCGATGCGCGCAAAAGCCTTCGATCGGGCGGAGCGCAAATTCGACCTCATGGAAGAGCTCGGCACCGATCTGGTGCTCGTTTGCTCGACTGTGCACCCTCAGTCTCTCGGCGGGATTGACCGTGCCGCCAATGACTTCCACGACCTCGGCGAACGCGCCGCCAAACGCGGATTGCGCGTGGGCTATGAGGCACTGGCGTGGGGCACACATGTCAACGATCACCGCGATGCATGGGAAATCGTGCGTCGTGCGGATCATCCGAACATCGGCCTCATCGTCGACAGCTTCCACACCCTGAGCCGCAAACTCGACCCCGCTAGCATCCGGTCTGTGCCGGGGGACAAAATCTTCTTCGTTCAAATGGCCGACGCGCCTCTGATCAACATGGACCTGCTCTATTGGTCCCGCCACTTCCGCAATATGCCCGGCGAAGGCGATCTCGACATGGTCGGTTTTATGAGCGCTGTCATGGCGACGGGCTATAGCGGGCCGGTGTCGCTCGAGATTTTCAACGACTACTTCCGTGGCGCAAACACGCGGCAGTTGGCGCGTGACGGCTATCGCTCGCTCGTTGCGCTGATGGATGATGTTCACCGCGCGGAACCCGATTTGAAGATCGATGTGCCGGACCTGCCCGCACGCGCCAAACCCGGCGACGTGTCCTTTGTCGAGTTCGCATCACGCGGCAAAGAGGCCGAAAAGCTCGGCACGCTCCTGAGCACGCTCGGCTTCTCCCCCGCCGCCAACCACCGGAACAAAGAGATCACGCTCTGGCAACAGGGCGACATCCGCCTCGTGGTAAATGAAGAACGCGAAGGCCACGCCGCACATGCCTTCAACGCGCGCGGCACAACCGTCTGTGATCTCGGCCTGACGGTCGACTCCGCCAAGGATGCCCTCACCCGCGCAACGGCGACGGGCGCGGAATCCTTTGTCCAACCGCTTGGTGTCGGTGAACTCGAAATCCCTGCGGTCCGCGGTCTGAGCGGCTCTGTGCTCCACTTCATCGACGAGACCAGCGGCCTTGAGCGCGTGTGGGAGATTGAATTCGAACCGATTGAAAACACGGACCTTCGCGGTGCCGGACTAGAGCGTATTGATCACGTAGCACAAACGATGAGCTATGAGGACATGCTGAGCTGGACGCTGTTCTACACGTCTATCTTCGACGTGAACAAAAGCCCGATGGTCGATGTCATCGACCCTGACGGCTTGGTGCGGTCTCAGGTCATTTCCGGACGCGACAACAAACTGCGGATCACCCTGAACGGTGCCGACACACACCGGACGCTGGCAGGCCGGTTCCTCGCCGACACGTTCGGCGCGTCGGTTCAGCACTTGGCCCTTGCGACCAAGGACATTTTCGACACCGCCGACAAACTGTCGGAGCGAGGGTTCGAAGCTCTGCAAATCTCACCGAACTACTATGCCGATCTCAAGGCCCGTTTCGACTTTCCTCCGGGGTTGATCGAGAAAATGCAGGCCGCGAACATCCTCTACGACCGCGATGACAAGGGCGAGTTCTTTCAGATGTATTCCGGTAGCTTCGCGGGCGGGATGTTCTTTGAAATCCTGCAGCGCGACGGGTATGCGGGCTATGGCGCACCGAACGCACCGTTCCGGATCGCGGCCCAAAAGCGCAAACTGAGCCCCAAGGGCCTGCCGCTGCGCTGATATCGGCGCAATCGAATTCTTCTGAATTTCCGAGACTTACGCGTTGATCGCCGGATCAGCCGGCCTCTTCGATTCGATGAAACCGCGACTTTGCATAGACGAGCGCATTGCCCGCCTCGGGCCGAAGGCGCGCCTCGTCGATGCGTCCGATAAAGACGCGGTGAGAGCCATTGTCGCTCTCGGAGGTTACCGTGCAGGACAGCGACGCGACCGCCGTTTCCAGAACCGGCAGACCTAGCGCGTCCTGCGTCCAGTGTCCTACGTCAAACTTCTCCGCACCATGTGTGCCGCCCGCGCCTGCAAACCGCATCGCAAGATCATTCTCGCTCTCTGCCAAAAGCTGCACACTGAATTTCGCTTCGCGCGAAATCACGTCGCAGGCGTCAACCTTTCGGTTCACACAGATCAGGAGGCTCGGCGGTTCGTCGGTCAGGGAACAGACGGCCGTCGCCGTCAATCCACGGCGCTCGTCGCCCTCGCCCACGGTAATCAGCGTCACCGCCCCGGGAAACAACGACATCGACGAGCGAAACATCTCTTTGCTGATCGTCATGAGTAAGTTCCCCTTCAAGGTTCCGCAGAGCATAGAATACGCCCGATCAGTCGGGACAGGTCGGGCTTCCATAAAACAAGTCTTCCCCGACATCTAGGGCGCAACTGGGACGTGGTCCACCCACTCAATCGCGCCACCGCGATTTCAGGAGCGCGTCGGGGGTCTCACGGCTCTCCAATCGCCCCGAAACTATCGCGCCACTTTGCGATGAACTGCTCACGCCGATGCACATCCATCGCGACGAGGAGTGTCGGATCAATCGGGATATAGCGCTCTGTGCTGTCAGAGCGCGCCCGCTCATCCCCGTCGTTTTCCTGAATCATATCCGCTTTCGCCAAGAGCGTCCGCCCGGCGCCCGACAGCAGGAAATCGAGAAATGCCCCTGCAGTTTCCTTTTCCTGCGCCCCTTTCGGGATCATCAACGCGCGGGACAGGAACATGGTGTAGTCTTCGGGATAAATCACCCCAAGGTTCTCATGCGGCGCTGTCGTGACATAGGACCCGAGGACATTATAGGCGAACTTGTAGCGTCCACTGTCCACGGCCGCGATGATCTCGGCAGAGCAACAGGTCGCGACGGCATCAACGCGGGCGAAAGCCTCTAACATCCCGCCGAACGTCGTCGCCTGCTGACTGTCCATGAAGGCAAAGAGAAACCCGAGACCGGAGGCCTCGATGTCATAGGTCGCGATCTTGCCGCGATACTCATCCGAGGACCGGCGCATGAGATCCAAGAGGCCAAAACGCGTGCGCGGGATTTCGTCCGCGGACACGAGGTTTTTGTTGTAGATGATCACGGCCGCTTCGCGGGTGATGCCCCAAAGCTCATCGCGCCAGCGTCTCTGAGACGGCAAATTGGACGTAAATTCAGAGCGGTAAGCACTCGCACACGCGCGGTTCACCAGATCGATCATTTGATGCACCCCAGAGGAGATGACCACATCCGCAGAGCTGTTTCGACCGTCACAGGCGGCGCGACTGTCGGCATAGAGCGCGTTCGAGCCCCATTGTTCATAGCGCAGCTCGACATCGGGATTGGCGGCCACGAATGCCGCGAGCAGATCGGAGAAGATCGAGATGTCGGTCGTGGACCGGATCAAAAGCGTCGTCACAGGCGCGCTGTCTGGCGCGGTGAAAACCTCTACGGCCTCCTGTGCCTGCGCGGGACCGGAGAGCGTTAGAAAGACGGTCGCCCATTTGGCAAATCTCCGCAGCATCATGAGCGTGTCTCCTCATCTCGGGTCGGGAGCCTCAGAGAGACGCGAAACCCGTCCTCTACCCGCTCCATGAGCACCTCACCGCCAAATGCCTTGGCCACCGCATCGACAATCGACAGCCCGAGCCCCGCGCTATCCCCTTTCGAGGCGGCGGAGCGTTCGAACCGCTGGCCGATTGTGTTGAGAACCTCTTCTGGCGGGCCGTCTCCGCAATCCTGAACCCAGATCACACCGACACCCTCGCCCTCCGAGACGCCGATCATCACGGGCGGCACGCCGTGGCGCATGGCGTTCGCCAGCATATTCTTCACCGCTTCGCCGAGTGAGATTTCATCCGCCATCACGACGACCGGCACCTCCCCGATGGAGAGATCGACCGACGCGTCAGGCGCGAGAACTTCGTGGTCGTTTTCCTCGAACACATTCAACGCCACATCGCGCAGGTCAATCGGTTCCGGCGGCGCGTTGTCCGTCCGGTGCATCACCATCGCGCGCGACAGCATCTGATCGAGCAGTGTCCCGAGAGACCGCGTCCGCTTCACGAGACGGTCGAGACGCGCGCCCCGCCGCGTGTCATCGTCCTCAATCGCCAGTTCCGCTTGGGCGCGAATGGCGGCGACGGGCGTGCGCAACTGGTGCGCTGCGTCGGAAATCAGGTGTTTCATCGCGCCGACCTGACGATCCAGACGCTGCATAAAGCGGTTCAATGCATGGACCATGACGGCCACCTCCGCCGGTCCCTGCGCGGGCATCGGCGTGAGGTCATAGGGATCACGTTCTGAGAGATCGCGGGTGAGACGCTCCAACGGTTTCATCGACGAGCGGATCACAAAAAACGCACTGAGCAGGAGTGCAATCCCGCCAACCCCCGTGACCAAAACGGCCCCGCGCGTGAGATCCAGTGCCATGGCGTTGCGTGCGCGCAAAGTGTGTCCAACCGTTACATAGACCGCACCGGAGAAGTCGCGTTCCGAAAACCGCCGCGCGACCGTGACAAACCGCGCGCCTTCGCCCTGCATCCGGCTGTCATAGAACATAGGCTCGGTGAGCACGTCCCTGAGGTTCGGGTTCTTCCCCTCGCCGTCATAGCCCGTCAGAACCGCACCATCCGGCCCTTGAACGGCATAGAACACGCGGTCGTCTTCGGCGAGCGCCAAGAGACCGAACGCGGACACGGGAATATCCGCAATCGGTCTCCCGTCGAGCACGAAAATGGTTTCCGCCATGTCGTTGGCGGCGCCGAGCAGGATGCGATCAAACGACTGCCGCGCGGCGTTGCGGCCGTAGGCGAAGGCCGCGATCGTGATAAGGATGCCGCCCATGGCCAGGAGCGACAGAACCCCGCCCATCACCTTTGACAACACGGAACGTTCGGTGCGTGGGGCGCCGGAGATGCCAGTCCGCCGGTTATCCATCGTTGAAAATCCTGTAGCCAACCCCGCGCTGGGTCTCGATGGAGACCGTTGAGGAGGCGAGCTTTTTGCGCAGGCGGGCGATGTAGAGCTCGATGGCATTCAGACCGACGTCGGCGTCATCGAATGCAAAGAGACCATCATAAAGCCGCGCTTTACTGAGCGGTGTCTTCTGATTGCGCAACAAAAGCCCTAAAAGCGTCGCCTCGCGCCGCGTAAGGTTGAGCGGCACACCGTCGAGTGTCGCGGACAGCCCCGCAGGCGAAAAACTCAGCGGCCCGAGCGTCACCACATCGGATTTCTGCTCCGCCTCGCGCCGGACAAGGGCACGAAGGCGGGCTTCGAGTTCGCGTTGATCGAACGGTTTGACGAGATAATCGTCGGCCCCGAGGTTCAGGGCCGACACACGATCATCGACAGAAAAGAGCGCGGTGAGCATCAGAACAGGCGTCCGGTCTCCGCCCGCGCGCAGGTCTTGCAAGAGATCAATCCCGTTGCGATCCGGCAGGTTGATGTCGAGGACAATCGCGTCATACCTTTGAACTGCAAGGAAATCTTCCGCATCCTCGCAGGTCTCTGCGAGATCACAGGCCATGCCGGATTTACCCAGACGGATGGCAATAGCCTCGGCGACGTCTGCCGCATCTTCAACGATTAATACCCGCATCATCCCTCCGAAAGCATCAGCCTGTCAGTGATGACAGGTTCGTGACAGCTTTGCCGATTACACCTCCTTCATAGCCTTTCGCGAGGAGACCGCAAACATGTGGTGCGAAAGCTGCGGACATCGGGCGGCCATACGGCCCGAACGAAAAATATGTGGAGGAGTTTACACATGATCATCAAGGCAACCCGCCTCACCCTCGCTGCCGCTCTGCTCGGCGCAACTACCCTTGGCGCATTCGCAGACGGTTTCACCCCTGAGAACCCCGAATGTATCGCTCCGGCAAACCCGGGCGGTGGCTGGGACTTCACCTGCCGTCAGGTCGGCAAATCGCTTCAGGACCAAGGTCTGCTCGAGAAAACCATGCAGGTCGTCAACCTCGCCGGTGGCGGCGGTGGCGTGGCCTTTGCAGAAGTCGTCAACAAGCGCGGCGATGACAACGACCTGATCGTTGCCGCTTCCTCGGCCACGGCGACCCGTCTCGCCCAAGGCGCCTATCCGGGCAACACCATGGATCAGGTACGCTGGCTCTCCTCCGTGGGCGCTGATTACGGTGTGATCGCCGTGGCCGCAGACAGCGAGATCACCGATCTCCCGACCCTGCTCGAGATGGTCAAATCCGACCCGACCGCTGTGTCCGTGGCTGGCGGTTCTGCCGTTGGCGGCTGGGACCACCTCAAAGTCCTGATCGCAGCAAACGCATACGGCGTCGAAGACGTCCGCACCGTGAAATACATCGCGTTTGATGGCGGTGGCGAAGCTGTGACCCAGCTGCTCGCAGGCTCCGTTCAGGCCTTCACCGGTGACATTTCCGAAGCCAAAGGCTTTGTCGACAGCGGCGACATCCGCGTGATCGCAGTGCTCGCCCCCGAACGTCTCGGCGGTGAATTCGCAGAGTTCCCGACCGCACGTGAGCAAGGCGTTGACGCCATCGGCGCAAACTGGCGCGGCTTCTACGCACCGGGCGACATGAGCGACGAAGCCTATGACGCATGGGTGTCCAAAATCGCTGACCTCTATGCATCTGACGAATGGAAAGAGATCATGGCAAACAACGGGTTGGCTCCGCTCGACCTGCAGGGCGCCGAGTTCGAAGCCTTCGTTGCCGACAGCGTCGCCCAGATTCAGCAGATCTCCCGTGACATCGGCATCATCAAGTAAGCCGTAGTCATCCCTCCGAAGCAGGGCGTCGCATTCCACATGCGGCGCCCCGTCTCGCAATTATCCCAAAAGGAGACCACCATGAGTGATCGCATCTTTGGTGTTGTCGGTCTTCTTCTCGCCATCGGGTTCGCCTTTGCGGCTCTGGCCATCGAAGAAAGCTTCCTGTCCGACGCCGTAGGCCCGAAAGCCTTCCCGCTTATCATCGCCGTTGTTCTCGGCCTGAGCTCTATCAGCATCGCCCTCAAACCCGACGCCTCGCCGACATGGCCCAGCCTCGGGCGCTTTGTCGAAATCGTCGCGGCTGTCGTCGTCATGGTGCTCTACGCTGAACTTCTGCCGGTCATCGGCTTTGTTTTCGCGACCGCGTTTGCCGCCACCTATCTCACATGGCGCCTCGGCTCCGGCGTGATTGCGTCTGTCATCACAGGCATCGGCACATCCGTCGGCATTTACGCTGTCTTCCATCTCGTCCTCGGCCTGTCGCTCGCGCGTGGCCCGCTCGGTTTCTAAAGGAGAGGTCTTATGGATACTTTGATGTCTCTCGCAGACGGTTTCGCCATCGCGCTCACGTGGCAAAACCTGATGCTCGCCCTTCTGGGCTGTTTTCTCGGCACGATCATGGGCGCCCTGCCCGGTCTCGGCCCGTCGAACGGCGTGGCCATTCTGATCCCGCTCGCCTTCACCCTCGGCCTCGGCGCGACGCCGTCGCTCATCCTCCTCACGTCGGTCTACTACGGCGCGATGTATGGCGGTCGTATTTCGTCCATCCTGCTCAACATTCCGGGCGATGAACCCGCGATGATGACCTGTCTCGACGGGCACCCGATGGCGAAAAAGGGCATGGCCGGTCAAGCTCTCTCCCTCTCCGGCATCGCGTCCTTCGTCGGTGCGTTCTTCGCGACCTGGGGCCTGATCTTCCTCGCGCCGCAGCTCGTGAAAATCGCACTCCTGTTCGGACCGGCAGAATACTTTGCGCTCTTTGCCCTCGCGTTCATGACGCTCGGCGGCGTGTCCTCCACGAACCAAGCCAAATCCGCTTTTGCGGCCGCGCTCGGCCTCGGCCTCGCCATGATCGGGGTGGACACTCAAACCGGCGTCCCGCGTTTTACCTTCGGCGAAGTGCACCTCTATGACGGTCTGGACTTCCTCGTCGCTATCGTGGGTCTGTTCGCTCTGTCCGAGGTCTTCATCTTCCTCGAACACCGTCACGGCGATGCAGACGGTGACACCGCGAAGATCCGCGTTGGCCGTCTAACGCCGCCGATGTCCATGCTCAAAGAAACCACCCCGACCATGGTGCGCTCCACGTTCCTCGGCTTCCTCGCGGGTGTCCTTCCGGGGGCTGGTGCGTCGCTCGGGTCCTTCATCTCCTACTCCTTCGAGAAACGTCTCGTGGACAAGGATGGCAAGACCTTTGGCAAAGGTGATCCGCGTGGTGTGGCTGCACCTGAGGCAGGCAACAACGCCGCCGCTGGTGGTGCACTCGTTCCGATGCTCGCGCTCGGTGTTCCGGGCTCCGGCACGACCGCTGTTCTGCTCGCCGTGCTGCTGTCTCTGAACATCACGCCCGGCCCGCTGCTGTTCTCGCAGAACCCTGACGTGGTCTGGGGCCTGATTGCGGCGCTGTTCATTGCGAACATCATGCTTCTGGCGATGAACATCCCGATGATCGGCCTGTTCACCCGCGTTCTCATGGTGCCGCCGAAAATCCTCATGCCGATCGTTGCGATGGTGTCTTTTGTGGGGATTTACGGGATTTCCGGCTCGTCCTTCGACCTGCTTGTCATGATCGGCTTTGGTGTCATGGGCTGGGTGCTGCGCAAGCTCGACGTGCCGCTCGTTCCGATCATCCTCGGCACGCTGCTCGGCAACTCGATGGAGAACAACCTGCGCCGCGCGATCAGCATCGACAACGGCAACTGGTGGACCCTCGTGGATAGCCCGCTGTCCATCGCACTCTGGTCCATCGCCATCATCGGCTTCATCCTGCCGCTCATCATCGGCCGCAAGGTGAAAGCACAAATGCACGCGCCCCGCGACGAAGAAGGCGCGATCTCCGACTGATCCTCACTGGACCCGTCGAGAACCTGAGAACCGGCCCAAGTCACGCGGGGCCGGTTCTTTTTTGTTCAGCTAGGGAGATTATTCAGGCCCGTCGCAGACACCCCGCCATCCGCGAGAAGGGTTTGTCCGGTCACATAACCTGCGCCCTCTGAAGCCAGAAAGGCGATCACGGCCGCGATGTCTTCGGGTTTGCCCACGCGTCCGAGCGGCACGCGTTTGGACCGTGCTTCCTCAAGCCCCTCTTTTTCATAGATCGCAGCGGTGAGCGGCGTGCGGATCATCCCCGGTGCCACGGCATTGACCCGAATGCCATCCGGCGCCCATTCCATCGCGAGGTTTTCAACGAGCGAGATAACCGCCGCTTTCGCGGGCGCGTAGGCCGCCTGCCCCAAATGGGCCTGCATGCCCGACATGGACGCGACGACCACAATCGCGCCCTTGGACTCTTTGAGCGCCGGATAGAAGGCCTGCGCTAGAACGAAGGTCGAGCGGACGTTGAGATTGAACATCCGGTCCCATTCTTCGAGCGGTTGCTCTGCCAACGGGGCCGGTTTCCCCGCGCCTGCATTCGACACAAACACGTCAAGACCACCTAGAAACTCGAGCGATTTAGCCGCAATCTCACGCGCCACCTCTGCGTCGCCGAGGTCGCCCGTTAGGAACAAAACTTCGGCACCGAAGCCTTCCAATTCCGCGATCAACTCTGCTGGCGCTGGTTTGCGGCCTGAGGCGGTGGTGACGATCTTGATTTCATCGCCGCGGGCCTGCGCCTCGCGGGCCATCTGGCGCAGGGTTGCGCCCCCGATCCCTTCACTCCCGCCAGTCAACATAATGCGCATAAACTTCCTCCAATTCCTTATTTTTTCGCAGATTTAAGTGCGTTGAGGCCATCGTCGCAAAGCGGCACGACCGCAACAATGGACACATCGCTAGGCGGCTTGAATTTTCGGCCGAGAGAACCGGAATTCTCCAATATTCTCTGTGGCCTGTGCATCGCGACTTTGCCTTATCGCGCCGAGAATACGCGTTAAGACCTAGGGAGGAGTGTCCATGAGTTTCGCAGGAAAAACAGCCGTCATCACAGGGGGCGCGTCGGGCATCGGGTTGGCCGTGGCAGAACTCTTTGCAGCGCGCGGGGCGCGGGTGGCCATTCTCGATATGAATGGCGAACTGGCGGCAGAGAAAGCGGCCTTCTTGGGCGACGGGCATCTCGGCCTTGCGGTCAACGTGACGGATGAAGTCGGCGTGAAAACCGCCTTTGAGACCATCGGGACCGTCGACATTCTGGTGAACAACGCGGGCATTGGAGACATGAACATCCCGACGACCGAGCAAACCATCGACCATGTGCGCCGGATGCTCGACATCCATGTTGCTGGCAGTTTCCTCATGGCGCGTGAGGCGGCGAAGGTGATGCTCGCCGCGGGCCATGGCGGGGCCATCGTCAACCTCGCCTCCATCGCCGCACTCACTGGCCTGCCCCGTCGTAATTCCTACGGAGCCGCAAAGGCCGGATTGGTCGCGATGACGAAATCCATGGCGTCCGAGTGGGGCCGTGCCGGCATCCGTGTGAACGCCGTCGCGCCGGGTTATGTTGCCACCGACCTCGTGCGCGGGTTGATCAAAGACGGGCTTCTCGACACGGACAAAATCCTGCGCAGGGTGCCACTCGGGCGGATGATCGAACCGTCCGAGATCGCGGAGTCCATTGTATTTCTGTGTTCGCCTGCGGCCTCGGCCATCACCGGATCGACCCTCTCGGTCGATGCCGGTTGGATGGCCTACGGCGCGGCGGACGATCTTTAACGGAGCGGCGACACAGAGATTGGGCGGAGGATTTCATGACGCTCGGCGCCTTCGGCGGTCGCCATCGGATCCCCCCCCCAAAGCGTCACAATCTCTCCGACAGTCTCCCCCGAGACCACGCGCCAGCGCCCGACAATGGGTTGGTCACTGTCTGCATCAGCTCCGAACGTGATGCTCTGCATTCCGTCGGCAAAGACAGGCGCATCGGGGGCGTGCGGGTGATTGGTCTTCCGCCCTGCTTCAGCCGCATCCAGCATCGCCCCGCCCTCCAGACGTTCCATGAGCATATTGCGCTGCGACACGATCAGGGGAAACCCTTCCGGCACAAACCCCGTGGTCCATTCCTGATCGGCCCCAAGCCCGACACGCGCCGCCGCACGTTCCTCAAGGCTCTCGTAAATCCAGAGATGATAGAGCCGATTGAGCGCCCCCGTGTCCGTGAGCCAATATCCCGCCATCGGCAAATGCCGCGTTACCGCACCGATGCCCTGTTTCATGAACAATGACAGATAGGCCGGTCCCGTGCCGGGTTTCAGGTCATATGCGCGCAGTTCGTGGATCATCTTGCCCTCCCAATTTCCGCTTGGACAATTCCATTCCCGATCCGCCCAAAACATGCAGGATACGCGGTTTCACTTGAACAATTCGCTCAGGCTTTCTGACGTTCCGCGAGACGCGCCTCCCGATACGCCCCCGGCGGCACACCGACGCGTTGAGAGAAGAAGCGCGAGAAATAGGCCGGGTCTTCGAACCCGAGGTCATAACCCACCTCCGCGACTGTCATGGTCATGTAGATGAGACAACGCTTTGCCTCGATCACCACGCGTTCATGGAGGAGTTGAGAGGCCGTTTTGTCCGCCCGCGCCTTGCAAGCAAGGTTCAATCGCTGGATCGAGACACCGAGTTTGGAGGCATAGAATTCGAGGGCTTTCTGCTCTTTGAAGTGCGCTTCTAGCAACTCGCGGTAGCGGCACAGCAGGTCATAATCGCGGTCAACACGCTGCGGATCAATGCTCCCCGCGTCGGATCGCAGGCGCATCAGGGCCACGAGAATACGTTCGAACTGTGCCTTGATCGCGAGGCGGCGACCGGGGGCAGTCCAGACATATTCGCGGCGCATCCATTCGAAACTTTCCTTAAGCGCCCCGCAATTCGCCTCATCCCCTTGGAGCGGATAGACCGCCGGATGCGCGAGCGCCTCTCCATAGCGCGCGTCCCCTTGGGTCATCGCCTTTGCGTATGTGCCCGCCGCCGTGATGACATGGCCGTCTGTGCCGGGAAGGAAGTGGATTTCGTGCACCATCGCCACCGGAATGACGATCATCGCAGGCACGGGGATCGGATAGGTCTGCGACTCAATCCGGATCTCGCCGCCGCCATGTTCGACATAGAGAAGCTGGATGTGATCGGGGTGCGCGTGCGGACGAATTGTCCAATCGTTTGCGCCGGAGCGATCGCGGATTGGCTCCACATGAACAAAGTCAAGTTCGACCTCCGAAAGCTCCTCACCATATAGATAAATACGTGGAATTAGCTGTTCTTTGACGTGCAGCATCCCTTTTCTCCTCCGCTGTGCATCCGGCTCCTCCTCCGGATGCGTTGGTCAATTGTGCAATGAATTTCGGCGTCCGTCCATTCGCGAATGCGCGGCTGCTTGGCATATCTCGTCACAGGGAGGCGGCTCATTTCCGCCGCACAACTGGAGGAGAAACGATGCAAGACCGCCTCAAGGACGGCACGCACTGTGACGTATTGGTGATCGGCTCTGGCGCGGGTGGCATGTCCACCGCGATCACGGCCAAAAAGAACGGACTCGACGTCATCATCATCGAAAAAGCACCGGTCTTCGGTGGCACCACCGCCTTTTCGGGCGGTGTTCTTTGGATTCCGGGCAATGAACATTGCGCCCCCGGCGATGTAGAGCGGGCGCGCGAGTACATGAAATCCGAAACCGGCAACTTTTTCGAGGCCGAGGCGGTCGACGCCTATCTCGAGAACGGGCCCAAAGCGATCAATTTCTTTGAGAGCGAGACCGAAGTGAAATTCGTGCCCTCTTTCTATCCCGACTACCATCCCGACGCTCCGGGTGGGGCTCAGGTGGGGCGCTCCATCACGGCGGCGCCGTTTGACACGAGCAGCCTTGGCAAAGACCTCAAGCGTCTGCGCCCGCCGCTCTCCACGATCACCTTCATGGGGATGATGTTCAATTCCTCGAACGCCGACATCAAACACTTCTTCAACGCGACAAAGAGCGTCGTGTCCTTCGCCTACGTGACCAAGCGTCTCGCGGCTCACGCCGCCGAAGTCGCACGGTACGGGCGCGGCACGCATGTGACCTCTGGCAACGCACTCGCGGCACGTCTGGCGAAGAGCTGTTTTGATCTCGGGATTCCGATCTACACTGACAGCCCCGCGACCGAGCTTTTGACCGAAAACGGCGCCGTTGTTGGCGCGAAGGTTAAAGGCGAGATGGGTGTTGTGACGGTGCGGGCGTCGAAAGGCGTTGTGCTGGCCGCAGGTGGTTTCGCCCATGATGTCGAGAAAATCCGAGAGGCCTACCCGCATCTGCGGCGCGGTGGCGAACACCTCTCGCCTGTGCCAGAGGACAACACCGGCGACGGGATTGACCTTGGCCGTGCGGTCGGTGGCGCGTTTGACGTCAAATTCTCCGAGACCTCCGCGTGGATGCCCGTGTCCAAGGTGCCGCACAAGGGCGGGTTCAAAGCCTTCCCGCACCTTCTCGACCGTTACAAACCGGGGATCATCGGCGTTCTGGCGAATGGCAAACGCTTCACCAACGAAAGCGAGAGCTACCACGACGTGGGCGCGGCTCTGATCAAGGCCTGCGAAGGTCAGAAAGAGACCGCCTGCTGGCTCATCGCGGACCGTCCGACGATCCGCAAATACGGTCTCGGCTACGCGAAACCCGCGCCCGTGCCGCTCACGCCCTATCTGAAGAACGGCTATCTCGTGTCCGGCAAGACACTCGATGAACTCGCGAAGAACGCGGGCATTGATGCGGCGGGTCTCAAAGAGACCGTTGCGGCCTACAACAAAGACGCGGTGCGCGGCGAGGATCCCGAATTCGGACGTGGCAGCACGGCGTTCAACCGATATCTGGCCGATCCGGAGGTCAAACCGAACCCTTGCGTCGCGCCCGTCACCGAGGGCCCGTTCTACGCGCTCAAGGTCATTATGGGCGATCTGGGGACCTTTGACGGTCTGCAAACCACGGTTGAGGGTCAGGTTCTCGACACCGAACATCACCCGATTGCGGGGCTTTATGCGGTGGGCAACGACCGCGCCTCGATCATGGGCGGCAACTATCCGGGCGCGGGGATTACCCTCGGGCCTGCACTCACCTTCGGCTACATCACGGGCCGTCATCTGGCGGGAGTGGCGTAAATGGGCTGGATTGATTTCACTGGAAAATGCGTTGTTGTCACCGGAGGCTCGGGCGGGATCGGCCGTGCCATGCTGACGACGTTCAAGGAATTGGGGGCCACGGTTGTGGCCCTCGACTACCGCGCCGAGGATGCCGAAGCGGCTGCGCATGATGTGGGCGGTTACGGGTTCGGATGCGACGTGTCCAATCCTGCGTCTGTCGTGCAGGCGGCAGAGGGCATTGCCAAGCTCGGCGGGGCCGATGTGCTCGTGAACAACGCGGGTATCTTGCGCCCCGGACCGCTTGAGGAGTTGAGCCTTGAGGACTGGCAGGCGATGTTGCGCGTGAACCTCGACGGGTGTTTCATCACCGCGCAGGCGTTTGGCGCGCAGATGATTGCGAAAGGCACCGGCGCGCTCATTCATGTCGCGTCGATCTCGGCGAGCCAGCCGCAGCCCTTCTCCGGCGCCTATTCGCCCGGCAAGGCCGCTGTCGCGATGCTCTCGCGCACTTTGGCCTATGAGTGGGGACCGAAGGGCGTGCGTTCCAACGTCGTCTCCCCGGGTCTCGTCCTGACACCCATGTCGGAGCCATTCTATGCCAACACCGAGGTCAAAGTCGCCCGCGAGCGCCGCGTGCCCGTTGGCCGGATCGGCGCCGCCGATGACATGGCAAATGCCGCCGCGTTCCTTGCTTCGGAACGCGCCAGCTATATCAACGGTCAGGAAATTGTGGTGGACGGGGGCTTGAGCCAGACCCTGATGGGAAGCGTCCCCCGTCCCGGATTTACCGAGTGACATGTTAAGGGAGGTGGCTCAGGCCACCTCCTCCATATGACCACCCAAGAACAACTGGCCGACCTTCGGGTCGGCCAAAAGTTTGTCGGCCTTGTCGTGCATGCGCATCTGACCGAGTTCGAGCACGATCCCGTAGTCGGACATCGCAAGCGCGGCTTTGGCGTTCTGCTCGACCATGAGGATCGTCACCCCCTCATCGCGCAGCGCTTTGAGGGTCTCGAACACCTCCTGAACGAGGTTCGGCGACAGACCGATGGACGGCTCGTCGATGAGCACCATCTTCGGGTCCAACAGCAGAGAGCGTGCAATTTCGAGCTGCTTTTGCTGACCACCGGAAAGCTCGATCGCTTTGCGGTCCTTGAACTGGCGCAACATCGGGAACTGGTCCATGACGAGCTCCATACGGCGCTTCACACTCGCCTGATCGTTGGACGTGATCCCGCCCATCTCCAGATTGTGCCAGACAGACAGCTGCGGAATGACGTTGCGGCCCTGCGGCACGTAGGTGACTCCATGGCCGATCATCTGTTTGGGCGAGGACCGCGTCACGTCCTCCCCGTCGAAAATGATCTGGCCGGAGTGGATGTCGAGCATCCCGAAGATGGCTTTGAACACCGTCGATTTGCCCGCTCCGTTGGGTCCGATCACCGTAGTGATCGTCCCGCGCGGGATGGAAAAGGTCGTGCCGTTCAAGATGGTGATCTTGCCATAGCCGCCGTAGAGGTCTTTGAGTTCAAGCATTGCAGACATAATCAGCCTCCCAGATATGCGTCGATAACTTGCTGGTTCGAGCGGATGTCCTCGGGCGCGCCCTCGGCAATGATCTGCCCTTCTGCCAGCACGATGATCCGCGTGCACAGCGACATCACGAATTCCATGTTGTGTTCGATCACAACAAAGGTCGTGCCGTGTTCACGGTTGTAGGTGATGAGACGCTCCTTGAGATACTGGAGCATCGTGAGGTTCACCCCGCCTGCCGGTTCATCGAGCAGCACAATCTCTGGCCCCGCCATAAAGGCCATCGCGGCATCGAGCAGTTTCTGCTGACCGTAGGACAGCGCGCCCGCCTTTTCGTCACGCAGGTGGCCGAGGCGGAAGAACTCGATCATCTTTTCGGCCTCGCCCGTCAGACCGGCGTCGGATTTGCCGAAGAGGCGTGTGAGCATCGTGCCATGATGCTCCTGCCCCGCCATGATGATGTTCTCGATCACGGTCATCTCGGGGAAGACGGAGAGTTGCTGGAATGTGCGGCCCACGCCCATTTTGCTCAGTTCATGCGCCTGCGCACCTGCCACCGATTTCCCGTTGATCTGCACGCCGCCCGAGGTGGGCGTGAGCTGTCCGAGGATACAGTTGAACAGCGTGGACTTGCCGGAGCCGTTCGGTCCGATGAGACCGAGGATTTCACCCTTTTCGACCTCGAACGTCACGCCATTGACCGCGCGGATCGGGCCGAAGTGTTTGTTGATGTCCTGAACGGACAGAACTGTATTGGCTTGCATCACAATTGCGCTCCCTGTTTGAGATCGCCACGCTCCTCTTGCGGTTTGAAGGAGGCGAGCAGTTTCTGTCCGAGGCCAATGAGACCCTGCGGCGAGAAGATCATCACGACCAACACAAGCAGTGCGTAGATGATGAGGTAGTAGCCGTCGGTAAAGCGGAGCATTTCAGGCAGAAGGACCACTAGGCCCGCGCCAAGAATGGGGCCGAAGAAGTAGCCGGAGCCACCCACAATCACCATCAGCAGGATTTTGAGCGACAGGATCAGCGTGAAGGACCCGGGTTCGATGAACTGCACGAGCGGAGCTTGGAGTGCGCCAGCGAGGCCACCCATGGCAGAACCGATGGCGAAGGCCAGCAATGTCATGCGCGTGGTGTTGAGGCCCAGAGAGTTGGCGCGGATCGGGTTTTCACGGAGCGCCTTGAACGCACGTCCCCAAGGAGAGTGAAGCATCCACGCCATGGCGGCTGCGGTGATCAGGAAGCAGACCACAACGAAGTAGTAGAACGGCAGCTGCATCATCGTGTTGAACGGACCGAACTCAGGACGCGGGATACCGACGAGGCCGAGGGACCCACCCGTGAGCCAGTCTTCGTTCCGAAGCACGAGGAACACGAGCGTGTTGAAGGCGAGCGTCACGAAGGCGAGGAAGTGGTGCTGGACGCGCAACGCCGGATAGCCGAGGGCGAGACCGATCACAAAGCTCGCGGAGATGGAACAGAAGACCGCGAAGATCCAGTGCACACCGGCCATGGTGAGGAGCGCGGTGATATAGGCCCCGATCCCCATGAAGGCCGCTTGTGCCAGACTGATCTGACCTGCGTAGCCGAGGGTGAGGTTGAGGCCCATGGCAGAGATCGAGAAGATCAGCCAGGAGCACAGAACGTAGATGATGTAGTTGCCCTGCCCCATCGGCGCGATGAAGAGCGCGATACCGAATGCGAACAGAAAAAGGATACGGAGAGCGGTCATACGGTCCTCCCTTCGGACGTGCCCATGATGCCTTGCGGACGCACCATGATGATAACAATGAGCAGGATGAGCGGGATCGCCGCGCGGTATTCGGCGGAGATGTAGACGGCGGCGACGTTGTCGATCACACCGATCAACAGACCGCCCACGAGCGCGCCTTTGATCTGATTGAAGCCGCCGACGATGGCCGCGATGAAGGCGATCATGCCGAGCGTCTCACCGTTGGAGAACTTCGCGAGATACACAGGCGAGATCAGGATCGACGCAATCGCCGCCAGCGCGCCGTTGATCAGGAAGGTGTACATCACCATCCGCTTCACATCGACGCCGAGGATTTCGGCGACGCGCGGGTCCTGCGCGGTTGCCTGCATCGCGCGGCCTGTTCGGGTGCGCCCGAGGAACAGTTGCAGAGAGATAATCGCCGCAAACGCCACGATCAGGTTGCAGATGTCCTGCACAGAGATCGACGCGCCGAAGAAGTCGAGCACATGCTGCGGGAAAAGCGTCGGGAAGGGCTGGCCCTGCGCAGAGTAGAACTCTTTGACACTTTCCTTCATCAGGAGCCCGAGCGCGATGGTCGCGATGACCAGAGGCAGCGTGCCGTGCGGTAGCATCGGTTCGACGATCAGCTTTTTGAACATCGCCCCCAAAATCAGGAGCGACAGCACCATGGCGGTCAGGATCGCGGCCCAGAGCGGCAGGCCAAAGATCGTCATACCCGCGAGCACAAAGAAGGCCGGCAGCATCACGAACTCGCCCTGCGCGAAGTTGATGGTTTGGGACGCCTGCCACAGCAGGGTGAAACCGACAGCCGCAAGAGCATAGATCGCGCCCGCCGACAGTCCCGAGACTAAGATTTGCAGGAGTTCGGCCATTGCCATTCCTTCCCGTGTTTAAGTGGACAAAACCCCTGCCCCCGAATAGGAGCGGGGACAGGGTGAGGCGGACATGCCGCCTGAAATGCGAACATCAGTTCGCTGGGAGAACTTCGGACACCTGTTCGCGGCCATCGACGACCTCGACCATGTAACTTTCGCGGGAGACCTCTCCGGTATCGTCCCAGCACATATCGATCAGAACGCCGGGATACTCATCGGCGTCGAGACACAGACCGTGCACCACATCAGCGAGTTTCTGGCTATTCACCTCACCCACCATCTCCGTGCCGTATTTGATCGTGTAAGCGCCGATATAGCCCTTCATCGCGTTGTAATCGGGGCTATAGCCAAAGCGTTCGGAGAACTTGTCTGCAAACTCCTGAACCCGCGGTTCGTCGGCGGCGATGGTCAAAGCGACGTGGCCTTTCGCACCATTCGCGGCGGCACCGGCCAGATCGATCACCTTCTCGGAGGTCAGAACGCTGTCCCCGATTTTCGGGATGTCGAGGCCTTGCTTCGTGGCTTCCATCAGGAACCGCGCGGCCTCTTCCTGTGTCAGGTAGATGAAGACGGCTTCTGCATCAGAGTTCTTGATCTTGAGAACGTCTGCGGAGAAGTCCGCTTGGCCCTGTTCGGACGGAATATCTGCAACGACGTCTAGACCCATGTCCTCAACGATGGACACAAAGCTGTCGTGGCCGCCCTTGCCGAATTCGGTGTTGGCCCAGGCAATCGCGACTTTGGAAACGCCGAGCTGGTCCTTCAGGTAGCTGCCGATCTTCGGCATCCCTTTCTGTGCGCCCCAGTTGGTGCGGAAGATGTAGGGGTTGCCTTTCGAGGTGATCGACGGGGCCTCGGATGCGGTGAACTGTGGAATGCCGTTCATCTGCGCGACGAGCATGTTCACGACGGTCGAGGACGAATAGACCGTGCCGAGCAGCGCAAATGCGCCCTCATCGATCGCCTTCTGCACCAGAGCGCGGCTGACCTGCGGGTCCGTCTGGCTGTCGTATTCTTTCATCTCGACGGGCATCCCGAGGATACCGCCGTGCTCGTTAATCTCATCCACGGCCAACTCGACACCGTGCGCCCAGACCGTCCCGGCCGCAGCGCCCGGGCCGGACAGCTCGGAAATGTTGGCAATCTTGACCGTCTCGGCGACTGCGCCACCGGCCATCAAAAGTGCAGTCAGGCTGACACCAGCCAGATAAGTGCGTTTCATGATTAGTCCCTCCCTAGACCTTTTCAGGTGCTTGAAAAGCGGCCCTTTTTGATGTGCGTGGGCCTGCAATTCGCTCCCTGCGCCGACCTCCACGGCGCAGGGACTTTTCTTCGGTCGCCTTAGTTCGGCGGCAGGATGGTCGTGATTTCCTGTGCGTTGTTCTTCACTTCGACCATGAAGCTCTCGCGGGACACTTCGCCGGTCTCATCCCAGCAGATGTCCATCAGAACACCCGGATAGGTTTCGGCATCAAGGCACAGACCATGCATCGCATCCGCGAGCTTCTGGCTGTCAATTTCACCAACTATTTCAGTGCCATATTTGATGGTGTAGGCGCCAATGTAGCCCTTGATCGCGTTGTGATCCGGACGGTAGCCGAAGCGCTCTGTGAACTTCGCATCCATCTCCTTCAGGAGCGGAACAGGTGCATCGGCGGATAGACCGACGTGGCCCAGTGCGCCCTCAGCAGCACCACCGGCGAGGTCGATCACCTTCTGAGAGGCGAGCACCGTGTCACCCACACGCGGAATATCGAGACCCTGCTTTTCGGCTTCGATCAGGAAACGCGCGCTTTCTTCTTCGGTAAGGTAGATAAAGACGGCTTCCGCACCTGCGTTCTTGATCTTGAGAACGTCAGCGGAGAAGTCCGCTTGGCCCTGCTCTGACGGCACGTCGGCCACGATATCGAGACCCATCTCTTCGGCAACATTGGTGAACGCATCATGCCCGCCTTTACCGTATTCGGTGTTCGCCCATGCAATCGCGACCTTATCGACGCCAAGCGTGTCTTTGAGGAAAGCGCCGATCTTCGGCATCCCCTTCTGCGCACCAAAGGCGGTGCGGAAGATGTAGGGGTTGCCCTTGGATGTAATGGACGGGGCCTCGGAACCGGTGAACTGCGGGATGCCGTTCTGTTGGGCCACGAGCATATTCACAACGGTGGACGACGAGTAAACCGTGCCCAGTAGAGCGAACGCGCCGCCGTCGATGGCCTTTTGCACGAGCGCACGCGACTGCAGCGGATCGGTCTGGCTGTCGTATTCCGCCATATCGACCTTCATCCCGAGAATGCCGCCGTTCTCGTTGATCTCGTCGATTGCGAGATGCACGCCATCGGCCCAAACGGACCCTGCGGCAGCACCCGCGCCCGAAAGCTCGGCGATGTTTGCGATGTGGATCGTGTCCGCCTGTGCGGCCAGTCCGAAACCTGCGGCGAGCGCGGTTCCTGTGAGTAGAGTTTTCAGCATGGTCTCCTCCCTGATAGATGCTGATTGGAACGGGTTATCTGTGTGTGCGACCCGTCATGAGTTGCCAGTCATCACGTCCACCAAGAGTTCCGCCTGCGCATTGAACATGCCGAGCCCCGGCATGATGGCGCAGCCTTTGCTCTGTGCGATTTCGAGCTGTGGTGTGATGGTTGGTTTGGTGATGCTGTCGGCCACGAACTGGTGGCTTTCATACTTGTGTGCGTCGATCGGCAGAGGATCGCCCTCCCGCATACCGACCGGCGTTGCGTTACCGACAAAATCATATCCCGTCGGATCAGCGCTCCCCACGCCGACTTTGCCGGGGAAGCGATCTTCGAGGCGGGCAATCGTGGCGTCCCGACGCGCGCTGTCGACGTCATGGATGGCAAGATAGGCCGCGCCGCGGGCGAGAATTTCGTAGGCAATGGCCGCACCCGCACCGCCAACACCGACGAGAAGCGCGCGTTTTCCTGCGATATCGAACCCGCAGTCGGCCACGCCATTGAGATAGCCCTGACCGTCCGTGTTATCGCCTTGCCACGTTCCGTCGGCGCGCTTGTGCATTACGTTGACAGATCCGGCGAAGGCCGCGCGCTCCGTCGGGTGGTCGCAATATCCGAGCGTTGCCTGCTTGTGCGGAACAGTGGCAATCAGACCATCGACATTCGGCAGTGTTTTCATCGTCGCAACAAACGTCGCGTAATCATCTGGATGCACATGCGCCGGCACGACGAGCGCGTTCTTCCCGCGCTCAACGAGAATGCCGGTCAGTAGTCCCGGTGACTTGACCTGAGCGATTGGATCGCCCGCGATCGGATAGAGCAGGGTTTCCCCGTTCAGCTCGACATCCATTCCCATTTCCTCCCCAGCGCGTTCTCCCGATGCGCCCTCTTGCAGTTAAAATTGCAATCCTTTGCCCGTCACTGAATGGACGGCGCTCCGGATAAATTGGACAATTCGCTAGAGACCCACCCGAAGCGCTCAGGCAGCACTCCGACCCTTCTCACGCGTCCTGCAACGCGGCGCGCCAATGCGCCAAAGTCTGTGAAATTCCGTCCTCCAGAGACGTCACAGGAAGCGCATCGAACCACGCCGCACGCGCCCCGCCCTGCAGAATTTCAGGTGTTTTCAGAGGATTTCCCTCGATTTCGACCCGTGCGTCCGGCACTGCGTCTTTGAGCGCACGGACAAATTCCTCGACCGTGGCCGACGCCCCGTGAAGGTCAAACACCTCCGCGCCTTCCGTCGCTTCGAACAAGCCTTGGACAAAAGCACGCGCCACATCGGCGACATGGACAAATCCCACGGCTCCCGAAAACTGAATTGTCGCGGATTGTGCAAGTGCAGCAGCCCGCAATGCAATCGACGGTCCCGCCGCGATCCCCGCGCTCTCACCCGGCCCGTAGACGATGTAGGGACGAAACCCGACACTCGGCAGACCATGATCGAGCCACGCACACCGCGCCATGCCCTCAATGGCGAGCTTATGAACCCCGTAGAGCGTTTCCGGATGGGGCAAACGCCCCTCGCCCGCGCCATAGACGGCGGAACTCGACGCATAGGCCAGACGGGACGCACGCGCATTCACCGCCTCTGCGATGACGGTTTGCCCCCCGATCAGGTTGACTTTCGCCGCACGGACCGGATCAGCCTTGCAATCTATAGTCATGAGGCCCGCGAGATGGATGACGGCCCCACAGCCAAGCATCGCGTCGGCGACTGCGGGCGCGTCGGTGACATCCCCCGCGATGATCTCGCACTGATCCGAAAGACCAGCAGACACAAACTCCAAGGTCTCCGCCTGCGGCCTCAGATCAAAGAGACGCGGCTTCAATCCCTGCGCCACAAGTTCCCGCGCGACAAACGCGCCGAGAAACCCCGTCCCGCCGGTCACGAGGACAGGTTTCTCTGTCCAGCCGGTCATGACGCCTTCCGCGCGGTCTCGGAAACGCCGCGAGACATGGCATGCGTGGCCGCAATGGACCCAAAAACGATGCCTGGTCCAATCGTGATCCCCGGCCCCGGATAGACGCCACCCATGATGGAGTTCATATCGGCACCCGCCGCATAGAGCCCTTCGATCACCGAGCCGTCTTTGTGCAGGAGACGTGCGCTTTCGTCCGTGACGAGACCCGTCGCGGCCCCGATATCCCCCGGATAGAGCTTGACCGCGTAGTAAGGCCCAGCCCCAAGCGGGCGAAGCGTCGGGTTCGGGCCATGCGTGGCATCGCCGTTCGCGCGCTCATACACCGTTTCGCCACGATGAAAGTCCTCATCGACGCCTTTTGATGCAAGGTCATTGAAACGCTCGACAGTTGCGACGAGGTTGTCTTTGTCGATCCCGAGCTTCTGGCCCAACTCACGCAGCGTCGCGCCCTTTATCAGATAGCCATCGGCGAGGAACGGCGTGAAATCCTTTGTCCCCGGATGGATCATCCCCATCCCATATTTGGTCGCCGCCGCCGCATCCGCGATCAGGTAGGTCGGGATATGGGAACCGTCCTTGTCCGCTGCGTACATCGCAGATACAAATTCGTGGTAGCTCCGGCTCTCGTTGACGAACCGTTTCCCATCCTTACCGACCGAAATGATGCCCGGTTTGGAGCGGTCGAGCACGAAATGCGGGAAAGCGGCTTCTGAACCGTCCTTGCGCTTTCGGATCGACACTGGCGCCCAGTAGCAGGGCTGCGCCGAGGTGTCGGAGTAATGCGCCCCGAGGCCCAGAACGATGTCATGCAACTCGCCGGTGTGACCAGGCGCAGATGGCGACACACGCGGCGCGGGCGACGGAAGCATCTCCTGACGCTTGACCGGATGGCGCGCGAAGCCGCCAGAGGAGAGCACCACACCCTTCGTCGCTGTGACCTCGACCGTCTTGCCACCCTGCTCCAGCATAAGCTTGAACGCGCCACCACCGAGGGGCGTCAGACCCGTGGTTTTGGTTTCCGTCGCAATCTCGACGCCGCGTTTGCGGGCCTCATACAGGAAACGACCGATGAGAGCATTGCCCATCAGCATCCGCGTATCGCGCCCATGCGCCCATTTGCGCAGGTAGTACCGCGCCACGATCCGCATGGAATAGGCGAGCGAACGGGCGCTCTGCTTCATCTTCAACAGGTGCGGAATGTCGTCGCGGTCAATCTGCATCCCGCCGAGAATGGTGAATTCCGGAATGGGCGGACGGACGAGCCAGATGTCATCCCCCAAAAGCGCCCCATCGAACGGCTCGGGTTCGAGGGCGCGCCCGAAAGAGGTCGAGCCCTCCAGCTCATGCAGGTAATCGGGATGGAACGGACGACCGCGGAACTTCACATCGGTCTCGTCTTCGAGCCGGTGGATCGCCTCAGGGCCGCGCTTCACAAAAGCTTCGCGCAGCGGGCGCGGGGCACGGTTGCCGACGGCGCGGTCGAGAAAGCCCATGACATTCTCTTCACTATCTTCGGCCCCCAATTCATCGCGGAAACGGGTGTTCGGAACCCATGTCGTCGCCGCCGAAAAGGCCGATGTCCCGCCGAGATATTCCGTGCGCTCGACCAAAAGAACGCGCCCGCCCTCCATCGCCGCAAAGGTGGCTGCCGACATGCCCGCCGCCCCTGCGCCAAGCACGATCACATCATAGGTCGACCCGTCTGCAGGCAGCACCGCGGTCCGCGATTCTTTTTTCATCTCTGTCCTCCCTTGTGCGCAATTCATTGTTTTCATGATGTTTTGCGCAGCGCAGTCTGTGCGTTGGTTTAGATCATTGCCATTTTTGGAAACTCTTTCAAGTTTTAAAATTTCTTTTATTTTTGATTTTGATGGCTATAGTCATCTCAAGGAGCGGCGCCGAGAAACGGGGCCGAGGAAGGAAAAACAGCATGAAAATGACGCGCATAGCTGTGATTGGCGGCGGCGCCATCGGGCGCACCCACGCCGAGGCGATTCGAGCCTGTGGACGAACAGAGCTGGTCGGGATCGTCGATCCGTTTGCGACCGGAGAAGCGCTCGCAAAGGAGTTGGACAGCCCCCATTTCAGGAAGCTGGAGGACCTACCTAGTGGCGCGGTTGACGGCGTCGTCATCGCGACCCCGAACGCGCTCCATGTGCCTCAGGCAACAGCCCTCATCGAGGCAGGCATTCCCGTCCTCGTGGAAAAACCTTTGGGCGAAAACGCTGAGGCCTGTGCCGAACTCGTGGCACTCTCGGACCGCACAGGCGTGCCCGGTCTCGTGGGGCACCACCGCCGTCACAACCCGATTATTCAAGCGGCAAAGAAGGCAATTCTGGACGAGCGGTTCGGCACACTTGTCTCCGGCACCATCTCCGCCACCCTGCGCAAGGCCGATAGCTACTTCGACGTCGAATGGCGGCGCGAGAAAGGGGCTGGTGGACCGATCCTGATCAATCTGATCCATGAAATCGATCTGGTCCGGCACCTGTTTGGCGAGATTTCAGAGGTTTTCGCCATCGCCTCAAACGATCAACGCGGGTTTGACGTTGAGGACACGGCAGCGGTCATCCTCAAACTGGCGGGCGGTGGTCTGGTCACGGTGTCCCTCACGGACGCGGGCGTCGGCCCGTGGTGCTGGGACACGACCGCAGGCGAAAACCTCGCGCGTTTCCCCGCCATGCCCGCAGTCTCTCACATGTTCTCCGGCACGAAAGCAGGGATGAGCCTGCCCGATCTCGCGTTCTGGACCCATGCCGGTCCCGCCGACTGGACCGTGCCGCAGGAGAACCATCCGCTCCACGGCCTCCCTATCGACAGCTATATCGAACAAATCCGCCACTTTGCCGCTGTGATTGAGGGCGAGGAATCCTCGCGCATCACGCTCGCGGATGGGGCGGCAAATATCGCCGTGATCGAGGCCATTCGCCGCGCGATTGCGGAAAAACGCCCCGTTTACATTGACCCGCCTACGCAAAACGCCCCATCTAAGCCGAAAGCGATGATGGAGTAAGATTATGTCCGGCGTAATGGAACGAACCTTGGCGATCCTTGAACTTCTCGGAAAGAACCCCGAGGGGCTACAGGTGAGCCTGATTGCGAGCGAGTTGGACATGCCTGCCTCTGCGGCACATCGCCTGCTCAAAGAGCTCTCGCAATTCGGGTACGTGCGCCAGTTGCGCAATCAGGGGGACTATGCCCTCACGATCAAACTCGCCGGGATCGGGCTCGCCTTTCTGGCCCGCACCGGTGTGCCGGATATCACCCAGCCCATCCTTGACCGCCTCGCCGCAGACACACGTGAATTGGTGCGCCTGTCGGTGATCGACGGGGACGATCTCGTTTGGGTTGGCGTCGCACAGGGCGCGGTCGCGGGGCTGCGCTATGATCCGGGCCGTGAACAGGGGATCAAGGTGCATCTGGCCTGCTCCGCCGGTGGTCACGCGCTCCTCTCCACCTTGAGCGACGAAGAAGTCCTCGAACGCATTGGCGCGCAGGGGATCAAGCCTGATTTCCCCGTTGGCCCGGGGGCGCCCACGACGATTTCCGAAGTGCTCGCCTCCGTCGCTGAGGCGCGCGAAAAGGGCTACGCTGTCAGTTTCGACAGCTACCACGCGGGCATGGGCGCCATGGCAATGCCGGTGCGTTCGACCGAGACCGGCGCTGTGATCGGTTGCCTGTCTATTGCGGGACCGGCCGTGCGGGTCACCCGTGAGCTTATGGAAGACTTCTATCCGCTTCTGAAGGAGGCCGCCGAGGAAATCGGTGGCGCGGCAGAGGCGTCGTTCTTTTTCAACCGAAACCGGGCGCTGACTGCACAGGCGCTTGAAACCGAAACCCGTCAGGCGGGCTGAACCAAGCGGTTCTGCCCTCTGACCCGAACGCGTGGTGCCTTTCACGCAGGTAGACCAAGGCAGACCTATGGACAGCGAATTGGCGGGCGTCACGGCCTGCGACGTTCTGATCGTTGGATCAGGCGCGGCGGCTCTTTGTGCCGCGATTACAGCGAGAGAAGCGGGACTGGATGTCCTCGTCGCGGAAAAGACCGAGGTCTTTGGCGGCACATCTGCGTGGTCGGGCGGCTGGCTCTGGATTCCGCAGAACCCGCTGGCGGAACGTGCGGGCATCGTGGAAGACCCCGAGGCGCCGCGCCGCTACCTGCGCGCCTTGCTCGGCAATCGCATCCAAGACCCGCGCATCGAGGCCTTTCTCCATAACGGGCCTGAAATGGTCGCCTTTCTCGAAGAGATCGGCGCGATGACATGGGTTGATGGCAATAAGGTGCCGGATTTCTACGATCACGACGGGGCTGTCACAGGCGGACGATCCGTCACCGCCGCGCCGTTCAACGGGCGCACGCTCGGGCCGCTGTTCAAACGCCTGCGCCCGCCCCG
This sequence comes from Celeribacter litoreus, assembly GCF_020165855.1. Lineage (GTDB taxonomy): Bacteria > Pseudomonadota > Alphaproteobacteria > Rhodobacterales > Rhodobacteraceae > Celeribacter > Celeribacter litoreus. The sequence continues at coordinate 367,501 of NZ_JAIUFY010000014.1, read as the reverse complement.
CGATATCCTGTCGCTCTGGGGCATGGGGATCAACAGCGGCGCGGATATGGCACATTTTTTCCAATCTTGGCGCAGCCCATCGTCAATTTGGCACATTTCGAAGCGCCTCTCTCGCCATGTCGTCGATCTGGTCCTTCGTGGCCGAGGCACTCAGCTTGTGGGTGGAAACGCCCTTGTCGCGCATCTCCTGAAGGCAGCGCAGGAGCATGGCGTGACCCTCTGGCACAGCTGTCCCGTTACGGGGCTGATATCCGAGGACGGCCGTGTGATCGGTGCGCATCTCACCCGCGGCGGAAAAGAGATCGAGGTACGCGCCAAACGCGGCGTCATCCTCGCGGCGGGCGGGTTTCCCCATGATGCGGAGCGCCAGAAAACGGCCTTTGCCCATTCTAAAACGATCCCCCACGCCTCTGCCGCGCCAACGACGAACACCGGCGACGGATTGCGCCTCGCCGAGGGGATCGGCGGTGAGGTCGATACGACACTTGCGGAACCCGCCGCATGGGCACCCGTGTCGCGCGTGCCTGATGGCAAAGGTGGGTTCAAGAACTTCCCGCATTTGGTGGACCGCGCCAAACCCGGCTTTATCGCGGTGGACCGACGCGGAAAACGCTTTGTGAATGAAGCCAACAGCTACCATGAGTTCATGAAAGCGCTCTTTGCCGCCACCCCCGCAGGCCAAGCACCCGAAGCGTGGCTCATCTGCGACCACCGTGCACAGCGCCAGTTCGGGATCGGATGGGCGAAGCCCTTCCCCTTCCCGCTCGGCCCCTTCCTGCGGTCCGGCTATCTCAAACGCGGACGGACGCTCAACGATCTCGCGGCAAAGTGCAATCTGCCGTCTGACGCGTTGGAGAGCACGGTTCAGCAGTTCAACACACAGGCCCGCGAGGGGCGCGATCCCGCATTCCACCGCGGGGAGACGCCATACAACCGCGCGTCTGGCTGGGCAAAGCACAGAGGGCCAAACCCCTCGCTCCGCCCGCTCGACCAAGGCCCGTTTTACGCCGTGAAGCTCGTCCCCGGCTCGCTCGGCACCTTCGCGGGGATCAAAACCGCCGCCAACGGGCAGGTTCTCTCGACCACAGGCGCCCCCATCGACGGGCTCTACGCCATCGGCAATGACGCCGCCTCGATCATGGGCGGGCATTACCCCTCCGGCGGGATTACGCTCGGGCCGGGGATGACATTTGGCTACGTCGTCGGGCGACGACTGGCCGGGCTGCCGGTGAGCGGCCTCGAAACCAACATTCCAACTCATAGAAAGGACGCATGATGACATATTATGAAATCGCCACACTCAAGACCGTGATTTTCGGCGCAGGCAAAGCCTCGGAAGGGCTGCAGAACTGGCTGGCTGCGGGCAAAGGCACACTCCTCGGCGCGTGGGGCACGGACATCGGAAATCTCAATGAAGTCTATGTCTTGCGCGGCTTTGACAGCCTCGACGAGATGATGGATGAGCGCGAACGCGCCATCATGTCCGAAAACCCGATGGGTTGCATGGAGCACCTCATCGATCTGCGCTTTGACAGCTACAAACCGTTTGATTTCCTGCCGCCGGTGACGCCGGGCACCTATGGCCCGATCTACGAATTCCGCACCTATAAGGCCAAACTCAACGGCGTTTCTGTGACGCAGGACAAATGGCGCGAAGTCATCCCTGCCCGCTCCGAATATTCGCCGCTCACGGTCGCCATGTGGGGCTTTGACGGTAGCCCGCGTGTGACGCAAATCTGGCCCTATAGCTCTCTTGAAGCCCGCGCAAAGGCCCGTAGCCAATCCGTCGCGGACGGCAAATGGCCAGCGAAGGGTGGTCCCGACTGGCTCACCCCTGACATGACCAGCGCCATCGCGATGCCGCTCCCCTTCTCTCCGTTGAAGTGATCGACATGGCGCATCGGTATTCACTCGCCTTTCTAACCACGCACGCGGTCGCACCGGATGAAGCGGTGCGCATCGCTGCGGCGACGGGATATGACCTCGTGGGGCTGCGGTTTCTGCCTGCCGCCCCGACGGAACCGCCCTACCCGATCATGTCCGATCCGAACGTTGAAGCGCGCGTGAAAGCCGCGTTGGACGAGACCGGTATCGGCATCGCCGACATCGAGATTGCCCGCCTGAAACCGGACACGGATGTCGAGAGCTTTCGGGATTTTCTCGCGCTGGGACAACGGCTTGACGCAAAGAACGTGCTGGTTGCGGGCGACGACCCGAACCATGACCGGATCACAGCGACCTTCACGGCCTTCTGCAATCTCGCGGCAGAATATGGCCTCACCGGTGATCTCGAATTCATGCCGTGGACGGGTGTCAAAACCTTGCGAGAGGCACAGGCGATTGTGGAGGCGTCGGGCTGTCCGAATGCGGGCGTTCTGATCGACGGGCTGCACTGGGACCGCGCGGGCAGCACGCTTGAGGACATCCGCAACCTGCCGCCGCAGTTCATCCACTACGCGCAGATTTGTGACGGGCCGAAACCCTACGATCCGTCTGATGCCGGTCTGATTGAGATCGCGCGCGGCGCGCGCCTCTTGCCGGGGGACGGTGGCATCGATCTCAAGGGGATGGTGCGGGCGCTCCCCGCCGACACGGTTCTGAGCGTCGAAATTCCGCAACTGGTGAAGGCGAAAACAGTCGATGCCAAAACCCGTGCGCGCGAGGCCTTGGATCGAACCAAAGCGATGGTTCTGGAGAGCGCAATTTAAAGTATCGCCGAGTCCGAGCAAACAGAAACCGCGCCAGCAATAACTGGCGCGGTTCCATTTTTTCAGCCGGAGGTGGATTTGTTTACGCCGTCAGATCGAACCGATCCGCGTTCATCACCTTGGTCCACGCCGCCACGAAATCCGTTACGAATTTCCCGGCGTTGTCGTCTTGCGCGTAGACCTCGGCGTAGGCGCGGAGGATGGAGTTGGAACCGAACACGAGATCCATACGCGTCGCGGTCCATTTCACATCGCCGGATTTGCGGTCGACGATCTGATAGGTGCCATCCCCGACAGGCGCCCATTTGTAGGCCATGTCGGTAAGGTTCACGAAGAAGTCCGGCGTCAGCGCGCCTTCGCGGTCCGTGAACACGCCATGTTTGGTGGCCCCGTAGTTGGTGCCCATGACGCGCATCCCGCCGACCAAAACGGTCATCTCGTTCGCGGTCAGCCCCATGAGTTGGGTCCGGTCGAGCATCAGCTCCTCCGCACTCACCACATAGTCCTTCTTCATCCAGTTTCGGTAGCCGTCTGCGAGCGGCTCGAGCGGGTCAAAGCTCTCTGCATCCGTCATCTCGTCGGTCGCATCCCCACGACCCGGCGCAAACGGCACCTCGATATCGAAACCGGCGGCTTTCGCGGCCTGCTCCACACCGACGTTGCCGGCGAGAACGATCACATCCGCGATGGATGCCCCTGCCTCGGCTGCAATCGGCTCCAGAACCGACAGCACTTTGGCGAGACGCTCCGGTTCGTTGCCTTCCCAGTCCTTCTGCGGAGCAAGACGGATACGCGCACCGTTGGCACCGCCGCGCATGTCAGAGCCGCGATAGGTGCGCGCGCTGTCCCAAGCGGTAGAAACTATCTCGGACAGGGACAGACCTGACGCTGCGATCTTCGCTTTCACCGCCGCGACATCGTAATCAGTCGCGCCAGCCGGCACAGGGTCCATCCAGATCAGGTCTTCGGACGGAACTTCCGGCCCGATATAGCGCACTTTCGGCCCCATATCGCGGTGCGTCAGCTTGAACCACGCACGGGCGAACGTGTCCTGGAAATACGCCGGATCAGCGATGAACTTCTGGCAGATCTCGTTATAGATCGGGTCCATCTTCATCGCCATGTCCGCGTCGGTCATGATCGGGTTGTGACGTTTCGACGGATCGGTCGCATCAAGTGGCTTATCCTCTTCCTTGATGTCGATCGGCTCCCACTGCCATGCACCGGCGGGCGATTTCTTGAGTTCCCATTCATACCCGAAGAGCAGGTCGAAATAGCCCATGTCGAACACCGTCGGGTGCGTCGTCCATGCGCCCTCGATGCCGGAAGTCACTGCATTCGCGGCCTTTCCGCCCATGTTCGGGTTCGCCCAGCCGAGACCCTGCATTTCGGGACCAGCAGCCTCCGGATCAGGGCCAAGTGCCTCTGCGTCTCCATTGCCGTGAGTTTTGCCGACGGTGTGACCACCTGCTGCGAGGGCCACAGTCTCTTCGTCGTTCATCGCCATACGGGCAAAGGTCTCGCGTACCTGCGCGGCGGTTTTGAGCGGGTCAGGTTGGCCGTTCACACCCTCAGGGTTCACATAGATCAGACCCATCTGCACGGCTGCGAGCGGGTTTTCCATTGAGGCGGGATCGGCCACATCGTCATAGCGCTCGTCAGACGGTGCGAGCCACTCTTTTTCAGCGCCCCAATAGACGTCGGTCTCCGGATGCCAGATGTCCGGACGGCCATAACCGAAACCGAAGGTTTTGAGCCCCATGGACTCATAGGCCACGTTACCCGCAAGGATCATCAGGTCGGCCCAGCTGATTTTATTGCCGTATTTCTTTTTGATCGGCCACAGCAGACGACGCGCTTTGTCGAGGCTCACGTTATCCGGCCAAGAGTTCAGCGGTGCAAAACGCTGGTTGCCGGTGCCGCCACCGCCACGACCATCCGCGAGACGGTAGGACCCCGCCGCGTGCCACGCCATACGGATCATGAGACCACCATAGTGGCCCCAGTCTGCGGGCCACCACTCTTGGCTATCCGTCATAAGGGCGTGCAGGTCGGCCTTCAGCGCATCGTAATCAAGCGACTTCACCTCTTCGCGGTAATCAAAGTCCGCGCCCATCGGGTTCGTTTTGGTGTCATGCTGATGCAGGATGTCGAGGTTGAGCGCATTCGGCCACCAGTCCATCACCGACGATTTCATCGCCGTCATGCTGCCATGCATAACCGGACATTTGCCCGACGTATCACGATCATTTCCGTCCATGGGTTTTCTCCTTCAAATTGCGACACCGTCCTCCCCAGGCGCGGTCGCGAAAAACACGTCGTCTCGAATCTAATTTTCGAGCTCGTGAGAAAACGTAGCAGTGGCTTTCGATTATTATAATTTCTATTTTCATATCGATAATATAAGAAAATCTTATGACAGGCGCGTAAGGCGTTCGAGCGCTAAATCAGCACGCATTCGGACCTCAGATTATTCGAGTTCCTGAAGACGATCGCGGCGTTCTTCGACTTCTTCGAGATAGGTTTGACCGGCGGTTCCGAGTGCGAGACGCGCCTCGACACTGAGCAATCGCAACACGGCGAGAGCTCCGGAATAGGCGTCGGCGAACTGGGACGTTTCGACCTGACATTCAATTGTCCACGTCGCGAATGCGGGAGCCTCACGCACAGTTTGGTCCGCAATCAGAAGGATACGCGCTCCGGTTCCGGCAATCTCCTCAACCACACGGTTAAAGTTCGCCGGACGGCGACGCAGACCGATGACAATGGCGAGGTCATCCGCGCCCAAAAGCGAAATCCCTTCCGCATGCGTTTGGCCGGGCAGCAGCATGGGCGACACCGCACGGCGGATCTGGGCAAGCTGCGCCGTGAAATACTGGGCGAGAAAGTGACTGTTCCGATAACCGAGCGTCCGAACGCGCTTGGCCGTGGCAATTGCCTGCACAATTTCCCGCAACGTCATAGGATTGAGGCGGGTTAATGTCCCTTCGAGAACATTGATCTCGCTTTGCAGTACCTCGGAGATTTGTTCACTCGCCGGTGTCATCCCACCAGTAAAGAGTGGAGACCCCGCCGCGCGGAACTTTCGCGCTTCCTGACGGGCCTGTTCAAAGCTGTCATACCCCAACCGGCGAAAGAAGCGGCTCACCGTCGCATTCGACACCCCCGCCTCACCCGCAAGCTCTGTGGCCGTAAAAACGGCAAGCTCCGACGGGTTATGCAAAAGGGAATCGGCAATCCGTTTCTCCCCCTCCGACAAACCGCCATATGCTTCATGAACACGCTTGGAGATCGACATCGGCGCGGTTTCCGCTTCTTTTTTTGGCACAGTGCGCCTCCCCGTTAGGAAATCCATATTTCATGTTTGCACAGTTCATGAAAAACCTTTTTCACTCTCGATATCAAGCGTTCCAAACCGAATTCGAGTTCTATCGTGTCAAACATATCAACGCAGGCGAGATTGTGGAGCCTCCGCATCAACTGGGTGGTTGAACGCGTTTGCGTCGCACTGCTCGTCGTTCTCGTGCTCGATGTGTGGCTCGGTGTGATGGTGCGTTATGTTATTCCGCTGCCCCTGACCTTCACCGAAGAACTTGCGCGCTACCTGATGATCTGGATGGCGCTGCTTGCCGTCTCGTCCGGCATTGCGCACCGTGAACATATTGGCGTCGAGTTTGTCTTTGGCCGCCTGCCTGCGCCGGTGCGCCGGTGGCTCGCCCTTTCCTTCGACGTGCTGGCCTTCGCCTTTTTCGCAGCGCTCTTTTTTTACGGCATCGGCTTCGCCGTCAAAGGCTTCTCCCGCCTGACGATGATCTATGCCATGCCGAAGGGCTATCCCTTCATGGGCGTGCCGCTCGCCGCGCTGATGGCCTGCTTGCAACTCTCGCTGACCGCCGTCCACGACCTTTTCGCCGAACGTGCACCTGAATCGACCGGCGCCACCCTCGTTCCGACAGGAGATGATGACTGATGGGCGCTCTACTCGTTGCAATTGCCTTCTTCGGCCTCATGGCCCTCGGCATGCCGGTGGGCTTCACCATCGGTGTCGCGGGGATGATCGGGATTTTGGACATGGGGCCGCGCTTTATGCAAATGGCGCCGGATCGTGTCTTTGCGGGTCTCGATCTTTTCCCCTTCCTCGCGATGCCGTTCTTTATTCTCGCGGGAGAGATCATGAACCGCTCGGGCATCACGCAAGGCTTGGTCAAGCTGGCGGATGCTCTGGTGGGCTGGATGCGCGGTGGGATGGCGCATTCCAACATGGTCGCTTCCGTGATGTTTGCTGGCATCACCGGTTCTGCAACCGCTGATGCCGCCGCTTTCGGGAACACCCTTGTTCCAGCCATGCAAAAGGCCGGTTACACGCGCAGCTATGCTGCCGCGGTGACTGCTGCCGGATCGATCATCGGGCCGACTATCCCCCCCTCGACCCTTGCGATCATCTATGGCTCTATCATGGGTGTCTCGATTGCGGGAATTTTCGCGGCGGGCATTCTGCCCGGGCTGCTCATCTGCGCCATCTGTATGGCGGTGATCGCCCTCTCGGCCAAGCGCAAGAACCTGCCCAAGGGCGAGGGCCGCCCGAGTTTCCGTGCCGTGTGGTTTGCCCTGAAAGAAGGCATCCTCGCCGCCCTTCTGCCGCTCTTTATCCTCGGCTCCATCCTCGGCGGGTTTGCAACGCCCACAGAGGCCGCCGCGATCGCCGTCGCCTACGCGCTCTTTGTCGGCGGTGTGATCTACCGCGCACTGTCGTGGCGGGACCTCTACGAGATCGGCGTGCGAACGACGCGGATCACGGGCGTCATTTTCCTGATCATCGCGGCCGCCTCCATCCTCGGCTGGTGGATGACCTTCAACCGCATCCCGCAAGCCATCGCAGAAGCCATGCTCGCCGTCTCAGACAACCCGAGCGTGATCATCGGCATGATCCTGATCCTGCTGCTGCTCATCGGTCTCGTGATGGACATCAACGCGACACTGATCATCCTCGCACCGGTGCTCGGCCCGCTGACGCTCCAGATCGGCATGGACCCCGTGCACGCAGGGATCATGATCATCCTCGCGCTCAATATTTCGCTGATGACCCCCCCGGTCGGCGCCTGCCTCTTCGTCCTTGCCTCCGTCACAGGAGAAAAGGTGGAGGCCATCACCCGCGATCTTTGGCCCTTCATTCTCGCCGAAGTGAGCATTCTCCTTCTGATCGCCTTCTGGTCAGATCTTACACTTTTCATACCACGACTGCTGGGACTCTAACCCGCAGCGCACCTCCCAACAGGAAAGGACCTCTTCCGATGAATATCTTGAAAACCGCATCTGCTGCACTCGTCGGCATCTGCCTCGCGGCATCTGCCCACGCCGCCGACATCACCATCCGCCTCGCGCACCTGAACCCCGAAGATCCGTTCGGCTCTCACTCCGGCGCAATGTCTTCTGTCTTCAAATCGCTCGTTGAATCCAATTCCAACGGCCGCATCGAAGTGCAGCTCTTCCCGAACGGCCAGCTCGGCAAAGACAACGAAGTGATTGAGCAGGTGCGCTCCGGTCTCGTTGAATCCGTGATCTCCTCCTCCGGCGGCATGGCACAGCACTACCCGCTCGTCGGCGTGTTCGACATTCCGTTCGCGTTCCCGAACATCGGCGTCGCGTCCAAAGTGATCGACACCGACAGCTCGTTTGGCGAAGCCTTTGTTGCTGATCTCGAAGAAAAAACTGGCCTCGAAGTGCTCGGCCTTCTCGACTCCGGCGGCTTCTTTGCCTTCACCTCCGGCAAAGCGCCGATCACCTCCGTAGCCGACATGGAAGGTCAGCGCATCCGGACCATGACCCTGCCGACCCACGAGGCGATCATCTCCTCCCTCGGTGGCCAGCCGACCGCCCTGCCGTGGGCTGAGGTCTACACCGCGCTGCAAACCGGCGTGGCCGATGGTCAGATGAACCCTGTGCCGATCATCGCCTTTGCGAAGTTCGACGAGGTGCAGAAGTACCTCTCCATCACCAACCACCTGATCACGCCTTACATCTGGACCATGAACGCCGAGTTCCTCGAAGGTCTGAGCGAAGAAGACCAGTATCTCGTCAAATGGGCCGCTGATGTCGCCACCGACGCAGGCCGCGCCATGAGCCGCGTGATCGAAGCCTCTGACAAGGGCCTTCCGGCACTCGCAGAGAAACTCGACGTGAACGTCGTCACCCCGGAAGAGCAGGCGAAATTTGCTGAAGCTGCCCAGCCGGCTGTCCGCGCCCTGATCGCTGAAAGCTACGGCGAAGAAGGCACTGCGATGCTTGAGGCGATGTTCACCTCCATCGAAGAAGAAGCCGACTTCTAATCCCCCCTGAGCGATCGACACGGGCGTGAGCTGCGCGCCCGTGTCAGCGCCCTGCGGGGCATAACTATCGAGGACACTATGACTACTGAAATCGTCCGCGCTCCGGGAACTGCCGAAGCCTTCACCCTCCACCTCAACGCACATGCGAAGAAGACCAACCCCTGGACAGAGGCGCAGGACGCTATTCTGAGCGATGCGGGCCTCAAGGCCGCGCGCGACACCATTTCCGGCTGGGCAGGTTATGCCCCCACGCCGTTCGTTTCCCTTCCCGCTCTGGCTGCGGACCTTGGCATTGCCTCCCTGACCTACAAGGATGAAGGCGGCCGGTTCGGTCTCGGCAGTTTCAAAGCGTTGGGCGGCGCTTATGCGGTTGCCCGCCTGCTCCAATCGAAACTGAGCGAACGCCTTGGCCGCGACGTGACGATGGATGAGATCACCGCAAAGGCCTACCCGGACCTCGCAAGCGAAATCACCGTGTGCTGTGCAACCGACGGCAACCACGGGCGCTCTGTCGCCTGGGGCGCGCAGACCTTTGGCGCGAACTGCGTGATCTTCATTCACGCGACCGTCTCAGAGGGCCGCAAAACCGCGATTGAGTCCTACGGTGCCGAAGTCCGCCGCTGTGCAGGCAACTACGACGACAGCGTGCGCGAAGCCCAAGAGACTGCCACGCGAGAAGGTTGGGTTGTCGTCTCTGACACCTCCTATGAAGGCTACATGGACATCCCGAAAGACGTGATGCAGGGCTACGAAGTCATGGCCGCAGAAGCCTATGACACGCTGTCAGAGCCGCCAACGCACATTTTTCTGCAGACAGGCGTTGGCGGCATGGCCGCCGCAATGGTGGGCCCTGCCGTGCGGCGTTGGGGCGCGGATCGTCCGACGGTGATCCTTTGTGATCCGGACCAATCCGCCTGCTTCCTTGCCTCGATGCGCGCAGGCAAACCGACGCCGGTTGAGGGCGATCTTGATACACTGATGGCCGGGCTGGCCTGCGGAGAGGTCTCCGCGCTCGCTTGGGAAATTTTAGACGATCACGCCGACGCGGTCCTCGCTCTGACCGATGACGCAGCCGTGGATGCTATGCGTCTGATGGCGCGGCCTTTGGCGGGTGATCCGGCCATTGTCGCCGGAGAGTCCGCAGTCGCCGGTCTCGCCGGTTTGATCGCTGTGCTGAAGGATGACGAAGCGAAGGGTCTGCTGGGGCTGGGACCTGACTCGCGCGTTGTTTTGTTCGGGACCGAAGGAGACACCGATCCGGCACTCTATGCGGAGCTTGTGGGGATGAGTGCCGCAGACGTGCGCGGAGGCGGGAAATGACCCGTCCCGCATCGCCGGAAATATCCGGCGCACGACTGATGGACCGGATCGGTGCTCTCGGGACTATCGGCGCGCTTGAGGGCGGCGGCGTGTGCCGTCTCGCGCTCACGGACGCCGACAGAGCGGGGCGCGACTGGTTCGTCTCAGAACTGAAGGCGCTTGGGCTCGATGTCTTTTGCGATGCCATCGGCAATCTCTGGGGCATTCGGAAGGGCAAGACAGACGGCGCGCCCGTGATGGTTGGCTCCCATATCGACAGCGTCGCGACAGGCGGGCTGTACGACGGTGCGCTCGGCGTTCTCGCAGGGTTGGAGGTCATCTCCGCCCTCAACGAACGCAATGTCGTCACAGAGAAACCCGTCGCCGTGGCCGCGTTCACCAACGAAGAAGGTGCACGTTTCGCGCCGGACATGATGGGATCGGGTGTCTACCAAGGGTCTCTCGACCTCGACGAAATGCTGGCCGTCACCGCCACCGACGGGAGTTGTGTGATTGGGGAGGAACTCGACCGCATCGGATACCGTGGCACGGACGCGCCTGTGACGCCTGCCGCCTATCTCGAATACCACATCGAACAGGGACCCGTTCTAGAACAGGAGGGCATCCGGATCGGCGCAGTGACGGGGGTTCAGGGCATCTACTGGACCGAGTTCGTCATTGAGGGCGAGAGCAACCACGCGGGCACCACCCCTATGGCCCTGCGCAAGGATGCGGGTCAGGTCGCCATGCGGATTGCCTGCGAGGCCGACGCCATCGCCGCAGAATACGGCCCGCCGCAGGTCGCCACCGTGGGCGTCATGAACCTCTCCCCCGGTCTGATCAACGTCGTGCCCGCGCGGGCACGTCTCACCGTCGATCTGCGCAACACGGATGGCGAGAAACTCATCGCCGCGATGGAGCGTTTGGTCGCTTTCGCGGAAACCGCCGCCGAAGGGGCCGGATGCACCGTCACACACCGCCCAATGGCCCGCTTTGCCCCCGTCGTGTTTGACGGAGCGATCGTCGACAAAATCGAAGCCGCCGCCACCAAGCGCCAGTTGAGCGTCAAGCGAATGCCGTCTGGCGCCGGACACGATGCGCAAATGTTTGCGCCCGATTGCCCGACGGCCATGATCTTTATCCCCTCGGAGAAGGGGCTCAGTCACAACATCAACGAACATAGCGACGAGGCAGACATTCTCGCGGGCGCACAGGTGCTCCTTGATCTCGTTTGCGACTTGGCAGGAGCACAGATATGAGCCGGAAACTGATCGTCGCAGGCGCACAACTCGGACCGATTGCAAAAGATGAACCGCGCAGCTCCGCTGTCGCGCGGATGTGCGAGCTCATGCGAACGGCCAAGACACGCGGCGCGGAGCTCGTCGTTTTCCCCGAGCTTGCGCTCACCACGTTCTTCCCGCGTTGGTATTCGGAAGACCGCGCGGATATGGACCTATGGTTCGAACGCGAGATGCCGAATGCGGACACTCAACCGCTCTTTGATCTGGCGAAAGAGCTAGGTGTTGGGTTCCACCTCGGATTTGCCGAGCTGACCGCCGAAGGTCGCCATTTCAACACTGCGATCATCGTCTCCGCAGAAGGTGAAATCGTCGGAAAATACCGCAAAATCCACCTCCCCGGCCACTTTGAGGAGGAACCGTGGCGCGCGTTCCAACATCTTGAGAAGCGCTATTTCGAGAAGGGTGATCTGGGTTTTCCGGTCTACGAGGCCTTTGGCGGCAAAGTCGGGATGTGCATCTGCAACGACCGCCGCTGGCCGGAAACGTGGCGGATGCTGGGTTTGGGTGGCGCGGAGCTTGTCGTCCTCGGCTACAACACGCCCCTGCACTACCCGCCCGCGCCGGAGCACGACCATCTCCAGTATTTCCACAACGAGCTGTCGATACAGGCCGGTTGCTACCAAAACGGTCTCTGGGCCGTGGCCGTCGCAAAAGCGGGCATGGAAGAAGGCAGCGAGTTGATCGGCGGCTCGATCATTGTCGCACCAACAGGCGAAATTCTGGCCAAGGCCGCAACGTCGGGCGATGAGGTCATCACCGCCGAAATCGACCTTGATCGTTGCGTCGAAATCCGCGCGAACGTGTTCAATTTCGGCCTGCACCGCGAACCACAAGACTACGCGGCGATTACAGCCCCGAAAGACTGACAAAACGCGCGGGCGTTTCACACGACCCGCGCGCTCTGTTTTCTGTTTCTGATCAATCTGCCTTCGCGAGCTGCGAAATCTCGCCGCGCTCGATCTGGAGTTCCTCGTCTGCCACTTCGCGGAGGAGTTGCGGCGTGGACTCTGTGATCAGAAGTGCGAGTTCCGGACGGTATTTGCGCAGACGCGACAGCGTGCGGGCATATTCGAGAGCCAGTGCTGGCGCCAAGCCCTGAAACGGCTCGTCAAGGAATAGGATTTTGTCCGCAACCGTGAGCGCACGACCGAGCGCCACCATCTTGCCCTGTCCGCCAGACACGCCGCCGCCGGGACGTCCGCGCATCTCTTTCAGCTGCGGAAGGAAGTCATAGACCTGATTGAGACGCTCTTTGCGCTCCGCCACCGGAAGGTTCAGCGCGAGCATCGGCAGCAGGATGTTTTCCTCAATCGAGAAATCCGGAATGAGGCGCCGGTCCTCGGGCGCATAGCCGATGCCGAGACCGGCGCGCTTGTTCGCGGGGAGTTGCTGGATCTCTTGGCCAGCCATCGTAAACGTCCCGCTGACGATGGGAATGAGCCCCATGATCGAGCGGAGCGTCGTGGTCTTCCCTGCCCCGTTGCGGCCGATCAGGACCGTGCAGACACCGGAGCGGAGCGACAAAGACAGATCGCGCAAGACGCGTGTCCCTTCGATTTCGACGTTCAGGTTTTCAACAGTCAGCATCAGACAATCCCCACGACATTCTCGAGGACTCTCGGGTCCTTCATCACCTCGGCAGGTGTGCCTTCGGCCATCACCGTGCCTGCGTTCCAGACCACGACACGATCCGCATAGTTTTCAACAATTTCCATATCGTGTTCGACGAACAGAGCCGTGACCCCACGCGCTTTCATGGCTTTCATCAACGTATCCATGAGCGGGAAGCGTTCGAGCGCGCTCACGCCACTCGTCGGCTCGTCGAGCAACAGAAGCTGCGGACGCAGCGCCATCGCGACTGTGACGTCTGCGAGCTTTCTGAGCCCTTCCGGCAAGGTGCCTGCCATGGTTTCTGCGTAATCACCGAGGTTCAAAAGCTCCAAGAGCTCCATAGCCTCAGCGCGGTACTTCGGACGATCGAGTGCGGTGAACGCCTGCCAAATCCCCTCACGGGAGGCGATGGCCAGCATGACGTTTTCAATCACATTGTGGTCGGTGAACAGCTGCGGAATTTGGAACGCCCGGGCAATGCCGCGGCGTGCGATCTGACGCGGTGCCATGCGGGTGATTTCCTGATCCCCGAGCCAAACATGACCCGACACAGGCCGGATGTAGCCGGTGCAGAGGTTCAGGAACGTCGTTTTCCCCGACCCGTTCGGGCCGATGATGGCGACGAACTCGCCTTTGTCGATGGTCAGGTTAACCCCATCTGCGGCTTTCACACCGCCAAAGGCCACTTCGAGGTTTTCGGCTTTGAGAAGAACTTCGCTCATAGTTTCGGCTCCCCATCGGTCGCTTTTTGGCCGGACAGCCGTTCGAACAGGCCGAACAGGCCGCGTGGAAGAAAGAAGATGACCACCAGAAGGGCAACGCCCACGATCATATTCCAGGCTTCGGCCGCAAAGCCGACAGCGATGGTGTGGATCAGTTCGAGGAAGACCGAGCCGAGGAACGGACCCGCGATCCCTGCGATGCCACCGAGAACGGCGGTGAGGACGAGGTGGCCGGATTCCGTCCAGAAGGCGTATTCCGGTAGAACGTGCCCGATAGACAGCGCCGCAATGGCGCCACCCACGCCCGCCAGAGCGGCGGAAATCGTGTAGGCGGTGAGCAGGCTCGACCATGCGGACACGCCGAGGTATTCGAGCCGGACTTCATTGGAGTGCACGGCAGAGAGTGCATTGCCGAGCGGGCTCTTCAGGTAGCGGTGGATGAGATAGCCCAGAGCAACGACCAGCACGATCGAGACATAATAGAGCACCCCGTCAAAGGCGTCTTTGGACAGTTCCATGCCGAAGATCGTCGGAACAGCCACGCGCAGACCGTCGGTGCCGCCTGTGATGCCGTAGAGTTTCGACGCAAGCGAGTAGATCACCATCGACACGGCGAGGTTCAGCATCGCAAAGAAGATCGCGCGGTAGCGCACGAGGAACAGCCCGAAGACCAGTCCGAAGAACGCGGAGATAACCGTTGCTGCGATCATGATCACCGCAAAGTCGGTGATCCCGAGCTTTTGCGCCATGAAGGCGGCCGCATAGGCGCCGATGGCGTAATACATCGCGTGGCCGAGGGAGATGAGGCCCGCACGGAGGAGGAGTGCGACTCCGAGGGCCGCAAAGCCCTTTGCGATAGCGATGGTCAGGGTGAATTGCAGAAACGGGAATATCTGCGGCGCAAGCGCGAGAATGATCAGCGCGACGCCCGAGAGAGTGAGTGTACGGTTCATTAGATTTTCCTGGTCGATCCGCTGCCAAACAGTCCGTAGGGCTTCACAAGCAGGACGGCGAGCATGACAAGATAAGGCGCAACGGCATCAAGGGACGGCGCGAAGTAGATCGCGAGCACTTTGGCCGTGGCGACGATGATCGAGGCGATGGCAGCGCCCTCGACCTGTCCGAGCCCGCCAATGGCGGCAACTGCGAAGGCAAGCACCATCGTGTCAGCCCCGAGACCCGGCGCAACGCCTGTGGTCGGCGTGGCCATCGCGCCACCGATAGCCGCGAGGAAGACGCCAAGGGTGAAGGCGATCATGAACATCCGCTGCGTGTCGATCCCGAGTGCCTCGGACACTTCGCGATCCGCAACGACAGCAGCCAACAGGCGACCGGTGCGGGATCGGGTGATGAAGAGGCGCAAAGCGACGAGAACAACGCCGGCCAAGCCGATGAGAAGAAGTTGGTAGTTGAGATAGACGATGCCACCGATCTCGGAGATCCCGAGCATGGTCATCGGCGTATCCTGATAGACGGACTGAATCCCGAACACGATGCGCTGAAGGTCTTCGAGTATGAGGAACAACCCGAAGGTGACGAGCACCTGAACAGCTTCGCTTTTGCCATAGGTCCAGCTCACGAGAGTCTTTTCGACAATCGGGCCGAACAGCGCGGCAACAAAGGCTGCGGACAGCAAGAGCGCGGGAAAGGTCAGCCAGTCGGGCAAACCTGCACCGACGATCCAGAGACCGACGGACGCGGCGACATAGGCTCCGATCGAATAGAAACTGCCGTGTGCGACGTTGAGGATACGCAACACGCTGAAAACAAGTGTGAGACCCACCGCCACGAAGAAGATCAGCGCGGCATTCGCGAGCGCGTCGACGGCCAGAGGGATGATGGATTGTAACATGTGATACTTCCGATCGGGCGGATTGCCCTGCTTTGTGCCGGCCCCCTGGGCACTAGCGCCGAGGGGGCCGAATTGTCTTATTCGTAGGAGCCCGGCTTGGGCATCGCGGCGATAAAGTCAGGCGTCAGGGAGGCGATCCAGGCCATCGGGTCTTCCCCTTCCGGCGGCAGAACGGCGTCGCCGTCGTAACGGACCATGTTGGTCAGAACCGGACCTTCGATGCCTTCGACAGACCCGACCATACCGACAACCTGATCGACGATACCGTCGTTGTCTGCGCGGAAGGTCATGGAACCGGTCAGCGTGTCGATGGTCATGCCTTCCATGGCTGCGGTCAGTTGTTCATCGGTCGGCCATGCGCCGCCATTTGCTTCGATGGCTTTCTCATAGCCGGCTTTCATGACCATGAACGCGTTCGCCATTTTCATAGCCGGGAACACAGGGGCCTTTTCAAATTTGGTCTGATAGGCCTCGGCAAACTCAGGCGCACCGAGTTCAGCGGCATCCGGAGAACGCCACCAGCCATCACCCAGAACGCCGACGATCACGCCTTCCGGCATATCCACGTTGTTCATGGAGGATTCGCCGAGGGCGAAAACTGCCTGGCTCTGACGGAAGAGGCCGCGCGGTGCAGCTTGGCGCACGAAGTTTTCGAGATCACCACCCCAGAGGTTGGAGAAGATCACGTCGGGGCGTGCAGCAGAGAGACGGGAGACCTCGGTCTGATAGGTCGAAGAACCCAGTTTGGGGAACAGCTCTGCCACGATCTCGACTTCCGGTTTGAACGCAGCGAGGGAGGCTTTCACGATCTCGGCGGCGTCATGACCGAAGGAATAGTCCGGGTTGATGATCGCAACGCGTTCCACATCCGGGTTGTTGTCGAGGAAGTAGATCACGTAGGCCATGAATTCGGCAATCGTGTTGCCGTTCGGGCGGAAGAAGTAGGGATGTTCGGCATCTGCGAAGAGTTGGTGGGAATCGCAGTTCCAGCCAACGGTCGGCATTTCCATCTGGTCCGCAATCGGCGCGAGCGCGAGGCAGTTGCCGGAGGACAGTGCCGCAATCATGAAGTCCGTTTCCGGCTCTTCTGCCAGACGGCGGTATTCGGAGATGACGCCCTCTGCACCCTGCCCTTCGTCCACGAAGGTGGCGGAGATCGGAACACCGTCAATACCACCTGCAGCATTGATCATGTCGATGACGACTTCGGCACCTTGGCGACCCGGCATCCCGTAGGCGGCTGCGGGACCGGACATGAAGGTGAAAACGCCGACATCAAGAGAGGCCGGTTTGTCCTGAGCAACTGCCACGCTCGCGCTTGTCACGAGTGCGGTCGCCGCCAGAAGAGTCTTTATGGAGGTGCGGTGAGCCATGATTATTTCCCTGTTAACATGTTTTTAGCGTTAGGTTTTCCGATTTTCACCGGAGCGGCCCCTTACCATCTGCTGCAGTAAAAAAGCCTTGTGATATTTCACATAATGATTATAGAATCATTCCTGTCAAGAAGCTTCGCGCCTTCCGGTCTGGTTAATCGAAAAATGCATCCAGATTAGGCAGGGACCGCCCAAACCATGAAGGTAGATTATGCAGATTACCATGAAGTGCGCATCAAAAGATGGCGTCGAACTCTTTGTTTTCACGCCGGAAACTTTGATCATTGCAGGATGGGCAGGCCGAGACAAAGAGGCCATGGAGCATCACATTCAAGAGCTCGAAGCGCTTGGCGTCGCACGTCCCGCACAGACCCCAACCTACTACCGCTGCTCCGCATCGCGCGTCTCGACAGACGACGCCATTGAAGCCTCCGGAGAGGCCTCCAGCGGTGAAGTTGAACCCGTGATCTTCGCGCATGATGGAAAATTGTTCGTTGGCCTTGGTTCTGACCACACGGACCGCGAAGTTGAAACCTACGGCGTCACGGTCTCCAAACAGATGTGCGACAAACCGGTGGCCGATACCGTGTGGCCGTTTGAAGAAGTTGCCGATCACTGGGATGATCTCAAAATCTCGAGCTACATCTGGGAAAATGGCGAAAAGGTGCTCTACCAAGAGGGCTCTGTCGCAGGCCTTTTGGACCCGCGCGACACGATTTCCGGATACGAAGACGGACGTCTGGTAGACGGCTCCGTACTTTTCTGCGGGACAATGCCGGCGATTGGCGGCATAAGAGTCTCTACTCGTTTTCAAGCCGAAATCGAAGATCCGGTGCTCAACCGGAAAATTTCTTTCGGCTATAGTATTATTTCGATGCCCATTGCGGGCTGAGTTGAGAGAGGCCGCACATGGCGCGACATACGGCACTTGAAATGGAAGCAGCACCCGCCCCTCAAAAACGCCAGAAAAAGGTCTCGCTCAGAGATCAGGCCTATGAGGTGATCAAAGGGCGGATTGTCTCCTGCGACCTGAAACCGGGCGAAGCGATCACTGTCACGGAGCTCGCCGAGGCCTTGGGCATTGGCCGCACCCCCGTCATTCAGGCGGTTGACCGGTTGATGATCGACGGCTTGGTCGAGGTCATGCCCCGCAAAGGCGTCGTTGTCAGCCCGATCTCGCTCGATGAGTTGATGGATATCATTGATGTCCGTCTGCTCAATGAGGGCCGTGTTGCGAGATGGGCTGCGGAACGCATCAGGGACGACCAGATCAAAGATCTGAAGCACAATCTCAAGGACATGAAGCAGGCCACCGAGAAACGCGATGTGGACCAGCTCATCTCACTGGATCGCGAATTCCATCGCCTGATCAGCACAGCCGCCGGCAACGAGATCATGACCGAACTACTGAGCAATCTGCATGATCGCTCTGTTCGGTTCTGGACGCTCTCGCTCAACGTCTCCGACCATAACAAAAGGGTGTGCGACCAGCATTCCGAAATTGTCGAAGCCCTGGCCGCACACGATCCTGACCAGGCGGAGAAGGCAGTGCGGGAACACATCACCGCCTTCAAATCAAACCTGGTCGAGAACCTTCTCAACCGTTGATCACCCTGCGAACGTCTCTTCGACAGCACGCGCCACAGCAAAGAGCTTGTGGTCGCCCATTGTCTCACCCATCAGCATGAGACCGACCGGAAGGCCGGTGACAGGAATGGGCAGAGAGATCGCACAGCGGTCGAGGAAGTTCGCGACCGTCGTGTTGCGCAGGGCCAAAAGGTTCTGGCTCCCGTAGAGCGCCTCATCCGCATCGAGTTCGGCAATGACAGGCGCTTCGGTTGCAACCGTCGGCATGAGGATCGCGTCGTAGCCTGCGGTGAGACCATCAGCGGTCGTGCTTATCTCCGCGCGGGCTTTCAACAGAGCCTCATATTCACCGGGCTCCAGCGTCTCACCCTTCAGAATACGCACCGACACGCGCGGGTCATATTCGGCTTCGCGTTCTGCGAGATGATCCTTGTGGATCGCCAGCGCCTCTGCCGCGATGATGCCGCCACGGGCATTCAGGGACGGCAGGCGGTCGAGATCAGGGATCGTGATCCGGTCGATCTGTGCGCCCTGCTCTTTCAGGATTACCAGCGCGCTCTCGAACGCCGCCGCAACATGCGGGGTCAGCCCGTCGAGCACGTAGTTCTCCAGAACCGCAAACCGCAGTCCGGATAGCTCAGGCGCCACAGCCGGGGCATAGGACTCTCCGGCCATCACCGCATCGGCCAATTCGCAATCGGCCACGGTATTGGCAATGGATCCGATGGAGTCGAGCGATCCCGAGAGCGGGAAACAGCCTTCGGACGGCACGCGGCTCGCCGTTGGCTTCCACCCGACCAGACCACAGAACGCCGCCGGAATACGACAGGACCCGCCTGTATCCGTCCCGATCCCGATAGCCGCCATGCCATCTGCGACAGAAACCGCAGCACCGGAGGAGGAGCCGCCCGGAATGCGGGTTCGATCAGCCGGATTGCCCGGCGTGCCGTAGTGTGGGTTCATCCCGAGGCCGGAATAGGCGAACTCGGTCATGTTGGTGTGCCCGACGATCACCGCACCAGCGTCACGCAGCCGCGCGACGATGGCTGCGTCGGATGTCGCGGGTGCGTTCTTAGCAAAGAGCTTGGAGCCGGAGGTTGTCACGAGGCCTTTGACGTCAAAGAGGCACTTGATCGAGACCGGCACGCCGTTCAGCGCGCCTTTCTTCCCGACCTCGTCAGCGGAACGGGCGTCAGCCAGAGCCTCGTCACGCAGGACAGCCGTGAAAACACGCGCGCCCTCCCCCTCAGGTTCAGCGATACGGTCGAGCGCGGCAGAGACCAGAGCTTCGCTCGTGGTCTCGCCGGTGGCCATGGCAGCGCTCATGTCAGATGCGCTTATCAGGGTCATGCTTTTTCTTCGTAGTAGTGGATTTCAAGCAAAACGCAGCCGTTCTCGGATTTGAACGGGCCGTGATACGCTCCCGGCGGGCGGCAGGCATAGGTGTTCGGGACAAAGGCTTCGCCGCCTTCGCCGTTCTCGTCATTGCCGACGGTCAGGTCACCCTCAACGAGATAGACCTCTTCCCAGTAGTCGTGAACGAACGGTTTGGTCGTGTAGACACCCGCATCGAAACGGAGCAGACGCGTGCGGTTGCCCGTCTTGTTCACTTCATCAAGCTCACCTGCGAGGATCTTTTGCTGGATGCCCGCCGGATAGCCCGGAGGCGGCGCCCAACCTTCGCGGGCCTCCACGTCGATGCTGTGGAATTCCTTGTGCTCTTTGTTAATCGCCATGCTTCTTACTCCGCGGCTGTTTTATATTGGGTGAGTTCGGTGTCGAGGTCATAGGTGTCCAGCATCCGGTCTACGAGGCCGGTGCAGTTGTCCCAATCAAAGGTGCGGAAAGAATGACCTTTTGTGACAAACGTCGCACCTGCGTAGAACATTTCATACTGGGTATGGCGAGAGGCAAATTCGGACCCCACGGCGTCCCACGCCAGCTTGAAGAATTTGACGCGGCCCTCCGACGAAGTGGTCGGCGATTGCTGCGTCTTGCCGATCAGCTCACGCATTTCCGGATTTGCGAAATCGGAGATCGAGGACGGCAGCATGATCAGGCCACCACCTGCCAATTCACGCAGGGTGCCGATGACCGTGTTATACATCTGCTGGGTGAGGACCTGCGCCGCGTAGAGGGTGTGGCGGTCTGGGATAAAATACTCGCCACGCATGGTGCCTTTGATTTCCATAGAGTGCACAAGTGCGTCCACCATGGCACATTGCGCCGCCAGTTGACCGAGCGTCTCACGCACCTGCGGGAAGCCGATCACACCGTTGGTTTCGGCGGTTTTCTTTGCGATCCCGAGGAGGAAGCGCATCTTCACCATGAGACGAATTTGCGCCTGATAGTTCTGGTAGACGTGTGCGGGCGTTGCGTGGAATTGCTTGCCCGTCATTGCGGTGTCCTGATTGATGAACACGCGGTCCCACGGAACTTTCACATCGTCGAAGTAGAGCACCGCGTCGTTCTCGTCGAAACGGCTGGCAAGCGGGTTGTCAAAGACACTCGTGGCGGACGCTTCATAGGATTTGCGCGACAGGATTTTCAGGCCCTTCGCATTCATCGGAATGGCAAAGGACACGGCATAGGGCTCCTCACCCTCACGCAGCGGCTGGATGCAGGTGACGAACACCTCGTTGGCGAGGATACCGCCGGTCGCGAGCATCTTGGCGCCGCGGATCGTGAGACCCTCTTCGTCCTCGGAGAACACACCGGCGGAGAGGAAGGGATCGGCCTGTTCGTTTGCGGTCTTCGACCGGTCGGCCTGCGGGTTGATGATCACGTAAGTGAGGTAAAGCTCGTTGTCGCGGACGTACTCGTAGTAATCCGACAGCGCCTTCGCGCGTTCCGGATCGTAGCCTTCGAACACTTCGAGACCCATGTACATCCCCGCGATACAGGACGCGACGTGATCCGGCGCACGACCGAGGAAACCACCATGCAGTTCGGTCCACGCTTCCAATGCCTTGCGACGCTCAACGAGGTCGGCGTGGCTTTTCGGCAGTTGCCAGATGCGGTTCGCCCGCTCACCCGGCTTGCCCGGAATTTCATAGGTCATCAGCTCTCGGTTTTCGGGAGCAGATTGGAAGTCATAGATTTTCGCCATCGACTGGATGGCGTTGCGGAACGCGGGATGGGTTGTGACATCGTCAACGAGTTCGCCGTCAATGTAGACTTGGCGCCCATCCTGCAGACTGGCGATGTGCTGTGCTCCGGTTTTAAGCATGGGGAGGATCTCCTGTTGGATTAGTAGTGGATGGAGAGCGGCCAAATCGGCGCCTCATCCGTTTGTTTTTGAATTTGCCCATAGCGCCCGCCCGCAAAGAGCAGCGGTTTACGGTCGGGATGAGCTGTGAAACGTTCGACTTCGGCAATGAAAAGGCGGTGATCGCCAGCGTCGTGAATGACATGGCGCGCACATTCGAACCGCGCGGCCACACCACTCAGAAGAGGCACACCGTAAAGGCCGGCCTCGGCATGAAGGCCCGCCCACTTGTCTGTGCCGCGGCCAGCAAAACGGTTGGAGAGCGCTTGCTGCTCTTCCGCAAGAACATGGATCGCATAGCCTTCTGCCCGCTCCCACAACGGCAGGCTCAGGGCGCGCTTATCAATGGAGAACAGCACCAGTGCCGGATCGAGCGACAGAGAGTTAAAGGAACTCATCGTCATTCCGAGCGGCTCATCGTCCACCCGCGTCGTGACAATACACACACCTGTCGGGAACTTGCCCAATGCGTTGCGAAATGCTTTCGGATCGAACGCCGTCGTCATGCTGACTCCTCCTCAAGCGCGAGGAACTTCAGCAGGTTCAGGGCCTTTTCCGCATCGTTGCGCAAGTCCGCCGACAGGGCATGGAGCATGGCAAAGTTTTCCTGAGTGACGGCTTTGAACAGTTGGTCATTCACCTGCTGCTGCACTTTGGGCAGGCATTGCAGCTTGGTTTCACCGAAAGCCGTGACCTTGAGCTTCACACGGCGCAGGTCGTTAGGGTCCGGCTGTTTTTCAAGAACACCGAGTTTGATCAGGTTCTTGGTCTCTTTGGTGACAAAAGCAGGTGTGAGCGCCAGATGTTCCGCAACATGACCGACACCGACGTCCCCCAATTGAGAGAGCTGCTGCACCGTGATGAGGATGGTGTATTGCGGACCGGACAGCCCGATGAGGTTCGCAAAACCACCCCTGATTTGTTCGAGCCGCGCCGAGAAGGCCAAGAGATTGTGGAGCATCTCGCGGAACTGCAGGTCACTGCCATCTACAATAAGCGCATCACTGGAAACCGTGAGTTTGTCGGAATCGATGATCTGGCCCATTTGATGCTCCTGTGATATTTCACATATATTCGTGAACTAAGTTAATTAAGCTGTCAATATACTTTCCGTGACAGAAAGCGGTCTGCAAACGAAGCGCGGTCCGGGTTGCTTGTTTTTTGTGCATCACCAACCGGCTCAGGTCGCGCCTGACGTGCGCTCAGACGGCCATGGAAATCGCAGCAGAAGCGGTGGTGGAAAGTGCTGTGTGACGTCAGCGCCAATGGGACAGTTTAGGGCGATTTGATAAGAGAGGATTTCTGGCTCATCGTAACCACGAAGGAGTGAAGATGAGACAGAAATCCGGACCCAAACAGAGCAATGGCGAGAGGGTCGTCAAAGACATCCGGCGCGCAACCCGCAAACAGTAATCAGCGGAAGAGAAGATCAAGATCGTGTTGGATGGCCTGAAAGGTGAGGACAGTATTGCGGAGCTGTGTCGCCGGGAAGGTATCGCTCAGAGCCTGTATTACAGCTGGTCGAAGGAATTCCTCGAGGCCGGCAAGAAGCGTCTCGCCGGCGACACGGCGCGAGAGGCAAACTCGACGGAGGTCAAAACCGATGCGGCCTTCCTCGGTGAGTTCAAACCCGCCGCGACCGCGGTGACAGACCGTGATCCTGAACCGTTTTTTTCAAACGAAGAGATACTCGTGGAGATGCTGGACAGAGTCATACCGAGCTCTGCCTCTGCGGCGGTCATGCCGCCTGCGTTCGCGACAGCGACAAAGACCTGAAAATGTCGGATGTCCCGCGCGTGCAGGCACGGGGTGCCTGAAAATGCCATACTGGCAACTTCGCCCAATTCTTCGGAAAATCAAAAGTGATTTAGAAATACATTCCAAGGCACCTGACTAAAGGCCATTTCCTACGCTGATCACGGCAAAAAGGCGCAATTTGAAGCACTATGTTTGCGCAAACGCTGGCCCGCGTGCGAGCGGACCGACCACGCACCGCGATCAAAGCTTCACGCGAACACTGTCCCCGCCTCGGACATCGACAATCACCGAGTAGACGCATCCCTGCGCTAACTTCGGGTTGGTGAGGCCCTCACGCGCCGAAGTCACAAACAGGGTCTTCATGTCTGATCCGCCGAAGGCCGGACAAGAACAATGATCCGCGGGGAACGCGATCGCACGATCAAACGTCCCGTCCGGCAGATAGCGCGCTACGCGACCTGCCCCCCATTGCGCATTCCAAATCCCGCCCTCTGCATCGACAATGGCGCCATCGGGGTTGAGGTCGTGTTTTGACAGATCAATGAAAGTCTCCGCTGGCCCCGCTGGCCATCCGTCGCGGTCAAGCGGCTGTCGATTGATCTTCTGCGCATCGGTGCAGGCGAAATAAGCGTATCTCCCGTCGGGCGAAAAGCAGATCGCATTCGGGATCGTGAGGCCGCTGTGAAGCTGGCGCAACTCGCCTTTGAAATAGCGATAGATGGACCCGAGGCCCGCCTCCGCGCTCTTGCCCATAGTGCCGACCCAGAACCCGCCAAAGGGGTCCGTGCGCCCGTCGTTGGAGCGCGTCTCCGGACGGTCAGCCTCCAGCGAGACAATGAGTTCACGGGTGCCAGAGCCGATGTCAAACCGCCAGAGCCCCGTCTCGGACGCAATCAGCAATGTCTGCGCGTCGACGATACCTGCGGCGGAATGGCATTCGTCAAAGCTCCACTCACCGGCCCCGTCGGGACCACGCGAGAGGAGTTTCTTATTGATGATGTCGAACCAGAACAGCGTCTCCAAATCCGGATGCCAAAGCGGCCCCTCCCCGAGAAAACAGGACCTGTTATCAAAGAGTTCTGCGCTCACCTTATGCCTCCGACCACGCTGCATCATAGGCCGCGACAATCTTTGCGGCCTTGTCATGCACGTCTTTCACCGTGTCACCGGGGCGGTAGACCGCCGTTCCGATCCCGAACCCGTCCACACCAGCGGCACGCCATGCCGCGAAGTTTTCGGGCGCGGCTCCACCGACGGCGAGCACTTCGGTCCCTTCAGGTAGCACCGCGCGGATCGCTTGCAACCCTTTCGCGCCAATCAGGCTCCCCGGGAAGAGTTTGAGCCCCGTCGCTCCGGCCTCCAGCGCCGCAAAGCACTCTGTCGGCGTCATGACACCAGGATAGGACAGCAGTCCCGCCTCCCGCGTCGCGCGGATCACGTCTGGGTTCATGTTCGGAGAGACGACCAACACACCGCCGCAGTCCTGCACCCGCTTCACATCCGCGACGGAGAGCACGGTCCCTGCCCCGATCAGCGCATGTTCGTGAAAATCCGCCGCAATTTTCGAGATCGACGTGAATGCGTCAGGCGAGTTGAGCGGCACCTCGATCTTGGTGATGCCAGCGGCGATCAGGGTTTCTGTGATGTCTTCCACCGTGTCAGGGGTCACGCCCCTCAGAATGGCGATGATATTGCGTGGTTTTGTCATAGTTCCCCCCACTTCTCGAACGCGGCGCGTAGCCCGTCGAGGACCATTGTATCACCATCAGCGCATTTTACCTCGACTCCACAGAGCCTGAGCGCCTTGGCATAGCGGGCGGACAGGTCTTTTGCGCCGATGAGCGCAACTGGATACGCCGTCCAAAGCCCGCGCATTGCGGCGAGTTCCTGTCCTATGAGCAGCCCCGAGAGTTTCGATCGCGCCTCGCCTTCGGGGACCGTTCCAAGCAGCCCCTCGGCGCGGAGCGAAAACAGCGCGGCCATGGATTGCGCAGGCGCGTTGAGGGCTGTCTGTACTCCGTCCGCGAAGGCCTCCTCGGACCATGCGTCCGCGTCGTCCATGGAGAGGCGGAGCACCGAAGATTTGGAGAGCAGCGCAAAAAGTTCGCCTGTCATCATCGTCTGAAAAAAGGTGACTTCACCATTCTCGATGCGAACCCATTTCGAATGCGTTCCAGGCAAGCAGAGAACGCCATCGAAAGACGGATTGGCGGAAAGAAATCCCACAATTTGGGTTTCCTCGCCGCGCATCACATCCGCAGGGGTGGTCTGCGACAGGCCAGGCAGGATACGAACGGAGAGCCGTTTGTCCTGTGTTTCCACCGTGATCGCGCCCTTTCCGACGGGCTGACAGGGCACCGGCAGGTACGCCGCCTCTGCCCATCCCGTCCGCGCGCCTGCCATGCCACAGATGACGACCTCAACGTGTTCTGCCCCCTCGATCAGGTCCCGAGCCAAGGCGAGGAACGCGGGCTCGAAGTCTTCGGCTCTGAGTTTCCCCATGCCGTCATCGGACCTGCGCTCCGCGCGCACGTTGCCGTCCTCGCCAAGCACCCAGAGGCGCAAGGCTGAGGTTCCCCAATCGACCGCAATCCGGACTGTCATCTCACACCAGATCGTCAGGCAGCACGCCTTCGGGGATGCCCTGATAGCAGACGGGGCGGAGGAAGCGGCGGATGGAGAGGGTTCCGACAGAGGTCGCGCCAAAGTTGGTGGAGGCGGGGTATGGACCGCCGTGGACCATGCTGTCGCAGACCTCGACGCCCGTGGGGAAGCCGTTTGCAAGGACGCGGCCGGCTTTGCGCTCGAGGACCGGAAGGAGCCGGCGAGCGAAGGCTGTGTCGCTGTCATCCATGTGGATGGTTGCGGTCAACTGACCCGCGAAGCTGCGCGCCACTTTGTGCATCTCGTCCGCGTCTTTGGCCACGACCACGAGACCCAAGGGCCCGAAGACCTCTTCGGAGAGCGCATGGTTGCCGAGCCAGTCAGAGGCCGCGACTTTGAAGAGGAACGGCTTGGCCTCGCGGCGGTCGCACATCGAGGTCAGCAGGTCCTGCACGCCTGCCTGCGCGCCGAGTTTCGCGGCGCCGGAGGCGTAGGCCTCGGCGATGCCGTCGGTGAGCATGACCTGCGCACCCTGCTCCGAGAGCGCTTTGCGGGCGGCCTCGACGAAGGCATCAGACTCCGCGCCTTCGATCACCACCGCGATGCCGGGGTTGGTGCAGAACTGGCCAGCCCCCATGCCGAGGGAGCCTGCCCAGCCTTCGCCGAGGGCGTCGCCACGGTTTGCCACCGCAGCCGGCAACATGAACATCGGGTTCACGGAGCCAAGTTCTCCAAAAAACGGGATCGGTTCCGGTCGCTGCGCGCAGAGATCGAAGAGCGCACGGCCACCAGCGAGCGAGCCGGTGAAGCCCACCGCTTTGATCAGCGGGTGTTGCACAAGGGCCTGCCCGACCGCGCGGTCGCCGCCTTGGACGAGCGAGAAAACGCCTTTCGGCATGCCGGTTTTCTCGATCGCGGCGTGGATGGCTTCGGCGATGATTTCGCCCGTGCCCGGGTGCGCGCCGTGGCCTTTGACCACGACCGGACAACCGGCGGCCAGCGCGGCGGCGGTGTCGCCACCGGCGGTGGAAAAGGCGAGCGGAAAGTTCGAGGCGCCGAAGACTGCGACAGGCCCAATCGGACGCTGCATCATGCGCAGATCGGGACGCGGGAGGGGCTGACGATCCGGCAGGGCGGCGTCATGACGACGGTCGAGGTAGTCGCCTTTCAGGATGTGATCCGCGAAGAGCCGCAGTTGACCTGTCGTGCGGCCACGCTCGCCTTGGAGGCGCGCTTCGGGCAGGCCGGTTTCCTGCGATCCGATCTCGGTGATGGCCTCGGCGCGGGCCTCGATCTCGTCCGCAATCGCATTGAGAAACGCCGCTCGGTCCTCGCGGGTCGTATAGCCATAGGTCCAAAATGCCTCTTCGGCAGCTTCACATGCCTGCGCCACAAGCGCGGGTGTGCCGGAGGAAAACACATGGGGCAGTCCATGCGCGGGTGCAGAGGTGAACGTCTCCTCGGACGACACCCACGCTCCTGCGATCAGATGTTTGCCGTGGGGGGTAAAGGTCATATCGGGGTCCTTTCGGAATTATGTCTGTCGTCTAGAGGGGGCTCATTTGTCCCAGCGCAGGACGAGCGGGTCGAGAGGTTTGAGCAGGCCGATCAGACGCTCACGGATTGCGGGATGAAGTGGCGCAACCGGATGGCGACACATCTCGGATGCAATGACGCCGCCTTCCACCATCGCGGCCTTGCACGATTGCCAGCCGCACTGGCGGTTTTCGTGGTTGATCGCCATGGCAACGCGGCCATAGGCGGCGGTGGCCTCCTCATAGCGGCCCGCGTGGAAATGGGTCAGCACAGGTTTGATCTGATCGACGATCATGCCGGAGGTCATCGACCCCGTGGCACCCGCATCGAGATCAGCGAGCAGCGTGATCGCCTCTTCGCCGTCAAACGGGGCCTCAATCGCGTCTCCGCCCTGCTCAATGAGGGCGCGGATTTTGTTGGCGGCGCGGGGGCATTCGATCTTGAAGAGTTTAACCATCTCGATCTCTTTCGCCATCCGCACGAGGAGCGGCACAGAGAGATCGACGCCGGACATAGGCGCGTCCTGGATCATGATCGGAATGCCGACCTCTCCGACTGCTGCGAATTGTTCAAACGTCTGCTCCGGCGTGCCTTTGAGGGTCGCGCCGTGATAGGGCGGCATCATCATGACGATATCCGCACCAAGGCTTTTGGCGAACGTCGCACGCTCCACCGCGATCTGCGTCGCGTAGTGGCTGATGGTCACAATCATCGGCACGCGGCCCGCAACATGTTCGAGGGACACACGCGTCAGGATTTCGCGTTCGGCGTCGGTCAGCAGAAACTGCTCCGAGAAGTTCGCGAGGATACAAATCCCGTCCGCGCCCTGATCAATGAGGCAGTCCAGAACACGACGCATCCCGTCGAGATCGAGCGTTCCATTGGCGTTGAATGGCGTTGGCGCAACCGGCCAGATGCCAGAATACAAAGGTTTCATGGCGGGTCTCTTTCAGATTATTCGATAAACGGGTCAACCGTGGTTCTGCGTCCCAATGCGAGCGCATCACAGACGTGGATCATCGGACGCAGGTCCATATCAATGCCACCTCGCAGCAGCAGGGAGGCCATCTTGGCATAGAGGCGCGGATATTCGCCGGAGAGCGGATTGTCGTCCTCCAGAGCGTCTTCTGCCCCGTCAATGCGGATACGCGCACCGCCGTCTATCAGTGTCAGAGTGCCCTCATCCGTGACGGCCTCAATGTTCCAGATTTGCTCCCCCTCCTGGCGGAAATCGAAGTCGGCGCTGACCTCTGCCCCGCCGGGGTGGAAGAACTCCAACTGCGCGGCAATCGGTGTCTGGCGGTTTACGGGCACTTCGAGGTTCGCCGACGTCAAATGGATGTTGTCCGGCAGGATTTCTGTCACGATAGAAAGCGCATTGATCCCCGGATCGAACACCCCCATCCCGCCCGGCTCCCAGATCCAGTCCTGACCGGGGTGCCAGCGACGCACATCTTCTTTCCACGTCACCTTGAGCGAGCGTAGTTCTTTGTTGGCAAGCCATGCTTTGGCGGAGGCGACCTTGTCTGCCTCACGCGAATGCCATGTCGCGAAGAGAGAGACCTTATGCTTATTGGCGAGCGACATCAGCGCGTAGCATTCCGCGAGCGTCGCGCCCGGTGGCTTTTCGAGCATCACATGTCGGCCCGCACGAATGGCGGCGGCGGCGGCCTCAAACCGCGGGACCGGCGGGAGACAGAGCGAAATCACCCGAATATCGTCCCGCGCTTTGAGGAGTGCGTGGATATTCGGAAAGCTTTCGACGCCCTCCACATACCCATGCCGCGAGACCGTTGCGGCGAGCGAGAAGTCGGACGACGCCGCAATCGCAGGGACGTGCTGATCGATGGCAATCTTGCCAATGCCTATGAGTGCAATATCCATCAATGGCTGTCCTTTCCGACGGCATTGCCACGACAGCCTTTGAGGAAGTCGAGATCGGCACCCGTATCCGCGCCTTCGACGTGCTGCTGGTGGAGCCATGCGTAGCCGCTCTCGGGACCGTTCGGCAGGGGCGTCCACGTGGCGAGGCGCGCCTCCAGTTCGGCGTCGGAAATATCGAGATGCAGACGACGGTTCGCGACGTCGAGCTCGATCATATCGCCGTTCTGAACGACCGCGAGCGGGCCACCTGCGGCGGCTTCGGGAGAGGTGTGGAGCACAACAGTTCCGTAGGCCGTACCGGACATACGTGCATCGGAAATCCGCACCATATCCGTGACGCCTTTTTTGAGAAGCTTCGGAGGCAGGCCCATATTCCCGACCTCGGCCATGCCCGGATAGCCTTTCGGCCCGCAGTTTTTCATGACCATGATGTAAGTCTCGTCGATGTCGAGGTCCGGATCTTCGATCTTGGCTTTGTAGTCGTCGATGTCTTCGAACACGACCGCGCGACCGCGGTGTTGCAAGAGCGCGGGGGTCGCCGCAGAGGGCTTCAAAACCGCCCCTTTCGGCGCGAGGTTGCCTTTCACCACGACGATGCCACCGGACTGCGTGAGTGCGTTCTCTGTGGGCAGGATCACATCCTCATTGTGGTTCACGGCATCTTTGACCTCATCCCAGATGCTCTCGCCCGACACAGTAAGCGCGTCTTTATGGAGCAACCCGCCTTCGCCGAGACGTTTGAGCACCACAGGCAGACCACCCGCATAGAAGAACTCTTCCATGAGGTA
Source organism: Celeribacter litoreus (assembly GCF_020165855.1). Lineage (GTDB taxonomy): Bacteria > Pseudomonadota > Alphaproteobacteria > Rhodobacterales > Rhodobacteraceae > Celeribacter > Celeribacter litoreus. Next base: position 336,884 of record NZ_JAIUFY010000014.1, on the reverse strand, counting down.
TTTGCCGGACGGCATCAGGTTTACGATGGTCGGGACTTCACGCCCGCAGCGGTCCCAATCTTCAAGCGTCAGATCGACGCCGACACGGCCCGCCATCGCGAGCAAGTGGATCACCGCATTGGTGGACCCGCCGATGGCGGCGTTCGTGCGGATGGCGTTCTCAAAGGCCTCTTTTGTCATGATATCAGAAGGTTTCAGGTCATCCTTCACCATCTGGACGATCCGGCGACCAGACATTTGCGCGATCACACGGCGGCGGGAGTCCACAGCCGGGATTGCCGCATTGCCTGAGAGCGCCATGCCGAGGCTCTCTGCCATCGACGCCATGGTCGAAGCTGTGCCCATCGTGTTGCAAGTACCCGTGGAGCGCGACATGGAGGCCTCTGCTTCGAGGAACTCGTCCTGTGTCATCTCGCCTGCCTTCACAGCTTCGGAGAATTTCCACAGATGCGTGCCGGAGCCGACGCGTTCGCCTTTGTAGTAGCCGTTGAGCATCGGCCCGCCGGTGACGACAATCGACGGAATGTCACAGGACGCGGCCGCCATCATCAGGGACGGAGTGGTCTTGTCACAGCCGACCATGAGCACCGCACCGTCCATAGGCTGTCCGCGGATCGTTTCCTCAATCGAGAGCGCCGCGAGGTTGCGGAACATCATGGCGGAGGGGCGGAAGGTGTTCTCGGAGGCCGAAAACACGGGAACCTCGACCGGAAACCCGCCGGCTTCCCAGATGCCTGCTTTGATCTTTTCGGCCAACTCCTTCATGTGCACGCCGTTACACGGCGACAGTTCCGAGAACGTGTTCAGGATGCCGATGATCGGACGTCCGTCGAACAGATCATGCGGGTAGCCTTGGTTTTTGAGCCAGCCACGATGGTAGATCGTGTCGCGGGAGGTGCCACCATACCACTCCTGAGAGCGGAGCTTGCGGGGCCATTTCGCGGGTTTGAACGACATGGGATATTCCTTTGTCGAAGCGGCGCTCAGGCCTGCTTGTTCTTGTTGTAGACGTCGAAGAAAACAGCGGCGAGCAGCACGAGCCCTTTGATCACCTGTTGGTAGTCAATGCCGATGCCCATGATCGACATACCGTTGTTCATGACCCCCATGATGAATGCACCGACGACTGCCCCGATGATCTTGCCGGAGCCACCGGACATGGAAGCGCCACCGATAAAGACCGCTGCGATCACGTCGAGTTCGAGGGAGAACCCTGCCTTCGGCGTCGCGGTGTTTAGACGGGCGGCAAAGATCAGACCTGCGAGGGCTGCGAGCACACCCATGTTCACGAAGGCGAGGAAGGTAAGGCGTTCGGTTTTGATGCCGGAGAGTTTCGCCGCCTTCTCATTGCCACCCAAGGCGTAGATGCGGCGACCGATGACCGTGCGTTCCGTGAGGAAAGCGTAGATCAGGATGAGCACGCCCATCGTCACCACCACGTTCGGCAGGCCACGGAAGGTGGAGAGCTTGAACATCAGGAGAATGACAGCCGCAGAGACAATTGCTGTGCGGGCCCAGAAGAGGCCGGTCGGCTCGTCCGCAATTCCATACTGCGCATTGCGGGCACGTTTCTTCAGACCCATCTGAATGATGGCACCAGCCGCGATAAGTCCGAGCGAGAAGGACAGGACGTTGAAGTTGCGCGATCCAAAGAGGCCCGCCAGTCCTTCGCCCATCGCAGCGGGGAAGATGTCAGGCACGAAGCCGGTGGAAAGGATCTGAAAGTTTTTCGGGAACGGGCCGACAGACTGACCTTCGAGAAGCCAGAGCGACAGACCACGGAACACGAGCATCCCGGCGAGCGTCACGATGAAAGAGGGAATGCGCCAGATCGCGACGAAATACCCCTGCGCGGCCCCGATGGCCCCACCGACGATGAGGCAGAGCACCACGGTGACGGGCACAGGGAGGCCCTCATTGACGATCAGCACAGCGGCGAGCGCGCCGACAAAGCCCATCACGGAGCCGACAGAGAGGTCGATATGCCCCGACACGATGACGATGAGCATGCCCAGCGCCATGATAATGATGTAGCTGTTCTGCAGGAACAGGTTGGTGATGTTCACCGGACGCATGAGCGTGCCGCCAGTCACGATCTGGAAGAAGACCATGATCGCGATGAGGGCAAACAACAGCCCGAAGTCCCGCATGTGGGCGGCAAGATAGGATTTGAGGCCCTTGGTCTCTCCGGTCCCGTGTTCGGACGGTGGCGACATGGTTTTGCTTTCTGTCGTCATGCTCTCATTCCTTTTCGCTGACGATGAGCGACATGATGCGCTCCTGACTGGCCTCTGCCGCGGGCATTTCCCCGACAAAGGCGCCTTCGTTCATGACATAAATCCGATCACACATGCCGAGCAGCTCGGGCATCTCGGAGGAGATCATCACGACCCCTTTGCCCTGCGCCGACAGCTCGTTGATGATCGCGTAAATTTCGTATTTCGCACCGACGTCGATCCCGCGCGTCGGTTCGTCGAGGATCAGAACCTCGGGGTCGGTGTTGAGCCATTTGGCGAGAACCACCTTCTGTTGGTTCCCCCCTGAGAGATTGCCAACCTTCTGAAACACCGAAGGCGTGCGGGTGCGCAGGGCTGCCCTGTATTTCTCGGCGACAGCGGTCTCGTCGTTGTCGTTGAGCACCCCCCGCTTGGACACGCCCTCCAGATTGGCCAGCGTCGTGTTGAACTGGATCGTCTCATCGAGAATGAGGCCAAGGCTTTTGCGGTCTTCGGTCACATAGGCGAGACCCGCGGTAATCGCACGGTCCACACGGGACACATCGGCGGTCTTCCCATGGAGCTTCACCTCACCGGAGATATTGCGCCCGTAGGATTTGCCGAAGATCGACATGGCAAGCTCTGTGCGTCCCGACCCCATGAGACCGGCAATCCCCACGACTTCCCCTGCCCGCACGTTCATCGAGATGTCTTTGATGATCTGGCGTTCGAGGTGCTGCGGATGCCAGACGTTCCAGTTCTCGACCTCCATAAGCACGTCACCTGCACGGCGGTCGCGGTCCGGATAGCGGTCGGACATATCGCGCCCCACCATATCGCGGACGATCTGGTCCTCGGAGAGACCCTGTTTGGCATCCAGAGTAGACACAGAGGTGCCGTCACGGATCACGGTCACTGTATCGGCCACATAGCGCACTTCGTTGAGCTTGTGCGAAATGATGATCGATGTGACGCCCTGTGCCTTCAACTCCAGCATCAGGTCCAACAGCTTCTTCGAGTCATTCTCCTGAAGCGCGGCGGTCGGCTCATCGAGGATCAGCAGCTTCACGTCTTTGGAGAGCGCCTTGGCGATCTCAACCAACTGTTGTTTCCCGACACCGAGGCTATCGATGAGCGTGGTCGGGCTTTCCTTCAACCCGACCTTAAGCAACAGCGCTTCGGTCCGGTGGTTTGCTTCGTGCCAGTCGATGACACCTGCACGGGCGGTCTCGTTTCCGAGGAAAATGTTTTCGGCAATCGACAGTTGCGGGACGAGCGCGAGTTCCTGGTGGATAATGATAATCCCCCGCTCCTCGCTGTCACGGATACCGCGAAATTCTGCGAGCGCGCCTTCGTAGTGGATTTCGCCATCATAGCTCCCCGCCGGATAGACACCCGAGAGTACCTTCATCAGCGTGGATTTGCCTGCCCCGTTCTCACCGCAGATCGCGTGGATCTCTCCGCTTTTCACAGCGAGGTTCACCTGATCGAGCGCTTTGACGCCCGGGAACTCTTTGGTGATGGACTGCATTTCAAGAAGCGTTGTCATACAAGCCTCCTTTGTTGGAAAACCCGTCCGCTCAAAGACTGGGGGGAGAGCGGACGGGTCTGGAGGAGGGACTTAGTTGATCTGGTCTGCGGTGTAGTAACCGGAGCCGATCAGGATCTCTTCCCAGTTGGACGCATCCACGGCCACCGGTTCGAGCAGGTAGGACGGAACCACCTTCACGCCGTTGTCATAGGTGGAGTCGTCGTTGATCTCCGGCTCGGAGCCTTCGAGCACCGCGTTGACCATACCCACGGTGACTTTCGCAAGCTCACGGGTGTCTTTGAAGATCGTGGAATATTGCTCACCCGCGAGGATCGACTTGATCGACGGAACTTCTGCGTCCTGACCGGACACGATCGGCATCTTCAGATCACCGGAGCCGTAGCCCACGCCTTTGAGCGAGGACAGGATACCGATGGAGAGACCATCATACGGTGACAGCACGCCGTGGACTTCCTTGTCGGTGTAGTTGGCGGAGAGGATGTTATCCATACGCGCCTGAGCCACTGCACCGTCCCAACGCAGGGTGCCGACCTTGTCCATGCCCATCTGGCCGGACTGAACCACCACAGAGCCGTCGTCGATCAGCGGCTGAAGCACGCTCATGGCGCCGTTGTAGAAGAAGTAGGCGTTGTTATCGTCCGGAGACCCGCCGAACAGCTCCACATTATAGGGGCCTTCGCCAAAGCGGGACTTGAGACCGTCCACGAGGCTCGTTGCCTGCTGCACGCCGACTTTGAAGTTGTCGAAGGTCGCGTAGTAGTCGACATCACCGGAGTCACGGATGAGACGGTCATAGGCGATGACCTTCACACCTGCCGCCGCCGCGTTTTCCAGCGCATTGGAAAGCGTGGTGCCGTCGATGGCTGCGATCACAAGCACGTCCACACCTTTGGTGACCATGTTCTCGATCTGGGACAGCTGGTTCGGAATGTCGTCTTCGGCGTATTGCAGGTCGGTGTCGTAACCGGCGGCCTGAAGCTCTTTCACCATGTTGTCGCCATCGGCAATCCAGCGGGCCGAGGATTTGGTGGGCATGGCAATCCCCACAAGACCGTCTGCATAAGCAACGGACGCGAAAGCAATGGCCGCGGTTGCCGCGGTCAGTAACGTTTTGATCTTCATGTTGTCCTCCCGAAAGATGCGCGCCACTCCTTTGCTCCCGTGACAGCGCTCTTCTTGTAAATTGGTGACCCTGTTTCGAGGTCGCACAAGGAATAAAGGGAAGTTTACATCACTGTAAAATGAAGATATCAGCAATCTGCATATCAAAACTGGTATATTAGGGGATTACGTTGCGTCTCGCCCGTCAGATAAAGCCCACGCACCTCGATCTCGTCCTCCGTATCTCTGAGGTCGGCCAACTTCAGGTCGCGGCACGCGCGTTGAACATGACCCAACCGGCGGCCTCGCGAATCCTCAGCGAGATTGAGGACCGCTGCGGCGCGCTCTTGTTCAAGCGCACGCCGAAAGGAATGGAGATCACGCCCACCGGCGAAGCCTTCGTCCGCCACGCGCGCGTGGTGCTTTCCGGTCTCGACGGTCTCGAAAAGGAAGTGGCCTCTCTCACACAGGGCATCTCCGGTGAGGTGCGCATCGGATCGGTAACGGGGCCCGCTGTCGGTATTCTCCTCCCCGCTATGGCCGTGATGCGGGAGCGAACGCCCGACATTTCCCTCTCTATCGAAGTTGCCCCCTCAACGGACCTCATCCGTGGTCTTGATGAAGGGCGGTTCGATTTCATTCTCGCACGGGTGCCTTCGACCCATGACGGACAGGACCTTCACATCCACCCTGCCCGCTCCGAAACCGTTCGGCTTATGGTGAGAGAGTCCCACCCGCTCGCCGGCCAGTCATCGGTCCCGCTCGACGCATTGGGCGACTATGACTGGGTCATTCAGGAACGCGGGTCCCCCATTCGCGAAGCGATGGAGCAGGCCTTTTATTCCGTCGGCGTGGAAGTGCCGCAGAGGGTGGTTCATACGTCGTCCCTCCTGATGGTCGAAGCCCTACTCGCCACCTCCGACATCATCGCCCCGCAATCGCGGGAGGTGGCAGAACTCCTGACCGGCCCCGACTTCGGCGCGAAACTGACGATGATCGACACGGCGACGGAGATGACCGTCACGCCCTATTTCGTCATCCGCAACACCTCTCGGGAAATGCCGAGCAGTGCGAAACTCTTCTATGAGGAAATCCTGCGCCATCTCTGACGCGCAGGACGCCTTAGTCCTACAAGGCCGTCCACGCCGCATCCTCAGTGGAAGACCGCGCACAGGCCGCGATGAAATTCATCCCCGCGAGCCCCGCATCCAATCCGGGCAACAGGTTCATCGCGTCTTCGCCCCTCTGGGCCGCACGGATCGCAGCGGCAGCTTCCGTGTAGATATTGGCGAAGGCCTCAAGATACCCTTCAGGATGCCCGCCCGGCGTGCGGCTAACCGCATTGGCAACATCGAGCGCCCCTGCTCCGCCGCGCGTCAGCAGACGCTTCGGCTCTCCAAAGGGTGTGAACCAGAGCTTGTTCGGCTCTTCCTGTCCCCACGACAGACCACCCTTTTCGCCATAGACCCGCAAGGTCAGCGCGTTCTCACATCCGACAGCCACCTGACTGCACCAGAGCATCCCCCGCGCACCGCCTTTGAACCGCAGCATCACATGGGCGTTGTCATCCACCGCACGCCCCGGCACGAAGCTCTGCAAATCGGCGGCGAGAGTGTCGACATCCAGCCCCGTCACGAAGCACGCGAGGTTGTGCGCATGGCTCCCGATATCCCCCGTCGAGCCACCAAGCCCCGCCCGCGCGGGGTCCGTGCGCCATTCGGCCTGCTTGCCCCCCGTGTCATCGGCGAGCCAGTCCTGCGCATATTCGACCTGCACCACGCGGATCGCGCCCAGATCGCCACGCGCGACCATCTCGCGCGCCTGACGGATCATCGGGTAGCCGGTGTAATTGTGGGTGAGGATGAACAGCGCATCGCTCTCGCGGATCACCTTGGCCAGTTGCTCCGCCTGTTCCATCGTCGCGGTGAGAGGTTTGTCACAAATGACGTGAATACCGCGTTTGAGAAACGCTTCCGCCGCCGCGCCATGCACATGATTGGGCGTGACAATGGCGACGGCTTCAATCCCGTCGGGACGCGCGGCTTCCGCCTCTGCCATCTCTTCGAACGAACCGTAACACCGATCCTCAGAGAGACCCAAGGCAAGGCCGCTTTCGCGCGACTTCTCAGGCGTGGAGGACAGCGCGCCAGCCACGAGGTCATATTCCCCGTCGAGACGCGCGGCATAGCGGTGCACCTCTCCGATAAACGCATCGCGGCCACCGCCGACCATCCCCAACCTGATCTTAGCCATCAGTAAATCCTCGCCCTTTTTTAGCGTCGTAGCGCTCTGCGCTCGGCTCACACGCCCGAGATCACGAGGCGAACGGCGCTTTGGATATGTGCTTCAACATCCTCGGCTGCCATCGGCCGCCCCATCATCGCGCGGGTGACGGGCTCTGTGACCAGCATGTCGTGAAACAGCACCGCAAGTTCAGGCGCACCGGACGATTTCTCGATCTGACTGCGGAAGATGGATTGGCTGCGCCTCGGGCCGACCTCATACCAGTGCGTCATCAAGTCGGGAAACTGGACCGAACTCGCAATAACCATGCGCTGAAACGCAATGTGCTTTGGTGTCAGCAATTGCCCCAATAGCGTGCGCCCCAAAATCTGCAGCCCGATTTCGAGATCAACCGGCCCGAGAACGAGTTGATCCAGAGGCGACAGGAACTCTTGGCTCATCCGCTCCACGACCGCTGTGAACAGTCCGGTCTTATTTCCGAACTGCCGGTAGATATTGGTCTTGGACCCCCCCGCTGCGGCGACGATTTCATCCACCGAGACCGCGTCGAACCCTTTCCCGAGAAAGAGGTCTGTCGCCGTTTCAATGAGTGCTTCTTGCCGCGCAAGGCCGCGCGCAGTCAGGGTCGCCCGCTCAGACATCAGGCGTTCCCTTGGCTTTTTTGACGCTCTGACGGCGCATGGTGATGGGCGGGGCGGAAGGCTTTGCGATCGACATGCTGCCCATAGAACAGAGAGCCGATGACAATTGCAACACCGACCGCTTGGAGCGGCGACGGCACCGCGCCCCTGAAGACCGCATCAAGAACAAAGGCCGTGATCGGAGTCAGGAGCATCATCGGCGCCACAGCCGACGGTCCAGCCCCATGAATACCGGTGAACCAGAGGTAGAACGGCAGAGCCGTTATCACGAGGGCGAGGATGCCGAGACCGAGGACATTGGTCATCACGAGGCTCTCGGGAATATCGCCGAGGACAAGCGCGACAATGGAGAGTTCCGCACCCGCGATGATCATTTGCCAAGCCGTCAGGCTCATGATCGACGACGGACGGCCCCATTTGTGGATCAGAGTGCCCCCCAAGGCGACCGAGAGTGCGGCACCGAGCGCGGCCAAGATGCCGATGAAATCCAACTCTGCGCCGCCTTTGAGCACGACCATCGCCACACCGACTGCGCCGGCAACAACGGCAAGCAGTTTGGCTTTCGACGGGATTGCGCCGAGCACGGGCAGCGCGAGAAGGACCATAAAGAGCGGCCCAAGAGCTTGGAACGTCGCGGCGACACCACCAGGCAGACGAATGGCGGCAATAAAGAGCAAACCGAAGAACAGGCCGTTGTTGAGCGTGCCGAGGACAATCAGTTTCCCCCACCATGCTTTCGGCGGGAGGTCGCGCGCGAGCAGGAGCAACGGCAGCCCCCCGAAAAGTGCGCGCACAGCCGCGATAAACCACGGGTTCGGCGGCAGCATGGTGGTCGTGAGAATGTAGGTAAAGCCCCACAACATGGTCGCGGTCGCAGCCGCGGCTTTGGGCGGTATCGTCATTGTTGGTTCAATCCAGTGCAGTCAGGGAGGAATCGGGTTTGATAAATTTATTCCCGATTTGATACGATTTAGTATCATTTTGGAAAACGCCTGCCTAGTGACTTCTTTGACGGCACCCACAAACGAAAACCGCCCCCTCTTTGCGAGGGAGCGGCCCGACGTAAACGCAACCAATTTTACTCGTTAAAAGCTTAGAAATAAGCGCCTGTGAGCAACTCACGATCCTCTTTGATCGCCTCCGCAGAGGTCGTCAAATGCACCTGCCCTTTACGCAGCACGACAATGTCGCTCGCGAGTTGCAGAGCCACCTCGACGAATTGCTCCACCAGAAGGACCCCCACTCCGGAGGCCGCCAACTCGGACACCACGCCAACAAGGCGTTTCACGATCAACGGTGCGAGACCGAGTGACATTTCGTCGATCAGCACATAGCGCGGCCGTGCCATGAGCGCGTGCCCAATGGCGAGCATCTGTTGCTGTCCGCCGGACATGGTGCCCGCCTGTTGACGCTTGCGCTCGGCCAATTCGGGGAACAGCCCATAGACCCGCTCAAGCGCATCCTTCGTTTCCGCAACAGACAAGAGCGATGCTGCAGCGCGCAGGTTGTCATCGACGGAGAGCTTTGTGAGCACTTGGTGCCCCTCCGGCACAGCAGCAACGCCAGCAGACCGGATAAGGTTCGGCGCCTGTCCGGAGATGGTGGTGCCATCTGCACGGATATCGCCACCCGTGACGGGCAAGAGCCCTGCAATGCCCAGAACAAGCTCGGATTTACCCGCACCGTTCGCACCCAAGAGTGCTGTGACCTTGCCCGGTTCAACGGTGAGAGAAACGTTTTTCAGAACGGCGATGCCGTCTTTTTCAATGGTGACACCAGAGAGCTCAAGCATGCTCTTCCTCCACTTCGATGCCCAGATAGGCCGCCTGAACCGCCGGATCGCGCAGCACGTCAGACGTCGGACCAAAGGCCACGCGTTTGCCGAAATCGAGCACCAGCGTCTCGGCGCAGATGCGTTCGATCAGTTCGACGTCGTGGTCGATGACCAGAACTTTGGCCCCCGTCAGATCATGAATGCCGAGGATCAGATCGCCGAGGCGTTCTGTCTCCTCCGGCGTCAGACCACCGGCGGGTTCGTCGAACATGATCATCTTCGGGTGGCCGATGACACAGCGTGCGACGTCGGTCAAACGGCGTTCGAACGTGTTCAGATCACGGCCCATTTTGCCGAGAATATCCGTCACGCCCGCGAAGTCGGCAGCGCGTTCGAGATCCGCACGTTTGTCGGCGCGTGAGCCGTGCAGGTGATCGGTGATCGCCATCAGGTTTTCTCGGACGGTGAGGTCATTGGCGATCTGCTCCTTCTGGAACGACCGTCGCAGGCCCCAATGCACACGCTTGTGCGGCGGCAGTTTGACGAGATCGGCACCATCGACAATCACATGGCCATTGTGCGCATCGAGAAAGCCGGAGATGACGTTCATCGTCGTGGTCTTGCCCGCGCCGTTCGGACCGATGAGGCCGGACACGTTCGCGGTGAAATCCGCCCCGATGTGATCGAGCGCGACCACACCCCCGAAGCGCACGGTGAGGTTTTCCATGGAGATCATGCCTTGGCTCCTTTGTTCTCGGGGCTTTTGCGGCCGGAAAAGAGCGCACGAACGGCCCCGTTGATCTGACCCGCAAGGCCATCGGGCGCGGACATCACAGCGTGCAGGAGTGCGGCGCCGAAGATCACGAGCGACAGATCGGCATCAACGCCCCAGTTGTTTAGCAGGCCGGGCACGACGCGGAACAGAACTGCGGAAATCACCGCCCCGTACCAGAAGCGTGCACCACCGACGATGACGAGGGCAAAGAGCATCACACTCTCGCTGGCGCGGAAGGTTGCAGCGTCTAGAAGGCCGAGGCTCCCCGCCAGAAGACCGCCACCAAGACCGGCCAAAAGACCGGACAAACCGAAGGCCCATGTTTTGTAGAGCGTCACGTTCACACCAGAGGCGAGTGCAGCGGCCTCGGATTTACGGATGAGCGCCCACGCACGGCCCGGTGCCATCCGGCGATGCAGCTCGATGAGCACGAACCCGATGACCAGCCACAGCATCGTGTAGCGCAGGTAGGCGGCGTCGCTTTGGGCAAAGATCGGACGGCGCATCTCGGCGGCAAAGGTGGTGCCAACGCCCCAGAACCCGTCTGCTCCGTTCGGGAACTGCTTCGCGGTAAAGACAATGTCGAGACCGGCGGCAAACATCAGGGTGATGAGCGCGAGATACAGACCCCGCATCCTCAGCGCCGGAAGCGCGATCAGGTTTCCGAGGAACATGGTGACCGCGCCTGCGACCATCAGGTTGATCTCGAACGGAAAGTTGAAGGCGTGGTTGAGACGCAGAGTGACCCAACCGCCCACGCCCATAAGGCCGACCTGTACGAGGCTGACCATCCCGAGACGGGTGTAGAGGAACCCTGCCCCGGCGGCGGCCATGGCGAAGGTGGTGGTGGAGGTGAAAATCTTGACCCACTGGCCACCGGCAAAAGCCGGCAGCAGAAGGATCAGCGCAAGGCCGAAGACGGCCCAGATCGTGTTGGAGGTCGAACGCATCAATCGTCTCCTGCAAAGGTCAGGCGGCGGCCACGGTTCATCGCCAGAAGGACAAGCGCCGCGATCACGAAGGGCGCGATGGGGCGCACCTGTTTGAAAGTGTCGGAGAAGGTCAGCAGGCTCTCGATCACACCGATGGCGAGACCACCCATGAGCACGTCCGGCAGGCTCTGCAACCGGCCACAGATGGCGGCGGCAATACAGGGAATGACCATGAAGGTGATCACCGACGGCTCAAGACGCACGAGATCGCCGAACATCAGACCGGTGAAGCCGAAGAGAAGACCGGACAATCCCCACGCGAGCGTTTCGACGCGCAGGATCGGAATACCGATGAGCGAGGACAGCGACCGGTTGTTGGCCAGAGCCCGCATCTGTAGACCGACACGCGTGGTGTTGAGGGAAATGGTGATCCCGACGACCAGAACGATGGCGGCCAGAACCACGAGCAGACGGGTCACGGTCACGCGCAGGCCGAGGATCATCACAGCCATGCTGTCGGTCGGCAGCGAGAATTTGCGCGGCTCGTCGGGGAACAGGAAGCTGACCACACCGAGGATCGCAATGGCATACCCGAGCGAAGCAACGGCCTTCACGACCGGCTCACGCCACGCCATTTGCGGTGCGATGACACGTCCGTAGAAGAGCGCGAGAGCCACACCGATTGCCAGCCCGCCAACCCAAGCAACAGGACCGAACAGTCCCCACTGCACGAGCTGCCAAGCGGCCATCACAGAGGCCATCCCGATGGCGCCCGCGGAGAGGTTCAGAACCCCGGTTGCGCGATAGAGCACGACCAAGCCGATCCCACCCAAAGCGTAAAGCGATCCGACGGCCAGACCGGAGACGATGAACATCCCCTGAACCATCGCGGGCTTGCCTGCCCCAAACCAAAGCGCAACTCCTGCGCAGGCTGCCACACATAGTGCAGCCGTCCGTAGCACATGCCACATGTTCGTTCCCCTGTATTAAGAAGAATGCCGCGTCCCATGTTTCGGAGGCGTGGGACGCGGCGGGTCTGCGTTGGGAGGTTCTCAGCGCAGTCCGAGCGCCTCTTCTTGCGCGAAGATCGGCGCAAAGTACGGGCTGTCGTATTCGTAGCAGTCACGCACCGTCTCGAAGCCGCCGTCTTTCACGACAACCATCGTGCCAGCGTGGTTCGGCATGTGACGGTCCGCTTCGCCAACGTAGAACGGGCCACAAACGAGATCGCTCTCATAACCGGTGATCGCGGTGATCGCCTCGGTCACTTTGGCGCGGTCGTCGAGATCAGCCGGATCCATGTCCATCAGTGTATCGACAAAGATCTGCGCAGCGAGGAAGCCGGCTTGGCTGAAGCTGTCACGCGGGTCTTTCGGATCGGCATAGGCGTCCATCACGGCGAGCCAGTTCTGGGAGTCCTCTCCACCTTTGTCCCACGGGGTCATTTCCGTGTTCACAAAGAGTTTGCCATCCCAATATGCACCGAGTGCCGCAGGCGCGTCGCGGTCATAGAGCGGGGTCGAGGACGCCCACTGGTATGCATCGCCGAGACCTTGCTCTTCGGCGGCTTTCAGGATCGCGATGGCGAGACCTGCGGGCAGGTTCACGAGGATCGTATCCGCGCCAGAGGCGACAGCTTCGAGCAGGCCGGAATTCACGTCAGGAGACGCCGGGTTCAGGTAAACGCCGGAACCGGACAGGCCCTTGGATTCCATGTAGCCGACAACCGCGCCGCAGGACCACGGACCGGAGTTCGGGATGGTCAGAGCGATACAGGACACGTTCTGCGAGCCCTTCTCTTCGACCATATACATGGCTGCACCGATGGAGGACGGAAGCGGGCCCTGGTTGGTGGAGACGATGTTCGAGCTTTCGAAACACTCGGAGGCTGCACAAGCGGAGGCCATGGTCATGACGTTCTGCTCTTTGTAGAGACCCGCGTTCACGGACATTTCGACGAAGGAGCCGTTGCCAACCATCGCGACGACGTCTTCGTCAACGAGCAGTTTGGACGCCGCCTGAGCCGCAAGCTCCGGGTTCCACTGGTCGTTTTCGACGAGGTATTCAATCGGACGGCCGTTGATCCCGCCATTGGCGTTCACACAGTCGAAATAGGCTTCGGCTGCTGTGGTCGAGGCGGAAAAGTCGCCCGGTGCCGCGTTGCCGTGGATGCCGCCGACCTTGATCGGTGCGCCAGTTGCGGCTTCGCCAGTGTTGGCGCCGCAGATCGGGTCGGCAAAGGCCGCCCCGGCCACAAACATCAGGCCCAGTGCTGTGCCTGCAGTCTTCAGTGTTTTGTTCATCGGTTTTCCTCCCTAGATGAGTGTTGTGGCCTTAGGCGGCCACAACGGTTTCCTTGCCGGTGATGAAGCGGGAACAGCGTTCCGCAATCATGATCACCGGAGCATTGGTGTTGCCGGACACGAGCGTCGGCATGACAGATGCGTCAGCCACGCGAAGGCCCTCCAGACCGCGCACGCGCAACTCGTTGTCGACGACCGACATCTTGTCGCTTTCCACACCCATTTTGGCGGTGCCGCTCGGGTGGAACACGGTTTTGCAGGTCTGGCGCACGTAGTCGCGCAGCGCATCCATGTCTTTCTCCAAACCCTCTTCGGGCAGGGCACGACGTTTGATGAATTTCTGCATCGCAGGCGCGTTCATGATGTCGATGGCCTTGAGCACGCCACGGGTTAGAACTTCGAGATCGTCGCTATCGCGGAAGGTCGCCGCATCGAAGAGCGACTTGTCCGTCGGGTTCGAGGACCGCAGACGCACGGAGCCGCGCGATTTCGGACGCAGGAAGCACGGCGCGATCTGGAAGCCGTGGGCCTCAATCGGTGCACGGTCGACCCACCCCGCCATGAAGGGAATGCAGTGGAATTGCACATCCGGCTGACCGGCATCAGACACATCGGCAAAGCCGCCGCATTCCACAACGTTGGAGGCCACAAGCCCGGTGTTGGTGAGCAGATAACGCAGCATGTGACGCACGGCCTTGAGACCTTTGTCTTCGCGGTAAAGCGAGATCGGCTCATAGGTTTCGCCCTGAACGGTGCTTTCCATGTGGTCCTGATAGTTCGAGCCCACGCCCGGCAGATCAGCCACAACCTCAATCCCGTGCTCACGCAGATGCTCGGCCGGACCGACGCCGGACAGTTGCATCAGACGCGGTGTCTCGATGGCGCCTGCGCAGAGAACGATCTCGCCGCGTGCGGTCATTTTGCGCCCGTCTTCGAGCTGCACGCCTGTCGCGCGCTTGCCCTCGAAGAGGATCTTGGCGACGCGGGTCTGCGTCATGATCGTCAGGTTCTTGCGCTTTTCGGCCTTACGCAGGAACGCCTGCGCGGAGGACCAGCGACGGCCGTTGTGGGTCGTGGACTGGTAGAAGCCCACGCCCTCTTGGATTGCGCCGTTGAAGTCGGGGTTATACGGCAGACCGACTTCCTGACCCGCGCGGATGAAGGCGCGCGATAGCGGGTGTTTGTTCGGGGCCTCGGACACGCGCAGTTCACCGTCCGTGCCGTGGAAGCCATCGGAGAACACCATGTTGTTCTCGACATCGCGGAACGCCGGAAGCACGTCGTCGTAGGACCAGCCTTTGTTGCCGAGTTGCGCCCACTGATTGTAGTCGTTGGCGTGGCCGCGGATGTAGATCATCGCGTTCACAGAGGAGCCGCCGCCAATGACGTGGCCCTGAAGCACAACGGATTCACGCCCGTTCACGCCCTCGTCGCGCTCGCCCACATAAGGAACAATGTCGCGGCCCTTTTCGATGACTTTGAAGAAGGTCGACGGGATGTGGATATACGGATGGCTGTCGCGATGGCCGCTTTCGATCAGAAGCACGCGCTTGGAGCTGTCTTCCGACAGGCGGGACGCCATGACACAGCCAGAGGAGCCACCGCCAACAACGATGTAGTCAAATTCATTGCTCATGGTTCATTCTCCTTCAGATGTGCAGGACCTGAATTTCGGTGTTCTCGAAGAGACCCTCTTCACCGAATTCACGCCCGATCCCGGACATTTTCGCACCGCCGAACGGAGCGACCGGGTTCAAACCGCCATGGCTGTTGATCCACGCCGTCCCGCATTCGAGACGCAGGGCCAGTGCCTTGGCTTTCTCAACGTCTTTCGACCAAACAGACCCGCCGAGACCGTTTTCGCTCGCGTTTGCGGCGGCAATCGCCTCTTCGACGTCGGTGAAACGGATGATCGGCAGCGCAGGGCCAAACTGTTCTTCGTGGATGAGCGGCGCGTCGTCCGGCAGGTCGGAGACGAGCGTGATCGGGAAGAACAGACCCTCATCCGGTGCGCCTCCGAGCAGCACGTTGCCGGTTTTGGCGGCATCTGCGACGAGGCTCGCAACTTTGTCGAATTGCATCTGGTTGTTCACCGGACCGAGCACGTTGACCTCATCAAGACCGTTGCCCATCTTCACGTTGCGCGCATAGGCGACAAAAGCATCGCAAACTGCGTCGTGAATGTCGTCGTGGACGTATAGACGCTTCATCGCGGCACAGGTCTGACCGTTGTTGATGAACGCACCCCAGAAGAGTTTTTCCGCGATCTCGTTCGGATCGCAATCCGGCAGGACGATGCCCGCGTCGTTGCCGCCAAGCTCGAGGGTCAGACGCTTCATCGTGTCGGCTGCGGATTTCATCACGCGGGCGCCGGTGGCGCAGGAACCGGTGAAGACGATCTTGCCGATGTCCGGGTGGGAGGACATGGCTGCACCAACATTGGCGACTTGGTCGTCGGACGTCACGATGTTGAGCACGCCTTCAGGCAGCTTGCCGGACAGAAGCGCAACGGTCTGCAGCGTGGAGAGCGGCGTGAACGGCGACGGCTTGATCACCACGGTATTGCCTGCACGCAGCGCTGGCATAATGTGCCAGATCGCGATCATGACCGGCCAGTTCCACGGCGTGATCGAACCGACAACGCCAATCGGCTTGCGGTGAAGCTCGACGCGGCCTTCATTGTTGTCCTGAAGCACTTTCACCGGCAGGTCGAGCGACGCGGTGTGGCCGGTCCATGCCTGAGCTCCACCGAGCTCGAAACGCGAGCCGAGACCGCCAAGCGGTTTCCCCTGCTCAAGCGTCAGCGTGTGGGCAATCGCTTCTGCATTCTCTTCGAGAACGGCGACCAGCGCAGCGACAGCGGCCTTACGCTCTGCGTCCGGCTTTGCGGCCCAGGCCGGGAACGCGGCCTTTGCGCTTGCAACGGCGCGGTCGAGATCATCAAGCGTCGCATTCGGCGCGCGCCCAACAAGTTCTCCGGTAGCCGGGTTAAAAACATCGAAAGTCTTGTCACCGGCGACAGATTTGCCGCCGATCGTCATGCCGAAATCCAGCATTCGAACTCCTCCCTTAATCGTGGAGGTCAGAATGTCGGAGTTCGAGAAGTCGGTCTTGGACGGACGCGACGCAAGAATTGACCGCTGGCGACAAAAATGTCGCAGACCTGTCGATTTGTTTAACTTGTAAAGTGACCAAAGATTCGGCAGTTTGAAAACATGCAGCAGACAACGAAATACACCAATCAGCCTGTTGAGGCTTTTGTGTCAGACCTGAGATCGGTCTGCGGATATTTCGACGTGCGCCCCGCCGAAAACCAGCGCGAAATGCAGGGGGGCGCCCGTCTCGAACACCGTGCGGGTCTCGAACTCGGGCGGATGGCCATGGACGTTCAGCAGGTGATCCGCACCTCGCAGTCCGTCAAACAGGACACCGGCGAGAACTACTTCCTGATCCTTCAGGAAGAGGGAAAAGCGCTGATGAGTCAAAACGATGTCTCTGTGATGATGACACCCGGCGACATGGTTCTGATTGATAGCGCAGCCCCGTCGGAATTCACCTTTTTCGGCCAGTTCAACCGCCAGCTTTCGCTCCATCTGCCGCGCGCAGAGCTGCATTCCCGCTTCGGCTACGACCTCTTGCGTGGAGGTCTAAGCATGCCGCGCCACGACCCGATGAACATCGCTCTCTATGGTGTTCTGGCAAAAGTCATGGGCACCGAAGACGCGGCGGGTGCGACGAATCATTACCTGCGCGAGGCCATCATGGGGCTGCTCGGTGCAATGCTGCACGAACGATCAGGCCGTGAGGATTTTGCCGGCATCGAGGCGGATTTGGGCCATTCCCATGCGCTCACGGCGGGACAGGCCTATATCGACACGCATTACCGCAATCCCGACTTGAGCGTGCAAGACATTGCCGACGATCTCTGCATGTCGTCGCGCCAGTTGCAGCGCGGATTTGCCTCCGCAGGCACGACGCCGACGAAATATCTCATGATGAAACGTCTGGAGCATACGCGGCGCGGTCTCGATGATCGCCGCGCCGGTCGTCGTGATGACCTCATTGCCTCCATCGCCTATGAGGCCGGTTTCTCGGATCTGTCCTATTTCAACCGCTGCTTCCGCAAGGCGTTTGGCCAGACCCCGAAAGATTACCTTCGGGTCATCGGATAATCCGGCGACGGGCCCCTGCCCGTCTCCGATCCGCACATCGTTTCAGACACGCAAAAGCCCCGCGAAATCTTCGCGGGGCTTTTTCAATTTCGGACCTGTCGCAGAGCGATTAGTCGAGCGGGAAGAACACGTTCACCTGACCGGTACCCGAAGACGGGAAGTAGTCGGTCACGACCTCTGCCTTGCCTTTGTATTTGTCCCAGCCAAGCGCGCCGTAGAGCATGATCGTGTCGTGCATGTCGCCTTCGCCGTCGCAGTATTTGGCGTAGTCCGGCAGCATTTCGAGGAACAGCTCATGCTCACCGTTCTGCCACAGTTCGAGCACGCGGCGGTCGACCACCTCGTTGAACTTGGACGAAATGGTGAAGGTGCCGTTGTTCTCCGCATAGATGTCGTTCGGCCAGATCTGGTGGCTGAGCGAGCCGGACGCGATGAGTGCGACCTTGCTGTCGGATTTCTTGATGGCTTCGGCAATGGACGCGCCCAGATTGCGGGACTGTGCGAGCGAGTGCACGGTGCACATGGCGGCGACGGAAACCACTTTCAGGGACTCGTCGTGATCCATGTTCATATAGCGCATCGGCACGAGGGTGCCGTATTCGAGATCAAGGCTGTCGACCTGGTGGCTCAGCGTATAGGTGCCGTTAGCCTGCGCGGTTTCCGCAATCAGATTGCCGAGCGGCGCATTGCCTTCATATTCGTAGGGCATGTCTTTGATGAATTGCGGGAATTCATGCGAGGTGAACATACCTTTGAAGTTGTAATTCGCGTTGATGTGATAGGCTGCGTTGACGAGCCAGTGCGTGTCGAGCACGACAAAGGTGTCTGCGCCAGCTTCACGGGCGCGACGGCCCAGCTCGCGGTGCCCGTCGATGGCCGACTGGCGGACGCCTTTCAAAGGACCGTCCAGCTCGGACATGACCATCGTTGGCACGTGCGTGACCTTCGCGGCCATTACGATCTCACCCATGGTTACCTCCCAAATTTGGTGAACATGTTAATTAAATAGCAACCCCCGCCAGATAATCTTTGATCGAGATCAATCTGGCGGAGAGAAGTCGTGTTATCCGGCGACGAGCCACAAGGAAATCGTCGGGAATGCGATCAACAGGATCAGTCGCAGAATATCTGAAATCCAGAACGGCAGAATCCCCTTGAAGATCGTCTTCAGTGATACGTCCGGCAAGGTGGCTTTCAGCACGAAAACGTTCATCCCGACCGGCGGTGTGATCAACGAGACCTCGGTGACAACAACCACGATAATCCCGAACCAAATCAACGCGTATTCCGGATCGTAGAGAATATCGAGACCGAAATCGAGTTGGTACATCAGCGGGTAGAAGATCGGCACGGTCAACAGGATCATCGACAGGCTTTCGAGCACGGTGCCGAGGACCAGATAGATTGCAATAATCATCGCCATGACAACCCAAGCGTTGACGTCGAGCCCGTCGACAAATCCGGCCAGCTCGTCCGGCAGACCCGCGAGGTTGATGTAGTTCGAGAACACCTCTGCCCCGATGACCACGAGAAAGATCATTGCAGTGCTCTCTGCCGTTTCCATCAGCGACTGCCAGATTTCCGGCAGTTTCGCGTGACCGGTCACGACCACCATCAAGAGCGCCATACCCGCGCCCATCCCTGCGGCTTCGATCGGGGTGAAGAACCCGCCATAGATGCCGATCATGATGAAAGCAAAGAGGGCAATCGAGAGGATCACACCGTAGAGACCTTCGACAGGGTGATCATCGACATCGTATTCTTTCGGTGCGAGCGACGGGTTCACCAAAACGGCGGCCCAGACAGCGAGCACATAGCCCAAGAGACCGATCAGACCCGGAATGATCCCCGCGAGGAACAGAAGGCCGATATCGCTCTCGGTCAGGATGCCGTAGATGATCAGGATCACAGACGGCGGAATGAGAATGCCGAGCGTCCCGCCCGCTGCAATCGCCCCCGACGACAGGCTGTCGGAATAGCCGAACTTGCGCAGCGACGGCATAGCAACTTTGGACATCGTGGCCGCCGTCGCGAGCGAGGAACCGGACACAGCCGAGAACCCGCCACAGGACAGAACCGCCGCCATAGCGAGACCGCCCGGCATCTTGCGCACGAGGCGCTGGGTGGCCGAGAACAGACCGGAGGCCACACCGGAGTGCGCCAAGAGGTTGCCCATAAAGATAAACAGCGGGATCACGGAGAGCGAATAGGAGAACACCGTGTCAAACGCGGTGGTCGAGAGCATCGTCAGAGAGGCCGAGGTGCCGCGCAGCAGGGCAAAGCCGACAGAGCCCACGACGATCATCGCGATGGCAATCGGCACCCGAAAGACCGCGAGCATGAGAAGCAGCGCGGTTGCGATTAACGGTTCAAGCATATCAGAACTCCCGACGGACGTCTTCGTGGACCAGCGAGACAATGCCGCTGAGCACATAGGTAAGCGCGCCAAGCGCGGCGGCAGGCCAGATCGGAAGCGCGAGATCGTTGGTCACAGCGCCATCTTCCATGAGTTTGAGACCGTGAACGCCGACGTTCCAGCTCAGAACAAAGAAAACGATGGCCATGACCGAGGCTCCGAACATTCCGGCGAGCCGGTTCGTCCGCGGCGACCAAAGGTGGCTGAGCAAGTCGACTTCGACATGGCTGCCCTTGAACGTGGTGATCGGCAGAGCGGCGAGCACGAGATCCGCAAGCAGGATCTGCGTCAGCTCAAAGGCCCCCGGCAAAGGTGAATCAAACACATAGCGTCCGATCACATCGACCACCGTCACTGCTACCATCATCAGGATGAGTGCAGCACTCAGCCCCGGCAGCACGCGCGCGACGAGAAAGCGAAGCCCCCGAAGGGGCATCGCGAAGGTGCCATTGAAACCGGTCATTGTGCCGGTTTCGCGGTCTGCATTTCAGCAAGAGCGGCTGCGCCGTCAAAGCCTTGGCCAGCAACAGCCTCGACCCAAGCCTGCTCCAGCGGGCTGGCAACGGCCTGAATGGCCTCGAGCACGGCAGCGTCGGCTTCGTAGACGGTGATGTCGGCGGAACCGGTGGCGTCATAACCGGTGGCATCCGCGTCGTTCCATGCCTGACCAGCGAGTTCAGAGAAGGCCACGCCGGAAACGGACATGATGGCCTCTTGGTCAGCAGCATCGATGGAGTCCCACTTGCCTTCGTTCATCACGAGGAACCATGAGGTGTTGTAGAGGCCGCCCGGAACGGTCATCACGTCGGTGATGTGCTTGTCGAGCTTGAACGCACGCACAGAGTCCATCGCCATGCAAAGACCGTCGATCACGCCGCGGGTCAGTTTTTCGTAAACTTCGCCAGAGGACATGAAGAGGGTCGTCGCACCCAGACCGCTCATCAGATCGGCCGGATAGCCACCCGGCGTGCGGACTTTGAAGCCGCTGAAATCGTCAGGAGTGGAGAAGTGGCGATCTTTGGACAGGAGAACACCCGGACCGTGGGTGAAGAGGCCCAGAAGATGCGTGCCTTCGTGTTCGGCAGCAGCGTCGAGCTGTTCGGTGTAGACGGTCCAGAAGTTGCTGGAGGTCTCAACGGCGTCATCGCCGAGGAACGAGAACTGGCCCACACGGGAGCGCAGGAAACGGTCGTCACTGGTAAAGCTGTGCAGACCATAGGTGATGTCTGCCACGCCGTCGCGCGCCATGTCGAAGTGCGCCGGCGGAGCGCCAAGCGGCTTGGCGAGAACGCGAACGGTCACGCGGCCTTCAGTGGCTTCCTCCACCTTTTCGGCCCACGGCTTGATCGCGCCGATCACGAGCGGGTGGCGCGGCGGCAGCCAGCTGGAGAGCACGAGCTCGGTTTCGGCAAACGCAGCGTTGGAGCCGATAAGCGAGGCCGCCAATGCGGTCCCTGCGAGAAAGGCACGTTTCGTCATCTTCATGGTAATCCTCCCAAGAGTGTATGATGCAAAGTCCGGGGAAAGTTCGTGTCGATGGCCTCCGAAGCAACTGACACGGCCCCAATCTTCGCGATTAAGTTAACATGTTAATTGTGGGACAAGCAAGTCTCGCCCGCCCCACAGAGTTCACTGTGACGTCAGGAAAACTTGGCTTTGAGGCCCACAAGGCCCGCCCGCAGGACGCCCACATCGGACCCGACGGCGAGGAATTCGACACCGAGTTCGCGATATTCTTGCGCAAGCTTCTGATCCGACGTCAGAATTCCGGCGGCTTTACCAGCGGCCTTGATGCGCTTGAGTGTGCTCACCACAACCTCTTGCACCTCGGGTGCGCCAGGTTGTCCCAGGTAGCCCATGTCGGCTGCGAGATCGGCCGGACCGACAAACACGCCATCAACCCCCTCGACCGCGAGAATCGCGTCGAGCGCGTCGACGCCCGCCATGCTCTCGACCTGAACGAGGACGCAGACCTCGTCGTTTGCCGTCTGAAGATAATCGGGGATCGCGTTAAAGGCAGAGGCACGGGCCAGAGCCGCGCCAACACCCCGCACACCCATCGGCGGGTATTTCATGGAGCGGACGACCTCGGCGGCCTGATCACCGCTCTCGATCATCGGCACGAGGAGCGTCTGCGCGCCGGCATCGAGCATCTGTTTGATCTCGGCGCGGTTGTCGTCGCGGGTGCGCACAACCATCTGGGTCTTGTCCGCGGCAGCGCGCAGTTGGCTCAGCACTTCGATCAACCCGTTGGGGCCGTGCTCTCCATCAATGATGAGCCAGTCGAAGCCGATACCGGACGCCAGTTCCGTCGCAGCCGGATCGCCCAGACCCAGCCAGAGACCGATCTGGACATCGCCCGCCTTAAGACGGGCTTTGAAAGTGTTTTTCGGTGCAGGCATGTGCTTTCCCTTATTCGAAATTGACGGACACGGTGCCGAACGGACCGTAGTCGGCTTCGATCTTCGTTCCCGACGGGCACTCGATCGGTGCGATGAAGGAACCGGCGAGAACCACCTGCCCTGCTTCGATCCGCTGACCGTATTGGCCCATGCGCTCGGACAGCCAGACGATGCCCATGACAGGATCGTTCAACACAGCCGCGCCGAGCCCCGTGGCGACCACTTCGTCGTTCTTCGTCAGGATCGCCCCGACCCAGCGCAAATCAAACGCCTCAGGCGCGTGTTTCTGCGGGCCGAGAACGATGCCACCGTTTGCGGCATTGTCAGAGACGGTGTCGAAAATCTTGCGCGTCTTGCCGGTTTCCGGATCGGCACGCAGGATGCGGGTGTCGAGGATTTCGATGGCAGGCGCGACGAAATCCGTCGCCGCCAGCACCTCTTCACGCGTCACTTTGCCCTCAAGCGGCGCTTTCATGACAAAGGCGATCTCGGCCTCGATGCGCGGTTGGATAAAGCGGGTGGCGGGCACGGTGCAGCCGTCCGCAAAATCCATGTCGTCGTAGATCACGCCGCTGTCCGGCGTCGTGATCCCGAGTGCGTCCTGCATCACCTTCGAGGTAAGGCCGATCTTCCAGCCGATGATCTCGCGGCCTTGCGCCAGTTTCTGTGCCATTTGCGCAGATTGGATCGCATAGGCATCATCCAGCGTGATTTCCGGATGTTTCAGCGACAGAAGACCGATCTGTTCACGGGTCTCCTCAGCCGCGAGAAGCGCGGCTGCAGCGGTTTCGATGTCGGTTTGGGCGAGCATCACTCGTCCTCCACACCGTTGCGCAGGATGCCGATGCCTTCGGCTTCAACTTCGACCACGTCACCCGGCTTGAGCCAGATCGGCGGATCAAAGCGTGCGCCTGCACCCGTCGGCGTGCCGCAAACGATGACGTCGCCCGGCACGAGCGTGCAGTAGGTGGAGACGTAGTTCACGATGTAGCGGAAGTCATACATCATGCGCGAGGTGCGATCCTGCTGACGCACTTCGCCATTCACGCGGGTGGTCAGTTCGATATCGTCGAGCTGGTCTGCGGAGCGGAACGGCACGAGCCACGGACCGATGGAGCCGGTGCTATCCCAGTTCTTGCCCTGCGTGACGTTGAATTTCGCGTGGCGGACCCAATCACGGATCGTGCCTTCGTTACAAAGCGTCAGCGCGGCGATGTGGTCATAGGCGTCTTCTTTGGCAATGCGGCGACCGCTTTTGCCGATGACAATGGTGACTTCGCCTTCGTAATCAAGCTGCTCGCTCTCCGGCGGGCGCACCATGTTGCCGTTGTGGCCAGTGAAGGAGCGCGGGAAGCGGATGAACATCGACGGATAGGATTTCGCGTCCGTGGTGCCGTCTTTGTATTCCGCGTTGCGATCCGGGAAGTTCACGCCGATACAGATCAGCTTTTCCGGTTTCGCGATCGGGATGAGGTAGGTCACATCCTCTTCGCGGTAGGTCGGCGCGCGGCCTTCAGAGGATTTGAGCACCTCTTCGAGTGCACCGGCCTCGACCACGTCTTGCAGCGTGGGGAAACGGCTGCCGTATTCCGGCGTCATGTCGATGATGCCGGCGTCAGTCACGACACCGTAGCGGTCGGCACCATTGGCGTGGAATGCGGCAATGCGGGCTGGAATGGATTTCATAGGGCGTCCTCCTCAGACGATCCCGCCGAAGCAGAGATATTTGATTTCAACGAATTCCTCGATGCCGTACTTGGAGCCTTCGCGGCCCAGACCCGAGGATTTGATCCCGCCGAAGGGAGCTTCGGCAGTAGAGATGAGACCGGTGTTGATACCGACCATGCCGTATTCGAGCTGCTCGCCCACTTTCCACGCCCGAGCGAGATCGCGGGTGTAGAAGTAGGAGGCGAGGCCGAACTCTGTGTCGTTGGACATGGCCACGACATCGGCATCTGTTTCGAATTTGAAGAGCGGTGCGACGGGACCAAAGGTTTCTTCGGTCGCCACGGCCATCTCCTGGGTCACGCCCTTGATCACGGTCGGCTCAAAGAACAGACCGCCAAGCGCGTGGGGCTTGCCGCCCTGCACCACCGTTGCGCCTTTGCTGGTCGCGTCGGTGATGTGCTCTTGCACTTTGGAGACCGCATTTTCGTCGATCAGCGGGCCAAAAATCGTATCAGAGTCCATGCCGTCGCCGACTTTGAGGGTCGAGAGACGCTTGCCAAGTTTCTCGGCAAATTCGTCGTAGACGGCGGATTGAACATAGATGCGGTTCGCGCAAACGCAGGTCTGACCGTTGTTGCGGAACTTGGACACAATCGCGCCCTCGACGGCTTCGTCGAGATCGGCATCGTCGAACACGATAAACGGTGCGTTACCGCCGAGTTCGAGTGCGAGCTTTTTCACCGTCGGCGCACATTGGCGCATGAGTTCCACGCCAACCTCGGTCGAACCGGTGAACGTCAGCTTGCGGACGACATCGGAGCTGGTCATGACGCCGCCGATCTCACGGGCGGAGCCGGTGAGAACAGAGAAGAGACCATCCGGCAGACCGGCGCGCTGAGCCAGAACCGCGAGAGCGATGGCGGAGAACGGCGTTTGGCCAGCCGGTTTGAGAACGATGGAACAGCCCGCTGCAAGCGCCGGACCGGCCTTGCGGGTGATCATGGCGTTGGGGAAGTTCCACGGGGTGATCGCAGCAACAACACCAATCGGCTGTTTAACGACAACGATGCGTTTGTCAGCGGCGTGGCCCGGAATGACGTCACCGTAGACACGGCGGGCTTCTTCGGCGAACCATTCGATAAAGGACGCGCCGTAAAGGATTTCGCCTTTGGCTTCGGCCAGAGGTTTACCCTGTTCGAGTGTCAGGATTTCCGCCAGATCGTCGGCGTTTTCCACCATGAGATCATACCAGCGGCGCAAAATTACGGAGCGCTCTTTCGCGGTTTTGGCAGCCCAGTCCTTTTGTGCCACTTCAGCAGCGGCAATGGCAGCTTCGGTCTCTTTTGCGCCGAGGCGCGGAACATGACCGATCACGTCGCCCGTGGCCGGATTGGTGACCGCGATCCCGTCGTCGCCAGCGGCGATCCACTCGGCGCCAACAAGGGCAGCCTCTTTCATAAGTGTCGGGTCTTTGAGCATTGGGATGTCCTCGAAAACAGGTCTTGCAAGTGAGGGACAGGCACTTGGCGCGCCTGCCCCGGTGTTTGGTGTCAGCGCCTTACGGGGCGATGATCGGCGTCGCGGCGAGCGTGCTTTCCTTCGGCTCTACGCCCTCGAAGGTGGAGCCGTGCTCGAACCAGCTGCGCGGTGCAGGCGCACCCCAGAGGGTCTGGCGCTGCGGGTCTTTCAGGTCCCATTTGATCGCTTCGAGATCCGGATCGACCGTCTGGTAGTCAGAGCAGTAGATCTCGATGCGGTGTCCATCGGGGTCCAGAATGTAGAGGAAGAAGGCGTTGGAGATGCCGTG
Organism: Celeribacter litoreus; assembly: GCF_020165855.1. GTDB lineage: Bacteria > Pseudomonadota > Alphaproteobacteria > Rhodobacterales > Rhodobacteraceae > Celeribacter > Celeribacter litoreus. Next base: position 310,881 of record NZ_JAIUFY010000014.1, on the reverse strand, counting down.
ACGGCCTGGACCACGCTCGATGTTTGCAACATAGCCGGTGGTGGCCATCAGGTCGCACAGGTCGATGATGTTCAGCGGCGTCGGCACCCAGAAAGCGGTGTGGTGCAGGCGCGGGCCGAGACCGTTGGTGAAGGCGATGTCGTGCACGCCGCCCTTGCGGTGGGTCCATGCTGCCCAGAGTTTTCCGCTCTCTTCGTCCTCGGTGTATTCCGTCACGCGGAAGCCGATTTCGTTATAGAAGGCAACGCTTTCATCCACGGACTGCGAGTAGCAGTTGAAGTGGTCGATGCGGAGCGGCTTAACGCCTTTGTAAAGTTCGTATTTCTGGTGGATCGGCGACAGGCGGTCCATCTGGAAATAGAATTCGATCGGCATGCCGTAGTTGTCGACAGTCGCGAGGGTGCGGCCCTGATACGGACGCTCAACCCAAGACGTCGCGTGGCCTTTGGATTTGAACCACTCTTCGGCTTTGTCGAGTTCTTCTTCGGAGAAGACTTTGAAGGAAAGCGATTTTACTTCGCTCACGTCGGATTTCTGCAGCACCATGCAGTGGTGGCCACGCTCTTCCATAGCGCGCAGGTAAACGGTGTCTGCATCTTCATCCGTGACCTGAAGGCCGAGGATATCGACGTAGAATTTGCGGGACGCCGCGACGTCTTTCACACCGAACACAACGTGGCTCAGGCGGATGATGTTAAACGGCGGATAGAGATTTGGGGCCGGGATAGGCATGTCTCAGACTCTCTTCTTTTTGTGCGTATTTCTTTGTTTTGTGGTGCGGGAGAGGCAGCCGTGCCCCCTCTCCCATCGTTCTGGAGCGCGTTAGCCGCCGAGTTTCGGCACTTTGTGGTACTGACGCGGGAAGGAGACGTTGACCGTTTCCATGTAGAAATCGAAGGACCAGTCACCACCATCGCGGCCGATGCCGGAGGCTTTCACACCGCCGAACGGGGACGGAAGGTGACGGACGTTCTCGGAGTTCACCCACATCATGCCGGCTTCGAGGTTGTCGGTCATGTACATGGCGCGGTTCAGGTCGTTGGTCCAAAGGTAAGCGGCCAGACCGTATTCCACGTCGTTTGCCAGTTTCAGTGCGTCTTCGTCATCCTTGAACGGGATCGCGGTGAGGACCGGGCCAAAGATCTCTTCCTGAGCGATATCCATGTCGTTGGTCGCGTTGGTGAAGAGCGTCGGGCGCACGAAGCAGCCTTCTTCGCCAACTTTCTCACCACCGGCAGCGATGGTCGCACCAGAAGCTTTGGCTTTGTCGAAGTAGGACAGAACCTTGGTCTCGTGTTCCGGGTGGATCAGCGGGCCGACCACGGTTTCCGGATCGAGCGGGTGACCGACTTTGATACGGCTGGCAACATCAGCGAGTTTGGTGGTGAACTCTTCGTAGATGCTCTCCTGCACGAGAACGCGCGAGGAGGAGGTGCAGCGTTCGCCGTTCAGGGAGTAGATCATGAACGCAGCCGCATCGACCGCGCGCTCCATGTCTGCGTCTTCGAACACGATGACCGGGTTCTTGCCGCCAAGCTCGAGGTGGAAACGCTTCAGCGTGTCAGAGCCCTGCTTCATGATCAGGGAGCCGGTGCGGCTCTCGCCGACGAATGCGATGGCTTTGATGTCTTTGTGCTCGGTCAGGGCTTTACCGGCGTCTTCGCCGAAACCGTTGACGAGGTTGAGAACACCTTTCGGCAGACCGGCTTCTTCCGCGATTTCCACGAGCAGTTTCGCGGTCATTGGGGAGAATTCAGCCGGCTTGTGCACCACGGTACAACCGGCGGCCAGAGCCGGCGCGATTTTCCAGGTGGAGAGCATGAACGGCGTGTTCCACGGGGTGATCACACCGATCGGGCCGATCGGGCGACGGGAAGTCACGTTCATCTGGTTCGGGTTGCGCAGCGCGAGACCGTCTTCGGCGGTCGGAGCCTGATCCGCGAAGAAGCGGAAGTTGGCAGCACCACGGATCGCCGCTTTGGACATGAAGCGCAGCGCCTGGCCGGTGTCCATGCATTCGGTGAAGGCGATCTCTTCGGCGCGGGCCTCAATGCCTTCTGCAACCTTGATCAGGATCGCTTTGCGCTCTTTGCCCGGCATTTTGGACCAGGTTTTGAACGCTTCTTTCGCAGCCGCAACAGCAGCTCCGATGTCGCTTTCGTCGCCTTTGGCAACAGAAGCAAGAACCTTGCCATCAACCGGCGACGTGGTTTCGAAAACCTTGCCGGATTTGGCCGGCACGCTTTCGCCGCCGATGTGGTTCATGACGCCGGTTTCGGCAAATTTAGCCATATAGGCCTTGGCTTTGGATAGGTTCTCTTCGAGAGCGCTCATCGTCTTTCCTTCAGCTTTTGCCCGACAGGCGGGCGTGAATGGGGGTGTCTTTCCAGCTCAGTTCGGGGTTGATTTCCCGGATTTCGAGCGAGAGGGCGAAATGAGGGGTGGAGAGCGGACCGGCGAGTGCCACTTGCACAGCGGCAAAGATCGCGTCTCCGGCTTCCTTGAGGGCTTCGGTCGAACGACCTGCCCCGACAGAGAGGGTCAATGCGGCGAAGTCATTTTCCGCCAGAGCGTCGCCCACGATGGCCACATCGGCCTTGTGAGCACGGACGCGAATCCCTGCTTTCGGAAAAATTCCGGCTTTGAGCATGGCGGCGTATGCGGATTCACAAACGCCTTTAATATCAGCACGCGCCTCCAGGCCCGCCGAATATTCAATCGCTAAATGCGGCACGATTCTCTCTCCCTTACTTGTTGCTTAACATGTTAAATGTAATTGTGCTTGTCAACCCGCCCACAATTTCCGATGCAAAATGATCAACAGGAGAACATGACCCGATGGCTGAAGAGACGCTTCCAGAGACACAAATAGAGGCGCATAATGATGGTTTCGGCCTCGCGCGGACCCACCGGACCCTGCCGATCGCACTGCTACGTGCCCGCGAAGTTGTGATGGAGCGATTCCGTCCGATGCTGGCTGCGAACGATGTCACGGAGCAGCAATGGCGCGTGATGCGTGTTCTCGAAGAGGCGGGAGAAACGGACGCGAGCTTTCTCGCGAACAAGGCCTGTATCCTCGCGCCTTCCCTGACGCGGATCATGAGGACCTTGGAGGCGCGCGGGTTTCTTCAGTCGCACCGAGACAAGACAGACGGACGCCGGATGCTCATTACCCTGACCGAAGAAGGGCGTGCGTTCATCCGCGAATTGGCTCCTCAGAGTGCCGAAATCTACGCGAGTATCGAGGAGAAAATCGGCTGCGAAAATATCGATACATTGCTTGATCAGATCGAGAACTTGCTGCGCGCCCTCGACAACTGAAGAGATCAATAAGTTATTTATTTTCAGCGTATTGAAATATCATCTTCAACTTAATCTGGATGTGAACGCGCGATCGCTGTGCAGCGCAGGCGCACCCGCCCACGCCGCCAAATTCAGCCTTCGGAAAAGAGCGCGCCCGGATTGAGGATGCCACGCGGGTCGAGCTGGGCTTTCAGCGCCCGCATCATGGCCAGCTCTTCGGGAGAACGGCTATATCCAATCCAAGGCGCCTTGATGCGACCGATGCCATGTTCGGCGGTCACCGCCCCGTTATAGATCTGCAAAAGCGCATAGATCTCGGCTTCGATCCGATGCTCGGCGGCTTTGCTGCCATCATGGGCAACGAGCAAATGGACATTCCCGTCCCCGATATGCCCGACCTTGAGCGTCGCCCCGGCCTCTTCTAGCGCCGCAAGCTTCTTATCCGCAGCGTCACAGAACGCACCGAGCGCGGAAGGCGACACACCGATATCAAAGTTGATGTGATGCCCGAAATCGTCATCGACTTCACCGACCGCTTCGCGCAATTTCCAAAGCGTCTGTGCCTCTGCGACCGATTTCGCGAGAACGCCATCGAGCGCAATGTCACGTTCGAACAACTCGGCGAACAGCTCTTCGAGTTCTTCTTCGGCCCTGCCCGTTTCAGAGTCGACTTCGATCAAGACATAGAATCCGTAGCGATCTTCCAATGGCGAAGTTGCCAGAGTTGTCGCATGGCAGACGAAATCCCAATAGTCGGGCCACATCCCCTCGAAGGCGACAATACGCGAGCCGAAGGTTTCACGCGCCACATTGAGACACCGCAGCGCCGCCGCGTGGTCAGGAAGCGCGAAGAGCGCGGTTGCCGTGCCAGGCACATGGCGATGAAGCTTGAGCACTGCTTGGGTCACGAACCCGAGCACGCCTTCAGACCCGATAAACATATGTTTCAGATCAAAGCCGGAGTTGTCTTTCACGGTCTTCCCCAGTCGAGACACGATGGATCCGTCTGCGAGCACCGCCTCCAGCCCCAGCACATTCTCCCGTGTCATACCGCGCTGAAGCACACGGATGCCGCCCGCGTTGGTGGCAATCGTCCCGCCAATGGTCGCCGACCCCCGCGCGCCGATATCAACGCAGTATTCGAGCCCCACCTCGCGCGCGGCGTTCTGCACGGTCTCCAATGGTGTTCCCGCCCATGCGGTCAGGGTCATGGCCTCTTCGTCAATCTCGATGATCCCTGTGAGACGCTCGGTCGACACGACAACAACGCCAGCGGGGCAACTTGCCCCACCCGACAGGCCTGTGCGCCCGCCCTGCGGCACCACACCGAGGCCGTAACGGTTGCAAATCGCCAAGACAGCAGAGATTTCCTCGGTCGACGCAGGACGCAGGACGGCGACGGGCGGCGTGCCCACGAGACCGGACTGATCCGACGCATAGCGCGCGCAGTCTTCTACCGTCGTCAGCATCCCTTTCGGGCCGAGAACCGCGTTCAGTTTTGCAATTGCAACCTTCTGCGCAGTGTCCTGTTGAATGCCGGTGCTGTCCATCTATGATACGCTCCTTGGCGCTGTGTTGTTCGTTCTCTGGAGACCTCTATGCCCCCCAGCAAAATTCTCGGGCGCTTGCCCGGCTTGCGGCACTTCATCGAAGTAGCCCAGCTTGGATCTTTCCGGGCCGCATCGGACAGATTGCACGTTGCACCCTCTGCGGTCAGCAAGCAAATCAAGAACCTCGAGCTCGCGCTGGACGTCGAACTGTTCCGCCGAGATCGCGGCCGCGGGGGCCTCGAGTTGACCGAAGCGGGCGAAATCCTGTTGTTCCGCTGCGCCTCTGTGATCAACGAATTGACCATCGCGCAAGACGAGATTGACCAGTTGCAGGGTTTGCAACGCGGTCACTTGCGGCTCGGCGTGAACGAGGTGCTGGCCTCTGATCTCCTGCCCGGCTTGCTGCGCGATATGAGCTACAACCACCCCGGCCTCAAATTCACGATCTACGTTGAAAACACACGCGAAATCGTCGACCGGATGCAGGACGGCGATATCGACATCGCACTGGGCTACAACTTCCCGCCCTCTGCCGAGATCGAGACACTCGCGACCCTGAAACGGCGCACCTATGTCGTCACCTCGCTGGATCATCCGATGGCGCGGCTGCGCTCCGTGGCGCTCAAGGACATCGACGGTGAGCGGATCATTTTCCCCGACCACTCCGTTCCCATGCGGCAACTGCTTGAAGACGCCTTGGTTCAGAGCGACGTGAGCCTGCACGAGGTCATGAGCACCAACAGCTTCACCCTGTTGCGACAGATGGTCGAGAGCGGCATGGGCATCGGGATCGTCTTTGGTCGCTTCCTGCAAATCCGCCGCGAACAGATCGCCTTTGTCGAGTTGACCGACCTGCCGTTCGACAGCCCGCCGGTCTCGTGCTGCCGGATGGCCGGACGCACGCCGACGGCGTCGTCCGTTGCCTTCGCGGCGGCCATCAAGACCCTGTTCAACAATTACGGCGGCTGAGCCGGTCATCTCTTGGCCAATGGGGAACGGTTGTAGTTCTTGTAGATCAGATAGCGGGACGTCTCGCGGCCAAGGGCGCCGAACCATTGCGGCACATGCGGCCCCATCCAGATCGCATCACCCGCGCCCACCGGATACCACTGATCATCGAGACGATAGACACCGCCACCGTCGAGCATGAGAAGCCCGTGTTCCATGAAATGCGTCTCGACATAGGCGAGTGAGGACCCCGGGTGGAAGTTCATGACGTTGAATTCCCCGTCGAACCCCGCATCCGTTGGCAGCAGCTTTTGCACCATGAGCCAATCGTCGCCGCGCAAGGGCGTGCCTTCCACTTCCGCAACAGCGCCGATCACCCGTGCAGGCACATCGCCGCGCGCGAGGAATTCCCACTCGAACAGAACGAAAGACGCGCCAGCCCACGCACTCAGAGTCGCGCCGTCGTTCGGTGGTAGGAAAGCATACCCCTCAGACCCGAGAACATGTTTCTCTTCACCCTCGGACAAGGCAACCTCGCCCTCCAGCACAAAGATGAACCGCGCGATGCCCTCAGGGGCGGGCGCAATCCCGTTGAGCCCCTCAGCGCTCCGCACGAGACCCATGGCGAATTTCGCCCCCATGGCCGGGCTGATGAGAAAAGCGATCTCCGCCCCCGGCCAATCCGGCTGGGTGATCCACTCATGGCTCTCCGGCGTCAGGAGCGCGTGATTGCGGCGGATGTCAGAACGGGTCTGTCCAAAGCTGGGTTTCATTTCGTATCTCCGGTCGGGCGTTCGCCCGCATAGGTCAGGATCAGGCCGCGCAAGAGCGCCATACGGCGGGCAAGCGGCGAGACGAGGATGTGTTCTTGCGGCGAATGCCAATTGTTGCCGATCGCGCCGAGGCCGTCGAGGGTCGGAACACCGGCTGCGCAGGTGAAATTGCCGTCGCTGCCGCCACCCGAACGGGTTTCGATCATCGGCGCGCCGAGCGCCTCGTTGATCTCGGTGGCGCGCGCGAACATGGCGAGCGTCTCGGGCGTGCGCGCGAGGCACGGCTTTTCGATCTCGCCCGACAGACGGATGCTCACATCCGGATCGTCAGACTGCAGCGCCCCGAGTTGCCGCTCGATCTCATGGCCTAGGTCATCGTCGGCAAACCGGACGTCGAGATCGCAGGCGGCATGCCCTGCGACCACATTCGGCTCTGTCCCGCCACGGACACGGCCCACATTGACCGTGGTTTCGGTTTCGAGATCCGTCATCTCTTCAATCCGGCGAATCGTGCGGGCCAGTTGCAGGATCGCGGAGCGGCCATCCGCAAAGGCGGAGCCTGCGTGGCTCTCCACACCATCGAAGTCGAGCGTGTATTTCGCTCGTCCCTTGCGGAAGGTGATCGCCTCATCGCCCCGCGCGGGTTCGGGAATCAGGGCCGCGCCATGTTTGCGCGCCTCCGCCTGAATGAGTGCGTGAGAGGTCGGCGAGCCGATTTCCTCGTCGGAATTGTAGATGAGCGTGACCGGACCGGCCAGTGTCTCACCGCTCTCGATGATGTCCCGCATTGCGCAGAGCGCGAGATACCCGCCGCCCTTCATATCCGCGATTCCAGGCCCGTATTGACGGTCGCCGTCGCGCTTGATCTCAACAGTTCCCGGAGCACAGACGGTATCAATGTGGCTCGTCACCAGCACACCGGGGCCATCGCCGCCTGTGAACCGCGCAATCAGGTGATCGCCCATGCCGTCTCGGCCAGTGATCCGCTCGATCTCCGCGCCCAAGGGCGTGAGTTGGGACTCGATCAGATCGACAAGGCGGGAAATGCCCGCCACATCGCCGGTCGGCGTGTCGATACGGACCCACTCCAGCAGGCCCGACAGGATATCTTCGCTTTGCAATGTCATGATCAGCTCAGGCTATCTTCGTAATCGACCCAGATGGAGGGCGCGAGGTTGAGCGTCTCTTCCGACGGATAGTTCGCCTGCCAATGTGCGGCCAGCGTGCTGCCGGTCTCGGCCCAGACGCCCGGATGGCTCACGGCCTCGGTCAGGAACTCGGAGAGCGCGGTGAAGCGATGACCCCATCCAGCACGCGCCGGAGAGACGCACATGTTGAAGTAGCGGCCACGACGATACTGCGCCTGAAACTCGCGACGCCAGTTGCGCTTGATCGGCTCAAGACGCTCCAGCCCGACCCCTGCACGCGGGAACATCAGGAAGAACGTGTCATCGAAGTGGTAGTAATACGGGAGGGTCAAAAGCGCCTCGGATTTCTCGAAATCCGTGACCCACCAATAGGGCGCATCATCGGCGAGACCGTTGCCGAAATAGGCGTAGCCCTGCGCTTTCAAGAGCGCGATGGTCTCATCCGTCACCGCGCCCGTGGCAAAGCGATCATCCGGACGCGACAGCGAGAACCAGCCTTTCGGCGCAGCGCCGCATACACGGGTGAGAATATCGGTGGCCTGCGCGATATGCGCTGCCTCTTGGCCTGCCTCAAGCGTATTCGGGTCTTCACCAAAGAGACCCTGTGCCGCGATCTCGTGACCGCCATCGAGAATGCGTTTCATCGCGTCGAGGTAGCCATCGGCAATGACCGCAGGCACGGCGAAGGTCGCTTTCACACCCGTCCTCGCAAAGAGGTCGAGAAAAGCGTTCAGACCCTCAGTCATACCGAAATGCCATGTGGGATAGGCGAGATCTTTTTCCGTGATCCCCTTGGCGGTCGCCGCCGGGTTCAGGTTGACCGTGAGGCCAAACCCCATCTGCTGCCCCGCGGGCCACTGGATGGCCTCGTCAAAGATGCCGATCTCGTCACTGGTGGTGTAATTGTCTTTCCACGGCATGGGCTTACTCCTGAGAAAGGGATTGCGAAGGACAGGGATGCGCGGCGAGGATGTGCTGTGCCAGCGCGTCACATGTCGGGAACCAGACGCCCGGCAGGGTTTTCATCCGCTGAATGAGGCGCTCAAGCATATCGACCCGCATGGCGTGGCCGGACACGAACGGGTGCAGCAGGAAGTTGACGTAACCACCGACCTTGTATTGCTGCTCGAAGGCACCCCACCAGATGTCGAAGACCTCGTCCACATCCATGATCCTCTGTGCCTCGTTCGGTGTGTCGAGCCAGCCAAAGCTGAAATACATCGCATCGTCGAGCGCGTAGTGGAACGGCAGTTGCAGGATCGGGTTCTCGCCGTTCGCATCATATTCGTAGAACGGGCGATAGGTCGCGGAGGTGAAGGAGTTGTAGACCACGCCCTTCTCCCGCAGGAGTTTCGGAGTGTGGCTCGACCGTGTGCCCGTGACGGGTTTACCGGAGATGGCTTCGAGCGCGGCAATGGCGCGGGTCAGGTGCGCGTCTTCGATCACCGGATCGCTCGGTACGTCGTGCTCCCACATGTGGTCAGCCAATTCGTGACCTTTGGCGACGACGTGTTTGAGCACCTCGGGGTAAAGTTCCGCAATCCGGCCCGGAGTGAACAGCGTCACGCCAACATCGTTGCGGTCGAACATATCCATGATGCGCCAGACGCCGACACGGCCACCGAATTCACCCTTTGCCTTTTGGCCCCATGTTTCATTGAGCAGACGGCGCAGCAGCATGGCGTCGAAATCGAGGGTGAAATTGACCGCGAGTTTCACACCTTCGGGATACTGGATATTCGGAATATCCAGTCGCCGTTGCGCCTGAAATCCTGCGGCAGCGACCAGACTGTCGTAGCGGGACGGGTCGGTTTGGCTGGTCTGGCTCATGATTGAATGCTCCGTGAAGACTTTGAATTGGGGAGGGACGCCGAGGGGCGGAAGGCGACGGCGGCCTGTGCGGCCTGAAGGCCGGAGATGACGGGATTGATGACGGGAACGCCGACTTCATCGGCCAGCCGTTCGGGAAGACCCTTCGCAAAGGACATCGCCAGACAGCCGAGGACGAGCACATCTGCCCCCTGCTCGACCGCGCGTTTGCCTTGGGCCACGACATCGGCGATGTGGCGGTCGGGATCGGCGACGAGCTGTGCCACCGATCCACTGACCAGAATTTCAGAGACGAACATGGCCTCCACCCCGATCCCCCTGATGCGGCGGCGCAGACCCGGTGGTGTCGGGTCGGAGGAGAGCACTGAAAAACGCTCGCCCAAGGGAATTGCGGCAAGAATGCCCGCCTCTCCGGGGCCGATCACAGGCACGCCGGACACTTCCGACAGGGCCTCGGCCGCGGGATCACTGAAACACCCGAGGATCACCGCATCATACCCCTCCGCGCGCCAATCCGCAGCTGCGTCGCACAAGGCAGGGAAGACCATAGCGATATCAGCGGCGGATTGGACGGCGGCAGGACCGGTCTCAGGGGATGCGATCTCGATCCTGCATTGGGGGGCCCATGCACGGAGCATGTCCAGACGGCGCTGCACCTCTTGTGGCCCGGCGGTTTTGTGCAGGGGGCTCACGAGTTGATAAAGCAGACGGGGGGAGTCCGGCATGTGCTCCATGGCGGTGACTTTCGTGTAGAGTTAGGTTGGTTGGTCAGAAGGCGCGTTGCAGTCCGACGAGTTTTTGAACGAGGCCCACACCTGCAATCGACAAGATGATCGAGATCGTCGCCGCCGCCGCTGCAGTGGGTTTGAACTCGTAGGTCAGGAAGTCGAACAGCGCGAGCGGCAGGGTGTTGCCCCCGAGCGGTTTGAGAAGGAGCGAAATCGTGTAGAGATCGAAACTGTTGATAAAGGCAAAGATCGCCCCCATCGCGAGCCCCGGCGTGACCAACGGCAGGATCACGAGCCGGAAGGTCTGCCACCCTGTCGCGCCGAGCGAGGCAGAGGCCTCTTCGAGCGAGGGCGGAACCTGACGGAGTGCTGCCGTGATCGAGACGTAGGCATAGGGGAAGGACATCAGGATATGGCCGAACTGAAGCCCGATGACGGTTTTGCCAAGCTCGATCTTGTAGAGAAAGAACAGCAGACCGACGGCGGTGAGCAGTTCAGGCACCAGAAGCGGCAGCGTCATGCCGAGCTGGAACATCCCCGCGAGCTTGCCCGAGAGCGCCTGTCCGGCAAGCGCCGCCATCATGGCAATCGCGCTCGTGACGATGGCGGTGATCGCCCCGATCCGCAGCGACATCAGCAAGCCGTCCACGAGATCCTGCCGCGCGAAGAACTCTTCATACCAGCGCAGGGACAGGCCCTGCGGCGGGAATTCGATCATCAGACCGTTGGTCAGAGAGGCCCCCACGATGGTGACAACCGGCACCAACAGAAAGACGTAGAGCGCGAAGATCAGGATCGCAAAGCCAAGGTTCACGTGGCGTTGTCCACCGAAGGTTTGTGCGGACGTGCTCATGCGCGTGCCCTTTCATTGAGTTTCCAAGTGAGGCGCGTGAAGACCACCACGATCAGCACCGTGGAACAGGACAGCACGATTGCGAGTGCCGAACCAAAGGGCCACTGGAAGGTGCCGGTCAGTTCGCCGATGATCAGCGTCGGCATGTAGCTCACCATCTGACCGCCGAGGAGCGCAGGCGTCACATAGGCCGCGACCGCGAGCACGTAGACGAGGATCACGCCCGGTTGGATGCCCGGAAAGCTCAGCGGCAGGATGACATCGCGGAAGACCTGATAGCGGCTCGCACCCATGGAGGCAGAGGCTTCGGTCAGGCTCTGCGGGATGTTGCGGAGCGCGTTGTTGATCGGGAGCACCATGAACGGCACAAAGACGTGCACGAGGGCGAGGATCACGAGCGATTGGGTGAACAACAGGCGCAGAGGACGTTCGATGATGCCGAGCGCCATGAGGCTCTCGTTGAGCGGACCATTGAGGGCCGCGACGATCATCCAGCCGAAGTTCCGGACGAGCACGCCGGTCATCAGGGGAGAGGCGATACAGGCGTAAAGGAACACGGCCTTAAATCCCTTCGCCCGCGACAGGTGCCACGCAATCGGATAGCTCACGATGAGGCAGAGAAGCGTCACCATGCCCGCAGTTGTGAGCGAGCGCCAAAGCACACCCCAGTAATAGCCGTCCCCGAGAATTCGGGTGTAGTGCATGATGGTGTAGTCGTCGCCAAAGGGTTCCGACGAACCCGGCGTGCGGAAGCTCATCTCGACCATGTTCGTGATCGGCAGGATCATGAACACGAAAAGGAGCAAGAGCGCCGGCAGTGCCAGCGCCCAAATCAGTTTCTTGGAGCGCATCATGGCGCAACCTCCGGCATCAGCCAGACATGCGACAGATCGATTGCGATGCCGACGCGATCCCCTTCGGTGACTGCGTGGTTCGGCGGGGCGGTCAGTTTCAGACGGCCCCCTTCCGGCAATGCGATCTCGCAGTGGAGCGAGGCGCCGAGGAAGGCGCATTTGATCACCTCGCCCTCAAACGTCGCCGCGTCACCCGTGGAGACGAGGCTCAGGCTCTCGGGCCGCAGGAGGAGTTCGGCGGCGGCGTTTTCCGCCAGTCCGGGAACGCCATCAATCTCGATATCGGCGCCCGCCACATGCACGGCGTAGCGCCCTTCCCCGACCGGTTTCACGGATTGGGCCGTCAGGAAGTTGGCCTCACCGGTGAAGTCCGCGACATAGCGTTCGGTCGGCTTCTGGTAAATTTCGCGCGGGGTGGCGAATTGCGCCACACGGCCCGCTTTCATCACCGCAACCATATCCGACATGGCCATCGCCTCGGATTGATCGTGGGTCACGTAAAAGGCTGTGATGCCGGATTGCTGTTGCAGATCACGGATCAGCCAGCGCACCTCATCGCGCAGACGCGCATCGAGGTTCGCGAGGGGTTCGTCGAGCAGCAGAAGACGCGGCTTGAGCACAAGCGCGCGGGCCAGCGCCACACGTTGCTGTTGGCCACCCGAAATCTCGCGCGGCAAACGGTCTTCGAGTCCGGTCAGACGCACGAGCTTCATCACGTCGAACACGCGCGTCGCAATCTCACCCTTGGAGAGTTTTTGCAGGCGGAGCCCGTAGCCGATATTCTCGGCTACGGTCATGTGTGGGAACAAGGCGTAGTTCTGAAAGACCACGCCGAATTGGCGGCGGTTGGAAGGCACGTTAAGAATGCTCTCTCCGTCCACCAGAATGTCACCGCCATTCGGCTCGTGAAATCCGGCGAGACACCGAAGCGTCGTACTTTTGCCGCAGCCCGAGGGCCCGAGCAGCGTTACAAGCTGCCCGGATTCTGCGGTGAGAGAGACACCATCAAGCGCAAGAAAATCTTCGTAGGACTTGCGCAGGCTTTTGACTTCAACCGTCGTCATGTTTTTAGATCGTCCGTTCCCAGAGGTCGTTCAGAGCCGGCATGATGGACAGGGTTTCATCCCAGTCGAACCGGATCGCTTGCGATACCACTTCCGGCTGAAGCGGCCATTTTTGCAACTCTTCAGGCAGCTCGACGGTTTTGTTCGTCGGAGCGATCAGCCAGTTTTCTGCCATCCAGAGCTGGATTTCGGGGCTGAGCACGAAGTTCACGTAGTCCAGACCTTCTTGTTTGGTCGGGCTATTTTTGAACACGGAGAAGGAGTGGTCGAACACCATCATGCCTTCTTCCGGCACAACGTAATCGATCGGCACGCCCTGCTCTTGCATGGCTTTGATCTCGCCGAGATCGATCGGCGCAACAGCAATCTGGCCCTGCGTCAGAAGCGGGGTGAGCTGTGCGGAGTAACCGATCTGCGGGAACGGCCCGAGTTCTTTGAATTTTGCGACTGCGGTTTCGATGTCGTCGCGACCGGAACCAAAGTGCTCACCGGCCCAAAGCGCCATCATGGTCGCAGCGGAGTTGGTGATTTTGTAGAGACCCAGAAGACCGCGGAAGCGTTCGTCCCAGAGATCAGCCCAGCCTTTGGGCGGCTCGGATACCATGTCGGTGCGGTATGCGAGAACCAGCGGAGCCAGCATGCCGGTGACGGCGGTGTTGCCTTTGAGAACAGCCGGATCGATCACGTCAGCCATGTTCGGCACGAGCTCGGGGGTGAGCTCTTCGAAGTAATCGTCATTGCGGATCATCGCAGTGTATTTTTCGTTCAGCATTACTGCCGGGAACGGCGGGTTTTCCGGACCAGCAGCGCGGAAGTTCGAAATCCAGGCCATGCCGAGGCCGATGTCGAGGTCAAAGTCTTTGCCGATCTGTTCAGCAAACTTCGGCATTACGAATTTGCGCCAGTCGTTTTCCCAGCGGCCGCCGAACATGTTCACGATGAACGTGTCGGATTGGGCCATCGCCGGAAGGCCGATCGCGCCGAGCGCTGCGGCACCGGCCGTCGATTGAAGAAAATTGCGTCGCGTCAGGTTCATGGGAGATCTCCTGTTGGGTGTGCTTGTTGTCGGCCGACTTGGCAAGGGAAGCAAAGCTGTCGCAGGCCATAAATTCCCCGCTTTTTCGTGGGCGGGATTCGGGAGGCGATCTACATGTCGATTTTCTCGGAATCGAGATGCAAATCAATCAAGACGGGTCCGCTACGATGCGCAATCGCGGCGCAGGCCTCGTCCAGGCTATCAGGGTCAGTCACGCTCACCGTGGAAAATCCAAGCGTCGCGCAGGTCGCGGCAAAGTCGATGGTGGAAATCATCGAGATCTCGGTATCGAGGTTGCGGTTGGTGAGCTGCACATGTTCGGCGCCGTAGCTGCCGTCATTGCAGATGATGATGATAACGTCCGCCTTTTCGCGCACGAGCGTCACAAGCTCGCTCAGACCGGACAGCGCAAACCCACCGTCGCCCGCCACGAGGACCGTCGGACGATCCGTGACAGCCGTGGCTGCGCCGATGGTTTCGCCAAGGCCGCAGCCGATCGCGCCGAAATGCGACGTGTAGACCAAATCCGCGGGACGCGTCACCGGCATGTTCCGCCAAACGGTCGTTACAAAGCGCCCGAGATCGGTCACGAGCACTCGCTCCGCTGGCAGGGCCTGATGGAGACGACGCAGGGCCGGAGCCATGTCAACACACCCGTCTGCCACTGTAGCCGCATCCGGAATGCGCGCAAAGGTGTCCGCCTCCTGTGCGAGTTGCGCAGGCAGATCATTCGTCGCGCCGGAGGCGGGAATTTCCGCCATGTCCATGAGTTCCGTGAACGCACGCGCCGTGCCTGCGATATCCCCGATGAGGCGGAGCGTCGGCATGTCGAGGCGCGGGTTTTCCTCCGCATCAGGCAGGATTTGGACGACGCGCTTGCCCTTCGTATAGGCGCGCTCTTCCGTCGTGTGCTTGCTCAGGCTCGCGCCAAAGGCAAGGATGCAGTCGGACTGCATAATCACATCGGTCGCGGTCGGATGGCTCAGACCGCCACAGATGCCGATGTTGTTCGGTTCACCTTCAAAGAGGCCCTGTGCCTTGAGCGTCGTGGCCAAGGGCGCTTCCATCCGGTTCGAGAGCTCAATGAGCGCGGCGCGGGCCTCCGGCGTGCAGGCCCCGCGACCGGCGAGGATCAGAGGACGGCGGGCGGACGCCAGCATACCGGCGGCGTCTTCGAGGAGATCACCCGAGACAGGCGCGGTCGCCATGTCTGGCAGAGGCAGAGACGGCGCGGACGCTGGCAGGTTTTCCCACATCAGATCAACGCGCATGTTGAACACGACCGGGCAGCGACGGTGCGCGGCGATGCGGAAGGCACGCCCAAGGTCTTCGAGCGCCGTTTCGGGGCTGCGCATATCGACAAACTCTGCCCCCGCGCTCGCCACGACTTCGCGCTGGTCGATCTTTTGCAGGTGTTGCAGGTCGCCAGGACGCGTGTCGCCACAGAGCACCACGAGCGGGATCCCACCGCGGGCCGCTTCTGCGAGGGCCGTCACAACATTCGTCAGAGCCGGACCATGCGTGATTGTTGCGACACCGGTGCGACCGGTCGTCTGGGCAAAGCCGATGGCAGCCAAAACAACGTTCGCTTCATGGGTACAGGCGATGTAGCGACCGATGTTCTCATCGACATAGGTCTTCACCATGAAGAGGTTCGCATCACCTACGAGACCGTAGAGATGCGTGGTGCCGTTGGACTTGAGCGCTCTGGCTAGTCCCGCATGCAGTTTGATGTCTGTGGCCGTGTCTCTCATGAACTCGTCGCTGATCCGTTTGTGTTTGAGCCGACACTAGACCCAAGCTGATGGACACAAAAGTTCATTTTAATTCACTTATTAATTCCAAAATGGAACTTATTTTGGAGCGCGAAACCCCTCACTGCTTCACAGCCGCACTCCCTCGCCGAGAGGGCGACCAGTAGAATTATTTTCAAAAACGACGACTTAGAAGAAAGGCTTTTGAACAGTGGCTCTCTCAACCCCGGAACCGCAATCGGGCCAATTAGAGACAGATCAGCGAACAAGAGAGCGACTGATTTTGCTCTCGCGATCATCGTTTCCTGCCGCCAAAAGACTTTTGGAATCACCCCTTGCGACAAATCGAAAAGCGTGATTGTCTCAGAAATGAGAAAAATCTCTTTGCCTGCCTGTTTTTCTGGCAGCGCCTCCTGACACACAAAATCTCAAATGAGCGCCCCGTGGTAGAAACACAGATAAACTTCCAAGACATCGGAGCGCGACTCAAAGCTCACCGCCTTGGCCGCAACCTTTCTCCCGAAGATCTCGCGACTCGCCTGAACATCTCTCGCGCGGCTCTTTACCGTGCCGAGAAAGGCGAGATTGCGAAGATCGAGATGCTTTCGGCCATTGCCAATGAATTGCAAGTCTCCCTGCCAAGCCTCTTGGGCGTGGGTATCGAATATGTCGACAATGCCGTCAGCTTTTTTGAGCGCATGCGCCAAATCGAAGAGGACTGCGACCAGATCATCGGCCTCTTCAGCCCGATCTCCTATCTCGTCACGACGGACCGCTACGACGCCGTTCTCAAAGACGTTCTGAGCGAATCTGTTCCGAACTCCGAACATCAGGACATCGCGAAAATCCTCAATATTCTTGAGCAAAGAAAAGAGCGCTTCGCTAAAAGGCGCCCTCTTCTGGCATCGATCATCTCGGATGCAGACATCCGGAAGTTTCTCCGCGAGGGACTGGAGGGGAATCCGGAACTGCCGCCGGAGATTCGGGACCAAAGACGCCGTATGGCGCTTGCGGAGGTGGAGCATATCGTCGAATTGCTTCGCGCTCCGGACATCGGCGTCCAGATCGGCGTCGCACGCGAGCCGATCCCCTCGACCTCCTTCCAGATCATGCGTCAGGCCGGCCGCTCGATCCTCACGATCAGCCCCTTCCGCCTCGGACACAACCCGAACATCCGGATCGGCGTTGGCCTCATCACCTCCGCGCCCGAGGCGCTCGAACTGCATGAGGGCATTGCCGACCGCCTGTGGAACAGCTCTCTCAAAGGCCATGAGGCCGCCGCACATGTCGAGGCGCTGATCGCCAGAGAGGGTCTCAAGAGTTAAAATTTTGCACAAAAAAGCGCCACAAAAATAAAACAGTTGGTCAAAACTGAGTTTCGTCTCAATTTTTAGACTTTCCTGTTGACCTCCCCTGCGCTTTTAAGGGTCTATGCTTTCTATAACCAAACCTGACAACCGGGAGCGCATGATGCCTCAATCCAAACCTCTCCTCTCCGCCGTGCTGCTAGCCGGACTGGCAATCGCCAGCCCTGCCCTCGCTCAAGACTATGTGGCCCGTATCGGCCACCTCGAAAGCACACAGCAAAGCCGCCACGTCCACCTCGAGAAAGTGGCCGCACTTGTCTCCGAGCGCACGGATGGCGACGTCGAGATCCAGATCTTCCCGCAAGGCCAGCTCGGCAACCAGCGCCAGATGAACGAAGGTGTGCAGCTCGGCACGCTTGAGGGCACTGTCGCTCCGGCAGCATTCCTTGGCGGCTTCAACCCGCTGGTGTCGGTCCTCGACATTCCCTACCTGATTCCGGAAGACGCCGATAAAGCCGCCGCCCTGCGTGACGGCCCGTTTGGCCAAGCCCTGCTCGACAGCTTCTCCGACAAAGGCATGGTCGCGATTGATCTGTGGCCGAACGGCAAAAAGCAGTTCACCTCCAATGAACCGCTCGACTCGATCGGTGATTTCGCAGGCCAGAAATTCCGCGTGATGGACAGCTCGATCCTCATCGAACAGTTCAACGCCCTCGGCGCTTCCGCCATCGCGCTGCCGTTCGGCGAACTCTACACCTCGCTGCAAACCGGCGTTGTCGACGGCGAGGAAAATCCGCTCGATACTATCCGTGCGATGAAATTCTACGAAGTGCAAAAGAACCTCGTAGTGTCTGATCACGGCGCAATGGAAGATGTGATCCTCTTCAACCCGATGTTCTGGGAAGGTCTGCCTGAAGACTACAAAACCATCATCAAAGATGCGTTTGCCGAAGTGATCCCTGAGCTCACCGCACACAAAGCCGCTGCCGTTGAGGGCGCGCTTGAAACCATCAAGGAAGCTGGCACCAACGTGCGCGTCGCCGACACGGCAGAACGCGCCAAATTCCGCGATGCAATGTTCGGCCCGGCCTCTGCCGCCTATGTCGCAAAAACCGGCGACGCTGGCCAAGCGCTTCTGGACATCTACACCGAAGCCTCCGGCGACCTCTAAAACATAAGGGGCACGGCCCACTGTCGTGCCCCCGCGCTCCGCATCCGTCTCACTCGGGATGCGGAGCAGACTTTTCTCCGGTGATCGAAAGCCCTTCTCTCATGACAGCTCTCAATCTGCTCCGAACGGTCGAAAGAACCGTTCTCATCGCCCTATTCCTGATCATGGTGTTTCTCTACACCGGCTCCGTCGTGACCCGCGAAATCGGCGGCACCTTCGCCAGCCGCTTTGCCTGGATCGAGGAAGCGGTGCGGATCATGAACCTGTTTCTGGCGTTTCTGGCCCTCGGGCTTGCGCTTGAGCGGGGCAAACATGTCGGCATCACCAACATCCGCGACCGCCTGCCCGCACCCGCGCTGAAAATCCTGTTGAAATTCATTGATCTGGTCGGTCTCTGCGTGACCATCTACATCGCGTGGCTCGCGCTCGATCTTGTTCAATTCGTGCTCAAATCGGGCCAGAAGTCCCCCACTCTGGGCGTCCCGATGGGCTACATCTACGTTGCTCCCGTGGCTGGCTTCATTCTGTTGGGCCTGCGCTACGGGCTGAGCCTTCTGGGCCTCATCGACCGTTATCAGGAGGCGTCCGAATGATTTTCGCCCTCATCATCGCCCTCGCGATCCTGCTGTTGATTGCAGGGTTCGAAATGATGCTCGTGCTGAGCATCCCTGCCCTCGCCTATAAAGAAGCGTTCTACGCCCGCCTGCCCGACGCGGCTGTGGTGCAGAAGATCGTGGGCGGCATCGACCACTCCACGCTTTTGGCGATCCCGTTCTTCATCTTTGCCGCCAATCTCATGGGCTCCGGCCAGATCGCGCGCCAACTCATCTCCGTCGTCAAAGCACTCGTCGGCCACACCAAGGGCGGCATGGGCCATGTCGTCGTCGGCGGCAGCATGGCGTTTGGCGCGGTCTCCGGCTCCGCCCCCGCCACCGTCGCCGCTATGGGCCGTATGGTCTATCCGGAACTGCGTAAGGCGGGCTATTCCGACAAGTTCAGCCTCGGGCTTCTGGTCTCGTCTGCGGAAACCGCGCTACTGATCCCGCCGTCGATCACACTGATCGTCTATGGCTGGATCACCGGCACCTCGATTTCCAAGCTCTTCGCGGGCGGTCTCGCCGTCGGCCTCCTGCTCGGCTTCGCCTTCTCCGTCTACGTCCGCATCCAAGCGGCCCGCGATGGCGTGTCCCACGATGCACGCCTCCCATGGTCCGAGCGCTTCAAAGCGATCTGGGACGCGAAATGGGCACTCGGCATGCCCGTGATCATTCTCGGCGGCATCTATTCCGGCATCATCACCCCGACCGAAGCCGCCGCCGTCAGCGTGGTTTATGCAATCCTCGTCGAGATGTTCGTCTTCCGCGCACTCGATCTCAAAGGCCTCGCAAAGATCACCGAAGACAGCGCGGTGAATACCTCGATCATCTTCGTGCTTCTGGCCATGGGCGGGCTGATCTCCTTCTTCGTCACGCTCGCACAGGTGCCCAACGAAATCATCGGCTTTCTCGAAGCCACTGGCGCGGGCAAGATCACATTCCTGATCGCGGTCAACGTCCTGTTCTTTGTGGCGGGCATGTTCATCGACCCGAACTCGACACTCCTCGTGCTCGTGCCGCCGCTCTATCCGGTCGCCATGAGTTTCGGCATCGACCCCGTGCATTTCGGGATGCTCGTGACGCTCAACGTCAGCCTCGGGATGATCACGCCGCCCTTCGGCCTCGACATCTTCGTGGCCTCCTCGACGCTGAACAAACCTGTTGCGGACATCATCCGAGGGGTCTGGCCCTTTGTGCTGGTGAACCTGATCGTCCTCTTGCTGATCACCTATATCCCGCAAATCTCCCTCTTCATTCCAAAGCTGATCTACGGCTAATCCGAGGCAGACCAATGAACCACATTCCGACCACCGTGTCCGTCCCTGTTCCGCAGGGGCTACGGCCCCGCTGTGCCGAAGCCACCTGTTTCGTACGCTCCAACACCCCCGTAAACGGCGAATATCGCCTCCTGACACTTGATGCGCCCGAGGCCATTCTCGACTGCCAACCGGGCCAGTTCTTTCAGCTCCTCTGCCCGCAGCCCGACGGCGAGCACCCGTTCCTGCGTCGCCCGATGAGCATCTACGGTTATGACAAAGCGGAGGGACGGCTGGAGTTTCTCTACAAAGTCACCGGCGCGGGCACGCGCGGCCTTGCCACGTTGCGCGCAGGCGATGCCTTCAATGTGCTTGGCCCTCTCGGCCAGGGGTTCTCGATGCAGGATGACTGGCAAAACCTGATGCTGGTGGCGCGTGGCGTGGGCCTCGCCACCCTCGCGCCCTTGGCACGCATGGCACGGGAAAAGGGGCGCAAGCTTACTGCGATCTGTTCAGCCCGCAGCCCCGAACTGACGATGTCCGTCGATCTGTTTGAGAGCTACGGAGCCGAGGTGATCATCGTTCATGACAAGGACGGAAGCTCCACCCCCGAGGCGTTGCGCCCGCTGATTGAGGCACGCATCGCAAAGGGTGATGTGGACGCCTTCTACACGTGCGGGTCCTCACGCCTTTTGCGCCTGTTGCAAGACCTCGGCGAGACCCACGGCATTCCCGGTGAAATCGCCATGGAGCAGCAAATGGCCTGTGGACTCGGCATGTGCCAAGCCTGCGTGCGCAGCTTCCGCGTGGGTGGCCGCGTCATTCAACGCCGCGTCTGCCGCGAAGGCCCTGTGTTCCCCATTTCGGAGGCGATGTGATGAGAGACCTGCAAACCGTTGACCTAAGTGCCCGCGTTGGCGCGCTCACGTTCAAGAACCCGATCATGCCCGCCTCTGGCACATTCTCCGAAGACCTCGCGGATGTGTTCGACCTTGATGTGCTCGGGGCTCATGTTCTCAAAACCATCATGCATGGCACCCGCACCGGCAATCCGACCCCGCGCGTGTGCGACATGCAGGCGGGGATGATCAACGCCATCGGCATTCCGTCCAAAGGCATCGACTATTTCCGTGACGAGATGCTGCCCTACTGGGCGGCGTTCAACGCACCGCTTGTGGTGTCGATCTCCGCGCATTCCGTCGATGAGTTCGCGCAGCTTTGTAGCGAAGTGAGCCTCCCCGGCGTCACCGCTATTGAGGCAAACATTTCCTGCCCGAACATCGAAGCCGACGGCAACGCATTCGCCATGCGGCCCGACACGACGCATGAGGTCGTGACCCGCCTGCGCGCGGCGACGGACCTTCCGCTGTGGGCCAAACTGACACCGAACACCGGCGAACCGGTCGAAGTGGCCCGTGCGGCCCAAGACGCAGGCGCAGATGCTTTGGTCGTCGCCAACACCATGCTCGGCATGTCCATCGACATCGACACACGCCGTCCGCGTCTCGGCAACGTCATGGGCGGCATGTCCGGCCCAGCCGTAAAGCCCATTGCGCTCCGAATGACCTATCAATGTGCGCGCGCCTGCGACATTCCGGTCATCGGCTGCGGCGGGATTTCGACGCTAGAGGATGTTCTGGAATTCCTGATCGCAGGCGCAAGCGCCGTCCAAGTCGGCACCGCGACGTTCCAATCCCCGACCGTCATGGCGCGACTGATCACAGAGTTGGAGGACTGGATGACATCCCGCGGCCTTATCTCGCTCGACCAGATCATCAACACGCTCGAAGCACCGAACGCAGGGGTGTTCAAATGAAACACCACCGCACAGAAGAACTCGCGGCTCTGGCCACAGAGATGTTCGAGGACATTCGCACGCTGTCCTGTGGCGCGGCGGGTGTGAGCCGCCCTGCGTTCTCCGACGTCGAGACACAGACGCTCGACTACCTCGCCAACCGCGCCCGCGCCGAAGGGCTAAGCGTCGAAGAGGACGCCGGACGCAATCTCGTCTTCTCTCTGCCGCAACATGCGGACGCCAAACGCTATACCGTCATCGGGAGCCATGTAGACTCCGTGCCGATGGGCGGCAATTACGACGGGCTTGCCGGTGTGATTGCGGGGCTCATGGTGCTCATTGCCGCAAACCGTGGCCTGCGCCCTCTGCCCCGCCCTGTCCGCGTTCTCGCCATGCGCGGCGAGGAAAGCGCGTGGTTTGGCGCGTGTTATCTCGGATCGAAAATGCTCACCGGAACGCTGCCGGAGGCCGAATTCAACGCCCGCCACAAGGGCGATGGACGCCCACTGAGCGCGTATCTTGAGGCCCTCGGCATCAACACCGCCCCGATCAGCGCGCAGGAGCCGATCTGCGATCTAAGCACGATCGAGGCCTATCTCGAACTGCACATCGAACAAGGCCCGCTCTTGGTCGAGCGCAATATCCCCGCCGCCGTCGTCACCGGCATTCGCGGCAACTTCCGCCATCGCGATAGCCGCTGCGTCGGTCAGGCAGGCCATTCCGGCGCCGTGCCGCGCGCCTATCGTCACGATCCGGTTCTGGCCTTCGCCGAGCTGATGCATCGCCTCGATGGCACATGGCAACACCTGCTGAACACGGGGAAGGATCTGGTTCTGACCTCCGGCGTCGTCGGCACCGATCCGGCGCACCACGCGATTGCCCGCATCCCCGACACGCTCGCCTTTTCCCTCGACATCCGGTCGCAGGACGCTGAAACGCTCGACCAGATGCGCAGCTATCTCAAGGGCGAAATAGACGACATTGCCCGCTCTCGCGGCGTTCGCTTCGAGCTTGGCACAGAGGTTGCCGTTGCCCCTGCCCTCATGGACCCGACCCTCGTCTCCGGTCTGGAAGCAGCGATGGCGCAGGTCACGGGAGAGGCCTTTTCCATGGCCTCGGGTGGCGGTCACGATGCAGCGATTTTCGCGCAGGCCGGCGTGCCCTCCGGCATGGTTTTCGTGCGCAATCGCAATGGCTCTCACAATCCCGATGAGGCGATGGAAATTGCTGATTTCATGGTGGGAGTTGACATCCTTTCAACCTATATGGAGGCGGCATCATGAAGGAGCCTCGCGCTATGCCCCAAACCATGCCCCTGAGCCCCGAGACCCGCGACGATTTCGCGCGACGCACGGCGCTGGCGCTGCTCGACATCCATGCGGTCGAGGTCGCAGACGAACGGCCCTTTATCCTGTCGTCTGGGATCGCAAGTCCCGTCTACATCAACGTTCGCAAAGTGATCTCTGTCCCTGCGGTGCGTAAAAAGCTCATGGGCTTTGCCTCTGAAGTGATTGATGCCGAAATCGGTCGAGACAACATCGACGCCATCGCGGGCGCGGAAACGGCGGGCATCCCCTTTGCCGCATGGATCGCCGCACAGACCGGCCTGCCGATGCAATATGTCCGCAAGCGGGCGCAGGGATTTGGCCCAGAGGCTCATATCGAAGGACTTTGGGAAGCCGGTCAGCGCGTGTTGCTGGTCGAAGACCTGACGACAGACGGCGCCTCCAAACTTCGCTTCTGCGAGGCGCTTCGCGCGGCCGGTCTGGTCGTGGAAGACGTGTTCATGCTCTTCCAATACGACATCTTTCCCGAAACCCGCAGCGCCATGACCCGCTCCGGCATTCGCCTCCATGCACTTGCGACGTGGAAAGACATTCTCGACGTCGCGCGCGTGCACAACCGTTTCACCCCTGAAGAGCGCGAGATCATCGCAGCTTTTCTGGAAAACCCGCTTGAATGGTCCGCCACCCATGGCGGCGCCCGCAGCCTCACCTTCTGAACCCAGATGCTTTAAGGAGACACTGATGTTCACCTTCCTCCTCGATCTCACAACCGAAAAAGGCCGTGGCATTCACGCCTACACCGCCGTCGCCCGTGCCGCGTTCGAACGCGCGGTGGCAGAGCCGGATCACGCCGCCGCCTTCTACTTCCTCGCCACGAGCGCCGAGAACTTTGTCGACCTGCACGAACGTCTTCCGCTCTCGAGCGAAGAGCTTGAAGCCAACTTCAAAGCATTTGAGGCCGACATTCACGCTCTCGAAGAGAGCGCTGGGGACAGTCCCGAGAACCGGATCAAAGTGCTTAACGACATCGTTGTTGCGCGGATCAAAAAGACCCGCTGAGACCGGTCTCTAAAATCAACCGACACGCAAAGGCCCGCCCCTTTTCTAGGGACGGGCCTTTTGTTTTGATGTCAGCGCGTTCCATGCGCCGCACAGTCCGATCCGGCTCTGAAGGGTCAGGAATAGAGCGCGTACGCCTGCCGCAGAGCCTCCCCCGACAGACCGCTTCCAATCAGTGCGGACAGGAGAAGCCGCGCTTTAACCGCAGACAAATCTCCCGCGAGCACCGCGCCATTCCCTACGAGCGTCACGCCACCGCTGTCCTTGCCATAGATCGCCATCGTGCGTCCTTCGTGACAGCGCGAGGCGACAACCACCGGAATATCACGCGCCACCAGATCAGCAGTCGCAGCCGCAAAGCCCTTTGGCGCGTTGCCGCGACCGAAGGCAGACAGGACAAACCCCGACGCCCCAGCCTCCGCGGCGAGCGTCATCAGGCGCGGCGTGGTTCCAAGACCCATTGCGATCAACTCGACATCCGGATCGAGCGCATCTGTGCTCAGAGGAATGCGGTCATGTGCAGGGCGGGAATAGAGATAGACAGTGCCGTGATCGACCTCTCCCAACTTTCCGTGCCCGACAGAGCGGAAGGTATCAACGCGGGAGGTATGCGCCTTGGTCACATAGCGGCCACCATGGATATCGCCCTCGAACAGGATCACCGCGCCCACGCCCGTGAGCGCACCACTGGCGGCGGCGCAAATCGCGTCGAAAATGTTGCGCGGCCCGTCGGTGTCTGGTTGGCCCGCATGACGTTGGGCACCCGTAAAGACCACGGGCTTGTCGGAGGCCACAAGGAGCCATGCAAGGAAGGCACTTTCCTCCATTGTGTCGGTGCCATGCGTAACCACGACGCCATCGACGCGCTCGTCGGCCAGCACCTCATCAATCCGCACACAGAGGCGACGGATGGTGTCGAGATCAAGCGCATAGCTTCCTGCCGCCTCGAAATTCTCGACCGTCACCTCGATCCCGTCCAGGGGCGTGTGAAGGCTGGCCAACAAGGTTTCACCAGTTAGACCAGCGTTTACAGCACCGGCGGATTTGTCCGCAGCAGAAGCAATGGTCCCGCCGGTTGCGATCAGGGTCACGTTTTTCATAGGATTTTCTCTCAGCTTGCGCGTCGGCTTGTGCGGGCTTTGGAGGCGGCGAGTTCGACCAACTCGCCCCAACGGCGCACGACGTAATTGTGTTCGTCCATGGTGGAGTTCCAGATCGCCACATGGCGCGCGCGGTCCAGACGCGAGCCACCAGACCGAACCTGATTGGCGCGGATCGCCGGGCGGCCCGCGTTGTCATTGAGGACTTCTGTGGCCGGAAGTCCCTCATACCAATAGTTCCATTCGGCCTCGGACAGATGCGCGCGCACGCGGTCGGGCGCGCACATGTAATACCCTTGCCGCGCGACCACGGACCCTGCGTATCCGTCGAGATACCAGTTCAGCCAACCATAAGCACGATCGAGCGCCTCGCCTTCCAGATTACGGGAGAGACACATGCCCCCATGCCAGGCGCGATAGCCCTCGATGGGGCGGCATTGCCGGACCTGAAGTCCGAGACGTTTCATTTCGACAATAGTCGGCGACCAGATCGAGGCCAGTTTCAGCTCTCCGGACAGGAAGCGCTCCACCGGCTCCCCTGCACGAAGCCAGAACGGGCTCAGGTGGCCATTCATGATCAAAGCGCGGGCATGTTCCACAAGCTCGTCGATCTCTTCGACGGACATGTTGCCCATGTCTTCGAATTCCATTTGTCCGGAGGCGGACAACGCCAATGCGAGATCAAAAAGACCGATGGCCGGTTCATCCACGAGTGCGACACGGCCGGCCCATTTCGGATCGAGCAGCGCCGCCCAGCTCGTGACATCACGGTCCACATCGATATCGGAGGATTCCACGGCGAAACTGTCGAAGTTATAGAACGTAGGCAGCATCGAAATCTGACCCGTCGGGCTATCCGAGAGGGTCATGTCATGCTGGACGAACAGCCGGGATGCAGGCACATCGCCCATGCCGCGCCGCCCCTGCGATCCCGACACACGCGGGAACTCGTCCAGTTCGGACCAGTTGCGGATGCGCCGCGTTTCAATCGGCTGGATTGCGCGCCAATACCAAACAATATCGAGGTTGTGAAAACACTGGTCGTAGACATCGTAACTCGTCGGATCGAGCGCAGCGGTCCGTTGCGCGCTGTTGAAATCCATCTCAATGAATTCAAGCTCGAACCCGAGATCCGCCTCGGCGCGCTCCTTCAGGAAGCGCCACGGCTGAATCTCTGTCGTGAGGATGCGAAGCGGCTTTGCGGTCACGCAGCGGCCCTCACCGCAGAGATACCGGTAAAGGCGGCAAAAGAGCGGCGCACCTGATCCGGGGATATACCCTCCATGATGAAGACGAGACGCGACTGGCGCGGGCCTTCGGGCCAATGCTCCATATGTGTCGGGGCATGCACGAGGTGTTGAACACCATGCACCGCAATCGGTCGGTCCTCACCCTCTAGCGCCAAAATACCCTTCACCCTGAAAATCCTGTCACCGTGTTTATGCAGGAGCAGCGTAAGCCAAGTTCCGAACATAGTCCAATCGATAGCTTGTTCGATCACCAGAGAAAAACTGGTCACACCGAGCGCGTCGTCATGGTGGTGGGAGTGATGGCCGTGGGCGTGGTGGTGGGTGTGATCCGCGCAGTCGGGACCGCAGGCGTGATCATGATCGCCCTGCCCTGCAACAGGCGTGGCAAAAGTGGTCGGACCGAAGTCACCGAGAATGCTCTCAACACTGTCCAAGGTGGTCGCAATGCGGGCGGCGGGATTGATCCGCCCGAGACGCGCACGCAGTGCGGCCTCGTTTTCGGGATCGGCGAGGTCGGTTTTGGTGAGGATGATCCTGTCCGCTGCCGCGATCTGACGCACGGCTTCGGCGCGATGCTCGACCTGCAACTCGGCGTTTACCGCATCGACCGTCGTCATCACACCGCCATTGGTGAAATGCGAGCGCAACACAGGGTGCGCGGTCAGAGTTTGAAGCACCGGATAGGGATCGGCGAGGCCGGTGGTTTCGATCACCACACGGTCAAAGGCGATCTCCTCGCGGGCGCGCAGGCTGTTGAGGTTTTCAAGCGCATCCGCCACCTCCCCGCGCACGGTGCAGCAGATGCAGCCGGATTTGAGGAGCACGACATTGTCGTCGATGCGGTCGAGCAAGTGGTGATCGAGCCCCACCTCCCCAAATTCATTGATCAGAACGGCGGCCCCGTCCATTGACGTGTCGGTCAGCAACCGTTGCAGGAGGGTCGTTTTACCGGACCCAAGAAACCCAGTGAGAAGAACGACGGGCGTGGTCATCGCTGTTCCTCCATCCAGGACATCAGGTTTTCGTCGAGCGGATCAAACTCGCGCCCTGCGAGCGCCTCCGCCTCGGGCCAAAGGTGCGACAGCGCCTCGAACACGCTTGATCCGCCAGTGGGCGACGCGACCACGTAGGAGCGCCCCTGCCAGACGTCGAGCTTCAGACGACGAAAGGACAGAACGGCATTCGCGGCCTTGATCCGGCGGCTTTCTTCGGCACGGCGGGACTGGGTGTCATGGTTGCGGGAATAGACACCGGGACGCGCGATGGCGTTGGTCCAGTGATCGTCACATCCGAGAATTCCACATAGCGAGCACATCTGCGCCTCCAGTCCCAGTCATTGAGCGCGGCGGACAGAGCGCTCCCCGTCCGCCACAAGATCGTTTCCGGCTTAACCGCGCGGGAACTTTTTGTCGTAGTCGTCAGCCATTTCGTTCATGGTAACGAACTTCACACCTTCATGCGACGCCATGTGCTTGAACAGACGTTCGAGCATCAGCAGAACCTGCGGACGGCCGGAGACGTCGGGGTGAATGGTGATCGGGAACACAGCGTAATCCATGTTCTCATAAACCCAGTCGAACTGGTCCTGCCACATCTGTTCGATGTCGCGCGGGTTCACGAAACCGTGGGAGTTCGGGGACTTTTTGATGAACATCATCGGCGGCAGGTCGTCGAGATACCAGTTGGCCGGAATTTCGATGAGATCGGTTTCCTCACCACGCACCAGCGGCTTCATCCAGTCTTCCGGTTTCGCGGAGTAGTCGATCTTGGTCCAAGTGTCGCCAACGCGCACGCGATAAGGCGAGAAGTCGTTGTGCATCAGGGAGTGGTCATACTTGATGCCTTTTTTCAGAAGCATCTCGTTGGTGACGTTGGAGAATTCCCACCACGGGGCCACGTAGCCCGTCGGACGTTTGCCGGACAGCTCAGTGATGAGGTCGATACATTTGTCGAGAACGGCCTCTTCCTGCTCTGCAGTCATGGCGATCGGGTTTTCGTGGCTGTAGCCGTGAATGCCGATCTCGTGGCCGCGGTTGGCAACCTCTTTCATCTGCTCGGGGAAGGTTTCTGCGGAGTGGCCCGGAATGAACCAAGTGGTTTTGATGCCGAGTTTGTCGAACAGATCGAGCAGACGGATGGAGCCGACTTCACCTGCGAACATGCCGCGCGAGATGTCGTCCGGGCTGTCTTCGCCGCCATAAGAGCCGAGCCAACCAGCGACGGCGTCTACGTCGATGCCGAAACCTACCAGAATTTCTTTAGCCATGAGTGTTTTCTCCTGTTGTAACGTTATGCGTGGATGAGGGTGACCGCTTGCGGATCGACCCCGAGAGTGAGCGGTGTGCCGGGAACGAGCGCCTTGACCTCGGGACGGTCGGCGTGAACCTCGACGGCGATTTCTTGGTCGTTCGCGAGGCGAACGCGCAGGTGGCCAACGGCGCCCACGAGCTGGCGGTGCGACACGGTCCCTGCCAGATGCAATTCGCCAGGCGTGTTGAGCGGCGCGATGCGGAAGGCCTCCGCCGGAATGGCGGCGAGTTTCTCTGATCCTGTGCCAACACCCTCGATGACGCCAAGGGGTGTGTCCACTCGCCCCATGCCTGCGGCGCCCGCGCCGAGCGGAGTGCCTTCAATAACGGCATTAGAGCCAATAAAATCAGCAACAAACGGGGTCGCGGGGCGGCGATAGAGCTCGCGCGGCGGGGAAATCTGTTCGACGACGCCGTTCGACATGACGACGACGCGATCCGATAGGCCGAGCGCCTCGGACTGGGCGTGGGTCACGAAGATGAAGGTGATGCCCAACTCGCGCTGAAGCAGTTTCAATTCGTTCTGGATGATCCGGCGCAGGTTCGCGTCGAGTGCGCCGAGCGGCTCGTCCAAAAGCAGAATTTCAGGTTCGACCACCAGACCACGGGCAAGCGCGATGCGTTGGCGCTGGCCGCCCGACAGTTTATCGGCTTTGCGGTCGGCGTAGGCATCGAGATCGAACATGTCGAGGATGCGGTCCACCTTGCGGTCGCGCTCGGCTTTGGGCGTGCCTTTGATGTCCAGTCCGAAAGCCACGTTGTCACGCACGCTCATATGCGGGAACAGGGCGTAGTTTTGAAAGATCATGGACGTCGGACGCTTTTCCGGCGGGACGTGGGTCATGTTGTGGCCCATCATCATCAACTCGCCGTTCGTAATGTCCTCAAACCCCGCAATCATGCGCAGGGTCGTGGATTTGCCGCAGCCGGACGGCCCGAGGAAGGCGACGAATTCGCCCTTTTCGACCTGCAGGTCGAAGTCCGAGACAGCCACAGTGCCATCAGGATAGGTTTTGCCGACGGAGATCAGCTCGAGATCGTGGAGCATGCGCTCAGCCCTCGCTCAAAGTCGTTGAAAGGTGGGACAGGCTGCGCGGGAACATGCGCGGCCTGTCCCGAGGGGGAACATTAGGCGTTCAGGAATTCATCCCAACGCATGATGAGGTGGTCATACTCATCCGGCCACTGGTGCCAGTAAGCGACGTTGGACGCGCGCTCTTCGAGCGAGCCACCGTCACGCAGGTCACCCGGATTGATGCCGCGATCTGCTTCGCCAACCCACGGTTTGCCTTCGTACCAGAAGCCGTATTTGTCCGGATCCATCACGTCTTTGATGTTGATGGACGGGGAGTAGTAGCCCTGCTCGGTCACGGCGATGCCCGGCTCACCGGAGAGCCAGAAGTCGGCATAAGCGATGACAGCCTCACGGTTCGGCGTGCCTTTGAGCATCGACGGCCCGATCGCCCAGCCACGGTAGCCTTCTTTCGGCGTCGCGTATTTCGCGGGCTTGCCCTGTGCCTTCACAGCCATAACCGCCGGCTGCCATGCGTCACAGACGACCATCTCGCCGGACGCCATGAGGTTCACAAGCTCACCGAAGTCACCCCAGAGTGCACGGAACTGGCCGTCTTTCTTCTTGGAGATGAGGAACTTGGCGGCTTCGTCGATCTCGTCCATCGTCGGGTTGCCAGGGTTCTTGGCTTCAAGAAGACCGAGAGAGTTCATGGCGAGCACGGCCTGACCGATGGCGATCAGCGGGTCGACGTTGAGGCCAGATTTGCCTTTCCACTTCTCGTCAAAGAGAGCGGTCCAGGTGTTGGCTTCCTCGGCGGAGAGCACGTCCGGATTATAACCGATAGAGTCAAAGTTGTAGACGGCCGGCACCATGTAGAGCTGGGTCTGTGCTTCGTCGGCCCAAATCTGACCGGAAATCTGTGCTTTCGGATCCCACTTCGGATCGACCGTGGTGAAGGTCTCGCGGATACCGGCCCAGTTGGTGAGTTCAGACGCCGGAATGGTTTCCACGTTGTCGGTGGCGATCAGGGCCGGAAGACGCTCGGCGATGATTTCCCAGACGTCATAATCCGAGGAGCCGGACAGGATTTTGGTTTGCGCGTCCGGATAGGTGGACGGCGTGCCGGAGGTGGAGGTGATGCCGGAGGCGGCTTTGAACATCTCGAGGATGCGGTCCTGCACGGTCACAGACAGACCGGTGGTGCGCAGTTCCTGCTCCGCGAGGTTCTGAGCATAGGCCATACGCGACCACGGGTGCAGGCCGGAGCCGAGAGCCGTTGCGCCTGCGGCAGCACCGTATCTCAAAAAGGTGCGTCTGTTGGTTTTCAAAGTCATTAGTCTTTTCCCTGTTGATGACATGTTGAATTTCTTTGAAATCCGGGGCCGACCGGTTCGCCGCCCCCGGAGCGACTTAGTAGCGACCGGGGGTCAGCCCTCCGTCCACGGTGACGACCTGACCTGTGAGGTAGGAGGCATCGGAGGACGCAAGGAATTTGATGACATTCGCGATCTCGGCGGGCTCACCGAGCCGTTTCATCGGAATGTATGGAGAGGCGATGTCCGCCGCGTCCGGCCCGAGGCTATGGCCCGGGTTCAAAAGCTGCGCTGTGCGGATGTAACCGGGAGCGACGCCATTCACGCGGATGCCCTTGGCGGCGTATTCCACCGCAAGCGCACGGATGAGACCAATGGCGCCGGATTTCGCGGTCGAATAGTGGACATGTTCGTCCCATCCATAGTGGCTGCCCATGATGGACGAGAGGCAGATGATCGACGCCCCCTCTTTCATCGCGGGGAGCGCGGGGCGGATCACGCGCATCATGCCGTAGAGATCGACGTCGATGGTCTCGTGCCACTTCTCATCCGTCATTTCCGACATCGGCACGCGGAGCGCGATGCCAGCATTGGCAACGATCACGTCGATGCCACCGAAGCGGGTGTTCAGCCCCTCGACCAGGGCATTCGCGGCCTCGGTCGAGCGCACGTTGAGCGGCTGGAATTCCGCACTGCCACCTGCGGCTTCGATCTCGGCGACGACAGAGTTACCTTCGTCTTCGAGCACATCGGTGACAACCACATGATCGCCCATTTCGCCAAAGGCCAGAGCGGCGGCGCGGCCAATGCCGATACCGGCACCAGTGATGAGAACGACACGTTTATCCATTTGATCCATAACCATTTCCTGAATTCAGAGCATCACGTCGCCAGAGTTCGGGCCAAGCGTCTGGCCCACGAACAAAGCGGCGTCGGGGGAGATGAGGAAGGACACGACACCGCCCACTTCCTCGGGTTGGCCAAACCGGCCGAGCGGCAACTCAGACCGTTTGACGGCCTTCCAGTCATCGGACAAAGCCTCAACCAGCGGGGTGTTGATCGGCCCCGGCGCGACCGCGTTGACGCGCACGCCCTTGTCCGACACTTCGCGCGCCAGAGACTTGGTCATGCCGATGACGGCGGCCTTCGCTCCGGCGTAGTGGACGAGTTCGACGCCCCCCACCTGCCCCAGTTGCGAGGCGATGTTGACGATGTGGCCTTCGCCCTTCTCGAGCATCGCGGGGAGACACGCGCGGGTGCAGAGGTAGTTGCCGCGCACATGGACCGCGAAGATCTTGTCGAACATCTCCGGCTCGATCTCTGTGAACAGAGCCTGATGACCAAAGCCCGCGTTGTTGACGAGCACTTCCGGCGCGCCGAAATCAGTCGTGATATGGGCGACCATGGCGTTGACCTGCGCCTCAGAACTCACGTCTGCGGCATAGGCCTTGGCGGTGCCCCCCGCCGCCTCAATGGCGGCGACGGTCTGTTTGGCGGCGTCGAGCGTCAGGTCGTTCACGGCAACGGTGTGACCGTCGGCAGCGAGGCGTTGGGCGATGGCGGCGCCGATGCCGGAGCCTGCGCCAGTAACGAGAGCAATCATCATCCCTCCTCCTGACCTTTGAAGCGCGAGGCTTTGGACGTGAAGCGCTTCATCAGCAGGCCGTAGATGACCAGAAGCGTGAAGCTGAACAGCGTGGTCAGAACCCCGAAGGCAAAGAGGTTCGGATAGATCTCGACGGAGAACGTCCCGTAGATCGCCAGTGGCAGGGTAAGTTCACGACCGGCGGTGAACAGCGTCCGCGAGAATTCGTCGTAGCTCAGCGTGAAAGAGAAGAGCATCGCGGACAGAACACCAGGGAAGATGATCGGAAAGGTCACACGGCGGAACGTCTGGGCCGGGCTCACGCCGAGGGACATGGACGCCTCTTCGACGGTCCGGTCGAACCGGTTGAAGATGGCCAAGAGCACGAGGAAGGCGAACGGATAGGTGTAGACCACGTGCAGCACAAAGGAGGTGCCGAACCAGGCCCGCGAGATGCCGAGCGTGTTGGACAAAAGCGCCATCCCCAGACCGACGAGCACGCCGGGCACCATCATCCCAAGAATGATGAGGTAGAACGCAGGGCCGGAGCCTTTGAACTTAGTGCGGAAGGCTTCCGCACTCATCACGCCGAGGATCGTCGAGACAACAGTCGTCATGAAGGCGAGGATGATGGAGCGGATGAGGCTATCGCCGACCGGCAACTGCGACACACGCGAGGTTTCGGCCAATCCGAGGAGGTGTTGATACCAGTAGGTGGACCACTCGCGGATCGGGAACTGCGGGCCGCCGTCTGCGCTCTGGAAGGACAGGATCGCGAGAACGATCATCGGCCCGTAGAGGAAGAGGAGGAAGATGCCGGAATAGATGGCCAGCGTGGGGCGGAGGATACGGGATTCCATAGCTCACATTTCCTTTCGCAGATCGACGAGACGCAGGGCGAGCGCGATAACGGCGGTGATGATGATGGTGAGAACCACACCGGCCACAGCGGCGAAGGCCCATTTGAGGGAGCCGACCTGGCTCACGATGATGTTGCCGAGGAGGTTGACCTTGCGGCCCGAGAGCGACGCGGCGGTTGCGAATTCCCCGAGCACCATGACGGAGACAAAGATCGCGCCCACCATCACACCCGGCAGCGACAGCGGCAGGATGATGCGGCGAAAGATCGTGCCGAAGGAGGCCCCGAGATCACGCGCGGCCTCAATCACCGACGGATCGATCCGGCCGAGCATGAAGGTGATCGGTCCCACCATGAACACCACGTAGATCTGGGTCATGCCGACGAGGACGGAGAATTCGGAGAACAGCAGGAAGGTCAGCGGCTCATTGATGATGCCGAGCTGCATCAGGATCGCGTTGATCGCACCCTCTGTCCCGAGCATCGGACGCCATGCGATGACGCGGATCAGGAACGAGGTCCAGAACGGGATCACACAGGCCACCAAAAGCGCGGTTTGGAGCGTCTTGTTGCGCACAAAGAGCCCGATGAAGAGCGCGACCGGATAGCCGACCACGATGGTTGCAATCAAAACGATGGCCCAGATGCGCAGCGTGGTCCAAATCGCGCCGAGATAGGTCGAGGAACTGAGGAAGCGTTCCCAACTCGCGGTCGTCAGCGTGCTTTCAACGGTGAACGTGGTCTGGGTCCAGAAGGACACGTAAACGACCATGATCATGGGCAGGACCATGAAGAGGGCCATCCACAACAGGCCGGGGGTCAGCAGCGTGATCGCGCGGCGGCGATCCTTTTTCTCGCGCAACTGGGCGGGCGACAGGGATGTGTCGGACGGGGTGTCTGTCGACAAGGTCGTCATCAGGCGGCTCCGTGAAACTGGCGCACAGCATCTGGCGCAAAATGAAGGTCATAGCTCTCGCCTTCGACCAGGTCGGGAAGGCGCGGCTGGCTCAGGTGATCAATGATCTGGAGAAGGGTTCCGTCCTCGGCGCGGAAGAACGACAGAGCGGTCGGTCCGTTGAATTCGCCGGTGAGGTATTTGGCTTTAAGGTGCGGACGTGTCTCCGGCGCCTGCCCTGTTGCGCTGATGTCGATCTGGTCGAAACGGACGGCGATTGCCCCCTGCCCGACCGGACCTGCGCAGAGGCTCGCATCAAAGATGTTCCACGCATTCATGTGGCGCGCCGAGGCGGCATTGAGAGGCTCGGCGAAGAGCGTATCGGGCGCGCCGGTCTGAACGATCTTGCCGTCTGCCAGCACCGCCACCTTGTCACCCATCATGAGCGCTTCGGTCTCCGACCCTGTGACGTGCAGGAAGCTGACCTTCAGACGTTCTCGGATGGCCTTGAGTTCATCGCACATGCGGGAGCGCAAGTTGGCGTCGAGTGCGCCGAGCGGTTCATCGAGAAGGACGATCCGCGGCTCCGTGACGAGCGTGCGGGCGAGAGCGACGCGCTGACGCTGACCGCCGGAGATCGCGCTCACGGCACGGTGGCCAAAGCCCTCAAGCCCCACGAGTTCGAGCGCGTTATCCGTCCGCTCCTTGATCTCTTTTTCGTTCTTCACCGGTGCATTTACGCGGTGGCGCAGTCCGAACGCGACGTTTTCAAACACCGTGAGATGCGGAAAGAGCGCGAAGTTCTGAAACACGAACCCGATGTCGCGCAGGTGCGACGGCTGACCGTCGATCCGCGCCCCATTGATCGAGATTTCGCCCTGATCCGGCTCCTCAAAGCCCGCGATCAGGCGCAAGAGCGTGGTCTTGCCCGATCCGGACGCCCCGAGGAGGGACATGTAAGTATTTTCCGGAACAACGAAGTCGACGCCATCCAAGGCAATCGTTTCGCCGTACCTGCGGCTTACTCGGTTTAGCGTCAGCACTGACTTTCCCCTGTTTTCGATTTTCTTGATACAAACATCGATTCACAGGGCTTCGTAAAGTAAAAAATGATTTTTGCACTCAAAAATCGTCTTTAAATGACTTGGAGATCAGCGCCTACGATCCAAAATTCCCAATAAATCCGGATATATCTCGATTATTTGCCTATTTTTTTGACTCGATTTTTTGCTACAGGCTTTTCAATTCGGCTTTTGCACACAGATACAAACCACTTCCAACAGGCGCGATACCCGCATATTGTCGAGGGAGTTTTTGGACCCGAGGACGAGATGCCAGTCGCAGAACACACACATGAAGACCTCGACAAACGTGCGCCGCTGTTCGAGGTCGCGGCCGAATTCGTTCGGCACAACATCGCGCTCGGCCACCTCAAGCCCGGTCTCGTCCTGCAAGAAAGCGCCCTTTCAGAACGCCTCGACATGTCCCGTGCAACGCTGAAACGCGCCCTCGAAATCGTCGAGAGCGAGGGGTTGATCGAACGTTTTTCCGGCCGCGGCTTTGTCGTCTCGGGCGCGGGCGCAAAACCACAACGCGAGGACCTGCGCCAGATCGCACTGGACCATTCATCCCTCGATGACAGCGTCGGCAAACCGAGCTGGCTCCGTGTTTATGATGACGTCGCCTTCCACGTCACACGCTGCCCCGTGTTCGGGCGCTACAGGGTGTTCGAAGCCCAGATGGCTGAGGAATACGGTGTCTCGCGCACGATTATCCGCGACGTTCTGGGCCGCCTCCAAGAGCGCGGATTGGTCCAGAAGAGCAAGACATCGCGCTGGGTCGTTGAACCGCTAACCTCTAGGAAAATCAAAGATAAATACGAGCTGCGCAACATTCTGGAAGTCGCAGCCCTACAGTCCGCCAAACTGCCGCTCCAAGACATTCAGAAGCTTATCAGCGAGATAGATTCACTCTCAAAGCAGGATCAGGTCTCCGAGGATCAGTGGTTTGCGCTCGACCGGAAATTCTTCGAGCTGGTGGTTCTCACGACCCCCAATGAAGACCTTGCAGAGTACGCGTCCTCCAACCGCATCGCGCTAGAGGCGTGTCAGGCCGCTCTCTTTTCGCTCGGCCTTCCGCCAGACAAGCAATCGCTCCAAGAATTACGGCAGGTGCTCGAACTCGCGCTGTCGGGGTCAATCTCGGCGGCAACGAGCATGCTGTCTACCCATTTGGCCAAAGCGTCCGCCCGCACCATCGCACAGCTCAAGATCACGGCAATCATCGCCCCACCGCCAGATTTCCCGTCCTATCTCCAATTTTCCTGATCTGGCGCCAGTGCGCGACGGACGGCGAAATATGACATTTTCATATGGCGCGGATCTCCTTGTGACGGGAAACCGAGAGATTCGGACCAGCTGCGGCCCGAGATACGGGGCCCCCGCATGGTTGCGACGGGGCATTCAGAAATTTCTCTGAAATTCGTCGAAACAGGCACAGCTTCATAATTCATTTATATTTCTGTCACCAAACGGTGAAAAACCGGCGGCAGATATCCCCGCAAATGATTTTGGGGATACAAATGCTCGTAGTTGAGGACCTGTCAAAAAAGTTCGGACCGAACACCGCCGTTGATCGCATGACGTTCAAGGTTGATCGTCCCATGATGATTGGCATCATCGGGCGGTCCGGAGCGGGGAAATCCACCTTCCTGCGCATGATGAACCGCATGACGGACGCGACCTCCGGTGTTCTCGAGTTCGAAGGCCGTGATGTTCTCAAGCTGAAAAACGCAGACCGCCGCAAATGGCAGTCCGACTGCGCGATGATTTTCCAGCAGTTCAACCTCGTCCCGCGTATGGATGTAGTGTCGAACGTCCTGCATGGCACGCTCGGTCGCCGTTCGACAATTGCGACCCTCTTCAATCTGTTCCCGCGTGAAGACATCCACCGCGCCATCGACATTCTCGAACGTCTGGGCATCGCGGAACATGCCGCAAAACGCGCCGAGGCCCTGTCAGGTGGTCAACAACAGCGTGTCGCCATCGCCCGCGCGCTCATGCAGGACCCGAAGGTTATCCTCGCCGACGAACCGATTGCCTCGCTCGACCCGATGAACGCCCAAACCGTCATGCAGGCGCTGCGCCGCATCCATGACGAAGACGGACGCATGGTCATCGCGAACCTTCACACGCTCGACACGGCCCGCCGCTACTGCGACCGCATCATCGGTATGCGCGACGGGCGCATGGTGTTCGACGGAACACCTGAACAACTGACCACTGGTGTCGCACGCGACATCTATGGCGCCTCCGCAGACTTTTCCGAGGCGGCCACCTCCACCGAAATACGCGACCATCAGGGCCAGCGCCAAGCTGCACGCCCGATGGTCGACGCCTGACTTTTCCCTTTTCATCACAACCCAACGGAGACATCTGATGAAAAAGCTTCTCGCTGCTGTTCTGGCAACCACCGCACTGGTTGGTGCTGCTCAAGCTCAAGACCTCACCGAGTTCAACATCGGCATTCTTGGTGGCGAAAACGCCCAAGACCGTCTGGCGAACCACGAATGCCTCAAAACCTATGCCGAAGACACCCTCGGCGTTCCGGTTAAACTCTTCGCACCGGCTGACTACGACGGCGTGATCCAGGGCCTTCTCGGCGGCACCATCGACATGGCATGGCTCGGCGCATCCGGCTACGCGAAAACCTTCCTGACCGATCCGGAAGCTGTTGAGCCGGTTCTCGTCAAAGTGAACGTCGATGGCTCCATCGGCTACTACTCCATCGGTTTTGCCCGCAAAGACAGCGGCATCACCTCCCTCGACGACATGGCTGGCAAAGCTTTCGGCTTCGGTGATCCGAACTCCACCTCCGGCTACCTGATCCCGTCCATCGAGATCCCGCAGTACAAAGACGGCGTCACCATGGAATCCGGCCAGTACTTCGGCGAAGTCAAATTCACCGGTGGCCACGAGCAGACCATCGTTGCCGTGAACAACGGCGACATCGACGCTGGCGTGACCTGGGCTGACGGCCAAGGCGAATGGGAAGACGGCTTCAACTCCGGCGCTCTGCGCAAGGCTGTTGACGCAGGTCTCATCGACATGAACGAACTGACCGAAATCTGGCGCTCCAAAGAGATCCCGGAAGGTCCGGTTGTTCTCCGCAAGAGCCTGCCGGAAGACGTCAAAGTGAAAATGACGGCTCTGATCGAAGGTATGTTCGAAGCTGACAAAGAATGCACCTACAACATCTCCGCAGGTGAATCCCTCGGCTTCAAACCGATCTCCCACGAGAACTACATCTCGATCATCGAAGCACGCAAAGCGAAATCCAGCTGATCGTTCGTAAACCCGGGGCCCCGCATCTCTTTGCGGGGCCTTTCCCTATTTTTGGAGAGAAGACTTCATGGCCTACGCCGACCACGACCCGCGATCAAATTACGTCGCGATGGTGCAGCGCAAACGTCTCTATGGCGGCATTACGCTGTCAATTTTCGTTTTGCTTCTGGCTTCCGGTTTCATGCTCGCGGACGAGCGCAATGCCGGCGGGTTCTGGAGTGGTCTCCACCGCATTTTCGACTTTCCCATCGACGTATGGCAAGACACCGCGCCGAAGCTCGACCAGCTGCCGGGCCATCTTGTCACCTATTTCCCGTCGCTCATTGAGACGATCAACATTGCCGCAACCTCGACGCTCCTTGGCGCGGTCGCCGCGATGTTCCTCTCGCTGCTCTCGACCCGTGGGCTCGCGCGTTGGCCGCACCTCATTCCCGTCATTCGCCGCACCATGGACATCATGCGCGCGATCCCGGAGATCGTTATCGCGCTCGTCCTGATCTTTGTGCTCGGCGGCGGTCCGGTGCCTGCGATGATTGCGATCGCCTTTCACACGGTTGGCGCGCTCGGTAAACTTTTCTCCGAGGTGAACGAGAACACCGACCTCAAACCCGTCGAGGGCCTGTCCTCTGTTGGCGCCACGTGGTTCCAGAAGATGTGGTTCGGAATTGTGCCGCAGGTTGCGCCGAACTGGTTCTCCTATGCGCTGCTCCGTTTTGAAATCAACATCCGCGCCTCCGCGATCCTCGGCTTCGTGGGCGCCGGCGGGATCGGCTACGAGCTCAAGAACGCAATGTCCTGGGGCCAGGGCAAATACGACGAGGCCGCAGCCATCTTCATCCTGCTCTTCGGCACGATCGTCTTCTTCGACCAACTCTCCAGCCACTTCCGCAACGGGCTGACACACAAAGGAGGACACTGACATGTCCGACGCAGTTCTCAGCCCGAACCAGTCTAACGCGGGATATGATGCCGCGGAGCGCCTCTTCGTCAAAAAGCGCCTCATCTCCTTTGCCTTGCCTGCAGCGATCCTCGCCTATTTCGTTTACGTTTTCTTCGCCTTCGATCTTATGGGCCTCGCTGGTCGTGCCCGCTGGGACAACGGCGCGACGCTTTTGTCGGACACGTGGAGCTACAAAGTCCATGTGACGCGGGACAACCGCTCTGACGAGACCTCGGTCGCCATCGAAGGCGAACGCAAGGGCGCCTACCCGCAGGGCGAAGCCCCTGATTGGGTCACGCTCGGCGACAGCACCACCTTTATTGACCTTGGCGCCGGCCATGAGGTGACGTTCTTGCCGGACAATGCCATCTCGGTGACGATCCCCGACTTCGGCGTGATCGACGCCCGCGTTGACGGCCGCACCATCGTGTCGAACCTGCCCGAAGAGACCCCCGACTGGATTTCCGCGTCGCGCACCCGTTTGCAGATCAACACCGAAGAGGGCCGTATCTCCCTCACCCGCAACCGGACCGAAGTGTTCAACTACTTCCCGGGTTGGGAGCTGTTCTTCTTCACCCTCGATAGCCCGTATTACGGCCAGTCCCTGTTCGACATCCTCTTTGGCGAACGCATTGATCCGGAGCGTCATAACATTGCCGGTGCATGGCATGACTTCTGGCACAACGCCATGTGGAGCCACATGCAGGTTGC
Organism: Celeribacter litoreus; assembly: GCF_020165855.1. Lineage (GTDB taxonomy): Bacteria > Pseudomonadota > Alphaproteobacteria > Rhodobacterales > Rhodobacteraceae > Celeribacter > Celeribacter litoreus. The sequence continues at coordinate 270,250 of NZ_JAIUFY010000014.1, read as the reverse complement.
TTGGGCGCTGTTTGAGACCATCCTCATGGCTTTCCTCGGCACATTCGGCGCGGCCATCGTGTCGCTCCCGCTCGCCTTCCTCGCCGCCAAGAACTTTGCCCCGCTGCAAGCGATCCGCTTTGGTCTGCGCCGTGTTTTCGACCTCTTCCGCGGGATCGACGGTCTGATCTGGACCATCATCCTCGCCCGAGCCTTCGGGCCGGGGCCGCTGACCGGTGCGCTCGCGATCCTGCTCACGGATACAGGTTCCTTCGGCAAGATGTTCTCCGAGGCGCTCGAAAACGTGGATGACAAACAAATTGAGGGCGTCGGCTCCACAGGCGCGCGCACGGTCCATCGTTATCGTTTCGGTGTGTTGCCGCAGGTGACGCCGGTCCTTCTGTCTCAGGTGCTCTACTACTTCGAATCCAACACCCGTTCGGCGACGGTGATCGGCGCGATCACGGGCGGTGGTATCGGTCTCCTTCTGACGCAGGCGATGATCACCCAGAAGGACTGGGAAGAAGTTACCTACTACATCATCCTCGTCGTGTTGATGGTGATGTTGATGGACAGCGTGTCGGGCTGGATCCGCCGCAAGCTCATCAAGGGCGAGTAAGCCGCCCAAGGCACAGGAGACCTAACATGGCAAAGCTGGGCCAAGAGCCGATGGTGCACGACGGCGCGATCCTTCACGACGTCAAATGTGGCGCCTATGTCGAGATCGGTGAAGGTAGCCGTGTGCTGAACACCGAGTTCGGCGATTACTCCTACTGCGACCGCTATGCAGAGATCGCCAACGCGCGGATCGGCAAGTTCTCCAACATCGCGGCGTTTACGCGGATCGGCCCGACGGATCACCCGATGGAGCGCGCGTCGCTCCATCACTTCCTTTATCGCTCCAGCGACTACTGGGATGATGCTGAACTCGATGGAGAGTTCTTCGAGCGCCGCGTGGCGCGGCTCGCCCATATCGGGCACGACACCTGGATCGGCCACAACGCGGTGATTAAACCCGAAGTGACCATCGGCGACGGCGCGGTGATCGCCTCCTCCGCCGTCGTGACAAAAGACGTCGCGCACTACTCTATCGTTGCAGGCATTCCAGCAAAGCCAATCCGTGAGCGTTTCCCCAAAGAGATCGCGGAGCGCGTGATGGCGCTCGCGTGGTGGGATTGGGATCACGAGACATTACGCGTGCGTCTGGACGATTTCCGGCACATGTCGATTGAGGCGTTTCTTGAGAAATACGAGTAAGCGCGCGGCGCGTCATTCGGTCTCGACCGTCAACGCCACCTTGTCACCGGCAAAGCGTGTCTGACCGTATTCCACCGGCGTGCCGTCCGCGTTGATGTTGATCGAGACAGAGCGCAGGATCGGCGCGCCTTCGCGCAGGCCGAGGTGAAGGGCCTCAGTCGCGCTCGCGAGTTCCGCCGTGATGCGGGTTTCCCGTCGGGTGTAATCCTCTACGCCGCAGGCCTTGAGAGCCGCCGTCACGGATGTCGTCTCCCCCAAAGCCGCCGCCATGCCGGGGAGGCGCGCTTCCGAGAAAATACTCTCGAAATGCGCGAGCGGCGCGCCGCCGGACATAGAGACACCTTCATAGACAACCACCGGCGCGCCCTCTGCGATTTCGAGCGCGGCTGCTTCAATCGCGTTGCTCGGACGTGTTTCGACCCTGAGCGCGCGCTTTTGCGCGAGACGACCAGTTGCGGCGATGTTCTTGTGAAATCGCGTCCGCTTTCCAATCGGGTAATCGGTCGGCACCTGCGCCACAAACGCCCCCGCCCCGCGCCGCGTCCGGACCAGCCCGCGATCCACGAGATCCGCAATCGCCCGCCGCACAGTATGGCGGTTTACCTCGAACCGCTCGGCCAGCTCTGCCTCGGTCGGGAGCTTGCCTCCGGCCGGGTAATGTCCTTGGGCAATCTCGGATTGCAGCGTTGTCGCAATCGAGGTCCAGATCGCCGTTCTCGCCATGCGGGCACACTCCGTCACCAAAGTTTCACAAGACTCTTCTTGCTGCCCACCATGGGCAATCTGTATTATTTGTATAGTTGTCTAATTTGCAAGGCAAGATGTCTAATGACCGATCTGACCCCAGACCAGAAAGCCCGCCAAGCCTGGCTGAGCCTTCTCGCCAAATCACCGCCCGCCGCACTCGCAGAGCATTGCGATGCGCTCGGCACCCTGCCGGACCACACATGGCTCCAGCCGCCCGAGACCGGCGCCGTCATGGTGCGCGGCCGCACGGGCGGAACGGGTGCGCCTTTCAACCTCGGCGAGATGACCGTAACGCGCTGCGCCCTGACACTTGAGACCGGCGAGGTTGGTCACGGCTACGTGCAAGGGCGCGACAAAAGCCACGCCCAACGTGCCGCTGTTGTCGATGCCCTCATGCAGACGGATCGCGCGAACGAGGTGCGCAGGGCAGTCCTGACGCCGCTCGAAACCGCGATGATCGCGGCCAAGTCCGCCCGCGCGGAAAAAGCTGCTGCAACGAAAGTCGATTTCTTCACCATGGTCAGAGGAGAAGATTGATGGATATCCAATCCCTTTCTGGCGGGTTCGAGAACGCGCCCGTGCAATCCGCACACGCCTTCCGCACCGCTCTCAATGTCCTCTCGCGTCCCGGCACGATCATGGAATTGCGCGGTGCAAACGCGCCTGCTCCGGTGTCGGAGGCGGCAGCAACGCTGCTGCTCACGCTTTGTGATCCGGAAACGCCGCTCTATTTGGCGGACACGCATGACACCAAAGAGGTGCGCGACTGGATCGCCTTTCACATCGGCGCGCCGTTGGTTGGCCGCGCGCACGCGCATTTCGCACTCGGCACGTGGGAGGCTCTGTCGCCAATAAACACGTTCCCGATCGGCACCCCCGAATATCCGGATCGCTCCACGACGCTCATCGCTGAACTCGACGAGTTGAACGAGCACGGCGCCTCCCTCACAGGGCCGGGCATCAAAGACCGTGCGCACCTCGGCCTGCCGGAGATCGATGCGTTTCAGATGAACGCGTGCCTTTTCCCGCTCGGGCTTGATTTCTATTTCACCGCAGGCACGCGCGTCGCCGCCCTGCCGCGCAGCACCAAAGTGGAGGCAGACTGATGTATGTTGCCGTCAAAGGTGGTGAACGCGCCATCGACAACGCCCATGCGTGGCTCGCCGAGGAACGGCGTGGGGACACGTCCATCGCGGAACTGTCGGTCGAGCAAATCCGAGAACAACTCGGGCTCGCCATCAATCGCGTCATGGCCGAAGGGTCGCTCTATGATCCCGATCTCGCCGCGCTCGCGATCAAACAGTCCCGCGGAGATCTGATCGAAGCGATCTTCCTGATCCGCGCCTATCGCACCACGCTGCCGCGCATCGGGCATTCGCATCCGATTGATACCGGAAAAATGGCCTGTGACCGCCGCATCTCCGCGACGTTCAAGGACGTCCCCGGCGGACAGGTACTCGGCCCGACGTTCGACTACACCCACAGGCTTCTGGATTTCAAACTCGCCGCAGAAGGTGAGTTGCCGGAGGCTCCCATCCGTGAAACCGAGGCGCAGGATATGCCTCGGGTCACGGACTATCTCAACCGCGAGGGCATGATCCAGACGGAAGAGCGGACTGAGGGCACCCCCCCCGACCTTACCCGCCAGCCGATGGAATACCCCGCCAACCGCCCCCTGCGCCTTCAGGCGCTGACGCGTGGCGACGAAGGGTTTGTGCTCTCGATGGCCTATTCGACCCAACGTGGATACGCGCGCAATCACCCGTTCGTCGGGGAATTGCGTATTGGCAAAGTCGCGGTTGAGATGGACATTTCAGCGCTCGGCTTCTCCATCGACATCGGCGAGATGACAGTGACCGAATGCGAGACCGTCAACCAGTTCACTGGTTCCAAGTCCGAGCCGCCGCAATTCACGCGCGGCTACGGGTTGGTGTTCGGCCAGACGGAGCGCAAGGCGATTTCCATGGCGCTCGTGGACCGTGCCCTGCGCTGGAAAGAACTTGGCGAGGATAACGTGGGCGCCCCCGCCCAAGACGAAGAATTCGTCCTCGCGCATTCCGACAACATTCAGGCCACCGGCTTTCTCGAACACATCAAACTGCCGCATTACGTCGACTTCCAATCCGAATTGGAACTCGTCCGCAAGCTGCGCGCAGAGGTAATGGCCGCCAGCCAGAAGGAGGCCGCAGAATGAGCGACTACAACTTCGCCTATCTCGACGAACAGACCAAACGGATGATCCGTCGCGCGATCCTCAAAGGCATCGCGATCCCGGGCTATCAGGTGCCTTTTGCCTCCCGCGAAATGCCAATGCCTTATGGCTGGGGCACGGGTGGCGTGCAGGTCTCTGCCGCCTGTCTCACGCCGGATGACAGTTTCAAAGTGATCGACCAAGGCGCGGACGACACGACCAACGCCGTTTCGATCCGCAAGTTCTTTGAACATACAGCAGGTGTGGCGACGACAGAGCACACGGTCGATGCGACCGTAATCCAGACGCGTCACCGCATCCCAGAAGAACCGCTCACCGAAGATCAGATCCTCGTCTATCAGGTTCCGATCCCCGAACCGCTGCGCTTTCTGGAACCGCGCGAGACCGAGACGCGCAAGATGCACGCGCTTGAGGAATACGGCCTCATGCATGTGAAGCTCTACGAAGACATCGCGCGCCACGGCAATATTGCGACGGCCTATGCCTATCCGGTGAAGGTCGAGGATCGCTATGTCATGGACCCGAGCCCGATCCCGAAATTCGACAACCCGAAGCTCGAAATGGCCGCGATCCAGCTGTTTGGCGCAGGCCGCGAACAGCGCATCTACGCCATCCCGCCCTACACCAAGGTCGTCAGCCTCGATTTCGAGGATCACCCCTTCGATCCGTCGAAAGCCGATCACCCCTGCGATCTCTGCGGTGCCGAACACACCTATCTCGACGAAGTCATCATTGATGACGAAGGCGGGCGGATGTTTGTGTGCTCGGATACCGACTACTGTTCGAAACGTCAGGCCGATGGTCATCGCGGACGCCTGTCCCCCATTGAAGAGGCTGCAGAATGAACGCCCCTGTCACCCCCCTTCTGTCCGTGCACGATGTCGCCAAATATTACGGCGGCCGGATCGGATGCACGGATGTGTCCTTTGACCTCTACCCCGGCGAAGTCATGGGCATTGTCGGTGAGTCTGGCTCCGGCAAATCCACGCTGCTCAACTGTCTCGCGGGGCACCTCACGCCGGATCAAGGCGAGGTTCTGTTCGACACGCGCGACGATGGTCTGCGCGACACCTTGACCATGAGCGAGCCGGAGCGCCGGATGCTGTCCCGCACCGATTGGGCCTTTGTCCATCAGCACGCACGTGACGGGCTTCGCATGTCTGTCTCGGCAGGCGGCAACGTCGGTGAGCGTCTCATGGCCGTCGGCGCCCGTCGCTATGACGATATCCGCGCCAAGGCGATCGACTGGCTCGACCGTGTCGAGATCAGCGAAGACCGCGTGGACGACCGCCCCTCCGCCTTTTCCGGCGGGATGCAGCAGCGTCTTCAAATCGCCCGCAACCTCGTGACCGGCCCGCGTCTCGTGTTCATGGATGAACCGACCGGCGGTCTCGATGTCTCCGTGCAGGCGCGTCTTCTCGACCTCTTGCGCGGCCTCGTGAGGGAGATGGGTCTGTCTGCCATCATCGTAACCCACGATCTCGCCGTTGTGCGTCTTCTTGCGGATCGGCTTATGGTGATGAAATCAGGCCGTGTCGTGGAAGCGGGCCTGACTGACCAAGTGCTCGACGATCCGCAGCACGCCTACACCCAACTCCTCGTGTCTTCTGTTCTACAGGTGTAACCATGATCTGTGTCGAAAACGTCTCGAAAACCTTTACGCTCCACAACCAGTCGAGCGCGGTCATCCGCGTCATGGAAGGGGCTTCCTTCACAGTCGGGCGCGGCGAATGCGTGGCGCTCACAGGGAACTCCGGCGCGGGCAAATCGACGCTCATGCGGATGATCTACGGCAACTATGTCGTCGCCTCCGGCTCGATTTTTATCGGTGACACGGATGTTGCGAGTGCCGAACCGCGCGAGGTGATCGCGCTGCGTCGCGAAACCCTCGGCTATGTGTCGCAGTTCCTGCGGGTTGTTCCGCGTGTGCCGACGCTCGACGTGGTCGCGGAACCGCTTCTGGCCATCGGCACCGACCGTGATGTTGCCTATGCCCGCGCACGTCACCTGCTCACACGCCTCAATATTCCCGAAACCCTGTGGGGCCTGTCGCCGACGACGTTTTCGGGTGGGGAGCAGCAGCGCGTGAACATCGCCCGCGGTTTTGCGCATACTTATCCGGCCATGTTGCTTGATGAGCCGACCGCGTCGCTCGATGCGACAAACCGCGAGACGGTTCTGTCTCTGATCGAAGAGGCAAAGGCACGCGGGGCCGCAATCATCGGGATTTTCCACGACAAACCGGCCCGTGATCGGGTCGCGGATCGTGAGATTGACGTGTCGGCCTTTACCCCTTTGAGGGCGGCGTAATGGCCGGTCGTCTCATCGCTGTCGTCGGCCCCTCGGGGGCGGGCAAGGACACATTGATCGACGCCGCCATGGAGGCCAGACCGGACCTCTACAAAGCGCGCCGCGTCATCACGCGTCCGTCGAATTCAGGCGGTGAGGATTTCGACGGGGTCTCTGAGGCGGATTTCGCCGAACGTGTTGCAGCGGGAGACTTCGCGCTGCACTGGGATGCGCACGGCCTGCGCTATGGCGTTCCGCGCACCATTGAGCGCGCGATGGAGGAAGGGCGGGATGTGATCTTTAACGGATCACGTGGCATCTTGGCCCACGCCTACGAACTCTATCCTAACCTCAAGGTGTTGCTCATCACCGCATCGCCCGATGTTTTGGCGGCACGTCTTGCCAGTCGGGGCCGCGAAACCCGTGAGAAAATCGAGCAGAGGCTCGCACGCGCAAGTTACGATATCGCGCCAGGCCTGCCCGTCTATCAGGTGACCAACGACGGCGTGATTGAAGACGCCGTCGCCGATTTCCTCTCCGCGCTTCAGCCGGAGAGCGCGTAGCGATGCAAAAGGTGGAACCGCCCATCCTCCGCCTCGCCAAAGAGGCACAGGTCGGAGACCACAAACGGGGTCGGCAGCATCGGGGCGAGCACAGGTGCCAGCGCCTGTTCGACCTGAATGGCGTCCTCTCCGGACAGGCGCCCGCTCAGCGTCAGGTGGAATTTGAACTGGTCCATGACATATGGGTAGCCCCAAAACGACAGGAGTTCTTCCTGCCGCGCGGACAGGCCAGCGGCCTTGCGACGCGCGAGTTCGGCCTCCGACGGCGCGGCGCGGTGGTGGTCCAGATCGCGCACGATCTTCCCCGCCATCTCGGCGAGCGGACCTGTGTCGCCATCAATCGTGAGCGCCAGGAAGCTCCCGAGCCGCGACAGCTTCAGCCCATCGCAGATGACAGGTTTCAACTCCGCCGCCAGTGCCGCCAAATCGGCCTCAAGCGCCTCTCGCGTAGAGCCATCAACGAGCCGGAACGGCGGCTTGATGGTGCCATGAAACCCGTATTTTCGTGGCGTCGCGGTGATATCCGTGACCGGCAGAGGCAGGCCCGACACATCCGGATGCGCGACAGCCTCTGCGGCCTGCGCGTCCCATCCCAACCAACTGGCCGTAAAGGCCGCGAATTCGCCCTGCGGCGGGGCATAATACACCGCATATCTCGAATATTTTTCCATGCCGCTCGCCCTACATGCCTCGTGTCACACGCGTGTGACAAAGACATGGGAAGGGAAGCCGTTCAAGACAGAGGTTCCAAATGACACAGACGATTTACACCAACGCGCAGATCGTGCGCGAGACCGAGGTCATCAAAGGCACGTTGGTCGCGGAAGACGGTAAAATTGTCGAGGTTTCCCAAGGATCGACAAGCATAGCCGGCGCGATTGATCTAGATGGGGATCTGTTGCTGCCCGGTCTCGTGGAATTGCACACGGACAACCTCGAACGCCATCTGGAGCCGCGGCCGCGGGTCGACTGGCCGCACGCTGCCGCGATCCTCGCCCATGATGCAGAGCTCGCTTCGGCAGGCATCACCACCGTGTTCGATGCCATGCGCATCGGTTCTATCCACGAGGGCAAAGCAGGCTACCAGCCATATGCCCGTTCTGTGTCGCGTGAGGTGATGGACCTGCGCGAAAAAGGTGCGCTCAAGATCAACCACTACCTGCACCTGCGGGCGGAGGTATGTTCCGAGACGCTCGAAGCGGAGTTCGCCGATTTCACCGCAGAGGACCGTGTTGGCCTCGTGTCCCTGATGGACCATACGCCGGGGCAGCGGCAGTTCCGCGACCTCTCGGCCCTCAAGACCTATGTGCAAAAAAAGCGCGGCATGACCGATGACGACTTTGCCGAGCACGTGGATCACCTCCTGACCCTGCGCGCCACCTATGGCGAAAAGCACGAAGTCGCGACCGTCAGGGAAGCCGCGCGTCTCGGCGCTGTGCTCGCCTCTCACGATGACACCACCGCAGATCAGGTGGAAACCTCCCGCGCCAACGGTGTGCGTGTGGCGGAATTTCCCACCACGGTCGAAGCGGCGCAGGCCTGCAAACTGCACGGCATCGCCGTGATGATGGGCGCGCCGAACCTGATCCGTGGTGGCTCTCACTCGGGCAATGTCGCGGCGCATGAACTCGCAGAACGCGGTCTTCTCGACATCATTTCTTCCGACTACGTGCCCTACGCGCTTCTGTCGTCTGCCTTCCTTCTGGCCGACCTTTGGGATGATGTTGCCCGTGCCATCACCTGTGTGACCTCTTCGCCAGCCAATGCCGTGAACCTCACCGACCGTGGTCGCATCGCAGAAGGCTGCCACGCCGATCTCGTCCGCGTCGCGCGGATCGAAGGCACGCCGGTTGTGCGCGGTGTCTGGTGCCACGGGCGTCAGGTCGGCTGATCCTATGTGCGCCGGATGAAAGCGCGGCCGATAGATTACCTCCCCTCGGTGGGGCTCGGGATCACGCAAATCCTCGGGTATGGGACGCTGATGTATGCCTACGCGGTGCTTCTACCGCGTATGGCGGACGCGTTCGGGCTGTCTCTCTCCACCGTTTTCGGCATTCTGTCTCTGGCGCTTTTCTTTGGCGGTCTCGTCTCCCCCGTCGCGGGGCATCTCGTGGACCGGTTCGGCGGGCGTTGGGTCATGACCCTCGGGTCTTTGATCGCGGGCGGCGCACTTGTCGCGCTGTCGTTCGTGGAAAACCGGACCCAGTTGTTTTTTGCCATTCTTTTTGCCGAGGGCGCGGGGATGTTCGTGCTCTACAATGTTGCCTTCGCCGCCGTCACGCGGCTGAAAAGCCCCGTTCCCCCTGCACGCGCCATATCGATCATCACGCTTTTCGGAGGGGTGGCCTCAACGATCTTCTGGCCGCTCACTCTCGCACTCGAAACACGGCTCGGATGGCAAGGCAGTTGGATCGTGCTCGGGGCACTGGTTCTCATACTTTGTGTTCCGATCCATGCGTTTGTCCTATCCGGCCCACAAAAGAGCCCGGACGATATTGCACGGCCTCTTGAGACGGACTGGCCGGAACTTCACGGTCCCGCGCGTAAACGCGGGATGCTGTGGATGATCATCTCGTTCATCTTCTCCGGCTACATCATGGGCGCGATCATGACGCTCTGGGTGACGAACACACAGGATTTCGGCCACACCGCGACAGCCGCCGCCTTTGCCGGCGCCGTCATCGGGCCGTTCAAAACGGTCGGTCGCGGCTTCGAGATGCTCGTGAGCCGGAAACTCTATCCGCTCATGACCTATGCGCTGGCTATGGGCCTGATGTTCGCAGGGTTCGCTGTGCTTCTGACTGCGGGGGCGAATTTTGCCGGTCTCGTCATTGCTGCCGCCTTGTATGGCATGGGCGACGGGATCAAGACGATCGCGCGCGGCACGCTCCCCCTCGCCCTCTTCGGTCAGCGCGGCTACGGCGCGCGCCTCGGCTGGATTTCCTTCGTTCAAATGTCGGTCAACGCCTCGGCCCCCTTTGTATTTGCCCTCATCGCCGAACGGTTCGGCGGCTGGTGGTCTTTCGCCGCCATGGCTGCCTGCCTGTGCGGCGCGATTGCCACCTATTTTCTGATCCCCGATCCAAGGAGACACCCATGCAACCTCTCAAAATCGGCGCCTGTCTGACGACGGCGCAGATCGCCGACCACCGTGATTGGCTGTTCGAGGCCGAGCGCGATATCGAGATTCAAGATTTCATGGGCTACGCGTCCCTCAAGGACGAGTTCGAGGATCGCATCGCGGCCGCGAAGGCGGCTTTGGACGGGCATAGCGGTCGCGTTGGCATCCATGGTCCCTTTGAAGGCCTCGACATCGACAACAAGGATGCCGAGTTGCGGCCCCTGATCACTGCGCGGTTCCTGAAAGCTCTCGAAGCCGCTGACCGGATCGGCGCGCGTCAGATGGTGCTCCATTCACCCTACACGCTTTGGTATCAAAACAACCGTCTGGCATCGCGCGGCTACGCAGAGGCGAAACTCGCGCGCATTCACGAGACCCTAGTCCCAGTGGTAAAGGCTTCGGAAGAGATGGGGATTACCCTCGTGATCGAGAACATCCATGACGTCGATCCCGCCACGCGCCGCGCCATGGTCGACAGTTTCAATTCCGACGCGATCGCCCTCTCTATCGACACCGGCCACGCCCATCTCGCGCGCTGCATGTCCGGCGCTCCGCCGGTAGATTACTTTGTCCGCGATGCTCGGCACCAGTTGCAGCACGTCCACATTCAGGACCTCGACGGCCACGCAGACCGCCACTGGGCTCCAGGTGAGGGTGAGATTGAATGGGCTGCGGTCTTCCGTGCATTCGCCGATTGCGAAAGCGCACCGCATCTGGTGCTGGAACTCGAACATGCTGAGGACATCCCGAAAGGATTCAAGCATCTGCAATCGCTTGGTCTGGTCATCTAGACGCCACGAACAGGTGACGATCCGCGCACGCGGTATGCCCGTGCATTGCTGTCAGACGGGTCGTAGACATCAATGAGATGCTGGCAGACGCGTTCAAATCAGTCTCGGCAGAGACAGGGGCCCTCTCCCTCAGGTCGCGCAGACCCACCGCCACTCAGAAAGAGCGGCGGTGTGGTTCTGCTTCGGACGTGATCTTGAGCTAAGGCTGCGCTCCGAACGGGCCGGTTAAAGAGAGAGACCTACGAGGCGGAGAATTTCTGCAAACCTCGTAGGTATAGGAAACGGCGCATCGCCCTCCCCGCCTCTAACACGGTTCTTCTGATGCCGCCGTCACGCAGCAGGTTCGATTTTCGAGAAACGGGCCGTTGACGCATCTGCGGCGTAATAGCACTCGAATTCATCGAGGCGGGCCGTGAGTTCGTTGATGCTCTCGATAATGAAGTGCGCTTGTTCATCGCTCATCAGGTAGCTGAAATTCAGTCGCACCCAACCGGGTTTCTCCAATTCCTTGCCTTGGAGAATTGCGGACAAAAGGGTGTCGGACGCGTCTGCGTCGATCTCGAGCAGGGTATGGGCATAGGGCCCTGCGCAAGCGCATCCACCGCGCACTTGGATACCGTAGATGTCACTGAGCATCCTTGTGAACAATTGGTGATGGCATCGCGTGCCGTCCTTGCGTTTGACCAAAAACGAAAAAATAGGCAAACGATGCGGGCGATCTACACCCAAGAGTGTCAACTGAGGATTATCTTTGAGACCTGCGAAGGCCATCGCATTGAGCTCGGCTTCGCGTTTGGAAATAAAGTCCTGCGTGACCATGTCTTTCACAACAAAGGCGAGTGCGGCACGAATGTCACCGATCACATTGGGGGTTCCGGCCTCTTCGCGAGATGACAGATTTCCGCTGTATTGATGGGTCCACGGGGACACGAAGGACACCGTGCCGCCGCCGGGCCATGTGGGAGCTGTCACGGTGATTGCGTCGTCTCTAACGATCAAAAGACCCGACGCACCTGGCCCACCGGGAAATTTATGGGGGGAGGCCACAACAGCGTCTTTCTGACAATCGTCCGCAGGGGACATATCAATCGGAAGATAAGGCGCACCCCCCGCGTAATCCCACACGGACAGCGCCCCATGCGATTTGAGAAGGCGCGTCACGGGGTCCGGATCGGTGATGACGCCGGTCACATTGGACGCGGCGGAAAAGCTTCCGATTTTGAGGTCTGCGTCCTTGTGGGCCTCAAGCGCCCTTTGCAGCATTTCGAGATCAGGCCCTCCGCCTGCGGATTCCGGAATCTCGACAACCGTCGCTTTGCTTTCCCGCCAAGGGAGGATGTTGGAGTGATGCTCGTAGGGTCCGATAAACACGACGGGGTTTTCGGCATTATTGACGCCAAACAGTGTCACAAGCCGATTGATCCCTGCCGTTGCACCGGAGCCGCAAAAGATGACCGAGCATCCATCCTGTGCATTGGTGAGACGGGCGATTTCCGCGCGACCTGCTGCGCGCAATCGGGTGATATACTGACCGCAAAAAGACGCTTCGGTGTGACTGTTGGCATAATAGGGGAGCACATGATTGCGGATATAATCCTCGACCTGCGTCAGAGCGCGGCCAGAGGCCACGAAATCCGCGTAAGTGAGCGCGACGTCGCCAAACAGGCCCGGCAATTTGGTCCCCTCACCAATGAGCCCCGCCTGCAGGGAAGCAACGATATCATCCTCATCAAGAGACTGCTTGAACACATCGAGAGACATTTGAAGTCCGTTTCTTAGGCCAGGGTTGAACGAAATATGCGCTGCATCAGTCGCGGAGGACGGCCATGCTTTGGCTGTCCCACCCGATCCAAACCGGATCAGCCCCGAGAGATTGTCCTGTTTCGGTATCCACGAATGCGCGTAGCTTGAGACCCTGTGCTTGTTCGAGAAGGACTTCGACGGACATACGGCTGCCGTGGAATGTCTTGTCGATCACTTTGCCTTTCACGGCATTGATGTCAGGCTTTTCGTCAAAAAAGTTCAACTTCTCCAGCCTGATAGATGCAGTGATCTCAGAACCGACTTGCGGTAGCGCGCCATGTGCACTGCCTTTCAAGGTCTGCCCGAACCAATCCATCACCACATCGTCGCCTTCCGTACCAACCAATGTGCCGTTCAAGAAATTGGTGTCGCCAATGAACTCCGCCACAAATTGGGTGGCCGGACGGAAATACAGATCCTCCGGCGTGCCCACCTGCTCGACTTTGCCTTTGTTCATCACCACGATCCGGTCCGACATGGTCAGAGCTTCGTCCTGATCGTGGGTCACGAAGAAGAAGGTTTTGTTGGTGCGCCGCTGAATGGCCTTGAGTTCCTGTTGGACCTGACCACGCAGCTTTGCATCCAGCGCGCCAAGCGGCTCGTCCAGAAGCAACAAGGCAGGATCCGGAGCCAACGCCCGCGCAAGAGCAACCCTTTGCCGTTGCCCCCCCGACAATTGCGCGGGGTAGCGATCGCCATAGCTGTCCAGTTCCAAAAAGGACATGATCTCGTCCTGGCGAGCACGAATGTCCTTTTTGGGCAACCCTTTCAGTTCAAGACCGAAGGCGATGTTCTGGCTGACAGTCATATGCGGGAACAAGGCGTAATCCTGGAAGACCATGTTCACATGACGTTTTTCCGGAGGAAGATTGGTGACATCCTCGTCATTCAAGAGCACACGCCCCCGTGTCGGGCGCTCAAATCCACCGAGGATACGTAAGGTGGTGGACTTGCCGCATCCGGATGGCCCGAGAAAGGTCACAAATTCACCGCGTGCAATATCCAGGCTCAGATCGTCCAGAGCGATCGTGTCGCCGAAAGCTTTCGTGACGTTTTCGATACGCACAAGTGGGTTGGTATCAATCATGGTTTAATCCTTGTTCAGGCGGCGGGTGAACCGTTCTGCCCAGATGCCGATGGCACCCGTGAGGAGAAGGGCAACGGTCGCGATAGCGTTGATCTCGGGAGACATGCCTGATTTCAGCTTCGCAAAGATCAGGACGGGGAGTGTTGGTTCATAGCCACCGAGGAAGAATGAGCGGACAAAGTCGTCAAAGCTCAGAAGCAGGCAGAAAATGCTCGCCCCCAAAATGGCTGGCACCAGATACGGCAGGGTAATCCGCAAAAACGTGATGAATGGGTCTGCGCCCAGATCACGCGCGGCTTCCAATTGGGTTTTGGGCAAGGTCGAAAGGCGCGCCATCACAACCAGCACAACAAACGGCACGTTGTGGACCGCGTGGGACCAAACGATCGCCCCCATGCCGGGCTCAATTCCCAACCAGCGCGCATAGATGCGAAAGGCGATAGCAGAGATGATTCCGGGGATAAGCGCGGGCAGGATTGTCAGCGCATAAATTGTATTCCGCCCGACAAATTTCCGCCCCTCCAAAAGAATTGCGATCCATGTTCCGACGACGATGGAGATGATCGTGGACAAAACCGCAATGGAGGTAGAGTAGCCGAATGCCGACAGAACCTCGGTGTCAGCGAAAACACCTGTGTACCATTCCAGCGTCCAGGAACGGATCGGAAAGCCGATGAACTTGCTGTCCTTGAACCCCATCACCACCATCAGCATCAAAGGCACGAACACATACAAAACGAAGGCCCAATAGATACAGGACAACAGAATGCGATTTCCCCGGTTCATTTCGTGTCTCCTTTGCGGAGGGCGTTCATGAATTTCTGGAATGTGCCCGTCAGGATAAGCGCTGCGGCAAACATGATGGTCGCGAAGGCTGCACCTGTCGGCCATTCATCACCTGCGACGTGGAAAAAGCCTGCAATGGTTTCGGCAAAGACAGTGGTCGACGGCCCGCCCAACAACACGGGGGTCGCGTAGAACCCGGTCGAGATCAGGAAGACCAAGGTGCAACCGGACGAAATGCCCTCCAGCGTGAGCGGCAGGGTCACACGCCGGAAGCGGGTCCAAGCAGACGCCCCGAGGTCCGCTGCGGCCTCATTGAAACTCTTGGGAAGTTTTTCCAGCGCGGAATAGAGCGGCAGGAGCATGTAGAGCGCAGTCAGGTAGACAATGCCGACCCCCATGGAAAAGCTCGTGTACATGAAAGGGATGGGGCGATCGATGAAGCCGAGCCATTTCAGCAACTGGTTCACAGCGCCGGTATTGCCGAGCAGGATCATGATCGCGTAGGTGCGCACGATTTCGCCCACCCAAAACGGGATCAACAGGAGCAGCAAGAACAACATCTGGTTCCGCCGCGACACGTGGCGTGCCAGAAAATATGCCACGGGATAGGTGATGATCAGCGTGCAAAAGGTGAAAACAGCCGAAAAGACCAATGTACGGAAGAATGGCTGCCAGAAAATTTGGTCCCCGAAGAACCTGGTGTAATTCTCCAGAGTGAAATGTTGTTCCACGCCCGGCGCGACCGGATAGGCGTCCGTCAGGCTCACCCGCAGCATCTGCAACATGGGGCCAAGGTTTTGGAACAGCACCCAGACCAGCGGAAAGATTGCAAGAACTACAAATTGACGGCGAGGGCTCGCGGTCACTGCCCCCATCATGAGGTGATAGGGTCCCCAATTGGACAAACGGCCCCAAAAGGTAAGGTCAGTCTTTTCCTTACGTTTTTGGCCTGTGTGTGTGCGTTGTGCGAGGTCGTCGCTCATTTGTGCGTTTCCCATGGGATTATTGGTGTTCTGCCCAACGTCGCGGCCGGGCAGAACAATTCTGTGCGATGGCCAGCTTAGGCAGCTTTGATGGCTTCTACCGCAGGGTCAACAAACCCGTATTTCATCTCGTTTGCTTCCGCGCGGAAGAATTTGAGAGTGGACATTTCTTCATCAGTGAAAGACGTCGACTTTTTCTCGAGATCCGTCAGGTAATTCGACGCATCTTTGTAGGTCGAGATAAAGCCGGAGGCCTTTGTCATCGCCGCGCCAATCTCAGGGGAGGCGAGGATTGCGTTCAGGAACGTGTAGGCGTTGTCCGCATTCGGCGCATTGTTGGCGATGTTGTAGGTGTAGACAAAGCCGTAGGAGCCTTCTTGCGGGATGGTCATGGCGAGCGGGAAACCGTCATTGATCAGAGCTGCGGCAGGTCCGTTCCAGCTATGTCCAAGTGCAATGTCCTGGTTGACGAACATCTGCTGAACTTCCGCACCGCCGTCATAGTATTTGCGGACGAGAGGCTTCTTATCGATCAGATATTGCTTGGCCTCTTCGACGATCGCTTCGGCTTTCGCCGGATCGTCGAGATAGGCGACCATATTGCCATCGTAGCCCATTTTGAGCATGATGATCGACATCATATCCTGAAGGATATAGGCCGTCTGGCCTTTGTATTTCTCCGAGAACAGCACATCCCAGCTTTTGACCTCTTCTGGGCTCACGAGCTCGGTGTTGTAGGCGAGAACTTCCATGCCGGACAGGATCGGAGCGCCCCATTTGTGGCCGTTGATCGTGGACCAGTCGCTTTCGGAGAAGGTCGGGTTGATCTTGCCCCAGTTGGACAGACGGTCGGTGTCCAGCGGAGCCAAAAGGTCGTTGTCAATGAACTGAAGGAAACGGTGTCCCGCAACCGTCATAATATCCACGGTCGGGTTCGGCGCTTCAGCGGCCAGAAGGTTGAACTGTTTGCCCTGGTCATCCACCAGACGGACATTCACCTTGATGCCGGTCTCTGCCTCGAATTGTTTCTTGAACGCTTCTGGCACGAAATCGTTGTAGGTCCAGATGTTCACTTCGCCGCCAGCAGCATGCGCACTGCGCAGGTAAGCGGGGCTGGCAAGAGCCGCGGTGCCAGCGGCAGCTGTGCCGAGGAAGCGGCGACGGCTAAAGGTCAGTTTGGTCATGGGTTACGTCTCCTTGTCGGTTTACTTTTGTCCGTATCTTTATTGGATCAGGCGGTGACGGAGGCCTGAGGCAAAAGACCGGTACGGGCGGCCTCTTGCAGGTCGTTGAGTGTGTGCTGTGAGAGGTTCAGATCGTCTAAGAACGCATTCTCCTGCGTGAAATCGCGATCATACATGGCCGAAAATATTTCAATTCCGGCTTCGTGCAAAACGGCTGGCTTTCCAACCATGCGGCCCAAAACGGCTGTCACCGCGAGGCCATAGGGCACATCTTCGGTCACATACCTGCTGTCTGCGGTGTTCGGGCCCAATCCGCCGTATCCGTGGCGGTGCATTTCCTGATTCATCTCGCTGATCGGCCCCACCGGCACGTGGAAGCTTTTGTGGAAATGTTCGAAAATGGTTTTGACATTGAGGCCAAGCGCCTTCGCAATCTCAAGGCGTTCCAGATCAAGTTTCTCCATCAAACGACCGACCTTTGGCGTGACGTTCAAACCCTGACTCCAGTCCTCACCACGCTCCATCCGCGTAATGTTACACAGAGCAATGCCAAGATGGTTTTGCGGATTGAGGTTGGACAAGGTGATCGCCAAAAGCCCGTCACGTGGGGTGAAACGATCGCCAAATAGATTTTGGCAGAGCTCCAGTGCCGCCTGACTGTCTGTTTCAGGCACCGTGCAGAGATCCACCTGACCGCGCACCGTATTCACCCGCACGGAACTGTCGGTGCGTCGACCGGAGACAATGGTCGTCCCCCAAGCGGTCACAGGCGCCGCAACGCCGCGTTCCGCGAGACGCTTGGTCAGATACAACGCCCCAAAGGAGGCGTGGGATGAAATGAGAATATGCTGCCCGTCGCGGATGTAGGGCGCGAGGCTGTCCATGACGGCTTTGTGCCCAGTCGCAGGCAGCGCGAGGAGCAAAGCGTCACTCTTCTGAACGAGTTCCTCTGCGGACCCAGCGATTTCAGGCGCAAACTCCGCCTCAAAAACTCCGTGAACGCTTAAGCTCTCTGTCTCAAAAATACGGGTGCTCTCTCCGGAGGGCGACCACAGGATCGGCACATGCTGATTGCGATGCAAAAGCGCCGCTGTTCCAAGACCGATGGCTCCGGCCCCGACGATACCTATGCGTTTTGCCTGCGTCATGCCGACACCTTTTGTGGCGCTGGTTCTTGGCGAACAGGATCGCCCAGAACATGCATCAGACGGTTGGCCCAGCCGAACAGAGCGGAGGACAGGATCAAGTCAAAAATTTCCGCGTCATCCAGCCCTACCTGACGCAAGGCTTCAATGTCCTGCTGATCTGAGGCTGGCGGAGCTTCTGCCGATTTGCGCGCGAAATCGAAAATCGCGCGATTGCGCGGAGACAACTTGGCATTTGCGCCATTGGCGAAAAGCTCATCCGTCACGCTTTCGTCTTTCGCCAGTTTGGCGTGCCTGTCCGCATGGACCGCCGCGCAATAGATGCAGCGGTTGACCATGGAGGCCCCCAATGCGCCAAGCTCACGTTCCTCGCGGGACATCCCGCCTTTGTCATACATGATTGCGTTGAAGAGCGGCGAACGGACCGACAGGCTTTCGACATCATGAGCCAATGTCAGGACATAGGCGGAAACCTTCGTGTTCGAGGGCGTCACCTTCAGGGCGTCAAGCTGTGCAGGTGTGGCCTCGGCCAGATCCACGGGTTTAACACGTGGCTGCCAGTCAGGAACGCGGCGGGTGAATTTGTGGACAATGCGGGTCATGCGGTTTCTCCTTGCATCAGTCGAAGGCCGGAGACGACGCGAATTTGATAGGCCATGAAGGCCACCAGTTCGCAAAGCCGGACGATGTCTGGATCACTGATCCCCGCGCTTTGCAGTGCGGCAATATGATCGGCGGAAATGTCCTTCGGAGCATTTGCCACGAGATCGACAATGCTCAGAACCGTTGTGAGGCCCTGCTCTTCACCTGAGACCTCGGGGCGTGCCAAGGCGGCATAGTCACCCGCGGCCACTTCATAATGCACCGCGAGCTTTTCGTCATTGGACCGGCGCGCAATCCGCGCTGCCAACGCGGCACGCAGATCATGTGGAAAGGCGCCATAGTCGCTCGGGCGCAAGACGGCGTCTTCTGCGTCCTGGGTCATCTCGAGGATGTTGCTGCGCGCAGAAATAACCCGCGCCAAATCGGAGGTCATATCCAGGCCTGATGCGGTGAGTGTGGTGATCTGTGAAAAGCTCATTTGCCTGCACCCTCCGTTTCAAAAGACGGCACCGGGAGGTCTGTTGCTTCCCATTCGTCTCCCAAAAGTTCCGGCGAGTCATAGTCTTGCATCGCCTGCCAATGGGCATCGACGTCTTCGATATAGAGGGAGGCAGCGATCGCTTTGGAAAGCCACGCCGCCCCTTCACTGATCCCCGGGATATCGCCGCTGACTTTGCCGAGACTTGCAGAGGAGCCGTAGTTAAAACAGTAGACATTGTTCAGCCATGGCGCTGTGCCCGGCACTTTCTCGCGGAACGTGAAGTCGCTGTTGAGATAGGGAAAACGACCAAGGTCGGCGTTCTTCTCGTCTTCGGGCGGGGTGTAGACGTCCTGCCACAAGAGGATTTCGCCTGCCGTGTCGCCGAATTCCTTGCGGGCCATGGGGTCAATGACAAATCCGGTCCCGAGGATTACAAAATCCGTGTCATAATGTGTCCCGTCCGCGAAGTGAATGCGAGCGCCTTCATCCAGTTTCTCGATCCGCGTGGTGGCTTTTCCGAAATGGAAATAGGCATTGGGGTGGCGGCTCACACGCAGGGTAGACCCGCGCGGCGAGGGAGTTTGGGTCGCGAAGCTGTATTGCATAAAGCGCCAGCGCCACTCATCCGGCAACGCGGCATATCCGGCGGTGAAGCCAAAGCTGCCGATCCCCATCATCTTATTGATCGTCGGCATTTTTTCGCGACGGATGAGATGACGAACTTCGGCAGCACCATGCTCCAGAGCCTCCGCAGCATTATCTACCGCAGACGCGCCAACCCCGATCACGGCAACGCGTTTGTCTTTCAAAGCGCTGAAGTCAATTGCGTCAGCACTGTGAGCCCAGAGATCACGCGGCAAATCTTTGACAAAGCCAGGAATATTGGGACCGCCCGTTCCGTCCCGTCCGGTGGCGAAAACCAGTTTGCGTGTCAAAACCTGCCCGTTTTGCGCCCCTGACAGGGTGAGACGAAGCAGGTCTCCCTCGGGTTCGACACGGTCGACGTTGACATTATTCTCGATCGGGATGTCCAAAACAGACCGATACCAGCGGAGATACTCAACCCACATTGTGCGTGGAATTTTATCGAGCTCTTCCCATGCTTCGAAGCCGAATTGAGCACGGTACCAGGCCTGAAATGTCAGCGCGCCATGGCCGAAGGCAGGTCCGGTCAGGGTCTTGGGGGAACGCAATGTTTCCATGCGCGCGTACTCAAGCCACGGACCTTCGAACCCGGCCTCGGAGCGATCAAAAAAACGGATATTATCGATGCCGCCGGTGGTGAGAGCCAACCAGGCCACCATGCCGCACATCCCGCCGCCGATGATGATAACGTCTGCAACTCCCTCTTTCGGGCACACCCATTGTTTTCCTGGATAGCACAACAGGGAGAGATCATTTTTGACGCGTGTCTCGAGAGTTTCCAAACCCTGTTGATCGATTGCGGACATTTTCATTACGACGTTTTCCCAAAGAGGCGCCGAACGACCTCTCGGTCGTTGGCAGTATGAATGAGGCGGACTGCATTCCATTTTTTGGAATATTCATCCGACGAAACACTTATCAATCGCCAAGCAGCCCATTATGCTTTAAATGCATGGTATGAGAGCGACGATGCTTAGATGTAATGATGGGATTTTAAATATGTCAATAATGAATAATGGACGGCCCGACATTCGCTCAATGGAGGCATTCGCTGCGGTTGTTGAATGCGGCTCTATGACAGCCGCTGCACAAAAATTGTCCGTTGGCCAACCCTCAGTCACTCGCATGATCCGCGACCTGGAGGACCGGGTTGGGTTCAACTTGTTCAACCGCAATGGTCCTAAAATCTCCCTCTCTGAAAAAGGCATTAAATTTTACGAAGAATCCCAACGCGTTATGGCTAGTCTGTCGCATCTGACCGAACGCGCACACGCCATTCGGGATGAGAAGATGCCGGCGATTGATTTGGTCGCCACACCCACGATGTCTGCGGGGCTGGTTGGGCCGGTTCTGTCGCGGGTGTCTGACATCCTGCCGGATTTCATTTATGTGGAAACGACAACCTCTGCCCGCGTGATGCATGCATTGCGTCATCGCACAGCAGACGTAGGGTTTTCGGCCTACTCTAAAGATTTGGACCAGTTGAAATGTCTGGCTAAATTCGAGTGTAGCGTGGTGGCTGTGGTTCAGAAGGGAAGTAAATTTGACACAGACACGCCCATCCCTTTGACCGCCTTTGAAACAGAAAGAACCGCAACAATTTGCGGCGGATATCAGATCCGGGACGAAATCAATAAAACTTTTGAAGCCCATCACATCGAGATCAAATCCGAGATTTCAACCAACTCGTCTTTGAGTGCTGCGATGGCTGCAAAAGCGGGATTGGGCATTGCCCTTTGTGATCCGGTCACTGCGATTGGCGTGCCCTTGGAGGGTGTATCTGTCCGCCCTCTCTCGGTGCCTATCAACTATGATTGGGGGATGTTTGCCCGCGAAGATACGATTCTGGACGGACAATATCTGCGTTTGATCGAGGCCTGCCAACAAGAGGGTGATCAAATTGTGAGCAAAGTTCAAAAAATCTACGGAAAAGCATAGCGTGGGGCTCTGACATAGGTCCTCCGAAAGGCCCCGCGAACACTCAACGCCAAACAGCCCCTGATCCATGACCATAAGGATCACTGTCTGGACGGGGATTATGACTGGGACGAGCTGAAGGCGATTTCCCGCTATCACTGAGGTTTACAATGTTCGACATTCTTTCTGATCGCACCTATCGCCATCTGTTTCTGGCCCAAGTCGTCGCGTTGTTGGGGACAGGGCTTGCCACGGTTGCCTTGGGGCTTCTCGCCTATGACCTCGCGGGTGAAAGTGCCGCGATGGTGCTCGGCACGATCTTCACGATTAAGATGGTCGCCTATGTCAGCATCGCCCCGATTGCCGGGGCTCTTGCCGACCGCGTGAACCGCCGCGCCCTTCTCGTGACACTCGATCTGATCCGTGGAGCAGCAGCGCTCTGCCTGCCATTCGTCTCCGAGATTTGGCAAGTTTATGTCCTCATCTTTCTCCTGCAATCGGCATCTGCCGCCTTCACCCCGACATTTCAGGCGACGATCCCCGACGTTCTGCCAGAGGAGGCGCGCTACACCCGCGCGCTTTCCCTCTCACGTCTGGCCTATGATCTGGAGAATATCATCAGCCCGACCCTCGCAGCGCTCCTGTTGGCTGTGATGAGCTACAACAGCCTGTTTCTCGGCACCGTGGCGGGTTTTGCCGCATCCGCTCTGCTGGTGGTGTCTGTGCTCTTGCCAAGCCCGCAGGCGTCGCAGCCACGTGGTTTCTATGACCGAACCACACGCGGCATCCGCATTTATCTCGCAACCCCGCGCCTTCGCGGACTGCTTGGGCTCAACCTCGCGGTGTCGAGCGCCGGGGCGATGGTATTGGTGAACTCAGTGGTGCTGGTCCGCGGTGAGTTGGGTCTGAGCGCGAGCGCTCTGGCCTGGACCATGTTTGCCTTTGGAACGGGCAGCATGATCGCCGCTCTGCTATTGCCCCGCATATTGGACCGAGTTGCAGACAGGCCTGTGATGCTCGTCGGAGCATGGACCATGGTTGCCGCACTCCTCGGCGTTGCGACGCTGATCCTGACCATCGGACTGAGTTGGCCTCTTCTGCTCGTGGTCTGGTTGATCATTGGTCTGGGCTATTCCACTGTCCAAACGCCCTCGGGACGCCTGCTACGCCGCTCGGCCCACGCCGAAGACAGGCCCGCGGTTTTCGCGGCACAATTCGCTCTGTCGCACGCCTGCTGGCTCGTGTCCTACCCCTTGTCCGGATGGCTTATGACTGCGTTTGGAACACTTCCTGCGCTGATGGTTTTAGCCGCGCTTTCCATCGTGGGAATCCTGGCGGCACTCAGGCTCTGGCCCAGCCATCATCCGGAAATCGTGGAGCATAGCCACGACAACCTGCCGATCGACCACCCACATCTGCAAGGGCACCGTCAACACTCCCATGCGCTTGTGATTGATGACGCTCACCCCCGCTGGGGCTCGCAGTTCTGAACCCGATTGGTTTGCGCTTCCGCGGTCGCAAATGACCAACCGCGGCGCATCGGCTATATTCGCAATATGCAGGGAAGTTCAGCGTCTCAGTTCCCGACACGGCTTCAACACCGACGTATGGGGCGGGTGATATCAAAGCCTACCATTTAAGGAAATTTGCGCCCCAAAAGAGGGGGAGTGGCGGACAGGAAGGGATTCGAACCCTCGAGACGGTTCCCCGCCTACACACTTTCCAGGCGTGCGCCTTCGACCACTCGGCCACCTGTCCGAGGCCGTCTATAATTGAGGTTCGGAGGCGGATGCAACCCCAGTTTCAAGAAAAATGAATGTTTTTTAAAAAGACCGAATTTGCGCTAACGCTGCCCATGAAAAGGGGGCGCTCTCAGTCGAGGTGGATGGACACACGACGGTTGTCGCGGCCTTTCTTTTCGACCTTGCCGAGGCGAATCCGGCCAATCTCTGCGGTGCGGGCCACGTGGGTGCCGCCGCAGGGCTGAAGATCGACCTGAGAGCGACCATGGCCGATCCGCACGAGGCGCACACGCCCCTGCCCGCGTGGCGGGCTCACCGACATGGTTTTCACAATCGCGGGATTGGCCTCGAGCTCAGCCTCGGAAATCCAGTCATCGGTCACGACCAGATCTCGTTCGATCAGATCGTTGAGAGCAGCCTCGAGAGCGGCCTTGTCCTCGATCGGCTCAAACATCTGGAAATCGAGTCGGCCTTTGTTGGCGGAGATCGATCCACCCGTCACCGGCAGTGGAATCACGACAGAGAGAAGATGCAGTGCGGTGTGGATGCGCATGTGACCGTGGCGACGCATCCAGTCGAGCGACTGCCGCACATCTGTGCCTACAGGCGGGAGCGGAGCTGGCTCGGAGGGAATGAGAATGATGTCATCCCCCTCGCCTTTGATCGTTGTGGCCACGGACAAACGACCTCTTCCCCAGCTCACCGAGCCGCCATCTCCGGGCTGTCCGCCGCCTTGAGGATAGAAAATCGTCCGGTCGAGGATCAGCCCCCCTTCGGGCGTGTGACCCGTCACCTGCCCGGTTGCGTTCTGCAAGTAGGCGTCTTCACGAAAGAGCGCCTCGGTCATTCGGAGTCTCCCTCACCGGCGCCGTCGAGGTCACTCGGCTCAACCATCTCGACCTCCGCCTCGGAGGCCGTCACCTCCGCAGCACGGGAGCGCGGAGTGAGGGCCTCTGGATTACGGAGCCAAATGTCGCGCTGTGCAAACGGAATCTCGATCCCTTCCTCGCCAAAGCGTTTCGCGATGGCGTGGTTGATGTCGTTCTTCACCATCACAATCGCCGTCACATCCTTGAGGATCGCACGGATTTCGAATTCGAGGGCATCCGCCCCGAAATTGAGGAAGAGAACCTGCGGTGCAGGGTTCATGGAGACCATGGGCTGTGCTTCGGCAATCTCGCGTAGGATCGCCTCGACCTTGCGCGTATCGGTGCCGTAGGCGACGCCGACCGGAATGATTACGCGACCGATCAGATTGCCGCGTGTGTAGTTTGTCACTTGATTGGAAATCAGGTCCGCGTTCGGCACGATCAGGTCGGTCTTATCAAAGGTCTCCACACGGGTGGAGCGCACGGAGATATTGCGGACAAACCCCATGTTGCCGTTGCCCACGTCGATCCAGTCCCCCTCCGAGATCGGCCGCTCGATCAACAGGATGATACCGGACACAAAGTTCTGCACGATGTTCTGGAGGCCGAAACCGATCCCCACAGAAAGTGCACCGGCGACAATGGCAAGCGCAGAGAGATCAATGCCAGCAGCCACAATCGCGATGATGGCGGAGAGAAACACCCCGACATAGCCCGCGCCGGACACCATGGCGTTCTGCCCGCCCTTATCGAGTTTGGTGCGCGGCAGAATCGTTGTCTTGAGCGCCGTCTTCATCAGGCGCGTTACCGCAAGACCGAGAACGAAGACGATGATCAGCGTGATGAAACTCGCCGGAGAGATGGTAACGCCGCCGAGCGACACACCCGCCTCAATCCGCACCCAGAGCTCGAACAATTGCTCAACCCGCATACCCCAGATGAGGGCGAAGAACGGCAAAGACAGGAGCACGATGACAAAGGACACAAGGACCGGCACAAGCGCGTCCTTGGCCCCTTCTTCTCTGCGCATCACGAGCGCGTAGAGGTCATAGCCCAGCCGCGACAGGATCGCGACAAAGCCCAATAGCCCGATGGAGCGCAGCAGCGGGAAAACGATGCCGACAGAGGCCGACATATACCCCGCTGCGCCGAGCAGAAGTGCCACAACGGAGGCAAACAGAACGACCCGCGCAATTGTGCGCAGGATGATCTGACCGAAGGTCTGCTCTGCTGTGGGTTCGGAAGCAGCCTCCTCAGAGGCGTCGTGCCGCACAGGCGTCAGAATGCGCGCAAGGCGGAAGAGCGCAAAGGCTGCAATCGCAACAAGCGGGAAATTCAGAACAGCGCGCGTGCCGGCATCATAGCCGTCGATGTCCGCAATAGACGCAATGACGCCATGGAGCACCGACATGATGCCCGCGAGCGTCCCCATCGTCGTCGCCTCAACGCGCCGCGTCGCGCCCAGATCAATGATCGGATCGCCTGCGCCCGTGGCGTAGAAAATCCGCCCTGCAATCCAGCGCCAAAACAGGAACGCGAGACCGATTTGCGGAACAGCGGTCGAGAGCACGACACCCCGCGGCCCCAACAGTCCAGAAGCATTGGCCGCAACGGTGATCGCGAAGAGACCAATGAAAGGCACGAGAATCTGGCTAAACGAAATAACAAAGCTCGCAACGCCCTTGCCGGATTCTCCCGAAACGCGCTGCTTCATCCACTCCGTGAAACGGACCGTCCAACGCGGCCCCCGTGCCACGAGGACGAGAGCCACCAAGAGGAACGTGACGATGAGCGCCGCGTTTGTCCGCAACCCTATCTGCCCGGTCTCGGATGTCGCGTTATCGACGACCGTTTGCCAGGCGGCGACGCCACTCGCGGTGACGGCCTTGAACGCGGTCGGCCAGAGAGTCGGGTTGAGCGGGCTTGGCCCCAATTCGAGAAGTGCATCGGTCTGACGCGAGAGCAGAATGTCGTCAATCTCGCTGATCAGGCCATTTGCGCGGGAAAAGGCCTCTTGTGCGGATCTGACCGGTGCCTGCGCCTCATCGAGTTGCGCGTTTAACTCTGCACGTCGCTTGGAGATGTCGTCGCTCTCGGTCTCCCCCTCCGCAGGGGGATCGCCGAGTGCATCAATTTGCGAATGTAGCGTCTCGATGCGCGCCGCATTGATGTTTTGCGCATCGAGAAACTGACTTCGCCATTGAGTAAGTGTGTCACGCAGGTCTTCAAGCGTGGTGTTCGTCGCCTCGGTGTTGGCGATCACATCCTCGGCAGCAGATGCGCTGCTTTCCCACGCTTTGTAGTCCGGCACAGCCGTATCCTGTGCCATCGCCGCAAGCGGCAGGCACAAAGTCAGGATGAAAAGAAGCCGAACGAAAAAGCGTGTGATCATACACCTTCATATACGTCAGGAACGGGTCTCGGTCCACGATCCAACCACGCCGGCACAGGAAGATTTTTTTCCTTGAGGAACTCGGGGTTGAAAAGTTTGGACTGGTAGCGCGTGCCATAATCACAGAGCACGGTCACGATGGTATGGCCCGGACCCATCTCGCGCGCCATATGCATGGCACCAGCGACGTTGATACCGGAGGAGCCGCCGAGGCAGAGCCCTTCTTTTTCCAACAGATCGAACACAATCGGCAGCGCCTCTTCGTCCGGGATCTGGTAGGCGAAATCCGGTGTGAACCCTTCGAGGTTCGCCGTGATGCGGCCCTGACCGATGCCCTCGGTGATGGAGCCGCCTTCGGATTTGAGCTC
Source organism: Celeribacter litoreus (assembly GCF_020165855.1). GTDB lineage: Bacteria > Pseudomonadota > Alphaproteobacteria > Rhodobacterales > Rhodobacteraceae > Celeribacter > Celeribacter litoreus. The sequence goes on along the minus strand of NZ_JAIUFY010000014.1, from coordinate 243,286 downwards.
ACCGGTTTTGTAATAGCTGTAGAGCGCCGCGCCCATCGGGTCGGCCAGGCCGATCTTCACACCTTTCGGCTGAAGCGCCATGCCAACGCCCGCAAACGTGCCGCCGGAGCCGACCGCACAGATGAAACCATCCACTTTGCCGCCCGTTTGCTCCCAAATCTCCGGCCCCGTGCCTTCGATATGCGCCTGACGGTTCGCGACGTTGTCGAACTGGTTCGCCCAGATCACGCCGTTCGGATCGGTGAGTGCAAGCTCTTTGGCGAGGCGCTCGGAATAGCGCACGTAGTTGTTCGGGTTCTTATACGGAGCCGCAGGCACCTGAACCAGTTCCGCGCCCGCAAGACGGATCATGTCTTTCTTTTCCTGAGACTGGGTCTCCGGAATGACGATCACGGTGCGGAACCCCAAAGCGGACCCCACGAGCGCGAGACCGATGCCGGTGTTGCCCGCAGTTCCTTCGACAATGGTGCCGCCCGGTTTTAGCGTGCCTTTGGCCAAAGCGTCCTGAATGATGAACAGCGCTGCGCGGTCTTTCACGGACTGCCCCGGGTTCATGAACTCGGCCTTACCGTAAATCTCACAGCCGGTCGCCTCTGACGGTCCTTTCAGACGGATGAGGGGCGTGTTGCCGATGCTGTCGATCATATCTTTCTTGAGCGGCGAAGGCGCGGGCATTTCGTGTAATCCTTTTATCTCGCGGTATTGGAATGTTTAGGACGCATATTCTTTGAACTCAAGACGGGGCCACGCAGTCAGGGACGCAGTTCCCCGAAAGAGATCAGACGAAGAACAAACATCCCGCTCAAGCACTCTGACGCCGACGCAATCGCAGCCAGATGCCGTCTTTGGACCTGACGGTGAGGTGTGCAACAGGCGTCGGGACGCGATCAGGCACGATTTCAACCTCATACGCCCGTATCAGAAGCGCCAAAAACAGCGGCCCTTCCACCATCGCGAATCCGGCCCCTGTGCAGACGCGCGGTCCCGAGGAGAACGGGATATAGGCCTCACGCAGACAGGTTTTGCCGTTCTCTGTCTGGAAGCGGTCCGGATCAAACGCATCGGGATTGTCCCAAAACCGTTCATGGCGCCCGAGATGCCACGGCGAGAGCACGATTTGTGAGCCTTGGGGCACGTCGCGTTCTCTGAACCGCACCGGACACGCCGCCTCCCGCACCATCATCGGCACAGGCGGATAGAGGCGGAGCGTTTCGCGGAACACGTCTTTGGTGAACCGGAGCTTCGCGAGATCGGAGAATTCCGGCACGTCGGGCAATTGCGCGGCCTCTACGGCGACGCGGTCCCGCACCTCCGGATTCGCCGCAAGGAGCCAAAGCGCCCAACCGAGCGCCGTCGCCGAGGTCTCATGCCCCGCGAGGAAGAAGATCGCCACCTGATCGACCATCTCACCAGTCGCGAAGGTCTCGCCTGTCACCGGATCGGCGGTTGTCATGATTTTCGTCGCCAGATCATCCGGCGCCGTCCCTGCCGCAATCTCCGCCTGCCGTTTTGCGGTCAGCACAGTGATCAACTGCCGGATCGCGCGTGCCCCCTCCCGCGTCCGACGGCGGTGGACCCGTGGCACCCATTTCGGCAGCGGGATAAACGCCGCGATGTTGAGGATGGGCTGGGCGCGTTGATAGGCTTGAAACTCGGAAAACACCCGCGCCGCTGTCTCGTGGGTGATCGGGATAGAGAACAGCGTCCGGAAAATCACATCCGCCGCGCCTTTGGAGGCAAAGGGTTCTATGTCGAACGGCCCCTCTTGATCCGCCAACTCGGCGACCATCGCCTCACCCGCCGCAAGCATGGCAGGGAACGTGTCCTTCAACCGCCCACCTTCAAACGCCGGATCAATGATCCGCCGCTGACGAAGCCACGTGTCGCCGTTGGTGAGAAAGACGCTTTCCCCCAAAAGCGGACGCAGCCCTTCCGCGATCCGGTCGGATTTCGGGAATTCCATCGGCTCGTCATTGAGCACCCGTTTCACCAACGACGGCTGGTTGACCAGAAAGCTCCGAAAAAACGGCGTCCGGTATTCCGCCATCCACGCGCGATAGAGTTTCGCGGGCTGGGCAGAGAGAATGTCTTGGCGGAACAGCTTGAGATACTGGCGAAAACTCACCTTCTCGGCCCGCGCTTTTGGCTTCGGAGGGATCATCGCACCTCCTCCGGCGCCATGTCCGTATAGCGGTTGGCCAGTGTGTCGATGCGGCTGGGGCTTGGCAGACAGCCTGCGAACCGGTCCCGCAACGTCACCGGCCCTGCCGTGATCTGGAAATAGTCGTAGAGCTGCGGATCATCGAAGGCGCAGAGGTATTGGAAGTGGCGGCGGAAGAAACGGTATTTCATCTCCGCCTGTTTTTCTGCGGACAATGTCTCCCGAAATGCCGCCGAAATCACCAAGGGCCAGCGCTGCGCCTCTGTTGCCACGCCCGAAACCTTCACCGGATCACAAAGCGCAAAGGAACACGGGTCTCCGGGGGCCGTGACGTCCAGCCAGAACAACTCCTCTCGCTCTGACAGATACGCCAGATCACGGCGCAGGCGCTTCGCCTCCGGCAGAAACGCCACCATCGGCACCACCTGCCCGAGCGATAGGAAAGACAGCGCAGGTTTTGCGCCCGACGTCGCCCCGTCTCGGATCAGATCGGCGAGCACGGACACCGCCAGATGCGCGCCGGAACTGTGGCCGACGACGAGAACTTCATCCCAGTCCTCATGCAACGCGGCGGCAATCTCTGCGCGAAACTGATCCAGACGCGCGATCAGGTCCGGCGGCTCTGCACCGCGCCAACGGGCAGAGAACCCATAGTCATGCATCAGATAATAGGCGAAAATCTTGCCGTCGATGGCTTTGAACCACCGCAGCAGCCCGACGAGGACAGCGCCCCCGACACCCCAATACAGCAGCGGATGCAGCAAACCTGCCCCCCACCCCGTGACATGCGCGACAAGAAGCGCCAAGAGCAACTGGCTGAGCAACACACCAATCGGATAGAGCGCCGCAATCACAGGCCCGCGCCGGAGCTTCATCAGCCGAAACAACGCCCCCGTCGAAATATAGGTCCACGCCGTCCGCGCGAGGATGGCATAGGTGCGCAGAATACGTGCCTCCATACTCTCGCGGACGATGTCGGACCAGACGAGCACCTCAAAGCGCGTCTGAACCTGCGCGCCGTCCATGTCGGCCTCGACAGACCAGCCGAAATTTTCACCCTGCGCGGGCGAGAGGGACAGAGAATAACCGGAAATGTCGGACTGAGCCGCGCCTTCCTTGCGATAGAGCTCGCGATAGCGGCGCGGCGGAATGGGATCATAGCCCGGGATGTAGAACACCCGACGCCGTGTCACCTGTTGCACCCTGTCGCTCATACTGCGGAAACCTTTAATCTTTCCGGCAGACTAGCGTGAGGATGCGGCAAGTTTAAGGACTTAATTAGCCGAGCGCGCTCAGCGCCGGAAAGGTCTCCAGCAGCCAGTAGGAGAACCGCGAAAACGCGCCGGTGAGCATCATGAGACCGACGAACAGGAGCAATCCGCCCATGACCTTTTCGATCAGAGCCATGTGGCGTTTGAGCCTGTTCATCAGGCCCACAGCGCGGGTGATGAAGATCGCTGAGAGAAGGAACGGCAGGCCAAGCCCGATGGCATAGACCGCGAGGAGCGTCGTGCCGCGCGACACGGATCCCTCAGACGCCGCCATCGACAGGATCGCGCCAAGCTGCGGCCCGATGCAGGGTGTCCACCCGAAGGCAAAGGCCAACCCGAGGATGTAGGCGCCGAAAGCCGAGCCGCCTTTATCCCCCGCATCCAACCGCGCCTCACGATCAAGGATCGGAATGCGGAACACGGACAGGAAATGCAGGCCGAGGATGATGATCACCACGCCGGAAATCTTCGCGAAAAGCGCTTGGTTCTTCAGGAAAAACATCCCGAAGGCCGAGGCCGTAAAGCCCATGAACAGGAACACGGTAGACAGTCCGAGCACGAACATCAGCGCAGGGGCAATCGCCTTGCGCGACGCGCGTCCGCCGCCCGTCAGTTCGCCCATGGAAATCCCCGACATGTAGGCCAGATAGGGTGGCACGATGGGGAGAACGCAGGGCGACAAAAAGGACACGATGCCCGCCGCGAGCGCGACAAACATGGAGGGCAACAAAGCTGCGTCAAAGAGGTCGATTCCGAACATGACAGTCTCATGCCACAGCAGGGGCGCTCTGCCTAGCTATGCCTGTGTCGCAGCCCCTCACATTCGCGTTGGATAGGGAAACAAACGAAAACGGCCGGAGCGCATGTCCCCGGCCGTTCTGTAATCTTTAGGCGTTGGCCTTAGCGGCTCCACCAACCGCGACGCTTCGGTTTGTCGTCGGCGGGTTCTGCCTCTGCCACCTCTGCCGTCGCAACCTCGGCGACCGGCTCTGCGGCGATCATTGTTTCCTGAACCACTTCCGGAGCGGGCTCTGCAGGTGCTTCCGCGACAGGCTCAACCGCCGGAGTTTCCTCCGGTGCGGGCGCTGGCGCTGCTTCCGCAGCTACCTCTTCAGCAGGCGCTTCAGGCGCGGCTTCTGGTGCTTCTTCAGATGCGGCCTCGGCAACGACTTCGGGCGCAGGCGCTTCGGCGGCCGGAGCGGGCTCCTCCGCCGGTTGCTCCGCAGGCTGTTCTGCAGCTTCAGCCGCAGCCTTCTCCGCCTCGGCAGCCGCCTTGGCCGCTTTGTCAGCTTCGATCTCGGCCTTGGTGCGACGCTTGCGCTTCGGCTTCGGAGCTTCCTCACCCTCTGCGGCAGGAGCATCCTCGGTCTTCTTGCGACGGGTGCGCGTGCGCTTCGGCTTTTCTTCTGTGGCCTCAGGCGCAGCTTCTGCCTCAGACGTTTCAGTCGCAGCCTCGTCAGTCGCCTCAGCGGGTGCCTCGGCTTTCTTGCGGCGCGAGCGGGTGCGCTTCGGCTTCTCGGCGGGTGCTTCTTCAGCGGCAGGCGCCTCTTCGGATTTCGGAGTCTCGTCGCCCTCAGCGGCCTGAGCCTCACCCTCGGACGGTTCGTCCTCGGACCCGTTCTCCTCAGAGTCAGAGCCGTTTTCAGAGCCGTCTTGACCCTCGGTCTGGTCGCTCTTCTTGCGACGACGACGACGACGACGGCGTTTCTTCGGCTTCTGGTCTTCGTCGGTCGCCTCGGGAGTTTCCTCCTCTGCAACCGCCTCTTCGACCTGATCCTCTTCGTCCTCTTCGTAGTCCGCCATGAGATCGGCAGATGCGGAGACAACAGGCGCGGTCACTTCAGGCACAACGCGGGTCGCGGTCTTGAAGCGTTCAATGGAGTAATCCGGCGAAATGAGCATCGGATCGGCTTCGATCCGGATCGCCATGCCATAGCGCGCCTCGATCATCGCGATCTTTTCGCGCTTCATATTCATGAGGTAGTTCACGACGGCCACTGGCGCCTTGAGCAGAACCTCGCGGGAGCGTTTGCGGGTGCCCTCTTCTTCCAACTGACGCAGGATGGAGAGCGCCATGTTGTCGTCAGAGCGGATCAGGCCCGTGCCATGACAATGCGGGCACGGCTGTGTCGTGGCCTCGAGCATCCCCGGGCGGAGACGCTGACGCGACATTTCCAACAGACCAAAACCGGAGATGCGGCCTACCTGAATGCGGGCGCGGTCGGTTTTGAGTTTGTCTTTCAGACGCTTCTCGACCGCCGTGTTGTTGCGGCGCTCTTCCATGTCGATGAAGTCGATCACGATCAGACCGGCCAAGTCGCGCAGACGCGCTTGGCGAGCGACCTCTTCTGCGGCCTCAAGGTTGGTCTTGAGCGCGGTTTCCTCGATCGAGCCTTCTTTCGTCGCACGGCCGGAGTTCACGTCAACCGCCACGAGTGCCTCGGTCACGTCGATCACGATGTAACCGCCGGACTTGAGCTGAACGGTCGGGTTGAACATGGAGGAGAGGTAGCTCTCCACCTGATAGCGCGCGAAGAGCGGCAGTTGGTCGTGGTAGTGTTTCACGTTCTTGGCGTGGGACGGCATGATCATGCGCATGAAGTCCTTGGCCTCGCGGTAGCCAACCTCGCCCTCAACGAACACTTCGTCGATGTCTTTGTTGTAAAGATCGCGGATCGACCGTTTGATCAGGTCGCCCTCTTCGTAAATCTTGGCGGGCGCGGACGATTTCAGCGTCAGCTCGCGGATCTGTTCCCACATCCGCTTGAGGTAATCGTAGTCGCGCTTGATCTCGGTTTTGGTCCGCTGGGCACCGGCGGTGCGCACGATCAGGCCTGCGCCCTGCGGCACGTCCAATTCACCTGCGATCTCTTTGAGTTTCTTGCGGTCGGCAGCGTTGGTGATCTTGCGGGAGATGCCACCACCACGGGCGGTGTTCGGCATCAGCACGCAGTAACGGCCAGCGAGCGAGAGGTAGGTCGTCAGAGCAGCGCCTTTGTTGCCGCGCTCTTCTTTCACGACCTGAACGAGCATCACCTGACGGACTTTGATGACTTCCTGGATTTTGTATTTGCGCGGACGCGGTTTGCGTTTCGGGCGAATTTCTTCCTCGGTGTCGTCATCTGCAACGCTCTCGATGTCGTCGTCGGAATCATCGTCGTCGCTGTCATCGTCGGAGGCGTCATCGTCAGAGGAGTCGTCATCTTCAGACGTGTCGTCTTCGGAAGTTTCTTCTGCGGAGGTGTCCTCCTCAGAGGCCTCTTCTTCCGCATCAGAAGATTCGGCAGCAGCTTCGGCAGCAGGCGCTTCTTCTGTCGTCTCTTCAGGCTTTGCAGCGGTTTCTTCAACCGGTGCATCCTCGGCAACAGGTGCTGCTTCTTCAACAGCTTCCGGTTCGTCGGTCGGCTCTTCGACCGGCGTTTCGTGCACGGTGAATGCGGGGGATGTGCCCTCTTCGACCGCCGCATCCGCGATCATCGCATCTGCTTCGGTGCCTTCGGGTTCAATCACGTCCATACCCGAAACTGCGGGGGATTGTGCCTCTGCAGAGCCCTCGTTGGTTTCTTCGGAAACCTCCTTGGTTTCTACGGCATCATCCGCCTTGACGCTCTCGGCCTTGGATTTGGAGCGCGAACGACGGCGGCGGGAGCGTTTCGGGCGCTCCTCTTCCTCTTCCTGTGCTTTAGCATAGGCCATTTCCTCTGCCAGCAGGGCCTCACGGTCCGCGACGGGGATTTGGTAGTAATCCGGGTGAATCTCGGAAAACGCGAGGAAGCCGTGACGGTTTCCGCCGTAATCGACGAACGCAGCCTGAAGCGACGGTTCGACGCGTGTTACTTTTGCGAGATAGATGTTGCCAGCAAGCTGGCGTTTGTTTTCAGATTCAAAATCGAATTCCTCGACCTTGTTTCCGTCCACCACCACGACGCGGGTCTCCTCCGCGTGGGTGGCATCGATGAGCATTTTCTTTGCCATTGGGGTCTTTCAGCACACGACTTCGACCCGCCTCCGTAAAAGGAGCGGGTTGAATTCGGGTGATTTATTGTGGCGATGGTCGCGGGCAGGCCAGCGGCGGCGCGAACGCCCGCTATCGTCTCTGGTCTTGCCTCTGCGCGTTGCATCGCGGTTCTTCTCCGACGCGTGAGGCGGACATGCCAACCTTTGCGCCCATTCATATTCCCGAGAGGCCGAAACGGCGTCGGGTCGGTTCGTGCCGCAGGTTTTGTCGTGCCACGCGGCGGTATCGGTCTGCGGTGGCGGGTGGGCATCGACCGGGTTTTCCCAACGGTCGGCTCCGAGCCGCGCCTGCAGCGAATCTGTCATGCAGGGTTTCCGGTTCTGACAAGTTCATCTCCCGCAATAGGAAGAGAGGCACCAGAACACGGACCTATGCCTCTATATCAGTAGTCATGCATATGCGTTTAGACAACACGCAAATGCATCGAAATATCATTTTCGGGTGTATCGGCCGCATTTAGCCGGTGAATTTTGTCAATTCCCGAAGGCGCAGGTTTGAAATGAAAGGCGCTAACGCATGAGCGGCACAAAAGTTCTGTGCAGGAGAACAGAGGGCGAGGGCTATCTCGCACAGTGCATAATGGCACAGAAGTTTTATATATGAGCCAACAAACAGCATAATCGCGCAAAACATTTCACCGCGCGCCAACTCGAAAGGATATGCTATGACCCGTGTTGCTCTGCTGGTCGGTTCGCTCCGCACAGACTCCCTGAACCTGAAACTTGCGAAAAACCTCACCAAGCTCGCCCCCCCCGACCTCGAATTCGATTTCGTTCAAATTGGCGACTTGCCCCTTTTCAACGAAGACCTCGACACTGACACGCCGCCCGAAGCCTGGGCACGGTTTCGCAGTGACGTTGCCGCAGCCGATGCTGTTCTCTTCGTGACGCCGGAATACAACCGCTCTGTCCCCGCTGCCATCAAGAACGCGCTCGACGTCGGCTCCCGCCCCTATGGTCACAGCGTCTGGGACGGCAAACCAGCCGGTATTGTCACGGGCAGCCCCTCTGGCCTTGGCGGTTTTGGTGCGAACCACCACCTGCGCCAGCCACTCGTGTTCCTGAACATGCCGACCATGCAACAGCCGGAAGCCTATATCGGCAACCTCGGCCAGATGTTTGATGAAAATGAGAATATCGTCACCGAGGGCACGGAAGACTTCCTCAAATCCTGGATGGAGGCATATGCCGCTTGGGTCAAATCCCACATCTAAGGAGCTATGGACCGCAAATACGAAAAAGGCGCCCAATCGAGGGCGCCTTTTGTTTTGCGGTATCCGAGATGCGCGTCAGAGGTAGTCCGCGCGTTGCAGGCCGTATTTGGCCATCTTCTCGTTGAGCGTCCGGCGCGGCAGGCACAGCTCGTCCATCACAGCCACGATAGAGCCCTTGTGACGGCGCATCGTGTTGTCGATGAGCATACGCTCGAACGCTTCGACATACTCTTTGAGCGGCTTCCCCTCGGTGGTCATCGTTTGCTGTTCGGGCGCCTCGGACTCGGACAGAAGCAGCGAGGTGATGGAACCAGAGCCACGGCGGTTTTGTAGCACGGCGCGCTCTGCGACATTGATCAGCTGGCGGATATTGCCCGGCCAAGGCGCTTGTAGGAGCTGCGCGGCCTCTTGGGCCGACACCTCCGGCGCGTCGCAGCCGTATTCCTCTGAGAACTGCTGAGACAGTTGCGTAAACAGCAGCAGGATATCCTCACCACGCTGACGCAGCGGTGGGGTCGTGATCTTCATCGCGGCGAGGCGGTAATAGAGATCGGCGCGCAGCGCGCTCTCACAGGTGCGGCCCTGCTCTTGGAGGTTACAGACCGCAATGATGCGCGTCTCCGGCGGCGTGCCCTGTTCGTCGATCCACTTGAGCAGCCGCGCCTGCAGCGCCTCCGGCAGCGCTTCCACATCTTCGAGTACGAGCGTCCCGCCCCGCGCCTCTTCGATCAGCGGCTGGATCTGGCCGTCCGGATCGGGACCGAACAGGCGTTTCGACAGATCGGCTTCATCGCGACCCGCGCAGGCGAAGGTGATGAATTTCTTCGAGGCACGCGCACCAACGGCATGAAGCGCGTGGGCGATCAGGGTCTTGCCCGTGCCGGTTTCCCCGTCGATGAGGACGTGACCATCCGCCTGCCCCAGATCGAGAATATCCTCGCGCAGACGTTCCATCACCGGAGAGGCCCCGATGAGTTTGTTCATGATGCCGGTGCCGTCCGACAGTTCGCGCCGCAACGCGCGGTTGTCGAGGGTTAGACGCCGTGCATTGGTCGCTTTCTTCGCAAGTTCCGTCATCCGGTCCGGATTGAACGGCTTTTCGAGAAAATCAAACGCCCCGATACGCATCGCCTCAACCGCCATCGGCACATCGCCGTGGCCGGTGATCATGATCACGGGCAGGCCGCTATCGACGCTCATGAGCTTTTTGAGAAACTGCATCCCGTCCATGCCCGGCATCTTGATGTCGGAAATCACAACGCCCGGATAATCAGAGCCGAGCGATTTGACCGCATCTTCCGCAGACGCAAAGGTTTCCGTGTCAAAGCCAGACAACGCCAGCCACTGGCTGATGGATTGGCGCATGTCTTTTTCATCGTCGACAATCGCGATTTTCATTGCTGTCGCCATGGTCTTTCCTCTTTCCTCCGGTCCGTGTCAGACCTTTTACGTAGATGCGCGCTTATTCCGCCGCTTCCACGCGCCCCTCTTCTGACAAAGGGAGCACCATTTCAAACGCCGCCCCGCCCGTGGGTCGGTTGCGGGCTGTCAAGCGCCCGCCAAGTTCTGCGACGATGCCGGAGGAGATCGCAAGGCCCAGCCCCACACCGTCTCCCGGCGCTTTGGTCGTGTAAAAAGGCTCAAACAAAGTGTCGAGGTCCTCGATCCCCGTGCCGTTGTCACGCACAGTCACACTTGCTTGAGTGTCGCCTTCCGCATCACCGGTGACGAGGATCTCAATCTGGGGTTCGCCTGCGGTTTTACAAGCGTCAAAGGCGTTGCGCAGCAGGTTCACCAAGACCTGCTCAAGTCGCACCCTGTCGCCGTCCACTATAACAGGCTCCTGCGGCAAAGTCCGCGTAATTTCCACGGACCCCTGTTTGAACTGCGGCTCCATCATAGAGAGCGCAGAAGCGACACAGTCGCGCAGATCAATCGGCTGGAGCGCGTCAGAGCCTTTGCGGGCGTAGGATTTAAGCTGTTTCGTAATCGCGCCCATGCGTTCGATCAGGTCGTCAATCCGCCCGAAAGACGCGAGCGCCTCCTCGGACCGTTTGCGTTTGATCAGGAGCCGCGCACCGGCAAGATAGGTCTTCATCGCCGCGAGCGGCTGGTTGAGTTCATGCGATACCGCCGCCGACATTTCCCCCAACACCGCGAGCTTGGACGACTGCGCGAGCGTCTGCTCCGCAACTTCGAGCGACTTCTCCGCGCGTTTGCGCTCCACGATCTCCCTCTGAAGCGCGGCGTTGAGTTGACGCAGTTCCGCGCTCTCGCGTTGGAACAGGCCCGCGCGGAACACAGCGCGCCGTGAGGTCAGATAGAAGGCACCGGAGAGCAGAATGGCGAACCCCATGATCTCAATCGCGAGAAAGCCGTTCACACGTTCGCGGACGGACGCATAGGTCGTGAACGAGGTCATGCGCCAGCCACGGAACGGAATGCGGCTTTCCAGACGCATCACGGCCTCGCCGCCGATATAGGTATCATCCGGATTGACCTTCCAATCCGTCGTCAGTTGAAACGCGCGCTCAATGGCCGTCGGCGCATCACGCGCGGCAAGCGCATCAGTTTCCGTTTTCGACCGCCACCGCGGTTCCGTCGACAGGATGATCTGCCCTTCGGAGTTCACGACGATCACGGCGTCCGAGATGCCCGCCCAGCTTCTTTCAAACTTGGCAAGGTCAACCTGCACCATGATCACGCCAGCCAGCGCGCCCGAGACGTCGATCCGGCGCGAATAGCTGAACTCGTAGGCCCCGTTTTCGCGCGGCGTGGCTTTGAAAATCGTATCGTTAGACCGCAGCGCATCGACGAAATTCGGAGACTGGCGGTTGTTTGCCCCCAAAAGCGCCCGATCCGTCGCTGCGACAACACGGCCCGTTTCATCGAGAAGGGTGATCCCCGCCGCGCCGATCTCATCCACATAGGTGATCAGGTGCTGCGAGGTCTGTTGGAAGTCATTGGAATTGAGCGCCCCAACAAGGACCGGATCGCGCGACAAGAGCGTCGGAACGATGGCGTTCCGTTGTAGCTCTGACAACAGGTTGCCGACATAGAGCGCCTGACGCACCTCTGCACGGTTGCGCGTGAGTGTCGTGTAGCGCTCGGTCAGCAAAAGATTGGTGACCCAGATGACCCCGACCGCCCCAGCGATAAAGGCCAATATCGCGAGACGCCCTGCCCAACTCATGGTGCGGGGTTGCACGGTCGTCGTGACCTCTGCGCTGCGATCTCGTTCACTCATTGCCGCAGTGTCGCCTGTCCGCACCGGAGCCGCAAGGGGCGCGTGAGGTGCGCCAGTGGCGATTTCCCCCCTGTTTACGCGGATTTGGGCGGAGGTTTGCCGATTTTTGCGGCCCGATCCGACGGGACAAACGAAAACGCGCGCCCGAGAGGGACGCGCGTTCGAAATTCCGGTTTGAGATCGGGCTCAGGCCGAAACCAGCGCATCCACGAGCGAGGTGAAGAAGGCTTTGCCGTCTTCATTGCCATGCGCAGGCTCTGCGGCGCGCTCCGGGTGCGGCATCATGCCGAGCACGCGGCGGTTCTCGGAGAGAATGCCCGCGATGTCGCGCTTGGACCCGTTCGGGTTGTCGAGGTAGCGGAACGCCACACGGCCTTCGCCTTCGAGCATGTCGAGCGTGTCTTCATCAGCGGTGAAGTTGCCGTCGTGGTGCGCGATCGGGATCCCGATGTGCTGACCCTGCGTGTAGGCAGAGGTATACGGGCTGTCGGTGGTTGCAACCTCGAGCGGCGTGGTTTTGCAGATGTATTTCAGACCCGCGTTGCGCAGCAGAGCGCCCGGCAGGAGGCGCGCTTCGGTCAGGACCTGAAAGCCGTTGCAGATACCGAAGGCATAGCCGCCGCGCTCTACGTGCTTTTTAAGCGAGGCGAGCACCGGAGAGTTCGCCGCAATCGCACCGCAGCGCAGGTAGTCACCGTAGGAGAACCCACCCGGAACGCCGACGATATCAACACCTTCCGGCAGTTCCGCATCCTTGTGCCAGACCATCGAAACATCGGCACCGGCTTTTTTCAGGGCCGTGAACATGTCACGGTCACAGTTGGAACCGGGGAATTGCAGAACGGCAGCTTTCATCGAGGAGCTCCTTGGCAGCATGAGCGGAGATAACTTGGGGGCCTGATACGCTGAGGCGGCGCTTGGATCAAGTGTGATCAGACGCCGAACCCCGCGCGATGTGCAATTGTCTCGCCTGCGGCCTTCCTTATGCGGGCTGCGGGTCCTTACGGGCCTCCCGGACATAGTGCGCAATTCGGTCGAAATGCGTGTCCCACGTGCCGCAACAGCCGCCCAAGATGTCAATCGACGGATAGGCCCGTGCGAGATCGCCCATCATCTGGCCAAGCTCTTCGGGATCCCCCTCTTCGATGTGGCCCAATTGGCAGAGCGTGATCTTGTCCATCTTGGCGGCATTCGGGCGAAGGGAGCGCAACCGCTCTTTCCACGCCCCCGCCTCAAGCGCGGGCGCGAACTCCACCGGATGAGAACAATTGATCCCGTAAGAGTCTGGCTTTGCGATACCGGCCGCCGCATCCGTGGTCTCAATGGCCTCTTTAAGTGTGGGGCCGGACTTGAGTTTATGCGTGCTGTCGAGCGTGAAAGAGATGTTCACCGGCAAACCCGCCGCTGCGGCAGCGCGACTGATACCGACAGCCTCGGGAATGTTATTGAGTGTCGCGGCCCAGACGATATCAACATCGCAATCCTTCAACGTCGCCATCTGCGTGCTGTGATACTCCTCTGCCTCCTCAGCCGTGATGTCGCGGTTCAACTCATAGGCATCGCCGCGCGGCCCGACACAGCCTGCAATCGCGATGGTCGGTAGGTCGTCCCGATAAGACGCTGACACTTCTCGCAAAAAGTCGATGCACTTTTGCTGCATCTCGACGAGGCCTTCGGGTGAATAGCCGAGCTTTTCGGCCCAATCCGGACTCGCGCGGTAATCAAACCCAGCCATGAGTGCCCCGAACCCGTAGCGCGCCGCGACGTCGAGATAGCGACGATACATATCGCGCATATCCGCGACGGCCTCCGGTTTATCCATGAGTTCGAACATCGCGAATTCACGGAGCTTATGTCCGTGCCGATACATGATCTCCGTCTCAACGCCGCCTTCGGCCAGATAGATCAGGCCCTCCTGCCGTGGAAACGTAACCCCCGCATGTGTCATCTTCCCGTCCTCCCCTGTGATCGGAAGAGACTACCACAGATGCCGATTTTCCCGAAATTTGCAGCTCGCGCAGGACCACAATGCGAAAAAGCCGCCCCCAAGGGAGCGGCTTTTCAAAGGTTGTGAAGCAACCTCGGTATTAGAGAAGTTCGATGCGGTAGCTCTCGATCACCGTATTGGCGAGGAGTTTCTCGCACATCTCGGCAATGGTTTCCTCGGAGGTGCCGTCCGCGAGATCAAGCTCGATCACCTTGCCCTGACGGACCTCGTTTACCCCGTCGAACCCGAGCGCACCGAGCGCGTGCTGCACGGCGGCGCCTTGCGGGTCGAGAACACCGGTTTTCAGCATAACAAAGACACGGGCTTTCATTGTGGGGTTCCTCTCGCGGATGTCTTGGAATTAGTTAATGATCTTCGGCGTGTCGTCGCCGATCGGACCGTTGGTCGGCAGCACGCCGAGACGACGCGCCACTTCGGTATACGCATCGGTCAGAGAGCCGAGGTCACGACGGAACACGTCTTTGTCGAGCTTCTGCCCGCTCTCGATGTCCCAGAGACGGCAGCTATCCGGCGAAATTTCGTCGGCAACGATAAGGCGCATGAAGTCGCCATCCCAAACGCGACCGATCTCGATTTTGAAGTCGATGAGTTTGATGCCCACGCCATACATGACGCCGGACAGGAAGTCGTTCACACGCAGCGCCAGGGCCACGATGTCATCGAGATCCTGCTGGGACGCCCAGCCGAAGGACACAATGTATTCTTCCGGCACGAGCGGATCGCCGAGCGCGTCATCCTTGTAGGAGAACTCGATGATCGGACGCGGCAGGCGCAGGCCCTCTTCGAGGCCCAGACGTTTCGCCATGGAGCCCGCAGCATAGTTGCGCACGATCACTTCGAGCGGAACGATCTCGCACTGGCGGATCAGTTGCTCACGCATGTTGAGGCGTTTGATGAAGTGGTTCGGAATGCCGAGGTTGGTCAGGCCGTTCATGAAGAACTCGGACAAACGGTTGTTCAGAACACCCTTACCCTCGATCGTCGCCTTCTTCTCGGCGTTAAACGCGGTGGCATCATCTTTGAAATACTGCACCAGAGTTCCCGGTTCCGGTCCCTCGTAGAGAGTCTTTGCTTTGCCTTCGTAGATTTTCTTGCGCCGCGCCATGGGGCCTCCAACCTTTTCTGGGACGGGAATCAACCGCCCGCGTCTCTTGAGAGCGCTCTTTAGGGCAAGGGTCGCTCAAGAGCAAGTTCGGCCATGATATCCCACCTTCAACACCCCCGAAAATAGCGAAAATTTCCGGCCTATTTGATCGATTCACCTTGTCCGCACCCGCGCGCGTGGGCATAATTTTTACAACAGCATGAGGAGGAGCCTGTTATGACCACATTCGACGAACGTGAAGCTGCCTTTGAGGCAAAATACGCGCATGACGCCGAAATGCGGTTCAAAGCCGAAGCGCGCGCAGATCGCAAGATCGCGCTCTGGGCCGCTGAAAAGCTTGGAAAAACCGCAGATGCCGCTGAGGCCTACGTGGTAGAAGTCATCCGCGCCGACATGGAGGAGGCAGGCGCAGAAGACGTGGTCCGCAAGATCACCGCAGACGTCGGAGCGATGACCACCGCAGACGAAGTCCGCGCCCTGTATTCCGCCTATCTCAAAGAGGCGAAGGCAGAATTGGTCGAGGCCTGAGATTGGCGGCTTCGAGCCGGTGAAAACCAAATGAGATCTAATTTGGCCCGCGCGTTCGTGCGGGCCTTATTTTTTGGCTGGCGACGTCGGAAAACCCCGAGTCTCTGACCGCGCAGACCACCGCCAATTCAGATTTGGCTCAACATCTTTATGACCTGTTTGAATTTGATAATTTTCGCCAGACGTGGCACACGGGCGCCAAATCCCCGCTCGGTATACTGCCGCGCGGCCTGATGCGCTGATCCAAGGTGCGCTTTTCGCACCCACAACTCCGGAGCCGAAGATGACCGACGCCCTCACGAAACTGCTTGAAACACGCGACTGGCTTTTGGCCGATGGCGCGACGGGCACCACCCTCTTCAACATGGGCCTCTCGTCCGGTGATGCGCCGGAGCTTTGGAACGTCGACAAGCCGGAGAACATCGAAAAGCTCTATCAGGGCGCTGTGGATGCAGGGTCCGACATCTTCCTGACCAACTCCTTCGGTGGCACGGCTGCGCGTTTGAAGCTCCACAACGCAGAAGACCGCGTGTTCGAGTTGAACAAAGCCGCTGCTGAAATCGGCCGTAAAGTTGCTGACGCCGCCGACCGCCCGATCATCGTCGCAGGCTCCATGGGGCCGACCGGCGAGATCATGGAACCGATGGGATCGCTCACCTACGAGAACGCCGTCGCGATGTTCAAGGAACAGGCCGAAGGTCTCAAGGCAGGCGGCGCAGACGTGGCCTGGATCGAAACCATCTCCGCCCCCGAAGAATACAAAGCCGCCGCAGAAGGCGCCTCTGCCGCAGGTCTGCCGTGGGTCGGCACCATGAGCTTTGACACCGCAGGCCGCACCATGATGGGCGTGACCTCTGCGGAACTTGCCAACATGGTCGAAAAAATGGACACCCCGCCGGTCGCCTATGGCGCGAACTGCGGCACCGGCTCTTCCGACCTGCTGCGCACCGTTCTGGGCTTTGCCGCCCAAGGCCACGAACGGACCATTATTGCGAAAGGCAACGCAGGTATTCCGCGCTATGTCGACGGCCACATCCACTATGATGGCACGCCGGAACTCATGGCCGACTATGCGTGTATGGCGCGTGACGCGGGTGCGAAGATCATCGGCGGCTGCTGTGGCACCATGCCGGAGCACCTGCGCGCCATGCGTGAAGCACTCGAAACCCGTCCGCGCGGTCCACGTCCGACGCTGGAGCAGATCGTCGAGAAACTCGGCGGCTTCTCCTCCGCGTCCGACGGCACCGATGACAAAGGCCCGGCGAAGCGAGAACGCTCCGGCCGTCGTCGTCGCGGCTAACACAAATGGCGGGGCGCAGCTCAGAACAGGGACAGTTGATCACCGGGCCGTGGCGGCACGGCGAAGAGATCTGTTCTGAGCGCGGGCAATCCACGCGAGAGCCCCGTGCGCCCCAATACAATCTCAAAGCGTTTGGCCATCAACTCGGCCCACTCGCCCTCCCCCGTCATCCGCTTGCCCCAGCGGCTGTCGTTGGCCTTGCCCCCGCGCAGCTCATGGACACGGTTCATGACGCGCTTGGCACGGTCGGGGACATGGGTGGCGAGCCACTCTTCAAAGAGCGGAGCCACCTCATTGGGCAGGCGCAGCATAATGTAATTCGCGGCCTTCGCCCCGTGCTGGGCCGCGGCTGTGACAATCGCCTCCAACTCATGATCCGTGAGTGCCGGAATGACGGGCGCGACCATGACGCGGGTCGGAATACCGGCGTCTGCCAAGGCGCGGATCGTCTTGAGACGACGAGCAGGAACGGGCGCACGTGGCTCCAACTGCCGCGACAGGCGCGAGCCGAGGGTCGTCACAGAAACCCCCACCTGCACCAATCCCTTCGCCGCCATCGGCGCCAGAAGATCGAGATCGCGCTCAATGAGCGTGCCCTTCGTGGTGATCGACACAGGATGGTTGTGCTCGCGCAGCACCTCCAAAACCTCCCGCATGATCCGGTCGCGGGCCTCGATCGGTTGGTAAGGATCAGTATTGGTCCCGATGGCAATCGGCGCCACCTCGTATCCGCGCGCGGTCAATTCGCGCCGCAGCGCCTCTGCCGCCCCCTTCTTGCGCGTCAGGCGGGTTTCAAAGTCGAGACCGGCCGACAGGCCAAGGTAGGCGTGGCTCGGACGGGCAAAGCAGTAAGAACATCCGTGCTCGCACCCGCGATAAGGGTTGATGGAGCGGTCAAAAGGGATATCGGGACTGTCGTTGCGCGTGATAATCTTGCGCACGGGTTCATCCACGGTGGTGGTGCGTGCGGTCACATCTTCGACCTCGCTCTCCCAGCCGTCGAGAAAGGTTTCGCGCGCCAGCCGTTCAAACCGGCCGGACGCATTGGACGTCGCGCCCCGCGCCTTGGGAACAAGGCCGAGTGGCAGCGTCTCAGAGAAAAAACTGGATTCGCGGGTCATGCCGTGAAACTAGAACAAAATGAGAACATTTGCCAAGAGGCTCTCCTCCGCCTATCTGGCAAAATTATACAGACGAAAGGAAACGCCCATGTCTGATGAAGAAGACGATCTGATCCTCTCCGAACTCAACGACGAAGAGCTGGTCGAGCAGATGATGGACGACCTCTACGACGGCCTCAAAGACGAGATCGAGGAAGCCGTGGAAATCCTGCTTGAGCGCAAGTGGACGCCTTATGACATCCTCACGAAATCGCTCGTGGCAGGGATGCAGATCGTCGGCGACGACTTCCGCGATGGCATCCTGTTTGTCCCCGAAGTGCTCCGCGCCGCACAAGCGATGAAGGGCGGCATGGCCATCCTCAAACCGCTCTTGGTCGAAACCGGCGCGCCGAAGATGGGCAAGATGGTCATCGGCACCGTCAAAGGCGACATCCACGACATCGGCAAGAACCTCGTCGCCATGATGATGGAAGGCGCAGGCTTCGAGATAATCGATCTCGGCATCAACACCGAGGCCGACAATTACATCGGCACGGCAGAGCGCGAAGGCGCGGATATCATCGGCATGTCCGCCCTGCTCACCACGACGATGCCCTACATGAAGACGGTAATCGAGAGCCTCGCGGAACAAGGCCTGCGCGACAAATACATCGTGCTCTGCGGCGGTGCGCCTCTGAACGAGGAATTTGGTCGTGCCATCGGCGCCGACGCCTATTGCGACGACGCGGCGATTGCCGTGGAAACCGCAAAGAAACTCGTCGCTGCGCGCCATAATCAGGCGTGACAACGGACCAAACGATAACGGATGAGACCCTGCGCGATCAGGGTCTCTCCACGACAGGCACAGGCAAAACGCTCGTGATCGCCTGCGGCGCCCTAGCGCGCGAGGTGCTGGCGCTCATTTCGGCCAACGGGCTGGATCACCTGACACTCACCTGCCTGCCCGCGATCTTGCACAATTCCCCCGCCAAAATCCCAGATGCCGTTGAGGCCGCGATCCTCAAACACCGCGCGGACTATGACCATTTTCTCGTGGCCTACGGAGATTGCGGCACAGGCGGCCAATTGCAAACAGTGTGCGACCGCCTCGGGGCCGAGATGATCGACGCCCCTCATTGCTACGCCTTCTTCGACGGGATCGAGACCTTCGCAACCCGCAACGAGGTAACGAGTTTCTACCTCACCGACTTCCTCGCCCGTCAGTTCGACGCCTTCGTCTGGAAACCGCTCGGCCTCGACCGCTACCCAGACCTGTTGCAGATGTATTTCGGCAATTACGAAACCCTCGTCTACCTCGCACAGACTGAGGATCCGCAGCTGACCGCGACAGCAGAACGCTGCGCAGATCGCATGGGGCTGAAATTCGAACGGCGCTTTACAGGCTACGGAGATCTGGACCGCTTTCTCCGCGCCTGATCTTCTTCTTGGCCAAAATACTCAAAAGTCCGGCGTTACGCCGCGCTTGAAGCCGTCTCGCGAATGCGCTGCACCATGGCACGCAGACCGTTGGAGCGCTGGGAGGACAGGTGCTCATCCAGACCCAAACGCGCGAGTTCCGCAGGCGCATCCACCGCGACCACGTCTTTCGGCGAAAGACCGGCATAGAGTTCATGCAAAACCGCGATGAGACCCTGCACAATCATGGCATCGGACGCGCCCTGAAAATCAAACGTTCCATCCTCGATTGTCGGCACGAGCCAGACCTGAGACGCACAGCCCTCCACCTTTGTCGCCGGCACTTTGAAGGCGTCATCCAGCGGGGGGAATGCTTTGCCCATTTCGATCACATGGCGGTAGCGATCTTCCCAATCGTCCAGAAATTCGAACGTCTCGACCAACTCTTCAAAAGCTTCGTTCGCCATAGGTGCACCCACTCCAATGAAATACTCCGACCACACTTAGTCCCTCGGACTGCGAAGGTCCAGCAACGGACCTTTTCAAGCCTCTGCTTTTTGTGTAGCCCTTGGGCATACAATTGTGCGGGAGGCATTGATGCGTCGTCAGATGATTATTTCGGGTCTGGTTCTGTCCCTGCTCGCGGGCTGTAGCTCTTTTGGTGAGTCACGGTTCAACCCGATGAACTGGTTCGGCTCATCGGAGCCGGTCGAGCTTGACGCAGACGGAAATCAGATCGTCATCCTCCCGACGCTTGCGCCGAAAAAGGGCTACCCTGTTCTGGTCGACATCCGTCAACTCGCGCCAACACTCACCGACATGAGCATGGTACGTTCCGCCTCTGGCGCGATCGTGACCGCCACTGCCGCGCTCCCGTCGACGGGCTACTACGACGCCCAACTCGTGCGCGTCCCAACCGAGAACAACGACACGCTCGCCTTTGAATTCCGCATGCGCGCACCCTCCGGCAGCGCGCCGATCGGCACAGAGGCTCAGCGTCGCATCACCGCCGCAAAATCCCTGTCCTTCGAAGAGCTTGAAGGCATTCGCACCGTGATCGTCATCGCCGCAGATGGCGCACGGCAGGTCCGTAGATAACGCACGGGCGCATCGGCTTTACATCCCCTCTGACGCAAGTCATCGTGCAGGTTCTGATCTTTCATGAGGCCTTCACATGACGCAATTCCCGCGCAAAATCATTATCGACACCGACCCCGGTCAAGACGACGCCATGGCGATCCTTCTGGCGCTTGGCTCGCCCGAGGAGATTGACCTTCTGGGCATCACGGCGGTGGCGGGAAATGTGCCGATCGAGCGCACCTCCGAGAATGCGCGCAAAGTTTGCGAGGTCGCGGGCCGTCCGGATGTGAAGGTCTACGCAGGCTGCGACCGTCCGATGGCCCATACGCTAGTGACGGCGGAACATGTGCACGGCAAAACGGGCCTCGACGGAATTGAACTGCCCACACCGACCATGCCCCTACAGGACCAGAACGGGGTCGATTTCATCATCGAGACCCTGCGCTCCGAGCCTGCGGGCACCGTGACGCTCTGCCCGATGGGGCCGCTGACAAACATTGCAACTGCCTTTGAAAAAGCGCCCGATATCGTGGAACGAGTGCAGGAAATCGTCCTCATGGGCGGGGCCTACTTTGAGGTGGGCAACATCACCCCCGCAGCGGAGTTCAACATCTACGTGGACCCCGAAGCCGCCGAGATCGTCTTCAAATCCGGTGTCAAACTCGTGGTGATGCCGCTCGACGCGACGCACAAAGTGCTCGTGACCGCGCCGCGGCTTCAGGCGTTCAAGGAGTTCGACAACCACCTCGGGGATGTCGTCGCAGGGTGGCTCGACTTCTTCGAACGCTTCGACATCGAGAAATACGGCTCCGAGGGCGGGCCTTTGCATGACCCGACCGTGATCGCCTATCTGATCAAGCCGGACTTGTTCTCCGGCCGCTTTATCAATGTCGAGATCGAGACGAAATCCGAGCTGACTCGCGGCATGACCGTTGCCGATTGGTGGGGGGTCACGGATCGTCCGAAAAATGCGATGTTCATGGGGGATGCGGACGCCGAGGGGTTCTTTGACCTTCTCACGGAGCGCGTGCGGCGGTTGGTGTGAGCCTCCGGCGGGAGTATTTTGCCAAGAAGAAGAGACGAGCTAGGTGACGGGTATGGTACAATTTGACAACAGCTACGCCCGCTTGCCCGATCGGTTCTTCACCAAGATTGCGCCGGAGATGGCCCCTGCCCCCGAGATGGTTCTGTGGAACGCGGGGCTTGCGGAGCTTTTGGGTGTCTCGGACTGGGACGCGGAGATTTGTGCGGGCAATGTGATCCCCGACGGCGCGGACCCTTTGGCGCAGGTGTATGCGGGACATCAGTTCGGCGGGTTTTCTCCGCAGTTGGGGGACGGGCGCGCGGTTCTGTTGGGAGAGGTTCTCTCGGATGCGGGCCGCTTTGACATCCATCTCAAAGGCGCGGGTCGCACGCCCTATTCGCGCAATGGCGATGGTCGGGCGTGGGTCGGGCCGGTCTTGCGCGAGTTTATCGTGAGTGAATTCATGGCCGCTGCGGGTGTACCGACGACGCGGGCGTTGGCCGCCGTGCGCACTGGCGGGCGGGTTCAGCGCGAGCGGGGCTATCCGGGCGCTGTTCTGGTGCGGGTCGCGGCGAGCCATATTCGCGTCGGCACGTTTCAGTTTTTCACGGCGCGGGGGGATAATGACGCTGTGCGTGCGCTCACGGAGCATGTCCGCGCGCGGCATTATCCGGACGCGAGCGACACGCTTGATCTCTATGCGAAAATTGTCGCGGCTCAGGCGCGGTTGATTGCGAAATGGATGGGCCTTGGCTTTGTCCATGGAGTAATGAACACGGACAACATGACGGTGTCGGGCGAGACGATTGATTACGGCCCCTGCGCCTTTATCGACGGGTATTCGCCAAAGGCCTGTTACTCCTCCATCGACCAGCACGGGCGCTATGCCTATGAGCAACAGCCGTCAATCGCGCATTGGAACCTTGCGCAGCTTGGCTCCTGTTTTGTGCCGCAGATGGAAGAGGAACTGGGCGGCGAGCATCAGGCAGTTGAGGCGCTCACCGAGGTTTTGAACAGTTTTCCGGAGCTATATCAGACGGCGTGGGTCGCCGAGTTCGGGCGCAAGCTTGGCCTCGCGGACGCGACGCGTGAGGATGTGCCGCTCATTCAGGGGCTATTGGGCCTCATGGCGGAGCATGGCGCGGATTTCACGAACACGTTTGCCGGACTGCGCGATGGCACGGCGCGGGACTGGTTTCTGGACCGCGCGGCCTTTGATCACTGGGCTGAAGGGTGGACTGCGCGGCGGTCTGCGAATTGGGAGGAGATTGTCGCGAGGGCGAACCCCGCCCTCATCCCGCGCACGCACCGGATTGAGCAGGCTATCCAAGCCTCGCTCGAAGGCGATGACAGCCTCGCCCATCGCCTCGCGGAGACACTTGCAAAGCCCTTCACACTCAAGGACGAGGATCGCGATCTGACCTTTCCACCGACCAAGGACGAGATCGTACCGCAGACCTTTTGCGGCACCTGAGCGCGATTATTTGGAGCGGTATTTGGTGAACAGCCGCGCGTTGCGGGTCACAAAATCACGGATCAGACCCGCAAACGGCGTATCGCGGTCAAAGGCCACGTAAATCGCGCCGGAGATGGCCCCAATCAGCCCGCCGATGGCGTCCACGATCAGATCCCACATCGTGTCTTGTAGGCCGGATTTCTGCATATTCGTGCCAAAAAACTGGTCCATCGAATACTCAAACACCTCCCAGAGCGCACCGACGGACATCGCAAAGCAGAAGGCGAACATGCCGATGGCCCAAGCGGGGGCAGCGTAACGATCGCCTTGGAAGAGCATGAAGATCGCCACGAACCCCACGAGACCAAAGCCCAGCGCCGAGCCTCCGTGGAGCAGAATGTCCCACCACCAGTAGCGATTGTAGAAGTCGCCCACTTCGCCGAGGAAAAGTGTGGCAAAGATGAAGAGCACGATCCCCGCCATGAACGAGCGCGGGATGTAGATGTGAAACCGTCGCGCAAAAAGGATCGGCATGAGCGTGAGGCCGAAGGTGCCTAGCGCGATGAAGGAAGACGTATATCGCGCGGCCACCAGACCAGCCACGAATTCCGCCACAAGAGCCACCCACACGAGCCGCATGACCAACGGTTGCTCGCGCGCGTTGGCCATCATGTCATGCAGGTTTTCTTTCAGGCTCATGGATGAAATCCGACGTTATAGATCATATATCTAGGGCATGATACCGAGAGTGGAAAGTGGCGCGCAACGGTTCGCCTCCTACAACCTGCGCAAATGCAAAGGGACTGACGGGCATCGGGCGCCGGGACGTGTTCTGGATGTGATCAACAGTCTGGAGGCCGATGTCGTTGCGCTGCAAGAGGCAGATATGCGCCTCGGCCCGCGTCCAGCGGCCCTTCCTCCGCGTCTCATTGAAACCCATACAGATTTCATCGCGCTGCCTGTGAATGCCTCTCCCGTCTCTGTGGGCTGGCACGGCAATGCGATCCTCGTGCGCAAGTCGGCGCAGGTCGACGCCGTGCATCAATTCGACCTTCCGGGGCTCGAGCCGCGCGGGGCGGTGGCGGCGGATTTGCCGGGCGTGCGCGTTGTGGGCGTGCATCTCGGCCTGCTCCGCGCCTCCCGTCAGAAGCAACTCCATGCCATCCGTGCGCATCTTTCCAAACTCGACGACCGCCCGACGATCATCATGGGCGATTTCAACGAATGGTCGCGTCACGGGGGACTCGATCCGCTCAGAGACGCATTCTCGATTTTTGCGCCAGGCCGGTCGTTCCATGCCTCCCGCCCGATTGCGGCGCTCGACCGGATTGCGACGACGAAAGAAATCGAGATGCGGGATTCAGGCGTGATGGAGACGGCGCTCTCTCAGCGTGCGTCGGATCACTTGCCGGTTTGGGCGGATTTGATCCTTCATCAAAGCGCATAAGCTTGACAGCCCCCCACCTGTTCGTGGTTTGCTCGATCACTGCCTGAGATAGACCCTCGGAGACCACCGCCCGAAACTCGGGCCAAGACTTGGAGCGGACACCATGACCCGTTACCTCACCTACGACGTCTTCACCGACCAACCCTTTGGCGGCAACCCGCTCGCCATCGTGCCGAACGCGGCGCATATTCCAGAAGACCAGCTTCAGAAAATCGCGCGTGAGTTCAATTACTCGGAGACGGTGTTTCTATACCCGCCGGAGGACTCGCACAATTCGGCGCGGCTTCGTATCTTCACCCCTACGATGGAAGTCCCTTTCGCGGGGCACCCGACCATCGGGGCGGCCGTGGCGCTTGCGCAGATGGGGCACGGATCGCAAATGCGGCTCGAACTCAAGATCGGGATTATTGAAGCCGAAGCCACCGAAGAACGCGCACGGTTTCGCACCCAGACGCCTTTGACGATTGAGGCCTACCCTGCCCGCGCCCTCGTCGCCCGTGCGCTCGGGCTCTACCCTGATCAAATCGGGACGCCTGTGATGGCCGGTGTCGGGCTGGCCTTTACGTTTACCGAAGTGACCTCCCGTGCAGCGCTCTCCAACTGCAAACCGGATGCAGACGCAATGCGCGAGGGTCTGACGGCCTATCCGTCGTCCCTCGACTTCCCGCAGGTTGCCTATGTGCGTGACGGGAACACGGTGCATATGCGCATGTTTGCGCCGCTCGACGACATTCCCGAAGATCCGGCCACTGGATCGGCAGCTGCGGCGCTTGTGCGGCTTTTGGCGGACACGGAGGAGCGCGATCTCTCGCTCACCATCCATCAGGGCGACGACATGGGGCGGCCCTCCGTCATCCATGCGAGCACACGCGGCCCCGACACCCTGATCGAGGGCCAAGCTGTTCAGATCATGGAAGGCGCGCTCGTTATCTAGGCGCTTATCCACATGAAAATGCGCCTCATTCGCAAAATGGCGGAAAACCGGTCTGGACCTCACCGCGCCGGTTTTTTACCCTTTGGCGAAAGACCCACACGGAGCGCCACACCCCTATGACGGACACGATCCTCTCCCGTTGCGAGGCCAAAGGCCTCCGGCTCACAGACCAGCGACGGGTGATTGCATCGGTTCTCGAGGATGCGCATGACCATCCGGACGTCGAAGAGCTGCACGCACGCGCCAACAAACGCGACCCGCGGATTTCGCTCGCCACCGTCTACCGGACGGTGAAACTGTTTGAGGAAAGCGGTATTCTCGAACGCCTCGAATTCGGAGATGGTCGGGCCCGTTATGAGACGGCGGACCGTGCGCACCATGATCACCTGATCGACATGGAAACCGGCAAAGTCATCGAATTCGTCGATCCGGAAATCGAGGCGCTTCAGGAAAAGATCGCGAAACGCCTCGGCTATGAACTCAAGGGCCATCGCCTCGAACTCTTCGGCATCAAGAAAAGCTAAGTCTCCCCCGCATTCGCGCAAATGGGGGTCTGCATTCCGTCCTCTGGTCTTTTCGCTGCTTGATCTGCATGAGAGGCCTTAAAGTGCCGCACATCGTGGCCTGACAGAAAGCGCACCCATGCCGACAGATTCCCGTTCCAATTCGCGAGGTATTCTCCTCGTCATCCTGTCGATGGCGGCATTTGCCGGCGAGGACGCCCTGATCAAACTCCTGTCCGGGGGCTATTCCGTCGGTCAGATCCTGTTGATGATCAACATCCTCGCGGCTGTGTTTTTCGTCATCGTGGCACGCCTCAACGGAGACGCCATCTTTGCGAGACAAAACTGGCGTCCGCTCCTCGTGCTCAGAGCCTCAACCGAAGGCATCGGCGCGCTCCTCTTTGCCACGGCCCTAGCGAAAGTGGAAATCTCCGTCGTTGCCGCCGTGTTCCAGACCACGCCGCTCGCCACAACAATGGGGGCTGCGCTCTTTCTGAATGAGAAAGTCGGCTGGCGGCGCTGGCTCGCCATTATCATCGGCTTCTTTGGCGTGCTACTGATCGTGCGCCCGGGGGGCGAAGCGTTTAATCCCTTTGTGCTCATGGTTCTGGGCACCGTCGTCCTGATCACCGCCCGCGACCTGATCACCCGCAATATGGATGTGTCCGTGCCGTCGTCTGTTGTGGCCTTCCAAGGCCTCGGCGCAATCGCCCCCACAGCGCTTCTCCTGATGCTCCTCTCCGGCTCCGACCTGATCGTGCCAGGGGCCGCCGATATGACGCGCGTTGTTTTCGCTGCCCTCGGGGGCATCATTGGCTACATCACCCTCATCACAGCGCTCCGTATCGCGGATACCGGCGTGATCATGCCCTTCCGCTTCTCGCGTCTCGTGTTCTCGATCCTGTTGGGCGTGCTCATCTTCGCAGAGCGCCCCGACGCGCTCACGATCACCGGCTCGCTCCTCATCCTCGCCTCTGGCCTCTACACCTTCCTGCGCGAACGCAAACTCGCGAAATTGGCCAAGAAAACCGCCGCAGAAGAGCTACAGACGCACGGGTTTTGAGGGCCATCCCCCGCAATTTGCCCCAGATCAGAGCGCCTTACGTGCCTACGTGGCATGCACCGTGCATGAACAACGCTAAATGTTTGCGCCTAAGGTGCCGCTCCGCCTGTTGACCTACCCGCCCCGGCTGGTATCAAGCACGTGACTGGCCCGCCAACCTTAGTACAAAGGGACTACCTCTCATGAGCACCATCATCGACATTATCGGTCGTGAAATCCTCGACAGCCGCGGCAACCCGACCGTGGAAGTGGACGTCATCCTCGAAGACGGCACCATGGGCCGTGCCGCTGTTCCGTCCGGTGCTTCCACCGGCGCACACGAAGCCGTTGAAAAGCGTGATGGCGACAAAGGCCGTTACATGGGCAAAGGCGTGCTCGAAGCCGTCGCTGCCGTGAACGGCGAGATTTGCGAAGCCCTCGTCGGCATGGATGCGACGGAGCAGGAAGCCCTCGACGCCGTCATGATCGAACTGGACGGCACCCCGAACAAAGGCCGGCTCGGCGCCAACGCCATCCTCGGCGTGTCCCTCGCCGCTGCCAAAGCCGCTGCTGACTACTCCGCCCTGCCGCTCTACCGCTACGTTGGCGGTTCTGCTGCCCGCGTTCTGCCGGTTCCGATGATGAACATCATCAACGGCGGTGAGCACGCAGACAACCCGATCGACTTCCAGGAATTCATGATCATGCCGGTGTCGGCAACGAACGTGAAAGAAGCGATCCGCATGGGCGCGGAAGTGTTCCACACCCTGAAAAAAGAGCTCTCCGCCGCTGGCTACAACACCGGCATCGGTGACGAGGGCGGCTTTGCGCCGAACATCTCCTCCACCCGTGAGGCACTCGACTTCGTTCTCGCAGCGATCGAGAAAGCCGGCTACAAACCGGGCGAAGACATCTACCTCGCACTCGACTGCGCCTCGACCGAATACTACGAGGGCGGCAAATACGAGATGAAGGGCGAAGGCAAATCCCTCACTTCCGAGGAAAACGCCGACTACCTCGTCGAGCTGTGCAACGACTACCCGATCATCTCCATCGAAGACGGCATGGCCGAAGACGACTGGGCCGGTTGGAAACTCCTCACCGAGAAACTCGGCGACAAAGTGCAACTCGTGGGTGACGACCTCTTCGTGACCAACCCGGAGCGCCTCGCCTCCGGCATCGAGCAAGGCGTTGCCAACTCCATGCTCGTGAAAGTGAACCAGATCGGCTCCCTCTCCGAGACGCTCAAAGCTGTCGATATGGCCCACCGCGCCCGCTACACCAACGTGATGTCGCACCGCTCCGGCGAAACCGAGGACGCCACCATCGCCGACCTCGCCGTCGCCACCAACTGCGGCCAGATCAAAACCGGCTCCATGTCCCGTTCTGATCGGATGGCCAAATACAACCAGCTGATCCGCATCGAGGAACAACTGGGCGCCACGGCAGAATACGCAGGGACGTCGATCCTGAAGAAGTAATCTTCAACGCTTTACGAATGAAAGAAGCCCCGCCAGATTGGTGGGGCTTTTTGTTTTGATATTTGGAACAGCGATGACAAAAAAACTAATAATTATCGGTAATGGCTTGGGCATGGCACTAGACCCAGATCACTTCTCTTTGATGAAAGCTATGACGCGAGTTTGGGAAAGCGGCACGCTTTCCACGAAAGAAAAAGAATTGATCGGGGCTCTGGAGGGCATTGAAACAGAAACAGGGCCGACATCAGAGGAGGAATTGATCTCAACTCAAATCGCATTGACGCTTTTATCAGATTTCAGAAGCCGTTTGGGCAAAGAAGCTTTGGATACTTGGTTCACTGCTGATGCCAAAGACTTTCCAAACACACTGCGAAAATACATTTTTGAGGTCGCGCACGAACTTTACTCCTACGAAATCTCAGCGGAGAAAGCGAAACAATGGCAAGCCTTCACTCAAAACCTTATCTCCTTCATCGTTACCACATTGAGCCACGTAGCGACTTTGAATTACGACGATCTTCTATATGAAAAAATCGTAAATGGCGTAGAGATGCCTGATGGCACCTTACTAAGACCAAGCAGTCGGCAAAGTGAGAGCGGTCCGCCTTATACAAAAGATGGATTTATCAGTGGCGTATTCAATCCAGATTGCTTCGATTGGAACGGCGAGTGCGGATCCTATCTGCACCTTCACGGAACACCACTTTTCGTTACTAAAAATCGCGTACCGCAGAAGCTGCAAAGACACAGTTTAGATTATTCTCAGGATACGCGTCGTCGCCATATCGTGCTCGCAAACCCAAAAGACAAACGAGAGATAATTGATCAATCCGTAATCTTGAAAAACTTCTGGGATGTTCAACTTCCCCGATGCATCAAAGAAGCAGACGAGATAATTGTATTTGGATATAGCGGTTTAGACGAACATCTGAACGAACTTCTTAGAGACGAGGAAACCACTCCTAAGTGGGTTATTGAATGGTCAGGTTCGCGCCATTTTTCATCAAGCGATGAATTCAATGACGAAGAGGAAATAGAGCCAACGCAGTTTTGGAATTCAGCGCTTGGTGACAACGTCAGCTTGATAAGGCCAGACGACGTCTTGGAATTCACCGATTGGGAAAATCCCTCTGATTTCATTCCTTTCTAACCCCTCACCCCCCGTGGTGCTGCCCCATCATCCGTTCATGCACGGCCATCATGCCCCGTTCGGCCATATCCGATACCTCGGCGGCGTGCACATGTAGGGCGGCGACGATCTCCGGATCGTCTGAGGTTTGCACCACGACGATCCCGTCGTCCGTCACCTCGATCTCCGTGTCTATCGCGCCGGTGCGGGCGAAGAAGATGTCGAGGGTGGGGGACTGGATGAACACCTGAGGGTCGCGGCCTTCTTCGACGCGGTTGGTCATGCCGACGACGTGGCTTACGAGGGCGTCCATGACGGCGGGATCGGACGACCGCGTCACGGTGCGGATACCGTTGGGGAGGTTTTCGACCTCGCGCGAGAGGGTCGTGAAGTTCTTGAACATCACTTCCATCTCAAGGCTTTCCTCAACCGTCGCGTCATAGCCGCGCAGACCGGGCATGTTGACCTCATCATGCCCCGTCCCGTCGGCGCCATGCATGTGGCCCATCCCGTTGTGCGTGGATTGGGCAAAGGCGGGCGCAGCAGTTAGGCAGAAAAGAAGGACGAGGTGTTTCATGTTGGCTCCCTGAACAGTCCACCCCTCGTAGCACACACACGCCCGCCCGAGGGATCAAATTCTCGCGAAAGGGCCCTGTTCCGGATTGCGCCTTCCGTCCGCGCGCGCGGCGTGGTCTACAACGGGGGAGCAAGAGACGAGAGGACCGATGAGCACAGATACCTTCGCCCTGCCGGACGGCATCCACGAATTGCCAGCGGGCAAACTCGCCGCTGTTGTGACCTATCTGGAAATGTTCGCGCGCCCTGCCCCGCGGGATGTCGCCGCGCCCGAAGGTGTGGCGTTCGTGCCGCAACCGGACCCCTCGCCGGAGTTCTACCGCGCGCTCTATCGGCGGATCGGGGAGGACTGGCTCTGGTTCTCTCGCATGTATCTCGATGACGCGGCGCTCTCCGCGATCATCACGCATGAGGACGTCGATCTCTATACTATGCGCAAGGACGGTGTGGACCTCGGGATGCTGGAGCTTGATTTCCGCGATCCTGAGAACACAGAGCTTGCGTTCTTCGGGCTGCATAGCGACCTGATCGGCACGGGCGCGGGGCGCTATCTCATGGAGCAGGCGCTGACGCTTGCGTTCGAGCGGCCGATCAAGCGGCTGTTTGTCCACACCTGCACCCTCGACAGTCCGCAGGCGGTGGGGTTTTACATCCGCTCGGGATTTGTCCCCTACGGCCGCGCCATCGAGATCATGGACGACCCGCGCATCGGTGGCCCTCTCCCGGAGAGCGCGGCGGGGCACATCCCACTGATCAAATGAAAAAGGCCCCGCGCACTGCAGGGCCTCTTCATATCGTATCAACTATGCCTTACGGGCACGGTGCCGTGTAATAGGTGCCGTCGCCATTGGAATACGCACAGGTCGCGGAGTTCGTGTTCTTCGCAACAAGGCTACCAGTCGCAGCGCCCGCGAGGGTCGCAACCGTGGTCCAGTTGTCATTCGCGTCCAGAGCGTCGGCCGTCAGGTAGCCAATGCCTGCGCCTGCGGCGGCGCCAAAGGCGGTGCTCGCGTCCGTGTTGCTCATAGTACATGCGCCGAGAAGCGGTGCAGCGACGGCCATCGCCATAAGAATTGTCTTGGACATCAGAGTGTCTCCCGTATCTTTTGTGTCTGACTATCCAACCCCGCTCGGGCGCATCGGGTTCCGAGATTGTGACCCGACGTGAGCTAAGACGCGCCGAACATAGAAGCAGAGCATTGAAAACATGACAGAAAAAATTTCCGCAGACACTCTGATCGCGACACTCGACCTGACCCCGCACCCAGAGGGCGGCTATTATCGCCAAACGTGGATTGCAGAGAGCGAGGACGGCGCACGGCCTGTGGGCACCTGCATTTATTTCCTGCTCACTGAAGGGGAACGGAGCCATTGGCACCGCGTCGATGCGGTGGAAATCTGGCACTATTACGCAGGCGCGCCGCTCATCCTCTCGATGGCAGAAAAGGATGAGGGCCCCGCCCGAGAGGTGATCCTCGGGCCGGACATCCTCGCCGGGCAATCCCCGCAACTCATCGTGCCGAAAGACCACTGGCAGGCTGCTCAGACGACAGGCGACTGGACGCTCGTCGGCTGCACGGTGTCCCCTGCATTTCAGTTCGACGGCTTTGAACTCGCGCCCGCGGGCTTTGACATCCCTGTCTGACGTCAGTCCGGCAACACCCGACCGACGACACGGCTGGAGAGGAAAAACGCGATCGGCCCGACACCGAGCGAGAAGATGAAGGCGATCGGCCAAGCGGTGATGAAATGGCGCATCCACTCTGCGATCCAGTTCGGATGCAAACCGCCGTCAATCGCAGGCAGGAGCGAGCCGAAAATCAGGGTCATGAAGAACGCCATCATGCAGGAAATGAAGACCTGCGCCAGAATGATGGTGAATTTGTCTTTTTTGCGGGTGTTGTCGTCAATCATGGGTGTCTCGTCTTTCTTAGAGACGGGAAGAGCGCATGAAAAAGGCACCCCTCCCGGTTGGGATGGATGCCGCGGGTTCTGTCGACTAACTCCAGAATCGCACGACTCAGATGCGATTCAGGGGGCGGGATAACCGAACCGCCCTCACGTTTTCCGGCTGGCACTATTTAAGAAATGGAACCAATCCGGTCAAGACGATCCAACTATGCTAAATGGCAAAGAATTTCACGCCACACTTCTGCCATCTTTCCACAAAATGGTATGGATTAACGGACTAGATTACGCAGAGTAATTGGCTATATTGGAGTTGTTAGTCAGTACCGGGGGGGGAACCAGTTAGCACAGTTTCCCACAGTGCCTAGTATCCACGCGCTGGTCGAATAGTTCATGAAGGAAACTTCGTGTTCAATTCGGCTAGTTGCGTTTTGAAATCCCCTAAATTTCATACCGAAAATGCCGTGTCAAACGGCCTGAGCCGCGCTTTTTTCGCTCGCACCGATCTCTTTTTCTGCGATAGCAAAGACTTATGCCGCAGGCGCATCTACACCTTCGGTCGCGTGGGTCTCGCGACGCGACCCACTATGGTCCGGATAGGTCACCGCACTCCGCCTCCCCTACCGTTTCCGTGCCGGAGATAATCATGCACGAAAACACCTCCGGCAGATCCTGTAGGGAGGGACAAATGAATCTGATTACTGCACTCGCCATTTCGATTGGCACCTTGGCCGCCGTGGCCACCTATCTGTGCCTTGGCACATCCGCCGGACTACAGGTCTGGGCACTATTCGTCGGATGGGGCGCATTTTATCACACGGGCGGCGGCGCGGCCTCCATCGGCAAATGCGCGATCAACCATGCGTGGGGCGCGATAGTTGCGACACTCGCCCTCTTCGTCGTCGCGACTGTCGGCGGTTCTGTCGCAGTGACCTCCATTATTGTCGGCGTCTCGGTGGTCGCGCTCGTCCTCGGCGCGCATATTCCGGCCCTCGCGACCATTCCAGCCGCGGTTTACGGCTATGCCTCGACGGCGGCCTTCGCTCTGCTGTCCGGCGTCACCATTGGCGACCTTGGTGCCTCTGCCGGAGCGACAGCGATGGTCCTGGTTTCGATGGTGATCGGCAACCTTTTCGGCTTTGCCTCAGAGAAAGGTGCTGGCCTACTGGTCGGTAAGTCCGACACGGCAGAAGCCGAAACGGCATAAATCCACATGTTTTGAAACTTTAAAGCCCCGCTTTGTCAAATATGCATGCGGGGCTTTATTGCTGCGCCGGATGCGCGACTACTCGGTCGGCTCAGACACACGCCCCCCGCCGATTGGCAGGCGCACCCCCGTCGTCCTGGGCGCAGATGTCGGCAATCCACGCAGAATGCGCACCGCGAGAAAGGCAAAGGCCTGCGCCTCCAACAGATCACCATCAAGCTCGATATCTTCAACCGTGAGAACCGGACATGCGAGCGCCTCATCCAGCATCCCCATCAGTGTCGCGTTGAGCCGCCCACCGCCGCCCACATAGACCGCAGACGGCGGCACAGGACAGAGTTTTACGCCTTCAACGACTGCCGCCACGGCACAGGCGGTCAGCGTGGCCGCCGCATCCTCGTCCGGCAGGTCTTTGACAGCTTCCAAAAGGCTATGAAAATCGTTTCGGTCCAGTGACTTCGGCGGTTCCTTCGCAAAGTAAGGCCGTTCGAGAAACGCCGCGACAATCTCCGCTTCCACCTGTCCAGAGGCCGCCAGAGCGCCATCCTCATCAAACCCGAGGCCCAGACGGCTGAGCATCAAATCATTCACCGGCGCATTCGCAGGCCCCGTGTCAAAGGCGAGCAGCGCGCCCTCCGCCGCGGGATCGACAAAGCTCGGGTCAATCCACGTCAGATTCCCTACGCCCCCCATGTTTAGAAACGCGACCGGTTCTTCCGCCCCGATATGGCGGGCCAGTGCGTGATGATAGAACGGCGCAAGCGGCGCGCCCTGCCCGCCCATCTCGACATCCGCCGTCCGGAAATCCCAAACGACCGGCACGCCAAAGGTGTCTGCGAGCACACTGCCGTCACCCGCCTGATAGGTCCGCCCCTCATGCGGCGCGTGGTTGAAGGTCTGACCATGAAACGCCACAAGATCAAAGGGTTCCCCGATCGCGGTGAGCGCCTCGGCATGGGCACTCTCGATCAGGTCCGTGACCTCTGCGGAGGCCTCCCATGTCCCCAATGCGCTCCTCAGCAGGCTTTGCTCCGCCTCGGTATACTCACGCATATGGCCGGGGCCAAAGCTGACAATCGTCTCGCCATCCGTTTCCAGAATGGCGATATCCACCCCGTCCAGAGAGGTCCCTGACATGCATCCGGCAACTCGGATCGACTTTGCCTGTGTGTTCGCGGTCATCACACTCTTTCCCTTTGCGCCCCGCCCCGATATATCAGGCCACACTGAAGCTTGAAACGGATAAAGAGAGCGATGACCTACCATCCCAAATCGGAATTTCTGCGCGTGATCATCGAGCGCGGATTTCTTGCCGATTGCACCAATTTGCAAGAGCTGGACGAAGCCCTGAACAAAGGGATGGTGACCGCCTATATCGGCTATGATGCAACGGCCGCCTCTTTGCACGTCGGGCACCTTCTCAACATCATGCTGCTGCGCTGGTTCCAGAAAACCGGCAACAAGCCGATCACCCTCATGGGCGGCGGCACCACGAAAGTGGGTGACCCGAGCTTCCGCGCCGACGAGCGCCCGCTTCTGACCCCTGCGCAGATCGACTCCAACATCGACGGCATGCAGCAGGTGTTTGCCCGTTACCTCGACTATGACAATGGCGAAAACGTCGCGCTCATGCGCAACAACGCCGAGTGGCTGGACGAACTGAACTACCTCGATTTCCTGCGCGACATCGGGCGGCACTTCTCCGTCAACCGGATGCTGTCTTTTGAATCCGTGAAATCGCGTCTGGATCGGGAGCAATCCCTTTCCTTCCTCGAATTCAACTACATGATCCTGCAGGCCTACGACTTCCTCGAGTTGAACCGCCGTTACGGTTGTCTTTTGCAGATGGGCGGCTCGGATCAATGGGGCAACATCGTCAACGGGATCGACCTCACCCGTCGTGTCCTCGACAACGAAATTTACGGCCTGACCACCCCGCTTTTGACCACGTCCGACGGCAAGAAGATGGGCAAATCTCAGGGCGGCGCGATCTGGCTCAATGCCGAGATGCTGTCTCCCTACGAGTTCTGGCAGTTCTGGCGCAACACGACCGACGCCGACACCGGCCGCTTCCTCAAGCTCTACACCGAGCTTCCCGTCGAGGAATGCGACCGTCTCGGCGCGCTCGAAGGCTCTGAAATCAATCAGGCCAAAATCATCCTCGCCAACGAGGTGACAAAACTCCTGCACGGCGAAGAGGCCGCGAAAGCAGCTGAGGCCACCGCGCGCGAAGTGTTTGAAAAAGGCGGCATGGGGGACGACCTCCCGACCGTGGAATTCACCGCAGAAGAATTCGGCGAAGGCATCTCCATCGTCCAGCTGTTCGTCAAAACCGGCCTCTCCGGCTCCGGCAAAGAGGCCAAGCGCCTGTTCGCGGACAACGGTGCCAAGGTGAACGATCAGGACCACAAGGACGCGGGCCTGTTTGTCACGCCGGACATGCTCAAAGAGCCGATGAAACTCTCCGCTGGCAAGAAACGCCACGCGCTGGTCGTCCTGAAAGACTGATCTTCTTCTTGGCAAAAATACTCAAAACAAAACGGCGCCCCGAGAGGCGCCGTTTTTCGTAAGAGCGTGTCGTTAGATCGTCGACAGATACCGCCGGATGATGCGGGAGAGCTTTTCCGCCCCGATCGGTGCGGAGGCCTTTGTATGCTCGTGGCTGATATGCTCATTGCCGAGTCCCGCGGCCATATTCGTCACCACAGACACCGCCGCAACTCGCAGCCCGAGAAAGCGGGACAGGATCACTTCAGGCACCGTCGACATCCCCACCGCATCCGCCCCGAGCAGCTTGAGCATCCGGATTTCCGCGGGCGTCTCGAAGTTCGGCCCCGAATACCACGCATAGACCCCGTCAAGGAGCGGTTCACCCTCTTCTTCCGCCGCTTTCGAGAGACCCGCACGGATCGTAGGATCATAAGCTTCTGTGAGGTTCACGAAACGCGCGTCCGTCGGCTCTCCGATGAGCGGCGAACGGCCGGAATAGTTGATGTGATCGCTCAGGAGCATCAGGTTTCCCGGAGGGATGTCTGCACGGAACGACCCGCAGGCGTTGGTGAGGATGAGCTGTTCAATACCCAACTCCTTGAGCACCTCAAGCGGCAGACGCATCGCATCGGCGCGCCCGTTTTCATAGTAGTGCTCACGCCCGCCCAGAACCGCGACTTCGACGCCATTGAGTGTCCCAATCGTTAGCGCCGCCGAATGTCCGGACACACCTGCGTGCGGAAACCCTGCGAGATCGGCATAGGGGATCGACACACCGGACACGGCCTCCGCGAGACTGCCGAGACCGGACCCGAGAATAAAGCCCATACGCGGGGCGGCGTTTGGGGCGGCGGCGCGGATCGTATCGAGGGCGTTGGCGAGGTCGCTCATGGGAACTCCTGTGTTGAGAATCTGACCAATTGGTCCAAGCCAACATGGAGACGAAAAACGGCGCGGAACACAAGGCCCCACGCCGTTTAGAACTCAAATGAACTGCCGATCACTCGGTCGCATCACTCGGTCACCGTGACTTTCACCATGACATCCGGCGCGCCGATGACGGCGCCGTTCGGGCCATCGCCCTTCTTGATCTGCTGAACAACATCCATGCCCTCGGTGACTTGACCGATGACCGTGTATTGGCCGTTCAGGAACGGACCAGGCGCAAACATGATGAAGAACTGGGAGTTGGCAGAGTCCGGATTCTGGCTCCGCGCCATGCCGACGACGCCCGTTTCATACGGCAGATCAGAAAACTCGGCTGGCAGATCGTCATACTGCGACCCGCCCCGACCCGCCATTTGCATGGAGAAGTCGTCTGCGCCCATTTTGCCGAACTGCACGTCGCCCGTCTGTGCCATGAAGCCTGCGATCACGCGGTGGAAGACCACGTTGTCATAGGCGCCCTCAGAGGCAAGCGTCGTGATTTGCGCGACGTGTTTCGGGGCGACGTCTTCGAACAGGTCGATGTGCACGGTGCCGTTGGCCTCACCCGCGATCTCGATGTCGAGACCGGTGGCGAAGGCCGGTGTCGCAAAGAGAGCTGCGACCAGTGCGAGTGCCTTAGACATCTGCGGCCACTTTCACGGAGATCATGCAATCCGGATACATTGGCGGCTCACCACGAGTGATTTTGTCGACGGCTTCCATGCCGGAAATCACGCGGCCATAGACCGTGTACTGGCGGTTCAGGAAGTGGTTGTCGCTGAAGTTGATGAAGAACTGCGAGTTGGCGGAGTTCGGGTTCTGCGAACGGGCTGCGCCGAGCGTGCCGCGGTCATGCGGGATGCCGGAGAATTCAGCCGGAAGATCAGGCAGCTCGGAGCCGCCGGTGCCTGCGCGACGCAAAACGAAGTCTTTGTTCTGGTTGCCGAACTGGACGTCGCCAGTCTGCGCCATGAAGCCATCGATCACGCGGTGAAACACAACACCGTCATAGGCGCCAGCACGCGCTAGTTCTTTCATGCGCTCGGCGTGTTTCGGTGCAATCTCTGGCAGCAGTTCGATCACGACCTCACCGTGCTCAAGTGTCATGATGATCGTGTTTTCTGGATCCTTGATCTCAGCCATGGCGGCCTCCTAACGTGAAATTTGGCGCAGTCTAGTGGCGCAATGCAGGGAGGAAAAGCCCGATCTTGCCCGATCACGTGCCTGCGTCCTCACATCCAGTTGACGTAACGGTGCCGAGCCGTCAAACAAGGGGCGACAGTTGCCCTAACCTTTTTGAAAGGACGCAGAAACATGGCCTGGAAAACGCTCGACGACATGGACCTCAACGGAAAAGTGGTGCTCACCCGCGTGGACATCAACGTGCCCGTGGACGGCGGCAAAGTGACCGACGCCACCCGGATCGAGCGGATCAAACCGACCATTGACGACATCCTCGCCAAAGGCGGCAAACCAGTGCTCATGGCGCATTTCGGTCGCCCGAAAGGTCAGGTTGTCCCGGAAATGAGCCTCGGCCTCATCAAGGACGCGGTTGCAGAGGTGCTCGGCGCGCCGGTAAAATTCGCCAGCGACTGCATCGGCCTCCCAGCCAAAGAGGCTGTTGCGGCACTCGGGGACGGCGAAGTTCTTCTGCTGGAGAACACCCGCTTCCACAAAGGCGAAACCGACAACGACCCGACCTTCGCCGCTTCTCTCGCGGCCCTCGGCGATGTCTATGTGAACGACGCCTTCTCCGCTGCACACCGTGCGCATGGCTCCACCGAAGGCATTGCCAAACTCCTGCCTTCTTGCGCCGGTCGCCTGATGGCGGCGGAGCTCTCCGCTCTTGAAAGCGCGCTTTCCACGCCAGAACGTCCGGTTGTCGCCGTGGTGGGCGGTGCGAAAGTGTCGACCAAGCTCGATCTCCTCGGCAACCTCGTGCGCAAGGTCGACTACCTCGTGATCGGTGGCGGCATGGCCAACACCTTCCTCGCCGCAGAGGGCGTCGATGTGGGCAAATCGCTCTGCGAACACGATCTCGCCGAAACCGCCCGCGAAATCACGAAGAAGGCAGGCGAAGCAGGGTGTGAAATCGTGCTGCCCGTTGACGTCGTGGTTGCCCGCGAATTCAAAGCGAATGCAGAGAATGAGACCGTGCCGACGACCGAGTGCCCGGCAGACGCGATGATCCTCGACGCAGGTCCGAAATCGGTGGAGAAAATCGCGGCCATCTTTGCAGACGCCAAAACGCTGATCTGGAACGGTCCGCTCGGCGCGTTCGAAATCGAACCCTTCGACATGGCGACCAATGCCGCGGCGAGCAAAGCCGCAGAACTGTCCAAAGCGGGCACGCTGATTTCTGTTGCCGGTGGCGGTGACACGGTCGCCGCGTTGAACAAAGCAGGCGCAGCCGACGACTTTACCTACATCTCGACGGCAGGCGGCGCCTTCCTCGAATGGATGGAAGGCAAGGCCCTGCCGGGCGTTGTCGCCCTCGGCTAACGATCCAAACGGCCCGCAGCGATGCGGGCCTTTTTTCGGCCCTGCCCTATGATCCCCGCACAGATCGGCCATTTCTCCCCACTTTGCGCTACATCACAGAACGGTCGGAAAAACGGACGTAGCGTGACGTCGAATCTTCATGCGAGCGCTAGCAACACGACGATTTCAAGTCGTTAGCGCCACCAAGATTGCGAGGCGGGCATCGGTCCGCTAACTCGAATATGTGACCAACTTGCTCCGTGAAAACGCGGGCGAAATTGTGCCAGAGACTGGCGAACAAAGGGAAAGACATGTCTATTCAGGAAATGACCGCAAAGATCGGCGAAGGCCAAGGCTTCATCGCAGCACTCGACCAATCCGGCGGCTCCACGCCGAAAGCCCTGAAACTCTACGGCGTCGAAGAAAGCGAATACTCCAACGACGCGGAAATGTTCGACATGGTCCACGCCATGCGTTCGCGCATCATCCAGTCCCCGTCCTTCACGGGCGAGAAGGTGATCGGCGCGATCCTCTTTGAAATGACGATGGACCGCGAAGTTGGCGGCAAACCGACCTCCCTCTTCCTCTGGGAAGAAAAAGGCGTCGTGCCGTTCCTGAAAATCGACAAAGGCCTCGAAGCCGAAGAAAACGGCGTGCAACTCATGAAGCCGATGCCGGGTCTCGACGACCTGCTCGCCCGTGCCGCTGGCCTCAAAGTGTTCGGCACCAAAGAGCGCTCCGTCATCAACGCTGCGAACCCCGAGGGCATCAAAGCGGTCGTCGACCAGCAGTTCGAAATCGGTGAGCAGGTGATCAAAGCCGGTCTCATGCCGATCCTCGAGCCGGAAGTCACCATCACCATCGCGGACAAAGCCGAAGCCGAAGCCATCCTACGCGACGAAATCCTCAAGCACCTCGATGCCATGGACGAGAGCAAGCAAGTGATGCTCAAGCTGTCTCTGCCGACGGAAGCCAACTTCTACAAACCGCTGGTCGATCACCCGCGCGTTCTCAAAGTTGTGGCCCTCTCCGGTGGCTACGGCCGTGACGAAGCCAACGACATCCTGTCGAAAAACACCGGCATGATCGCCTCCTTCTCCCGCGCTCTCTCCGAAGGCCTGAGCGCCAAGCAGAGCGACGCAGAGTTCGACGCCACCCTCGCCGCCGCCGTCGACAGCATCCAGAAGGCCTCCATCGCAAGCTAACGCGCTATTAGCGCACAGATTTCAAAGGCGTCCCGCCATGGGGCGCCTTTTTTCGTGGGTTCAGACGACCGGATGAACATTTTTTCGCCGGTGATTCGTTTTGGGGATTCACATGACGAATCACCTGTGGCATAAGGTGCCTATGGAGACGCTCCGCCAAAGAGAGGGTCCCGTGAGGCAGTTCGGCATCTTAGATGTCGTATCATATAAAGGTAAGAAGCCTATCATGGCTCATCCGCGTAGAACAGGTCCGCGCAAGCGCCCGTCTTTGATGGTGCTCTTGTATACGGGCGCCGTGGTCACCCTCGGCGCTTACTTCACCTTTGCCGCCGTGCAAGGGGAATACGGACTGTTTCGCCGCTTGCAGATCGAGGCAGAATTGTCCGATCTGCAGGCGGTGAGCGGCAAACTCGACGCAGAGCTTGCCACCATGCGCAACAAGACCCTCCGCATGTCTGACACGTATCTCGACCTCGACCTTCTGGACGAGCAAGCCCGCGATGTGCTGGGCTATTTGCGGTCGGACGAAATCGTTATTCGCTAAACCGTTCAAACAATTGGAAGTGGCCCTCCCATGACACAGATCGCCACCAACAGCCCCGTTTCCACGACCCTGACGCGTCGCAACATGTTGCTCGGCGGCGTCTGCCTTGTTGCACTTGCAAGCTGTAGCGGCGGCAATGGTGGCATGCCGTCGAACCCGGAGGACGCCTGCGCGATCTACCGCGACCGGCCGCACTTCCGAAAAGCGTTTGAAAGCTCGGAGCGCAAATGGGGCGTTCCCGCGTCGTTCCAGATGGCACTGATTTATCAGGAATCCGGCTTCCGCGCGACGGCCCGCCCGCCGAAACGCTATTCCTTCTTCATCATCCCGCGCGGTCGCGCGAGCTCGGCCCGAGGGTATGCGCAGGTGCTCGACGGCACGTGGGACGATTACCGCAACGGCCCCGGCCGTGCAGGCGCGAGCCGCAGCAACATCTACGACTCCGCGGATTTCATCGGATGGTATGTCTCCACGAATAACGCAGCACTTGGCATCTCCAACACAGACGCCCGCAACAGCTATCTCGCCTATCACGAAGGCCGGACAGGTTACGCCCGTGGCTCATACAAGAGCAAATCCTGGCTCCTGAGCACCGCCGACAACGTCGCCGCCCGCGCCGCAAAGTACGAGACGCAGTTGCAGTATTGTAGCCGGTGAGCGGCGCCCGCGCACGCGCCTCTACGGCAATACTTTGACATCATGCAAAAACGTTACGATCTTCACATCAAATAGGAAGATCATTCGAGCGCCACCCGAGCGCCCCTCCGCCATTCCGAAAACGCATACCTGCCTCCCGAAACGCATGACAGAAAACCCGTGCATTTGAGGCATACTAGGTTTATCATATAGTTTAACGTTAAACTATTAGTCGGAATCTTGGAGGAGGAGGCCGCATGGCACCCAGAAAATCAGCATCCAAAACGACGAGTTCGAATGTCTCCAAAGACGAACTCCTCGCGTACTATAAGGATATGCTTCTCATTCGCCGTTTCGAGGAAAAGGCCGGCCAGCTGTATGGCATGGGTCTGATCGGCGGTTTCTGCCACCTCTACATCGGTCAGGAAGCCGTGGTTGTCGGCCTCGAAGCCGCCACAAAAGAGGGCGACAAGCGCATCACCTCCTACCGCGACCACGGGCATATGCTCGCCTGCGGCATGGATGCAAACGGTGTGATGGCCGAGCTGACCGGTCGCGAAGGCGGCTACTCCAAAGGTAAAGGCGGCTCCATGCACATGTTCTCGAAAGAGAAGCATTTCTACGGTGGCCACGGCATCGTGGGCGCGCAGGTGCCGCTCGGCGCCGGTCTCGCCTTCTCCGACAAATACAAAGGCAACGACAACGTGACCTTCGCCTACTTCGGCGACGGCGCGGCCAACCAAGGTCAGGTTTACGAGACCTACAACATGGCAGAGCTTTGGGACCTCCCGATCGTTTTCGTGATCGAGAACAACCAATACGCCATGGGCACCTCCGTCCAGCGCTCCACCAAATCCCCGTCCCTGTGGGAACGCGGTGCGGCCTACGGCATCGAAGGTGAAGAAGTGGACGGCATGGACGTTCTGGCCGTCAAAGACGCCGGTGAACGCGCTGTTGCCTACTGCCGCGCAGGCAAAGGCCCCTACATCCTCGAAGTGAAAACCTACCGCTACCGCGGCCACTCCATGTCGGACCCGGCGAAATACCGGACCCGTGAGGAAGTGCAGAAGATGCGTGAAGAGCGTGACCCGATCGAGGCCGTGCGTTCCATCCTGCTCACCGGCGGCCACGCGTCTGAGGACGATCTCAAAGCGATCGACAAGGACATCAAAGCGGTGGTCAACGAGAGCGCGGAATTCGCCAAGACCAGCCCGGAACCGGCGCTCGAAGAGCTCTGGACAGATATCTACGCCTGATCGGAGACCGGACGGGTGTCGCATATCATCCTTCACAGCAAGAGCTTCTGGTTCGTGCACAACCCGAAAGTGGGCGGCTCCTCGCTGCGCACTCAAATCGGGAAACTGGACGAAACCGGCCGGAAGTTCTTTCATGTGAGTGAGGATCACCCTGTTCTGGGGCCGATCTTCATGGGGCATGTGCCTCTGGACGCGATGCGCACCTATTTCGCCGAGGATTTCGACCGCATCAAAGGGTATGAAACCTTCGCGATGGTCCGTGATCCGATGGACCGGTTCCGCTCTGCCTACGCGCAGCGTTCCAAGCAGTTCACTGACGAACGGATGCGCGATCAGGACACCGCGCGGCGTCAGGCAGGGATCGAAGAGGTGCTCTGCTATCTGGAGACCCGCCCGACCGTGTTCAAGGAAGACTTCTGTCATTTCCAACCGCAGGCCGACTATGTCGAACTCGACGGCCAGCGGTTCATCAAACACCTTTACAGGCTCGAGGAGATCGAGGCCGCGATGCAGGACATCTCTGCGCAGATCGGGGTCACGCTGGAGCCTGTGCAAAAGAACAAATCCTTCGGGATTTCCCAATCGACGGCGCCCGAGCTTCATTCGGACGCCTTGCAATCTTTTGTCGAGGACTACTACGCCCGCGATTATGAAATTTACCGCGCGCTCTCGACACATCCGGCCCTGGCCGGGGCCGAAACAGTTTAAATAGGGAGGACATCGATCCGATGGCGACCGAAATTCTGATGCCCGCACTCTCGCCGACCATGGAGGAAGGCACGCTTGCGAAATGGAACGTAAAAGAAGGCGACACTGTCACCGCCGGTGACATCATTGCCGAGATCGAAACAGACAAGGCCACGATGGAATTCGAGGCCGTGGACGAAGGGATCGTCGGGAAAATCCTCATCGAGGAAGGCACCGAAGGCGTGAAGGTGAACACACCGATCGCAATCTTCGTCGAAGAAGGCGAGAGCACCGATGATCTCTCCGCCGCCAGCGCACCGGCAGAAGCCGCGCCTGCTGCCGAGGCCACGCATGAGAGCGCTCCGGCGGCTGCCAAGCCTGCTGCGCCTGTCGAAGTCGTGTCCAAAGCGTCCCCGGACTTCCCGGAAGGCACGGAGATGAAACAACAGACCGTTCGCGAAGCGCTCCGTGACGCGATGGCCGAAGAGATGCGCCGTGACGAAACGGTGTTCCTCATGGGTGAGGAAGTCGCCGAGTATCAAGGCGCTTACAAAATCTCCCAAGGCATGCTCGACGAGTTCGGCTCCAAGCGCGTGATCGACACCCCGATCACTGAGCACGGCTTTGCAGGGATCGCCACCGGCGCGGCCTTTGGTGGTCTGAAGCCGATCGTGGAATTCATGACCTTCAACTTCGCGATGCAGGCCATCGACCACCTGATCAACTCCGCTGCCAAGACGCTCTACATGTCCGGCGGTCAGATGGGTGCTCCGATGGTGTTCCGCGGTCCGAACGGCGCCGCCGCCCGCGTGGGTGCACAGCACTCTCAGGACTACGCAGCCTGGTATGCGCAAATCCCGGGTCTCAAGGTCGTCATGCCCTACTCCGCTGCCGACTACAAAGGC
Organism: Celeribacter litoreus; assembly: GCF_020165855.1. Classification (GTDB taxonomy): domain Bacteria; phylum Pseudomonadota; class Alphaproteobacteria; order Rhodobacterales; family Rhodobacteraceae; genus Celeribacter; species Celeribacter litoreus. The sequence goes on along the minus strand of NZ_JAIUFY010000014.1, from coordinate 199,001 downwards.
CTGATGAAAACCGCGATCCGTGACCCGAACCCGGTCATCTTCCTCGAAAACGAGATCCTCTACGGCAAATCCTTCGAGGTTCCGGTTCTGGACGAATTCACCATCCCGTTCGGCAAGGCCCGTATCTGGCGTGAAGGCACGGACGTGACCATCGTTTCCTTCGGCATCGGCATGACCTACGCGCTCGAAGCGGCTGACAAGCTCGCCGAAGAAGGCATCTCCGCAGAGGTCATCGACCTGCGGACGCTCCGCCCGATCGACTACGACACTGTGCTCGCTTCTGTCATGAAGACGAACCGCTGCGTCACCGTTGAAGAGGGTTGGCCGGTCGCTTCCATCGGTAACCACCTGTCCGCGACGATCATGCAGCGCGCATTCGACTACCTCGACGCACCCGTGATCAACTGCACCGGCAAGGACGTTCCGATGCCCTATGCTGCCAACCTCGAAAAACTCGCGCTTGTGACCACTGACGAAGTCGTGGCCGCCTGCAAAGAAGTGACCTACCGCTAAGGAGACCTGACAATGGCTATTGAACTACTGATGCCCGCCCTGTCTCCGACCATGGAGGAAGGCACGCTTGCAAAGTGGCTCGTCAAAGAGGGCGACACCATTTCATCCGGTGACGTGATTGCAGAGATCGAAACCGACAAGGCGACCATGGAATTCGAAGCCGTGGACGAAGGCGTGATGGGCAAAATCATCATCGCTGAAGGGTCCGAAGGCGTGAAGGTGAACGAGGTCATCGCGATCCTTCTCGAAGAAGGTGAAGACGCCTCTGCGATGGACAACATTGGCAAGGCTGCTGCGGCTCCGGCTGCTGCCGAAGCTCCGAAAGCGGAGGCTGCGGCCCCTGCTCCGGCGGCTGCCGCCGCACCTGCTGCACCGGTCTCTGCAAGCGGCGAGCGCATCTTTGCCTCCCCGCTGGCGCGTCGTATCGCGGCCCAGAAGGGTCTCGATCTCTCCGCGATCTCCGGCTCCGGTCCGAAAGGCCGCATCGTCAAAGCGGACGTGGAAAACGCGACCGCTGCGCCGAAAGCCGAGGCTCCGAAAGCCGCTGCACCTGCCGCCGCACCGGCCGCTGCTGCTGCACCTGCCGGTCCGTCCGCGGACGCCGTTGCGAAAATGTATGCGGGCCGCGACTTCGAGGAAGTCAAACTCGACGGTATGCGCAAAACCATCGCCGCGCGTCTCTCGGAAGCCAAACAGACCATCCCGCACTTCTACCTGCGCCGCGACATCCAACTGGATGCACTGCTCAAGTTCCGTGCCCAGTTGAACCACGAGCTGACCGGCTCCGGTGTGAAACTGTCGGTCAATGACTTCATCATCAAAGCGGTCGCCAAAGCGCTGCAAGAAGTGCCTGCCGCAAACGCCGTTTGGGCCGGTGATCGCGTGCTTCAGATGAAAGCCTCTGACGTGGCCGTGGCTGTCGCCATCGAAGGCGGTCTCTTCACGCCGGTTCTGCAAGACGCCGATGTGAAATCGCTGTCCGCATTGTCGAAAGAGATGAAAGACCTCGCCTTCCGTGCCCGCGACCGCAAGCTCGCACCGCATGAATACCAAGGCGGCTCCTTCGCGATCTCCAACCTCGGCATGTTCGGCATCGACAACTTCGACGCCATCGTGAACCCGCCGCACTCCGGTATTCTGGCTGTCGGCTCCGGCGTCAAAAAGCCGGTGGTTGGCGAAGACGGCGAATTGAAAGTGGCAACGGTGATGTCCGTAACCATGTCCGTGGATCACCGCGTGATCGACGGGGCGCTTGGAGCTGACCTTCTGAAAGCCATCGTGAACAACCTCGAAAACCCGCTGAAAATGCTGGCCTGAGGCACTTACATAGAATGAGAAAGCCCCGTGAGCGATCACGGGGCTTTTTTATTTCTAAATCTCGTCAGTCTCTCGGGGCCGCGCAGAGAATTACTTCTCGCGCGCGCCGATCAGTTGGTTCATGGACACGGACGGCTGCGCGCAACCGGCCTCTCCGACGACCTTCGCAGGCACACCGGCAACGGTCGTGGCAGGCGGCACTTCGTTCAGGACCACAGACCCGGACGCGATGCGCGAGCAGCAGCCGATCTTGATGTTGCCGAGAACTTTTGCTCCCGCGCCAATGAGAACCCCGTCGCCGATTTTCGGGTGACGGTCTTCGTCCTCTTTGCCGGTCCCGCCGAGCGTCACGTCATGCAGGATGGACACGTTATCGCCGATCACAGCCGTTTCACCGAACACGAGGCTATGCGCGTGGTCGAGGAAGATGCCTTTGCCGATGCGGCAGGCCGGGTGGATGTCGATGGAGAACTGTTCTGAGTTGCGCATTTGGATGAAATACGCGAGGTCACGACGCCCCTGCCCCCAAAGCCAATGCGCCACGCGGTGCGCCTGCATCGCTTGGAAGCCCTTGAAGAACAGCAGCGGCTGAATGTAGCGGTGGCAGGCCGGATCGCGTTCATACACGGCGACGATGTCGGCGCGTGCGGCTTCGGCCAGCGAATGATCAGAGGCAAAGGCCTGATCCGCAATCTCACGGATCAGCTGTTCGGACATTTCCGGCGAGGCGAGCTTTTGCGCAACGCGGTAGGCCAAGGCGTCCTCAAGCGTGTCATGGTGCAAAATACACGCATGCACGAGACCACCGAGCAGCGGCTCGTCGGCGACAGCCTGACGGGCTTCGGAGACAATGCGATCCCAAACCGGATCGATCGCTTTAAGAGTCGTGCGAATTTTGGCCATAGCAGAACAGGTCCTCTTTTCTTAGAGCCTACTATAGATAGGCCCAAAATCCAAAACACAAGACCACAAGCGTAGGAACATCCCCTGCAAAAAAGCACGGGGATGCCCCTGACGCAGCAAAATTGCGCGTTTTATACCGCTGGAAGGGCAAATTGTGCGCAGTGGATAGCGAGGCGGATATCCCCGCCCGCAAAGTCCCCGCCTTCGGCCGTGAGGAGGAGGTCTTCGGCGCTGTAGTAGGTGATAGGCGTTCCGGTGAGGCCGCGAAGCCAGCTTCCGGCGCTCAGAGAGAGGCCGGAGCCATAGCGGTTCGCGGAACTTGCCACGCCGAGAGAGAAGCCTGTGAGCCCCGTGCCCGTGATGTCGGAGAGCACGCGCCCCGTGACGCCATAGACCACGGACTGCGCAGGCAGCGCGTAGGAGACGGCAGAACTCGCACCTGCGCTCAGTGTATGATCCACCTCGATCACCTTATGGATCATTCCCGCGCCATTTGCGGACAGGGTGACGAGGCCAAGCTGCCAGCTCTCACCGTCATAGCCCGCCCAGCCCGATTGATCCGCGATATAGGCCCGCGTGCCCAGCGCGGGCGGCACAAAGACCCAGCCGCCATTTGCAAAGAGCGCGATTTTGCCCTCCTGACCGGCCCAATCGTTCACGGCGGAGGCGGCAACACCATAAGCATCGCACTCCTGCGGGCTCGCCGGTGGCGTGGTTTCCGTGACCGAGAGCAGGCAAAGCTGCATCAACCCGTCGATCCGTGCGAGGGCCTCGTTCATCGTGACATGCTTTTGCGCCTGTGCGGCCTCAAGCAGCGGGAGGGTAAAGCGGGCTGTCTCACTCATTGATCTCGATCCTTTTGAACAGGCCGGGTCCGAAACTCTCGGACATCTGGGCCACATGAATGTCGTAGGCGCCGGTCACCCCGTCGCCGGTTTTCATCGCGCTGGTGTAGGTCCACGCGGGACTGGAGAGCGTCACTTCGCGCTTCACCGCGCCATTGTGGACAATGCGCAGCAGGTAGGACTCGGAGGCCTCGCCCAGAGGCACATCCACCGACTGCCAGCTATCACCATCGACCCGCGTGCGACGGACCCAGTTCACCTGCGTATCGCCGCCCGCGTCTGTCCGCGCCTTCAGGTGCGCCGGCGCATAGGGGCGCAGACCGATCCCGTCGAAGGCCTCGACGTAGTGGAGATAACTCGGGTCGTCATAGGCCCGCGTCGCTGGCCCGATCCGGTAGTGCCGCGCGAGCCCCCGTGTGGAGAGCGCGAGATCGAGCTGCTTCATCGCGCCGTTGATCAGGAGAAAGCGCGAGCCGGTGGGCCAGCTTGCCTCCAAGCCATCCGTCCCCGCCTGCCCCCGCAGACGCAGGCTCAGGTCATAGGTCTTTGGCCCCACAAGCTCGGCATTGGCGAATTGGAACAGCTCCCAGTTCGCCGCACTTCCGTCCCCGATCGCGGCGAGGTTCGCACCGTTCAGCACATCCGACATCGCCGCAGAGGACAGTTGCCCGCGCGTGAGTTTGACCCGCAGGACCGGCCCGCGATCCCAGACACCGGCTTTCGCCGCCGCCATATCGGTGAGCGTAACTCCAATCGTCGATGGGCTGGAGAGCACCGTATTGAGCGCATAGCCACTGTCCGAGGCCGAGCCATAAACCGCCGCCGATCCGAGCCACGGGTCCGCCGTCACCGCGACATGCGGCGCATGTGGCACCTCGCTCCCCGTCATCAGCGGGAGATCAAGGAACAGCGGATAGACCGGCACCGGCGCGCTAAAGGGCTTGGCCTCGACGATTTCTTCAACGGCATCAGACGGTTCATAGATTTCCGGCTCCACGCGCACGGCGTCAATCTGCTGCTGACTGCCAAGCGTGGCATGGTCGATGCGGTAGCGCACCTGCCCCTCGTCCGTCTCGACCGTGACCACATCCCCCGCGCCCACCGCCATGTGCGACGGCGGCAGTGAAAAGCGCGCCGTGTCGCGGGCAATCCGCGCTTCAGACAGCCAGCGTTCCACAATCTGACGCCCCTCGGAGCGGGTGAGCGCGAGCGGGAGTTGCGATTGGGACACGAGGCGGCTGTGTTCATCAGGGAAGATGGCTTCTTCCGCCCGCGCCTCATAATCGGCGTCCGCATCCACGAAGGTCAGCTGCACCCTGCCCGCGACTTCCGCTTCCGGCGCGCGGGTGCGTTCAAAGAGACCGTCAAGTTCCTCGGAGATCGCAAAGTTTTCCTCGGTCAGATCCACCTTCGCCTTCCCGTCGCGGGAGCGGAAAATGAGCCGCCCGTCGCGTTCAATCGCCTCAAACCCGAAGGCGAGCATCAGCGGTTGAAGCGCGGAGCGTGCGCTTGCCACGTCACTCACGCTATAGCCGCGCACGATGCCCCAGAGTTCGGAGGTATCGATATCCGTCACACCAGAGCGCGCGCAAATCTCCGTCACCACATCGGCGAGCGAGCGCGCCGTAGAACGTCCGTTGAGCCAATGGCCCTTGGAATAGTTCTCGCCGTCCGACCACACAGAGGTCACAGACGGAAACGCCGGATAGGGCCGCGCATCCCACGCCCAGACGTGGGCGCGCGACATGTCGATCATCGCGTCGCGGTAGACATCGGACACCGGATTGTGCGCGGCCTCGCCCCAATATTCCACCATCGCGCGGATGTATTGGAGCTGGATAAAGTCGTCGCGGCGGCCGCTGGAATAACGCGGCAGCGCGCTCTCGGACGATTTCGCATCGAGAAACTTGTTCGGCTCGTTCGTGCCCTTGTCGATGGCTGCACAACCGAACTCGGTGAACCAGACCGGCTTGGACTGCGGCACCCATGGCGTCGCAGTGTCCGAGCGCACCCCATCAATCCGCTCGTGGTGGGCGTTCTCCCACCAGTTGCGAATATCCTTGTAGCGCCAGACCCAAGGCTCCCCATGCGCGTCATCGGTGATCGGCGTGCGGATTTGGGCGGCATCATGGGCGGCATGGGCATAATACCAATCATACCCCTCCCCGCCTTCGATGTTCGCTTTCAGGTAGTCGAGATTGTAGATGGACCCATAGGCCGCATCCGCATGATCATTCCCGTCCCGCCAATCCGAGAGCGGCATGTAATTGTCGATACCGATGAAGTCGATCTCCTCATCGGCCCAGAGCGGGTCGAGGTGGAAATAGAGGTTTCCATCCGCCTGATAGCCGAAATACTCCGACCAGTCGGCGGCATAGCCGATCTTCGTGCCCGCACCCAAAATGGTGCGCACATCGGCGGCGAGTTGGATCAACTGATCCACCGCCGGAAACCCGTCCGCGTCGCGGATTTGGGTCAGGGAGCGCATTTCAGAGCCGATACAGAACGCATCGACGCCCCCCGCGAGCGCGCAGAGATGGGCGTAATGGAGGATCATGCGGCGGTAGGAGAATTCCTCAGCCCCCGTATAGCGCACGGTGTCGCCGGACACGGTGAAGTCAGAGACCTGCGCGGACCCAAAAAACGCCGCGACCTCGTAGCCCGCCACCACGGTCCCATCGGTGGAGCCAGCAACGCCCGGCGCGCGCGACGTCGTGATCCGGCCACGCCACGGCAAAGCGGGCTGGCCCGCCTCTCCGCTCCACGGGTCCATGAGGTCATTGCCGTCTTGCTGATCCATCAGGATGAAGGGATAGAACATCACCTCTTGCCCCGCGTCACGAAGCGCCTGAATGGCTTGCACGACCGACTGATCCGTCGGGGTGCCACCATAGATCACATTACCATCGTCATCGCGCGGAACGAGCGCCGCTGACGTGCGGTTCAGCCCCGACACGGACCATTTCATCTCATCGCCATCGAGTACGTCCTGCTCCACCTTCGGCTGAATGGTGCAAGTCCCGCAGCGCAGATCATCCCCGAACCACGACACCACGAGCGAGGTGGATTTACAGTTCGGCAACTCCCCCGTCTGGGCCGACAGCGAGGTGATAAAATCGGTCTCACCCGAGACGGAATTCATATTGGACACAGAGACAGTGCCCGCGCCGTCGGACACGTAAACCGGCTCCGTCGCCAACGCATATTCGCCCGTGCCGGGGATCATCGCCACCGACGGCACGAGGTGCGTGAGATCGCTTTTCGCGCCCTCAGACTGGTCTGGGCGCATGACTTCGAAGGTGAACTGCGGCACGCGGTTGCCGAAGGGCGTGAGATCAAGGTCTTCGAACACCACATAGGCCATGCCGCGATAGGCCGGCACATTGCCGACACCCTCGACCGCTTCGATCTTGGCATCTGGCAGTTGATCCTCGCTCCCCGAATAGACGCGCATTGACACAGTGCTGCGGTCAATTTCATTGCCATCCGCCCAGATGCGCCCGACACGCGAAATCTCGCCCTCGCAAAGCGCGACGGCCAGAGACACGGAGTAGCTATACTCAGTGATCGTCGTGGACGTGCCTTTGCCCGCGCTTGTGCTTTCGGTGTGCTCAAGGAACTTCGTCGCCCAGATCACCTGACCGCCCACGCGCATACGTCCGTAGACCTGTGCCACGGACGTTCCTTCTGATGCCCCCGTGAGGCGGAAGTGTTCGACTTGGCCGGTTTCCACCGTGCTACTGCCGACGCCCATTAGGCGCTGGTCAATCGCCCGCCCGAGCGTCGCGCCAATCGCGCGCCCGATCACAACAGACGACAGACCAAAGAGACCGCCGCCAACGGATGCGCCAAGCGCGGCCCCCGCCGCAGATAGAACAATCGTCGCCATTAGAGAGACCCCTCTGAACTTGGAACAGGTGGAAAGGCAAACACGCCCGCGACACGCCGCTTCCACGGAATACTAAGCGCGTTCTCGATGACGCCGTGGCCGCTATAGGCGTGGATAAAGCTCGCCTGCGCGCCAACGCGGCCGATGATGCCGAGGTGTTTGGCAACCGATCCCGCCCGCATCCGGAACAGAAGCACATCGCCGGAGGCCATCTGCTCAATCGGTTTCTCGATCAGGTGCGTCTGCGCCGCGCGCAGGAGACGTTCGTCCTGCTGCGGTTCGCTCCAGTCCGGCGTGTAGGGCGGAACAAGCTCTGGCTCCTCGCCATAAACCTCGCGCCAGATGCCGCGCAGGAGGCTTGATGCAGATAAGGTGTGCCGATCCACGCGCGGGCGCGGTCTGCGATCTCAATGGTGCTCATGGTTTATCCCCCTTACGCCGTGCCGCTACCCGTGAGGCTCCCGCCGTCATTGTCGGCGGAACTCACCGGATAGGAGGTGAGCCAGTCATCGCCCGGAATGTGCGGAAAGCCGCGAAAATTCAGGAAGTTGTCGAATTTGAGCCGACAGGTCTCCGCACGTTTGTCACAGCCTGCTTCGATGCGGATGGTGTCTCCGGTCGCGAGAGTGTCGGGCAGCGCTTCCCACAACTCGACCGCACGGCCCGAGGCCGACAGACGGTCGTTTTTGATAAGGCCAATGAGGCCCTTTGCGGCGCCACTCAACACCGTGAGGCGGCCACGTTCGAACCAGCGGTCGTCAAAGCCGGTGAGATCAGAAAAGGTAAAGACCTTGCCCCGCTCGATCTGTTCCACGGCGATCTCCGTCGCGTATCCGGCCTGCGTCGTGTCGAACCGACAGCCCGCACCGCCGAGGATATCGGAGCACACAGAATGGTAGACCCGCCCTTGGCTCTGGTTGAGCGCCTCGGTGAGCCCCCGCAATTCGGCGCGAAAGCCGCCGGAAACGCGGACCAATTCACCGAACGTGCCTTTGAACAACAGCGCGCGCTGGGTCACATCGGCCCAGTTCACGAGCCAGCATTGGATCTCCGCCCCGTCGAACCGCCCCGCACGGATGTCCACCTCCGTGACAGAAGCCGCGCTCAACGCGCCGAGCGCCTCGGTATTGTCCACCGAGAGACCCGTCGATTGTTCGAGCGCATTGGCCGTCAGGCCGGTCTCGGCCTTGAACGTCACCCCGTCAAAGGTCAGGTCGTTGTCGTGATCGGTAAAGCCATAGGTCGTCCCGTCGCGGCGCAGCACCTGCCACGCGCGGCACAGGGTCGTGGTGCCCGTCATGAGATGGGAGTGGAGGCTCTCGGAAAAGGCCATCAGACACGCACCTCCACAACCGGCACATTCGGCACTTCGCCCGCTTGGAAGGAGGCGACAGATGTGGTGATGACGTCGGTGTCAAAGCGGACCGGCACGTCGAACTCGAACCCGGCGGTGATTTGCGCGCCGTCTGTGGGCGGCTCGTAAAAGGTCAAAAGGCCGGTTTCCGTGTCGATCTCCCAGTCGATGGATTGGGAGACCTGCTGATTGCCGATGCCGACTTTGACGGTCGCGAACACAGGTTTCTTGATAGGACGGACATAAGAGATCGCGCCGGAGGTGTAGGTCTTGGTCAATTGGAAGACGGTCGCCTCGCCGTCACCCATCGCGATGTGCTGGTCGCGAAAGCCGACCGTGCCGGACGGTTTGCAGGTTTTGAAATCCGACCAGTCCTTCCACCGGAAGCCGAAAAGCTGGCCTTGGCGGGCCTCGAAAAACGCGATGAGCGCCTCGATATCGTCGAGCGAGCGCATTCCCATCCCTGCGTCAAAACGGCGACGCGAGTGAGCCCAAGGCGTGTTGCGCTCCTCGAACCCGTTGGCCAGCGTCACCACTTCGGTGCGTCGCTCCGGACCGCCGACAGAGCCAAAGCTCAGGTTGGCGGGAAATCTCACTTCATGAAATCCCATGATCTACCCCTCCGTAGAAATCTATTGTGTGACAAGTGGTTACTGATTGCGTGCGCCGAGACTGAGCGCGCGGTTCAGCTGGGCTGCGAGCTGGCTCTGACTGCGTTGGAAGCCCTTCACATCGGGCGTCGAGACATTCATCGTCACCGACACCGAGCGCGCGCCACCTGCGGAGCGCACCCCGAGCTTGCCATCCGCTCCACGGGCGAGCGGCATGATTGCCTCCGCGCCCGCCTCCCCCATGAGGCCCGTGCCGCCACGCATCGGGAAATAGGTCGGGTTGGTCACGACGCCGCCATTGGCAAAGGGTGTCACGCGGCCTTGCGTGAACGCGCCGCCTTTTTCAAACGGCATGAGGCTCTGGATGACACCCTCAAGCCCCGCACCCATGACGGAGCCGACATGCGAGGTCACGGGATTGAGCGCGGCGTTATAGGCGGCGTTGAGCATGCTCTCGCCCAAGCCTTCGAGCGCGGCGGCGAGCGTATCACCGTCGAAAACCAGACCATCAATGGCGCGTTTCAACCCCCGCGAAATCCCGCCTTCGAGTGCCGACACCTCGCGCCGCGTTTCCGCGACCGTGGCCTGAAGGCGCGTCATTTCCTGATTGAACATGGAGGCCATTGCTTCCGCGCCACTGATGGAGCTTTCCATCTGCGCGACCTTGTCCTCGAGCGTATCGAACCCGTCGAGGCCCGCGCCGTTCACTGTGTCAGCCATCGTTTTACCCTTTCGTGTCGCCGTCAGCGTCCGCATCCGGGAACGCCTTGGCGAGTTCTTCGAGGCGCGAGCGCCCCATAGGTGCCGTGCCGCTGCCCGCGCCGAGCATCAGCAGGAGTTCGGCAGGCGTCAGCGCCCAGAAGTCCCGTGGATGGAGGCCAAGCCCCTTGATCCCGAGCCGCATGAGCGCAGGCCAGTCAAAGCCGCCCTCGCGGATCATTCCGCGTGTCTCCATCGCCGCCCTCATCCCGGCACCGTGAAGGCACGGGCGATGAGTTCAGCGCCCACGCGCGCGGCCTCCAGAGGCCCGCCCGCGATCTCGGCAGTGAGAATGTCGTCGTAGCCCCCACGCCAGCCCCCGCCGCGCAGACCGGCCACGACGACGCGCAGCACATCGGCGGAGGAAAACCGGCCCGCCTCGTAGCGCTCCACGAGCCCCACGAGACAATCGGCCTGAAGCCCTGCCTCCAATTCCGCCAAGGCGCCGAGCGTGAGTTTGAGAACGTGTCGTTCCCCGTTGAGCGTGAGCGCGACTTCGCCTTGGAACGGATTGGCCATCAGCGTCTCTCCTTAGGCCGCGACAAAGCTCAGCGCGCCCGCAGACGCCATGGAGAGCTCGTAGGTCGCTTCGCCATTGTAAGAGCCCGCGTATTCGATCGAGGTGATCTGGAACGCGCCTTCGACGGTGCCGTAATCGGGGATGATCACCTGAAAATTCGGAACCTCGCCGTCAAAGAAAATCTGGCGCGCGCGTTCGTCCGTTGCAGCGTCCTTGAAGACGCCGGAGCCGGAGATCGCAGCGCTCTTGACGCCCGCGCCGCCGAGCAGTTCGCGCCAGCCGCCGGAGCTTTCGAGCGAGGTGACATCCACCGTTTCCGCGTTGAACGAGATGCGGGAGGCGCGCAGCCCCGCCACCGTGGTAAAAGAACCGGACCCGGTCATGTCCAGCTTGATCAAGAGGTCTTTGCCGTTTTGGGCAGCCATGGTCATATACTCCGTCTTGGAAGTGTCAGTTGTCTTCGACGCGCGCGCGGAATTTCAGATCGATCCGCCGCACCTCGCTGTCCTGAACGCGCCGGGCCTTGGCCGACACGAAATAAAGCCCGATCAAACGGCCGCGACTGAGCGTCAGAGGCGCATCGACCAGCACATCGGAAATGGCCGCAGCCACCTGTTTCGCCGTCAAAAACCCCGCCGCGTCAGAGACGACAGAAACGGTAAAGTCATGCCGCGCGCCAAAGCCTGTGACGTCCGAGGCGTCGGTGACATCCTCCGGACCGAGGCTCACGTAAAGCGACGGCACAGTGCCCGAGGGCGCGGCGTCATAGATCGCGGTGCCGACGAGAGCGCCGAGTGTGGCGTCCGCCGAAAGGGATTGAAAAACAGCCGCTTGCAACGCGGCCCCTACGCCATAGCTCATGACGTCACCTCCTCACTGACCGTGCAGGTCAGGTAATGGCCAAAGGTATCCGCCTCCGTGACGGCGAGGATGCGAAACACCCGCCCGCCCTCGACAAAGCGCTGTTCCGGTTTCGGGCGGCGTTTGGACCCCACAGGCGCGCCACGCACGATGATCTTTGCCGATACGCGCGACACGGTGAGCAGATCGGACTGCGTTTCCGAACCGGACCCTGCACGGATCTCCGCCCAGAGCGTCCCGAGCTGCACCCAATTTTCGACATAGCCCCCCGCGCCGTCCTGAATGCGTTCAGGAGTCTCGAGCACGAGTTTTCGGTTGAGATGCACTGCCACCGCCATCAGCCACGCCCTCCGAAGAGACGCAAATTGCGATAGCGCTCCAAGAGCGTCGTCACCCCGAACGGCATCACCACCGCACCCACGGCGGTCTCATGGCGATGCTCGTAGTAATGCGCCGCAAGGAGAAACACCGCTTGGGCAAGATCCGCAGGCAGGTCGGCCCAGTCGCTCGCAAAGCCGGCGGTGAAGGACACCTTCGCCTGACCTGCGACCGGAATTTGCGGCAGGATGAACCCCGTCGACACGAGCCGCGGGCGGTGCATGTCCTGTTCGAGCATGTATTTCGACGCCGCGACCTCGGTCTCCGTGCCGGTGCGGTCGACGATGGCGAACCCGTTGAGCGACACAATCGGCGCCACAGGGAGCGTCAGCGCGCTCCAGTCCCGCCATGCGTTCACTGAATAAAGAAAATCACGGACAAGCAGGGCTTTGTTGGTACGCGCCTCGACGGCGGCAATGGCGGCGCGCAGCACGGTTTCCAGAACCGCATCTTGCGCGCCATCGTCCTCAAAGCCGGTGCCCAGGCGCAAATGGGTCGTGAACTCGGCGACCGGCAGGGAGGCACTTGGCACCTGTGTCTGCTCCATCAACATCATGAATAACTCCGTATCCGGCCCCCTGAATTGCGAAATCGGATGCGCGGCCCCCCTTGCTGCTCGGACGGAGGGGGAGCTGCTAGACAACACGGGTCAATGGACCGCGCATCCGCCGCCCTGGCCCCGATTTTCGAGGCCAGAACACGTCAGTCACTTGGGCTTAGGCGATGCCGAACTTCAGGAGTTTGATCGCCGCAAAGTCGGACACATCGCCGCCCACGCGCTTGGTCGCGTAGAAGAGAACGTGCGGTTTCGCAGAGAACGGATCGCGCAGGATGCGGACGTCCGGACGCTCGGCCACGGTGTAGCCGGAGGCAAAGTCACCAAAGGCGATTGCAGCGGCGTCAGAGGCGATGTCCGGCATGTCCTCGGCGATGAGGACCGGATAGCCCATGAGACGCGCCGGTTCGCCCGCTGCGAGACCATCGGACCAGAGGAAGCGACCATCGGCATCCTTGAGTTTGCGCACCTGACCGGCGGTCTTGGAGTTCATCACAAATGTGCCGTTGGCGCGGTACTGCGCGCCCAGCGCGTAGACCAGTTCAACGATCGCGTCCGCCGGATTGAGCGGATCGAAACCGCCATCGGTGCCGGTCGCGACATAGCCCAGAGAGCCCCAGGCCCAGCTGTCATTGTCCACGCGGGTGTGGTTGAGAATGCCGGTCGGCTTGTCGACGCCATCACCGTTGATAAAGGCGGAGGCTTCGGAGGCCACGAACTTGTCCGCGATACGGGCGGCGAGCCAGCCCTCGATATCGAACGCGCTGTCATCGAGCAGACGCTGGGACGCTTTCGGGAGGGCGGACAGCTCGTAGAGCGGGATGGAGATGCGGTCGATGGTCGGGGTGGAAGTCTCACCCATAGAGCCGGTTTCAGTGACCCAGCCGGAGCCGATATCGGTGGTGTCGATCAGCACGTCGTAGGAGGTCGCTTCCACATTGACGACATTCGCGATGGAACGGATCGACGCGGTGGATTTGAGCACCGACTTGATCACATCAGAGGTCTGCGGATCGACGAGATAGCCACCGTCGCCGTTCACCGCTGTGGACATGGATTTGCCTTCGAGGGCGAGGCCGCGCAGCGCATCATCGTCGCCGTTGCGCACATAGGTGGTGAAAGCCGATTTGTGGCTCAGGTCCACCTCTTGCGCAGCAGAGAGGGCCGGACGGCCATAGGTGTGAGATTTACGATCAAGCATGGTCAGTCGCTCTTCCTGGTCTTGGAGTTTCATTTTGATGTCGGTTTGAAAGTCTTTGAGATCACTGACAAATCCGGCCAGCGCGGTTTTAACCTCTGTAGCGGCACCGCTCGGGGGAAACCTCCCGACGCCGACCTCGGTCTCGGTCTTGCTCATCCAAACATTCCTTCGTGTCTGAGGGTGGGGATTGCGGGGGACGCGTAGGCGTCAGTCGTTTTCGGCCAATGCCGCCCGCGCGCCGGTCAGCGCCTCCGCGACGTCACGCAACAGCGTCTCGGTCGCGAGGGCATCGTCGCTCTTCGCCTCGGCCACGAGCCGCGCCTCCGGCAGCATCGGAAAGGTCACGAGCGACACTTCCCAAAGCTCGAGTTCCGACAGCAGGCGGGAGCCTTTCGCATCTCTCTGGGCTTTGACTGTGCGGTAGCCGATGGAGAGGCCATCAATCGCACCGGCCTCAATCAGGGCCACGGCCTCGCGCCCCTTTTGCAGATCCGTGAGCAACCGGCCCTTCACATAGAGACCGCGCGCGTCCTCGCGCACCTCATCCCAAATGCCGATGGGCTGGGCCGGGTCGTGCTGCCAGAGCATCTTTACGGAGCGCCCCTTTGCCGCCAGCGCCGCGAGTGATTTGGCATAGGCGCCCTTGAGCACCACATCGCCACCGGTGTCCTCGCGCCCGAAGAGCGAGGCATAGCCTTCGATCGCGACACCGTCTTTGACCTTCACCTCATCGCCGAGGCGGGCAAATTTGTGCTCTAGGCCGTTTGCAAAATCCTGAGGCATGTCACTGCTCCTCTGCATTGTCGGTATCGTCGGAGTGCGCCTCCACGGGCGGCGCGAGCGGCGGAAGGCCCAGCATCGCGCGCTTTTCCTCGTCCGTGAGGAAGTCCGCCCCCGCGATCCGGTTCCACTGCGCATCCCGTTCGGCGGCGAGCGCGGGCACCTGATCGAGATCGGGTTTGAGAACGACCGCCTCCTCCGTCATCTCGGAGAGCCAATGCCCGATGGCCGCCGTCACCTTCGCCACCATCGGCAGGACGGTCAGACGGTAAAAGGCACGGTTGGCCTCCTGATAATTCGCGTAGGTCATGTCCCCCGGAATGCCCAAGAGCATCGGCGGCACCCCGAACGCCAAAGCAATCTCGCGCCCTGCGGCTTCCTTGGTTTTTTGGAATTCCATGTCGGACGGGCTGAACCCCATCGGTTTCCAGTCAAGACCGCCTTCGAGAAGCATCGGACGCCCCGCATTGCGCGCGCCCTGATGGTGGTTTTCCATCTCGGACAAAAGGCGATCATACTGGTCGGCACTCATCGCGGCCGCGCCATCCGCGCCCTTATAGACAATAGCACCGGACGGACGCGCCGCATTGTCCAAGAGCGATTTGGACCAGCGCGACGCCGCATTGTGGACGTCAATCGCTGTTGCCGCCGCCTGAATGGGCGAGAGGCCGTAATGGTCGTCTGACGGATGAAATGCCTTAATATGGCAAATCGGGGACTGCCCCTCGATCACGTCAAAGCGATGCTTGCGCCCGCCGACCGCGTATTCATAAGCCACCGGCCAGCCGTCCGCCCCGGGAACGAGGTTCATGCGATCAGAGCGCAGCACATGCAACTCCACAGGCGCCTGCCCCCGCTCGCCCACGGCCTCCAGATAGGCGTTACCGCTCAGGAGAAACTGCGCATAGAGCGCCTCAAAGAGTTCCGCACGCCCCTGCGCCGAGTTCGGGCGGGAGATCACGGAGAGCAAAGGATGCTCCTCAAACCGCACCTCACGGTTTTGCAGGATCAGCGGCAGCGCGGACGCGGCCTCTGCAATCAGCTTCACCGCGCGAAAGCCCACCGGATTGCCGACAAAGCCCACACGGGTCAGCGTCACGGCATCGCGCGGGCTCCACGCGACACGGCCCACACCCGACATCGCCGCCACGACCGGACCGGTCGCGGAGGCCTTCGTCTCGGGCAGATCGCTCGCGCCCCGTTTCAGAAAGTCAAACACCATGCCCGCGTCTCTCCTCATTGTGTCTCCGGCGCCTCGCGCCGCTCAAATCCTGTGCCCGGACAGGGGGTAGACGAGCGCCCTTTGCCTCACTCCACCCGCGCCTGCCCGGGCCGTCCCGCGCGGCGTCCAGATCACTGAACAACTCACCGCGCCGTCGGTGAGAGAAGTTCTACGGGAGAGAGAAAAAGAAGTTCTGAGCAGAGCGCACGGTGGGTCGCGCGGGGCGCAACACCCCCAAACAAACGCATGATTTGAAACGAAAAATGCCCCACCGATCCGGCAGGGCATGTAAGAGCGGTCTAAAATGTCATCCCAACGTCCTGATCCGTGGACGCCCCGCACCGGCGGCGGGGAGGATCATCAATTCGTGGATCGCCCAGACGAGCGCGTCGAGGCGGTCGGGGCTGCCTGCGCCCTGATGCCCTTGGGCGGTCATGCGGATCATCTGATCCTCCAAATCCCCAAGCCCAAGCGTATGCACCACCCGCCCCTGATCGTAGAGTGCCGCGACGGGCTCTGCGCGCGCGGCTTTGCCTCGCGTGGCGCGAACGGATTTATAAGGCACGAGCGGATCAATTTGCCGGATCACTGTTTCCACGAGATCCCCGCCTTGGTTCACCTCTGCAACAATCTTGTCACCCTCCCAGCGCTCCAACGCGTGGATCGCTGCCTCTGCCCAGACCGTCGGTGAGGAGGCGGACACCGAGGCGTCCTCCAACACATAGGCCTGCCAATTCTGCGGCGGTCCCTTCGTGACCGCCCCGACCACAACAATCCCGCACTCGTCCGAGCCTTTGTGCCCCGTCACAGGCGGGTCCACGGCGACGACGATGCGGTCGAACGCTGGCGTCTCGGTCGCGCGGGTGCTCTCGATCTTTGAAAGCGACCAAAACGCGCCCTCTTCCTCATCCAGCAGCACGCCGTCGAGTTCCTGCCGCCCGAGCCGCGTGCCCGCATAGCGCACCTTCACCTCTTCAAGGAAAGACGCCGCGAGGTTCGCCGCATTCGCACTCGTGGGCGCATGAGTGGTCACAGTGCTCTCGCGCTCAAGCAATGATTTCAATATGCCCACATTCCGCGGCGTGGTCGTCACCACGGCCCGTGGATCGTCCCCCAAACGCAGACCGAATTGCAGCATATCCCACGCGTCCTGCGGCTTGCGCCATTTTGCCAACTCATCGACCCATGCCGCATCAAACTGCGGCCCGCGCAGCGCCTCGGGATCATTGCCAGAAAACACCGTCGCCTCCGCGCCGTTGGGCCAGATCAGCGTCCGGCGCGTCGCGGACCATTTCGGGCGGCGGTCCGGCGGGGAGCAGGCCAGAATGCCGCTGTCACCAAACACCATCACCTCCCGCGCCTGATCATAGGTCTCACCAATGAGCGCCACACGCCGCGCGCGGCCCGTCTGATAAGCCCGCGGCCCTTCGACCATCGAGCGCACCCATTCGGCCCCCGCGCGCGTCTTCCCCGCACCGCGCCCGCCCATGATCACCCATGTGCGCCACGCGCCCGTCGGCGGCACCTGATGATCAAGCGCCCATGCCTCAAACAGGTAAGGGAGCGCCATCAGCGCCCCCTCGTCCAATCCGTCCAGAAACTCAGTCTGAACCTCGGCTGGCTCTGAGGCGAGCCAGTCGATCAAGGATTTCAGTTCTCGCGGCGTCGAGGTCGATCTCCCCGCTGCCAAGCTCTCCGCGTTTGCGCCGCTCTTCATCGAGTTTCTGCCTTTCGGTAATAGCGGACTGTTGGGCGCGTCTGAGATCGGCGATCAGAGGTTTCACCTCCTTGCCCGCCTTCTCACCGGCCATCAGCCTGTCGATCACATCTTCCAGCGCATCCATGGCCCAGTTCAGGTTGCGGGCCACGGCGGCTTCAATCCGATCAACGGTTTCGAACTCATCCCCCACAGATGACGTCTGTCTCATTTGCTCTGCCTCTCATGCTTGAGTGATCTCCGCACGAGCAACGTAGGGGGTCGCGATGCCCCATCGCGGACCGAACCACCTGCGCCCCCTCAGACGCCGATGCCCCGCTCACCTACGCTTTCCAGCCCCCTCACCATGGCCGAGAACCTGTAAAAAGCGTTAAACACGGCGCACGGTGCGCCCTCTCATCGCAACCCTTTGTTCACACTTGAAATCAGGGGCGTTTTCTCCCATCACCAAAGAAGCAGGGAGAAGGAACACGACAGATGGCCAGCGCGTTTCACGCAAAGCTTCACTCACTCTACGAGGGCGACAGCGACCGCGCCCATGTGTTCCGCTATGCGCTCTTGGCGTTCGACCTCACCACGATCTGCTTTGTGATCGTGACTTCATTCTTCCCGCACTACCTATGGGTCGAGATTGCGGACCTCATTTTCGGCTTTCTGATCCTTCTGGATTTCTCCGCGCGGGTCTATGTGGCCAAACAACGGCTCCACTACATAACGCGGCCTTCCACGCTTGCCGATATTGCCGCGATGGTGTCCTTCCTCGCGCCGCTGGCTGGCGAAGGGCTCGGCTTCCTGCGCATTCTGCGCACGCTGCGCCTCTTGCACACCTATCAGTTGATGAACCGCTTGCGGCAGGATTTTCCGCTGTTCCGGCGGCATGAAGAGGTCGTGGTCGCCGCGATCAACCTACTCGTGTTTATCTTCGTGACCACAGGCCTCATCTACGCGCTCGAACATGGCCACAATGAACACATCGGCAACTACGCCGACGCACTCTATTTCACGATCACGACGCTCACGACGACAGGGTTTGGCGACATCACGTTGCAGGGCACGTCCGGCCGGATGCTGTCCATCGGCGTGATGTTCTTTGGCGTGACCCTGTTCTTGCGTCTGGCACAGGTGCTCTTTCGCCCTTCCAAGGTGCGGTATGAATGCGAGAGCTGCGGATTGATGCTCCACGACGCCGACGCCGTGCATTGCAAACACTGCGGCGCGGTTGTTCACATCGGCACTGAGGGCCTGAGCTAACCCCTACTCCACGGCGGTCCCGAAGAGGGTCACAGCCGCCGCAAGCGCTGTCACAGCGGCAAAGAAGGCGATCTTCGCCGCCGCTTCCCCAGACCGCTTCGCGAGCACGACCGCGATTGCCCCCTGAACCGTGTAATAGGCCGCGAACGCTTTGGACGCCCAAGAGATGATCTGGAACACGTCCAGCCCCCAAGTGAGCACGAGACCCAGCGCCACAAGCACCGCATAGCCCGCCTTTACTGGCACGCGGCCTTTGGTCAGTTCTTCGACCAAGCCCCCTGCCCCCGAAGTATCCGCCACCGCCGCCGAGAACTGCGCCGCCAATGCCGCCGCCACGAGCATCGCGGGCAGGATCGGGGCGACGCGCGCCATCATGTCGATGATCGCTGTTTCCGAGGTCTCGATTTGATCCGGCAGGAACACATAGGCCATGAGCAGCACGTAGACCATGTAAATGAGGCTCGAAATCCACTGGGCGAGCCGCATGGACCGCACCCGCGTCGCCGCGTCGTATTCCTGCCCGAGATAGCGGGAGGTCTCGAACCCCTGCACCGTCACAACCAACCCGAACAGGAGCGTCACCGCCGACCACCCCGTCAGGGAGGCGGGCGTAAAGACGAGCGACGCCTTAGCTGCCTTATCCCCGAAGAACCACGCGAGGCCTACGAGCAAGCCCACGATGATCGAGAGTTTGAGCCCAACGGACACCTGCTCCAGCCGCTCAAGCGCCGCAAACCCCTTGGTCCAGCCTGTGATCAGGATCACGGCAAACACCACCGTCGTCACCATGCGCGCGTCGAACGCGGTGTCCCACGGCGTGAGGCTCACCGCAAATGCGCCGAGCAGGTTCAGGTAGTAGGCAACAGAGATCACATACGCGAGTGAAAGCGCCCAAGACGCGACGGTCTCTAGGCCGGAGGAGACGCGCGTATGCCCCGCGTCATCCAGTGCGGTGATGTTGAACCGCACGACCATCCCGATCGCATAGGCCAACGCACAAAGCAGCGCCATCGCGAGCGGGGTCCATTGACCATAGGCTTGCGCAAGGATCGGCCCCAACACGAGAAATCCCGACCCGATGATCGAGGCGAGCGGCGTCACCGTCGCTTTCCAGAGCGTCGAGCGCGCCAGTCGCGGCCAGATCAGAACCCCGGCCGTGAGGCAAGATGCCAAAAGGATAACAAAGGCTTCCATCACCGCTCCAAACGAGAAAAGGCGCGATCACTCTCGCGCCTTCTCCCTATCTCTTCAATCGCTTATTGATTGGCCCGCTGCGCTTCGATCTCGCGCCACTTGGCAACATTCGCGTTATGCTCTGCGAGCGTCTCCGCGAACGCGTGTCCACCCGTGCCATCCGCCACAAAGAACAGATAAGGCGTCTCGTCGGGGTTCACCGCCGCTTCGAGAGAGGCAAGACCCGGGTTCGCAATCGGTCCCGGAGGCATCCCCGAAATCACATAGGTGTTGTACGGGTTATCCGAGCGCAATTCCGACTGGCGAATGCCTCGCCCGAGGAACCCGCGCCCGTCCGTCACACCGTAGATGACCGTCGGGTCTGTCTGAAGGCGCATGCCCTGACGCAGACGGTTCTCGAAGACAGAGGCCACCTGACGCCGCTCTTCCGCGACACCGGTCTCTTTCTCGATGATCGAGGCCATGGTCAGCATCTCTTCAGGCGTGTCAAAGGGCAGCCCCTCTTCCCGCGCGGCCCAGACAGTCGCAATGCGCTCTTCCTGTGCGGCCACCATGCGGGCGATCAGCTCATCCACATCGGACCCATCCCGCACCTCATAGCTGTTCGGGGCAAGCATCCCCTCGGACGGCATCTCGTCTGCCTCAACGGAACCCGTCAGGAAGTCTGCCTCTTTCAGGCTCTCGACAACGCGCCAGACGGTCGTGCCCTCAGCAACAAGAATACGGTAGCGCGTGTCAGACTCGCCGCGCACTTTCGTGTATTCCTCGGGGATCAGATCGCCCTCGTCACCGGCTTCGCCCGGCTGGAACTCTGCCGTCTCGACATAGTTGCCGCTCGCCGGATCAAGTTCACGCACCTGCATAAGCGCGCGATTGACACCAATCCGGTAGACAACTTCCGTGCCACAGCTCGACGCACCGCCACGGGTCACGAGATCCACGATCTCTTCCATCGACGCGCCTTCCGGCACGAGGAAAGAGCCCGCTTTGAGCAGTTGGGATTTTTCCGTGTATTCCGCACCGATCCGGAAAATCGCAGCGTTCGAAACAGCGCCCTGATCCTCAAGGTTCTCCGCGATGCGAAACATCGTAGACCCCGAAGGCACCCGCAGACAGATCGCTTCTTCAAGCGGCCCCGCCGTGGTATATTCCCCTTTTCCCCATGCAATCACGCCGGCAATCGCGATCAGAACCACGATGCCAAGCGTCAATGCGTTCGAGGCGATGGATCGCCACATATCAGCCGTCCACCTTCTTCATGATCAGAGAGGCGTTGGTGCCGCCAAAGCCGAAGGAGTTGGAAAGCACGACATTGATTTCGCGCTCACGTTTCGCATTCGGCGCGAGATCGAGCTTGGTCTCTGCAGCCATGTTTTCGAGGTTGATCGTCGGCGGCGCAACCTGATCGCGGAGCGCGAGCACACAGAAGATCGCTTCCACCGCACCAGCAGCCCCGAGAAGGTGGCCGATCGAGGATTTCGTGGAGGACATGGTCGCCTTGGACGCCGCATCTCCGAGCAAACGCTCGACAGCCGCCAACTCAATGGTGTCGGCCATTGTCGAGGTGCCATGCGCGTTGATGTAGTCGATATCGGACGGCTCGATCCCTGCGCGGGCCACTGCGGCCTGCATCGCGCGGAAGCCACCGTCACCATCAGAGGACGGCGCCGTGATGTGGTAAGCATCGCCGGAGAGACCGTATCCCACGACTTCTGCGTAGATTTTCGCACCGCGTGCTTTCGCGTGTTCGTATTCTTCGAGAACCACGATACCTGCGCCCTCGCCCATGACGAACCCGTCGCGGTCTTCGTCATAAGGACGGCTGGCGGTCGCCGGATCGTCGGACCGTTTGGTGGAGAGCGCCTTACAAGCGTTGAAGCCCGCAATGCCCAGCTCACAGATCGCGGCCTCTGCGCCACCGGCAACCATCACATCAGCATCGCCGAGCATGATCAGACGGGACGCATCCCCAATCGCGTGCGCACCGGTCGAACAGGCGGTCACGACAGCATGGTTCGGGCCTTTGAAACCGTATTTGATCGAGACCTGACCGGAGATCAGGTTGATCAGAGAACCCGGAATAAAGAACGGAGAAATCCGGCGCGGTCCGCGCTCTTTCAACAGAACAGCCGCATCCGCGATGGAGGACAGACCACCGATGCCGGAACCGATCATCACACCGGTGCGCAGCAGATCGTCTTCGCCTTCCGGCTTCCAATCCGCGTCGGTCAGCGCCTGTTCAGCCGCAGCCATGCCGAAGAGGATGAAGTCATCCACCTTCTTACGCTCTTTGTTCGGCATCCAGTCTTCAGGATTGAACGTGCCGTCTGTGCCGTCGCCGAATTTCACTTCGCAGGCGTAATCCGTGGCGAGATGGCTCGCGTCAAATCGTTGGATCGTTCCGGCGGCAGATTGACCGTCCAGAATTCGGCTCCAAGTTTCCTCAACACCGCAAGCCAGCGGTGACACCATACCCAGTCCAGTGACAACTACTCGGCGCATCCTTAGCCCCCATTTTTTCTCAGTCGCCCCTCATTACACGGCTCGCCCCTCCGATGGAAGCCCGAGACGCGCCTGAAAAGAAAACTGGCAAATTCCCCCTGATCAGCAGCTTAGCATAGAAAAACGGCGCGTCCGAGAGGAACGCGCCGTTTTGAATTCTGGCTCTGATCACAGGCCCCGCGTGGGCCCCAAGAGAGATCAGGAAGCTTCGGTGATGAATTTCACTGCGTCGCCGAAGGTCTGGATGGTCTCAGCAGCGTCGTCCGGGATCTCGATGCCGAACTCTTCTTCGAAAGCCATAACCAGCTCAACGGTGTCGAGGCTGTCTGCGCCCAGATCGTCGATGAAGGACGCGGTTTCGGTCACTTTGTCTTCTTCAACGTCGAGATGCTCGACAACGATCTTTTTCACGCGATCTGCGATGTCGCTCATGTTTCTTCCTCACTCTATGGGGCCCGATGCCCACTTTTAGCTCTGGCCCTCGGGCCGCTCAAAATCCTCAATGACATCAGGAAACGAATTTCACAACCCTATCCGACATCATAGGCCGCGGGTGCAGGACACCCGCCGCAAAATATGCGCTGCTCATAGCACAATCCTCCCCGCTGGCAAATGTTTTGTGATGCCTAATCGGGAAAGGTTCTATGCACTTAGAGCATAGCCATCCCGCCATTGACGTGAAGCGTCGTGCCCGTGGTATAAGCGGCTTCCTGAGAGGAAAGATACAGCACCGCCGCCGCGATCTCTTCCGGCGTGCCCATGCGGCCCGTCGGGATCTGGACGTTGATCTTCTCTTTCTGATCGTCGGTGAGCTTGTCGGTCATCGCGGTCGCAATGAAGCCCGGAGCCACGCAGTTCACCGTGATGCCGCGCGTCGCAACTTCATAGGCCAGAGATTTGGACATCCCGACCATACCGGCCTTGGAGGCCGCATAGTTGCCCTGCCCCGGGTTGCCGGTCGCACCAACGATGGAAGAGATGTTCACAATCCGGCCCCAACGCGCCTTCATCATGCCGCGCAGCACGCCTTTGCACAGACGCATCGTGGAGGTCAGGTTCACGTTCAGAACGCTGTCCCACTCGTCATCCGACATGCGCATGAACAGGTTATCGCGCGTGATCCCGGCGTTGTTCACGAGAATATCCACGGACCCCATCGCCTCGACCGCCGCTTTCGGCAGTGCTTCAACGCTCTCTTTTTCAGAGAGATTGCAAGTGATCACATGCGCACGCTCGCCGAGCTCGGCCGCCAACGCCTTAAGCGGCTCTTCGCGCGTGCCGGACAAAACAACCGTCGCACCCGCATCATAAAGCGCCTTGGCAATCGCCCCACCAATACCGCCAGACGCCCCCGTAATCAGCGCATTCTTCCCAGTCAGGTCAAACATGTTTCTTTCTCCCGAAGCGTCCCGCTTCTTTTGTCCATATATATCCCGGGTGAATTGGCCCAGCGGGCCAAGAGGGCAGCGCCCTTACCCCTTCAGTTTTGCAATATCGTCCGGCGTGCCAACAGCGGAACAGGCAATCGCGCGCTCGATCCGGCGCACCATTCCGGACAGCGCCTTACCAGCCCCGACTTCCCACATCTCGGTCACACCTTCGGCGGCCATGTAGGCGACGCTCTCGCGCCAACGGACAGAGCCCGTCACCTGCTCCACGAGCAGCGACCGGATGAGCGTCGGATCGGTCACGGCAGATGCCCGCACGTTCGCGACGAGCGGCACAGCCGGCGCAGTGATCTCAACATCATCGAGCGCGTTGGCCATCACATCCGCGGCCGGCCCCATCAGGGCACAGTGGAACGGTGCGGAGACCGGCAGGAGAACCGCGCGCTTGGCGCCCTTGGATTTCGCGATCTCGACAGCGCGCTCAACGGCTTCCTTGTGACCGGACACAACCACTTGCCCCGGATCATTGTCGTTGGCGGCCTGACAGACCTGACCTTGGGCCGCTTCTTCAGCAACCTCTTTCACAGCCTCGAAATCGAGACCCAGAAGTGCGGCCATCGCGCCAACGCCCACCGGCACGGCCGCCTGCATCGCTTCACCACGGGTGCGCAGAAGGCGCGCCGCATCCGCAACTGACAGAGAGCCCGCCGCAGCCAGTGCCGAGTATTCGCCGAGCGAGTGACCGGCCACAAACGCCGCATCCGTGATCGCGAACCCTTCGGCCTCGAGCGCGCGCATCGCAGCAAGGGACGTTGCCATGAGAGCGGGCTGTGCGTTCTGGGTCAGGGTCAGGGTCTCAATGTCGCCGTCCCAGATCAGGGCAGACAGTTTTTCGCCGAGCGCGTCATCAACCTCGTCAAAGACAGCTTGTGCGGCCGGATAGGCCTCGGCCAATGCTTTGCCCATACCAATCGTTTGGGCCCCTTGGCCCGGAAACACGAATGCGCGCGTCATGCTCGCCCCTCCAGATTTTTACCTTGGCGGACGGTCTAACGGTCACAGGCCTTCGCGGCAAGCCCGCTCCGCGGGTTTTCCCGCATCAGACGGCTGGCGTTACAAACGAAAACACCGCCCCGCTTCGCATGAAGGAGACGGCGTTCAAGATGATATCAAGGCGCTCCGAGGCGATACTACCTGCCGCGCGTTACCCGCGACGGGCGACGCGAAGCGACGGATTGCCAGAGCGGCGGCGGACCGGCTTAACCGGAGTGACGATTTGGGTGGATTTGGGATGCAAATCAATCGTCAGATCCTTCCAGATGGCGCGCAAAGTCTTGTCCGGCCCCTCAAGAAGCGGGAAAACCCGACGGGTATCGCCATAGCGGAGGACGAGACGCGTGATCCGGATCGGAACGACGCTATGGCTCATAAACACAGACCCGATCTCTTCAAAGGCAAACACCTGCTGAAGCTGCGTTTCACCGCGCATGTTGCGCCATACGATTCGAAGCTGCTCGCGCTCCATATCGACCTGAACCTCGCGGCACATACCGCGGCGGGCGATCGCGCCAATCGCAAAACCGAACAGAATGAACACAACGGAGAGGCCGATCTTTATGCCAAGAGTACCGGTCTCAACCGTTGAACCAGGAACAATCCACAAACCAACGAAGGTGACGAAACACGCAACGCTCACAATCCAAAGAACGACCTCAATGGCGCGTCGAAACTGTTCCCCTTCGGAGAAACACCCGAGTGTGTAACCCCAAGCAGTTTCGCGCCGGACCACACCGCCCTGGAAAAAGCCTCTCGGGGCTTCTTTGGCGGGACCTTTACGCTCGGCCTGTTCTGCAAGATTGGACATAGACATGTGATCGCCCTCCTCCGCTGGTGAAACAAATTTTACTGGAACTGAACTGATCTAAAGGTCGCAACCAATCTGGACCGAAATGAGGCCCGTCAGGGATCATTGTGCGTCACAATTGGTGCCGCTAGGTCAATTTCGCCTAGATTTGCCCGAAATCGCCATATTTCCTAACCAAACCTGACCCGCGCCCGCCCGACCCAACCGCCGTCGAATACTCTATAATAGAGAGGGCATTTCGCACTTGTGTCAGAGCGCCAGATGCGTATAAGGACCCATCCTTTCCGCACGTAATTATGAACCGCGCAGTCTCTCGTGGTCGGGCCGCGGAAAGGCTGAATTGCCCGTCCTATGAAATGCGCTTGAAAATGTACTGGAGCACCCATGCCGCTTTACGAGCATGTCTTCATCTCGCGTCAGGACCTGTCCAACGCGCAAGCCGAAGGTCTCATCGAACATTTTGGCACCGTTCTTTCGGACAACGGCGGTAAAGTCGTCGAATCCGAATACTGGGGCGTCAAAACGATGGCCTACAAGATCAACAAGAACCGCAAAGGCCACTACGCCTTCCTGCGCACCGACGCTCCGTCGGATGCCGTTATGGAAATGGAACGCCTGATGCGCCTGCACGACGACGTCATGCGTGTTCTGACCATCAAGGTCGAAGAGCACAAAGAAGGCCCGTCTGTCCAGATGCAGAAACGTGACGAGCGCGAAGAGCGTCGTCCGCGTCGCAACTGATCTTTAGGAAAGGACCTAACTCATGGCCGCTAAACCGTTTTTCCGCCGCCGCAAAGTTTGCCCGTTCTCTGGCGACAACGCACCGGCGATCGATTACAAAGACACCCGTCTTCTGCAGCGCTACATCTCCGAGCGCGGCAAAATCGTTCCGTCCCGCATCACCGCAGTATCCGCAAAGAAACAGCGTGAGCTGGCTCGCGCCATCAAACGTGCCCGTTTCCTCGCGCTTCTGCCCTACGCAGTGAAGTAAGGAGTAAATCCAATGGAAGTTATCCTTCTCGAACGCGTGGCCAAACTCGGCCAGATGGGTGATGTCGTTTCCGTAAAGGACGGCTACGCCCGCAACTTCCTGCTGCCGCAGGAAAAAGCTCTCCGTGCATCCGACGCCAACATCAAGGCATTCGAAGCTCAGAAAGCCCAACTCGAAGCTCGCAACCTCGAGACCAAGAAAGAAGCTGCAGCTCTCGCTGAAAAGCTCGAAGGTCAGAAGTTCGTTGTGATTCGCTCCGCATCCGATTCCGGCGCGCTCTACGGCTCCGTCACCACCCGTGACGCAGCTGATGCAGCCACCGAGAACGGCTTCTCCGTGGATCGCAAACAGGTTGCTCTGAAAGCTCCGATCAAAGAACTCGGCCTGCACGAAGTTCACGTGATCCTGCACCCGGAAGTCGAAGCCACCATCGTTCTGAACGTTGCACGTTCCTTCGAAGAAGCTGAACTTCAGGCTGAAGGCAAATCCATTCAGGAACTCGCAGCCGAAGCAGAAGCTCAGGCTGAATTCGAAATCGCCGAACTCTTCGACGATATCGGTTCCGCTGCCTCCGACGACGACGATCTCGCAGAGACCGTTGCTGAAGAAGCTGCTGACGAAGAGTAATCCTCTCGTCCGATCGAATATAAAAGCCCCGCTCGATGCGGGGCTTTTTTTATGGGCAACGACTGAAGCCTCAGTGCGTCATCATCGCATGCTCACAAGTCACGTTCGGATTGAACGGCATCAAATCCCCTGCCGGGTTCTCACGGAACAGCCAGACGTGCTGGTCATAATGCGGCATAAATCCGTGCGCCTCATCGGCGTCTGTCGCCGGATCGTCCGCCATGTGATCCCACATACGCCCGTTGAGCATCGGCGGCTCCATGTTCCCCGCCGCTTTCCAGGCGGCCTCGAACACAAGGTTCTCAACCCCCACCAATTCCATCGACCCATCGGCTTGCGGCTCATAGAGCAGGATCGCAGGGGCCATGAAATCGGTGTGCGTGCTCCCGCCGTCCACACGCCCTGCAGGAGGAGCGAGCTTCAAACGCGCCGGATGGATATAGTGAATACCCATCCCGCCCCACTCCGGCGGCAGGCCCTCCATACCGGCATCCACACACATGCCAGACGGGTCCGGAATGTAACCATCAGCCAGCGCCACTTCGACGTCTTTATACTTCTCCGTCATGCTCCGCATCGCATCGAGATCGACGTCCTCCGCCAAAAGCGGCGTCGAAATAGCTGTCAGGATCGCCGCCGCGGCGATCTTAGAAAAAATGTTCATAATGTCCTCCCTTGGTGCAATTTTGCGCTTCTGCACCTCGGACCAGTCTGCGCCTCGAACTGAGTCGACGCAAGGTAAGCGGATTTTTGCATGACCATGCTCCGCCCCACTGACGGAAGTGCACAGCCTCTTGCGAACCACAAAAATTCGACGCAACGTCTGCCCCATGACCCAGATCGCACGCCGCTCCTTCCTTCTCTCCGCGCTCTCCCTCGCAGCCTGTGGCGGCAAGCCGGAGGTCTCGCGGAACTTCAATCCACCGCTCTATCCGAACGAAACACCGGAACTCCGGAAACAGATCAACTACTGGGCGGATCACTACGAAATCCCGCGCGAGCTCGTGCACCGCCAAGCTGTCCGCGAGAGCACGCACCGCCCGTGGGCCCGAAACGGCCCTTACTGGGGCCTCCTGCAAATCCTGCCGCAAACCGCCTACACGATGGGCCACCGAGGCCCCGCCGAAGAACTCCTCGATGCAGATGTAAACCTGCAATACGCGGGCAAATACTTACGCGGCGCTTACCTCGTCGCAGACGGCGATATAGATGAGGCCATGGGATGGTATGCGCGCGGCTACTATTATGAGGCCAAACGGCTCGGCCTGCTCTACGAGACTGGCCTACGCACCTGATCCGACTTCTTTCGTCCTGAAATATCCCGGGGGTGAGCGTAGCGAGGGGGCAGCGCCCCCTGCTCTTCCTGTCACAAGACACTCCTAAACCGAACGAAAAAAGGCCGCCCCATTTCAGGAGCGGCCTTCTGTCCCTCGTGTATCACGAGATGCCCTTTGCGGGCTTATATCTTACTCGTCGTCGAGCGCTTCAACAGCTTTCTCAAGCTCGTCTTTGGAGACCTCTTTCTCGGTCACCTGAGCGTTCTCTGCGATGTAGTCGACAACTTTGTCTTCAAACAGCGGAGCCTGGATCTGCTGACGCATCTGCGGGTTCTGCTGAACGAATTCGAAGAACTGACGCTCCTGCCCCGGGTACTGACGCGCTTGGGTCATGATGGCCTGAGTGAACTCAGCGTCGGTGACCTGGATCTCTTGCTTCTGACCGATGTCAGCGAGCAGGAGGCCGAGACGCACGCGGCGCTCTGCGAGCTTGGTGTGCTCTTCGGTGGTTTCGATTTCCGGGTGATCGTGACCGTGCACGTCCGGGTTCTCTTCGTGCCACAGCTGGTGCGCAATCTGTTTCGCTTCTGCGTCAACGAGCGACGGCGGCAGCTCGAAGGAGACTTTGTCGTCGAGCTGGTCGAGGAGGCCACGCTTCATCACAGCGCGCGCGGCACCTGCGAATTCAGCTTCGAGACGCTCTGCGATTTGACCTTTGAGGGTCTCGAGGTCTTCAACACCGAATTTCTTCGCGAGTTCGTCGTCGATCTCTGCGTCTGCCGGAGCTTTGACAGCTTTGATCTTGCACTCGAAGACAGCGTCTTTGCCAGCAAGGTTCTCTGCGCCGTATTCCTCAGGGAATTTCACTTCGACGTTTTTCTCTTCGCCTGCTTTGGTGCCGATCAGCTGATCTTCAAAGCCCGGGATGAAGGAGTTGGAGCCAAGGGTCAGCGGGTAGTCTTCTGCTGCGCCGCCGTCGAATGCTTCGCCGTCAACTTTGCCGAGGAAGTCGATCACAACCTGATCGCCCTCTTCTGCTGCACCGTCTTTGTCTTCAAAGTTCTGGGCAGTTGCTGCGAGGTTTTTCAGAGCGTCTTCGATTTCGTCAGCACCGGCTTTGACCACGAGTTTCTCGAGGGTCACGGTGGAGAGATCGGCTTCAGGAATCTGCGGCAGAGCTTCGTAGGTCATGGTGACCACAACGTCGTCGCCCTCTTTCCACTCTTCGCCAGCGTCCATTTTGACGTCAGGCTGCATAGCCGGCTTGTCGCCGGTTGCGTCAAAGTGGTCGTTCATTGCGCCATCGACAGCTTCCTGCATGGCTTCGCCGAGAACGCGCGGACCGAATTGTTTCTTGAGGAGCGCCATCGGCACTTTGCCTTTGCGGAAACCTTTCATTTCGACTTCCGGCTGGGCTTCTTTGAGCTTGGCATTGACTTTCTCGTCAAGCTCGGCGGCGGTGATGGTGATCTGATAGCCGCGCTTCAGACCTTCGTTCAGGGTCTCGGTGACCTGCATCTTGGCGTCCTTCTTACGTTCTTACGTCTCATCAGGCCGCTGGACCGCGACCATATAAATCAGACGCCCTTCTAGGGGCAGAATGCCCACGGTGCAAGGCGATTCCGCTCAATTCTGACGTCCCGAACCGGAGCAAAGGCAGAGATGACCACAACGAACGCTATCGCTCTGCCTCGGCACTCTTAGAAAGGCTTCACTCTACCACCCTGAACGCCGCAAAAGACGCAACAAACAGCGGAAAAATCCTCTCGGAACTCACCTTCACGCAACATTTCTTTATAGAGGAGAAAGAGCAAACAGCCTTCACCCCGGTCATAGCCCTGTCACTGCGATTCTCTCCTGCAGAGCACATTCTGCTTTAAGTTGAAAAGCTTAGACGACCAACGAGCGGCATCCTTCCACCTATGGTTAGAAAAATACCATCAGCAACGATCAGCGCGGGCGGGACGCACCGCGTTAGATGAAGTTTTTTAGGAGGCTGACGCTACGTCAATTTACGGAAATCCGAAACGACGACAGAGCACGGCCACCGCTTAATAAATTGTTTTACAAATAGAAAAAAACGAGGCCACAAGCGAAAGTTGTAGCGGCATTTTTTTGACCATGATGTCAGAAAAATTACGCCACATTTCGGACATTTTTCAGTCACGAACCTGTTACAAGACCGCGCCTCGCACATTGCAGAAACGCAAACCACGACAACAAACGCACATCGCAGAACGCACAAAATCATATTGCGATACAAAAAGCTGCAATCAATGCAGCCAGAAGAGAAGGTAACAAACATGTCTGTTAACATCACCGAACTGAAAAACGTCTCCGGTTTCATTGGCGCCTGCCTCGTCGATAGCGAAACCGGTCTCATGCTGAATAGCGAACTCGGTCGTGGCGGCTTTGATATCGAAGCTGCGGCAGCGGCCAACACAGAAGTTGTGCGCGCAAAGAACTCCGCCATGAAAGTGCTCGGACTTGATGGCGACCATATCGAAGACATCCTCATTACCCTCGGCACCCAACTCCACCTGATCCGCCCTCTCTCGGCAGAGCCGACTGTCTTTATCTACATGGCGCTGGACCGCCAGAGCGCAAACCTCGGCATGGCGCGTCTGAGCCTGCGCAAGATCGAAGGCACCCTGAAGATTTAAGGGACACGGAGTTCCCACTCCGAGCGTGAGACTGGGCGCACGAGGCATCAGCCCCGTGCGCCCGCAAATGCGAATAGGCGCACCAAATTGCAGGCCGCATTTTCCAACGTCCAAGACGCGACGCGACCGAACGGGCGCCGAAACGAAAAAATTCTTTCCATTATGCGGCTCAGCAATACATTCTTCTAATATGAAGCAAAAAACCGGATCGCTCTCCCGCGATTCCCGCCCTGTTGAGGAATTTTTCCACCATCAGGAGAGCGCACTCCCGAGATATCCCTCATAGGGTGATTTCGCGCGGCGGACATGAGTTTACGAACAAAAAAAGTGCGGAAATTCACAATGGGCGCCCAATTACGGGAAAATTCACCTTAAGGCTTTGTTTTCAAAGAAAATCAATATATTTAGGTCATATTCAATAAGACGCACCGACACATTTCGGCCTCATTTGTGGGAGAATTTCTCCACAAATCTCCCTTTTCCAAACGTCTTTCGAACATAAGTCTGATCCAAATGGTTTCTCCAAGAGTAATCATTAGCAATAAACCTCCAGAAACGGACCTTTAACGTATGTCTACCAACATCTCCGAGCTTAAGAATGTCACCGGCTTCGTCGGTGCCTGCCTTGTCGACAGTGAAACCGGGCTCATGCTCGAAAGTGAATCGAGCCGCGTGAGCTTCGACCTCGAAGCTGCCGCTGCTGCCAACACTGAAGTCGTGCGCTCAAAGAACGCCGCGATGAAAGTGCTCGGCCTTGACCATGACCACATCGAAGACATTTTGATTACACTCGGCACCCAGCTCCACCTCATCCGTCCGCTGACCGACAATCCGAGCGTCTTTCTCTACCTTGCCCTCGACCGTCAGAACGCGAACCTCGGCATGGCCCGTCTGAGCCTCCGCAAGGTCGAAGGTACTCTGAAAATCTGATGTTCCACGCGTGATGATCTCTTGCGGAGGGCGTATCTCTTTCACTTAACCGAGCCCAATCCGCAACGAGAGATCGCGCGCCGCGCGCAGCCACGATCGCGCCGAAAGTAACCAGTTCAAACCGTTGACTGTTTCCAAATTCCGATCATAATGTTTCCAATTTGGACATTGAGCGAAAGCCCGAAAAAATTAACCTCAGTATAACGGATACGATCATCCAACATCTGACACGTAGAGGCTCTGGATCATGACAACCTCCAAAAACCGAGGTGATGGAGATGGCTGGGGCCCTTGGGTCCTCCATGACGGAAAGGGCTGTCCCGTGCGGCCCGGCACCTTGGTTGAGGTTGTGTTCGAAGATAGGTTCGGATTTTCCATGCGCCAGACGTCTATCGTCTCCGGTGGCAGGTACTCCTCCTGGGATTGGAGCCATTACCCCGAGCTCAAACGCATTCTCCGCTATCGCGAGCGCAAGGCGACCTCTTTCGAGGCGACGGAAGAGGAGATGTTTATGCTTGATACCTCTGAAAAGGTTCAGGCCTTCGCGTACTGACACGGCGCGACCGCCCCTAAAAAAACCTGATTGATTCCTTCTCGCCCCCACCGCCTTCGCCTTCGCGCGCTATTTCCGTGCAGTCACCTTTTCGTGGTGCGTGACCGATAAGGGTTGCGACCACGACAGGCGCACCCATAGTGACCCAACAGGCAACGGATTGAAGGGAGGAGACCCAATGAAATGTGATCTTTTGATCGGCGGCGCAGATGTCGCAGCGGAGGCAGGCAAAACCTATAGCCGCACCGATCCGGTGACGGGCGCTGTGGCGACGGAGGCCGCAGCCGCCTCTGTCGCGGACGCGCTCAAAGCCGTCGCCGCAGCACAGGCCGCTTTTGCGGAATGGTCCGTTCAAGGGCCAGAGGCACGCCGCAAGGTGCTCACAACTGCTGCCGACATTATGGATGCGCGCGCGGGCGAATTCGTCGACGCGATGGTCGAAGAAACCGGCGCGACGGCGATCTGGGCTGGCTTTAACGTCCATCTCGCGGCAGGGATGCTGCGTGAGGCCGGCGCCATGACCACGCAGGTCGGCGGAGAGGTCATTCCCGCGAACAAGCCCGGCACGCTCGCCATGGCGGTCGCCAAACCGCGCGGTGTCTGCCTCGGGATTGCACCGTGGAACGCGCCTGTGATCCTCGGCACGCGTGCGGTCGCGACAGCGCTGGCCTGCGGTAACACCGTGATCCTCAAGTCGTCGGAGCTGTGTCCGCGTGTGCATCGCCTGATTGGCGAGTGCTTGACCGAAGCAGGTCTGCCGAAGGGCGCGATCAACGTGATCTCCAACGCGCCGGAAGACGCCGCCGAGATCGTCAAAGCCCTGATCGAAGCGCCGGAAGTTCGTCACGTGAACTTCACCGGCTCCACAGGTGTAGGACGCATTATTGGCCGTTTGGCAGGCGAAAACCTCAAACCAGCACTCTTGGAGCTCGGTGGCAAGGCGCCGTTCGTGGTGCTCGAAGATGCCGATCTCGAGGGCGCCGTGAACGCAGCGATCTTCGGCTCTTTCATGAACCAGGGCCAGATCTGCATGTCGACTGAGCGCATCATCGTCGTTGAGGCGGTGGCCGATGCCTTCATCGAAAAACTCGCCGCCAAAGCCGCGACCCTGCCCTACGGCAACCCGCGCGAAAAGGTCGTGCTCGGCTCGCTCGTGTCCGAGGGGGCCGCGGAAAAGATGGACGCGCTCATTGCGGACGCGACCGGAAAAGGCGCGAAACTCGTCGCGGGCGGCACGCGGGATGGCGCGATCCATTCGGCCACGTTGCTCGACGGTGTGACGCCGGACATGCGCATCTACACCGAAGAAAGCTTTGGTCCGGTGAAATCCATTATCCGCGTGAAAGACGCGGAAGAAGCCATCGCTGTCGCCAATGATACCGAATACGGCCTGTCGTCTGCGGTCTTCTCGCAAGACATTACCAAAGCACTGGACGCCGCCAACAAAATCCGCAGCGGCATCTGCCACATCAACGGCCCGACCGTCTCCGACGAACCGCAAATGCCCTTCGGCGGTGTGCAGGCCTCCGGCTACGGTCGTTTTGGCGGAAAGGCGGGCATTGCGGAGTTCACCGACCTGCGTTGGATCACAATCGAGAACCCGAAACAGCATTACCCGTTTTGAGGGATACGGGCGGTCCGCGCCAGCGTACGGCTCTCCGCAAAAGACAAGAAGCCCGTGGCACAGTGCTGCGGGTTTTTCTATTTGCGAGACCGCTTCCCCCTCCACATCCTAAAACTTACGCGAAAGCCGCAACCTTACGTTGGGTCAGTCAGTCCAATCCACCCCAAAACCAAGGGACACCTCTTCACATTCACCACGACTCGCGAATTAAAAGAGTCTCAAAACCCATACCTTAGTGACCTTGTTTTTGAATCGGACACCTGATGCCGACCTATGCAATCCAGAGCCCCAGCGACGAAACCCTTTATCCGTTCCGTCTGATCCAGTTTCTGATCCAGGACGGCGCCCCCGTCGAAAAAGGGCAGCCCTTCGCGGTCCTTGAAGTGGACGGTGGCCGCATCGTGCGACAGGCCGCACCAATCTCCGGCATCATACGGCATACGGTCGCAGTTGGTGCGACCTTTAATTCACGGGCAGAGATCACTCGCATTGAGGAGGTCGAAGCCCCCAAAACCCCACCGAAACAGCAGTCAAAGGCCAAGCCCGCGAACGCGCCTCTCTGGAGCGCGCATTTCACCCCGAAACAGATCGACCGGATCGAAGACGCCTATCGCGCAGCCTTTGGCGCCGCTGCCGACGGTCCCGCCGATCTTCATCCCGCCGACCGGCTCGTGGCCGCAGGTGTGTCCTTCCATGGCATCATGGCATTTGAGAAACTCGCCATGGAAGAGGTGCGAAAGGGTCAGGCCACCCGCTCTGAGACGTTGGTGCGTGATGCCGCGATCATCAGAGAACGGGAACGCGTAGACGGCTACTACCCGAACACGTTTGTTTTGGGGTCCGGCGAACAAAAGCTCTTTCTCATACCGGCGTTCATCAAGCCGATCATTGATAAGATCTCACTGAACGTCGGCGTTTTGAAAGCGCTGGAAGTCGGCGCGGGCCACCGTCCGCAATCTATCGAAGACGCATGGGATTACATGCTCCCAGATATCGCTGAGCTGAGACGCATCTGCGCGGAAACGCCGCCGAATTTCGCCCTCAACGATTACAAGGCCGCCGGAGACTTCGGCCGTCAGGAACTCGCGCGGGTTCTGAGAGACGGGTTCTCCGACACGGGCCGTCCGTCTGCCGCGCTCTGGACCCTCTACACCCCGACCATCAAAGGATGGCTCAAGTCCGCGCCCCCCGCCACGCGTCCCGTCGATATGCACCCCGTGGACTATATGGCGAAGAGCGAACGCCCCTTCTCTTCTGGCCGGAGCGAGGCGGTGCTGCGTAAGTTCGAGGGGACGCTCGCGCGTTCCAAGAATGAAAGCGAGCGCCTTCTCTACGACTACCTCGCCAAAGCCTACGACAAACAACTTGAGACCGGTCACACAACCAAACCGTTCCTGTTCTGGAAGAAATACGGATTGGCGCTCACCGTCGTGCCGCTGATCGTGATCGCGTCATTCGTCATCACGATTACGCTTGTCTCCCCACACACCAGCGACCGCATGGGTCGGGATATTGTCAACGGAGCAAAGGACATCACCAGAGCCGTGGCGAAGCCCGTGATCTGGGTCGCGGGGGGTATTGGCGGATTGTTCGGGTCCTCTTCCAACGACGGAGGCGCGACGGTCACCACGGCCAGCACGACGACATGGACGGAGCAGACCGCTCCCTCCTACGCCCCCTCCTCTCTCGCCTCCCTCGACAATGGCAACCGCCCGACGCGCTCCGCAGCAGAACAGGCGAACTTCCAAGCATGGTTGGAGAACTGAAGATGACCCACGTCCTGAAACGCCTCGTCCTCCTCCTCGTGCTCGCCCTCGGCCTCACGCAGCCTGTGACAGCCGCCGACACCTACAGCTTTACCTACAACGACCCCGGCGAAATGGATCCGGAACGGGCCTATAGCTGGGATGCGAAGATTGATCTCTTCTCGCTCCTCGGGGAACCCGTCGTCTCCACACGCTTCCGATATGAAATCGCGCCCGGCTGGACCTATGTCGATCTGCCTGCGCTCGATGGATCGGGCACCTATTTCCGCGTCGGACTGTCCAATCTGCCAACCGAGGCGCAGATGCTCTATCAGGCCTACAACGTCAAAATCGCCTTCCGCTTTCGCACTGGCGAGTCCAACAGCCGCATTGTGAAGGTCATCACCGACGTGGGCGATCCGGGCAAGCCGGATGGCACCACATGGTCGTTCAACGTGCCTGAATCCCCGAACTGGGACAATTTCCTGATGGAGGATAAGGGCTCCGACTTTCTCGGGGCCTCCGACGCGAAAAAGGCCTTTGCCTCGGGCCTGACCCTCGTGGATGCGCACATCGTTTCGATCAACTTTACGGCCTACGACCTACAGGAGTGGTATCGCCGGAACACCGACTGGCCGAGTGTCCGCGCCGCTATCACGGCCTATAACCACCTCGCCGATGGCGTCGAGCGCAGCACAGGTTTCAAGGCGCAGCGCAAACTCGCGAAACCGGCGAACCCGTCCATGAGCAACGTCGGCTACACCAACCTATCCGCCCATCGAAGCACACTGTCGTCGATCATGGAGGACTATAACAAGCTCCTGAACCTGCCCGCAGAATTCCTCTCAGACATGAACCCCGCGCCCTACGAGGCCGCCCGCACCAATGCACCAAACATCCTGTCCCAAGCCCGCGCCATCCAAAGCAACTGGACCCCGCGCGACGTTAATCCTGCATCTCTGAAGAAGGGCTATGCGCCTGCAGGTGCGGGGCCGGAGGTCAAGTTCGTACAAGCCAACGGCTCTTCATATTATCCTGTCATCGACGGTCAAAAAATCACGGCAAGAAGTTACTACATCGCCGACTACCAAAGTCCAGAAAATCAGGAAGTGACCTTCGGTCATCTTTTCCTTTCTGTCGGCGACGACTGCACGTGGCGCTACTATGGCGACACATTCTACGGTGCGACCGCTTGTAATTACCAAATATATGACCTGAGGACCGGCGAACGTCTCCACAAAATCGGACGCGCGATGTCCCTCAACACGGTTGAGCGATATAATGGTTACGACGTCGAGAAGACCGGCACCCTCCGGTCCATTCAGGAACCAACGTTGCGCTTCCTGTCAAACACGCAAAGCAAATCCGAATATGACGTGTTCATTGGAGAGTGCGAATACTGGCGCAAGACTGTCACAGGCGACGAACTTGTGTTCGATCAGCTGGGCAAGCTTATTTCCAATCAAAGAGCAACATACCGTTACTTGATCCTGTTTGATGGCCCGATCGGCTGTCAGATGATCGAAAAAATGGAACGCCTCTGAGGGGCGTGGGCCACGCCGCCCTGTGGACACCCATCGCGTTTGACGGCCGCCAAAGACATCTGGCGCGTCGGCCCCATCGGAACACGCGGCAGATATTAGCTCTGTTTCTTGAGGAATATGGTGCGGGTGGAGGGACTTGAACACATGTTCCAGCCCGTCTCAAATTGATCTTTTATCTATCTATTTTCATTACTTAAATAGAAACACCTGTACCGCTCTATTCCAATTTGACCCGCCCTACCCCACATATTAGGGTGGACTCAGGGGTGGATAATATGACGAGGGAATTGAACAAGCTTTCGGCTCTTCAGATCAAAAATGCGCCGCCAGGGAAGTACTCTGACGGCGGCGGATTGTGGCTGCACAAAAGGCCTGATGGCGGTGGTCAGTGGTTCCTTAGGGTGACCATTCACGGGCGCCGTCGCGAGATGGGGCTGGGCAGCCTGACCTACGTCACACTCAAGGAAGCGCGCGAGGAAGCAAACCGGTGGCGCACCGTCGTGCGCAAAGGCAAAGACCCAATCAAGGAGCGGGACCGCGAGAGGCGTCTCGCCGCACGAGCAGCGCCGACGCTCGAGATGGTTGCGCTGGAAGCTTTTGAGGCCCGGAAGGCCGAGCTCAAGAATGACGGCAAATCCGGTCGGTGGTTTTCACCGCTCGAACTGCATGTGCTGCCGAAGATCGGTCGCGTCCCTGTGGAAGAGATCGACCAGCAGGACATCAAGAACACGCTTGCCCCGATCTGGCACGAGAAAGCCGAAACTGCGCGCAAGGCGATGAACCGTCTGGGGATCGTGATGCGGCACGCGGCGGCCATGGGGCTGGATGTTGATATCCAGGCGACCGAGAAGGCAAAAGCCCTGCTTGGCAAGTCCCGCCACAAGGCACAGCACGTTGCCGCCATGGACTGGCACGAGGTGCCGGCCTTTTATGCGGGCCTCAACGAGGGATCAATTACTCACCTCGCGCTGCGTCTGCTGATCCTGACAGCCGCGCGCTCGGGCGAGATCCGGTTCTGTCACCTCGACGAGATCGAGGGCGATATCTGGACCTTGTCGTCAGAGCGCATGAAGACTGGTAACGAGCATCGGATCCCGCTCTCGGCGGAGGCTCTCAGGGTGATCGAGCAAGCAAAGCCGTTTGCGCGTGACGGCTTTCTGTTCCCGAGCGTGCGCAAGGGCGTCATCTCTGACGCCACCATGGCGCGCTATATGGAGCGCAAGGGTCTCGAGGCGCGGCCCCATGGTTTCCGCTCCAGTTTCCGCACCTGGTGTGCCGAAGAGACCAACACGCCACGCGAGGTGGCCGAGATGGCCCTGGCCCATATTGTTGGCGGAGCGGTCGAACGCGCGTATCGTCGAACAGACTATCTCGATCAGCGGAGGGAGTTGATGGAGAAATGGGCGGCGCATGTGGCGAAGTCATCGTCATAGCCCGAATGGGAGGAAGCACTATGATCGATCAGGACGTTTGGCTCCAAACTGGAGGGGCTCTCTTAAAGTGGCGCGCAGACCTCACTCCGCGCAGAAGACGAGCATACTGGGATATGTTCTATGTGAGTGGCCTGACCCGCTCCATCGAAATGTTGGGCTCGTTTAGGTCTGCAATTGAAACCCTATGGCTCGCTGACGAGCGTATCGTCATTAAACAAGGGGTGTATAAGATTGATGATGCCGCGTTCGAAGAGCTCGCCGAACTCGCCGGAAAAGAGCCAGAGGCATATGATCTCATCCTGAAGATTTGCTCCAACCGTCTTCGCGCGAATTCCAAGCTGTCTTCTGCGCAGCGGCGTGTCGCGGCAGACGCCCTCCAGGGCAAATTTACGCGACCCAAGCCGGTGGGGCGCCCGCGTTCGAATAACTGGAATCGGGATATTCTGATCTACAAAGGCGTTAGCGATGCACTCCGAATTGGATTTAAGAAGGAGAAAGCGGAAGGAAGTCAGTCAGACTGTGCGTTTTCTCTTGTCGAAGAGGCTTTCAAAAACGCAGGCAACCATCTGGTAAACTACGATACCGTCAGGAATGTATACAGAAATGCTGACAGCTCAGGCCTTAAGAAAGAATTCCAGAAAATTAGCTCTCGAAACTGAAAGCGCCTCGACGAAGGATGAATACTACCTTCCTGGATCTTTAGGTTGCGGCCAGCATCGGTAAAAATACCCCATAGTTGCTACCCGTAGCCACATGCAGGCATCGATTCTAATTCTGTTCTGACACAACACGGAGCAGAATGATGCGCCTACTTACCCTGAATGATCTGCGTGCAGTCCTCGGCAATCGGGGGCGGACCACCATCTATCGCGACGTCGCCGCCGGGCGGCTTCCCGAACCGATTAAGATCGGTGGGCGGATCTATTGGCGTGAGGACGACATCGAAGCTGCATTGACCGCGCTCAAAGGAGACAAAAATGCTGACTAAGGATACCATCTTCCGCCTCTCAACCTTTTGCAAAGCCGATGGTCCGCTCAGCAAGTCCATCGCGCTTGGAGACGATGGTCAGCCGCACTCAAACGCGGATGACTGCAGAATGTCGCATGGCACCGCAATGAACTTCGGTTTCCAGAACCTGACGGAACTCGCGGATCATATCAACGATCTGGATAGTGTTCATGCGCTCTCGCTGGGCACGATTGGCGGTCAAGGCGACGATGTGATCGCGGAGATTGTGACGAAAGACAAGCTCACAGCCGATGGCGATGCAATCGCTCGGACCAAAGACTACTTTGCCTTCGAGGAGGGGGAACCAGGTCTGCTTCTGATCGACTTCGACAAAAAGGGGATTTCTCCAGAAATCCTTGAGAGGATCGAAACTGCGGGAGGTCTTTGGGCTCTTCTTTGCGAGATCTTCCCGGATCTTATAAAAGCTGGGTATATCCGGAGGGCTTCGACCTCGGCCGGCCTCTACAACTCGGAGACACGGGAAAAATTCCCTGGATCAGGCGGAGAACATATTTACCTGGCCGTTCAAGAGGCCTCAGACATCCCTCGTGCAACAAAGGTGTTGCACCAACGGCTTTGGTTGGCCGGATTGGGATGGATCTGGATTGGACGCATCGGACAATTGCTGGAGCGGTCGGTCATCGACCAGTCGGTCGGCTCGCCGGAACGGTTGGTGTTTGAAGGCGCCCCCGTCCTGGAACCGCCCCTTGCACAGTCTAAGAAAGCCCGTCGCGCAATTGCCGTTGAGGGGCGCGTGATCGATAGCAAAGCGGTGCTTCCCGATCTCACTCAAGAAGAGGACGCGCGGTATCGGGCCAAGGTTCAAGCCGCAAAAGCGGTCTTGAAACCGGAGGCGAAGACACGCCAGTCCCGCGCCGACAAGCGCTTGGCGAAGAAACTCGCGCGCCGCTCTGGCCTCACGGATGAACAAGCCCGCGCACAAATCAGCCGGCGTCATCAGGGCGAGCTTTTGCCCCTATACCCGCTCGAGTTCGATGATCGCGCGTTGGGGAAAGTCACAGTCGGCGACGTTCTCATGGATCCGGATCGCTTTACTGAGCAGACGCTTGCGGACCCGCTCGAAGGCGTTGGGTACGGGCGCTGCAAGGCGAAACTCTTCAGACGGCCCGATGGCTCGCTTTGGATCAACTCCTTTGCGCATGGCGGTGCGCAGTATGCCCTCCGCCATGATGCCGGCTCCGTTCGCGCGGCACTTGAAGGCCTGGAGAGGGATGCAAGCCCGAACGATATCGTTGCAGCCTTGGCGTCGGCGCGTCTTGAGACGGGCGAAGAGAAGGAATTGCTTCGCGCCATTAAGGACGCGACAGGAGTGACCCTGGGTGAGTTGCGCACATTGCTGAAACGCGCGAAGCGCTTCCGCTCCAACGTTCGGCGCTCGGACGCAAACACGCGACCAGCCGAGGAAGATCCTCGTGTCGCTCTGTCAGCACCTGCCGCAAGTGCAGAACTGACCGATGTCGTGACGCAGATTGACGAGGTCCTAGGGAACGTGGGCGCTGGAATCCCGCCCTTCCGGACGCTTGCGTCTCAACTGGCATACGTCGATCGCCGCCCACCAAGCAAGCTCCATCAATTGGTCTCGGAAGGAGAGGAGCAGCCTCCAGCGCCAGATCAACTCACGATCCAGATTGCCGGAGACGCTGAGGCAACGATGATGATTGAAAAGCATATCCGGTTCGGAGTTGAAGACGAAGAAGACAGCATGCAATCCGCGCCCAAACGCCTGTCTCTGCCGTTTGTCCGTGCCTACATGGGGTGGAAAGAGTCGCAACTTCCACGGGTTCGAGGAATCTCGACATTACCTCTGGTTTTGCCCGGAGGCGTGTTAAAGGCCACGCAAGGTCTAGATCGAGATCTGGAACTCATCTTCGAGCTCGATGACGAGTTGGTCAGACGGCTTGTGAGGACAGAGACGGTGTCACTCCATGAGGCGAAAGAAGCCTATGACTGGCTCCTGAATAATTGGTTGGTTGACGTGGACACACCTGAGGAAGGTAAGGCGATCATCATCGCGCTTGCCCTGACGGTGATCGAAAGGCACTTTCTCTCAGAGTTTCCTGCGTTCTTCGTCTCCGCGGCGCAAAGAGGAAGTGGCAAAACCACCGTCATCAACATGATCTCGACTGCGTTGAGCGGTGTGATGGCATCAGCCGCCTCTTGGTCCTTCGACGAAGAAGAGCGCCGTAAGGCGATCTTCTCGTACCTTCGTGAAGGCGCGCCTTTGGTGACCTATGACAACATTCCACGCGGGTCCGCGATCAGCTGCCCGACGCTCGAGCGCGTCCTGACCGCGCCCGAACTACAGGATCGCGTTCTTGGCGAAAACCGAA
Organism: Celeribacter litoreus; assembly: GCF_020165855.1. Classification (GTDB taxonomy): domain Bacteria; phylum Pseudomonadota; class Alphaproteobacteria; order Rhodobacterales; family Rhodobacteraceae; genus Celeribacter; species Celeribacter litoreus. The sequence continues at coordinate 156,629 of NZ_JAIUFY010000014.1, read as the reverse complement.
CGGAAACGGTGCCAGCATCCACCGTGATTGCGTTTACGGGCAACAACATTCACCCGAAAGGGGATATGGCCTCCCGTTCGCTGGTTGCGAACCTCGTGTCGGACCGAACTGATCCGGAAAATCGGGAGTTCGAGCATGAGGACCCGATCGGTTGGACACGAGAAAATCGCAACGCGATCCTGCAGCGCCTGTATCAGATCCTGCTCCTCAAGCGGGACAGGCCGAACCGATCCAAAACACGGTTCAAAACGTGGTGGAATTTGATTGGCCATCCCTTGGAGATAGTCACCGGAGTGGATTTTGAAGATCTGTTCTGCGCCAACGATGTCTTCGATGAGGAGGCACAGGGAGCTGCGGAGTTTGTCAGCCTGATGAAAAGGTACCTAGAGATGGACGGCAAATGCAGTCTTGAGTTCTCGGCATCTGAGGTAGCAAAACTCGCTGATGACAAGTGGCTTGGTTCAGGTTCTCGATCCGCAGATCCAAACGAGCCAGACCCCGCTGCGCTCAAATCGGCGCTCGAGGCAGCCAGCGGGCGACCATTCTCCGGCGGAACGGTGACCGCACATCGAGTGGCGCGTAAGCTCGCTGCCATCGAGGACCGCCCTGTAGAGGTGGACGGCCAGATGCTTCAACTGAAGATCATCCGAGACCACGAAGGAAACCGGTACAGGATTGAACAGCTCGGTTGAGCAAAGGACAAAGTGAAACTGGCGCACCCGGGCCTGCCTGGGTGCGCTTTCGTTTGAGCGTCGGGATTGTCGGGATCCAAACTGCCGCCCGCGCAGGCCTCAAAAAAATTAGAATTAAGAAATATATTTTATTTTTTTCCACATTTTAGAAGGAGGATATCAATCCCGACAATCCCGACGGCGTGTGTATGACTGACGCGCATCAGCGCCTTGGCACCCTCTCCGCAGCAAGGACGGCATGCTGAAGATGGGCCGCGACGTGGGCCCACAACTGAGCGGATGTACTGCGCGGTCCCTGCGATAAAAGTTCGCCAAAAAGCCAATTGTTATGTTATATTATAACAAATGATTTCGAGGATGAGCACATGCCCCCGCGTTCAAAGAGGCCACTGGCCGATAAGATGCTTCAACTCAGCATTCGACAGGTTGTCGAGGCTGGACTGCTGAGTGACAAAGGTATCGTCTCGATCGCAAAAACACCGCAGGGTTTGGACTTCCCGGCCATTGTTGATGGTCATGGCGATTATCTGATCATCACCGTACACGGCGGCTGGGGGAACACATGTGAGGCCGTCGCGATCACCGAGACCCCCTGTCACTTTGGTGGCACGCGGCATTGGTTCTTCTGCCCCTCCTGCGCGCGCCGGTGCGGGGTGCTTTACATCGGTCGCGAAACGATCGCATGCCGCACATGTCATGACCTCGCCTATGCGTCTCAATACGAGGCTCCGCGGGAGCGCATGCTGCGGCAGCTCAAGAAGATCCGCAAAGCCATCGGGGCTGATATGGACATCTACGGCCCGTTCAACCCGCCTCCGAAAGGCATGTCGAAGAAGAGATGGCTGGAGATGATCGAAGAGTTCAAGGCCCTGCGACAGGCCTATTGGCACGAGTGTGAGCGCCCATGCCGGTGGCGCAACGATGCGCCGAAGACGAGAGACTTCCGGAAAGGCAGTACACAATCATCCTAGCGAAACGCGTCCGCAGATCTCGCGAAGTCGTCGTGAACGAGACACGCCCAGCGCGCCACTTGCCAGTTCGCCCGGATCGGCCTAAGCTCACTCTTGCATCAAGAGAAAGGTTCCGGCCTTCACCAACCTGCTCAACCCGGCAAGGTGGTCTCCCGCAAGGGGATGCGGTCGGACCGACAACCAATGGGCAGACCTCATCAACGACCTCGAACCCTGGCCGGTCTCAACACGGAGATCGAACAATGGAACGTCGACACTTTCTTATCACATCAGTGGCCCTCGCTGCGGGCGCAAGCGCTACCCCTCTTTCAAGCGAGGCGGCGCCTACCCTTCCGCTGCAACGCGGACTGCGCAAGCGCACCCTCTATCTGGAACCCCGATCAAGGGGCGGGTTCCTGCTCTACAGCGATGGCGCGCGCGAGCCGCGCAAACTCATCCGACCGGAAGCCATCGATGCGCGGTTCGGAAAAGGCACCCACCACCACCTGCTCCAGCCCGACCACTGGGCCATGATCGATGCGGGCTGGTTTGAGGGCGAAGACCTCTATGGCATCGAGCAAGGACACGAGCGCGAGCTGGAGATCTGGGGCGACTATTACCGCGCCGAATGTGAGGCCTTCGACCTCCTCAGAACGCTGTTCGACGGGCGGGTGGACGGGTTCTTCAGGACTGCGATCCCTGAGTTGGGCCTGCTGTTCGGCGAGCACCCGTGCTCGCCTAGGCTCGCGACAGTGTACCTGGAAAAGGAACATCTTATCGGCAAGCTCGTGTCGACCGTGGCGGGTTTGAGCAAATGGGTGGAGATCGATCCGACGCCGAGAGAGCAGTAAAAGGTGATCACCTCACCCAGCAGCAGCGAGGGAAGGAGAATAGCGGCCTCTTCGCCCTCGCCCTCAGCGGCCGATCAACTGCTTTCAATGACTTTTAGCTTGGCTATCAGCTGTTGATTCAGTTCCTCTCCATTTGCACCGAAATGGATTTCACGATGCGCCGTCGGGCAAATTGCAGCTACATACCTCGGGTCGTCAGGGCCATCGTCTGAGAGGCGCCTCGTGTGGTGAACTTCCAGGTAAGGCTGGCCGGATTTGGTCAGAAATGGGGCCGGCCTCCCCGTGAGCTCACAGATGCCGTTTGCTCGCGCTAGGACATAATCTCGCACAGCCTTGCTTCTTGCGCGATAGTTTGCTGGAGCTTTGCCCCACGCCTGTGCTTGTCTCGGACGCGCAGCAGCGAATGCCCTTTGCCGCAGTCCATATAAATCTGAAATTGAGGATGTTGAGTTCGCATCTTCCATATCGAGACTGGCACCGGCACTCGGCAGTGTCGTCTTTACGAGATGAAATTGGATGCACTCTCGCATATTGCCTGACGTATCTGGGCCCTGAAATGTGTCCCACGATTCACACGCGAACCGACCAAGGTAGCGGACGGGTTTCGATTTCCCGAGAGCTTCAAAAAGCAGAAGATCTTTGCCGTTCAGCGAATGATCGCGGATCGCTTTATTGCCACCCTTGAATTCCATGTCGCCGGATTGCCCCTCCCCCGTGTAGAGAAACACGCCCTCATCACGCCAACCGTCGGAATAGCCATGTTGCTCACCGCTTTTTCCCGTAAAAATGAAAACATACGGCTGCTGTCTGGGAGTGGAGATCCCGCCCTGACGCTGTCCACCAAACACAGTATGGATGTCATGAAGCCTAGAGTACTCTCTACCCTCATCGAACTTAGTCAAAATCAATTGTTTCTTCGCCAATCCCAGGGCATTTCAAACTCACTAGCCCAAATTCCCCGTTTGTTAGAACGGGCTCTATTTTCATGCTCAACGTAGTCGAGCCCGTAGCGCCGGTACGATACCGTCCACCCCTTCTCAACTAGCCAGGCATTGAGATCTTCACCATTCAGGTAGCACTTCGCGACATAACGGCCGTACCGGTCTACATCATTCACGAGGCAGCTCACGGGAGATCGACCTACTTTCTCCGCCAGTGCATTGGCTGCGTCCGCACCGCATCTCCAAGCCACACCGTTTGGAAGATAGCAGCGTTGCCGGCTTTCAATTGCATCAATTGCATGAAGTCGGATTCTGCTACCGTGAATGTCGATGGTGTCGCCATCGATAACGGACGCGGTACCGCTGATCTCTTCAGCCGCGTTTGATGCTCCTGGCCCTAGAAGAGCCAGAAACAGAGATAGCCAAATTACTGTACTAGATTGCATCAATGGCAGTGGACTGTGCCTGTGCTCGTCTGCATGTGGCAGCATTGTCCTTGCGGTGAATTTTTGCGGCAACCGCCACCGTGACCAATTTCCGTCTGATTTGAATAAATGAACTCGACCCCGGCATAGACCGGAGTTGTAAGGGTTGCTGCCAATATTGCTGCTAAAATTTTCGTCTTCATAAAATTCCTCCATGGATTGTGCGATAACATTGGGGTGTCTTAATAGAGCTGACAAGTATGGTTTTCTCTTCGTGATCCACTTCTAGGAGCGAAGTTTTCTCAGACCGGCGTAGCCAAGACTGCCTCCGGCCGCGTGTGGAGCAAATTTTCTTTGGACTTTGAAGTCCCGCTTTCGGCCCAAACCTGCCTTTCACTGATCGGTCAAGTCGCTGCGGCGCGGCGCGTCATTCCGGACGTTCGCTATAAGCGCCCAAAAAGTAACTCATGTCAGCCTCGCAAACCCGAGAGGGTGTCACAATTCTTCGAGTACCGAACCAAAGTCCTCGATGGCTTCAAATTTACGTTCTGCTTTGGTGATCGGGTGTTTGGCGTAGTGTTCATCAAAGACTTTGCCCAGACCTTTGGCATTCACCTTTGTGATAAGCGAGCGGACATCTGGTCCCGCCACCAGTTTGACACTGTAGCGCTTGGTTTCATTGGAAACAGTTTCGGCAAGTTGTAGCGCCTCCTTGGTAAAACCGCCGGAGGTCCAAAACTCGAAGCTGAATACGCGGTTTTGCAATGTCTCTTGCGCACGAAAATGCTTGTTTAGGCGACGCGCCTTGGTTCGAATCCATGCCTCTAGCTCTTCCGCATCCACCCTATGCGTTGGCGCGTAGCCTTTGCACTCGATAAGCCGCACTGTTTCTGCCGAAACACAGAACACATCGACTTCGTACCGCTCGGTAGTGTCGATGACGACCTTTTTCCCAATATCGATTGAACCGCCACCTTGCAGCGTTGCGATATGCCCAACGATCAGTTCGAACAGTGCACCACGCAGATTGCCCGCCGCCCCTTCGATGTGACCCAACTGGCTGAATAGGGTTTCGATGACTTCCGGGTTCTTGGCAGCAATTGCGCTGGCGTTACGAAGGGTTTCCAACAAGCCCGCCAAACCTCGCGCGACATCTCGGCCAAAGAGAGCCGATGGTTTTGTTGCGATAATACCGTTGGAGCGCAATTCGTGAAATGCATCTGGGTGGAAGCCGTCAGCGATTAGTACTGGGAGGAACGGCGGCAACCGCCGCATAGCACGCGAGCTTTCGCACTTGCGTAAGAACGCCTGGGCAGTCGCTTTGTTCAGTTCACCTAAATAGACATCGGCCACGAGAAAACCCGGTTTAGGTTTACCGTCGGCGTAGCGCACCATGGGTGTAAGGTAGCTGGGCGCAACTAGGTCAAAGGCGTGCGTCCCAAACTGTGGTAGCGCTTGGCTGCGCTCTCGTATAGCAACTTTGTTGTAGCTCACCATTCCAAGCTTGCGAGCCCAGTCGGCAACCGTGTCTAAGAGAACACGTTGAACAGTGAGCTGCGCAGCATAACTGTCTAAGTCCACTGGAAAGCCCGAATGGTGGTGAAAGGCTACAACAGGTGTTTCGCCGACATTGAACTCCGTTAGAAACCCTATGCCTTTGAGGCGGGCTAGGACTGCATCGCTGCCTGTCTTCTTTTTCTGTTTCAGCGGCGCACCAGAGATGATTGGGAAGAAATCTTTTGGAATGATCCCGCCCTTCGCAATCATACCGGCTATTGCTGGCCCGTAGGTTGGGCTGCCTCCAGTCAGGGCATCATAAAGCCCGTCCCAATACCAATGGGTTCCGAAGTGTGCCTCGTGAAAATAAAAACGCGCGTTCTTTGGAAAGCTCAGTCCCGATAGAGCCTTTATCGAAGTAGGTCTGCGCTTAAGCCTTTGACGAGCGGTATCGGGTGAGAGTCCCGTTTCCTCAAGGTAGCGAAGGATATCCGAGGTGAGCTTCGGGCCATTCTTCAGAAGATAATTTGATATGTCATTGGTCATTACAGAAACCTAGTGTCACACTGCGCAATTTATAAGAGAACTACAATATAGGGCCGTTTTGCTTTTTGCAGCTTCATGTCCCAATGAATTCAGTGGCTTATCAGATCTTTTCGCTGGCACCTGTCACGCGCCCTGTCACGCGAAATCGCGGAAGACACAAGAATGATTGCCCTAAACATCATTTATCTCCCCATGAAACTTGGGGGTGAGAAGACAACACAGTCACCGACTTCGTCGCACGCGTGAGAGCGACATACCAATCTTCCTTGGTCATTCCATCGTACTCAACAATTATTACATGCTCGAACTCCAAGCCTTTCAACAGAAGTGTACTGCCGACACTCCTTCGGGCGACATGACGGCCTAGGTGCCGGGATTTGGCTTCAATGTCTCCCGCGGATTCGGAAAGCAGAGCACCTGTTGCTCTTGATGTTCGAAGGGCTGCGAGCATCATGCGAAGAAGCTCTCGCCGATAAGGGAAAATGTCGTCTCGGTTCAATATCCCTTCAACAAGCTCCAGCACGTGCAGCAACCCGCCCGGCTTTGCAACTTGGTCGCCGATGTCTATGAGATCACCGAATTTGGCCCGCCCAGCCTTTCCTCCCTTTTGGTGAGACACAACAGATTTTGTGAAGTCAGCCCTGAGCCCAACAACGCATTGCTTCACGAAATCTAAAACTGCGGTAAGCCTATGTTCATCGTTCGCCTCTTCTATGGACTTTGCGTGCTTCCGTAGCGCCTTGCACGAAACTGGTTCAACGACAGCAAACTTCTGCTTTGCAAGATTCTCGGCGATTTTAGCACGCGATCCCTCGGACGCTGATTGTGCCACGACCACCAAAGTGCCTTCTAGGGCCATGGTATCAAGGCAAACCTCTGATACCTTTTTCGACTTTGGGACAGGCCAATCAGGCAACCAATGCCGTTGAATACCCTTGCCATCGACTCTGAAATCCATCGCTTTGCCAGCTTCAAGCTGTGCCCTCAACTCAACCAATCTATCGCCGAGTTCGGCATTTGCATTGTCATTCCTCCAACGCCAAGGCTCGGTCAGCTTTGCGACGTTAGGGAAATCCCTTTCGACAACTTCATACCAATCGACAACACCATCGAACTTGAAGATTGATTGCAGGGGATCCCCAAAGACACAGACGGGAACAAGCCGGTTGAGTTCCACGATTAGCGCATGCTGGCTTTCACTACAGTCCTGATACTCATCAACAAAAACGCAAGCATAGCTGGCAAGGATCACATCATCGATAGCGTGAGAACTGACGAGTTTTTCCGCAGCAGGATACACCGCTGACCAGTCTTTGTTGCTCTGTGGGTTGATGTTTTTGATCTCAGATGTCTTTGGATAGGCCGCTGCAAATCGCAGGCTCCAGCTCGCTATGGTATCGAGCCGGTAAGCGGAGGCGGGCACATTTAGTCTGCGTAACCGCTTCTGCAATACGTCTACGCCCGCAAACGTATGGGTTAAAATGAGACAGCGTTTCGAAACTGTTGGATCATCGCTAATAGCTTTGACAGTGCGTACGATCTGCTCAGTCTTCCCGCATCCAGCGGCCGCGATAATACTACCGGATTTGGTCGCGCGAATGGTTGCCGTTGCTTCCTCTTGGGAAAGTTCAGGCATCGACCCAATGCCTCACCTCATTTATCGTTTTCGCCAGTGGCGTCTGGGGAATTTCTGGTAGACAGCCGAAGACAATCCGTCCCAACTGCTCCCCGTGCGTCATGTTTTTGAACCATGATCGATCTTCTTTGCCCCCTGATTTCCTTTCAACCTTTAGAATGGCGGCCGAGGCCAACCATTCGCGATTAGCGTCAGACTCGGGAAGTGCGTCTAAGGCAGCCCGATCAATGTCCGCTGTACCCTTGTTAGCCAACCGAAGATTGCTCAAAACCCTACCTTCGCCGGAGGTCTCAAGAGCGAAGTCGACTATTTCTCGCACGGTCGCCCATGGAACATCTAGAAAGATCCTACGTTCGATATCGCAGTTGTCCGCCCATTCAGCGATGAGTCCCCCTGCTTCTTCAAATTTTTGTTTGTTCGCTGCGGAGACTACAACATCCGTGTCAAGTAATGCCAAGCAGCAATAGCCGAGTTTCTGCATGTGCAAACCGAGCTTCACGGAATTGTCGTTTCCGCCTCCGTCAATTGCAACGACACCTTGATAGGCGAAGGACTCCTGCTCGTCGGCGCACCAAAGATCATCAAGTCCACGCCAAAAACCAACCTCTGTTCGCCCTTCACCGATCAACAAGCGTGGCGCCAAAAACGCATGAGGACTGGATCTAATGTGCCGTTGTGCTGTTTCCGATTGCCCGTCAGCTGGCTGCGCGCATCTGACGGTGACGCTGCCTGCGCTGTTACGAACGCAATACAGTTCCGCGACATCCAATTCACAAACAACTACCGGTGAATGAGTTGTCAGGAAGGTTTGGTGGACGATAGGCGGTGCTTCGCGCTCTTGTGGGAATCCAGATCGTAGAAAACGCAACAGGCGCATTATGCGATGAGGCTCCAGGCCTAATTCAAGCTCATCCACCAATGTGATGTTCTGCTGCGGGCCTGAGTTTTGGACACCAGCTACCATAAGGCGTGACGAGCCGCTACCGAGCGTTCTCAGCGGCATATTGCCGTCATGCAAAGATACTGCACCTGAAGCGAGCATACCTGAATGGATATCCAATTGGGCTTCATATGCTTGGGCCTTGGGCACCAAAAAGTTCGCACCGACCTTCTCTGTAAGCTTTATAACTTCATTAAACGAAGAACGGTCGCCTGCAGCGAATGATGCCCTTGCCTGCCTAATGGAACTGGCCAAAAGTTCGGACGCGTTCGGCCCTTTTTCCAGCCTGCCGAGTACGGAATTTCGCCCCCACGTAAGGTGGCGGTCCGCGTATTCCCCAAGACGGTTGGGTGCGATGGACTTTGCGTCTTTGAACCCCAACCGAGGAGGCTCACCTTCAATACGCTCGTTGAATATTTCCCATCTCCATTCCAGTGTATCAGGGTCAAGCGCTGCCTTTATTGTCAATGCGACCTGGTCACCTTCAGCCTTTTCATCGTTTAATTTTTGGGCCGTCTCGTTCCAGCCACGCAGGTACAGCCCATATTTTTGCTCCACGATCAAGTCATCCGGTAGATCGACAAGCGTCAGATAAATCTCGGGTTTGCTGGTTGGGTCACAATCAAATAGATCTGGATCGCTTCCAGTGTAACCAAATCGCGGGCTTAAGCCGATCTCAATTGCATCCAAGATCGTTGTTTTGCAGGAGTCACCCGGACCGATCAAACAATTCAAGGATGGTGAGGGTGACCATTCAAGAGATTTGACACCTCGAAACTCTGAAATTGAAATATGCGCAATGTGCATATGAAAAATACCTGGCTAGCCGCGACGATTTTGTAGCTACATACGTAGACGTTAGGTTAGAAACTTTGTTGTGCGCAACCTGTAAGCGAAACAGGTTTCGACTGCCCAAAGTCCGCTTCCAGAGAGATTGTTCGACTTCTCGGCACTCACAGCGAGCGACCGCAATCCGCCCAAATATGTCGAAACATTCTCGACACGCCCGTTGAAATTCTTGTGGAAATGGGCCGTGAGAACAGAGGTGGCTCGCAGGCATTCGGAGCTCAAACCACGAAGCTGCAGGTGATCTAAGGTGGTTGCAGAGGTGGCTTCTTCGATCGGCATCAGAAACAAATTACTAATTTTAAAGCAAAGTCATCAAAATTTACGTGCCCTGCTTGGGAAGCGAATTGACGACCGTTAAATCTCTCAGGCAGCAGTCTTGTAGCCCGCACAGCAAGAGTGGTTACAGCAAGTTGTGCCTTAAACCACTGTCCTTGGATCACTCCCACTGTATGGGTTTAAGGTAGGTAGCGCATCTGAACTGTAAACCTAAAGTAAAGCTCTCAATTGCGCGGGCTTTCTCGGAGCGTAGCATTCCTCAAATTGCTGACTCATCCTTCTCGAGAAACGCTGCAGATACCTTTGCTGCCGCCGATTGCGAAGCAAGAAGACGCCTTGCATATCGCGCGGGCATTTCCGGTGAAGTCCATCGTCCCGCAACCATGATTGAGGACAAATCGCACCCGAGCCTAAATGCATCCTGCACTCCGCCGACGCGAGTGCTGTGGGCTGAAACATCTTTCCTACCAGTGCACCTCCTGATGATACGTGACACGGTGGCTGGGTCTAAAGGGGTCCTCTGCCCACCTTTTTGTGATTTCGTTAGAATAGGATCGTTTGCTTTGAGGCCAGCTTCATCGATCCAGTCAATGACTGCGGCAGTCCCACTACCTGATAGAAAAGCATATGCGCCTTGGCCATCTTGATCAGTCTTAGAACGTGCCAAGAAAAGCAAGCTGCTGCCATCTTCTTGCCGTTGAAGGTCTTTTACTCGGAATTTGCAAATTTCAGATGCGCGGCACCAACTGTCTGTCGCAATCCACAAAACAGCTTTGTCACGTTTTTCAATTCTTGAATCGCCGAGCCTCGCTATTGCGGCCAAGACATCCTTCTTGCCCAGAGGTGGGGCTTGCTTCGTAACTGAACCATATTTGCGCTTAATCGCCTTGAGGCTGAGCTCAACCAATCGATGTGTAGTCGGTGAGGGCAAGAAGTGTGACCGATGGAGCTCAGCAATACCCCACAGTCTAGTTTCAATAGTGTTTGCAGTAAGCTTGCCGCCCATGTCATCGACCCACGCCGCGACCGTTGATGGAGCAATAGGCGGTTGAGGGCTCAAATCTCTTTGCTCACACCATTCACCAAACAACCTAATAATCATACGATAGTTCTTGAGCGTTGCTGGCGCGAACGCTGCTTCTGAACGCACCCGGTATTCTTCAATCAGCTTTTCGCGTTGATTGTCGGGCAATCTCGAAAGCTCGCTAAATAGTTCTGTTCGTTGTGTTTGGCGATCAAACCCTCGGCTCATTGTCTTCCCTCTACAGCTTGACAAGTTAAAGAATTGTTAACCCTTCGTATGTTAAGAGAGCGCAAACGAACGGAGAAAAATATGCAAGATAGAGGTTTATGGCTGTGTATCGATGCCCTTGAGGCCGCGCTTCTTGATTACATCGAGAAGTTTGGCCCAACAGAGAAGGCGAAACGCGCGCTCAATCGCTCCGCGACTTTAAGCGCGGTCAAAAGTAGCATAGAAAAATGAGCATGATGGACCGCTTGGAGCGAGCGCGTAGCCCCCAAGTATCGTGCAATTTGTGGTGGCAAATGCAGCTCGCCTTAGGCTGATGCTCGAAAATCAGAAAAACATGTTTGGTTGCGTCAGAACCACATCATGTCAAAAAATACATATTGATAGGAGAATTTGATTGGATGGGCAAAAAAAACATCAAAGGCTCATAGCACACAATTCTCTAAAGCTATGCAATCTTAAGCAAATGAGAAAAAATCTTAACGGAGAGTCCTTAATGAAAAAGATAATTTCTATACTTGCGATTTCTGCGACCATTGCGGCTTCAGGCTGCGCTAAACCACCGTCAAAAATCGCTCCCGTAGCAGTTTCCAGCAGTGAATATTCAGGAATGAGCTGCCAAAAGCTCAATGCAGAACTGCGTGAGACCACTGACGAGCTTGCAGCGCTCGAGAAGAAGCAAAGAGACAAGGTCGCGGGAGACGCGATCGTTGTGTTTCTGATCCTAGTGCCCCCTTCATCGATGGCCGGCGATTACGAAGCAGAGATTTCACTGAAAAAGGGTGAGGTTGCCGCGATCGAAAGAGCTATGGACAAGCGCGGCTGCTAAAAGGAATCAAGTGTGGACGCATAAGTTGCGTCCACTTCGCCTCCCTCAATTATTCAGGAGATTAAACTATCTCGAAACCAAAATTGCGCATTGCGGTCATTCGTGTGTTCCGCAGAGAAGGTCCCTGATCGCTCTTCATGTCATGCGCAGCGAACGGCCGATTGCGACCGGGTCAGATCCCGGCCCCAAGCGGACGGTCGAGCTACCCCTATGCTATCGAGGCTAACATCCAAAGCCGCCGTTCAATCTCAGTTTCCGTAAACTTTGGTTTCACCGCCTCGCGACGTCAAGAACCACTACGTCAAGCTTGCCCACAAGCTCGACGGGCAGGCCTTCTTCGAGTTTCTTTTTCAGATCAGAAACCTGCACGTTATCGTGGTTCTTCAGACCTGCAATCTTTTCATCGGAACCGAACCAGAGGACCAAGTAAACACCTTGTTCTTCCGCCGTTGGATGTACCGCGTAGCGATCTGCAAGCTGCATCTGGGCCGCCGTGAAAAGCTCGGCATTCCATTGGCCTTTGACTTCCACAACCAGCATCTTCCTCCCTGCGGGGGGCTGGATGGAGGCCGTAATGTCGCATCGATTGCCGTCGGCAAGCTGATGTTCAATTACGTCCACAAACCCAAGGGGCTCCAGTCGAGGTCTCAGCCAGTTCACGATACGCCGTGTTGCGGCATTCTCGCCAAGCCGCTGTCCTTTCTCGTAGAACTGGTCGATCACCCCAAGATCACCGCCAAGGACGTCGTCTTGTAGTCGTCCAAGGAACTCGACAACGACGCGGCGCATGTGTTCGACGCTGGCTGGCCGTCCCTGATCAAGTGCAGCCCTGACAGCTGCGGCGCTCGGTGGGGCAAAGTCGCGTAGAGATATTGTGCGCCTGCTCGCCGCCCGGATACTCCGCAGATTTCTGTGAAACGGTGCCATCCGAGGATCGGCGAGAAGGCCATCCAGAACCGGCAAGACAGCGTCCGTCGTATCCCGTCCAATCATGTAGACGATGTCAGTCAGATAGCGATAGGCGGTTTCAGGCTTCGGGCTACCAATTCCCCAACTTGAAGGAAGTGGGACAGGCGGCCAGCGCTCAATGAACGTGTCCAAGATGCGTGCGATTTTCGCGGCACTCAGGTCGGGCCACGTCGCATCGTCCCCTCTCTGGTCACTTCGGATGTGTTCGAGTTCGAAGATGAAATCAGGGTTCCGATCCAGAACCGACCAAACCGCCGACTGATCGTCGTCCAAGAACCAGAAGTGGCGAAGGAACCAAAAGCGCCTTTGAGCCTCAAGCCTGTGGGGAAGCATACCGGTATCAAGGTCTGCACAGCGCTCCCTGATCAACGAAAGCAAGTCTGCACGATCCCCGTAGCGAACAGCCATATCGAAGAGCCGGTTCAAAGGATGGTGCGCGATGGCCCGAAACTTGCGCAACCATTCCAAAGGACGCGTTGGCAGTAGGAAATGGAACATTGGCTTTCGTTCTAGCCAGCTTACGTCTGCCGTTTCGCTGCCAGAGGCGAGCTGAGCTTCGACGTACTCTGTTATGAATGCGTCTGCGTCGGCAGCATTGCGAAAAAGCGTTGCATCGACCGCTTCCTCGAATCGCTCACGTTCACCCTCACTGCCCCAGTTGTATCCGCCAATATCTGTGCGAACTGCAGCGAGCATGCGCCGATCAATATGCGACAGGTCTGCGGTGACCCTGAACTCGGCTACGCAAGCGGCATGGAGCCTGACAGCGCTTGCCCGCGCCGTGCCCAACGCACACTGTTCCAAGGTCGGAATGTCATCGCCGACGACGCCGAGATAGTTCCGCAGGGCCGCGTCCACGTCGATCAATCCGTGCGTAAGCTCGTCCATGTCATTCGGTTGAACCAGGTAACAGCGCGCGATGTAGGTCAGCCAGCCTTTGTGTTGGCCGGCTTCGATTATGCTGCGATCTCTGGTCAGTGAGCTGATCGCCTTGCCTTCAGCTGCGCGTTCTCGACGCCGCCGACGGGCCTGAAAGCGAAAGCGCCGTTCGCGGTTTTGCTGCCAGCTACGGAATTGTCGGCGTTGCCTTAGTGCCCACCTGGCGAGGAAATCCGGCTTCTGACGCGCTTGCTGCCGCGCATAATTTCGAAGCTCGTCTGGGCCCCTCTCGGCTCGTGCTCGGTAGAAGTCGTGCGAATGAACGAAAAAGTCCCAAAGCTCAACATTTTCTGTCGCGAATGCGTAATCCATCATCGGCCGGATATCGACAGACCTAAAGGACAGGCCCGCATGGCCGTGTCGATCTATTCCTTCATCGATCATGGCCTCCCGCGTGGTTAGCCCTTCGAACATCAGCCGCTGAATTTCTCGACGCAGGTGGTGTTCCTCCTGCAGCACGCGGACTGCTGGGCTATCCTTCCCACTGACCGAGCGATGGAAGTGAAGCGGTTTCAGCCAGCCCCAAATTCTCGCAGGATCCCCCGGCGCCTCGGCGATGTCGAAATACCTGTCTAGGAGATGCCCTGCAATCTTGCTGAAGCCATCCCGGCAGTGACATTCCCATGAACGAGCTCCGCAAGTGCAAGCCAATCCCCGGGTAACCTCATCAAGCAGCCATCCACACAGATCAGCATCGAAATCCCGCACCAGAATTCGTATGAAGTACCGTGATCCGAGCACGCGTTCGCGCTTTCTTGGATCAGTCGGGTACAAGTTGGCGCAGACCAGAAGCAGGTCCCGAAGCTTTTCGCGAGGTTGGCGTCGGACCCCCATGTGGGTAACGATCTTTGCGGCAAGACGCAGTGCCTCGTTCGTTCCAGACGCGATAAGTGGATCGACCATCGGTGCCAGGTCGAGCTCTTCCCGTGCTAGGCAATCGACCGCTGCGTGCCTGCACTGAGGTGTGGCGGTGTCGTCTAGCACGATCGCTTCCAGTTCCGGACGCAGCGGAGTGACTGCAGGCGAACCCGACAGAAGTTCGAGGAGCAACGCGCGCAAGTCTCCTCCGCCTTCGCGCGCGATCATCGGGCGGATCGCATCAACGATGTCGGGAGTAAAGAACCCCGACGTGCTGAAACTTCGCCAGCGATCTACACGGCGGAAGAAGGGATCATCGGCCTCCAGTTTTCCCAGTGCTTCGAGAAGTCGATGTCTGGACCTAACTGAGAGGCGCGATGGATCACCGTTAGAGATGACGGCATAGGGGTCAACATCGATTACCGCATCCTGGACATTTTGGCTTCCCAGTGCTGCCATCCAACCAAGGAGACCACGAAGGTCATCACGGGTGGCGCCGTTTGGTGCTACGATGCTGAGACACTGCTTCACTGTGAATGTATTTGCGGGATCGTCAATCCGTTGGACAAGCGCTCGGGCTGCACAATGCTCAGCAACGATGCGGTGAACGGGTTCATGTCGATCAGCGCCCGCGGAGGGACGGAAGAGGCGGGTATCGAGGATTGAAGCGACCCGTTGGTCGGGCAATCCAAGGTCTTGGATACGGGGAAACGTCGGGCCTTCAGCGAGATCGGTCGTTGATACGCCATCGGAACCTGACAAAAGCAGCCGAGCAAAGACCTCATCCGCAAAAGCGATACGTTGCTCTGCCGTGGGCGCATCACGTGTAGAAACCGACCTATTTGTTTCGCGAGCCAGATAGCGAACCGCGTCGCCGAAGATCTCATGTCGGTTCGTGAATCGGCCTCCGGCCTCAACGAACGCATCCGCGAACAGGTTCAGGAACTCTGGATTGCCAAGGAGATGAGTTAGGTCGTGACGGGCGGCATCGGAGAGGAAATTCTCAAAGCTGGCGTCAGGATGGCGATGGCGAAAAAGCAGCGCCTGCTCGTCTTTATCAAAAGGAACCAATCTGGCGAGGATTGGCTCGACCCCCATGATGTCATGCAGCAGGCTGGTGTCGGCGTCGCTCCATTCCCCAGATCGGCTCGATAGGATTGTCCGATCAGCTCCCGTATGTCGCAGCTCTTTCAACGCACGATGAAGGCCTGTCGGATCAATGCGAGCAACCTCATCAAAGGCATCGACGACGATGCAAGGCGCCGTCGTTCTTTCAAAGATGCTGGCTTTGACTGGCTTGGTGCCGAACCGCGCCGCAAGACTTGCCAGCAGGGCAGATTTTCCTGCTCCTGGCTCGGCTAAGACGATTGCGACGCCAGGTTCAGACAGCAATTCCGCTTCTGGAACGGGTCTATCACCCAACAAAAGTTTACGAGGGATATGAAACGGCGGCAGTAGCTGATCTTTCACATGATTGAGCACCTGACGAGGATGCAACCTGTTGAACTGCGTTGCAAGCTGGAGTGGTGCCACTTCTGCGAACGTATGCTGTGATGGAACTGACCGTCCGATTCCTGCCCACGGTGCTCGGTAGGGCTTCCCAAATCGACCGTCCGCTTTCCGCCCGAGGCAGCCGGCAGGGCCTCAGGTCTCGACCGGCCGCTATCCGCCCCATGCGGCGTGTGGTTTCGGCCCAAAGCCGCCTTTCGATGGGTGGCCGGTCGCCGCATCGCAGCTTCCTCGAAGCCGTTATTCATCCAGACCGCAGAATTCTGGGCGGCCGAACGTCAGGGGGGCGGACAAAATCACTACAATGAGGACTCGACTTTGGCGATATCCTGAAGCGCGTCGCGGATGATGACCCACGACGAATGCAGAAACAGGGCGGCCACGGCAAGAGCGACAACCAGGTCAGGCCATGAGGTCTTTGTGATGCCGACAAGAATGGCCGCGAGAACGACGACGGCATTTCCAATGGCGTCATTGCGCGAGAATAGCCAGACTGCGCGCACGTTCGCGTCGCCGGCTCGATGGGGCACTAAGACTAATGCAGCAGTGACGTTCACCGCAAGTGCGACGAGTGCGATGGCACCCATGAGTTCAGCTTCTACAGGTTGATGCTGGAAGATGCGCCAGACCGTGTTACCGAGCACGCCCAATCCGAGGATCGCGAGGAAGACACCCTGAACCAGTGCGGACCGGGCGCGCCAAAGCAGGCTCCAACTGATTGCCAATACGCCGAGAAAGGTGATTACGCCATCGCCGACGAAGTCGAGGGCATCGGCCTTCAAGGCCTGCGACCCCGCAAGATAGCCTCCAATCATCTCAATCATGCCGTAGCCGAGGTTGAGCATGATGACGATCCAAAGCGCGCGCTTGTACCCAGAAGTTAGATGAGACGGCATATCATCCGTCTCGTTCGAAGCTTCAGGACGAAGTTGATTGAGGTGATAGCCCGCATCCGAAATGGCACGTTCGACGGCTTCAACGCGTGCATCATTGTGAGGAATGTCGAGAGTGAGAATTTGAGTTGCTATCGAAACCACAGGGTTTGCAACACCTGCAGAACGAGCAGCTTTTTCGACTTTCGCTGCGCAAGAGGCACAATCCATACCTGTCACTCGATACTGAAGGGTATCTTCCAACGCGAGCACTCCTTGTCATCAGTTCCAGACAAACGTCCTTTGCCGAGGCTGCACAATGCGAGAGCCGCCTCATTTAAAAGGGCCAAATTGATTGTTAGTTCATTGTCGGCCTCTGGGCCAAGAGGATACCCCTCGTGACTGACGTGGCGAATGGCCGCTGATGATCTGCGCGTCTATGGCCCCATCTCATTCCGCACTTGGATCGAGCGCGTTGACATCGAATGCGGCATCTCCGAAATACTGCGTCTGCGTAGTTAGGCAACATGGGCTCGAAGCGGTCATGCGGCGGCGCGGCGGCCCCATCACGAGGGCCGCGCTACCCTGTCGACGTGTTCGGCCCATACCGGTCATTCATGCGAAACGCAGCAAATGACCGGAGACAGCCCCAAAGCAGACCCTGATGTGTGATGCAGCATCGATCCAAAACCGATATAAATGCCGATCTTGGCAAAACGTTTTCCTTCATCACCGCGACAGCATCAACTCCGGAAGAAACGTTGCCATGCCGGGGATCGCGGCAAGGAGAACAACTCCCAAAATCAAAAGCCCAAAGAAGGGCATAGAGGCCTTGGTAACGGTCCACATATCGCGCCCACTCATGCTGTGAAGAACAAATAGGTTGAACCCGACAGGGGGAGGCAACTGGGCCATCTCAACCACAATGATCAGATAGATTCCGAACCAGATGGGATCGAAGCCTGCCTGAACAACCATCGGCAGGGCGACGGAGGTGGTCAGAGCAATCATCGAGGCGCCTTCCAAAAAGCAGCCGAGAACCAGATAGATCAAGGTGAGAAGCACCAGCAGCATCGCGGGAGACAGGCCGAGTTCTGCGACCCAGGCCGCGAGAGCTGTCGGAATTCCGAGAAACGCCATCCCGACCGACAAGAAGGCAGCGCCAAGGATGATTGCTGTGATCATGCAGCTTGTACGCGTTGCAGCCATGAGGCTGCCGATCAAGCTCTGCCAACTCAGTGTGCCTGTGATCCATGACAAGCCCAGAGCGCCGAGAGTGGCTGCTTCGGTTGGCGTTGCGAAACCTCCATAGATTGAGCCGATGACTGTTGCGATCAAAAGAATGATCGGGATGAGCCGCCGCGAGCGATGAAGCTTCTCAGAAAAAGAGAGACGAGGTCCGGCTTCGGGAACGGCGTCGCGGTTCAAGAGAGACCAAATCATCACGTAGCCCATGAAGAGGCCCATGATGAGCAGGCCCGGTACAATACCGGCAATGAAGAGGCGGGAAATCGATTGTTGAGCCGAAATGCCATAAACGATCATCATGATGGATGGCGGGATCAGGAGACCGAGGGTTACCACGGCAGCTCAGGCCGGTTGCTCTTACAGGCCCATCGTGTCACATGGCCCGATAGAACCTTACTGTTCCAAAATTGTTCGAACCCGAGAGGCTGCGTTTTCGGCCCCATGTTGGAGGTCGTCCCGAACTGAGGTGCGAGACGACCAAATTGGCTACTTTAAGCTTCTTCGAGGAACTCAGAGAACTCTCCATTTTTCCAGGCTGCTGTGAGAAATCGGAGTGGGTAATCCATGTCTGATCTATTCCCCCACGAATAAGTAAGTCCAACTTTGTGAAGCTTGTTCTGATCCGCCTTCTTCAATAGGGACTGAATCTTTGCGGCAAGTGCAACGGGATTAAAGTTCGGTGCAGCTTGATCATGTGATACCTCGGGGGCCCCCAATTCTCCGGCCAGGAGATAAAAATTAATGAGAAACAGGTTCTCGAATTGTTCCATGCTGCCCAAGTATGGGTGAACTTTTTCGTTCTTTTCCAATGCGAGCCCAATATAAGGTTTGATGCGTGAAGTGATATTTTCCAGTGCGCCTTCTGGCGATATGCTCTGTTCGGTTTCCTCACGCGTGATCTGCACGATGTTTGGCAAATCTTCTTGCGCGAAAAAATTAACAATGTGCGGGAAGAAATCTATCGGCATAAGAATGTTGGCGAGCAATCTGTAGGCAAGATTAGGATCTTCACGAAAATACGGCATGTTCTCGATTTCATTTAATAAGGAAAACATACGCGGCATCAGGTTCGCGATCATCAAGGCGGAGGACGGCACGGCATCGTGCTCCCTAATTAGATAGGGGTATTCATAATTTGCGAGTTCACGCCAAAGGTTGGTGATGCATTCGATGCGATACGATAATGACGGGCCATTTTGGGGCTCTGTGGTGTTGCGGAAAATTTTCACTTGGTCGCCAGTCTTCTTTGAGGAAAAATTTTCGTCTTTCGGTGTCATGATAGCCTCATTTTCAGTATCAGCAGCGCTGTTTAGTGGGAAATTGTATGTTGCCCGGCCTCATCTCCGGCCAGTAGGCCGGAGGTCAAAATAGGTTTTTCTATTGGCCTTAGAGGGTATCCAAGAAGCGGGTATCGCCCTCACTCAGGTCGCCAGAACCATTGACGAGGTATTTTGCGCGATCGCGTACCTCATCTGTTCGGCTCGGGTCATCGATGACTGACATCAGGACTTCGCGATCATAGATAGTCATCGTGCGAGCATGTTTGCCCCCGGGCTTGTTGCGGGCGGCGTACTCGTCCATCCGTTGAAGAGCTGCGCGAATATTGCCAGCAGCCCGGGCTCGCCCCTGCGTCATCGGCTTGGAAATAATGTCGTTGAGTGTCGCAACCATGTCTACGCGCTTGGAGGTGGAGGGCATCTGAAAATCCTTTCCTTTTGCTTTGAAACTGAAATGTATTTGCCCCAGCAGTGCTGGGGCAAAAATGCTCAGGCTCTCTCAGAGGGCGTCGTGTCCGAGGTTGCAGCGACAAGCGCCCAAATGATGCTTACAAGCCAAACGAGCGGCGCTCCAATTCCAAAGGAAAAAGGCACGACAACCAATGACACGAGGATCATGACGATACCTCCCTTAACAGATGCATAAAGCAGCCCCAAAGGTCCGAAGAGAACGGATAGAATAAGGGCAGCAATCGCACTTTTCGGCTTTTCCTGTACGATAACCTTGGTGACGGTTTCTTGAGTTGTATCCTGCATCGAATGTCTCCTGTTGTGCGATGGACATTGATGAAGACGCGTCGGATCAGGCCGCATGACAGGTTGCCAATATTTTTTTTAAAAAATCCTGTCACGGGACATTGTTCCTACCATTCTGTCATGCGGGCAGACGGCTGACGTCATCCATTATGACGCAATTGAAAAGGATCCCGCCATGCCTGCTTCCATTCCACTCGGATATCATGTTCAGCCGACAAATCAGAAAATCGGCTTTTGCCCGGCCGGTCGCAACACTCCGATTACGGAGCGACTGATCCGCGACGATAGTGATGCAGGGCTTGTAACGATCGCCGGAACAGGCACAGGCAAAGGTGTATCCCAAGTGATCCCGACGGCGCTCACCTATCCGGGTTCGATGTATGTGATTGATGTGAAGGGCGAGATTGCAGAGGTCACTGCACGCCGCCGCCGCGAGATGGGGCAAAAGGTCATAATCCTTGATCCTTTTGGGGGGGCAAGAGATGCGCTTAATCCCATGGAACTTATCGATCCCCGAACAGAGGATGCGTTTGATCAGTGCAAGCGTCTCGCCCGGATGATGCGGCCTAAGACTTCAGATGAGCGCGATCCGTTCTGGGATGACAGCGCCGAGCATATTGTCGCCGGTACTCTGCTGTTTCTTGCAACCCATATCCACCAAGAGGATCGCGGGTTGTCCCTACTCTACAGAATGTGGGGAGTGGCAGATCATCTCGAGGAAATGCTCTCCTGTATGATGAGCTGCGAGCTTCATGATGGTGCCATGATGGCGGCCGCCAAAACCTATGTGGATGCGCCGGACAAGACTGCCGGCTCCCTTCTAACCACAATTCGTGGTCATCTCGATTTTTTATCTTCGTCGCATGCCAAAAGGAGTGTGGATGGGGGATGGGGTACTTTGGAAAAGATCCGCAAAGGCATGACTTTGACAATCTATATCAGAGTTCCACCGCACATGACTGAAAGCCACGGTAAGCTTTTGCGTCTTTGGCTTGGTGCGATCCTGACTACAGTTGCCGAACGCGACTACCGCCCGGTGGTGCCGGATCTTTTCCTGGTCGACGAGGCTGCCACTCTTGGCTATCTTGAGGAGCTCTTGACTGCTGCCTCGCTTTTGCGGGGCTACGGCCTCAGAACTTGGACGTTTTGGCAAAGCATTGGCCAGATCGAGGGGATCTATGGCAAACGTGCGCGGGATATTCTCGACAATGCTGGCACGGTCTCGATGTTCGGCGCAGCAAATGCAGCGGCTGCCCGGTCCTTGGCCGAGATCACCGGGTACGAAGGGCAGATCTTGGGGATGGCGCGCAATGAGCAAGTGCTTTGCCAGCGCGGCAACCTTCCCGTCCGGGCACACAAGCTGAACTATCTCAAAGATCCGCGCTATCGGGGGCTGTTTGATCCCAATCCTTTCTATCTTGAGGCGCGAGCTCAACAAAGTGAGGTATTTGTGTAATGGAGATCCGGAATCTCAAAGACCTGAATGAGCGGGCAAATCAGATAAGAAACCGCTTCGAGAGTGATGAGTATTATGAAGATACGCTGGCTCAAAGGGTGCGACGTGATCTGCGGGCGTTCGAACGGTTTCCGATCGCAAGGAAACTGCTTGCCCCTATCGAGGAGGGGGATGAGGATCCAGACCTCTCACAGGAGGATCGGCTCGAAATATGCAAAGCTTATTGGTGTCTGCAGGTCGGTGATGTCTTTGAGTTAGGCATCGCCTCGAATTCCGAGGCCCGCCTTGCCATGGCTCGGACGTTCGTCGGCTTCAAATGGGGCCTTGAACTACGATCCGAGCCGATTTTTGAAGTTCGGGAAGAGAAGCCCACGTCCGAAGATCGCGACATGGAGGATGAGATGCAATGGTTTCCAGATGATCCGGGCTTAATCAACCCGGAGAGTACACAGCGAGAAGCGAGCGGCAGAGAAGGCATGCAACTGAGGTACGCCTTCTCCTTTCCAGATTCTGATCAAAAAGAAGATCAAGGCTCCACCGAACTTTCGGCAGAGGACTTAGCGAAAATCTTCGATGATAATGATTGGGGCTCTTCCTCATAGGTGGTGGCGGTAGAGGAGATCGGGGCGAATTTCTACGGCTGGGAAAAGATACCCGATTTGTTTTGATCGCCCCTAGTCGAAATCTGCAAACCAACTTTCGCGGTCAGTCAAAGATGACCGCAACCGACGCAAAACCCAAGTAAGCGCAGCGGCCGCCTTAATCTCTTCGGAACCTCCCTCAAGCGAGAGGTCCTCGAGCTTAAGGCGGCCGCAAGCGTTAGTCAAGTCCAACGGCACGAAGCCTCTCCACACCTTCCAAAAATCAGGAGAAGCTTATGCTCGCCCATAACGGTTCGCGCACCTCTAATGCTGTCATCATCTTTGCTCCGGAAGTTGAAATTTCGAGAGAGAGGTTCAAAAAGGTCGTGTTTGGGGCTCTCAAGAAGTCGAACATGAAGATGGCGACAGCCGCGCAACGCGAGGAACTTATTGCGGACGTGGGAAAACGGCTTACGGTGTTCTTCTCCAAGCCTTCAAATAAGCTGAAATCTAGCCTCACTTCCCTCGTGTACTCGGTCGCCATGAACGCGATCCTCGACATGGGAAAGCGGGAAGCTGCAGCACGTAATTTGCAGCAGAAGATGATCTGCGTCGAGGATGTCGATGAGAGCCAGTTTGCGGCGAGCGCTTCAGCCCCTGCAGAGATGCTTTCTGGAGAAGCCCAATTGATCCGGTCTTCTGAGTGGGCACGCAAGGAAAAGCTGCTGAGGGCTGCAATCCGGAATCTCAAAGAAAGCGATCGCGGTGTGTTGATCGCCAAATTGAGCCGTAAAGAGAGCCTCCCGCGCAACACGCCGCTGGAACGCAAGTCTGCTAATGCGATCTCTAAGGCCGAGGAACGTGCTCTCAAGCGCCTGAAGGCGAATGTACGGGCGGAATTGGATCGAACACTTTGAGAGGGCGCTTTGAAGCGCCCAACCGTGTCGCCCAGACGAAAAAACACGCCCGGGACCATCTGGTCCGGGCAGCCACTGGAAGGATGAGCGAGGGGAGACGGTTCAGCCTACTATCTATAGTTGCCGGTGGGGCAGCAATTGTTGCTGCGGAATTCGATAGTGCGTGGACTTTTCTGCATCAGGAATGGCGTTCCTTTTGTCGTTGGCATGATGGTCTCAATTGCGCGACTGGGGCTTGCTATGCGGAGCAATTCGATTGTTGCGACTGCACTGTCCGGGTAAGGCGTTGTGTGCTTTTTGGAGCATTTAAGCAACTGATTGTAAAAATAAAAATATCTACCCGTGGAAGCCCGAGGGGAATGGCTTATCCCATGTATCAGCGACTCACGAATGAAAGGTTGTCTCGTGACAAACTGTGAAATCGAGCAGAAAGAATTGAAGTATTTGTTTGAGGGGAACGAAGAATATCTCTCCCGGCTCAAAGGTGCGCATTTTGAGCGGTATTTTCCTGATGAAGATGAGCCTCGAAAATACAAAGTCGAGGATGTAAGCGCCGACTGCTCGAAGCTGTACGTCAGACTGGCTAGCCGCCCAGAAGGGGAAGATCGGGAAACAGCATGTGTAGAGGCAGAGTTTCCCGAAAGTAGCGTCTTTTCTGGGGCGGATTGGCTTTTGGATGGGGACGCTGCTGACATCATTCCAGAATTGCAGGAGCGCAAACATATTGAAAAAGAGGCTCGTGCTGAAGAACAGCGTCTCTACAAGGAGATGCTTCAGCAGAAAACTGAAGCCGAACGGGAGCAGTGGGTCCGTGACGAAACTCAGATATATGAAAGACAGGTCGAAGAGGCTCGGGCGACACTGAGTGAATTCAATGAGGACATTTGGGAAGGCAAGCTGACCGTCGCTCACCTGGAAAGGCTTGCTTCGGCCTTGCTCGTTGCGGACACCGTTGAAGCCCATATTAAACGTGAATTTAAGAGATCGGAGAGTTTTCTCAAAAATATGCGGGACCTTGAAAAGAGCCCTCGCGATGGTTGGCCCACGCCTGATCAGTGGAAGTATTTGTATGGATTGGCGAAGAGAAGAATTAGCGACATGCGAAATGGAAATTGGCCTTCATAGGCTCCTTGCCGTTCTCAAACGCCAATCCCCCAATAAATTTAAAATGTGGTCAGAAAGACGTCACGTATGACACAAAAAATGAATGTTGTTTGCCTTGGAGATACCGATTGGTTTTCCTTCTACTTTGACGCTGCAACGCTTGTAGGTTCCCCAAAGGTTTTTGGCACATCCTCTGCCAACCCCTTGGTTGAAACCGCTGGAAACTGGCTCGGTGTGAATCAATGGGACACCATAAAGCACCAAAACGTGCCGGGTCAGGAAATAAGTTTTTCGATGGCTTTGATGGGTGTTTTAAAGGAGCTGGTCGCCGGGACAAAGACATTTGAGCATGCCGTGGCCTCAGGACACAATGCCATTGCCTGTCTTGCGTATCGGGAAAACGGGTGTTCTCCAGAGGTCGAGCCTGAGTATGGATTTCGATTTCTGGGAAGTTTCAGCGTCGATACAGATGACGCTCAGAGCATTGCTGATGCTGCAATGCAGCGGCTTCCCTTGGTTGTGCCGATGCTTCTCGAGGATGCGAAACAGGGCTATTTGCATCCTGATAGCCTTATCTTCCAAAACCTCGTCGTGCCGACCCTTGGTTCGGAAGGTCAACCTGCACAGGTGGCGGAGCCAGCCGGGGTGAAATTCCGAGTATTCACAGACGAAACTGGCCAGGAAAAACTGGCAGTTGTCTGCTACGCGGATCCTGATCAGGCTAAAGCTTGGTCGGAGGCTCCGCGAGTTTCGCTTGAGATCGTTCAGGGGGTCAGTGAGACACCCCATGGGGCGCTCGCTTTCCTGATCTGGGCTATTGGTATCGGCCGCCCCGCCGGGGTTTGCCTCGAACAGTTCGCAAATCCCAGTTTCCTATTAAGTCCGCAATTCTCGATGTTCGCCGCGCAGGAAACTTTCGATTTTGTGATCTTGGATAGGGTCACAGGAGAGCAGGTCAGACACATCCTGTATCCGTCTGAGGGTGTTTTCGAGGAAACGCAGGCCATTGCACAGTCCGCTGTAGGAGGTGGGGGTACCGACATGGGGAAAGCCATCGAGTATTTTGTTCAGACCACGACGCTAAGTGACCTGCTGCCTGAGAGATTGAGGGTCTGATATGAATATCCAAAGAGCCACTGAAGTGGCCCCCCAAAAAACCCATAAGGGGCATGAACCAGCAGCGTGGCTTCTTCGCCTTGACGGCAAAGAAGAGTTGCCATTTTCTACCCTCAATTTGGAGGGTAGGAAATGAGCAGCCCAATTCTTCAAGAAAATATCGAAACTGTAAAACTCTATGCGCCAGGAGATGCAGTAGAGGAGGGCGTTCCAGCCTTCGTTGCCCTCTCTATCAGTTCATTCTCTCCTTGGTGTTTTGACCTCTGGGCGCGGAATGCAGAGCTTCCTTACCAGATCGTTCTTCTGCCCGGCTATCGCCGGCCGTCGAAGCTCGACCCCTACGACATCCACTCGATGTGGTATCACGGTGATGTCACGGAGGAGACGGTCGTATGGGATGGGTGGCGTCTTGATGGTCTCTTCGAGATCATCACGGAGTGCTTCGACCCCTACGACGAGATGAGAGATTTCATCAAGATCCGTGACCGGAAAACAAGAGAGTTTATCCCGGATCCACGATCCGAGGAATTTCTCGCGAAACGCCCGCGCCGCAAATACGAAGGCGATATCCTGAGCATGGAGCGGTATTTCGGGTGGAGAGCGCACAGGAAGGCCCTCGAAAAATATTATGAGGCGAACCCTGATCAGAGGATCTGGAGGATGATCGCGGTTTATTTCAGAAAGCCGAGGATTGGCCGAGAAGAAGTGCTTCGTGAAACCTCCGGATCTGATCAGGAAGATTTCCTGTATCCGGAAGGCGTGAAGAAGCAAGCCATTCCAGGTCTACGTTTTGGTTATGCTCTCTATGAGAAGGAAAAATCCAAACACCCTGAGTGGCACATGGAAAACCTTCGCCTGGAATACATGATCAAGACCGGGGACATCTCGGATGAACTCGAAATCGCAAACTACAAAGCAACGCGCGAGATCCCGATGACGGATCGTGAAATCACGATCTACCGTGCGGAAAAAGCACGCCGCTCGAAGATGACGAAGGACGAGAAACTCGATGAACTGCTTGCGCCGATCAGAGGCAAAAAGCCATCTAAGCCATCTTGGTGGCCCCTGAAAAAATAAGCTTTACCAAGGGCATTATTTTAAAACACGATTGACGCCGGGCCCTTACGGGTCCGGCTTTTCCTGTTCAAACCCGCATTTCTGAATTACCCCTTTCCCGACGCCGTCTTCAATGAAGGCGCCGACAAAGGGGGGGGGATTGCCGCTGCAAATCGGAGTAGGTGCTCAATGTCTGAATTTCGAGCATAGCTCAGTGAAGCGTGCCTTAATTGAGGGTAATATGCTGTTTTTTCAAAGCGTTGAGTTGTGGTCTGATGAGCTTGCGATTATTAGGCTTATAAAGCCTCTTCTGTCTTGGGAGGGCTTCCTCAATTTGGATAAGAAGTAATGTCGGGCCCGAACAAGCAAAGTGTAATCAGCCTATGGCGTGCCAGCGAATTGCTGACAATTCCGGAGATTCCTGAACTAAACGAAGGTGCTTTCTTCTACGCCACCAAATATGGCCGACTTCCTTGGGAGAGTAACAAGACTCCGAGGGCACCTGCGGGTAAAATACTCTTCTATGTTGTTTACTTGGGGGAAATCGGGAAGGCAGAAGCACATGCCCGGATGGCCAATGCTTTCGGAGCCGCAGAGGATGAAGATGACTATCGCCATGCTCGCGAATTTGATGCTGAGTGCTATTCCGCACTCTTGTTCCTGAACGAGGACGGAAAGCTTCTCGACGAGGGAAAGTTCGAGCCATTCCAGATTGCCGACCACGTTTTGGGCTATGCACAGAAACGGAACCCTATATATACAGACGAGAAATTCAGGGGTCTCAGGAAGAAATTCAAGGAGCGCTTCGCGCCCCCGATCGACGCAGATCGAATTATGCAGGTGGATGCGGCTGTTTCCGATTCAGCGACGGTACACGAAGATCCCGCTGTCCGATCCGCTGCCTTCAATTGGGAGATGATAGATCGGGAAGAACGCTATCTGCGGGATCTGGCTCCCGACCTGTTCGCCCCCTGGCCGGAGCGAATTCTCATTCGACGTGTCGAAGCTTCGGACGAGGATGCTTTAGCGAAACTCCGCCCTCTCGGATTGATGCCCAATTTCTACATGGATGATCTGGAGCGGATCGGAGGTCTGCTCCCGAGCGACAATCATGGTGCGCTTGAACATATTCTGAATGGCCCCGATGTCGTAAAACGTTCCGATATTCTGAATAGGGGTTTTGTTGAGTGTCTTTGCGACCTTCTGGCAGCCGAAAAAATGCCTCCTGCACGTTGGCCCTCCAACCCTGAGCACCACCTCATGATGGGGCAGCAAGCCGCGGTAAATTCGATATGGGAACTGTCCGATGTTAAGAAGCCGGAGCTCCGTGCCGTGAATGGCCCGCCAGGCACAGGCAAGACGACTTTGTTGCGGGATGTCATCGCGAACATCATTACCAAGCGGGCGTTCGTGATGGCAAATGCTGACGACAGCTCGAAACTCTTTGAAACGGTCAAAATAAATGGCCACCAGTGTCTCCTTCCGATTGCCGAACTTGGCGACAGCGGCATTGTCGTAACGTCGAACAATAACTCGGCAGTAGAAAACATCTCGAACGAACTTCCCGATGACGGTGCGATCGACGAAACTTTTAAACGCGACGAAAATAAACGCGACGAAAATTTTAAATGGCCATCTTTTTTGCCCCGCTCCGGCACTGCAATCCTAAACGCACGCAAAGATCCGAAAGAACACCCGAAAGATGCCTGGGGGTCCATTTCTGCGGCGCTCGGCAACTCGGGAAACCGCTCAGCATTTGCCAAGGCTTGGCACCCGAAGCCCATGGAAAAAGACGGAGAGGTCGTGCCGCCGCCGCTGGGGCGTGATCTCGAGGCTACAGACGGCAAAGCCACTTTTGAGGAAGCCAAAGAGTATCTGAGCGCTTGCAGGAAGCGAGTCACTGAGATGCAAAAGAAGATGACCGATGTTGCCTATTGCTCAGGTGCTCCCGTTCCGGAGGGTGTGACACTCACAGATTTGGACCTTCTACGCCGCCTCCCGGAAAGCCAGCGACAACTTCTGTCATTCAACGTGAACAAGGAATTCGAGATTGCAAGGGCAGAGCTCTTCCTTGCCGCTCTCGACCTGCACCGTGCTGCGCTTTCTGAAAACTACGGGCGTCTCAGAGGCACACTGACATTGTGTAACACAATGGTAGGCTCCAAAAGCGATGAAGAAATATTACCACATCTTCAGCGACGTCTCTGGGACCTCTTGTTTCTTTGCGTCCCTGTCGTGTCCACATCTCTGGCGTCGATCAGCCGGATGTTCGCTCCATTCCAAGGGGGACAGATCCCGTGGCTGATGATCGACGAAGCCGGGCAGGCGACGGCGGCGTCGGCTGCGGGCGCCCTCTGGCGCGCCAAGCGGGCTGTGATCGTCGGTGATCCACTGCAGGTCGAGCCCGTTGCAACCTTCGAAGACAAGAGCGTGAGCGCGATTGCAAAGGCGTTGGGTGTCGGAAAGGACCTCAACCCTGCGGGGAACTCCGTGCAGACTATGGCCGACTGCGCGATGTCGGTAGGCGCCTATATCGGCGTCGGCGAAAACAAGGTCTGGGGTGGTCTTCCGCTGAGAGCACATCGTCGTTGCGCGGACCCGATGTTCAGCGTGGCCAACGAGATCGCTTATGGCAATCAGATGGTTCAGGCAAACAAGAACGGAGCGGAACTGGATTTCCCGCTCGGAGAGTCATGCTGGATTGATGTCGCAAGCCTGCCCTCAGACGGCCACGTCAACAAGCCCGAGATCGACTTCGTGAAGAAGGTTCGTAAATGGCTTGCCGATGAAGTGTCGGCCAAGCGGCAGATACCTTCCGTATTCTTCATTTCGCCTTTCAAGAAGGTGGCGGTGGCCTGCGGAGGCAGGAAGATCAAAGGTGTCGAGGCTGGCTCTGTCCATGCGTTCCAAGGCAAGGAGGCCGAGGCGGTCTTCATCGTCCTAGGAAGCGCAGCTGGCAGGAGGGGGGTCGGATCTCGGAAGTGGGCAGGACAGGCACCGAACATCCTGAACGTGGCACTCACCCGCGCAAAAAAGCGTGCCTACATCGTTGGTTCGATTGCGGACTGGAGCGGTGTTCCCAACTTTTCCACGCTCGCCCGATACATGAAGGAGAGTGGTCAGGTCATCAGTGTGGAAGAGGCGCTGGATAGGTTTCAGGAAAATCAGGCGGCGTCTGAGGGGGGAGGGCACCTGACATCCGTCGTGTCTGACATTCCTAAGAAAGAGGTCATGCAAAGCGACAAGGAGTTGAGTGTTGCCCGTCTTGCAGAGCGCGATTCCGTGTTGGAATGGCGTCCGCTTTCGAAAATTTGGGAGGAGATGGGAAGCATGGGAAGCAAGGAGGGTTTCAGGGTGGTTAAAAAGGATTGGCAGCGCCGACATACCGGCCTTCAATACACGCTCGTAACTGAGCGGAATGTGAGCGCATCAAACATCGGATTTTCCGGGTCATATACAGTGATCAAAAAGAACCTGGAAGAGCGATGGCCTGTCAATAAAATTAGCAAGCCCGATGAGCCCGTATGGGTGACTCTAGAAGAGGTTCTGTCAGGGCGGTCTTGTCATAAGAACTTGGCTTGAGCGTGGTAGTGCGGTCACGTAGCCTCGAGCCAAGGCCAAACGCTCCCCTTTCAAGGATTTCAAAACCAGTCCCGAGATCATTCGTCTGGCCGTTATGCTCTATGTTCGTTTCCCGCTCTCGCTCCGAAATGTCGAAGATCTACTCCATGAACGTGGCGTGGATGTGAGCCACGAAACGGTTCGCTACTGGTGGCATCGTTTCGGGCCGATGTTCGCTGCAGATATCCTGGTCCTCCCCCACTGACGTGGCCCTCCGTTTTCCTAGCCATTACGGTGGACCACGTCAGTGGGGGAGGACCAGCCAGATCGCAGCCTTTCTGCGCCGTGAAGGCACAACCGTGGGCCGCCACCGCGTGCGCAGGCTGATGGCGAAGATGGGCTTGGAGGCGATCTACAAGCGCCCCCGAACCAGTCAAGGCATTCGCGCCTCGAAGGTCAGCTTCTGTTTATCTCGGACTTTCGAACAAGGCGCGGCGAACGGCAGCTCCCCGCCCGAAACGGCCCCTTCGAAAATAGGCAACTAGCTCACCGCTCAAGAGACCGGCCTCACGCCACGCAAAGGGTGGACAACAGGGTGGTTGTAAAAAATTAAAAACCAACCAAATTACTGATTATAAATATAAATTTAATAAAAAATGGTGCGGGTGGAGGGACTTGAACCCCCACGCCTTGCGGCGCCAGAACCTAAATCTGGTGCGTCTACCAATTTCGCCACACCCGCAGTCTTCGGGCCTTCTAGTCGGGCCTTCTGGAATGGTCAAGCGGGTCCCACATCGAGAGCCGCAAATCTTTCTACGGGGCGTCTTGCCCGAGATCATGGCGAAGTATCTCGGGGCTTGCGACCATGCCCCGAGCAAAGGGGAGGTTGCTATGGGAGAAAGCAGAATTGTCTTCACCATCCTGCTCGGCATTGTCGCGGTGATCACCGGCGGCATCGCGCTTGTGTTGTTCTTTCAGACGCTTTCCGGTCTCGGCACAGGCGGGCTTGGGCTCACTGGCGCGCCGATCCTCGCCTTTGGCGGGGTCGCGGTGCTTTGCGTTGCGGGGATCGTATCGCTGAACGGGAAGTCGTCCGAGACCACTGAGCGCGACGAAGAGCCTTAGAGCCCGAGGTTTCGGAACACTTTCGGGAGTTCTTCGGGAAGG
This sequence comes from Celeribacter litoreus, assembly GCF_020165855.1. Classification (GTDB taxonomy): domain Bacteria; phylum Pseudomonadota; class Alphaproteobacteria; order Rhodobacterales; family Rhodobacteraceae; genus Celeribacter; species Celeribacter litoreus. The sequence goes on along the minus strand of NZ_JAIUFY010000014.1, from coordinate 125,562 downwards.
TCCTCTGCGATCAGGCCGGGGCCAAAACTGCGGGCGGCTTCGACATGGAGCCATGCGCCGGTTTCTGCGGCGTCGTGAGGCGCGACCCCGCGCGCCATGAGGCCTGTGATCAACCCCGCCAGCACATCGCCTGACCCAGCGGTCGCGAGCCAAGGCGCGGCGCGGTCGTAGACGGCTGCGTTGATGGAGCATCGTCCGGCGGGCGAGGCAATCACCGTATCAGGGCCTTTGAACAACACGACACAGCCAGCCCGCTTGGCGGCTTCGCGGGTGGCGTCCACTTTGCTGTAGGCGGGGCCTTTAGTTGCGGGGGCGTCGAGTTTCTCGGCGATGTCGGGAAAGAGGCGCTTGAACTCGCCCGCGTGGGGCGTGAGGACGCATTTGTCATGGAGCGCCTCAAACTGCGTCTCGCTCTGCGCCAGCGCCGTCAGCGCATCGGCATCGAGCACGGTGGCACGCTTGGCGGCCAAAACGGAGGGCAGGAACGCCCCTGCCCGCTCCACCCCAAACCCCGGCCCGATACAGAGCGCGTTGAGGCGGTCGTCGGCGAGCACGCGGGTGAGGAGTTCCGGCGTGTCGATCTCCGTCAGCATGAGGGCAGTGATCTGGGCGGCGACCTCGGTCACGACCTCATGCGGGGTGCCAAGCGAGACAAGGCCAGCGCCGACACGGAGAGCGGCGCGGGCGGCGAGACGGGCGGCTCCAGTTTTGCCGGAGAGGCCGGTGAGGATCAGGGCGTGGCCGTGGGTGTATTTGTGGGCGCTGCTCATGTCTTTTTGAGTTCCCAAATAGTCGGGTCTGTAAGCTGCACAGCTTCTTTATGCCTTTCGGTCAAACCGATATCGACAACGACCGTTTTCCCACAGGCATGCGGGCCATCCGCCAAGACATGCCCGAGCTTCATGCGGTGAAAGCTGACCGTTAGATCAGCTCGTATGGATTCGTGATAAGGATCATTGGTAGCGAGATATCGTCCGGAGTCGGCACAAAGACCGCTTGGCGCATCGACCGCGACGACCCTACTTCCGACAAATGCACCCTTTCGAAATTTAGGCGCCATGCGAAATTCAGAAATCTGCGTGTGCCATGCGAATTCATTAAACCCTTCGACGGCTCGGGTCAGCCCCGTCCCAAAGAGGGCATCAAACATGACGCTCGTCTCTCGATACTCTGCCGGATCAAGTTGGAACTCTTCATCAACGTAAGGAGCAACCTCCCCCATCTCCGCCCACCGCTCATAATTCACCTTCGCATCCGGTGGCAGCTTTTCGGGATCGCCATAGAGGAACACCTCCACCTCCCAGCCGCGTTGTTTCAACAGCCGCGTGATGACGAAGCCGTCTCCGCCGTTGTTGCCGGGGCCGCAGAGGACGACGGCTTTATAGGAGGACTGTGCGAGGTCAGGCCATTCTTCGAAAACGGCATTCACGACGCCCGCGCCTGCGCGCTCCATAAGATCCAGTCCTGTGACCTCTCCGCTGTCGATTGCCGCCTTCTCAATGGCGCGCATTTGTGCACTGGTCAGCAATTCTGCCATGTTTTGCCTCAAATGTTTTCAATTTGCCCTTTAATAAGTCGCAACGCACAAATATCGTGCAATTGACTGCGAATCCTGTGGGCACTTTGGTTGCCCTCAGGTTAGTCGATTGTGAGAGCATTTGAGAAATGTTCTGAGGGTGGGCGAATGAAGTTTAGGGAGTCGAAGGTCGATGAAAAAGATTGAAGCTATCATCAAGCCTTTCAAGCTCGACGAAGTGAAAGAAGCGCTGCAAGAAATCGGCGTTCAAGGTCTTTCCGTGGTCGAAGTCAAAGGGTTCGGTCGTCAGAAGGGCCACACAGAGCTTTATCGCGGCGCTGAATATGTCGTCGACTTTCTGCCGAAAGTGAAAATCGAGGTTGTGCTCTCTGACGAGCAGGTCGATGATGCCATCGAAGCCATCGTGGCAGCCGCCAAAACCGACAAGATCGGTGACGGCAAGATTTTCGTTTCGCCTGTTGAACAGGCTATCCGCATCCGTACCGGCGAGTCGGGCGACGACGCGCTGTAAGGGAGGACGCAATTCGCGTGGAAACAGGGACAGAGTTCACGCGATTTCGTCAGAACCACCATCTACTCTTAAAAGAAGGGATAAGGTCGTAAAATGAGCATCCAAGACGTTCTCAAGACCATGAAGGACGAAGACGTCCAATACGTTGACGTGCGTTTCACTGATCCGCGCGGCAAGCTGCAGCACGTGACGCTGCGCCACACGGAAGTGGACGAAGATTTCTTCGAAGAAGGCTTCATGTTCGACGGCTCCTCCATCGCTGGCTGGAAATCCATCGAAGAATCCGACATGAAACTCATCCCGGATCCGGACTCGGCCTACATCGATCCGTTCTACGCTGAAAAAACCCTCTGCGTGCACTGCACCGTGGTTGAGCCTGACACCGGCGAATCCTACGACCGTGACCCGCGTGGCTGTGCACAGCGTGCAGAAGCTTACCTGAAATCCTCCGGCATCGGTGACGCATTCTACTGTGGTCCGGAAGCTGAATTCTTCCTGTTCGACGACGTGCGTTACTCCGTCACCCCGAACAAAGTTGGCTACCAGATCGACGCTGACGGCGCGGCATGGAACACCGACGCTGAGTTCGAAATGGGCAACCTCGGCCACCGTCCGGGTTACAAAGGCGGCTACTTCCCGGTGAACCCGTCCGACGACGGCCAGGACATCCGCGGCGAAATGCTCACCACCATGGCGAACATGGGCATGAAGGTCGACAAACACCACCACGAAGTGGCGACCTCCCAGCACGAGCTCGGCATGATCTTCGGCAAGCTCACCGAGCAAGCTGACAACCTGCAGAAATACAAATACGTGATCCACAACGTGGCTCTCGCATATGGCCGTTCCGCAACCTTCATGCCGAAGCCGATCAAAGGCGACAACGGCTCCGGTATGCACGTGAACATGTCCATCTGGAAAGACGGCAAGCCGCTCTTCGCTGGCGACAAATACGCTGATCTCTCCGACGAGGCACTGTGGTTCATCGGCGGCATCCTGAAGCACGCGAAAGCGCTGAACGCCTTCACCAACCCGTCCACCAACTCCTACAAGCGTCTGATCCCGGGCTTTGAAGCTCCGGTTCTGCGTGCGTACTCCGCTCGTAACCGTTCCGGTTGTGTGCGTATTCCGTGGGCTGAATCCCCGAAAGCAAAACGCGTTGAAGCACGTTTCCCTGATCCGTCCTCCAACCCGTACCTCTGCTTCGCAGCTCTGCTGATGGCCGGCCTTGACGGTATCACCAACAAGATCGATCCGGGCGCAGCTTCCGACAAAGACCTTTACGATCTGCCACCGGAAGAACTGGCCGAGATCCCGACCGTTTGCGGCTCGCTCCGCGAAGCGCTCGAAGAGCTCGAAAAAGACATGGACTTCCTCACCGCAGGCGACGTGTTCACCAAGAGCCAGATCGAAGGTTACCTCGACCTCAAATGGGAAGAAGTGTACGCCTACGAGCACACTCCGCACCCGGTCGAGTACGAAATGTACTACTCCTGCTAATCGGCAGCGGTTTTCAGAATTCGGGAAAGGGCTCCTTCGCGGGGCCCTTTTCTTTTGAGAGCACCTTGTTTGTAACTTCGGGACGCCGCCACTCATGAGCCTCACGACCTTCCTCATCATGATGTTCGCTGCCGCGCTTCACGCGACGTGGAATGCGATCGTCAAAGGCGGGTCGGACAAGTTGATGACAACGGCTCTGGTTACTGGCGCGGGTGCCCTGCTCTCTGCGCTCTTCCTGCCGTTCCTCCCTGCCCCCGCGCCGGAAAGCTGGCCGTTTATTGCGGCCTCATCGGTGATGCAGATCGTCTATTACGTGCTCGTCGCGCAAACCTATCGTTTGGCAGACATGAGCCTCACCTACCCGCTCATGCGCGGGACGGCACCTCTGATCGTGGCTGCGGTGAGTATTCTTCTGGGCACCGAACACCTCGCCCCGATGGCGTGGATCGGAGTTCTGATCATCTGCACGGGCGTTCTGAGCATGGCGCTTGGGCGTCATCCGTCGGATCAGAGAACGGGCCTCCTTCTCGCACTGCTGAACGCCACCGTGATTGCGAGCTATACGCTCGTGGACGGGGCCGGCGTGCGCCGCTCTGATGCGCCTGCGGCCTACACGCTCTGGATTTTCCTGCTGACGGGCGTGCCGATGATCCTTTGGGGGCTCGTTGTTCGAAAAGACTGGTTTGTGGCCTATGCCCGCGCGCAGTGGCACGTCGGCCTTATCGGAGGTTTCGGAACAGTCACATCCTACGGGCTTGCGCTCTGGGCGATGACACTCGCGCCCGTCGCCGTCATTGCCGCCCTGCGCGAGACTTCGATCCTGTTCGGCACCCTCATCTCGCTCTTCATCCTGCGCGAACAGGTCGGCAAGCGCCGGATCATCGCGGCCGTTTGCATCGCAATTGGCGCAATTGCCTTGAGATTGAGTTGATCGTCACGAATGATGGGTCAACCGCCCGAGACGTTCAACCGAGAGACCATGATCCAGTTACGCCCGCACCACCTCCTGTGCCTGCTCACCTATGTGGGGAAAGGCTACTCCCCTGCCTTCGTGAACAACTACGACCGGATTGCCGCGCGGCTGAATGCAGGCGAGAAGATCAGGATCACCGACAAGCCCGACGACATTTGCGCGCCGATTGCGGGCGATCTCACAGAGCACTGCCACGGGCATCGGGTCATCACCCGCGACGATCTGACCGCGCGGGATGTGGGCAAGCTCCTTGGAGTGGACGTTCGGAATGGCACCACGCTCAAACTGACGCCGGAACGGATCAGCATGCTTCGCGCCGCGTTTGCGACGGGGAAAATCCGCGCCGCCTGCAAAGGGTGCCAATGGCATGATCTCTGCACGGAAGTTGCGGATAACGGATATACCAACTGCCGCGTGCTCGCACCACATACACTCCCGAAAGCCGCCAAATCCGGCTTCGCCGGGTTGATCGACGGCCTCTATGGCGCGACGCTTTGGTTCCGGATGGGGGGCGTGGCGTTTCTGCTTATCCTCCTGATCACGCAGGACGATCTGCGCCATGCGCTCATGAATCTCATGTTTCCGCGCTGATCGGTGCAAAGACCGTCGTGCTGACGTAATCCTTGCGCGGTCCTTTCACACGCCACCGCGCGGTCCAGACCGGCCACTCAGAGAAATCATAGGCCACAGAGTAATCATCCGGCGGGCAATCATGATCCGCGGTCGGGCACGCCGATGCGGTCTCGAAGAGGTGAAAGAGCCGCCCGTCGTCGAAATAGACCGCAATACCATTCGGCGCGGACCGCCAGACATATTCGCGCTCTGCATCAAAGGATTGACTCGTGGCCTCCATCTCCAGCCGCCCGCGTTCTGTCATGCGGAGACCGTCGTCCTCTGGTGTGAAGGTGGCTTTGCCGGTCATCCGCGCGCTCTGTCCCGCAAGCGCATCGTCGATTGTCCGCTCGAGGGTCCATTCGCCCTCGAAATCTGTTAGTCTCAGGTCCATCGCGCCACGCTCCTCCCCATCCGGCGCGGACCCTATCATGCGGCTGCCCTCCGGACAAAGCGTTTGCCGCCGACATTTCACCCAGCAAATGCCGCCAAAGTGCACCAAGGCTTGCCCTTTGCCCCCCTTATGCGTAAGAGACCCGCGACAGTTTCCCGTATCACGAAAGGTCCGCCGATGATCCCCCGCTATGCCCGCAAAGAGATGGTCGACATCTGGGAACCCGCTACCAAGTTCAAGATTTGGTATGAGATCGAAGCCCACGCATGTGACGCACAGGCCGATCTGGGTGTGATCCCGCGCGAGAACGCCGAAGCCGTGTGGAAAGCCAAAGACGTCGAGTTCGACGTGGCCCGTATCGACGAGATCGAAGCCGTCACCAAGCACGACGTGATCGCGTTCCTGACGCACCTTGCAGAACACGTTGGCTCCGAAGAGGCCCGTTTCGTTCACCAGGGCATGACCTCCTCCGACGTGCTCGACACCTGCCTCAACGTCCAACTCGTGCGTGCCGCTGACATCCTGCTCGCAGACCTCGACAAAGTGCTCGCCGCGCTGAAAACCCGCGCGATGGAGCACAAAATGACCGTTCGCGTCGGTCGTTCGCACGGCATCCACGCCGAGCCGACCACGATGGGCCTGACCTTTGCCCGTTTCTACGCCGAAATGGACCGCAACAAAGCCCGTCTGCAGGCTGCCCGTGAAGAAGTCGCCACTGGCGCGATCTCCGGCGCTGTTGGCACCTTTGCGAACATCAACCCTGCCGTCGAAGAGCACGTCTGCGCACAGATGGGTCTCAAGCCGGAGCCGATCTCCACGCAGGTCATCCCGCGCGACCGTCACGCGATGTTCTTTGCCGTGCTCGGCGTGATCGCCTCCTCGATCGAAAACATCGCGATCGAAATCCGCCACATGCAGCGCACCGAAGTTCTCGAAGGCGCGGAATTCTTCTCCATGGGCCAGAAAGGCTCTTCGGCGATGCCGCACAAGAAGAACCCGGTTCTGACCGAAAACCTCACCGGTCTCGCTCGCCTCGTGCGCATGACCGTGATTCCCGCCATGGAAAACGTCGCGCTCTGGCACGAACGCGACATCTCCCACAGCTCTGTGGAGCGTGGAATCGGTCCGGATGCGACCGTCACGCTCGATTTTGCGCTTAATCGTTTGGCAGGTGTCGTTGAAAAAATGCTCATCTTCCCGGACAACATGCTCGACAACATGAACAAGTTCCCGGGTCTGGTGATGTCACAGCGCGTGCTCCTCGCCCTGACCCAAGCTGGTGTGTCCCGCGAAGACGCCTACACGATGGTGCAGCGCAACGCGTTGAAAGTCTGGGAAGATCGCGTTGACTTCCGCGAGCAGCTGCTCGCAGACGAAGATGTGGTCAAGGCGCTTGGCGTTGACGGGATCAACGAGAAATTCGACATGGACTACCACACCAAGCACGTCGACACGATCTTCAAGCGCGTTTTCGGCGAGTAAGCCGTCTTAGAAAAAAGCACGATTTGTGATATGGTCTCCCGATAGCGAAACGCTGTCGGGAGATTTTTTATGTTGAAACGCACACTTCTCGCCCTCGCCCTTGTAGCGCCCTTGAGCGCCCCAATCGCCGCCTTTGCGGAATGCAGCGGAGAACAGAAAACGGCCTCCTGCGCGGACGGCTACATGTGGGACAAAGATGCACGCACCTGCGTCAAACAGGTCGTGGGCTGAGACACCAGAAAAGCGGCCACTTAGTCATGGTCCGTTAACCGCCATCGGTCCATCTTGCGATACGCAACGATGATTCAAACGATCGGGATGCCTGATCGACCGAGAGGCCTGTGTGGACGGAGTGCCCCAAATATCCGAAGACCTCGCCGCCCTGCCCGATCTCGGGCTCGGCGGGCCGACGTCCTTCGACACCCCAATGGGTACGACGCCTGTCACGCGGATGCCCACACGCCTGTCGAAAAAGACGAAGGCGGCCATCATCGTCAAACTGCTCGCGGCCCAAGAGGTCAAACTGCCCCTTCATGGCTTTTCAGAAGAGCAGCAGGTCGAACTCGCGCATCAACTGACCGAGTTGCGCTATATCGACAAAGATACACTCGCGCAGGTCGTTGAGGACTTCATTCAAGAACTGGAAGCCATCGGCCTGTCCTTCCCCGGCGGACTAGAAGGCGCGCTCTCTGTGCTCGACGGGGCCATTTCGCCTGCGACGGCGTCCAAACTCCGCTCGAACGCCGGTTTCTCTCTGAGTGGTGATCCGTGGGAGCGGATTGCAGAGGTCGACATGCCGCGTCTTCTCACCATTCTGGAGGAGGAAAGCGTAGAGGTCGGGGCGATCCTGCTGTCGAAACTCAAGGTCTCGAAAGCCGCGAACCTCATGTCGCAACTCCCCGGCGAACGGGCGCGGCGCGTCGCCTATGCCATCTCCCTCACCTCCGGTGTGTCACCGGAGGTCGTGCACCGGATCGGCATATCGCTTGCCTCCCAAATCGACGCCCAGCCGACCGCCGCCTTCCGCGACGAACCGCCGGAACGTGTGGGCGCGATCCTCAACTTCTCGTCCTCCCGCACCCGCGACGGGGTTCTCGAGGGGCTCGATGAAACAGATCAGGTGTTTGCGGAGAAAGTCCGCAAAAACATCTTTACCTTCGCCAATATCGCCACGCGCCTCGACCCGCGGGATGTGGCCAAACTCGTCCGTTCGGTCGAGCAGGATCAACTCATCGCCGCCCTCGCCGCCGCGACTGGAGAGGCCGCAGAATCGACGGAGTTCATCCTGTCGAATATGTCGAAACGGATGGCAGACGGACTGCGCGAGGAGATGGAGAACCTTGGGACGCTGAAGGCCTCGGACGCCGAAGCCGCCATGAACGCAGTGGTCGCTAGCATTCGGGAGCTAGAGAGCGCGGGTGAGATTTTCCTGCTCACTGGGGACGATTGACGCACAGGGGTGGCACTGTGCGTGCGTATGGACAAAGGAGCAGGCTGCGCCTAGCGTCCGCGCATGAATTGGTTCGCACGCCTGCCCGCACAATCCCGCGGCATCATCTTCATGTTGATCTCGGTCACTGTCTTCTCTTCGCAAGACATGGTCGCAAAGATGCTTGGGCAGCGTGTCGACGTCGCCCAAGTGCTCTGGTCGCGCTATGGCGGGCAACTCATCGTCTTAATCATCATCTTCGCCCCGCGCCTGCGCACGGCGCTGCGGACCGAGCATCCGGTGCTCCAAGTGTTGCGCGGCCTGATGCAACTAAGCGCCGCAGCCTGTTTCTTCACGGCTCTGCAAACGCAAGGGTTGGGCGAAGCGACAGCGGTCGCCAACCTCGCACCGGTTCTGATCACACTCGGAGCCGCGCTCCTTTTGGGCGAAGCGGTCGGACCGCGCCGTATTGCGGGGATCGTTGCGGCACTGATCGGAGCCATGATCATCATCCGACCTGGCGCAGACGTGTTCTCTCTCGCCTCGCTCCTGCCCCTCGGAACAGCTGTGAGCCTCGCAGGCTATGCGATTTCAACGCGATACATCGGCCTCAAAGAAAGCCCGCTCACGGGCCTTCTCTACTCCGGCCTGATCTGCACCGGTGTCATGACCCTCATCGTCCCGTTCCGCTGGGTCACGCCGGACGCCCATGCCATCGCGTTGATGTCTATCATCGGGCTACTGGGAACGGTCGGGCAATTGATGATGATCCGCGCCTACGCGGTTGCGGAGGCCTCCGCCGTCGCGCCCTTTAGCTACGCGGGCCTGCTCGCGGCATCCGGCTGGGGCTATCTGGCCTTTGGTGACGTCCCTGACGGGCCAACAATTTCCGGCGCCCTTGTGATCGTCGCGGCGGGACTTTATGTCTGGCAACGCGAACGGCAGCGCGGCGCAACGCCGAGCGTGCCCCCCGAAGAAATGGGACAACCATGAAGATCACCCGCGGCGGCATTGAGGGAAAACCTGGGCACTATGTGCAGAACCTGCTGATGCGCGGGCTGCTGAAACTTGCCCTAACGCTCCCCTATGAGACGCGCGTCCGGTCTATGGGGTGGACCATGGCGCACATCATCGCGCCGCTCGCAGGATATTCGCGCCGCGTGCGCGAGAACCTCGATTACGTCATGCCGGACCTGCCCGCGTCAGAAGTCAAACGCCTCCAGCGAGACGTCGCGGACAATGCAGGCCGCACACTCATCGAGATCTATTCCGGCAAAGAATTTATTGCGCGAATGAAGGACATTGCCTTCGAAGGCCCAGGCGCGGAGATCCTCAAGGATGCCCGAGACACCCGACGCCCTGTGATCCTGCACACCGGACATTTTGGCAATTACGACGTGCCCCGCGCCGCGCTGATTGCGCATGGCTATGACGTCGGCTCTCTCTACAATCCGATGCGCAACCGGTTCTTCAACGAACACTATGTGAAAGCCATCGGAACCATCGGAGAGCCGCTCTTTCCGCGTGGTCGTCGCGGTTACGCACAGATGCTCAAGCATTTGAAATCCGGCGGGATGATTGGTTTTCTCAGCGACGTCTACAAACGCAACGGGGCGCTTTTGTCCTACTTTGGCAAGCCCGCCCGCACGGCGCTCTCCGCTGCGGAACTGGCTCTCAAATACGACGCGCTGCTGGTGCCGATCTATGGTGTGCGTCAGGACGACGGCCTCAATTTCCGCGTCCAGATCGAGGCCCCGATCCCCCACAGCACAGCCGAAGAGATGGCCCAAGCACTGAACGATAGTCTAGAGGCCATCACCCGTGAGCATATGGAACAGTGGTTCTGGATTCACCGCCGGTGGAAGCCGGACCGGCTCACGAAAGAGGAAGAAGAGGCCTTCGCCTCCGAGTAATCGCGCTTACTCAGCCCGCACAGCCGCGAGGATCGGTCCCGGCCCTTGTGGCGTGACAGCCTGCAAGATGATCGCCGTGTGATCCTCGCCTTTGACGTTCACAGTCATCGCGAGAGGGGCCGCGCCTGTCCAATCGGCAATCGGCGTCCATTGGGTCACGATATTCGTGTAGTCCACCGTTTTCCCCGCATTCTCGCCGCGTTCTATCATAACCCGTTCATGCGGATTGAACCGGACGAGTTGCACGCGCATGGCGGGCGGCAAAGGTCCGGACGCCACAGCAGACACCATGAGTTTGTCCCCGTCCCGCGTTGCGCCAAGCATAACCGGAAGCTCCGGCAAGGCGCTAAACCGCATTACGGCTTCGCCGAGGCGCATAGGTTTGACGCCGACAACATGCTCTGCACCCTGCACAATCATCTGCGGCGTATAGATGCTACGTTTGCCCGCAGCGTGCGCATAGGCTTTCTGACGTTCGGTGAACTGCGGCTGTGCGAAATGATCCCTCCAGCCGATGTAATCCCAGTAGTCGACATGCAAGGAGAGTGGCAGAATACCTTCGCGCGTTGCAAGCTCCGCAATCATCGCATCGGCGGGCGGACAGGAGGAGCACCCTTGCGAGGTGAACAACTCCACAACGACGAGCGTGTCATCCGCACTTTCGGCGCGGGCGTCCGTCGCTCCGAACAGAGAGACCGCCGCGATAAAGGCGGCGGTGATCCGCGCGAGCACGCGGTTACGGTTCGGTTTGTAAGCGGCACGAGTCTGTCGCATGAGGGCTCCGTCAGTTGCCCCACTTTTCTACGCAATGGCGCCGTTCAAAGCCAATCAACGAATTGCGAGATGCTGTTACAGGCGCGTCAGGCGTCTTCCCTGCCGAGAATATGTGCGCCTGAACTGAAAAGGGCGACCCCGAGGGGCCGCCCGATCCGAATTTCAAATCGCGCTCGATCTTAGAAGTGAGCGGATTTTGCAGTCGACGGAACCTGCAGCGGCGGTGCGAACTTGGTCAGGTCGATGCCTTCCACTGCATGTTTGTACTCTTCGAGGGTCGGGGTGCGGCCCAGAATTGCGGAGAGCACGACGACCGGCGTGGAGGCCAGAAGGCTCTCGCCTTTCTTGTCGGCGCTGTCTTCCACGACGCGGCCCTGGAACAGGCGGGTCGAGGTTGCGAGCACGGTGTCACCCTTCTCTGCTTTCTCCTGGTTACCCATGCAGAGGTTACAACCCGGACGTTCGAGGTAGAGAGTGTTCTCATACTCGGTACGTGCCTGTGCTTTCGGGAAGAGATCGTCGAACTCGAAACCGGAGTACTTCTGAAGCACTTCCCAGTCGCCCTCTTCTTTCAGCTCGTCGATGATGTTGTAGGTCGGAGCGGCCACAACCAGCGGAGCTTTGAATTCGACCTTTCCGGTCTCTTTCTCGAGGTTCTTAAGCATCTGCGCGACGATTTTCATGTCGCCTTTGTGCACCATGCAGGAGCCAACGAAGCCAAGATCGACCTTCTTCTCAGCACCGTAGTAGGACACAGGGCGGATGGTGTCGTGGGTGTAGCGCTTGGACACATCGGCGTTGTTGACGTCCGGGTCGGCGATCATCGGTTCGTCGATCAGGTCGAGGTCAACAACAACCTCAGCGAAGTATTTCGCGCCTTCGTCCGGGGTCAGAGCCGGTTTCTCACCGGATTTGATCTCTGCGATACGCTTGTCGGCTTTGTCGATGAGACCCTGCAGCGTGCCGGCCTCGTTCTCCATGCCCTTCTCGATCATCACTTTGATACGGGATTTCGCGAGTTCGAGCGAGCCGATCAGCGTGTCGTCGTTGGAGATACAGATGGAGGCTTTCGCCTTCATTTCTGCGGTCCAGTCGGTGAAGGTGAACGCTTGGTCAGCGAGCAGCGTGCCGATGTGCACTTCGATGACGCGGCCTTGGAAGACGTTGTCGCCGCACTGCTTGAGCATCTGTGCCTGCGTGGCGTGAACGACATCACGGAAGTCCATGTAGTCTTTCATTTCGCCTTTGAAGGTCACTTTCACGGACTCGGGGATCGGCATGGTGGCTTCACCGGTTGCCAGTGCGAGCGCCACGGTGCCGGAGTCGGCGCCGAAAGCCACGCCTTTGGACATACGGGTGTGGGAGTCGCCGCCCACGATGATGTCCCAGTCATCCACGGTGATGTCGTTGAGCACTTTGTGGATCACGTCGGTCATGGCGTGATAGTGGTCTTTCGGGTCACGCGCGGTGATGAGGCCGAATTTGTTCATGAAGGCCATCAGTTTGGGGATGTTGGCCTGAGCCTTTTTGTCCCAAACAGATGCGGTGTGACAGCCGGACTGATACGCGCCGTCCACGGACGGGGAAATCACGGTCGCAGCCATCGCTTCGAGTTCCTGCGAGGTCATGAGACCCGTGGTGTCCTGCGAACCAACGATGTTCACTTTGACGCGGACGTCGGAACCGGCGAGGAGCGGGTCTTTCGCGAGCACACCCACTGCGTTGCGGTTGAAGATCTTCTCAACAGCGGTGAGGCCTTGGCCCTCTTTGGTGATCTCTTTGGATGGTGCAAAGACCAGCGGCGCTTCGACGCCGAGGGTTTCGGCGGCGATGGTCTGGAGTTTCTTACCGAAGACGACCGCGTAGGAGCCGCCGGCTTTCATGAACTCGACTTTCTGCGGGGTGAAGGCAGAGGACACATCGACGAGCTCGGTGCCGTCGGCGTCATAGAGTTTCTTTTCTTTGGTGTTGATCGTCAGAACCTTGCCGGTCTCAACGGAGTAAGCCTGTTCAAGGATCGGATCGCCGTTCTCGTCGAGAACCGGCTTGCCGTCTGCGTCGAGTTTCTTGACCCAGTTTTTGAGGTCGAGGCCGATACCACCGGTAACGCCCACGGTGGTGAGGAAGATCGGGGAAATACCGTTGGTGCCTGCAACAACCGGAGCGATGTTGACGAAGGGCACATACGGAGACGCTTGCTTACCGGTCCAGAGTGCGACGTTGTTCACACCGGACATACGGGAGGAGCCAACGCCCATGGTGCCTTTTTCAGCGATGAGCATCACGCGGGCGTCCGGGTGTGCTTTCTGCAGTTCCTGAATTTCGGCCTGTGCTTCCGGCGTGATCATGCACTTGCCGTGCAGTTCGCGGTCGGAGCGGGAGTGAGCCTGATTGCCCGGGGACAGAAGGTCAGTGGAGATGTCACCTTCAGCCGCGATGTAGGTCACGACTTTGATTTCTTCTTCGACTTCCGGAAGGTTGGTGAAGAATTCGGCTTTCGCGTAGCTTTCGAGAATCTCTTTGGCGACGGCGTTGCCAGCCTCGTAAGCGACTTTGAGGCGCTCGGTGTCGGCCTCGTAGAGGAAGACCTGCGTTTTGAGAACGTCGGCAGCTTTTGCTGCGAGAGCTGCGTCATCACCAAGCGCGATGTCGAGCAGAACCTCAACGGACGGGCCACCCTTCATGTGGGACAGCAGTTCGAATGCGAAATCAGGGGTGATCTCTTCGACAGTGACCTCACCGAGGATGATCTTTTTGAGGAAGGCAGCCTTCACACCAGCGGCGCTCGTGGTGCCCGGCAGGGTGTTGTAGATGAAGAACTGGAGCGCGTCTTTGCGGTGCTCGCTGCCAGTGTCCTCGATGAGCGTGATCAGCTCTGCAACCAGGGCACCATCGTCAATCGGTTTCGGGTGGAGACCCTCACCTTTGCGCGTTTCGATTTCGGTTAGGTAGTCGGTATACAAGCTCATGACGATCCCTGCGATTGAGTGACACAAACACCTGAAATCCGGGTCGCTGTAACAGCGGGCGATCCGACTCTCAGATTATTTGTATGCGAAAGTATACCAATCGATTTCAGCTTGCAAGATATTCAACGCTGCTTGGTGAAAACTCTTCTAATGGGGAGCGCCGCCCCGTGTCCACCGCTATCACGACCATCTGGCCTGCACCGCGAGCACGCATTCCATCGAATTGAAGCACAGCACAGGGTCGATCTGCGCAATGGACAAGTGGCCCGAAAGCACTAAGACTTAACCCATACCACGCAGGCAACGCCCGTGCGTCGCCTCGCAGTTCACTTATAGCGAGAGGGCACTCCCATGACGATTACTGTCGGCCTCGACACCGCAAAAACCCGCAAAACTCTCACAGTTGGCGGCAAAAGCATCGATTATTTTTCCATCCCCGCCGCGCAGGAGGCAGGCTTCGGCGATTTTTCCAAGCTCCCTGCGTCGCTCAAAGTGGTTCTCGAAAACATTCTAAGGTTCGAAGACGGCGGGTTTTCCGTCTCCACCGATGACATCAAAGCCTTCGCAGAGTGGGCCGAAAAAGGCGGGCAGAACCCGCGCGAGATCGCCTACCGCCCTGCCCGCGTGCTGATGCAGGACTTCACAGGCGTGCCCGCCGTTGTGGACCTCGCCGCGATGCGCGACGGGATCAAGGCATTGGGTGGCGACGCGAAAAAGATCAACCCACTCGTCCCCGTCGATCTGGTGATCGACCACTCGGTGATGATCGACGAATTCGGCAACCCGCGCGCGTTCCAGATGAACGTGGACCGCGAATACGAGCGCAACATGGAACGCTACCAGTTCCTCAAATGGGGCCAGACCGCCTTTGAAAACTTCCGCGTTGTGCCGCCGGGCACCGGTATCTGCCACCAGGTGAACGTCGAATACCTCGCTCAAACCGTGTGGTCCGACACTGACCAGAACGGGAAAGAGGTCGCCTACCCCGACACGCTCGTAGGCACGGACAGCCACACCACCATGGTAAACGGACTTGCCGTGCTCGGCTGGGGCGTCGGCGGGATTGAGGCGGAGGCCGCCATGCTCGGCCAGCCGATCTCCATGCTAATCCCCGAAGTCGTGGGTTTCAAACTCACCGGCGAAATGGTCGAAGGCACCACCGGCACCGACCTCGTACTCAAAGTCGTGGAAATGCTCCGCGAGCACGGCGTTGTAGGCAAATTCGTCGAATTCTACGGCGACGGGCTGGACCAACTGCCGCTGGCACAACGAGCCACGATTGCCAACATGGCGCCGGAATATGGCGCAACATGTGGCTTCTTCCCGATCGACGCGGAAACGCTCCGCTATCTCGATCAAACCGGCCGCGACAAGGATCGCATCGCCCTCGTGGAAGCCTACGCCAAAGAGAACGGGTTCTGGCGCGGGCCGGATTACGATCCGATCTATTCCTCCACGCTCGAACTGGACATGGGCACCATCGTCCCCGCTATCTCCGGCCCGAAACGCCCGCAAGACTACGTTGCCCTCACGAGCGCGGCGTCGTCGTTTGAGAAGGTCGTCGCGGAGTATCGTGGCGTCGACGTCTCGGACGCCGCCAAAGACATGCTCGAAGAAGGCCCGGCGGCAACCAAACCGATCAACAGCCACAAATCCCAAGCCGTTAAAGGGCAGGATTACGAGTTGCATGACGGCTCCGTCGTCATTGCCTCCATCACCTCCTGCACAAACACCTCGAACCCCTATGTGATGATCGGCGCGGGTCTCGTGGCGCGCAAAGCGCGGGCTCTGGGCCTCAACCGCAAACCTTGGGTGAAAACCTCACTCGCGCCCGGCTCTCAGGTTGTGACCGAGTATCTCGAAGCGGCGGGTCTGCAAGAGGACCTCGACGCCATCGGGTTCAACCTCGTGGGCTATGGCTGCACAACTTGTATCGGCAACTCCGGCCCGATTGCGCCGGAACTGTCCGAGGCCATTGCAGAGGGCGACCTGATCGCGACCTCTGTCCTCTCCGGCAACCGCAACTTCGAAGGCCGCATCTCGCCGGACGTGCGCGCGAACTACCTCGCCTCGCCGCCGCTCGTGGTGGCCTATGCGCTCGCCGGTGACATGAACATCGACCTGACTTCCGAACCGCTCGGACAGGACATCGACGGCAATGACGTCTACCTGCGGGATATCTGGCCAACCAACGCGGAAATTGCGGAACTCGTGGAGAAAACCGTGACCCGCGAAGCGTTCAAGTCGAAATACGCCGACGTGTTCAAAGGCGACGAGAAATGGCAGGGTGTTGAGGTGTCGGGCGGTGAAACCTACGACTGGCCGCCGGAGTCGACCTACATCCAGAATCCGCCCTACTTCCAGGGCATGGGCGCGGATAAAGGGGCCATCGAGAACATCGAAGGCGCGAAGGTTATGCTCATCCTCGGGGATATGGTCACGACCGACCACATCTCTCCCGCGGGCTCGTTCAAGGAAAGCACGCCCGCAGGCAAATACCTCACCGAGCACGGCGTGCCGGTGCGGGAGTTCAACTCCTACGGCTCGCGCCGCGGCAACCACGAGATCATGATGCGCGGCACCTTTGCCAACATCCGGATCAAGAACGAGATGCTCGACGGGGTAGAAGGCGGCTACACCAAAGGGCCGGATGGGGAACAAACCTCCGTCTTTGAAGCGTCTATGGCCTACCAAGAGGCAGGCACCCCGCTCGTGGTCTTTGGTGGTGAACAGTATGGCGCGGGCTCGTCCCGTGACTGGGCCGCGAAAGGCACCGCGCTATTGGGCGTGAAAGCCGTGATCGCGGAGAGCTTTGAACGCATCCACCGTTCTAACCTCGTGGGGATGGGCGTTGTGCCGTTCGAGTTCACCGGTGGCGACACGCGCAAGACGCTCGGGCTCACAGGAGAAGAGAGCGTCACAATCTTGGGCCTCGACAGTGTGAAACCGCTCGAAGTGCTCGACTGCCAGATCACCTATGGGGACGGCAGCACCAAGACCATCAAGGTCAAGTGCCGCATCGATACCGCCCCCGAGATCGAATACATCGAGAACGGCGGCGTGCTGCACTACGTTTTGCGCAACCTCGCCAAATCCTGAGGGAACACTGCAACACATTGGAAAGCCCTGCATTTTTTGCGGGGCTTTTTCTTTTGAGTATTTGAGCCAAGAAGAAGCGCACGTATGGTGTCTCCGAAAAGGAGAGCGTGATGCGGACAGGTTTTTTATGGACGGTGGGATTTGCCCTTTGGTCTGGCGCGGCAGCGGCACAATCGGACTATGACACTTGCGTCGCGCTGAACGCGAACACGCAGCCCGAGGCGACCATCGCGGCGTGCTCAACGGCGCTTGAGGCGCCTCTCTTGGATTTCGAGCGTGCTGAAGCACTCGCGTCTCGTGGGGTCGCATGGCGGCAGCTCGGCGAGAACGGGAAGTCGTTGCGCGATTTGCGGCGTGCGAAGGGCCTAGACGCGACCCCGAATACGCAGCGGATGCTCGCGTGGACGTGGCATGAGCTCGGTTATGACAAGACGGCGGAATGGCTCTACACGCGGGTTCTAAAGGAAGACCCGAACATGCAGGGCTATCTGTCGCGCTGTGTGGTGCGGCTCGATCTCGGGAAGATTGAAGAGGCCTCGACGGATTGTGCAGAGGCGATGGAGCTCGACAGCGAGAGCGAGGATGTCATCTATTTCTATGCCCGCTCCCTGAACCTTACCGGCCTTTTCGAGGATGCGTTGGGGGTCTCCAACTGGGGGCTGGAACTGTTCGGGGAGACGAGTGCGCGTTTGCATGTGGAGAATGCTTTGGCGCTCTATGGGATGGGGCGGGTTGATGAGGCCATCGCGAAGGCCGCTGCAGCGCATGAGGCCTTTCCGGACGATGAGAGCCTCATCCAGTTTCTTGCTCTGACAGAAGGCTTCTAGTCCGCCAAGCGGATCGGGCTTGCGTCCAAGGCTGCGGCTTGCTCCGCGCTCAGGGCGGAGGGTTCGACGACTTGGGTGTGGATGGTGAACACGACGGCGCGGGTTTCCGGCAGGCGGATGAGGCACTGGCGTTCGACGCGGATGAATTTCGACGTTGCCTGTCCGTGGCGATACTCCCCCTCGGACCGCGGATCAGCCAGATGTGCATCAGAGCGTGAGGCTGTGCCGCGCATGAGGCCCCTTCCCGGCTGGACCCCGTCGAGAAGGCGCTGCACACGTTTGCCAAGTTCCGGTGTGTAGACCTCAATCGGTTTGTGAATACGCATCATCGGGCGCATGAATTTTTCCGAGAGGCGCCACCCCGAGGGAAAGCAGAGGATGCCGCCGGTGAGGACGCTTTCGTCCGTTGTGCCGGTCGGGTCGGGCTGCATCAGACAGAGATCGCATTGCAGGAGCCGTCCGAGGGTTTCCAGTGGCGCGGATCGGTCGAGGGGGACTGTCACTCCATCGGGGCGGGTCACACTCTCGGGCGAAACCGTAAATCCCAGTGGAGGTAAAAGCGGCAACACGACATCAAGCAGTTCCTCTGCGGCAGGGCGCGCACTCTCATGCAGGCCCATGACCTCATCGGGCTGCGTTGCGATCAGGTGATCGCGGAGCGCCATCTGCGCAGCATAGGCGGTGTCCACCTCCAGCCAGTCATCCAAGCCGACAGGGATCACCCCAGGCAGACGGTTCGTGCGCGGGTCGGCCCAGGGAGCAAAGCTCAGCTCGGTTTGGAGGATCGGTGTCATATCCGGATGCTGCGCCCGTTTTGGTCCGCCGGAAAGGTCCAGAGACCCCAATCCTTGAGGCCAGAAGTTTAGCCCTTGTAAACATCTTCCAGCGGCGGGGCCGTGAGGACGAATTGGTTGTCCGACCCCACGTAATTGTCGCCGTGCAGACGCGCTATCGGCTGATAGACCTCCGGATTGACGTAGCGCCCCTCGGCGTCGAGACAGTCGCGGCGCACATGCATGTGGACGACCTCACCGATGACGAGGACGCGCGACGGCCAGTCGAGCAGGCGTTCCGTGCGGCATTCAAAGACACATGACGCGCCCTTGATACGCGGGGCGGCGATTTTGGCGCAGGGTTCCGTTTCGACACCAGCAAGTGCGAGCTCATCGACTCCCGACGGCACAGTCAAACCGGCGACGAGCATCGCCTCGGAAAGATCCATATCAACCATATGGATCGCGAATTCCCCTGTGTGCCTGATGTTTGCGGCCGTGTCCTTTTCCTGCTCCGGCTTGGACGCGATCCCGAGCACCAAGAGCGGCGGCTCTGACGACATCACGTTGAAAAAGCTCATCGGCGCCGCATTGTGCGATCCGTCCGGATTGACCGTGGTCACAAGCGCAATCGGACGCGGGCCAACGAAATTGGTCAACAGCCGGTAACGGTCCCGCGTCGGGAGGGTTTCAAAGTCGAATTGCATCTGTGCCTGTTCCTTCTCAGTCGCGCGTAAAGAAACAGGCTTTGACCCGAATGACAATGTAGGATGGCTGCCTCAGAGGACCGAGAGCACCGCCTCCGGCGGACGACCAAGCGCCACGCCCTTCTCCGTTTCGACCACAGGCCGCTCCATCAGGCGTGGGTGCGCGGCAATGGCGTCGAGAATGGCGTCAGGGTCGGATTTCGCTGTGATCCCGAGTTCTTTTGCCTCCGCTTCTTTAGCGCGCAGGAACGCACTCGCCGGAAGACCGGAGCGGTCCACAAACTCTGCGAGCTTCTCCCGCGAAACCGGAGTGTCCAGATAGAGGATGACCTCTGGCGCAACGCCTGCATCCTCCACCAATTTCAATGTCTCACGCGATTTGGAACATCTCGGATTGTGATAAATTTTCGCCATCTCAGCCTCTCAAATCATTGTTGGAAACAGTCTATTTCCACTGAAAATCAAACAAAAGATCAAAATATGCGCCCTTTTTTGATATATTTGTGTGGGGGAGAAAAAAATGAAACACAATCTACCGCACATACCGCTGCCGGTCACCGAACTGATGCTTTTGCTGGCTTTCTTCGCAATGATGGCTCTCGCAGGGTGAGAATACATATCACTGCCTGAATGCGTCGGATTTTCAAGGACTTCACCAGTCATCACTCCTGTTGAACGCGACCCCGCGCCCGCGTAAGCTTGTGCGCAGATTGCGATCTAATTTTAGGGGGGAGGACACAGATGTCCGACAACAATTTCGGATTCGACACGACTCAAATTCACGCAGGAACGGAGCCTGATCCGGCAACCGGTGCCCGTCAGGTGCCGATTTATCAAACGACGGCCTATGTTTTCAAAGATGCAGAACATGCCGCACGGCTCTTCAACCTCGAAGAAGTCGGCTACATCTATTCGCGCCTGACCAACCCGACGGTGGCCGCGCTGCAAAACCGCATTGCCGCTCTTGAGGGCGGTGCCGGGGCTGTGTGCTGTTCGTCCGGTCACGCGGCGCAGATTATGGCGCTTTTCCCGCTCATGGCACCGGGCAAGAATGTCGTGGCCTCAACCCGTCTCTACGGCGGCACGCTCACGCAGTTCACCCAGACCTTCAAACGCTTCGGCTGGTCCGCGAAACTCGTGGATTTTGACGATTTCGACGCGGTGCGCGATGCGATTGATGAGAACACGCAGGCGCTCTTCTGTGAGAGCCTATCGAACCCGGCGGGCGCGATCATGGATCTCGACGCGCTCGGCGAGATTGCCAAGAACGCCGGCATTCCGTTCATCGTCGATAACACGGCCGCGACACCCTATCTCTGCAACCCGATCAAGCACGGGGCCACGCTCGTCGTTCATTCGACCACGAAATACCTGACCGGCAACGGCACCGTCACGGGCGGCGCCATCGTAGATAGCGGCAATTTCGACTGGATGGCCTCGGACAAATTCCCCTCGCTGTCTAAGCCGGAACCGGCCTATCACGGGTTGTGCTTTGCCGAGGCGCTCGGGCCCATGGCCTTCACCTTCCACTCCATCGCCATCGGGCTGCGCGATCTGGGCATGACGATGAACCCGCAGGGCGCGCATTACACGCTCATGGGGATCGAAACCCTGAGCCTGCGGATGCAGAAGCACGTCCAAAACGCACGCGAGATTGCGAACTGGCTCGAAGGTGATGACCGCATCGAGGCAGTGACCTACTCCGGCCTGCCCTCTTCGCCCTACTACGACCGCATGACACGCATTTGTCCGCGCGGTGCAGGTGCTCTGTTCACCGTCGCGCTCAAAGGCGGTTATGATGCCTGTGTCGAGACCGTGGGCAAGCTCAAGCTCTTCTCGCACGTCGCGAACCTCGGAGATGCGCGCTCCCTTGTGATCCATCCGGCATCGACGACGCACCGTCAGCTTGCGCCGGAAGAGCAGATCAAGGCAGGGGCAGGTCCGAACATCCTGCGCCTTTCCATCGGCATTGAGGACGCAAAAGACCTGATCGCCGATCTGGATCAGGCGCTGAGCTAAGCGATCCTACTGAATTTCTAAGAAGCCCGTCATGGACACATGGCGGGCTTTTTCGTGCGCGCACAAAATATGAACATCGGATATCTTGCCAAATCACTTATGGTGAACATACCATGAACACATGAGCAGGTTATCGTTAGAACAAAAACTCGCCATCCTCTCGGACGCGGCGAAATATGATGCCTCCTGCGCGTCGAGCGGGGGGCAGAAACGCAACTCGAGAGACGGCAAGGGCATCGGATCGGTGACAGGGTCCGGCATTTGTCATGCCTACACGCCGGACGGGCGGTGCATCAGCCTGCTCAAAATCCTGATGACCAATTTCTGCATCTATGACTGCGTCTATTGCGTCAATCGGGTGAGTTCGAACGTGCAACGCGCGCGGTTTGCGCCGGAGGAAGTCGTCACGCTCACCCTCGAATTCTATCGCCGGAATTATATCGAGGGGCTGTTCCTGTCGTCGGGCATCATCAAGAGCCCCGATGACACCATGGCCGACATGGTGCGGATCGCCAAACTCCTGCGCACGGAGCACGGGTTTCGCGGCTACATCCACCTCAAAACTATTCCAGACGCCGCACCGCATCTCATTGAGGAGGCGGGGCTTTACGCGGACCGCCTGTCGATCAATGTGGAACTGCCCACCGACAATGGCGTCAAAACATTTGCCCCCGAAAAAGACCCCGTGCAGATCCGCCGTGCCATGCGGGAGGTGAAAGAACAAAAAGACGCCCGCAAGGACCGCAGCCACACCGGAAAGCGCCCGCCGAAATTTGCCCCTGCCGGTCAGTCGACCCAGATGATCGTGGGCGCGGACGGGGCCAATGACACAACGATCCTACGCACCTCAAGCCGTCTCTACACAGGCTACCGCCTAAAACGCGTCTACTATTCTGCCTTCTCCCCCATTCCGGATAGCTCAAGCGCCCTGCCCCTCATCAAGCCGCCTCTGGTGCGGGAGCATCGTCTCTACCAGGCCGACTGGCTCCTCCGGTTCTACGGGTTCGATGTGGAGGAGATCACGGATAGCGGGACGGCGGATGGCAATCTCGATCTCGACATTGATCCGAAACTCGCCTGGGCGCTCAAGAACCGGCATGTATTTCCGGTGGATGTGAACCGCGCGGATCGGGAGATGCTTTTGCGCATCCCAGGCATTGGTCAGCGGAGCGTCGGGCGCATTCTTTCCACCCGTCGGCACCGCACGCTGCGCTATGACGATCTGCGGCGCATGGGGGCCAACCTCAAACAGGCGCGGCCGTTTATATCGCTCTTGGACTGGCATCCGCGCGGGCTCACGGACACGGAACACCTGCGCGCCCGCTTTGCGCCGCAGCCTCAGCAGCTTCAGCTTTTGTAACATGAGCTACCGCATCACCCTGCCTGAGATGGACACCTTCACCGCGTGGCGCGACGTCGCGCGGCGGCTCATCAGTGCGAACATCCCGCCGGAGGAAGTGCTCTGGTCCCGTGGCGCAGGCGAAAAAGACCTGTTCGCCCGTCCCCTGCCCCCGCTCCCCAAGAGCACGATCCCTGTACCGAAGTCTTTCGTCTCGCTCGCGCGTCTTTCGATCTGGCACTGCGATCACACGCGGTTTCATCAGCTTTACGCCCTGCTTTGGGCCTTGCGCTCGGATCGGACGTTGATCGAGGATCGCGGTGACATTCGGATCAGTCGACTGAACCGCATGGCCAAAGAGGTCGGGCGAGACCGGCACAAGATGCACGCCTTCCTCCGCTTTCGCGAGATCGGCGACCCCGATGCCCCGCGCCGCCGCTTTGCCGCGTGGTTTGAGCCGAGCCATTACACGCTCGAACCCGCGTTGCCGTTCTTTACGGACCGGTTCGGGGATATGGATTGGTCCATCTTCACCCCCGACCTGAGCGCGCATTTCGTGGATGGTAAGGTGCAGTTGGCGGAGGGCGTCGACAAACCGGACTTCCCGATAGATGCGACAGAAGACCTCTGGCGCGTCTATTTCCGAAACATCTTCAACCCCGCGCGGGTGAAGCTCACCGCGATGACCTCGGAAATGCCGAAGAAATATTGGGCCAATATGCCGGAGGCATCCGAGATTCCGGACCTTATCGCAACTGCGGAGGCCCGCGTGAGGGCCATGGCCGACGCCGCGCCGACCGTCGCCCCGAAACGCGCGGAAGTCATTAAAGCACGCGGGAAAACGCGTGACGACTAACGATCACTCGGACGCTTTGGCGATTTCCGGCAGGATCTGGTTTTCCATGACCGACACGGTGATTGGACCGGCAAAGCGGAACCGGATGCGCCCCTCTGCGTCCACGACATAAGTCTCTGGCACGCCATACAGACCCCATTCGAGCGCCGTGCGCCCCGGTTCGTCCTGTGCAACCGCATCGAACGGATCGCCAAGCTCGCCGAGGAATTTGACCGCGTTCGTCGCCTCGTCCTTGTAGTTGATGCCGTAGATCGTGACGCCTTGATCGGCGAGCGCCTCAAGCTGCGGATGCTCCGCACGGCACGGCGCGCACCACGACGCCCAATAGTTCACGAGCTTCACGCCCCCATCGCGCAGCATGTCATCTGTCAGCGGTGTCAAATCCGCGAGTGGCGTCACAGCCTCAATTGACGGAGCCACGCGGCCGATCTGCGCCGACGGCAGTTGCTCTGCATCCTCGCGGCCCATGCCGAACATGAACAGGCCCGCAAGCCCGAGGAACAGAACCGGCGGGAGCGCCATGAGAGGGTTGATTTTAGCCATTGCGACGCGCCTCAGCTTCTTTCAATTGACGTTTGATTTTTGTGGACCGTGCGAGTGAGCGCCAGATCAGCGCCGCCAACAACACAAAGGTTGCGCCGTAGGCCATGAGCACATCGCCGGCATATTTTCCTAGATCAGGCATTTTCGGCCCTTTCACGCAGTTCGATGGCATGGAGACGACGGGCGCGGATTTCCGTGCGGGTGCGCAGGAGCACGAGCGCGATGAACAGCAGGACAAACCCCGCAATACACACGAGCGCCGGATACCAATAGACATCCGCGACGTTTTCCTCGGCATCCATGGACAGGGACGCCCCTTGGTGCAGGCCCTGGTTCCAGAAGAGGACCGCATAGCGCGACAGGATCGCAAAGACCGACCCCACGAGGCAGAGCACAGAGGTCAGGTCGGCGGCGGTGTCGGGGTTCTCGACGGCTTCCCAAAGGGCCATGTAGCCGACGTAGAAGAGGAACAGGATCAGAAAGGACGTGAGACGCGGGTCCCATTCCCAATAGGTCCCCCACATCGGTTTCCCCCACACAGCGCCGGTGATGAGCGCGATGAGCGTCATAGTCATCCCGATAGAGGCTGCCGATTTTGCGGCCAGAACGGACACATGGTGGCGCCGAACGATCCAGATGAGCGAGGTGACCAGCATCATGGCCCAGATGTTGATCGCCATCATCGCGGCAGGGACGTGGATGTAGAAAATTTTCACAGTCGCGCCCTGACGATAGTCGTCGGGCGTAAAGAAGAAGCCCCAGACAAGACCCGCCACAAAGACCACCGCCGCGAGCACCGCGACGACCGGCAGGGCTTTGTCGGTCCAGCGCATGAACTTGCGCGGATTGGCCCATTCCCAAATAGAATTCATATTGAACGACATACGAACGTCTCTCTCCCCGATTTCGGGCTCACTTTAGGGATATGATTCCGGCTTCACAACTCACCATGCCGCGAACTTAACGGGCTGCGACTCTTAGCGCAGCCGCCGCAGCGAACGGGAGGAGCGCGATGGCCCCCGCCGTGATCCCCGCTTGAAGCGCGAGCGGCGTGCCGACGAGAAACCCCTCTGCACCTCTACGCACCACTTCAGCGCCGAAAATGAGGGTCGGGATGTAGAGCGGCAGGACGAGAAGGCTCATCAGGAGGCCACCGCGTTTGAGGCTCACCGTGAGTGCCGCGCCGAACGCGCCGATGAAGGAAAGCGCGGGCGTGCCGACCAGCAGCGTGATGATCAGCCATTTGTAGGCCGCCATATCGAGATGCAGCAAAAACCCGAGCGCAGGGGCCGCGATCACGAGCGGAAGGCCCGTGGTGATCCAATGCGCGAGCGCCTTCACAGCAACCACGCCTTCGAGCGGGATCGGCGCGGTCAGGAGCAGATCGAGAGAGCCGTCCTCATAATCAAGCGCAAACATCCGGTCGAGCGACAGAAGACAGGCGAGCAGCGCGCCCACCCACAAGATACCCGGCGCAATGATCTGCAACTGGGCGCTATCGGGTCCGACCCCAAAGGGCACGAGGGTCACGAGGATCAGGAAGAACCCAAGGCCAAGCCCAAACCCGCCGCCGGAGCGGAAGGCGAGCGTGATGTCACGCCAAAACAGCCGGATCATAGGAACGCCCCGTCTTTGTCATCTTCGAAATCGTCAAAGCTTGTATCGAAATCGTTCCGCACCACGTCGTGGCGGGCTTTGAACGGGGTGACGTCGAAAACCGTTTCTTCAAAGCCGAGATCAATATGGGTCGCGATGATTGCGGCTCCGCCTTTCGCCACGTGCTCTTTGACGGCTTCCGCGAAAATCGCGACGGACGCTTTGTCGAGCGAGACAGTCGGCTCGTCGAGCACCCAAATCGGGCGCTGTGTCACCATGAGGCGCGCGAGGCCAAGGCGACGTTTCTGCCCCGCTGACAGGTTCCCCGCCGGACGATCTCGGAGCGCTTCGAGGTTGAAATGCTTGAGTGCGGGGGCGATGTCGCCGCCGCCATAGACGCCAGACCAAAAGCTCAGGTTCTCCGTCACCGTCAACGTCGCCTTCAACCCGTCGGCGTGCGCGGCGTAGGCCACCGCGTCGGGATCGGACGTGACAGCGCCCGCAAACGGCGGCTGTAATCCCGCGAGCGTGCGCAAGAGCGTCGTTTTGCCCGCGCCGTTCGGACCACGGAGCACGAGAATTTCACCGGCCTTAACCGCGAACGTCAGCCCCTCGAGAACCGGAAGCCCGCCGCGCGAGACGGCCAGATCAGTGACAGAAATAAAACTCATGAGGGCCACTCTATAGAGCGTTTCGGCTCAGGCAAACTGATTAGGATCAAACCGGCAAAAGCGCGACCGCAACGCGGCGCCCCTCAGACGCGAGCACATTGTAGGTGCGGGCGGCTGTGGGGGTCGCCATATGCTCTATCCCGAGACCGGCTTCGTCCATCGGTTCACGGAACGCTTTCGGCAGGTGCGTCATTTCGGGCCCCGTGCCGACGATCACGAAATCAACGCGCTCACGGATTTCCAAGAGCGCCTCCGTGTCGGTATAGCCGCCCCAAGGAATGACTTGTTCCCCGAACACGAGGATCGCGCCTTCATAGGCCTTGCCCGCGACGCGAAACATGTTCGGGCCGTAGCCGTCGACCGGCACTGCGCCTTCAAATGGCATCTCGTTGAATTGCATGGCGTCCTCCTAATGTCAGCAAAGGCCCGCAATCGCGGGCCTCTGTGTCTTGGTTGTCTGGTCAGATCAAACGGCGCTGCCGTCGGTCTGGATGCCTTTGGTCGGCTCTTTCTTGTCCCAGTCACGCTTCACACCGAGCCAGAGCAGGATGTTGGAGGCGACGAAGACCGACGACCACGTCCCGACCACCACGCCGAGCGTCATGGCGAACACGAACCCACGGATCACGTCGCCACCGAGCACCAGCAGAGCGATGAGCGCAATCAGGGTGGTGCCGGAGGTCATGATCGTCCGCGCAAGCGTCTCGTTGATCGACATGTTCAGAACGCCGGCGAGTTCGAGCTTTTTATACTTCCGCAGGTTCTCCCGCACGCGGTCGAACACAACCACCGTATCGTTGAGCGAGTAACCCACGATGGTCAGAAGAGCGGCGATGATCGTCAGGTCGAACTGGATGCCGAAGAGCGCGAACACACCAATGGTGATGACAACGTCGTGGACGAGCGCGGCCACAGCACCTAGCGCGAATTGCCATTCGAACCGGAGCCAGATGTAGAAGAGCACGGCAGCAATCGCGGCACAGACGGCCTCGACCGCAGTCCAGATCAATTCACCGGACACTTTCGGCCCCACGGATTCCACACTCGGGAAGGTGATCGACGGATCAACCGTTTGCAGCGCGGCTTCGACGGCAGCGACGGTTTCCGGCGTGATCGCCTCCACTTCGTCCTGGGCCTGAATGCGGACCATGGCGACGTGCTGGTTCTCATCAAAGTTCGGATCGAACACTTCGGTGATGGTGATGTCGCCGAGACCGAGATCTGCGAGCGCGTCACGATATTCACCCACGTCCACAGCCGTTTCAGACTGCGTCCGGATGGTCGTGCCGCCCTTGAAGTCGATACCGAAGTTCAGGCCAATTGCGAGGAATGCGGCCAGAGCGCCTGCGACCAGAAGGCCGGAGAAGCCGAACGAAACTTTGGCGCGTTTGAAGAAGTCAATCGCGGTCTCTGCGGGCACGAGGTGCACGCCGTTGAGCTTCCAGCCCTTACGGTTCTTGCGGCCATACCAGATGACAACCATCGCGCGGGTCACATAGATCGCGGAGAACACCGAGGTGATCAGACCGAGCGCGAGGGTGACAGCAAAGCCCTTCACCGGACCGGAACCCATGACGAACAGGATCGCAGCGGTGATGAAGGTCGTGATGTTCGCGTCCACAATGGCCGACAGCGCCTTTTCATAGCCAAGCTCGATGGCGCGGCCCGTGGATTTGGAGTTTTTCAACTCCTCGCGGATACGTTCGAAAATCAGCACGTTGGCGTCCACGGCCATACCGACCGTGAGGACGATCCCCGCGATACCAGGCAGCGTGAGCGTCGCGCCGATGGCAGACAGAAGGCCAAAGAGCAGCCCCACGTTGATCACGAGGGCGATGTTGGCAAAGATTCCGAACAGGCCATAGGCCAGCCCCATGAACAGCAGCACGGCGGCAAAGGCGACCATCGTCGCAACCTTGCCCGCGTCAATACTGTCTGCACCAAGCTCCGGCCCGATGGTCCGTTCTTCGAGGAAGTTGATCTTCGCCGGAAGCGCACCGGCACGGAGCAGCACGGCCAGTTCCGTTGCCTCTTCGACGGTGAAGGAGCCGGTGATCTGACCGGAGCCACCACGGATCGCGTCCTGAATACGCGGCGCGGAGATCACCTCGTTGTCGAGCACGATGGCAAACAGCGCACCGACGTTTTCAGCCGTGTAATCGCCGAACTTGCGCGCACCCGTCGGGTTAAAGCGGAAGGTCACAGACGGACGCCCGTTCTGGTCAAACGCCGGCTGGCTGTCCGTCAGTTCATCGCCGGAGACAACTGCGGTCTGTTCGAGAATGTAGTACACGCCGCTCTCGTTCAGAGCCGGTGCAATCATGTTGCGCGCGCCCGGGGCTTGATCCGGATCGGTGGTGCGGCCCACGACCGGATGGAACGTCAGCTTTGCCGTGGTCCCGATCAGCGACTTCAATTCAGCCGCAGAGCCAATGCCCGGCACCTGAATGAGAATACGGTTGTCGCCCTGACGCTGGATCGTCGGTTCACGCGTACCGACCTCATCCACACGGCGGCGGATGATTTCGAGCGATTGCTCCATCGTGCGTGTGTCGGTCGCGGCTTTTTCCGCCTCGGACAGTTGCACAGTGATCACGTCATCCACGGCAGAGACGTCGATGTCATCCTCACCGACAGACGACAGCGACACGACCGGAGAGCCAAGTTCGCGCACGGCCCGCAGAGCGGTCTCCATGCCCGACGGTTCCGTGATCCGCACGCGGAGCTGGCCCTCGGGCGCATCCAAACGGCGGATCGTGCCAACAGTGGCGCGTTCATCCCGCAGCGCATCGCGCACATCCGGCCAGAGCGCATCCATACGCGCTGCATAGACCTCTTCGACATTCACCTCACCGAGCAAATGCGCCCCGCCCCGCAAATCGAGACCGAGGTTCACAAGCGCCGATGGCAAAAACGACGGCCATGCATCCCGCGCTGCGGCCCGCTCGGCAGTCTCCCCCGAGGTCTCGATCGCCACGAGAGCATCGTTATGCGACTCAACGCGCGGGTAGAAGATGTTGGGAAGCGCCGTGATCAGGCCGAGGGCAACGAAGCCCCAGATCATGATCCGTTTCCAAAGAGGCATTTGCAGCATGGAGGTGTCCTAAAGACGTCGTATCAGAAATGGAAAAGGCCCGCTCAAGCGGCGGGCCTCAAAAGGTTTGCGTAGATCAGGCCTCTGCCGCAGGCTCGGTCTTGGAGACCACAGCGGCGAGGGTCGCTTTCTGGACCTTCACCTTCACGCCGTCGGCAATCTCGACTTCGACGGTGGCGTCTTCGCGCACCTTGACCACTTTGCCGAGGATGCCGCCAGCGGTCACAACCTCATCGCCGCGACGCACGGCATCAATCATTGCGCGGTGCTCTTTCATCTTTTTCTGCTGAGGACGGATCATCAGGAAATACATGATGGCGAAAATCGCGATCAGCGGCAGGAATTGGAAAGCTGCGTTGGGCGCACCGGCACCTGCGGCCTGGGCATAAGCGGGGGTCACGAACATGGTTTGGTCCCTTTATTGGTAAGGCGGATGGCCCCTCGCCACCCGTGAATTTGGCGCGCACCCTATCCGCGTGTTTGACCCTTGTCCAGCAAGAGCCCGCCGCGATGACAGGGCTTTGATCCGGCTCAGAGGAAACGCCCGCCGCGCTGGATCACTTCGATCTTGTAGCCGTCAGGGTCCGTGATGAAAAAGAACTTCGCCACACGGGTCCCAGCAGGCGCAAAATCGACAATCTTGCCCGGCGCCAACCCCGCTTCCGTCAACCGCGCATGTTCGGCCTCAAGGTCCGCCACCGACACCGCAAAATGCCCGTAGCCGTTGCCGAGGTCATAGGGCTCCACGGTGCCCTTGTTCACCGTCAACTCCAGCTCGAACGCACTCTCGGGGTTCGACATGTAAATCAGGGCAAAGTCAGGGAAATCCAGCTTGTCCGCCACCATCAACCCGAACGCTTCCTGATAAAACCGCACCGACCGCTCCTCATCGAGCACACGGATACAGGAGTGAATGGCTTTCGCAGTCATAGGGCAAGTCCTTTGGGGTTCTCAGATCAGATGTTTGGTGGTGATATAGGGGCGATCACCTGATTTTACAGAGCCTTTGCATGACTGATTTTAAAGTTACGCTAACTGATGAGCTGAATTTGGTCATAAAAGAGTATCCCTCCGCCTACGTCCCCCACAACTCCGCACTCCCTAACCCTAACTCCCCGTTGATCCCCCTCGCGCCCTGAGGCATAAGCCTCCGTGACATTCAACCACCCAAGGGACCAGACCGATGCATGACATCAAGGCCATTCGTGAAAACCCCGAAGCGTTCGACGCCGCTATGGCGCGCCGTGGACTGTCCGGGGTGTCCTCCGAGGTCCTGGGGCTCGATGCTGACCGCCGCGCGAAAATCGCCGCCGCCGAGGAAGCCAAGGCAGAGCAGAACAAAGCATCGAAACTCGTGGGCGCGGCCAAGGCCAAAGGCGACGAGGCCGAGTTTGAACGCCTCCGCGTGCTTGTGGCCGAGAAAAAGGCCGAAATCGCCCGCCTGAACGAGGAAGCCAAAGAAGAAGACGCCCGTCTCACCGAGATGCTCATGGGCCTTCCGAACATCATGTATGACGACGTGCCGGACGGGGCGGATGAGAACGACAACGTCGAGATTCACCGCTGGGGCACGCCGCGCAGCTTCGATTTCACGCCGAAAGAGCACTACGAACTCGCCGGTGTTGTGGACGGTATGGATTTCGAATCCGGTGCGAAACTCGCCGGTGCGCGCTTTGTCGTGCTGTCCGGCGCTGTGGCCCGCATCCACCGCGCGCTGGCGCAATTCATGCTCGACACCCACGTCGACGCGCATGGCCTGACCGAAGCCATCACGCCCGTCATGGTGCGCGAAGAGATGATGTACGGCACCGGCCAGCTCCCGAAATTCGGCGAGGACAGCTACAAAACCACCAACGGCTGGTGGCTGATCCCGACGGCGGAAGTGACGCTGACCAACCTCGTGAACGGC
The DNA here is from genome assembly GCF_020165855.1 of Celeribacter litoreus. Taxonomy (GTDB): domain Bacteria; phylum Pseudomonadota; class Alphaproteobacteria; order Rhodobacterales; family Rhodobacteraceae; genus Celeribacter; species Celeribacter litoreus. Next base: position 94,035 of record NZ_JAIUFY010000014.1, on the reverse strand, counting down.
GAAGTTGTGGACGAGGCCAAACTGCCCATGCGCTACGCCGCGCACACCCAGTGCTTCCGCTCCGAGGCAGGCTCCGCCGGACGCGACACCGCCGGTATGCTTCGCCAGCACCAGTTCGAAAAGGTCGAAATGGTCTCCATCGTCCACCCGGACGAATCCGAGGCCGAACATGCCCGCATGACCGAACAGGCGCAAAACATCCTTGAGGCGCTGAACCTGCCCTACCGCACCGTGAAACTCTGCTCCGGCGATCAGGGCTTCGGCATGAAACGCACCCACGACCTCGAAGTCTGGCTGCCCGGTCAGAACAAATATCGCGAAATCTCCTCCGTCTCCACCGCAGGCGACTACCAAGCCCGCCGCATGAACGCCCGTTTCAAACCGAAAGACGGCGGCAAGCCGGAATTCGTACACACGCTCAACGGCTCCGGCCTCGCGGTCGGTCGTACGCTCATCGCGGTGCTAGAGAACGGCCAGAACGAAGACGGCTCTGTCACCCTGCCAGAGGCTCTGTCGCCCTACCTGCGCGGCAAGCTGACGCTGACCGCCGAGGGCACCCTCGCCTGATCTTCTTCTTGGCACAAATACTCATTCAAAGGCGCCCCATCGGGCGCCTTTTTTCATGCTGTTTTCAAACAGAAATGAACCAAACACGGGCCTCGCGCGTTTTCTTCCCAAAGAGGAAAATCCCATGCGCCTGACACCCCTGCTCGCTTTCATCTCCGCCCTCGCCTTCGCCATCGTCGGCCCTCTCATCGCGCCGGATTTCAAAGGCTATGACCCCGCCGACTTCCCGATCCCGCAAACGAATGCGCCAATCGGACCCGCGGGCTATGCGTTTTCCATCTGGGGCGTGATTTACCTCTGGCTGATCATCTCCACCGGCTTCGGCCTCTTCCGCCGCGCAACTGCGACTGACTGGGAACCCATGCGCGCGCCACTGATTGCGGCCCTCGTCATCGGCACACCGTGGCTCACCATCGCGACCATGTCCCCGATTGCAGCGACCGTGCTGATCTACCTGATGCTCCTCGGCGCCATTATCGCGATGCAGAAGGCGCCCGTCCTTGATCCGTGGCTGGCCCGCGCCCCCGTCGCGCTCTTTGCGGGTTGGCTCACAGCCGCCTCCTTTGCCTCCCTTGGTTATGTCGGCGCGGGCTATGGCATCTTCTTCGGGGACGTCACATGGGCCTATATCTGCCTCGCCGGTGCGCTCCTGACCACCATGCTCGTCGCACGCACCCGTCCGGATGCGCCGCTCTATCCGCTCGGCGTTGCGTGGGCACTGATTGGGATCGTCGTAAAGAACTGGGGATCTGAATGGGGTGTGGCGATCTTTGCCGGTCTCGGGGCGCTCTGGCTGCTTGCCTACGCGCTCAGAGGTCTGCGCCGCCATGAGATGCAACCGCATCATGTGTGAGCGCCCGCTCGGCCAGCGCGACAACACCGTCGGAGAGCGGCAGAGCGCCGCTCTTCATATCATCTAAGCTGCTCCAACACACAGCGGCGGCATCATCCGCGGCAACAGCCTCTCCCACTGCATCCGCACAGAGGATCGCGATAAGGAGAAAGTTATGATCCGGCGTGATCAGGCTGCGCTCTCCGAGTGAGGTCACACCCCGCGCGGTGATCCCCGTCTCCTCGAATAGCTCGCGCTCCGCCGCCTCTGTGATGCTCTCGCCAAGCTCGACATGACCGCCCGGAAAGCCCCATTTGCCGAGGTCTGGTTCCTTGCTGCGCTGGACGAGCAAAAACCGCCCGTCCCGCACACAGACCGCAAGCGCGCCAAGTTTCGGCAACTGGCTCACAGTGTGGCTCACTCTGCGGCTTTCTGTTTGGTTTTCTTAGACTTTCCGCGAGTCGCGATCTTCTCCAACATCGGCTTGAGATACCGCCCCGTATGAGACGCCTCAACCGCCGCGACTTCTTCCGGAGTGCCGGTCGCCACAATGCGCCCGCCGCCATCGCCGCCCTCGGGACCGATATCGATGATGTGGTCGGCGGTCTTGATGACGTCAAGGTTGTGTTCGATGACGATCATCGAGTTGCCCTGATCCACCAACTCGTGCAGCACTTCGAGTAGCTTCTTCACGTCTTCGAAATGCAGACCAGTCGTGGGCTCATCGAGGATATAGAGCGTCCGGCCCGTGGAGCGTTTCGCCAACTCCTTAGACAGCTTAACGCGCTGCGCCTCCCCGCCCGAAAGCGTGGTCGCCTGTTGGCCGACTTTGATATAGCCGAGGCCCACACGCATGAGCGCATCCATCTTTTCACGGATGCTCGGCACGGCTTTGAAGAACTCCTGCGCGTCCTCGACTGTCATGTCGAGCACGTCCGCAATGCTCTTGCCCTTGAACTGGATTTCGAGCGTCTCGCGGTTGTAGCGTTTGCCCTTACAAGTTTCGCATTCGACATAGACGTCGGGGAGGAAGTGCATCTCGATCTTGATCACCCCGTCGCCCTGACAGGCCTCACACCGCCCGCCTTTGACGTTGAAGGAGAAGCGCCCCGGTTTGTAACCCCGCGCCTTCGCCTCCGGCAGACCGGCGAACCAGTCGCGGATCGGGGTGAAAGCCCCTGTGTAGGTGGCTGGGTTGGAGCGCGGTGTGCGACCGATGGGACGCTGGTCAATGTCGATGACTTTATCGAGATGTTCCAAACCCTTGATCGTCTCGCAGGGCGCAGGCGTCTGGCGCGCGCCATTGAGCTTCATGGAGGCGGTTTTGAACAGTGTCTCGATGGTGAGCGTCGATTTCCCGCCACCCGACACACCAGAGACCACGAGGAACTGGCCGAGCGGGAAGTCCGCCGTCACCTCTTTGAGGTTGTTGCCGGTCGCTTTTACGACGGTGATTTTCTTGCCATTGCCCCTGCGCCGTTCTGCGGGCACCGCGATCTCGCGCGTGCCGGACAGGTATTGACCGGTGAGAGAGGCGGCATCGCCTTCGATCGCTTTCGGCGTGCCCTTGGACACGACCTGACCGCCGTGGACACCCGCGCCCGGCCCCATGTCGAAGACGTAGTCGGCTTCGCGGATCATGTCCTCGTCATGCTCGACGACGATCACGGTGTTGCCCTGATCGCGGAGGTTCTTGAGCGTGCCGATCAGACGGTCGTTGTCACGCTGGTGCAGACCGATGGACGGCTCGTCGAGCACATAGAGCACGCCCTGAAGGCCGGAGCCGATCTGCGACGCGAGGCGGATACGTTGGCTTTCCCCGCCCGACAGCGTCCCCGCATTGCGCGACATGGTGAGGTATTCGAGACCCACGTTGTTGAGAAACCCGAGGCGTTCGCGGATTTCCTTCACGATGGCGCGGGCAATCTCCTGCTTCTGCGGGCTGAGGGTCTCCATCACGCCGTCGATCCACGCGTAGGCCTCTCGGATCGACTTTTCGACCACCTGCCCGACGTGATGCTGGTCGATCTTCACCGCCAGCGCCTCTTCGCGGAGACGATAGCCGCCGCAATGCCCGCAAGGGCGGTTGTTCTGATAGCGTTCGAATTCCTCGCGCACCCAGCTCGAGTCCGTCTCGCGGTAGCGGCGTTCCATGTTGGGGATCACGCCCTCGAAAGTGCGCTCCACCTGATAGACGCGGCCTCCATCGTCATAGCGGAACTGGATTTCCTCCTCGCCGGAACCGTAGAGGAACATTTTCTGAACCTTGGCAGGCAGGCTCTTCCAAGGGGTCGAGGGTTTGAACCCATAGTGTTTGGCCAGTGCTTCGATGGTCTGGAGGAAATAGGGCGTCTTGCCTTTGCGCCATGGCGCAATCGCACCATCGGCCACTTTGAGCGCCGCATCCGGCACGACGAGACGTTCGTCAAAGAATAGTTCAACGCCCAAACCATCGCAGTGAGGGCACGCACCGAAGGGCGCGTTGAACGAAAACAGGCGCGGTTCGATTTCCGGAATCGTGAACCCCGACACCGGGCAGGCGAAGTTTTCGGAAAAGGTAATGCGCTCCGGTTCGCTGTCGTCGCGCGGCGCGGTCTCTAGGATCGCGATCCCGTCTGCGAGATCAAGCGCTGTGCGCATGCTGTCTGCCAGTCGTGTCTCCAAACCTTCACGCACGACGATCCGATCCACGACCACGTCGATGTTGTGGCGGAACTTTTTGTCGAGGGTCGGCGGTTCATCGAGGTCATAGAACTCGCCATCGACCTTCACACGCTGGAAGCCCTGCTTGCGCAGTTCGAGAAACTCTTTGCGGTATTCCCCTTTGCGGTCACGGACGATGGGGGCAAGGAGATAGCCGCGCGTCCCCTCTTCGAGCCGCATGGTGATGTCCACCATGTCCTGCACCTGCTGGGCCTCGATCGGCTCTCCTGTGGCGGGGCTGTAGGGCGTTCCTGCGCGGGCAAAGAGCAGACGCAGGTAGTCGTAAATCTCCGTCACTGTGCCGACAGTCGACCGCGGGTTTTTCGATGTGGTCTTTTGCTCGATCGAGATCGCGGGAGACAGACCGGAGATGTGGTCCACATCCGGCTTGCCCATCATGTCGAGGAACTGACGCGCATAGGCGGAGAGGCTCTCCACATAGCGGCGCTGGCCCTCTGCGTATATCGTATCAAAAGCGAGAGAGGACTTGCCGGATCCGGACAGCCCCGTGATCACCACGAGCTCATCGCGCGGGATATCGACATCCACGCTCTTGAGATTGTGCTCACGCGCGCCGCGCACTTCGATAGACTTTAATTCGGCCATGGCCCCATCCGCTCTTTCTGAACATGTCCTATCTAGGAGAGGACGCGCATCTATCCAACCAGAAACTGAGAACATAACAAGAACTTTTGATCGTCTCGCAAGAAATTTCATCCGTTTTGCGGAGGAGACGGACCTGCGTGCGGCTCTAGGTGACTTCATCACAGACAGAGCCCCCGTGCAGCCGTAAAACGAAGGCAACTGAAAAGACATGACTGCAAAGGAAATGCACTATGTTCGGATTGTTTGGCGGCGGGCCGAAAATCTCCGTCGAAGATGTGAAGGCCGGTCTGGATGCTGGCACGACCGTGCTCGTGGATGTGCGCGACAAAATGGAGCTGCACATGTCCGGAACCGCGAAGGGCGCGATCCACGCCCCGCTCCCCGACCTGCAGCGTCTCTGTGATCCCAACTCACCGACCTGCCTGCCGGAAATGAAAGACACCAAGACGAAGAAGGTTCTCTACTGCGCCTCCGGCGCCCGCTCTTCGAGCGGAGTGAGCCTCCTGAAACGTCTCGGTCATGAGGACGTTGAAAACCTCGGCGGCCTGCACAACTGGGTCTCCGGCGGCGGTGAGCTGCACAACGTCTGAGGGGCATAGGCCCCACAAAAGATAACGCGCCACATCATCCTCCCGACGTGGCGCGTTTCATTTTCTGTGATCGAAGATCCGAACCGCTAAGCCGCCTTCACAAAGCTTCGGGCCTTTACTGGGCGGCCTCGGACACTGTGCCTTCAAGCTTGGCACCGTCAGAGCGCGTCGCAGTGTCTGAAGCTTCGTCATCCGGTCCCATGTAGAGTGAACGCCGCGCTGTAAATCGACCGGCGATAAAGCGCATGAACTCTGTCACACGGGGCACGTGGCGCAAGTCGGGGTGCGTGAGAACCCAAACCGGAGTGTGATCCGACAAAGGAATGCCCGGCACACGCACGAGCCCCTGATCGGACTCGCCGAGGAAGTTCGACGTGCGCACCATGCCGACACCTTTGCGGGCAAGCGCCATGGCGGACAACATGTCATCGGTTTTGATCGCAGGCCGACACGGCGGCAGGTCGGAGAACAACCCGGCAGGCGAAGTCGCAAACCATGCGGAGAATGCGATGTAGGGCAGCACGGTGTCCGTGTCCTTGCGGTCGAGCACATCCTGATATTTCTCGATGAACTCGGGCGACGCGAACCAACCGGCGCGCTGGCGCGTGACCATTCGGCCCCAAAGGCTTTCTTCCGGCGATTGCGTCACACGGATCGCAACATCGGCTTCACGGCGGTGGAGGTTCAGAACCTCTGTCGCGCCGAGAAGATGCACATCGATCCCGGGGTGTAGGCGTTTGAATTCGCGAATGTCATCCGCAAAATGATCACCGGACAAGAGCGGCGGCGTCGTGATCTTCAGTTCACCCTGTTCGGTCTCGTCGCGCGCAGCCAGAGCCATGTCGAGGGCGACCATGCGCGCTTCGACTTCTTCGGCGTGGGCAATTGCGACCTGACCAGCCTCCGTGGCCTGAAGGCCGGAGGCAAGACGGGTGAAGAAGCGCACACCGGCGGCATCTTCGGCCTTTGCAAGTTGGCGGGACACGGTGGCGTGGTTGACACCAAGCACGCGAGCGGCGCCGGACAGGCCGCCCTCACGCGCAACCGCGAGAATGTAACGAAGAGAATCCCAATCAGTCATGTAGGTCAGATTACATGACCCGCATTTATGCACAAGAGGGGCGCGAATTATTAAGAGCATCACAGATCGTGATGAATGCGCGCGAGGGGTGCATGAATTTATGCAAATCCACCCAAAAACGTATGAAAGGCGTCCACTTCTCTTCAGACGCCTTTCAAAATCCTTAAATGCGTTTCCGCACTCCGATCAAATGTGGAGCGCGCGACCGTAGGCTGCGAGCACGGATTCGTGCATCATTTCGGACATGGTCGGGTGCGGGAAGACGGTTTGCATGAGGTCTTCTTCGGTGGTCTCCAACTGACGGCCGATGACGTAGCCCTGGATCATCTCGGTCACTTCCGCGCCAACCATGTGCGCACCGAGAAGTTCGCCGGTCTTTTCGTCGAACACCGTTTTCACGAGACCTTCGGCCTCTCCCATTGCAACGGCCTTGCCGTTGCCGATGAAGGGAAATTTGCCGACTTTGACTTTATAGCCCGCTTCTTTCGCCTTTTCCTCGGTCAGACCGACGGAGGCAACCTGCGGGTGACAGTAGGTGCAGCCAGCAATGGTGTTCGGCTTGATCGGGTGGGCTTTCTCGCCTGCGATCAGTTCTGCGACCATCACACCCTCGTGCGAGGCTTTGTGGGCGAGCCACGGCGCGCCTGCGATGTCGCCGATCGCGAACAGACCATCCACACCGGTGCGACAGTATTCGTCGGTCACGACGTGGGTGCGGTCGATTTTCACGCCCGCTTCTTCGAGGCCGAGCCCCTCCACGTTGCCAACGATGCCGACTGCGGAGATGACCGTGTCAAACTCTTCGGTCGAGGTTTTGCCGCCCGCTTCAAAGTGAGCAACGACCTTGCCATTGCCGCGGTCGAGTTTCTTGACCGTGGTTTTCTGCAGGATTTTCATGCCCTGCTTTTCAAACTGCTTCTTCGCAAACGCGGAGATGTCTTTGTCCTCGACCGGAAGCACGCGGTCCATAACCTCGACGACCGTCGTCTCTGCGCCGAGCGTGTTGTAGAAGGACGCGAATTCAATGCCGATGGCGCCGGAGCCGATCACGAGGAGTTTCTTCGGCATCCGTTTGGGGACGAGCGCATGGCGGTAGGTCCATACGAGATCGCCGTCGGCCTCAAGTCCCGGAAGTTCGCGGGCACGCGCGCCGGTTGCCACAATGATGTTCTTTGCGGTCAGGGTCTCTTCGCCCTTGTCGGTTTTGACGGAGACCTTGCCTTTACCGGCGAGTTTCGCCTCACCCATGATCGAGGTGACTTTGTTCTTCTTGAACAGGCCCTTGATCCCCGCGTTCATCTGCGCGGACACGCCGCGGGAGCGTTTGACGATGGCATCGAGGTCGAAGCCCACATTCTCCACCGACAGGCCGAACTCTTTGGCGCGGTGCATGTTGTGGAAGACTTCAGCCGAACGCAGCAGCGCCTTCGTCGGGATACAGCCCCAGTTCAGACAAATGCCGCCGAGGTTCTCACGCTCTACACAGGCGACTTTCAGGCCAAGCTGTGCCGCACGGATCGCAGCAACATACCCACCAGGGCCAGCCCCGATTACAACGAGGTCGAAGTTCGTTTCAGCCATAAAGTCCTCCCAGGATCTTCGAGTAGAGCGAATAACAAAGTCTATCGCGTGAATCGTCTGCACCTCAACGGCGCGTCGAATATTAGTTTGATATTAAACTATCCCCAAAAACGGAGCAACTTTTTAGACGCGGCCCGCATGAAAGGCTGCATCCCGCTATGCGCATAGCTGCTCCTGGAAACGCATAGATGGCGCGTCTTCCGATTAGGAAACGAAAAGACCCGCCGCTGGTCAAGCGACGGGTCCAATACCTTGAGGCCAGCTAGCGCGAGTTATGCCGCGCGGACCTCGTTCAATCCGTTGTAGACGGCCGCATAGCCGCCACCAGACAGGAACGCGGCTTCCGGTGCCGTGGTCGAGCGGGACAGGGCCTCATTGCGATACGGGAAGCGACCGAACAGGCGGATCACCTCGCGGTGCGCTTTGGCGTGCAGAAGGTTGCTCTCACCGCCTTCGAGGCGCTCACACATCAGGCGCACACAACGCTCCTGATCCATGAGACTCTCTGAGTGCATGAGCGGCAAGTAGAAGAACTGACGCGCGGGCGAGTCAATGCGCAGATCCCACCCTTTGTCGATCGCAGCCTTCGCCGCCGCGCGGGCGGCGTTATCCATCGCAAATGCACACGCGTCGCCGCGGAACATATTGCGCGGCATTTGGTCCGTCAGGATGATGTAGGCAAGCGCTCCGGAAGGATACGTGAGCCAAAGAGAATACGCACCCTCCTGAGCCTTTTCCCATGTTGGAAGGAACTCGTCACGGATGCGCTGGTCGAGATCGGCGTCAGCCTTATACCAGTCAGCCGGCGTCAGCCCATCCAGCCAGAAGGCCAGAATATCTTCCGGGGTTTTCTCTTGTGCCTGTGCGTTTGCCATCTTCCTCACTCCTTTTGACGGCATGTCTTTACACAAGCGTTACAAAAGGAATGAAGACCGGCAAGTTAATTATGCGCGACATTGGGTCACGTTATCAGATGTTGCGTAAAAACACCTTTACGAGCGTTCCTCTGCATTTTCTTCGAGCGCTTGTGCCTCTTCTGCCATCTCAATGGCAACTTCTTGCGCGACTTCCGCAACCACAGGCGTGGACGACGGCGAGACGGCGACATAGGCGCTGCTGTCCTCGACAGAGACCGATGCGCGTCGGGTCATACGCCACATCGCATAGAGGGCGAGCCCCCCCATGAGCACGAATTGGAAGAGCCAGTACCCGCGCGGGCCCACGGCTCCCATCAGCCAACCTGCGATGAGCGGACCACCCACGGCGCCAACCCCGTTGATAAAGATCAGACCGCCAGACGAAGCCGCCATATCTTCCGGTTCGAGATAGTCATTGGTATGCGCGATGAGCAGGGAATAGAGCGGACTTGCCATCCCGCCTGCGACAAAGCCCGCGGCGAGGATAAAAATGTAGGTGCTAGAGAAAAGCGTCCCGAAGAGACAGGCCAAGGCCCCGACACCGGCTGCCCCGAGGATCACTTTACGACGGTCGGAGTGGTCCGACAGCCAGCCGATCGGAAGCTGAAGCACGAGCGCGCCGAGGTAGATTGCGGCCACAAAGCCGGAAATCTGCGCGAGGTTAAAGTTGGCCTGCCCGCCGTAGACTGCGGCCATGGCCATCTGTGAGGCAAAGACACCGCCCATCAGGAACATCCCGACACAGCCGAGCGGTGAAGCGCGCAGCAACTCGCGCAGCGTCATCGGCTTTGTCGTATCGAATGCCGGCGTTGGTGTCACCGCCAGAAGGATCGGCGCGAACGAGATCGACACGAGCACAGATGGAATGATGAAGAGCACGTAGCCGGACGGGTCGCCTTGGGCGAGGATCACCTGAGCGACGATGATGCCGAGCGTCTGCACCAGCATATAGGCGGAGAGCACCTTGCCGCGCTGGTCATTCGACGTGGAGTTATTCAGCCAGCTTTCCGCCGTCACATACACCCCCGAGAAACAGAACCCGAGCGCGATACGCAGCGCGGTCCAGACCCACGGGTTCGTCGCCACGGGAAAGAGAATGAGCGCGGCCGAAATAAACGAGGCCAGCGCCGCAAACACGCGCACGTGCCCGACGCGCCGGATCAGGCGCGGCGCGGCCTGAGATCCCCCGAGAAACCCCGCGAAATAGCCGGACATGACAATAGAGATCTCGAAGGTAGAGAACCCTTCGGCGGTGCCGCGGACACCCAAAAGGGTGCCTTGTAGACCGTTGCCGATCATCAAAAGCATGATCCCGAGAAGGAGCGGAGAGGTTGTGCGCAATACGTGTGTCATTGGTCCTGCCTGACAGATTCGACCCTTTGGTAAAAGGGGGATCAGGGTATGAGAAGCGAAGCATCGCCATAAGAGAAGAACCGATACCGGTCCTCGACCGCGTGGGCATAGACCTCACGCATCCGTTCCGTGCCCATCAAAGCAGAGACGAGCATGAGAAGCGTCGACTTCGGCAGATGGAAATTTGTCATGAGCGCATCAGCGATCCGGAACTCGTATCCCGGTTTGATAAAGATATCCGTGTCACCGAGAAACGGCGCGATCACGCCGGGCTGAGGTGCCGCGGATTCAATGAGGCGCAGAGCGGTGGTTCCGACAGGGATCACCCGCCCGCCGCGCTGTTTGGTGGTGTTGATCTCGATGGCCGCACCCTCGGAGACCTCGCCCCATTCCGAGTGCATCTTGTGCTCGTCCACATTGTCGACCTTCACAGGCAGAAAGGTCCCTGCCCCGACGTGCAACGTCACATGAGTGAATTCGACGCCCTTCTCGATCAGACGTTTGAGCAGCGGTTCGTCAAAATGGAGGGATGCGGTCGGGGCTGCGACAGCGCCGAGATTACGGGCCCAGACGGTCTGGTAGTCTTCCTTGTCCTGCGCGTCGGCTTTGCGCTTGGCTTCGATATATGGCGGGAGCGGCATGGAGCCTGCCTCCGCCAGCGCGCGATCAAAATCCTCGCCGGTGAGGTTGAACGCCACATAGGCCGCGCCCTCCTCTTTCGCGGTAAGCGTTGCGGACAGATCGTCGGAAAAGCGGATTTCCTCGCCTTCCTTCACCTTCTTGAGCGGTTTGATCAGCGCACGCCACACGCCGCCCTCTGCCTGAGGCTCCAGAAGCGTGACTTCGATCTTGGCCTCTTGCCACCCCTGCGCCGTATCGCGCCCGCGTTTGCCCGTGAGACGCGCGGGCAGCACCTTTGTGTCATTGAGCACCAGACGGTCGCTGGGATTAAGCCAGTCCACCAAATCCGTTACATGGCCGTCGTGCATCGCATCCGGCGTCGCAACCAGCAGTCGGGCAGACGAGCGCGGCTTCGCCGGGCGCGTGGCAATCAGGTCTTCTGGCAGATCAAAATCGAAATCAGAGAGTTTCATGACAGTCTTTCTGGGCCCTAAGGCTCGCCCGCCGGTTTCGAGCGGAAGATTTCGCGGAACAGGCCGGGTGTCAGAATCGAGAGCGGGTTGACCATGATCGACGGGGACCTCGCCGGTCCCGTCAATGTGTAGGTGAAGCCAAACAAGCCCTCGCCTCTCCGCGACACGACCTGACCGAGCGCGTTGATGAAATAGACCGGAGAGATCACGCCCTGCATGTCCAACCGGTTTGCCGCGCCGTCATAGAGGCCTTCCATGGAAATGCCAAGCGACGGCCCCTCTGCCGTGCCGTCACGGACTGTGATCGTGCCAGGCCGGATCGTCAGATCGGCCTGTACGGTGCTAAAGAGGATGCCGCCACCAGACGCCATCTGATCCAGCAGCCCCACGACCGAAACAGCCGAGAGCAATTCCGCCAACGTCGAAGCAGAGCGCACACGGATGTTTTTGATTTCCGCACGGCCCTGATATCCGCCATCTTCAGGTAAGGCCGTGAGCGTCGCGGCCAACGACCCGCCCGCTGCTTTGCCAAGCACGCCGGATGCCGTCACGACAGACCCTGCATCCTCGGACCGCACCTGAATTGTCGGACCGTAGGCCCCGGGACTGAGCGTTCCGGTCAGAGCCCCTGTGCCATTGAGATAGCCACGGAAGTCCCCGTTCACCCCGAGCGGCCCCGCGGTGAGCTGCGCCAAAACGCCTGTCAGATACTGGGTTTTCGCAAACGTCAAGCGATCGAGAGTGGCCACGATTGGCACTGACGCGCTGCCGCCGCCAGCCCCGAAGGTATTGCGTGTGAGATCAATGCTGCCACCGTTCACAGAGATGCGAACAGGGCGATCGGGCCCCTGACTCTCGATGAGGACAGGCACATCCAACCAGTCAAAGAGGGCCAGACGCGCGAAACTCACATCCCGAAAGATGCCATTGTCGAGCGTCACCGCCCCACCCTCAGCAGAGAGGCCCGCGCCAGCAATTTCCAGTCGAGTGACTTCGGGCGCAGGACCCGCCATTCCGGCGAGTTCGAACTCGCCCTGGGTGCCGGAAGCCTTTGCCCACCCGAGCGCCGGTATGCTCAAACGCGTCCCGATAAGATCGGAGATTAAGCTGAACGCTGGCGGTTCCCCTTTGCGGAGTGCGACTGTCAGCGCCGCATCCGACACCCCGGAAACCATGCCCTCCGGCAAAAGGATGTTGAACGTGTCGAGGAGGTTCTGATCAAGGCGGGCGATGCCCGTCATGTCAGAGCGCCCCCTGTGCTCCGGCCCGAAATTCTTGCGCCACTGGCCGCTCATCTGCGCGGTGCCAATCTTCGCCGCGCCGGAGATGGCGACACCGGAGGGATCGACGACGAGACGGAGTTGATCCGCGCTCAGAACCTGACCGGGCATCAGTTGGTCGGAAGCCACGTCATTCAGGTTGCCCGTCAGCAAAAAGTTGACATCTTCCGTCATCACCTTCTGGATCAGCGGGAAGGAAATCTGCCCGCGCAGCTCCGCAAATCCCGTCGCAACGTCCGGCCCGAACACGGCCTCTCTCAGAATGCTGAACGGCGGCTCCGCCATGAGCGACAGGCCAGCCTCAATGGGCGACGCCGTCCGGAGCGCGATGTCCATGCGCGCTGGCTTGACCGAAATATCGGGGATGGTGAGCACGGTGCCGGCCATATCGACCATGCCGCCTTGGGGCGCCATGACCTCGCCACCATCGACCGCAATCGTCAGGCGATTATCAAAAATCGCGCCGTAGCCATGCCCCCCTTTGACATTCGGAAGGGTCTTGATGAATCGCAGGTCGAGATTGTCGAAATCCCAATCGAGTGCGAGTGTCGGCTTCGTCTGCCCCGGTGCGAACCGGAACGCGAGATCTAGGTCGCGATAGGTCGCCGATTTGATATTGTCCGCCAGCCACAGGCGCGTCTTTGAAACAGCCGCTGGAGGCCAAAGCGCGAGGAGATCGGACTGCTCCAATTCCTCAGCGTTCAGGTCGAGCCCCGCAACCCAGCCCTCCGGCGTTGCCGCCGCCCGCCCCCGCCCACGCAGCCAAACGCCGTCGCGTTCGAGCGCGAACTCCCCCACGTCGAGCGTGAAGGGAGACAGTCGGAGTTTCGCCGAAGTGGAAAAGGTATCGAACACCAGAGGCGCATCGAACATGCCCTCCGGATCAACCTTAAGCTCCGAGAATTGCCACTGGCCGGTGAATGCTTGTGGCCAGTTGCCCTCGAATTCGGACAGCAGGACATGCCCCCGTCCCGTCATCTCCAGAGCGTCGGTCGAAAGCTTGATCTCGGGAAAGGTGATCCGTTCACGCTCTGGGTCATAGTCGAAATAGCCATGCGCGCCCTCGAAGGCGATCGGGTCTGCGCCCTGCCCCGCGTTGATCCGGCCTGCATCGATCGACAGGGTGCCGGAGTAGGAACTGAGCAAGCCCTCGCCGTCGATCTCCGCACGCATGGAGGCTGACACCGGCGCCTCGACAACAGACAGGAAGGACAACGCGGGGCTTTGAAGGGCAAAGTCCTGCGTGGGGGCATCGGTCATGTTGAGCGAAACCGAGGTCGCCAGAGAGCCCTTATGTGAAGTGAACCTCAGCTCGATTTCCGAGAGGTCCTCTGTCCCGTTGAACAGTTCGAAGTTCAGGCCGATTTCAACCGCTGTCTCCGTATTCGACAGCGTGACGACAGCATCGGTCGCCTGCCAAATCCGGTCAGAGCGTGCATCCTCGAGCGTGACAGTGATGTCGCGTGCCTCAACCGTGCGAATGGTGTTGAGCGGCTCGTCGGAGAACACCTTATCCAAGCCTTCGAGCACATCCGCACCGGATCCTGCGAGGCCACCTGCGCCTCCGAAATCAAGCGAGAACGCCCCATCTTCGCGCCTCCGCACGGTGATCTGCGCACCACGGAGCCGAAGCGTATCGGGGCGCAGCTGCCACTCTTTGAGAGCATCCCGCGACAGAACGGCCCGCAATTCGTTGAAGCGCGCGATCTCTGCGCCGCTCGCATCAATAAACCCGACATTGCGCGCCGTGACGCGCGGGACGAAATTGCGCTCGACAAGTGTAACAACCTGACCGATCGACACTTCCGGACCGTTCAGGTCGCGATTGATCTGTTGTTCGATCTGTTGGGTGATCGTATCCGGCAGAATAATTTGCCGCCCCGTGAAGGCCAAAAACGCCACACCCGAAGCAACCGTGAGAACGAACAACAGGATCAGAGTCCAGATGACGATCCGGTGATGAATCTTGCGCTTTCGTCGTGCCTCTCGGCGCGCTTTTCGCCTCGCCTCTCGCGCAGCCTCGGGCGTTTCCACAGCCGTCACATCCGCTTTGGTCTCGGCGGTCTCAGGCGGAGTTTTCTCCAGCTCTGGTGTGGCGGGGTCTTGGGACAACGGTTGGTCTCGCACGCGGTTTTCGGGCGGTCACTGCAGAAAATGCGCGACCGTGTTTTATCTTCTCTCAAAGCGCCCTAAAACGAAAGCTGATCTGCTTGCAACTCACGATTTAGACGAGAAGGACGACGGACATGTTGGAGATTGGCTCGACCGCACCGGATTTTACCCTGCCCCGCGACGGAGGTGAGGATGTGACCCTCTCCGCATTGCGCGGACAGAAAGTTGTTCTCTATTTCTACCCGAAGGACAACACACCGGGCTGCACCACCGAAGCGCTCGATTTCACCGCGCTCAAGGACGAATTCGCTGCTGCGGGGGCGCTCGTGTTCGGGGTCTCCAAAGACAGCGTCAAGAAACACGAAAACTTCTGCGCCAAACATTCGCTTGGCATCCCGCTGTTGTCTGATGAAAACGGCTCCGTTTGCGAAGATTACGGCGTCTGGCAGGAAAAGAGCATGTACGGGAAAACCTTTATGGGAATCGTCCGCGCCACCTTCCTGATTGATGAGGACGGAAAGGTCGCGCAGGTCTGGCCGAAGGTCAAAGTCGCGGGCCATGCGGCAGAGGTGCTTGAGGCCGTCAAAGCATGAGCCTGACCCTCGCGCAAATGGCGGAGGCCGTTTTGCGGACTGCGGATGGGCGCGAGAAAACCGCGCTCAGCCATCGCTACGCGGAGATGTGGCGCGAGAGCCGTTCGGCGGGCACCCCGATCGAGATCGGCACTGCCTCTCCGCCCCTTCAGCCGTCACGTCCGGAAAAACCGGAACTCCTGAACCCGCGCGATGTGCCAAAGCGCAAGCCGGGTAGCCCCGAAGGCCGCATCGCGATCCTGCACGCCATCGCGCATATCGAACTGAACGCGGTTGATCTGCATTGGGACATCGTGGCGCGGTTCACGGATATCGACATGCCGCTCGGGTTCTATGACGACTGGGTGAAATCGGCGGATGAGGAGAGCAAACACTTCAACCTCGTCTGCGACCGGTTGGAGGCGCTTGGGTCGTTCTACGGCGCCCTGCCTGCGCACGCGGGCATGTGGCGCGCAGCGGAGGATACCGTGGACGACATCATGGGCCGTCTCGCTGTGGTGCCCATGGTCCTTGAGGCCCGCGGTCTTGATGTGACACCGGGTATGATCAAGATCTTCACGCAAGCCAAAGACAAAGAGACCGTCGCGGCGCTCGATGTCATTTATGCTGAGGAAGTCGGGCACGTGGCCTATGGCGCCAAATGGTTCAACTTCCTCTGCGGGCGTCAGGGGATCGACCCGAAAGACGAATTCCACGCCCTCGTCCGCCGCTATTTCCCCGGAGGCACGAAACCGCCCTTCAACGAGGAAAAGCGCGCCGAGGCCGGTATGCCACCGGACTTCTACTGGCCGTTAGCGGATGAACTGCCGCCGGCATGGGCCTGAAAACATTGAGTTGTCGGGGCGTTCACTCGCTGCTTCGCCCCGGCAGCGCCTAATCGTTTGGCGAAAACATAGGCAAAAAACCGCCAATAATGAGTGGTTTCCGGCGCATAGCACAAGAATGCGGCAAATCACGGGGCAAAATCGTTGCCCCCTCCCCCCTGCTTCGTTATCAGACTTGCAACCGCTTGGGAGTGGTAGGGAAAGGTCGCGTAGACGGCTCCTCCTGCGCCTTTGGCACACACCTTCGAGCGGATCAGAGGGACGGGATTTAGGACGGTTTCAGTTCAGCCATGATCAGAAAGCTCAACCACATGCTTGAGCGCACATTCCCCGAACGACGGGTCTTTGTGCGATCGGATGACGACACCCGCTATCTGCGGATCACCCCGGTAACGCAATTGGTCGCCTTCACCGGCTCGACAGTCTTTGCGGCGTGGATGATTATCGCAACCGCGATCATTCTCATGGACAGCATCGGCTCCGGTAACCTGCGCGAGCAGGCGAACCGCGACCTTGTCCTGTTTGAAACCCGTCTGGCCGAGCTCGCCTCCGAGCGCGACATGCGCGCCGAAGAGGCCGCCGCCGCCCAACAGCGCTTCACAACCGCCCTCGAACAGATCTCCGAGATGCAGAGCCAGTTGCTCGCCTCCGAAGAGCGTGTGCGGGAATTGGAAAAAGGCGTCGACGTCGTGCAGGCCAACCTGCGCCGCGCGCTCAAGGATCGCCAAGACGCAGAAGCCGAAGTTGCCCAACTCGTAGCCCAGATTAATGGAGAGAACGCGGATCAGCGTGGCATGTCCGATCAGGATATGCTGACGACGCTCGACACGCTCACGGTCGCGCTCTCCACCACAGCCGTTGAACGCGACGACATGGTGATCAACGCGAACCGCGCGCTACAGCAGGCGGAAGAGCTGGAGACCGATCTGCGTCTGATGGAAGAGAAGAACGACCGCATCTTCTCGCAACTCGAAGACGCCGTGACGGTCTCCGTTGCACCGCTCGACAAAATGTTCAAAGCCGCCGGCATGGACCCTGACCATCTGATTGAGACGGTCAAGCGGGGCTACTCCGGTCAGGGCGGCCCGCTCACGCCGATTACCTTCTCGACGCGCAATGGCACACCGGACCCCGACAGTTCCCGCGCCAACGCGATCATTGAACGTATGGACGCGCTCAACCTCTACCGCATTGCGGCGCAGAAAGCGCCCTTCTCCCTGCCGATCAAGGGCAGCTTCCGCTACACCTCGGGCTTCGGCCCGCGTTGGGGCCGGATGCATGAAGGCACCGACTTTGCGGCCGCATACGGCACACCGATTTACGCGACGGCTGACGGCGTTGTGACTTTTGCTGGGTGGCAATCCGGTTATGGTCGTCTCGTGAAGATCCAGCACGAATTTGGCATCGAAACCCGCTACGCCCACCAGTCCCAGATTCTGGTCAAAGTGGGTCAAAGGGTCTCGCGTGGAGACCAAATCGGTGCTATGGGGAACTCTGGCCGGTCCACCGGCACGCACCTTCACTACGAAGTGCGTGTGGGCGGCAAGGCTGTCAATCCGATGACTTATATTAAGGCTGCCAACGATGTTTTCTAAAAGCAGAATCAACGAACCGGGCCCGAAACAGGGCGAGGACGCAAAGAAACCCGAGGCGGCTCCGGCCAAGCCTGCAACGCCGAAAAGCCCTGCGCCCGATTTCAAATCGGCCCCTGCTGCAAAGGCAAAGCCGCCGGCATCCGTGCTGTCTCAGGACCTGACCGTTGTGGGCAACCTGCGCACCACCGGTGACATCCAGATCGAAGGCACCGTTGAGGGCGACATTCGTGCGCACCTGCTGACCGTTGGCGAAACCGCCACGATCAAAGGCGAAGTGACCGCAGACGACGTCGTCGTAAACGGCCGCATCATCGGTCGCGTGCGTGGTCTCAAAGTGCGCCTCACCTCGACCGCAAAGGTCGAAGGCGACATCATCCACAAAACAATCGCCATCGAATCCGGTGCGCATTTTGAAGGGTCTGTGCAGCGCGCTGACGATCCGCTTGCAACCGGCAGCAAAGCCGCTGCATCCGCACCGACCGCGTCCGAGTAATCGCGACAGCAGTCTCGAGTTCAAAGGCGGCCGCATGAGGCCGCCTTTTTCAATGGAGTTTCCCTCATGCCCCTCGACGCGCTCAAACAGCTTGAAAAGGTGAAAAACCTCTACCTCGCGGATTTCCGTATGGGGCGCATGGATGAACGCCGCCTGACCGCGATTTTCGACGAGGGCATTCCGGGCGAACCCGGTCCTGCGGGCACGGGCAGTTCAGTGGTCGACGACATGCTCGGGCCGGTTTCAATTATCGAGGTCCGCCCGGGGTCGCGTCGGTTCACACTTCGCTTCGATGAATACGTCTCGTTCAAGATCACCGACGAGAGCCAAATCCGTCCGGGCGAGAATGAAACCTACGCAAGCCTCTTTCGCGAGAACCCCTCTGCCGTGTTTCTTCGCCACGTGCAGAAAGACCTTCTCTCCATGGAAGACAACATCGCGCTGCACCACTATTGCGTGGTGGCGCTGAACCATGTGCTCGAAGTCGTGACACCCCTGCCGCCGGATGTCGAATGTCAGGTGCTCAGCGCGGACGATTTGAAGTCCTAAGACCTCTAGTCGTAGCCACCTCTTCATGCCCCACGCACTCCATTCACACGAGGCGCTGAAAGCCGGCAACCTGAAAGGTGCCGCGCTCATGGTGCTGGCGATGGCCTGTTTTGCGCTTGAAGACATGGCCATCAAACAGGCGTCACAGCATCTGCCCGTGGGTCAGGTGCTCACGCTCTTCGGACTGGGGGGCGCTCTGGTCTTTGGCGTCCTGACCCTCAAACACCGCGAACGCCTCATCCACCCCGTGATGGGCGCCCCTGTGATGATCCTGCGCGCGGGGTTCGAGATCACGGGACGTCTCTTTTTCACCCTCTCGCTCGCGCTCACCACGCTGTCTGCAACCTCTGCCATCCTACAGGCGACACCGCTGGTCGTGGCCGCAGCGGGCGTCATCTTCTTCGGTGAAAAGGTGAGCCGTGGGCGGTGGGCGCTCATTGCGTTGGGCTTCGTGGGCGTGCTCTTCGTCATCCGGCCCGGCCTCGACGGGTTCACACCGTTGTCGATCCTCGCGGTGCTCGGAATGCTCGGCTTTGCGGGGCGTGATCTGACCACGCGCGCCTCCCCCGCCGTTCTCTCCTATGCGCAGCTCGGCGTGACGGGATTTGCTGCGCTGATCGTGGCGGGGCTCGTGCTCACGGTCAAAGATGGCGGCTGGGTCTGGCCCGATGCCGCCGCCTCCGGCATGTTGGTGCTGGCGACAGTCATCGGTGTGATGGCCTATACGAGCCTCACCATGGCGATGCGGATGGGGGAGCTGTCGGTCGTAACGCCCTTCCGCTACATCCGCCTGCTGTTCGCAATGATCCTCGCAGCCCTCGTGTTCGGGGAGCGTCCAGATGCGCTCGAACTGCTCGGCGGGGCGATCATCGTTGCCTCGGGCGTCCTGCTGATGATCACCGCCCGCCGCCGTTAAGCGTCACCCATAAGCGTCAGACAAGCGCACGGCGGTAGAGATGCCATGTCGCGTGGCCGAAGACCGGCAGAACGATGAACAGCCCAAGAAACAGCGGCACCATCGCCAAAAGAGACGCAGCCGCAATCATCGCAGCCCAGACGAGCATCACGACCGGGTTCTGCTTCACGACTTGCACCGACATGAGCATCGCAGTCACGAAGTCGACTTCTTTGTCCAAAAGGTGCGGAAGGCTCGTCACCGTCAGGGAAAAGAGGATAAAGGCAAGGATACTCCCCACACCCAATTCCACGGCAATCATGGTCAGCCCGTTCTGGGTCAGAAAGACCTCGTAGGACGTCGAGACATTGGTCATAACCGACAGGCCCATAAAGAGCGCAAAGATCATGTGGGCGAGGAAAGACCAGAACAAAACATAGATGACGATGATCGCGCCCATCCACGGGATTTGGCGGTCCTTTTCGGCCACCACAACAGAGAGGATTTTATACCAGTCCATCGCCTCCCCTGCTTCCAGCCGTCGGGAGACCTCGTAGAGGCCGACAGCCGCGAAGGGAGCAAAGAGCGGAAATGCCAGAGAGATCGCGAGCGTCCACATCATCGTGCCCGCGCCGAGCAGCACGAAGCTTAGCCCGATGAGCGCGTAGATCAGCGAAAAGAAAAAGCCGAAGCTCTTGGCGCGGCGGAAATCTTTCCACCCTGCGGCCAGTGCCGCCCGTAAATCAGATAGCGTCAAACGCGCCACTTCCGGCAGTGGCGCAGCCGCCACCACAGTCGTATCCGTCATAGAAATGTCCTCCCTGCCGGTTTTCACCGGTCTACGGGAGAATTGGATGACAAAAGGTCGCAGGGTGTCAAGAAAATCGTTACGGCGACGAGCCTTGGATCCCTGCCCCCTGCCCGATCATTTTGCGTTGCGCGTCAGGAGGTAGGACAGCGGGACGATGGTCACAGACGCCGCCCGATTGCCCAAGGACCACTCCGCGAGTGCCTGGATCGTTTCCGGTTTCGACCGCCCTAAGAGCACAACGGTTTTTCCGGATCCCGCCTGAAGCGCCGCATTCTCGATAAACCGTTTGATCGTCGCAACGTCCTGCCCCTCTCCGTCAATGTCCCGCAGGACGAGCGCGGCAGGTGCGTTTGCGCGGGTGGCTTCCTGTTCGAGGGAGTTCAGACCGTGCGGAAAGGTGACGACGGCACGCCCGGTGCTCTGCGCGGTCGCAATGACCTGCGCCGCAACTTGACGCGAGGACTGGAACGACGCGGTCAGCACATCGAGGAACCCGATCGTGTTCGGCACGATCTCGGCCACGCGATCAAGGGTTACGGCAGCATCCTGCGGCGATGCCCCTTCGGGCAGACCGATCATTGCCAACACCTCAAGCCCCTGACGCCGATAGGCGCCCACACGCCCCTCCGCCTTTTCAGACAGAGCATCCACGGCAAAGGTGACAGGAAACGGAAGATTGGAGATGGTTTTGTCTCTCGGGTTCAGCTCCGCAATGTCGACGAGAATGAGGCTCATCACCGGCCCGCGCGGCGCATCGGTGAAGCGCACGGAATGAGCCGAAAGTGCCGACACTTTGTTGCTGGTGACAACATGTTCGGGGGCGTTTGCAGGTGCGGCATTTGAAATAGAGGGAAGACGCGTGGACACGCGGCTGTCGTCTCGCTCCGTGAACGATCCGACCTTTTCCCCGAGCGTTCCGGTTTCCACGTCGGTCGGCGCGGAGGGCGTCCCCTCGATGATACGTTCTTCGACCTCGGGCTCGATCACGTCAAGTTCGACCAAGGGCGCCTCTTCCAACGGCGCGGGGGCCTCCGGCTCGAGCATCGGCGCTTCGGTTTCTGCCTCTTTCACAGGGGCTGGTGTCGGCTCGCTCTCGGGCATGACGGGTGGTGTGGTTGGCTCCGGCGTGCTCGGGGCCTGCACAGGCGCAACTGGCGTCATCTTGACGGGAACAAGAAATTCGTTTGCGCCAACCAAAATCGCAAAACCCGCGACCGCACCAAACAGAACGCCCCTGAGAACTCCAAGGTCCATGCTCATCTCTCCTCAACCGTCTTGTGGCCAACACTGGCGCGCGGTTTGTGTCTTGTCGTCTCCACCCAGTTGCGCAAGACAACCGGATGAATCTCGTGGCCGGATCGCGGCCTGCCCTTGACCCTTTGCGACCCATGTGAACATGTATAACGCGGCTTGAAGGCGGGAACATCCCCTTATCATGCCGTTGGCTCCTTCGGAGCTTTTTTCGTTTAACACCGCGCGTCTTGCTGCGACCACAAGGGTTCGGACCATGCTGCTCCTGATCGATAACTACGACAGTTTCACCTACAACCTCGTCCACTACATCGGCGAGTTGGGGTGGCAAGCAAATGTGGTCCGCAATGATGCGCTCAATGTGCAGGAAGCCATGGCCCTGCGCCCGTCAGGTATCGTGCTGTCGCCCGGACCGTGCACCCCTGCGGAAGCGGGCATTTGCGTGCCGCTCGTGCATGCGGCGGCAGATGCGGGCATTCCGCTCTTTGGCGTCTGCCTCGGCCATCAGTCCATCGGCGAGGCGTTTGGCGGCAATGTCGTCCGGTGCCACGAAATCGTGCACGGCAAGATGGGTGAGATTTATCACGAGGGCAAAGGCGTCTTCGCCGGTCTGCCCTCCCCGCTGCAGGGCACGCGCTATCACTCGCTCGTGGTGGACCGCGACACCCTACCCGACTGTCTCGAAGTCACGGCAGAGTTGAAGGACGGGACCATCATGGGCCTGCGCCACAAAGAGCTGCCAATCGAAGGTGTGCAATTCCATCCGGAAAGCATCCGGTCCGAGCATGGACACGACATGTTCCGGACCTTCCTGAACCAACTCAAAGAGGAAGAAGCGGCATGAGCGACGCAATGAAACCCCTGATATTCGCCGCGTCCGAAGGCCCTCTGAGCCGAGGTCAGGCGGAACAAGCGTTCGATCTTCTGTTCAAGGGCGAAGCAACGCCTGCACAGATGGGCGGTCTTCTGATGGCGCTCCGCGCGCGGGGCGAGGCCGTGTCCGAGTATGCCGCCGCCGCCAAAGTGATGCGCGAGCACTGCATTTCCGTGAAGGCCCCCGAGGGCGCGATGGACATTGTCGGCACGGGCGGTGACGGGCTTGGAACGTTGAACATCTCCACCGCCACGGCCTTTGTCGTCGCGGGCGCAGGTGTGACCGTCGCCAAACACGGCAACCGCAACCTGTCGTCCAAATCCGGCTCCGCAGACGCGATGTCGGTCAACGGCATCAACGTCCTGGTCGGCAAGGACATTGTCGAAGAAGCGATCAACGAGATCGGCATCGGTTTCATGATGGCCCCGATGCACCACCCTGCGATGAAATACGTTGGGCCTGTGCGCGTCGAGCTCGGCTGCAAGACGATCTTCAACATCCTCGGCCCGCTCACCAACCCCGCGGGCGTGAAGCGCCAACTGACCGGCGCCTTTGCACCGGACCTGATCTGGCCGATGGCCGAGACGCTTCAGATGCTCGGCTCCGAGAAAGCGTGGCTCGTCTATGGCCACGACGGGATGGACGAAGTCTCGATCACGGGCGCGACCTCTGTGGCCGCTCTGGAAAACAACCAGATCGAGTCCCGCGAAATCCACCCTGAAGACGCCGGTCTGCCGGTGCACCCGCTCAAAGACATCCTTGGCGGCACGCCGGAGGAGAACGGCAAAGCGATGCTGAACCTTCTGAACGGGGAAACGGGCGCCTATCGCGATGCGGTTCTGATGAACGCGGCGGCGGCCCTCGTTGTCGCGGACAAGGCCGCAAACCTCAAAGAAGGCGTCGAGATCGCCAAAGAGAGCATTGCCTCCGGCGAGGCGGTCAAGCGTTTGCAGGCCTTGGCAGAACTCACGTCGCGCCACTAATCGCAGGCATTTTTGAATAGAGAAACGGCGCGTCCACTAGGGCCGCGCCGTTTCTTTTTGAGTATTTGGATCACGAAAAAGACGGGCCCGAAGGCCCGCCCCTATCAGTTCGTGATGATCTCCGGCCCCATCAGTGTGGTGGGGAGGAAGGTCGAGATCGCCGGCACATAGGTGACGAGGATCAGGAAGACGAAGAGGATCGCGAGGAACGGCAGGGCTGCGCGGACCACGGCCATCATCGGCATTCCGGCGACACCGGAGGTCACAAAAAGGTTGAGGCCAACTGGCGGGGTGATCATGCCGATTTCCATGTTCACGACCATAATGATGCCGAGGTGGATCGGGTCGACGCCAAGTTCGATGGCAATCGGGAACACCAGCGGTGCGACGATCACGATGAGGCCCGACGGTTCCATGAACTGGCCACCGATGAGCAGGATCACGTTGACCATGATCAGGAACATGATCTTGCCAAAGCCTGCGGAGAGCATGGCCTCTGCGATCTGCTGCGGGATTTGTTCGTCGGTCAGCACGTGTTTCAGGATCAGCGCGTTGGCGATGATGAACATGAGCATGATCGTGAGCTTGCCCGCATCGAACAGGGTGTGACGGGTGTCCTTGTGGAAGAACGCGGTCACGAGCGCATGCGGTTTCGACATCAGCGGCACGGGGCCGGTGCCGTCGCGGTCTGCGAGCGGGCCCATGTCACGGTAGACAAAGGAGGCCACAAGAAACGCATAGACGGAGGCCACAGCGGCAGCTTCGGTCGGGGTGAAGATCGCCCCTGTGATGCCCGGAACACCGTAGATGCCGACCATGATGATGACGATGAGCATCAGGCCCCAGAAGGCGTCTTTGAAGGCGGAACCAATCTCGCCCCAGCCGGCCCATTCACCCTTCGGCAGCTTTTTGATCCGCGCAATCACGTAGATCGCGATCATGAGCATGGTGCCTGCGAGGATGCCCGGGATCACACCGGCGAGGAACATACGGCCCACAGAGACGTCAGTTGCGGAGGCGTAGACCACCATCACGATGGACGGCGGGATCAGGATGCCCAAGGTGCCCGCGTTGGCGATGACGCCTGCGGCGAAGTCCTTGGAGTAGCCCATTTGACGCATTGCGGCGATCACGATGGAACCGATGGCAACCACGGTCGCGGGAGACGACCCGGAGAGCGCGGCGAAGATCATACAGGCGAACACACCTGCAATCGCGAGACCGCCGTGGAAGTGGCCCACACAGGCGATCGCAAAGCGCACGATGCGTTTGGCCACACCGCCCGTCGACATGAAGCTTGATGCAAGGATGAAGAACGGGATGGCGAGGAGCGTGTAGTGCCCTGCCATGGCCTGATAAAGAGACTGGGCCACGGACGCGAGAGAGGTGTCCGAGAAGGCCAGCAGGAAGATCATGGAAGACAGGCCGAGCGAAACCGCGATCGGCACACCGATCAACAGTAGGCCAATCACCATGGCGAAAAGAAAGACGACATCCATTGTTGTTATTCCTCGTATTCGCCGTGCGCGACGCGCTCGACCTCGTCCTCGGCTTCATGCGAGACGATCAGGGATGCTTGTTTGCCGGCGATGATGCGGATCGTGGCCTGAACCACGCGCAGAAGGATCAGCGCGGCGGAGAACGGAATCATGGCGTAGGGGACAACGCGCGGGAGCTTGTCATAGCTGTCGCCGTAGTTGATCGCGTCTTCGAGCCAGCGGAAAATCCCGAGCATCGGCACCTGATCGGTGACGTAGAATGCACGGTCGCGGACGTTCTCGGTGAAGCCCAGCGGGAACCAGCGGCCCTCGGTCGGCTGAAGCGCCGCAAACGGGGCCCAGTAGTCCCACGCGCCTTTCATCAGGAGCGCGGCATAGACTAGACAGGCCGCAGCAGAGATGAGCGCCAAAACGCGCTGACCGCGATGCGGAAGCACGTTGATCACGGCATCGACGCCGAGGTGCGATGTCTTTTTGAAGCCGTAGGAAATCCCCAAAAGCACGAGCCACGCGAAGAGGATCAATACCACTTCGAGGCCCCAGATCAGGGAATGGTTAAACACGTAACGCAGAACCACGTTGGTAAAGGTGATGAGCGTCATCACACCGAGGATGAGCGCGATGATGTTTTCTTCGAGACCATCGAAGAATTTCGCCATCGCGGATTTCGGCAGATTGTCTTGATATTGTGTCATGATGAGTGACCCCTTTTGCCCCTCTCTCCGGCCCCTCACGAACCGGAGCACCCGGTTGTCGGGTGCAGATGCGGCCCCATCCCGCGAGGAGACAGGGCCGCACAGTCGTTTCAAACCAAATTAGTGCTTGGCGTTGATTTCTTGTGCGGCGGCGATGTTGTCGGCGCCTACGTCACCTTCAAACTCGGCCCAAACCGGTTTCATCACATCAACCCATGCCTGACGCTGCTCAGCGGTCAGTTCGCGGATCACGCCACCAGCGTCGAGCACGGCCTGACGGTTGTCGGCGTCCACTTCTGCGATGGCTGCGTTACGCTCGGCGGTGACTTCATTCATGATGGTTGCGAGCTGGTCACGGATGTCGGCGTCGAGCCCTTCCCACCAGTCAACGGAGGTCACAACCATGTAGTCCAGAAGACCGTGGTTGGTTTCGGTGATGCCGTCCTGAACCTCGAAGAACTTCTGACCGTAGATGTTGGACCAGGTGTTTTCCTGACCGTCCACAACGCCGGTTTGCAGCGCGCCATAAACCTCGGAGAAGGCCATCGGCTGCGGGGAGGCGTCGAGGGCGTTCATCTGGGCAACGAGCACGTCAGACGGCTGGACGCGGAACTTGAGGCCTGCTGCGTCCGTCGGCTCGATGAGCGGCTTGTTCGCGGAGAACTGCTTCAGACCGTTGTGCCAGAAACCAAGGCCGAGAAGTCCGCGGCGCACCATGGCTTCTTTCATGTTCTGACCGGCTTCAGAGGATTGGAACTCCTCCACGGCGTCCATGTTTTTGAACATGAAGGGCAGGTCGAAGATGCGGTAGACTTTGGAGAAGGTTTCGAACTTGGACAGGGACGGAGCAGCCATCTGCACGTCGCCCTGAAGCATGGCTTCGAGAACCTGGTCATCGTTGTAGAGCGTGGAGTTCGGGTAGACCTCGACACAGACCTTGCCGTCCATCTCGGCGTTCACGCGTTCCATGAACAGGTTCGCGGCGATGCCTTTGGGGTGTTTGTCGGTGTTGGTAACGTGGCTGAACTTGATGACCATTTCGCCATCGTCGCAGGCTGCGAAGCCAGCGGTTGCAGTCACGGAAAGAGCAAGAGCCGTAGCGGCGGTTGCGAGAAATTTCATGGGTGTCCTCCCTGTCATGAAATCAACAATGTTTAGCGATGGAGGGGGATGAACGCCTCCCGTCGCCCTCGGACTGGAGAAAACAGAGGGAGGCTTTGCGCATCAAGGGGAGGTTAGAAAAAACTGAATATTTCTGAATTTCCGTTATATTTCAAAATTGTAAACTGCGCACGCGCCGCATATCAGCTATGCTGCAATTGCATGGTGTGCGATTTCCCGCACGGGGCAAATTTGCGTGTGTGCGACTTTCCACACACTGCGACTCAAATCATTTTAGTCCGATGGCAGCAAAAAAGGGCGGCGCATTGCTGCACCGCCCTCTCCCCACAACTCGGGATTTCAGAACGCGACGTTGAAAGAGACCTCGAGACCGTGGCTCTCATACCCGTCCCCGAAGGCCCCGTGGTATCCGGCACTCAGAGTGCTCGACCCCGATGCACCAGAGGCAAGCGTGGTCGAGACGCCGAAATCAACACCGATCCATTGATCGTCGAACCCGTCCACAGGAAGGGCCGTATCAAAGAGACCGACCAAGCCAACGCTCACAGCATCGTTGTCGCCCGCCGAAGAATTGAGCGACAGCCCACCCGTCAGACGGGTATCCTGTGCCGAGAACGGCAGCTCGTATTCGCCCCAGAAGCCGGCGGAGGCAATGAGCGTTTCGCTGTTCTGCTTGCCAACGGAGAGGTTCCAGGCCCCTGCCCCCGTTTCGTCATAGGCATCGACGCTTTGCTTGTAGTATTCGAGCGAAGCACGCGGACCATAGGTGAAGGCCCCGTTCCGGTAGGTGTAGTCCGCCGAAAGCGCCGCAAATATTTGCGAGCCGTCGGTCTCGCCGAGGGCCGTTGTCGCCAAGGCCGTGCCGCTCAGCACTTCGCGGGTGCTGTCGAATGTCAGCGCCTGATAGCCAATCACACCGGTCATGGTCCCACCGGTCCCAAAGGCCTTGCGGGCGAACAAACCGATACCAACGCCATCCATATCAATGGTGCCACGGTTCCCGTCTGCTTCGACAGAGCCATTGCCGCCACCGAGCATCACACCCCAAGAGAGCGACGGATCGACCTGCCACTCAATACCGCCGGTGAAGGTCACAGCGTCGGTATCATAGCCAACGCCATTGAGGGTCGCGTCATAGCTCGACATGCTGGACTGTGCGCTGACAAAGCCATAGCTCATTTCGCCGATGGACCAACTGTCGAGCATGTTGCGCGTGGAGAGCGTCGCCCCGTCATTCGAGAACTCGACTGCGCGATCCGGCAGTGCGGAAACAAACCCGCGACCGAGATCATAGCCAAGCGCGCCATAGCCTCCGAGGAAGCTGAACCCGACGCTCTCGAGGGCGTCCAGTTGCGCTGCTTCATCGAGTGCGAGCAACCCAGTGACTGCTGAGCCGTAGAGCGCTGCGTTTCCTGTGTCGAGATACGGGATTTCCGCCGCCGCATCGAGCATGCCCGCGATCTTGAACTGATACTCGGTGTAGGTCTCGGACACGAGTTGCGAGAAGACAGGCGTCAGGCGCAATGTGACCTGATTGCCCGCCACATCGCCAAGTTCGATCATGAAGTTCAGGTTGAGGTTGCGAAGATCCTCAATCGCATCGACCTCGAAGAGACCGTTGGCTTCGAGTGCCGCGACGACATCCGCAGGAACCTCGCCGCCCGCGACATAGCCGATATCGAACCCGAATTCGGCCTCAGCATAGGTGACAACCTCGTCGTCTACATTGCCATAGACCCAAGCCCCCTCGCTCACGTTATACCACGCGAGGAGCGCCGGCTCATCGGCATCGACCTCATAATCGGTGACATCGAAGAAGTAGCCATCCGGAATTTGCGAGTCGTCGAGATACCCGTTCCCGAAGAGCGCCGTGTAAACCGCATTGCTCGAAATCTCGCCGAGTTCGATGAGCGCGGCAGTGAGGGTATCGGTGTTCATCTCTGCCTGAGACGCATCATCAAAGAAACCGGCATCGCTTTCCTGTCCGCCGTCGCCGAACAGGCCGTCGGGCAGGTTAAAACTCCCGTCAGTGAACTCGACATCAAACAGAGCTGCAAAAGTCGGGTCATTGGTTGTGAACGCAGTAAAATCATCCCCCGTCCCTGTCCCAATCTCGAGCTGGTATCCCGTCATCCGTGCGCCAGAGAGGTTGGAGGTTTTGCCGAAGAAGTAATATTCCGTGACATCCCCCGTGCTTTCGGTGCTCAGCGAGATGTCCATCCCGTCTTTGCCGGTCAGCCGCGTTTTGATCCGCTTGCCGGAGCCGCTCGGGGCGTTGCAGAGCAGATCAGGGTTGGAGGCCATCAGGCAGTTCAGCACGCCCTGCGGGTTTTCCGTATTCGGATATTCCGCGCCCGGCTCTTCGGTGATGGATTTGATCCCCGGAGGGAGCACGCCCTCCTCAGGATCAGCGAACACATACCCGTCGCCGGTCACATCAATCACCGGCGACGCATCAAACGCGCCTGCGAGAACCGGCGTCCCGACCAGCGCGAAAAGCGCGGCCGACGCAGTGGTGAGTTTGAGCAATTTGGCGTTCATGAGTTCCTCCATTTTTGTCCCCCCCAAAGACCCGATGTCTCATCGTCGCCTTTCAGGTCTCGCGCACGCACCTCATCGTCACGCGCAAATTATCATTAAATTTACTTTTATGAATATATATCACAATCGGGGAGACAAATGGATGATCAGGGTCAATATTTCACATAATGTGAGGAAAAATAATCACACGAAACCGGATAAGTGCACGCATTTTCGCACACCAAAATCCGCCTGCAAAAGCGTCTTGGTCAGAACTCTTCTATTGATGCACAGCTGCTTCAGGCGCGATAAAGCTCTGCCTTCACGCCATGTCGCGTGAGCTTGTCATAGAACGTCTTACGCGGGAGTTTGAGCCCCTTGGCGGCCTCGGTGGCGTTGCCGCTGTGGCGCTGAAGCGCGGCGATCAGGAGACTGCGTTCGACCTGCGCAAGTTGCTCGGCGAGGCCAAGCTCCTCTTGCGACTCCCCTTCCGTAAGCCCCATGGCAAAGCGCATCGCCGCATTCATGAGCGAGCGCGCGTTTCCCGGCCAATCCTGTGAAATCAATCGCGCGATGACGTCCGGCGTGATTTCCGGCACGGGCAGGTCGCTTTGTTCGCAGGCAATATCGACGTAGTGGCGAAAGAGAACCGGAATATCCTCACGCCGTTCGCGCAGCGGCGGGATGCGGATCACGGCGGCCTCGAGCCTGTAGAAAAGGTCCGGCGAGAAGTGTCCTTCTGCTGCCTCCTGTCCGAGATCGGCATAAGTGCCCGCAATCAGGCGCGGGCGGTCATGGCCTTCCAAAAGCTCCAGCAGAGCGAATTGCGCAGGACTGGACAGCTGGGCGATCTCGTCAATAAAAACAGACCCGCCCTGCGCGCGCTCGAACGCCTGTGCAAGACTCTCGGGCGTGAGGGCAGAAGCCGAAAATTTAAAGAACGGCGCCATGGAACCCGCCGACAGAAGATGCACGACCTCCGCCATTTTCGCAGTGCCAACTCCCGGTTCGCCCGTGACCAACACATCGGAACCGGACCGCGCCACCGTGCGGGCAGCCTCTCGCATTTTGCGCGAAATCTCGGAGGTGCCGCGGAGCAGACGTGCTGCGGCATCGCCCTGTTCAACCTGACGTTTGAGACGACGGTTTTCCAAGACAAGCGCACGGGTCTTGAGCGCCTTTTCGACCACGGCAATCAGATCACTCGGCGCGCAGGGCTTTTCGAGGAAATCAAACGCCCCCGACGAAATCCCGCGCACGGCCATGGGCACGTCGCCCTCTCCGGTGAGCAGGATCACAGGAAGTTCCGGATCGACGCTTTGGGCAAATTCCAAGAGGGCGAACCCGTCTTTGCCCGGCATCCGGATATCAGTCACGACCACCCCCGGAAAAGTTCGCGAAATGTGGTCCTTCGCTTCGATATAGCTGCCCGCCAGCGTCGGCGCGAGATCGGCCAGTTCAAGCGTCTGCCCGAGCGCCTCCCGCACGGAGGCATCGTCATCCACGAGGAGAACGCGCTCAATATGTGCCATCGTCTTGGACCTCCATGCGTGCCTCTGCGGGCTGTAATTCGATTGTAAACTCTGCCCCGCCCTCGGGTCGGTTGGCTCCACGGATACGTCCGCCAAAGCTCTGCACCAACCCGTAGGAAATGGACAGCCCAAGGCCCATCCCTTGCGCAGCACCGACTTCCTTCGTGGTGTAGAACGGATCGAAAATCTTTTCCGGCTCCGAAATCCCCGGCCCCGTGTCCGCCACCGTGATCCGCACCGGATCGCCCGGCTCGATGCGGATAGAGACCGTTTTCTCCTCACAGCCCTGCGTCGCATCGACGGCGTTGGACAGGAGGTTCATGACGACCTGCTGAAGCCGCACTTCACCGCCACGCACCCAAACCGGACCATTGGGCGTCCAGTCGAGCGTCACATCCCCACGCGAAATTTTGCTCTGTGTCATCTCGAGCGCGGCCTCAACCACAGCAGTGAGATCGACATTGGTGAGGCTCTCTGTGTCCTGCCGAGCGAAGGCGCGCAGGTTCTTGATGATCCGCCCCATCCGGCGGGCAAGTTCGGAAATGCGCCCGAGGTTATCGGCAGCGCGGTCGGGCTTGTCGCGATCGAGGAAGGCCTGAGCATTCTCCGCAAAAGACCGGATCGCCATCAGGGGCTGGTTCAATTCGTGGCTGATCCCCGCCGACATCTCGCCCAGCGCGGAAAGTTTACCGGCCTGCACGAGATCGGCCTGCGCGCGTTTGAGCCGCGCTTCCGCCTCCTCACGTTCCGCCACCTCTCGCAACAGTTCGCGGTTCGCAATCTCGAGGGCCTCGGTCCGCGCCGCAACACGGGCTTCAAGGCGGGTGTTCGCTTCTGCGAGGGTGCGACGCCGTTCCATCGCGAAAAAGAGCGAGGCCGCAAACACGAGCGCGAGCGCCGCCGCCATCCCGCCCTGCAATCCCGCGAGGGCCATCACAGGGCGAAGATCCATCAACATTTCGGCCTCGAGATCGAGCACAGGCAGAGGCTTGGTCAGATGAAGCGCGGGCGACGGGACATAAGGCCCGAGAGCATGCGTCCAAATCTCCTGCCCCGCGATCTGATATGTTGCGGAGACAGGGATCGGCCCCGCCGAGCCGCCCTTGAGCACGAGTTCAGATCGGTTGGCGACGAAGACCACGCCATACTCGTCGGTGAAGTAGACGGCTGCGGCCTCTGCGGGCCAGCCCCATTCGAGAAGGTCGATATCGACGGTCACGACCACGGCGGCGAGCGGCGGGCCGCCATCGAACACAGGCGCAGCAAACGCATAGCGTCTGCGCCCCTCCCGATCCACGAAATGCGCGATCCCGAGCGCCCCGCCCAGCGCACGGTTGAGCGCGGCTTGGGTGCCTTTGGCGATCTGATCCTCTCCGGCACCAGAGAGCAACTCCCCGTCCCGCCCGACAACAAGCATCGACCGAGCACCGGTTTTATCGACAAAACCCTGCAAAAGATCATCGGTCGCCAGTTCATCCCCGCGCCCCTCGGCGCGTTCCAAGACGGCGGGGTGATCTGAAATAAAGACCGCAAGTTCGCGGTAACGCTGCAATCCCGACGTCAGACGGTCCGCAGAAAGTGTGAGATCGGAAGAGCCCCGCTCCGCCGCCTGATCGAGTTCCGCGCGAAAAGAGAGCGCAAAGACTGAAAGGCCAAACAGCACAACCGCCAACAGACCAAGGACCACCGTCAGACTGCGTCTGCGGTAGGGGCGTGCGTCCGTTTCGGATGGAGATGTGCTGTGCGTTGTCATCACAGGGGACGTTATCAAATGCAGGCTTGCAAAGGAAAGCGCTTCCGCTCACGTTGCGCCGCATGAAGCGCATCCACCTCTCCCCGCAAGACCCCTCTTTCGTTCAGAACCCCTATCCATTTTACGACAAGGTTCGGAAAATGGGGGAAATGGTTTATTGGGAAGAGCTCGGCAAACCCGTGATTGCGGGCTATGACGGCGTGTCGATGGCGCTCCGCGACAACCGGTTTGGCCGCGAGGCGCCGGAGGGGTTTGCGCCGGATATCCCCGAGAATCTGATCCCGTTCTACGACATCGAGGCGCATTCGATGCTTGAGTTGGAGGGTGACCGTCACGCGCGGCTGCGCTCCCTCGTGCTACGGGCCTTTACCTCGCGGCGGATCCGGACGCTCGCGCCGGATATCGAAGAGATCACCAACACGCTTATCGATGCGTTTCCTGCACACGGGGAGAGTTTCGATCTGCTCCCCGC
Organism: Celeribacter litoreus; assembly: GCF_020165855.1. Lineage (GTDB taxonomy): Bacteria > Pseudomonadota > Alphaproteobacteria > Rhodobacterales > Rhodobacteraceae > Celeribacter > Celeribacter litoreus. Next base: position 60,858 of record NZ_JAIUFY010000014.1, on the reverse strand, counting down.
CTTCTGCCGCGAAATCCCGATCCGTGTGATCTGCCGGATGCTGGGCGTGCCGGAGGACATGTCCGAGGACCTTCTCGAATGGTCCAACGCAATGGTCGCGCTCTACACGCCCAATCGCACCCCCGCCGTTGAAGAGGCCGCAGTCAAAGCGGCCAACGAGTTTTCTGCCTTCATGCGCGACTATGTGGAGAGCCGCCGCAAATCGCCCGCAGATGATCTCATCACATCGTTGATCGCCGCAGAGGAAGAAGGCGAGCGCCTCTCTACCGATGAGTTGATCACGACCTGCATTCTGCTCCTGAACGCAGGACATGAGGCGACCGTGCATAGTCTCGGGATCGCGGTCAAAACCCTTTTGGAGCAGAACTGCGTGCCCGATGCCCTCGCGGAGGACCGGATCGACGGCGCAATCGAAGAGACCCTGCGCTTTGATCCGCCCCTGCATTTCTTTGACCGCTGGGTCTACGAGGACACCACGTTCCTCGGGGTTGATCTCAAACGCGGGGACAAGATCGGCCTCTTGCTTGGCGGTGCGAACCGTGATCCAGACGCCTTCCTGCATCCAAACACGTTCGATCCCACGCGGAAGATCAAACAGAACACCTCTTTCGGTGCGGGCATCCACTTCTGCGTGGGCGCACCGCTTGCGCGGATGGAGATGCGGATCGCCCTGCCCCTGCTGTTTGAACGCTGCCCCAACTTGCGCCTGACAGAGACGCCGACCTACGCCAACACATGGCACTTCCACGGCCTCTCGAAGCTACTGGTCGAGACCTGATCGACACACCAAACCCCACAAAAGAAAACGCACCGGAGGTCCATTCCGGTGCGTTTCTGTTTTAAACCCCTCCGATCATGGTCCGCGACCGGAGAGGTGCCTGATTTTCAGTCCGACTTAGCGGTAGGAGAACATGTACATGCCAACCAGCTCGGCGTTTTTCGGCGTGGAGTATTCGAAGCCGTAGTATTCACCGTATTTCGGGCGCAGCACGTCGGTGGCGTATTTGCCGACTTCTGCAATCCATGCGGAGAGGTAGGCGGTGTGGGCGTTCAGCTCTTCCGGAGCTTCGATCCCTGCACCCCACGGCACGTTGCCGAGAGCTTGACCAACAGCAGCTTCGAGATCGTCGAGGAAGGTCTGGTAGAACTCGACATCCGCACGGGAGCCGACGTTGCCGTGACCACCGGAGAGGTAATCCCATTCCAGATCACCGATGTGGTCGATCATGTCGGAGTAACCCATGTAGCCTTCGGCACCTGCGAAGGACCAGAACGGCGGCTGATCAGGGTTGATCACGTCCGGCACGTGCACCACACCGGTGCCTTCGAGGACATACATAGCGTGGTCATGTGCGTGGGCGGTCTCGGCGAAAGGCACGACGCGCACGGTCAGGTCTTCGAACGCGAAGCTGTTGACGGCCGGATCGATGATTTCAGTCGGGCGCGGAATGTTGGAGCCGGTTGCATCCATGACTTCAACGGTGGCCTCCGTGGCGATGACGCGAGCGTCGGGGAAGCTTTCGAGCAACTTGCTGGCGTCTGCGATGTGGTCGGCGTGGTCGTGGGAGTAGAGGATTGCGGTGATCGGCAGGTCGGTGACTTCTGCGACAGCGGCTTTGATCGTGTCAGCGCGGCCTTCGAGCGCGTCGATCATCAGAACGCCTTCGTCACCGACGTAGAAGATCGTGCCGTAGAACTGGCGCTGGTAGAAATACACGCGGTCCGTCAGCTTTTGCAGGATGTAGTCTTGGGAGACGTTCTTGGTGAAGAGGTTTTCGATTTTCTCGCCCGGAGCCAGAGCTTCGGTTGCGGATTCGGCAACATAGGTGGCGTTTACGGTCGAGGGAGCTTCCTTAACGCCCTGTGCGAGAGCGGGAACTGCGAGAGCGGCGCTGAGAGCCAGAGCCGAGGTGAGAGCTTTGATACGAAACATTGGCGCGTGTCCTTGTCTAATTGGTGCAAGTTCGTGTGTTAGGCGGAAGGCTTGGTCCGTTTGCCTCCGTTGAGAGTGATTTAGAACACACCAACTATCCAAGAAATGGTTACATTGAGGAATGACTTGGCCCAATTTGTTCTCAATAAACTCATAGCCTTCACCGACCTTCCTGACACTGCCAGCGGGCTCGGAAGAGAGACCGGTTTTCTCGTCTTCCCTTGATCGCCCGCACGCTGTATCACCTCCGCATGGTTACAGTTCTCGACAAAATCAAAGCTTATAAGCTTGAAGAAGTGGCTGCGGCGAAAGCGGCGGTTTCGCTTTCCGCCCTTGAAGACGAAGCCAAGGCCCAGAGCGCCACGCGCGGGTTTGCCTCGGCTTTGCAGTCCGCTGCGCAAACCGGCTACGGCCTCATTGCGGAGATTAAAAAGGCCTCCCCGTCCAAAGGGTTGATCCGGCCTGATTTCAATCCGCCCGCAATCGCCCGCGCCTATGAGGCCGGTGGCGCGACCTGTCTGTCGGTTCTAACCGATACGCCGTCGTTCCAAGGCGCGCCGGAGTTCCTGAAACAGGCCCGCGCTGAGGTGTCCCTGCCTGTTCTGCGCAAGGACTTTATGTATGACACCTATCAGGTGACCGAAGCCCGCGCTTGGGGTGCGGACGCGATCCTGATCATCATGGCCTCTGTCGAAGATGCCCAAGCTGCCGAGCTCGAGGCCGCAGCAACCGAGTGGGGCATGGATGTCCTCATCGAGGTGCACGACGAAGAGGAACTGGAACGCGCGCTTCTGTTGAAATCGCCGCTTCTCGGCGTCAACAACCGGAACCTCAAGACGTTTGAGACCTCACTGGACAACACCCGCAGGCTCTCCAAACTCGCGCCTTCTGACCGCACCCTCGTCTGCGAAAGCGGGCTGTTCACGCCGGAAGACCTCGCGGATATGGCCGATTATGGCGCGCGTTGCTTCCTGATCGGCGAGAGCCTCATGCGTCAGGACGATGTCGAGGCCGCGACCAAAGCTCTCCTCGCCAATCCGGTGCCCGCGTAATGGCGGATCTCACCCACTTTGACGAGGGCGGCAACGCGCACATGGTTGACGTGTCGGAGAAGTCCGTCACCGACCGCCTCGCGGTAGCCGAAAGCGCGATCAAGATGACGCCAGAGACGCTTGCCCTCATCACCGAGGGGACGGCGAAGAAAGGCGACGTGCTTGGCGTGGCCCGTCTCGCGGGGATCATGGGGGCGAAAAAGACCTCTGATCTCATCCCTCTGTGCCATCCGCTGCCGATCACCAAAGTGACGCTCGATCTCACACCCGATGCGTCGCTCCCCGGCGTGCGAATTCGTGCCACCGTGAAGACCTCCGGCAAAACCGGCGTCGAGATGGAGGCGCTTACCGCCGCTTCCGTTGCTGCACTCACCGTCTATGACATGCTCAAAGCCGCAGAAAAGGGCATGGAGATTGTTCACACCCGCCTCCTCCGTAAAGAAGGCGGCAAATCCGGACTATACGAGGCTGACTGATGATTTCCGTAAATGACGCGCTTTCGCACCTCTTCGCCCTGTGCCAGCCCGTCGGACGTGAAACAGTTGCCCTGCGTGAGGCGAACGGGCGCGTTCTGGCCGCCGATGTAATCGCCCGCCGCGAACAGCCCCCCTTCTCCGCCTCGGCGATGGATGGCTACGGGGTCCGCGATCAGGACACCGAAAAGGGCGCGCAGTTTACAGTCATCGGAGAATCCGCGGCCGGTCACGGCTATTCTGGCACGATTTCCAAGGGCGAAGCCGTCCGCATTTTCACCGGCGCCCCGATCCCTATGGGGGTCGACCGTGTAATCATCCAAGAAGACATCGCCCGCGACGGCGACGTCATCACCCTCACCGCCCCCGTCTCCGAGAACCGCAACATCCGTCCCTCCGGTGGTGATTTCAAAATCGGCGATACAATCACCGCCCCGCGCCGCCTCTCGCCGCGCGATCTGGCGCTGATTGCATCTATGAACGCGCCCGAGGTGACCGTCTCCCATCGCCCCGATGTGGTGCTGATTGCGACGGGGGACGAACTCGTCATGCCCGGCGACACGCCCGGCCCGGATCAGATCATCTCGTCCAACTCTTTCGGCCTCGCCGCCTTGATCGAAGACGCGGGCGGCATCGCGCGTATGCTGCCGATTGCGCCCGACAGCGAAGACATTTTGCGCCAAACCTTTGAAATGGCTCAAGGCGCCGATCTGATCGTGACCATTGGCGGGGCCTCTGTCGGGGACCACGACCTCGTCGGCAAGGTGGCCGCAGAGATGGGTCTCGACCGCGCGTTCTACAAAGTCGCGATGCGCCCCGGAAAGCCGCTCATGGCCGGACGGATGGGCGAGTCGGTGATGCTTGGACTGCCGGGCAATCCTGTTTCCGCAATGGTCACGGCGCAGCTCTTCCTCATCCCAATGCTCAAGGCGATGCAGGGCCTTCCGGCCGAGGCCGCGCCGCGCGAACAGGTGACGCTGCTCGAAGACATCTCCTCCAACGGTCCACGCGAACACTACATGCGCGCAACTGTGACGACCGAAGGCGTCGCGCCGTTTTCGCGTCAGGACAGTTCGCTCCTGTCGATCCTCTCGGACGCCAACGCCCTCCTCGTGCGCCCGCCGCATGATCCCGCACGTTCCGCTGGCGACACGGTCGAGATCATTCGCCTCTGAGGCGCGGGCAGCTTAACCCGAATTTAACCACGTTCCCGCACGCTCCCCTCCAAATCGGCCCGAAAGCGGCAAAAGGAGAGGGATGTTGACACAATACGAGAACAGTGGCAGAACATTATCAGAACATATTGCGAAATCTGTCCCGACGACGGAGTTAATCGGCGGCCCGGTCCGCTTTGGCGCGCAGGAGCGACTCGATGATCCGCACCATCGCACAGAGATCGGAGCGGGATCGACGATCCGTCTGGCGGGTGCCATTGCGCCCGTGCCCGTCCTTTGGGTGCGTCGTGACGAGGTTTCGCCAAAGATCATTGACCGGCCCGCGCGTCAAAGGACCGAGGAGAGGAACGAGCATATGCTGACGAAGAAACAGCTTCAGCTGCTGGAATTCATCAACACCCGCATGCAAAAAGACGGCGTGCCGCCCTCTTTCGACGAAATGAAAGAGGCACTGGACCTGCGCTCCAAATCCGGCATCCATCGCCTGATCACCGCCTTGGAAGAGCGCGGCTTCATCCGTCGCCTTGCCCACCGTGCCCGGGCCATCGAGATTGTGAAACTGCCGGAATCTCTCGGCGGCGCGCCGTCTGCGCCGGTGTCTCAGGGCGGCTTCACCCCGCGCGTGATCGACGGGGACCGCCCGTCCTCGCCGCCGCCGTCGAATGCGTTTGATGTCGAGGTCGCAACCGCGATCAACCTCCCGATCATGGGCAAGATCGCCGCCGGTGTGCCGATTGAGGCCGTGTCCGATGGCGCCGTCAATGTGGCCGTTCCCGGCTCTATGCTCTCGGGTCAGGGAAATCACTACGCGCTTGAGGTCAAAGGCGAATCCATGGTCGAGGCGGGTATCAACCACGGCGATATCGTGGTGATCCGCGAGACGAGCCAAGCCAAAGACGGCGATATCGTCGTCGCTATGGTCGAAGGCTACGAAACCACGCTCAAACGCTACAAACGCATGGGCGACCGCATCGCGCTTGAGGCGGCGAACCCTGCGTTCGAGACCCGCATCCTGCCTGCGGATCGCGTCGAGGTTCAGGGCCGCCTTGTTGGCCTGATCCGGAGCTACTGAGCCACCAACGAAATTCTGACAATGCGCCCGCCGGTTTCTGGCGGGCGTTTATTTTTGCAGGATCATCGCATAGCCGTTTGGAACGTCCTGCCCTGCCTCGTCGTGCGGGAAGTGTAGCCCCAGCGATCCTGCGATGAGGTCGGCCCGCACCTGCTCCGCAGACGCTCCCTTGGCGCGCCGAAGCGCGTTGGAATTCCAAAGCCGCACACCCGATGCCCCCGTTGCCGTGACCAATTCCACCGCGTCGCCTGTCCGCCAGAACGCCAAAGACCCACTTACACGCATAAACCTCTGATCCAAAAGGAGGCATGGACCCGCGTCTGGACCCTCCCACGTCTGGTTCACAATGACGACATCGGCTTCCGCGCAATCGCGAAGCACCGCGTCATGCCAGCCTCTCCCCGTCACATTTCGAACGCTCAGACCGTCGACATCGAGAGTGCTCACCTTCCGCGTCGCCGCCGTCGCCTGATCAGCAAAGTCTCCGTCGTTTTCGAGCCAGACCATTGCCGCGAAACCCGATCCTTTGGGCTTGGACAGCGCCCGCCCTTCGATGGTCATCCGTCCGACCAGCCCGCCGTCTTCAGAGACGAGCAACGCAGGACGGTCCGCCACGGCCCAGAGCCACGCGCCGCACAGAACGGGGATCGCCCCGACATACTGCGCCCTTCCCCGCCAGAGCAGGATGAAGAGCGCCCCAATCGCAATTATTGGCAACACGAGCGAGGGCGGTGTTTGGATATATCGCACCGCCCCATCCCAACCGGACACCGTCTCGGCGACCCAGAGAATCCAACGGATGCCCCAACCCATCATCGTGAGCGCGACGCCTTGCAGCCCCAGAGGTGTCAACACGACCGCGAGGATCGCGGCGGGCATGACCAAGAGGCCCATGAGCGGCACGGAGACAACGTTTGCGATCAGGCCATACTCGGCGATCCGGTTGAAATGTGCGGCGGCGACGGGGGCTGTCGCCAGCCCCGCAACCGCCGAGGACAGAACAACGGTGGCCACCGCACGGGCGGGACGCGGCCATGAGCGCATGATGTTGTGCCGCCGGACGAGAGCGAAGACGGCGACGAGCGCGGTGGTGGCTGCAAACGACATCTGAAACCCCGGCTCTGGCAGGATTTCGGGTGTGATTGCGAGGAGAAGGAGCGCCGCGAGGGCGACAGCGCGCAGGGTCAAGGCCTGCACATCGAACAGCACCGCAATGAGCATGACACAGACCATCACATAGGCCCGTTCCGTCGAGACCGCGAAGCCGGAGAGCGCGAGGTAGAAGCCGCCAGCGAGCAGAGCGCCCACGGCGGCGAATTTCTTGATCGGCCATTTGAGCGCCGCACCCGGGATCAGCGCCAACAGGAGCCGGAGCGCGAAGAAGACGGACCCTGTCAAAAGCCCCATGTGCAGACCCGAGATCGCAAGGAGGTGTGACAGGTTCGCGCCCCGCAGGTTCTCGGCGGTTTCCGCAGAGACGCCGGATCGGTCGCCTGTGAGCACCGCCGCAGCAAAAGCACCGACTTGGCCTTCCAATCGCGTCTGAAGCGTGGACGAGAGCGATTGCCGGAGTTTGTGCACCCAAAACGCGGCGCTTGCCGTCTGTTCTGAGGCGAGGAGCACGGGCGTCCGTGTATAGCCGACGGCACCGAGACGGTCGAACCACGCCATCCGCCGGAAGTCGAAGCCGCCGGGTTCAGCCGGTCCGGGCGGTGGGGAGAGGTTTGCAGTCATCGCGTAACGCTGGCCCGGCTCGGGGGTGACAAAGCTCGCAGCGTCTCCGTGGAGCGATATTCGGACCCGCGCGGGCGTGCGCTCCGGAGTGGTGTCCGAGAGCGTGACCCGATCGAGCGTCAGGCGCAGGGCCCGAGAGGCGGAGCGGTCAATCTTGATCACGCGGCCTTCGACGGGGCCGTAGTAACGAAAGCCCAAGACCGGCTCCGCGACCATATGGGTGCGCAGACTCGCGTTGAGAAACCCGAGTGTGACGGTCAGAACCGCGATCACGAGGGGACGAGCCTGGGGAGGGATCCGCATCAAAAGGATCAAACCCACGATAGAGAAGACGCAAAGCGGCGCAATCAGCCCCCGTCCCGGTTCGAGCGGCGCAGCAAAGAACAGGCCAACCCCGAGTGCAAAGAGCACGGGCAACCACAAGAACAGCCGCCCGCGTTGTGCATCCACAGTGTCGAGGGTCCTTTGCCATGTAGACGCAAGTCGGCGCACCCTTGTTTCCCTTTGTCCCATCCCGTATTCGGTGTGGGAAAAGCATCTGCAAACATGGTTACCAAAGGATTAACATCCCCATGTCCGAGACATCCCAAGTCGTCACACGTATCGCCCCATCCCCCACCGGAGACATGCACATCGGCACCGCCCGCACGGCGCTGTTCTCCTGGCTCTATGCACGGGGGCGCGGAGGTAAGTTCCTTCTGCGTATCGAAGACACTGACCGCGCACGCTCGACGCCGGAGGCAACGCAGGGCATTCTCGACGGCATGCACTGGCTGGGCCTCGACTATGATGGCGATGTGGTGAGCCAGTTTGAGCGCGCGGACCGTCACGCGGAAGTTGCGCGTGAGATGCTCGCCGCGGGCAAGGCCTACAAATGTTTTGCGACGCAGGAAGAGATCGAAGCCTTCCGCGAACAGGCGCGCGCGAACAAGGAAAGCACGCTCTACCGGAGCCCGTGGCGCGATGCCGATCCGGCGACCCATCCGGACGCGCCCTATGTGATCCGCGTCAAAGCCCCGCGCGAAGGGGCGACCGTCGTCAAAGATCAGGTGCAAGGGGACGTGACCTTCCGTAATGATCAGCTCGATGACATGATCCTGTTACGCTCTGATGGCACACCAACCTACATGTTGGCTGTTGTTGTGGATGACCACGACATGGGTGTGACCCATGTCATTCGCGGGGATGATCACCTCGCCAATGCCGCACGCCAAATGACGATCTATGAGGCGATGGGTTGGCCCCTGCCCGTCTACGCCCACATCCCGCTGATTTTCGGACCGGACGGCAAGAAGATGTCGAAGCGCCATGGCGCAACCGGCGTGGCCGAATATCAGGCCATGGGCTATCCGGCGGCCGGCATGCGCAACTATCTCGCGCGTCTGGGTTGGAGCCACGGCGACGACGAATTCTTCTCCGACGCGCAGGCAATGGAATGGTTCGATCTGTCGGGAATCAACAAAGCCCCTGCCCGATTTGACACCAAGAAGCTTGAGAATATCTGTGGTCAGCACATGGCTGTGATGGCGGATGATGAAATCATGAGCGAAATCGACGGGTATTTGGCTGCGGCGGGTGAGCCTGCTCTGGAAGACGGTCAAAAATCACGTCTGAAAGCGACTTTGACCTATGTCAAAGGTGCATCGAAAACATACCCACAACTGATTGAAAAATCACGATTTGCACTGGTTTCCCGCCCCTTCGATATGGACGAGAAGGCACAAAAACAGGTCAACTCTGTATCCAATGGTATACTGGAAGAATTGACGCCGCACTTGCAAAGTGCTAGCTGGGAGCACGACGCTTTGGAGGAGGCCGTTGGCTGCGTCATGGCAGCGCGTGAGATCGGGTTCGGGAAAGTTGCCGCACCCTTGAGATCCGCGCTCGCCGGTCGCGCTGTCACCCCCAGTGTCCTTGATATGATGCTGGTGCTTGGCCGCGACGAAACGCTGGCCCGTCTGGCAGACTTTAAGGCAGCGTGCGAAGATAAGTGACCGAGGCGACGTTTCGAGACGGTCACGATTAGGAAATTGCCGTTCCCATCTCATGTGGGAACGGAACACGCCTGACGGTCGTGGAAGCGTTCCACATCCCGACGGCATGTTTTTAGGGTCCTGACACATACATCCGGACCCGAGCCGAACTGGCGCTTTTTTGTGAGCGCCCGCGTGACCACCAGTGTTCTGTTTCCGGCCCACGGGACAGCGACGCTGACAACCGAAGGAACGAATATGCCTGAATCTACAAAGACAGCGACCCTGACGCTCGACGGCAAATCTTACGACCTGCCCGTCTTTTCGCCGACTGCCGGCCCCGATGTGATCGACATCCGCAAACTCTACGCTCAGGCCGATGTCTTTACTTACGATCCGGGCTTTACCTCGACCGCATCCTGCGACAGCGCGATCACCTACATCGACGGTGAAGCTGGCATCCTTTTGCACCGCGGCTATACCATCGGTGAGCTTGCCGAGAAGTCCCACTTCCTCGAAGTTTGCTACCTCCTTCTTTATGAAAAACTGCCGACCGCAGCCGAAATGGAGAAATTCGAGAACCTCGTGACCCGCCACACCATGGTGCACGAGCAGATGCTCAAGTTCTTCTCCGGCTTCCGCCGCGACGCACACCCGATGGCCATCATGGTCGGTGTGGTTGGCGCTATGTCCGCCTTCTACCACGACTCCATCGACATCGCAGACGCGCACCAGCGTGAAGTGGCGACCATCCGCCTCATCGCGAAGATGCCGACGATTGCGGCTATGGCCTACAAATACACCATCGGTCAGCCGTTCGTGTATCCGCGCAACGATCTCGACTACGCGTCGAACTTCCTCAACATGTGCTTCTCTGTTCCGGCCGAGAAATACGAGGTGAACCCGATCCTGTCGCGCGCTATGGACCGTATCTTCACGCTCCACGCCGACCACGAGCAGAACGCCTCCACCTCCACGGTGCGTCTGGCGTCCTCTTCCGGCGCGAACCCGTTCGCCTGTATCGCTGCAGGTATCGCTTGTCTCTGGGGCCCGGCACACGGCGGCGCAAACCAGGCATGTCTCGAAATGCTCCGCGAAATCGGCACTGTTGACCGTATTCCGGAATTCATCGCCCGCGCGAAAGACAAGAACGATCCGTTCCGCCTCATGGGCTTCGGTCACCGCGTCTACAAAAACTTCGACCCGCGTGCGAAGGTGATGAAACAGTCCGCAGACGAAGTTCTCGAACTGCTCGGCGTTGAAAACAACCCGACCTTGCAGGTCGCCAAAGAGCTCGAAAAGCAGGCTCTGGCCGATCCGTATTTTGCAGAGAAGAAACTCTTCCCGAACGTCGACTTCTACTCCGGCATCATTCTCGAAGCCATGGGCTTCCCGACTGCGATGTTCACCCCGATCTTCGCGCTATCGCGCACCATCGGCTGGATTTCCCAGTGGAAAGAAATGATCGAAGATCCGGCAATGAAAATCGGCCGTCCGCGTCAGCTCTACACTGGCGAGAACGAGCGCAACTATGTGAACGTCGAAGATCGCGACTAAGTTCGCTCCGAAACAAGAATAGAAAACCCGCCGGAAACGGCGGGTTTTTTCGTCTCTGTGGGTGAGTGTGTGGCGTGTTCAGACGCGCAGCGCCTCAATTTGCTGCGCGAGGTCTTCGGCGTGGGCGGCGACGCGGTCCGTCAGGCCCTCTTTTTCCAATTGCACACGCAGCCCGAACACAAAACTCAGCATCCGCATCGCGAGCAAGTCTGTATCCGCATCCGGCGCAATTTCCCCGAGGTCTCGCGCACGGTCGAACACAGCTTTGAAATCCGCCTCATTGGCATCGAGGAACCCGCGCGCTTTTTGGCCAAGCTCGCCCTCACGACCGGACAGCTCCAGAAGCGTCTTGATCAGCATACAGGCCCGCCCCGGCCCCTGCACAGTCGGAGACCCGCCACCGAGATCACGCAGGAAATTCGCAAGCGACGACAGTGGGCTATCGTACCCGCCTCCATTTTCGGCCCAAAGCTTTTTGGACCGCGCGGCGTAACGATCAAGCGCGGCTTCGAACAGCGCATCTTTGGAGCCGAAGGCCGCATAAATCGAACCGGGGTTCATTTTGAGCGCGGCTTCGAGGTCCTTGAGAGACGTCGCGTGATAGCCCTTGGCCCAGAAGGTCTCCAAGGCCTGATCAAGTGCAGTCTCGCGGTCATATGATGGTGGGCGTCCCATAGGGAGTATCTAGGCGCTCCACTCGATTTGGGAAAGAAAAATCACGTGTGCTCATTTTTAAGTGATTGCTCAAATATATTATTGAGCGATCACTTAAAAACTGATTACAAGAGTCCCAATTGAAGACACAGACATCCAAAGGACACGCACATGAGCAATTTCCCAAAACTGACCAAAGACACCGCCCCCACCGAGAGCCTCCCCTTCATGGAGCGCTCGGAAAAAGCCTTCGGCCGCCTCCCCGGCCTCCACGCCGTCATGGCAGCCGCACCAGGGCTGCTAGAGGGCTATCAGGAGTTGCACCGCCTCTTCCTCGCCACGAGCTTTGATAACGACGAGAAAACCGTTGTCTGGCAGGCGATCAACGTCGAACACGCGTGCCATTACTGCGTCCCCGCGCATACGGGGATCGCGAAGTCGATGGGCGTGGACGATGCGATCTCGAACGCGCTACGCGATGAAACACCGCTGCCGACCGCGCGTCTTGAGGCGCTTCGGGACTTTACCCTCACGATGGTGCGGAGCCGTGGGAACCCGACCGAGGCAGATCTGAAGACCTTCTTTGAGGCGGGGTATTCTGAGCGTCACGTCCTAGAAGTCGTGCTCGGCGTCGCGCAGAAGGTGATGAGCAACTACACCAACCACCTCGCAAAAACGCCAGTCGATCCGATCATGCAGAAATTCGCGTGGGAAAAGGCCGCTGTTCCGGCCTAAAGCGAACCGCGAGGGGCCTTACCGCCCCTCGTATCGCGGCTTGCGCTTTTCAAGGAAGGCAAGGACCCCTTCCTTGAAATCGCGGGTCTGCCCGCAGTGGTTCTGGAGTTTCGCCTCGAGCCCGAGTTGCTGCTCTAGTGTGTTGTCGTAGGAGGCGTGCATGGCCTCTTTGATATGGCGATAGGCCACCGTCGGACCCTTTGCCAGATGGGCCGCCCTCGCGCGCCAGTGCGCCTCGAAATCTCCCTCTGGCACCGCCTCGTAGATCATGCCCCACTGAACCGCCTGCGCCGCCGTGATTTCATCGGCAAAGAGCGCAGCGCCCATGGCACGGGCAAGGCCGACAAGACGCGGCAGAACATAGGTCCCGCCCGCATCCGGAATAAGGCCGATCCGCGAGAAGGCCTGCACAAAGATCGCCGCCTCGCTCGCAATCACCACGTCGCACGACAGGGCCAAAGACGCGCCCGCTCCCGCAGCTGCGCCATTGACCGCCGCCACAGTCGGCACGGGGCAATCATGGATCGCGTAGAGCATTGGCTCGTATTCGTCACGCAACGTGCGTTCAAGGTCGGCGGTGTTGGCATTCACCCCGTCGCCGAGGTCCTGACCGGAGCAGAACGCGGAGCCTTCGCCCGTCAGAACCACCACCCGCGCCGTTTTCGACGCGTCGCGCACAGCGTGCGTGATCTCCGCGCGCATCTGGGTGTTCAGCGCGTTTTTGACCTCTGGACGATGGAGGGTGATCGTGGCGACGCCGTTTTCGTGGCTGACACGGATGGTATCGTAATGCATGGGGCGCCTCTCTCCCTGTGTTCGCTCCCAAGATATGGACTTGGAAAGCAAATGAAAGAGAGACGCCCCGTCACTTCTTATTTTGCCGCGTCTCGCCGTCGCAAAGCCACAGCGCGGATCACAGCCTTGGCAGTTTCGTCCGGCACAGCCTCAACGCGCGTGTAGACCGATCCGTCGATTGTGCGCGTCAAAAGCCCGTCCTCGATGAGAGAGCGCCGGATTTGCGCCGGATCGCGGAACACGGTCATCGTGTCGAACAGGTCCGAAATCGTGCGTTCTGTGAACTCGGTGCGCGGCGGCACCTGTGCCCAGAGCGCCCAGAGACAATGCTGACGCACCTTGCGCTTGGTGGACCAACTTTCCAACAGACCACCCTCTGTGAACCGCGCAAGCGCGCGTGTGACGGCGCGCCCTTCGGCGGGTTCGACTGGCTCCGCCATGCTCTGCGTGGCTTTCAGGTGCTGGAAATTGCGGTATCCCCCTGCCCGCGCGATGGCGTTCAAGAGGGTTTGGTGTCCGGGGGAGGCGTCCCCCAGATCGGATTTGAGCGTGCGCGCGAATGCGGACACGTCGGGAAGAGTGAGAGAAATGGCCTCACGAGTCATCGGTCTATCTCCGTTGATCGCGTCAGTATGGTCGTGCGGGGAGCTGCCCTTGGCCCACGCGTGACGCGCGGAAAACCGGATGGTCGTAAAGAAAAGCAGGTTCAGCGTAGTCCCAAGGGGACCGGCAGCGACTCGGTGAACTGCAGACCGATGCCCCAGATATAGAAACCCCGCCGACTTGGTGCAAGCGGCGGGGCAAATCAGGCGGACTGGAGGGGCGGTCACTCGTGCAAGAGCGCGTCGAGGCGTTTCTGTTCATCTTCGGAAAGCGCCACCTCGTCCTCGGTCGCGACCGAGCGGCGACGGATAAAGGAGATGCCAATACCCAGAGCGATCAACAGCATGACCGGCCCAGCGACCCACAGGAGTTTGTTGGCACCCGTGAGTGTCGGTTTCAGCAGCACATATTCACCGTAGCGGTTGACCACATAGTCCACGACCTCCTCATTGGTGTCGCCTTCCACGAGACGCTCACGGACAAGCAAACGCAGGTCTTTGGCGAGCGTCGCGTTGCTCTCGTCAATGTTCTCGTTGCGGCAGACGAGACAGCGCAGGCCCTGCGAAATGTCACGCGCGCGCTCTTCGAGAACGGGGTCGGAGAGGACTTCGTCAGGCTGCACAGCCATGACCGGCGAGGCCATCAGGAGTGCGAGGACCAGAAAGAGACGTTTCATTCGGCGGGCACTCCGGCTGTGGTGGTTTTCACTTTGCGGGCGCCTGCGGCGACGCGATAGCGACGGTCAGAGAGCGACAGGAAGCCACCCAGCGACATGATGATCGAGCCGCCCCAGATCCAGTTTGCCAGAGGCTTGATATAGGTGCGGACAGCCCAGCCGCCGTTGGATTGGATATCGCCGATCACGAGATAGACGTCCCGCAGGAAGCCGTTGTCGATACCGGCTTCGGTCGTGGGCATTTGAGCCACCGGATAAGAGCGTTTTTCCGGATGCAGGGTCGCGATTTTCTTGCCTTTCTGGAAGACGGCGAGGGACGCCATCGTGGACACGTAGTTCGGCCCTTGCACCCGCTCCACATCTTCGAGCGCGATGGTATAGCCCGCGACCTCGAACGTCTCGCCAACTTGGACGACGCGAATATCTTCGACGGTCCAAGCAGTCAGGCCCGCAATGCCCGCCATGGTGATCCCGAGACCGCCATGCGCCAACAAACGCCCGCAATCCGCACGCGGCAGACGCCAGAGGCGGGAGAAGTTCACCTTCTTACCCGTGCGAAGAAGAATGTCCTGCACCGCGCCCGCAAGGAGCCATGTGCCAAGCGCGAGACCAATCGGCCCCAGCAGCGTCTTCTGCGTCTGGATCGACCAGATGAGACCGAGCACAGCGAAGGCGAGGATGATCGACGGCACGAGTTTCTTGACCGTCGCGCCGAGCTTCGCACGCTTCCACGGCAGGATCGCCCCGATGGGCAGGATGATCGCCAGAATGGTGAAGAACGGCGTAAAGGCGGCGTTAAAGAACGGCGGGCCGACAGAAAGTTTCCGCGCCCAGAAGGCCTCCGCCACGAGCGGCCAGATGGTGCCGATGAACACGACCATGGCCGCAACCGCGAGCAGGATGTTGTTCATCACGAGCGCGCTTTCGCGCGACATCAGGGAGAACACGCCCTTCGCCTGCATGGAGGCCGCGCGGACGGTGAAAAGGGTCAATGCGCCGCCCATGAAAATCGCGAGGATCAGCAGAATGAAAATCCCGCGTTCTGGGTCGTTGGCGAAGGCGTGGACCGAGGTAATGACCCCCGAGCGGACGAGGAAGGTCCCGATCAGGGAGAAGCCAAAGGCCATAATGGCGAGCAGAATGGTCCAGCTTTTGAGCGTCTCGCGCTTTTCCACCACGATGGCGGAGTGCAGCAGAGCCGCCGCGAAGAGCCACGGCATGAAGGAGGCGTTTTCGACCGGATCCCAGAACCAGAACCCGCCCCAGCCCAGCTCGTAATACGCCCACCACGACCCGAGGCCGATACCGATGGTCAGGAACACCCACGCCGCAAGCGTCCATGGCCGCACCCAACGCCCCCATGCGGCATCCACGCGCCCTTCGAGGAGGGCAGCGACGGCAAAGGAGAAGGTCATGGAGAGGCCCACATAGCCGAGATAGAGGAACGGCGGGTGGAAGGCCAAACCAGGGTCTTGGAGCAGCGGATTGAGGTCCTCGCCGTTCATCGGGGGAAATTCGAGCCGCAGGAACGGGTTGGACGTGAATAGAATGAAGGCGAGAAACGCCACACCGATAGACCCCTGCACCCCGATCACACGGGCGCGGAGCGTCTCCGGCAGGTTCGTGCCAAAGAGCGCCGCCGCGCCACCAAACAGCGCGAGGATCAGCACCCAAAGAAGCATAGAGCCTTCGTGGTTCCCCCATACGCCGGAGACTTTGTAAAGCATCGGTTTGAGCGTGTGGGAGTTATCGACCACGACTTTGAGAGAGAAATCGGAGGTGACGAACGCATAGGTCAGCACGCCAAAGGAGAACGCAATCAACACGAGTTGCACGAGCGCCGCAGGTTCTGACACCGCCATCATCGCCCGATTGCCAGTCTGCGCGCCCCAAAGCGGCAGAACCGTTTGCGCGATTGCCACAACGAAGGCCATCACGAGGGCAAAATGTCCAAGTTCTACGAGCATATGCGTGTCTCCCTTTTCAGGAGGTTTTACCGTGTTCGAGCGGCCCCGCCAATGGGTTGCGCTCACCTGTCGCATCTCGACTTTCGTAGGGAACATGTGAGAAAGGGGCCGGATCGGCCCCTTCCCCGCCTCTTCCCACCAGCTTTGCCCGCATTAAAAGAGCAAAAGCACCCCGAAAGAGACACTCCAAGCACCCAAAACAGGCCAAAGAAAGCGCAGGCCGGAAAATCCGAACGTGCCCTGAATCACCGAAAAGTGAAGCACCGCGCCCGCCATCAGCAGGGAAAGGAAGGCAAAAAGGGCCGCGAGATCACCGCTGCGGGTGGCGGCTTCGGCGGACTGGACACCCCAAAGCCAACCGAGCGTGAGACCGGACCCCGCCCACGACAGCGACATCCCGAGAGCGAGCGGCGTCGCGCGCACTCTCCACAGCCAGAAGAACGTGCCCGAAATCATAAGTGCCATGAGGGCAATCGCCCCGAGCATCAAGAGCAGCGCCGGACGGGGGCCAAGAAGGACGACAGCGAAACCTGCAGCCGTGAGAATGGCCGCGTAAAGCATCAGTATCTTTTTCATTGCTTCAACATCTCCTTTACAACGGCATCGAGCGCCAAGGCCGCTTCGTGATTGCGCCGGAGTGCCGCGTCCACGGTCTCGCCGCGCGTGATCTGGCGCAGGCCATTCAGAACTTTGCAAAGATAGGGGATCATCGGCATCACCCCCTCGGCAGGCGTTCGCGGATCATCGTGGTCATCTCCACGAGAATCTGGGTGTTCTTGTCGAGGACGGAGCGTGTCGCCTCATCCTTTTGCAGGTCGCGGTAGAGCAGGAAAAACACCATGAGCACCCACGGCCCATGCTCTGCCAGCGCGCTGATTAGGGTGTCACTCATCACAACGATCCCTTCCACGCCGCCAGCGCCGGATTGGGCGCGTCTTCACCCGGCACTTCAGCCCGCTCCTCTTCCGCCTCGGCCACCTCTTCGCCTAGCTCTGTGAGCGCGGCAATGTTGTCCCGCACCATCGGCGCGCGGACGAGTGTGGTCGCAATAGAGCGCTGGAATTCCTGCGATTTCACCTGAAACCGCGCGCCGAAGTAGAAGGAGACGATTGTCCCGAACAGCCACCAAAGCGGTTCCGGGATGAGGGCAACCCCCTGCATCCGCGCGGCAAACCAGATCGGATTGACCATTGCTGTGACCATCAACCCGATGGTGCCGAAGGCCATCATCGGTCGCGGCACACGGTTCAAAGCATCCATAAATCGGTCAAACCAGCCTTTGCGTTCGACGGCGAACTCGGCCGCGAACTGCTGCATGGCGGCAGCGCGATAGGCGGCTTCGCGGGCGGAAGAGTTTTCCTTGTTTTCGAAGAACACTTCCGCCGTCTCTTTCACGACATTGCGCCCGTCACCGAACACAGCGTCCCACATGCTCGAAATCACCCCCATGACGCCACCCGTGCCGCATGTTCTGCGTCCGTGAGGTGATAGCGAGTGGCGATGAAGGCCTCCGCGCGTACGATCCAGCCACCTTTGCCGCCGTCCTGTCGACGGGCGTATTTGCGCGAACTGGGGCGACGGTCCGCCAACGCGTAATAATAGTTCCGCCGCGCGATCCCGTAGGCATCGGCGAGATACTCCGGCGCGAGCGACTGGGCGATCTGCGCGGCATCAATGGTCTGCGGGCCGATCATGCCATCAATGGCGATCCGCTGGCCCATGTCGTTGAGCAGCCGCTGCAATATCCGCACCGCGTTGCTGCCCGCATTCACATACATGTCGAACACGCTTGGCTGCAAAACCGGCGGCAATTCGTCGATGCGGGGGTGCTGGAAATAGTGTTCGATGAAGATATCCCGCGCCTGCGTGCGGCTCAGACGTTTCAGGTCCGTCGCCGTCACCTGCCCGTCTCCATCCAGATCAATCCCAAGCCGTGACAGCGTCCCGATGGTCACGCCATAATTTGTCGCCCCGCCCGGATCATCAGGGTCGTTCACATAGCCCCCCTCACGGGCGACAATTTCCGTTGCGATTTGCTGAACTGTTTGCATCTGCCTCAATCCCACCAAGTGTCGGGATCAGGCTCTCGCAAAATAGTTAACGCCGCTCATCCAGAGCGGACGGCGGCGTTAGGGATTTGATTATGGTTTAGAGGAGAAGAGGTTAGCTCTCTGGCTCCTGATAGACGCCCTGCTCTTTGAGCGCATCCATGACCTCTTTCGGCATGTAGGTCTCGTCGTGTTTGGCGAGAATTTCGGAGGCAACAAAAACGCCATCCTGGAGCGTACCGGTGCCGATCATGCCCTGGTTCTCGCCGAAGAGGTCCGGCAGGACGCCTTCGAAGGTCACGGGGATCGTTGCGCCGCCGTCGGTCACGGAGAAGGTCACATGGGTCCCCTCCCCGCGCACGAGAGAGCCTTCTTCCACGAGGCCACCAATGCGGAACACTTCCCCGGCGCGCGGCGGTTCTTCCGCGACTTGGGTCGGAGAGCGGAACAGGTTGATCCCGTCCCGCATCGCATAGCCGATGAGAGATGTAGCGACGATCAGCGCCACCACCGTCAGCGCGACGATCTGAATGCGGCGCTGTTTCTTCAGGTTTTTCAAACCGGCCATGGGGTCTCCTCCTCAAAAGTCCCGAGTGCGTTACGGATGAGTTACGGATAAACGGGCACGTTCAGAAGACCCTCGGTCTCCGGCAGGCCCAGCATCAGGTTCGCGTTCTGGATCGCCTGACCGGACGAGCCTTTGGTCAGGTTGTCGATGGTGCCATAGACAATCGCGCGGCCCGAGATACGGTCCTCGACGACGCCGATGTGACAATAGTTAGAGCCGCGCACATGCTTCATCGCCGGTACTTGACCGAGCGGCAGCACTTGGATGAACGGCTCGTTCATGTAGGCATCAGCCAATGCATAGTGGATCGCGGAGGCTTCGCCCTGCACATAGCAGGTCGCAAGGATGCCGCGCGTGGCGGGCACGAGGTGCGGGGTGAACTGGATGCGGACATCGCGGCCTGCGATCTTGGAGAATTCCTGATCGAACTCGCCGAGGTGACGGTGCTTGCCGCCGACCGAGTAGCCGAACGCGTTGTCTTCGAGCTCACCATAGAGCAGGTGCTCTTTGAGAGACCGGCCCGCGCCTGACACCGCGACTTTCAGATCAAGGATGATCTGGTCGAGATCGATCACACCGGCGGCGATCAGCGGGCGCAGGATGAACTGACCCGTCGCGGCGTTACAGCCGGTGCCGGCCACGAGGCGCGCGTTTTTGATCTCGTCGCGGTAGAATTCGGTCAGGCCGTAAACCGCCTCTTTTTGAAGATCGACGGCAGAGTGCGGCTTGCCATACCATTTCTCGTACTCAGAGGGATCACGCAGACGGAAGTCAGCGGAGAGATCGACAACTTTGGTGGTCTCCGGCAGCTCTTTGATCACGGCCTGCGACGTCGCATGCGGCAGCGCGCAAAAGGCGAGGTCGACATTCGCAAAGTCGATGTCCTCGATCTTGCAAAGGTCCGGCAGGTCCATGTGGCGCAGGTGCGGATAGACTTCGGACATCGCCATACCGGCTTTTCGATCGCCGGAGAGGGCCACGATCTCCATCGACGGATGGGTGGCAATCAAACGAACGAGTTCGGCGCCCGTGTAACCGGAGGCTCCGAGAATGGCGATTTTCTTTGTCATAACGGTCATCTTTCCTATCGGCGGGGCGGCTCCATACTCGTTGCGAGCGTCTCGGGTCCGCGACCAGACTTGAACTTAAAAGATTTCAGGTGGCCCCGCAATTGCGACAGGTGCGCACGGTCACAGGGCGAAGGGATACACGAAGGTCAGGCTTTGACGAAGTCCACTTTTCGTCGCAGAAACTGCGTCGCGCCGCGGGAGACCTTTGCCGGATCGCCCGTCGTGAGGAACATGCTTTCCGTGCCTGGCCCTACCATCACGGGGTGTCGGACGAGATAATCCGCGAGGCTTTCGGCCACGAGATTGGCCTGAGAGAAGACTTTGACGTGATCGCCAAGCGCTTCCTGAAACTCGGTTTCCATGATCGGATAATGCGTGCAGCCGAGGATGGCGGCGTCAGGATTGGGCATTTTGCGTTTGAGCGCATCGACGTGC
This sequence comes from Celeribacter litoreus, assembly GCF_020165855.1. Classification (GTDB taxonomy): domain Bacteria; phylum Pseudomonadota; class Alphaproteobacteria; order Rhodobacterales; family Rhodobacteraceae; genus Celeribacter; species Celeribacter litoreus. The sequence goes on along the minus strand of NZ_JAIUFY010000014.1, from coordinate 40,338 downwards.
GAGCGCACGAGCGCATCAGCGAGGATCATGTCCCCGTCCTCAATCGCGTCGACCACGCCGCCACAGGCCTGTGCTTCCACATCCACACCGATCGCGCGGAAAGCCAGCTCACGCTGGAACGCGCGGGACGCCACAGTCGCAGGCGTTGCAAAGAGCGCGACGTGCTTCACCGCCACTTCGCGCGGTGGGCTGTTGTCGCCCCAGTGGCGTTCGGTCAGGGCCTCAATCAGCGGCACGAAGACACCGAGAACACGCTTGTTCGGGGGAATCCAGCTTTCCTGCATCCGGCGCAGAGCCGCAGCGGAGGCCGTATTACAGGCGAGAATGACGAGATCGCAGCCTGCCTCCCAAAGACGCTCCACAGCCGCGGTCGTGAGATTATAGACATCATCGGCATCGCGCACGCCATAGGGCGCGTGGGCATTGTCCCCGAAATAGACAAAGGGCACGTCCGGCAGACGTTTGGTCACGGCGTCCAATACCGTCAACCCACCCAAGCCACTGTCAAAAATGCCGACTGCCATGATCTTATTCCGGTTCTTTCAGATGCCGCGCGGGAACGCCCCCTCCGACGCACCTGATGATTCACTTGTTCAAGCCTCTCCCGGTTGCATGAACCAATGCACGCGCCAGACGAAGCCTAGTAGATAGTGAATAGGTGTCACGGCCCAGAAAATCCATCCAATTTTTTTGAACTGCCCCATCACCATCGCGTCCGAGCGCCGCCCAACTGCCTGAAAAAAGCGCAGGCCGAAAAAAACATCTCTAAATTTGTGTTAGCGCAAAGCTATCGGGTTGCGGTCTGTTCAAAAAAAAAGAAAGAAACCGCCGAAACATTCGCATCGCGCCGCGCTTAGCCTATGTTAGGTTGGTAGAGTGCAAGAGTAGCCTGAGACAGGTGTAGGTATGGACTGGGACAAGCTTAGAATTTTCCACGCTGTGGCGGACGCGGGGTCGTTGACCCACGCGGGAGATACGCTGCACCTGAGCCAGTCCGCCGTGTCGCGTCAGATTCGCGCCCTCGAAGAATCGCTATCCACGACATTGTTTCACCGTCACGCGCGGGGTTTGATCCTCACTGAACAAGGGGAGCTTCTGTTTGAAGCCACGCGTTCGATGGCGAAACGGCTCGACGCAGCCGCCGCGCGAATTCGTGACAGTGAGGAAGAGGTCTACGGTGAGCTTCGTGTGACAACGGCAACAGGCTTTGGCACGCTCTGGCTCGCACCGCGCCTGTCCCGTCTTTATGAAAAGTATCCGGAACTCAAAATCGACCTGATGCTCGAAGAGCGCGTGCTCGACCTTCCGATGCGTGAGGCTGATGTCGCCATCCGCATGAAAGAGCCATCGCAGGCCGACCTGATCCGCAAACGTCTGATGAATATCCGGATGCGTCTGTTTGCGACCCGTGAATATCTCGATGCGAACGGCACCCCCGAAACGCTCGACGATCTCTCGACGCACCGTCTGATCTGTCAGAACCCGAATGCGCATCAGGTCTCCGCCGGCGCGCGTCTGATCGAGGAACTGAACGAGCACGATATCCGCTCGAAGCTCTTCGTTAATAACTACTTCGGCGTTCTTCAGGCCGTTTTGAACGATCTTGGCGTCGGGGTTCTCCCGGATTATCTCGTACAGACGGCACCAAACCTCGTGCGCGTGCTTCCGGACTTGGAGAGCGGCGAAGTTCCGGTGTTCCTCGCCTACCCAGAAGAGCTGCGCCACTCCAAGCGTATCGAAGTGTTCCGCGATTTCATCATCGAGGAAATCAACGCGCACCGCCGCGTGATGCGCGACGAAGAGTCCGCGAGCTGATAGCGCTCACTCCGAATCTCCCCCCTAAGCACCTGAAACTACTAGCTATGCGTCGTCCGCATGGCAGGATTGCAATGCAGGTGCAGAAAAAACCTTGATCGATTCACAAACTGCCCCTAAATGCAGCATCGAAGCCGCTAATTGAGGAAACTCTTGGCGGTTTTACCTCCCTGTTGGACTTAGGCCGAGCTCTGCTCGGCCTTTTTTTTGTCTTCGGCTATATACGGCCTCTTTTCGCACTCTCCCTTCCGAAGAGCCGTCGCCCGAACCGCTCGGATTCCGGAACAGGCATCGGACCAGAACCGCCGCCCTGGACCAAATTCACCTGACATTAGGGCGAAAGACGGCTTTTGTAGCCCCAATAGCCCCTTCCCCAAACGCCCCAACTGTCCTATGAGGACGCGCAAGACAAAGCTGCCGCTTAGAGGACCCCCTATGACCGAGCCTGCCATCACCGAAGAGATCATTTCTGCACATGGTCTCAAGCCGGAAGAATATGCCGAAATCCTGCGCATTCTGAACCGTGAGCCGACGTTCACCGAACTGGGCATCTTCTCGGCGATGTGGAACGAGCACTGCTCCTATAAGTCCTCCAAAATCCACCTGCGCAAACTGCCGACCGATGGCCCTCAGGTCATCTGTGGTCCGGGCGAGAACGCGGGCATCGTGGATATCGGCGACGGCCAGTGCGTGGTCTTCAAAATGGAGAGCCACAACCACCCGTCCTATATCGAGCCCTACCAAGGTGCGGCCACCGGTGTAGGTGGCATCCTGCGCGACGTGTTCACCATGGGTGCACGTCCGATTGCGGCGATGAACTCTCTCTCCTTTGGTCTGAAAGAGCACAAGAAAACCAAACAGCTCGTTCACGGTGTGGTCGAGGGCGTTGGCGGCTACGGCAACTGCTTCGGCGTTCCGACTGTTGGCGGCGAAGTGCGCTTCCACGCGGCCTATAACGGCAACTGCCTCGTGAACGCATTCGCGGCAGGTCTCGCTGACACAGACAAGATCTTCTACTCCGCAGCCTCGGGCGTCGGTATGCCCGTGGTCTACCTCGGCGCGAAAACCGGCCGTGACGGCGTTGGCGGCGCGACGATGGCCTCCGCTGAATTCGACGACACCATTGAAGACAAACGCCCCACCGTTCAGGTTGGTGACCCGTTCACCGAGAAATGCTTGATGGAAGCAACCCTCGAACTCATGGCCACCGGCGCCGTGATCTCCATTCAGGACATGGGTGCGGCTGGTCTCACCTGTTCTGCTGTGGAAATGGGCGACAAGGGCAAACTCGGCATCCGTCTCGATCTCGAGAACGTGCCCCAGCGCGAAGCCAACATGACCGCCTACGAGATGATGCTCTCCGAGTCTCAGGAACGTATGCTCATGGTCCTCAAGCCGGAGAAAGAGGCCGAAGCCCGCGCCGTTTTCGAAAAATGGGACCTCGATTTCGCCATCGTCGGCGAAACCATCTCCGAAGACCGCTTCCTCATCATGCACAACGGCACTTGCATGGCCGACCTGCCGCTGTCGACGCTGGCGTCGTCCGCGCCGGAATACGACCGTCCGTGGGTCCCGACGCCTGCGGCCGAGCAAGTCACAGATGTGCCGCAGATAGACCCGATCGACGGCCTCAAAGGCCTGATCGCGTCCCCGAACTACGCGTCCAAAGCCTGGGTCTACGAACAGTATGACACCCAGGTAATGGCCGACACGGTGCGCGCACCGGGCCTCGGCGCAGGCGTGATCCGCGTCCATGGCACCGACAAACTGCTGGCCTTCACCTCTGACGTGACCCCGCGTTACGTCAAAGCGAACCCGACCGAAGGCGGCAAACAGGCAGTGGCAGAAGCCTACCGCAACCTGTCGTCTGTTGGGGCCAAACCGCTCGCAACCACCGACAACCTGAACTTCGGCAACCCCGAGAAGCCGGAAATCATGGGCCAGTTCGTCGGCGCTCTCGACGGCATCGGTCAGGCCGTGGCCTTCCTCGACATGCCGATCGTCTCCGGCAACGTCTCGCTCTACAACGAGACCGACGGCGAGGGCATCCTGCCGACCCCGACCATCGGTGCCGTGGGCCTCATCGCCTCCGCTGATGATTTGATCTCCGGCGTTGCTCAGGACGGCGATGTCGCGATCCTCGTTGGCGAGACCAAAGGCCTGCTCGGTCAGTCCGCCCTGCTCTACGAAGTCTTCAACCGCGAAGACGGCGATGCACCGCACGTTGACCTCGCCGCTGAGAAAGCACATGGCGAATTCATCCGCGCCAACGGCTCCCTGTTCAGCGCTGTGACCGACTTGTCCGACGGCGGCCTCGCCCTCGCAGCGTTTGAAATGGCAAACGAAGCTGGCGTTGGCGTCCAGATCGACGAAGACAACACTGCGCAACTCTTCGGCGAAGATCAGGCCCGCTACCTCGTGGCCTGCACCTTTGACCAAGCCGAAGCGCTGATGGCCGCAGCTTCCCAAGCTGGCGTACCTGTCGCAACCGTCGGCAAATTCGGTGGCGACACCGTGAAATTCGGCGCATCCGAGGCGCCGCTTTCCGAACTGTCCGCCATCTATAGCGGCACATTCGGCGAGATTTTCGGCTGATCGTCTTTTTCGTGATCCAAATACTCAAGAGGCCCGCGCATCGCGGGCCTTTTTGCTTTAGGCTCCCCACATGACCGACCTTCCCGACCTCAACTCCGATTGCAGCCAATGCGCGGCGCTCTGCTGCGTTGGCCTCACCATCGACAAAGGCGACCTGTTTTCGTTCGACAAACCGGCGGGAACGCCCTGCCCGAACCTGACCGGCCATCTCTGCCGTGTGCACGAAGATCTCGAAACCATCGGCAACCATGGCTGCGTGCTTTATGACTGCGCGGGTGCGGGTCAGCGCGTCACGCAAATGCGGTTCAACGGCGAAAGCTGGCAGGATGACCCCACGCTCCTCCCCGCCATGCTGCGTGACTTTGCCGCCCTGAAACCGCTCCACGAACGGATGCGCCACCTCGTTGAAGCAGAACACATGAACCTGCCCGACACATTGGAGACCGACCGCCAGCGCCTTTTGCGAAAATGCGCGCGTCTATGGAGCGACACCCCCACCCTTCGTGCAGATTTCGAAACCTTTTTGACCGCGCTCGCACAGTTGCCCCGTGCCTGAGCGCTTGCAGCGCCGTGAGCCAGAGCTTACATTCCACTTCAAACAAAGCAACGACGCCAAGGAGCGCCACGTATGGCCATCACACCCGCAGATATCGAGCATCTGATCCGCGAAGCCCTGCCCAACGCCGAAATCACCATTCAAGGTGACGACGGTCAGCATTTCGCTGCAGAAGTTATTGATGCCTCTTTCGCCGGGATGAACCGAGTTCAGCAGCAACGTCTGGTGAATGCAGCCTTGAAAGAAAAAATCGACAGCGGCGAGCTGCACGCTCTCGCCCTGACCACGCGCGCACCGGAGTAACCGGCAGCCCCGCTTCCCAGATTCTCCGAAAGGACACAAAATGACTGCTCAAGAGACCATTCAGAAAACCGTCGATGACAATGAGGTCGTGCTCTACATGAAGGGCACCAAAATGATGCCGCGTTGCGGGTTCTCCTCGAAAGTTGCAGGCATCCTCAACTTCATGGGCGTCGACTATATGGATGTTGACGTCCTCTCCGACGAAGCCATCCGTCAGGGGATCAAGGAATTCTCCGACTGGCCGACCATCCCGCAGCTTTACGTCAAAGGCGAGTTCGTCGGCGGCTGTGACATCGTGATCGAGATGACCCTCTCCGGCGAACTGGACCAGATGCTCGCTGATAAGGGCGTGAACTTCGACAAAGAAAAAGCCGACCAGATCCGCGCGGCAAACGCCTGATCTGAGCATCACACCAAAAAGAAAGCGCGCCCTGTGGGGCGCGCTTTTTGCATTCCGAGTTGGCCGAACTTATTCGGCTGATGCGTCTTCGACCCCGCCAAGGCGCTCTTCAAACGCGGCAGCCATACTCTCTGCGCGCGCCGCCAATTCCGCGAGGCTATCGGTGACATCAGAGGGAATAACCGGCACCTCGACCTTTTCAGGTTCGGGCGTCGGACGCGACTTTAATTCTTCAATCAGAGTCTCATGCGCCGCGAGTTTGGTCTCCAGCGCACGCATTTGTTCTTCGAGACCCGCGGTTTTATCGGCGAGCATCAGCCCCGCCATCAACAGCATCCGTTCGGCGGGCAGGCGTCCAATCTGGCTCGCGAGCACGGAGGCCTCGTTGTCCAAAAGGGCCGCTGCGGATTGCAGAAAGTGCTCCTCGCCTTCCTGACAGGCGACTTCGAATTCACGGCCACCGATTGAGATATTCACTTCGGGCATCTTCAGACCTCCTCGACCGGCGTTTGCTCGTCATCTTCACCAAGGTCTTCGGCCCTGGCTACCATATCACGCAAATCGGTCAGAATGGCATTCATCTCTGTTGTGTCGGCCTCGCGGGAGGTCTTGAGCGCATCCAACTCTGTTTGCAAAGAGGTGTTGATGAGGGAAGGATCCGCAAGCCCGTCGGCATTCGCGGTCCGCAAGGCAATGTTCACATCCCGCAGCTTGCCATTCATCTCTCGCAGTTTCTGGAGCGCTGTATCGTGATCCATCAGCTGGCTACGTAGCTTCTCAACCTCGCCCTCAAGCCCTGCGACGTGGATTTCCTGACGGCGTTGGATTGCCTTTACTCGCGCCTCAAGGCGCGCATTTGCTTCTCGCTCTTCCGCGAGCTCTTTCTCGAGCGCTTCGAGTTTCTCGGTCTGCGCGTCGTCGCCGTCTACCTGAGTTGGTGCGGCCACCTGTCCCTTTTCAGCGACGGCAACAGCCCGCCCGATCCGCTCCAGCGCGGCCGTGATCCGTGCTTCGAATTCGGAAATCTCGCTCATGGCAACGTCCCCACAATCTGCTCTACGGTTCTGATTTCTTATTTATTTTGCCCGTGTGAGGGTAAACAAACCCTTCCACTGCCCTTCAGATTAGAAAAGCCGAATTGTTTCTCGGGCTCAAGGGGTAAGAGCAATGATCATCGCCTTTTTGCGTCCTTGATTCGACAGAAGTGCCCAGTGAGCACTGATAGACCGGGGAAATGCGGCCGAAGCCTCTCAAACAGGGCCTGATTGCGCTATTTACCGCCCAGATCACACCATTGCTTGCACTTTGCCCTCACATCGGTAACAGAGGGCGCGAATGCCGGACTCGAGGAGGAGTCGGCACATTTCTGGGAGTCCAAAAGGAGATCCGCCCGTGGATATCGCTCACCTGCGCGAGGCGCACCCCGACCACTGGATGAAGGCTGCTGCCATCCGCACTCTGACGCTCGACGCTGTTGCCGGCGCCAATTCCGGTCACTCCGGCATGCCGATGGGTATGGCCGACGTCGCGACTGTTCTCTTCGAGAAACACCTTAAGTTCGACGCCGCTGCGCCGACCTGGCCGGACCGCGACCGTTTCATCCTGTCCGCTGGTCACGGCTCCATGCTGATCTACTCCCTGCTCTACCTCACCGGCTACAAAGAGATGCCGCTCGAGCAGATCAAAAACTTCCGCCAGATGGGCGCGAAAACCGCCGGTCACCCGGAAAACTTCCTGCTCGATGGCGTTGAGACCACCACCGGTCCGCTTGGTCAGGGCATCTCCAACGCTGTTGGCTTTGCCATGGCAGAAGAATCCCTGCGCGCCCGTTTCGGTGCTAAGCTCCAGAGCCACTACACCTACGTGATCGCGGGTGACGGTTGCCTCATGGAAGGCGTGTCCCAAGAGGCCATCGCCCTCGCAGGTCGTCAGAAACTCGGCAAGCTGATCGTCTTCTGGGACAACAACAACATCACCATCGACGGCACCGTGGACATTTCTGACCGCACCAACCAGCCGCAGCGCTTTAAAGCCGCCGGTTGGCACGTGATCGAAATCGACGGTCACGATCCGGAGCAAATCGACGCCGCGATCGAAGCTGCGAAAAAGTCCAAGAAGCCGTCCATGATCGCCTGCAAAACCCACATCGCTCTGGGTCACGCGGCACAGGACACCTCCAAAGGCCACGGCGCGCTCACCGACGCCGACGCCCTCAAAGCCGCCAAAGAAATCTACGGCGTAAACTGGGGTCCGTATGAGGTCGCAGCCGACGTCAAATCCCAGTGGGAAGAAATCGGTTCCAAAGGCCGTGAAGAGCGCGTTGCTTGGGAAGCCCGTTTCGAAGAGCAGTCCGAACGCCGTCAGGCCGAGTTCAACCGCGTCTTCGCGGGCGAAGCTCCGAAGAAACTCTCCGCGACGATCAAAGCCTTCAAAAAGCAGATTTCCGAAGAGCAGCCGAAACTTGCAACCCGCGCATCCTCTCAGAAGGTGCTCGAAGTTGTGAACCCGGTGATGCCGGAAACGCTCGGTGGCTCCGCTGACCTCACCGGCTCCAACAACACCCTGACCGCTGGTCTGGGCACGTTCGACGAGACCAACCGCAAAGGTCGTTACGTCTACTACGGAATCCGTGAGCACGGCATGGCCGCTGCGATGAACGGCATGGCGCTCCACGGCGGCATCCGTCCATATGGTGGCACGTTCTTCTGCTTCACCGACTACGCGCGCCCGGCGATGCGTCTGTCCGCTCTGATGCAGATCCCTGTGACCTACGTCATGACCCACGACTCCATCGGCCTCGGCGAAGACGGTCCGACCCACCAGCCGGTCGAACACCTCGCCATCTGCCGCGCAACGCCGAACACGATGACCATTCGTCCGTGTGACACCGTTGAGACCGCAGAAGCTTGGGAAATCGCGCTGACGTCGCAGAAGACGCCGTCCGTTCTCGTTCTCACCCGTCAGGGCGTTCCGACGCTCCGCACCGAGCACAAGAACACCAACCTCGTCTCCAAAGGCGCCTACGTTCTGGCCGAAGCTGAGGGCAAACGCGAAGCGATCCTCATCGCAACCGGGTCCGAAGTGGCCATCGCTATGGAAGCCCGCAAGATCCTGCAGGAAAACGGCATCGGCACCCGCGTTGTCTCCATGCCCTGTATGGAGCTCTTCGCAGAGCAGGACGAAGCCTACCGCCGCAAGGTGCTTCCGGCTGGTCCGGTGCGCGTTGGCATCGAGGCCGCTGTCCGCGAAGGCGGCTGGGATCGCTGGCTCCTCGGCGAGCGTGGCCGCGAAGCGAAACAGGCGTTTGTCGGCATGACCCGCTTTGGCGCCTCCGCTCCTGCAGAAGAGCTCTACGAGAAGTTTGGCATTTCTGCCGACAACGTGGTGGCTCAGGTCAAAGCGCTTCTGGGTTAATCCCCGACACACTCAAAGTTCAAAAGCCCCGCCTCAGTGCGGGGCTTTTTCTCATTGGGGCGACATCACACGATCACAGCACCAGCACTTCCCGAGGGTTTCACAACCAATAGGCGCTTCTTTCGCCCTACCTTCGAAACAAAAAACACCTCTTCAGAACCATCTACATTTACGACATAGCGGAGACGTCCAAGGCGATAAACTTCGCCCCTAATTTCAACATTATCGTGATCCTTGTCGAAATTCACATCAGCGCGTTCAAGGGATAGCTTCGTAAAAACATTTCGATTTGCTCGCTCCTCAAAGGCACGGATCTCGTCAATAATTCCCTTGACTCCAATCGGATCGAGCCCTCCTTTTTCACGCTCCTCATTGATTTGCGAGAGTTTTCTCTTTGAAATGAGGTACCCGATGCCGACTGTCGCTGTAGAGGCAGCGCCCGCCACGACCCAACCCACAGGCGTCAGGCCGAGGAATGTTACAGGAACCAGCCCCAACGACTGAGCAAGACCTCCAAGTCCAACCGCGGATAGAGTTGCTCCAACAAATGCGCTCGATGAAGAGGCGGCAACGCTAGCAGCAGCCGCAAGACCTGTCGCAGAAACGAGTCCAGATGATGTGAGCAGCCCTGCATTTCCGAGAATGAAGGCGCCAACCCATGTCGACGACAATGTGCCTGCCACGTAACCCGATGCGGCGGTTGAAGCGATCCACGCACCGGATGAATGAAGAACGGGTATAGCCAAGACTGGAAGCATATCAAAAACTTTCAATAAATTATGATTGTGGAAAGCCTAGACACTAGGTGTTTCCCATACAACCATTTGCAGGAGCAAATTGTGAGAACGAATACGCTGAGCAATTGTCGCAAAATTTATGGCTTAAGCCCCGCCTCAATGCGGGGCTTTTTTGTGCACCTTTTGCGCATGACACAGAATGCGAGCGCTAACCTCTCGATTTTCCACAAAAGTCCTCTTGCCAGACGCCAAATCATCCGGCAATCACATCAGCAGAGCGACCCCACGACATCAGGGGCGGATGTTTTCGCTAACGCAACATGTTGTCGCTAACATCGCATGTTTACGCTAACATGTTGGCGTTAAAAGCTTTTCCACCATAGCACACCGTCGTATACGACCAGCCAAGCTATCCCTGTCGCTGTTGGAGACGCACATGACCATCAAACTTGGCATCAATGGCTTTGGCCGTATCGGACGCTGCACCTTGGCTCACATCGCCGAGGCTGGCTTGAACGAGGTCGAAGTCGTCAAGCTGAACGCCACTGGCCCGATCGAAACCAATGCACACCTCCTGAAATACGACTCCGTGCACGGCCGTTTCGGCGGTGAGGTTCGCGTTGAGGGCAACACGCTCGACATCGGCCACGGCCCGATGCAAGTGATGTCCACCTACGATCCGAACGAACTGGATTGGGAAGGCGTTGACGTCGTGCTCGAGTGCACCGGCAAATTCAACGACGGCCACAAAGCCAACGTCCACCTCGAACGCGGCGCAAAGAAGGTTCTGATCTCCGCACCGGCGAAAAATGTGGACCGCACCGTTGTGTTCGGCGTGAACCACCGCGAACTGCGCGAGAACGAGCGCATGGTGTCGAATGGTTCCTGCACCACAAACTGTCTCGCCCCGCTCGCCAAAGTGCTCAACGACGCCATCGGCATCGAGAGCGGTATCATGACCACGATCCACAGCTACACCGGTGATCAGCCGACGCTCGACCGCCGTCACAAGGACCTGTATCGCGCCCGCGCAGCCGCCATGGCGATGATCCCGACGTCCACCGGCGCGGCGAAAGCCCTGAGCGAAGTGCTCCCGGAACTGACCGGCAAGCTCGACGGCTCCGCGATCCGCGTCCCGACGCCAAACGTGTCCGCCGTTGACCTGACATTCCAGGCGTCCAAAGACGTCACGGTCGCAGATGTGAACGAAATCATGCGTGAGGCCGCCGAAGGCCACATGCGTGCGGTCCTCGGCTATGACGAAGAGCCGAAGGTCTCGATCGATTTCAACCACACCACACAGTCGTCCATTTTCGCTCCGGACCAGACCAAAGTGATCGGCCGCACCGTGCGCGTTCTGTCCTGGTACGACAACGAATGGGGATTCTCTGCGCGGATGGCCGACGTTGCCGCCGCAATGGGCCGTCTCTGAGAAGGGCCCCGCAGGCGGGCGGCAGGAGGAGCCCCCGCCTGTGTTTTCCAACACACTCTCCGAAACTCCGGCATGTAGGTGCCCGGAGTTTTCTCTGTTTTTTGATCTGACCCCTTTCCTTCTTTGTGCCTCTGACGCAAAGTGCCGCCAAGACGAAGCAACAGCGACAGATATGACCAACCAGATCGCCCTCGGGCTTGCCATCGTGATCTTGATCGTCCTTGGCCTCGATTTTGGGCTGAATGAAGGTGACGGAACCGTCTTTATGTTCCGCGAACTTCTCGATCTGATTGATTTAATCGCATTCTGGCGCTGAGCCGTCTTGTGCGTGTTTTTCTGATTTTTTGGGAACACGCCTGCACAATTTTCTGAGACGGACATGCCCGTCTCGGCTCACACAAGAAGGGACATCCTCCGTCTCTTCTCCAGCCAAAGCGTCAAGGAGGTGCTGTAATGGCCGTGAAAGTCGCAATCAATGGATTTGGTCGTATCGGACGTAACGTGCTGCGCGCGATCATCGAATCGGGACGTACCGATATCGAGGTCGTCGCGATCAACGATCTGGGTCCGGTTGAAACGAATGCCCATCTGCTCCAGTTCGACTCGGTGCATGGCCGTTTCCCGGTCGAAGTGAAATTCACCGAAGATACCATCGACGCGGGTCGCGGCCCGATCAAGGTGACGGCGATCCGCAATCCGGAAGACCTGCCTTGGGGTGATGTGGATATCGCGCTCGAATGCACCGGTATTTTCACCGCGAAAGAGAAAGCAGAGCTGCACCTCAAAAACGGCTCCAAACGCGTTCTCGTCTCCGCACCCGCCGCCGGCGCAGACAAGACCGTCGTCTACGGGGTCAACGACTCGGTTCTCACCGCAGACGATATCGTGGTGTCCAACGCGTCCTGCACGACGAACTGCCTGTCTCCGGTCGTGAAGGTTCTGAACGACGAAATCGGAATCGTGAAAGGGTTCATGACCACGATCCACAGCTACACGGGCGATCAACCGACGCTCGACACGATGCACAAGGATCTCTACCGCGCACGTGCCGCCGCTCTGTCGATGATCCCGACCTCCACCGGCGCCGCGAAAGCCGTTGGCCTCGTTCTTCCGGAACTCGCCGGCAAACTGGACGGTGTTGCGATCCGCGTTCCGACGCCGAACGTTTCTGTTGTCGACCTGACCTTCGAAGCTGCGCGCGAGACCACTGTCGAAGAAATCAACGACCTGATCCGCAAAGCCGCAGACGGCCCGCTCAAAGGCGTGCTCGGCTACACCGATCGCAAGCTGGTCTCCACCGACTTCAACCACGATCCGCACAGCTCTATCTTCCACACCGACCAGACCAAGGTCATGGAAGGCACCATGGTGCGCATCTTGACGTGGTACGACAACGAGTGGGGCTTCTCGAACCGCATGGGCGACACTGCCGTTGCGATGAGCAAGTTCCTCTAAGACACACAGAGAGCGGGGGCCTCGGCCCTCGCATATAGCTATCCCGCGCGAACGGGAGAGGAGCGCTCCGAAGGTTTTTCCTTCGGAGCGTTTGCTATATCCGGTGACGCTCCTTATGTGATGCCTCAGTGGCCATGCGACAGGCCGCCCTCCTCCATAGCCCTCCTTACGCCCGCGTTCTGCGCCAGATCGATATCCATGCCAAACATCTCGACGCTCCTCAGCGAGTTCATCACCCTTTGGGTCGTCATTGACCCCATCGGCACCCTCCCCGTCTTTATCGGCGCCACCGCGAGCCTGCCGGCCAAATACGCGCGCAAGGTCGCCTTCCGCGCTGTTCTGATCGCGTTCTGCATCCTCTTGGCATTCATTCTGCTCGGGCAGATTATTCTCGAAGCCCTCGGGCTCGGGCTACCGTCCTTCCAGATTGCGGGCGGGCTCGTCCTGTTTCTCTTCGCGCTCACCATGATCTTTGGCGACGGCAAACCATCCCAAGAGGCCGCACAGGTTGAGAAGCCACTGAAAGATAAGAAAGCGCAGGCAAAGCGCGCAGCGGTCTTTCCGCTCGCCATGCCATCCATCGCCTCACCGGGCGCGATGTTGGCGGTCGTCATGCTCACCGACAATGACCGATTCTCCATCGCCCATCAGGCGATGACGGCATCCATCATGTTCATCGTGTTGTTCATTACCCTGTTGATCCTGGTCGCGGCACAACCGATCCTGCGCGTGCTCGGAGAAACCGGCGCGGCCATCGTTTCACGGGTGATGGGAATGGTTCTCGCCGCCGTCGCGGTGGACACCGTGCTCAAAGGCTTCGTCGCCATCGGAGTCATTCCGGCGTTCTGAGGCGGCGTTAGGCGCGACGACGCGCCCAACGTGTCAGGCGTTGAATTTCGCGATCAGGCGCTCTTTGACCGCAGGCGAAACGAATTTCGAGATGTCTCCGTCAAGGCGCGCGATCTCTTTCACGAGCTTGGAGGCAATCGCCTGATGGCGGGCATCGGCCATGAGAAACACGGTCTCGATCTTGTCATCGAGCGCGCGGTTCATGCCCACCATCTGATATTCGTATTCGAAATCAGCAACAGCGCGCAGACCACGCAGAATGATCGTCGCATTCACGTCGCGCGCGCATTGGATGAGGAGGTTCTCGAACGGATGTACGACGATTTCGCAGCCAGTGGTGTCAGAGAGACCCGCAGTATACTCTTTGAGCATCTCCACGCGCTCTTCGAGCGAAAACAGAGGCCCCTTGTCACGGTTGATTGCGACCCCAATCACGAGACGATCCACAAGCGCACAGGCCCGACGGATGATATCGCCATGACCGTGAGTAACGGGGTCGAATGTCCCGGGGTACAAACCAATACGCATGTGGGTCTCCTCTTTGATGTGCACGCAACATTATTGCACACGCAAAATCAAGGCCCTTCGGAACAAACACCCCGTCAAAGGTCACAAATATTTTGCAATCAGCCTGACGACCGTCAGTGCCCCATGATCATGCCTTCAAGGGCATTGTTTTCCATGGCGAGTTCATCAAGACGCGCTTTCACGACATCTCCGATGGACACAAGCCCGATCATCACGTCACCGTCCATAACCGGCATGTGACGGAACCGCCCCGTGCTCATCCGTTCGAGGACGGCAAGCGCGGTGTCATTGGGGCTACAGCTCACGAGCTTGCGCGTCATGAAATCGGAGACTTTGTTATTGAGAGCAGACGGCCCAGATTTGCCAAGCTCGCGGACCACATCGCGCTCTGAGAGAATGCCCTCGGGCGTGCGCGGGTTCGTGGCGACGACCACGGCACCGATCCGACGTGCAGAGAGCAACGTCGCTGCCTCTCCGATTGTGATATCCGGACGGATGGTCACGGTTTCTTTGATGGCTTTGTTTTTGAGAATCTGACCGACGAGCATATTTCCTCCCTTGGATTGACCCGACCGAACAGAAGAGACGAACCGAAAAACGGCCAACCTTCTGTTCTTACGCTTAAATACGCGACGCGACCTCCCAATCGCATTCGCACTCCTCTATGTGAGCGTTCACTTCCTGCGACAATCTGTCAAGCGTCAGCTTCGAGTTGACCCACAACTTCGCGCATGGTTTTCGCGAAAAGATCACAAAAACGGCCCAGACGTTCGACTTTTCGGTCGTCTTCATGGCGCACAAGGTAGAAGCTCCGATGTAAACGGATGGTTTCCGGCATCACGCGCTGCATCTGCGAAACATAGGGCAGACAAAAGTCGTGAACGATTCCCAACCCGAGCCCGGCGCGGATCATATTGAGCTGCACCGAGACGGAATTAGATGAGAAATCAACGCGGTTTACGCCGATTTCCTCCAGATAATCCAATTCCTTATCGAAAATCAGATCTGGCACATAGCCAATGATCTTGTGCGGGGCGAGAGAGCTAATATCCGTGATTGGCGCGTGTTTTTTCAGATACCAATCCATCGCGGCCAAGGAGAGGTGGTAATCGGTGATTTTCTGCACGAGCACACGCCCCGACGTCGGCAGTGAAACGCTCACAACAACGTCGACTTCCCTCTTTGACAGGTTGAACAGGCGTGGATGGGCGATGATTTGCACGTTCAGAGCGGGGTGCAGCTCCACGATTCGGGCGATGACCCGCGGCAGGACGTAGTTGGCGGCCCCGTCCGGTGCCCCCACGCGGATCACACCGCTGAGGCTGTCCCCTTCGTTGCTGAGAGCCTCGGTCCCGAGAAAAACGGATTGCTCAGCACGTTCCGCATGTTCGAGCAATCGTCCGCCATCACGGGTCAACTCATACCCCTGCGGCGACTTCGCAAAGAGTGTCACCCCGAGCGCCTCTTCCAAACGACTGATACGCCGCCCAACGGTAGCAGGGTCAATCCGCAGCTGCTTGCCCGCGCCGGAGAGGCTCTCTGTGCGGGCAACCGCGAGAAACACCCGAAGGTCATCCCAGTTCGTCGACATTTTCTTTCCTCCCTTGGCCGTCGCTCAAATCTTGCGGGCGCCATAAGACCGTAAGCTTACTTGCGTGAGGACATGCAAAATTGCAAAATGTTTTTGGAAAATTCGATCTTTTTTAGACAAAAACGCAAGACTAGAGTGCCGGTCAAACAGGAGGATCTCTAATGGAAGAGCTCAAGCATTTTATCGACGGCAAGCTGGTCGCAGGCACCTCTGGCCGCTTTTCGAAAGTCCGCAACCCGGCAACGGGCGAAGTGATCGCAAAGGTTCCGCTGGCAACGCCCGCCGAACTGGACGCGGCTGTTGAACGCGCAGCAATCGCCCAGAAAGAATGGGCTCAGGTGAACCCGCAGCGCCGCGCGCGCGTCTTCATGAAGTTCGGCGCCCTCATCAACGAAAACATGGACCGCCTCGCAGAGTGTCTCTCCCGTGAGCACGGCAAAACCATCCCCGACGCGAAAGGCGACGTGCAGCGCGGCCTCGAAGTGGTCGAGGTCTGCATGGGCACACCGTCCCTGATCAAAGGCGAATACACCGCCGACGCAGGCACCGGCATCGACCTTTACTCCATGCGTCAGCCGCTCGGCGTTGTAGCAGGCATCACGCCGTTCAACTTCCCTGCGATGATCCCGCTCTGGAAAATGTCTCCGGCCATCGCATCCGGCAACGCAATGATCCTGAAGCCGTCGGAGCGCACTCCGATGACCTCCCTGATGCTCGCTGAAATCTTCAAAGAAGCCGGTCTTCCGGACGGCGTTCTGCAGGTTGTGCACGGCGATAAAGAAGCTGTGGACGCAATCCTCGATAACGATACGATCCAGGCGGTTGGCTTCGTCGGCTCCACCCCGATTGCGCAGTATATCTACGGTCGCGCCGCCACCAACGGTAAACGCGCCCAGTGCTTCGGTGGTGCGAAGAACCACATGATCATCATGCCCGACGCAGACATGGACAAAGCGGCCGACGCACTCATCGGCGCAGGCTATGGCGCTGCTGGCGAACGCTGCATGGCGATCTCCGTCGCTGTTCCGGTTGGAAAAGAGACCGCAGACGCTCTGATCGAACGCCTCGTACCGAAAATCGAAAAACTCAAAGTTGCGCCTTACACCGGTGGCGACGATGTTGATCTCGGTCCGGTCATCACCGCACAGGCGAAAGCTCGCATTGAAGGTCTGATCGACTCCGGCGTGGAGCAAGGCGCAACACTCGTAACCGATGGTCGCGGCCTGAAAATTCAGGGCTATGAAGAAGGCTACTTCGTTGGCCCGACCCTCTTCGACGACGTCACGCCGGATATGGACATCTACAAAGAAGAGATCTTTGGTCCGGTTCTCTCGATGGTGCGCAAAGACAGCTACGACGATGCGCTTCAGCTCATCCTCGACAACCAATACGGCAACGGCACCGCAATCTACACCGGTGACGGCGATGTGGCCCGTGACTTTGTGAACCGTGTCGAAGTCGGCATGGTTGGCGTCAACTTCCCGATCCCGGTTCCGCTCTCCTACTACTCCTTCGGTGGTTGGAAGAAATCGGCCTTCGGCGATCTCGATCAATACGGACCGGACGCGTTCAAGTTCTACACCAAGACGAAGAAAGTCTCCGCCCGCTGGTTCTCCGGCATCAAAGACGGCGTGGCACTGAACTTCAAAGCCATCGACTGATTAGTTCTCCCCCCACTGATTACGTTGGGCCCGCTCCATAGCGGGCCCTTTTTCGTATCCGGCGCCGACGTTTGGTATCTCGGGCATGCAATCCTAGGGCTGTGCAAATTTTCGGGGTAAGATCAAAGACAGGTTTTTCATGCGCATATGATGATGCGATTGGAAAATCGTATTTCAATGACTGGAGGATCTCCACGATGACCAAAAATGTTGGCGGAATTGACCGTATCATCCGCGTTGTAGTCGGCCTGGCCCTGATTGCGGGCTTTTTCATGAACCCTGACGCATCCATGCGTTGGCTCTATCTGATCGGGATCATCCCGCTCGTGACAGGGCTCATCAACTTCTGCCCGCTCTACACCATTATCGGCGTGAACACCTGCAAACGCTGACGCATTAGCCGGAGTGCGCGAGTGCGGAGAGCGCCTCGCGATCTGTGAGCGTGACAACGCCGCGCGCGGTTTCCACCCATCCGCGGCGTTGGAATTCCTGTAGCTGACGCGAAATAACTTCCCGCGCGGTCCCCAATTCGGCGGCGAGTTGGGCGTGAGTGGCTTTGAGTTGCGCCTTGCCTGCCGCAAGTTGCAGCAGCTTGGCCGCTAACCGGATATCGACCTTTTGAAAGGCGATTTCCTCGATCACATGGAATAGGTCGGTGATCCGCCGCGAATAGGCCGAGAACACGAAATTCCGGAAATTCTGCGACGTGGCGACGAGATCGTCGAACACACGGCGCGGGATGGCGACGGCTTCGACCTCAGTCTCCGCGATGCCCTCTGCCGCGTAGTCCTCATAGGCCAAGAGACACGCGGTGGTCAGGACGCAGCTTTCCCCTGCATGGACACGATAGAGGACGATCTCCCGCCCGCCTTCGGTCGTTTGCTGAACACGCACGGTGCCGTCCAATAGGAGCAGCAAGTTTTCAGGGCTCTTCCCCGGACCGAAGAGGATCGTCTTCTCAGGCAAATGGACGATTTGAGATTGCGCCACGAGACGCTCCCGCACCCGTGGCTCAAGGCCCGCGAGCCCCTCAAAGCGATCAATCCAGTCCATGTGACGCGCGTCCCCTTCTGGTCAGACACGCATGTTTTAGAAGCTTGTTGCCTCTTCGACAATCTCGGTCAGCAAATCTTCGACCGCTTGCATGCTCCCCTCGGGATAATTCGGGAAGCCAATGGTCACCTTGCCGTCGCGATCTGCAACGTAGATCGAGTAGGGACAATAGACGATGTTGGACGGATCGGCCTCCATCACTTGCCGCGAGACCTTCGCAGAACAGAAGAGAAAGATATCCGCACCATCGAACAGCACCACGTCGGAGCCGACATCCTCACGCGTCCGTTCGAGCATTTCACCCGTGTGGCTGCGGTAGTCGATGACGAGACCTTTGGAGATGATCGCATCCTCGACGGCGAAGGTCGCATCCTCGAACGTGCCGTCATACTCATAGGTGATCGCGGCATCGTTGGCGAATACGGGCGTGGCCATCAGGCAAAGCGCTAAAGTCTTGAAAAGTTTCATGACATGTCCTCCCTAAGAGACAGCATAGCATAAAAAGGGCGCCCCGAGGGACGCCCTTCCCAGTCCCCACCTTACTGAGAGACTGATTTCAGATATTCAATGACCGCTGTGACGTCCTCTTCTTTGCGCAGACCGGCAAAGGACATCTTGGTCTTTTTGTAGACGCCTTTCGGCTTCGCGATGAACTCTGCCAGATGCGCGTCATCCCAGACCACACCGGACGCATTCGCGTCGAGCAGGTCATTGGAGTATTTGAACCCGTCCACATGGGCGACCGGCGCGCCGTAGACGCCATTGAGAACCGGACCCGTCTTGTTCTTCGCGTCTTCACCGACCTGGTGACAGGCTTTACACTTCTTGAAGACGTTTTCGCCCTCTGCCGCCAATGCCGCATCGAAAGACGCTGCCATCGGCGCTTCCTCCATCGGCTCGGGGGCAGGAGCCTCCTCTGCCGCTGCCATTTCAACAGGCTCTTCCATTGCAGGTTCGGCCTCGGCGGTCTCTTCCTCCGGCGTCACATCGAGAACCGTCGCACGCTTCGTGATTTCAACGTTTTCCTTACAGTTCTCGTAGCAGGCGTTGGCCTCCGTGAAGATCGTGTATTCGGTTTCCGCCCGATCATCGACAATGAAACCCTCTGCGTTCGGCATTTCCACATCGAGGAAGTTCTCGTTGGAGAGCACAAAGTCGTCTTCGACGAGATAGTTCGAATAGAGGATATAGGCCGTGATCGCGTAGACATCGTCGTCCGACATGGTTTGCGCGGCGCCGAATGGCATGGAGCGGCGGACATAGTCGTAAACCGTCGAAAGGTAAGGCCAGTAGGACCCGACCGTCTTGAGCGGGTCTTTGTCCGCGAGAGTCCCGTCACCACCGGCGAGCTTGGGCCAGTTACCAGCGCCTTCCGCGAATTCACCGTGACAGACTGCACAGTTCTCGGAAAAGATCATTTCGCCGTCTTCGACAGAGCCGGACCCGACCGGAAGACCGTCGCCATTCGGAGAAATGTCGAGGTTCCACGCTGCGATCTCTTCAGGCAGAGCCGCTCGTCCGAGACCGAAGCCTTCGGCGAAGGCCGGCACGGAGAAGGTCGCGACGAGAGCCGTCGCCGTCATGAGTTTAGGAAGAAACTTCGACATTCTCTGCCTCCCCGTTGGTTTTGACATGCCATGTCTGGATACAGTTGTTGTGATAGACGGAGTTCTCGCCGCGGACCTCGCGCAGCTGCGCTTTGGTCGGCTGAACATAGCCCGTCTCATCGTGCGCACGGCTCTGGAGCAGCATCTCTTCGCCGTCCCACGTGGTGTCGAGATAGAACCGCGTGAGGGCCATCGGCTGACCCGGGTTTGCGAGACGGGCTTTCTCCCACGTCTTGCCGCCGTCTTTGGAGACATCAACACCGGTGATCGCGCCGCGACCGGACCATGCGAGGCCAGTAATGACGAGCGGGCCTTTGCCGTGCTTGATCGGCATTTGCGGGCTCGGAGAGGTCACAACGGATTTCGCATCCATCACCCACGTCCATTTGCGCGAAGTGCCGTCGGCGAGCGTGTCGGTGTATTTTGACGTCTCTTCACGGGACTCGATGGCCTGCGCCGTCACTTCGATGCGGCGGAGCCATTTGACCCACATGTTGCCTTCCCATCCCGGAACGACGAGGCGCACCGGATAGCCATGCTCCATACGCAGCGCTTCGCCATTGGCTTTGAAGGCGATCATACAATCGTCGAGGGCCTTCTCCATCGGGATGGAGCGACCATTGGAGGACGCATCCGCACCTTCGACATAGACCCATTTGTCCGACAGATCGCCCGCCGCGTCGAGGCCTGCCTCTTCGAGAAGGGTGCGCAGCGTCACGCCGGTGTATTCCATATTGTGGATCATCCCGTGGGTGAACTGCGAGCCATTGAGCTGGGCACCTGCCCATTCCATGCCGGTGTTCGCCGCACATTCGAGGAAGAAGGTCTTGTTTACACGCGGGAAGCGTTCGAGATCTTCGTAAGAGAAGACGAGCGGCTGATCCACGAGACCGTTGATCATCAGGCGGTAGTCTTCTTTCTTCAACTCGATTGCGCCGGAGTGGTGGCGTTCAAAGGCACAGCCCTGCGGCGTGATCGTCCCGTCGAGCGCATGGATCGGCGTGAAGTTGATCGACGAGATCGGATCGGCGGTGAGCCACGGCACGTTGCGGCGGATCACGTCTTCCTCGAATTTGATCGGCAGACCATAAGGCGTCGCATCGACACCATCGCCGAGGCCCATGGCCCAATCCTGTTTCTCGGTGATCAGCGGATCAGGACCCGATTGCGCCGACGCGCCGGTTGCTGCCAGACCCACACCTGTGGCCGCAGCCCCGCGCAAAAACGCGCGGCGGGACGGGCCTTCTCCGGTGATGTCATTGGGGGTGTCACTCATTCTCGTGTCTCCCTTTTGAGGTTGTGCGTTGCGGGCCGTGCGGCCCAAATCATATTGCGTTGGATCAGGCGCCGACGACCTCGACAGAGGTGTTCGGATTGACGGTGACGGTGCCTTGCGTGCGGATGTGGTCTTCAACGACATCCCAAATTTGCGGCCCCTCGGTGTCCTCATTCACAGAGGCCCAGCCCGCGACGGTGTAGGATTTTGCGGGATCGAGTTTCTCGCCCGTTTTCAGAAGGGTCAGTTCGGAAATCCGCTCGCCCTGCGGCTTGGTGATGTCGATGCGGTAGCCGAGACCACCCATGCGCACCATGTCTCCACCCTGTTGGTAATAGGGGTCAGGGTTGAAGATGTTGTCGGCCACGTCTTCCATGATGGTGTGGATGAACTCACCGGTCATCTCGGAGCGATAGGCCTTGCCATAAGTCATAGAGGTCGCGTTCCAGATGTCCTCGCGGGTGATCTTGTCCCCCGGCAGAAGACTCGGGCCCCAGCGCACGCCCGGAGACATGGCGATATCGGCCTCACGCTCACTGAGAAGCGCGTCACAGATCAGGTCATCCCATGTGCCGTTGAAGTTACCGCGGCGGTAGAGAAGGCTGTCGGTTTCTCCGATGACTTCGGACATCGCGTCCACATAGGGCGCGCGCTGCTCATCAATCAGGGCTGCAACCTCTTTGTCCGGCTCGATCACGTCGGAGAAGATCGGGATCAATTTGTGGCGGAAGCCCATCATGCGACCATCGCGCACGTCGAGATCGACGCGGGACACGAACTTGCCGTTGGAGCCGGAAGCGATGATGATCGTGTCACCAACGAGAACCGGTTCCGGCAGCGCATCGTGGGTGTGGCCGGACAGAACGACGTCGATCCCCGTGACGAGGGATGCCATTTTCTTGTCCACGTCGAAGCCATTGTGGGACAGCAGAACCACGAGTTCCGCACCCATGCCGCGCACTTCGTCTACGACTTCCTGCATCCGCTCGGTGCGGATACCGAAGGAGTATTCAGGGAACATCCAGCCGGGGTTTGCAATCGGCATGTAGGGGAAGGCTTGACCAATAACGGCAATCTTCACGCCGCCACGCTCGAAGAACTTGTAGGGTTCGAAATCTTCGGCCGGTTCATCCCACTCCGCGTCAAAGATGTTCGCACCCAGAGCGGCAAACGGCAGCTCAGCGACGACCTCACGCACACGGTCGGACCCGAGGGTGAATTCCCAGTGGAAGGTCATCGCATCCGGCTTGAGCGCGTTCATGACATTGACCATGTCCTGCCCTTCAGTGTGGTAGCAGGTGTAGGAGCCGTGCCATGTGTCACCACCATCGAGGAGCAGAGCATCCGGACGCGCCGCGCGGATCGAGTTGATCACAGTTGCCACACGGTCGAGACCGCCGACCTTGCCATAGGCTTTGCCAAGCGCTGAGAAGTCGCCAGAGGACAGAGCGTAGTGATAGGGGGACCCGTCCTCAACGCCGTAGAGCTTGCGGAAGTCCGCTCCGGTCACGTGCGGCACCGCGCCCTTGTTCTCCCCTACCCCGAGGTTGATCGACGGCTCACGGAAATAGATCGGCTTGAGCTGGGCATGGATGTCCGTCACGTGGATCAGGGAGACGTTTCCAAAGGTATCAAACTCGAGAAGTTGGTCCTGAGTGAGGGCCTGTTGGGCGGCGAGACGGGCCCAGTTTCCGAAACCGGACGCCCCGACGAGGGCGGAAGCGGCCATTGAGACCTGAAGGAAATCACGACGATTGAGCATACATGCTACTCCACTGTCTGCCGCACGAACCGTCGAACGATCCCATGCGCAAAATTGAATATATTGGAGGGAGGAAAGCCCCGCTCACGCCAGCAAGCGGGGCCGTCCAATCAGATCAGTTACGAACCGACGGACCTTCGATCGAAAGACCATTGCCGCGGGACGCGACATAGAGTTCGAGCGCGATGAACTCGGGCGAACCCGGAGAGAACGTCTCGGCACGCGTGTCACGCACACAACCTTTGAAGCGACCTTGGACACCGTTGAGTTTGGCATTTTTCAGACGGTAGGCAGGAAAGCCGTTGATCTGGCCTTGGGACAGGTGGTCGGCACGGATCATGTTTCCGTAGTTCTGCTCATGGCAGTTCGCGCAGGACAGTTCGAGCTGGCCGAAACGGGTGTAGTAAATCTCTTTACCCTTTTCCCATGTCTCAGCCGCCGGACCATCAATCGCTACATTCACCGGAAGACCACGCGCCACAGAAGACAGCGCCGCCTCGAGGTTCAGCATGTTGTTGCTGTCATATTTCTCTGCTTCAGCGCCCATGCGCCCCGTGAGACAGTCATTGATCTGCATCTGCATCGTGCGGACTTCGCCTGCGCCCTCATTCCATTTCGGATAGGTCGGACGCACGTGCGAGAGGCTCTCGAGATCTGTGTGGCAGTCCGCACAGGATTTGCCCTCACTACCCCAAGCCGTTTCAAACAGCTCCATACCAGCTTCGGCCCCCAGCATCGCCGGGTTATCGAAGTCATCCATCTGCATGGCCTGTGTGTCGTCAGAACGGAAGCGCCAGCCGGACAGAATCTCGTCGAGATGACCGTCAAGATGGGCAGGGGCCGTTGTCTTTGTGACAATCTCGATCTCGTCATTGATGACGAGTTCTGCCTCTTCGTCAGCCATCGCTGGCGATGCGAGGCCGATGGCCAGCAGAACCGCCGCTGCGCTGTGCGTGTATTTGAATTTCATGCATTTTCCTCCCTGGGTGTTGCCCACGCCCCTCTCCTCTCGAGGGGCGTGCGCGACCTTGGTCAGCCGATGGCGATGGCTTTCGTTTCCTCGTAGACGGAGCCGTCGTCATCGTACCAGGTGAACTTGAAGTCACCTGCTTCGGGCACCATCGACTCGAACTCGAAGTACGGGTTCGTGGAAATCGCGGCCTCGAGGGTCACGTCGATCACAAGCTCGCCGTTAAACTCGCAAGTGAAGCGGTTGATGATCGAGCGCGGGATGATGTTGCCGTCGCCATCTTTGCGCTGGCCGGATTCCATAGGATGGGAAATCAGGGTTTTGATCGTGATCACGTCGCCAGCAGCAGCCGACTTCGGGACCTTAACGCGGGGTTTGACACCAGATGCCATTGTGTTTGTCTCCTAATTGAAGTCGTTGGTGTGGATCAGCCGCCGCAGCCGCCGATGGTGACCTTCACGGTCGAGGATGTTTTGACGAAAGAGCCGTCGGCCATCTTTGCGACCGCAACCACATCCTGCGTGCCAGCGAGACGGATGCGGGTCGAGGCGGACTGGCTGCCGGCGAGCGGACCGAAGTTGAAGGTCGCAACCCCCGGTGTCGGGTTGCCAGCTGCATAGACTGCAATGGCCACTGCGCCCGGTGCGTCCACAGAGATCGGAACCGTGTTGCCGTTTTCGGCGATTTCCGGCGCGGTGAGAGTGATCCCGCCTTCGCCAGCTTCCATGCCACCTGTGAAAGCGGCGATTGCGTCATCGGCGGCAGCCGAGGCACGGAACGGCAGAAGCGAAGCAGCCGTTGCCCCGAGACCGAGCGCCAGAGCGTCACGTCGTGTGAGTTTCATGAAATGCTCCTCAGATTAGAGTGTTACAAAGACGATCAGTCGTCTTTCAGTGTCATCAGATAGGCGACCACATCCTCGACCTGCTGGGCCGACAGGATCGGCGGCAGATCGGCCGGTGCGGCCTTGCCCGTGTAGGCGTCTCCTGGACGGGTGAACCCGTCGACTTTGTAGAACGCCGGCATCACTGTTCCCTCGAACGTCATTTTTGCGTTCACCACGAGGCCACGAAGTTCCGCTTCGGACCAACGGTCGCCTGCCCCATCGAGCCAGGGGCCAACCTCGCCGTGGAACGGGACGTCTGCGTAGGCGTCTGCCGCGTGGCAGGACACGCAGTTGCCCATGGACTTCGTCGTCATGATCACGCGGCCCTGTTCAGGGTCTCCCGGCGCGCCGGTGAGTGACATCTCGACGGCCCCGTAATCGTCAAACTGAACGTCACCTGCGGCGATTTCCGCCTGGGCTGCAACGGTGCCGAGCGCGAGCGCGGCAAAGCTGATTGCGATACGTTTCATGTCTCCTCCCTAAGACTGAAAAGGTCTGTGCTCTTCGAAATCCGCATATCTGCGTTGTTCTTGATGCATACCGTAGCGTGCCGAATTGACGCATGGCAAGATACAAATTCATATAATCGAATTTTTCTGCATTGCCGCATGAAATCGACCGAATTGTGCAGGCGCAGAAAGTGCAAATTCGACCTTAGTCGGAGACCGCAAGAGACCCGCTCTCCTGCTGCTTAAACACCTGACGCGCATGGTATTTCTGGAAGGGCTCATCCCCCTCATACCCATGATCGAGCACCCATTGCATCATGTTGTACGTAGTCAGCCGACCGAAGGCACCGGGCACTACGGCGACCGCCGCTTGCTGTGCAGAAATGTCGTCAGGCACCTCTTCAGGGAAGAACATATTCGTAGGCGTGAACAGAGCGCCCCACTTTTGAACCATCTCTTTTTCGGGCAAGGATTCGCCGTCAAAGTCGGTCACCTCGACGTCTCCAAACATGTTAATCTGGATGACGAAGAAGTTGTCTTCGATCATCTGTGTGATCTCCGGATCGGGATAGATCTCCTCATGCATCTTGGTGCAGTAGATGCATCCGCGCTGCTCGATCATCACCAATAGGCGCTTGCCCTCCGCGTTCGCCTCCTCGAGGTCCTCACGCAGGTCTTTGAACGTATCGCGCTGCCACGGTGTCTTGTGCAGCCCGTCATCCCCCATCTCGACCGCGAGGGCCGGAAAGGCAAACGCGGAAAGGCCAAGTGCCAGAATTGTCCGTCGTGCAAGTTTCAACATGTCAGAGACTCCCGTTTGAACCGATTTTCGTGAAGGCGGGGAATGTTTCGAGCATCCAGGCCGCGATCACATTCACCGAGTTTGTGATGATCAAAATCGCGAAGAGGATGAGGAACACCCCCATAAGCTTTTCGACCTTCGGCAGGTGCCGCCGGAACTTGGCGGCAAATTTGAGGAAAGGCCGGATGAAGATCGCGGCGACCACAAAGGGCGCCGTCATGCCGATCCCGAAGAGAATCATCAGGATGAGACCACGGGTCGCCGTCGCCTCGTTCGAGGCCATCATCACGACCCCGACGAGCACACCCCCCACGCAGGGCGTCCATCCGGCGGCAAAGGCAAGCCCCACCAGATAGGACGACCAGATCGTCATGTTCGACGTATCCCCGCCCTGCATCTGGAACTGGCGATTGAGAAACCCGATGCGGATCACGCCAAGGAAGTGAAGACCAAGCACAAACACAATCGCGGCGGAGGCAATCCGAAAGAGATCCTGATGGCTCCGAAACGCCTGACTGAGCGAAAAGGCCGCAGCACCGAGCAACACGAAGACGGTGATAATTCCCAATGAAAACATAATGGACGACAGCACCGCGCGCTTGCGCGCGCCGGGTGCGAGTTCTCCGTCCGCGTTGATTTCGGACATCGACGTGCCCGCCATGTAAGAAAGGTAGAACGGCACAATCGGCAGAATGCAGGGTGAGAAAAACACCACAAGTCCGCCCAAAAGGGCCGATAGAAACGTCACGTCGAGCATATAGTCCTCCCAAGCGGAACGACCCGTTTCCGTGACCCGATCAGGCGTCTCCCGCGCCCGTTGAGACCGTGTCGTCCACCACCGAAATACGTAGCGGCTTGAGTCATTCACATATTCAAATTATGTTTATTGTAATGCGCAGGTCAATCGGTATGCAAAATGATGCTAAGAATTTTACCAGTTCTGATCACCATCTTGCCGGTGTTTTTCACCGCTATTCTGCCTGCCGCGGCCATGGAACTCGTGATGGTCGAGCGAAAAGGCTGCGTGTATTGCGCCCGCTGGGAAGCTGAAATCGGACCGATTTACCCGAAGACACCCGAGGGCGCATTTGCCCCGCTCCGACACATTGATCTGGGCGCCCCGATGCCCGAAGACCTCACATTCAAAGGACCGGTGATCTTCACGCCGACCTTTGTTCTGGTCGATGAGGGCGAGGAAATCGGACGGATCGAAGGCTATGCTGGTGACGAACTTTTCTGGGCCATGCTGACTGTGACACTGCGCGACAAGGCCGGGTTTATCGTGGAGGAGACGCCCGCCGTACCGATCACAAATTAAGGGAGGAAACTGAATGAAGTCTTTTAAAATCATGGCGCTATGCGCCTGCCTCGTTGCGCCGCCCGCGCTCGCGCAGGACGACGGGGCCTTTGTGACCTTCAAGGTTCTCAAACCCGAAGTCGCCCTCACCGCCGCCACCGCCGCGATGGAAAGCTGCCGTGACGCGGGCTATCAGGTGGGCGTCATGGTCGTTGATCGCTTCGGCATTCCGCAGGCCTATGTGCGCGACCGTTTCGCGGGGCTGCATGTCTTTGAAACTGCCCGCCGCAAGGCCTGGACCGCCGTCTCCTTCCGCACCGACACACTCTCGCTCGGCGAATTGACGGCGCCCGGAGAGATGATGGCCGGAATTCGGGAACTCACAGAACCACTTGCACTTGGCGGCGGACTTGTGATCGAGTCATCAGGCTCTATAGTAGGTGGGATTGGAGTCTCCGGCGCCCCCGGCCCCGATCTCGACGCGGACTGTGCCGAAGCAGGCATTGATGCAATCATGGATGACATTGCCTTCTGACACTGTAACGGCCAGAATGGCGCCGAAAAAACAAGGACTAGTGAGGTGGACAACGTGAATTCGCCTTTACCAATCATCTCCGACAACATGTCCGACGAAGACATGGACGTCATGATGGCAAATGCGTGCGATGCGTCGCAACTGCTCAAAGCGCTGTCCCATGAGGGACGGCTGATGATTTTGTGTCATTTGGTCACCGGTGAAAAATCGGTAACCGAACTCGAAGAACTCCTGTCCGCGCGTCAGGCTGCGGTGAGCCAACAGCTCGCGCGTCTACGCCTCGAGGGTCTCGTCACACCGAGACGTGAGGGAAAGGCGATCTACTACTCCTTGACGGACGATCGCCCGAAACGCATCCTCGAAGTGATTTACGACATGTTCTGTTCCTTCGAGCCGAAAGAGGGCAAAACCTCCGAGTAACTCGAAACACAGAATGGCAGCGGGCGTAGGGAGGACGCATGCTCGAACTTCTGGAACCAGGGACGCTTGCGGCCCTGATCGGTCTGTTTGGCGGACTGATCCTCGGACTTGCGGCCCGTTTGGGCCGGTTTTGCTCTATGGGAGCCATCGAAGACGCACTTTACCAAGGGTCTAACGTTCGCGCTCGGCAATGGGCGCTTGCCCTTGGCGTAGCCCTGATCGGAACCTTCGCGCTCATTGGATCCGGCCATTTTGATCCCACCGGAACCGTCTACCTCGCCCTGAAATGGTATCCTCTGGCCTCAATCACGGGCGGGCTGCTCTTTGGCTACGGCATGGCGCTTGCGGGCAACTGCGGGTTTGGCGCGCTGGCGCGGCTCGGCGGCGGGGACCTTCGTAACTTCGTGATCGTGCTCGTGATGGGCCTGTCCACTTATGTCACCCTGAATGGCCCACTTGCGGCGCTTCGCGTCGCGCTCTTCCCGACCGTTCCGTCCGAGGGGGCAACGCCAGGTCTCGCGCATGGTCTCGGGGAAAGCCTCGGACTGCCTGTCGCGGCCATTGGCCTCCTAATTGGCGTGGCCTTCATCGCGCTCGCGCTCTTCTCCGCAGAGTTCCGCAAAAAGCGCGCGATGATGTTTTGGGGCGTCGCGGTCGGTCTCGCGATTGTGTCTGGCTGGGCGGGCACTGCTTGGCTCTATGAGGCGAGTTTCGAGGCGGAACCCCTCTCCTCCCACACCTTCGCGGCCCCCATTGGCGACACGCTCTTCTATCTGATGACGTCCTCTGCCAGCAGCCTGAACTTTGGCGTCGGCTCGGTCGTCGGCGTTCTCGCTGGCGCGGCTATCGGGTCGCTGATCAAGGGGCATTTCCGCTGGGAAGCCTGCGAAGACGCACGTGAACTCAAGCGGCAGATCATCGGCGCGGCCCTTATGGGCATCGGCGCGGTCGTGGCCTTCGGCTGCACGGTCGGACAGGGCCTCTCGGCCTTTTCTGTGCTCGCCTACTCGGCCCCGATCACCATTGCGTCCATTGTCGCTGGCGCGGCTTTCGGGCTGCACCAGCTCATTTACGGTTTCTCGTTCATGCGGGCGAAAGGCTAAACGCGCGCTTAGCGGCGGATCATCACCTGAAGGTCCGCCACATTGGTGCCCGTTGCCCCAATCTGGAGCAGATCACCTGCGGCTTGTAGACCGTGATAACTGTCGTTGCGCTTGAGCACCTCTTCCGGTGACAGACCAACGGACCGCATCCGATCGAGTGTTCCCGGATCAACCAGCCCACCCGCTGCATCCGTCGGACCATCGCGCCCATCGGTGCCACCAGAGAGAAACACGTAATCCGTGATCCCCGCCTGTTCCGCCAAAAGCGCCACGCGCAGGGCCAATTCCTGATTGCGCCCGCCCATACCATCGCCTTCGAGCTTCACAGTGGTTTCCCCGCCAAAGAGATAAATCCCCGGCTCTTTGGCCGCTGCGATCACGGCTTCGGCGGCCTCAGCAACATCACCTTCGAGCGGCTCACCCGCGACGACGGCCTCCGGCGCGGCCTCTGCCATGGCGGATACAGACAGCTTGTTCGACCCGATCAACTCAACTTCGCTCTCGGGCAACGGCCCGAGGTCCGCTTGCGGACGGGACAGATGCGCGGTCACGGAATGCGGAAGCTTGTCCCAAACGCCGAGATCTTGGAGCACTTTCGCAGCATCTTCGCGCGTGCCGATGGGTGAGACCGTCGGACCGGACGCAATGGCACGTAGGTCGTCAGACACCACATCCGAGAGCAAAAGCGCCGTCACCTTCGCAGGCGCAGCCGCCCGCAACAGACCGCCACCTTTGAGGCGCGACAGTTGTTGGCGCACGAGATTCATCGTCACGATATCCGCACCCGAGGCGAGCAGCAGGCGGTTCACTTCCGCCTTATCCTCAAGAGACACCCCAGGGACCGGCGCGGGCAAGAGCGCGGAGCCACCACCAGAGATGAGCGCTATCACGTCGCCCTTCGCATGGGAGAGAATACCCTCAATCGTGAGCGCTGCACGTGCGCCCTCTGCGTCTGGCACGGGGTGTCCTGCGGCACGGACCTCTGCGCCCTCGATGGGGCGCGCGTTCTCATAGTTCGTCACGACAATCACAGGATCGGCAGACACATGGCGCATCGCGGCCTCGGCCATCGCACACGCCGCCTTGCCGACACTGATCAGAACCGGATCGTGAAACCTCTTTCCTTCGAGGGCGGCTTCAACGGCCCTTTCGGGGTCGGCTGCCTCTACACCTTTGAGAAAAATATCACGCGCCTGCTGACGCATGGTTTCGAACGGGGCCGATGACGGGGAGGTGTTTTGAATCATGGCGCGATGTAATCACGGCCTGCCTGCGGCGTCCAGAACCCTTGTCTTTCCGATCACTTCCGGTCAGGTTTTGCCTTACGGGCAGGCATTTATGACCGTCCGTATCTGCGAGAGGTGCGAGAGATGCATGAGCTTCCCCTGACACGCGAACTGGTTCTGATCGGCGGCGGGCACAGCCATGCGCTTTTGCTAAAGCGCTGGGGGATGTCTCCGCTGCCGGGGGTGCGTGTCACCGTCATCAATCCGGGCGCCGTCGCCGCCTACTCCGGCATGCTCCCCGGATTTGTGGCAGGGCACTATGAGCGCGGGGAACTTGAGCTTGATGTCATCCGTCTCGCCCGTTTCGCAGGTGCACGCGCCATTCTCGGTCGCGCGGTCGGGATCGACAGGGTCCGACGGCTGATCCAGATCGAGGGGCATCCGCCGGTCTACTACGACTTCGCCTCCATCGACATCGGCATCACCTCCGCGATGCCTGAACTCGAAGGGTTTAGCGAGCACGGGATCGCCGCCAAACCGCTCGAAGCCTTTGCGCAGTCATGGGACAGCTATCAGGATGCCGTTCGAGCGCGGACTATGCCGCGGAAGATGGCGGTCATAGGTGGTGGCGTCGCGGGTGCGGAACTTGCGATGGCGATGGCACATCGTCTCCGCGACATTCCAGAGAAAGAAATTACGCTCATCGACCGCGGCGAGATCGCCAAAGAGATGTCGCCCAAGACGCGGCACCGGATGTTGCAGGCGCTCGCCGATCTGAACGTCACCTTGCGCCCGCAGACCGAGGTCACACAGATCGCGGAGGACGGACTGCACCTCTCAGATGGCTCCGAAATCGCCAGCGTGTTTACCCTCGGCGCGGCGGGGGCGCGGCCCTATAAGTGGCTCGAAGAAACAGGATTGGACCTCCATGAGGGGTTTGTGACCGTCTCGGAACATCTCCAATCGTCCGATCCGCGCATCTTCGCCGCCGGGGACTGCGCCTATCTCTCTCATGCGCCACGCCCGAAGGCGGGTGTCTACGCCGTCCGCGAAGCGCCTGTCCTCTACGAAAACCTCCGCGCCGTTCTGAGCAAGGGTCTCAAATCGGCGCACTTGCGCACCTACACGCCCCAAAAAGACTATCTCAAACTCATCTCCCTCGGTGGCCAAGACGCCCTCGCCGACAAGGCTGGCGTGCGGTTTTCCGGTCCGTTGATGTGGCGCTGGAAGGACCACATCGACCGGAAATTCATGTCGAAGCTCAAAGACCTGACGCCGATGAAGCCCCCCGCCCTGCCCGAGCACGTAGCAGACGGGTTGCGCGAAGAGGTAGAGGGCAAAAAGCCGATGTGTGGCGCCTGCGGAGCGAAGGTCGGCGGGGAAATCCTCTCTCGCGTTCTGCAAGACCATCCGGGGCCGGAGCGTCCCGACGTTCTTCATCTCGATGGCGACGACGCAGCGATTTTGACCCACGGCGACACGTGGCAGGTCGCTTCCGTAGATCATCTGCGCGCTTTCGTCGAAGACCCTGTGCTCATGACGCGGATCACGGCGCTCCATGCGCTCGGTGATATCTGGGCCATGGGCGGTGCGCCTCAATCGGCCCTCGCCACAGTCACGCTGCCCAAAATGACCGAACCGCTTCAGGAAGCGTGGCTCACCGAGATCATGGAAACCGCGCGGGACACGTTCGAGGACGCGGGCGCGGAGATCATCGGCGGGCATACAGCCATGGGGGCAGAGTTTTCCATCGGGTTCACCGTCACGGGTCTGATTGGTCAGCCCATCACGCTCAAAGGCGCACG
Source organism: Celeribacter litoreus (assembly GCF_020165855.1). Taxonomy (GTDB): domain Bacteria; phylum Pseudomonadota; class Alphaproteobacteria; order Rhodobacterales; family Rhodobacteraceae; genus Celeribacter; species Celeribacter litoreus. Next base: position 7,811 of record NZ_JAIUFY010000014.1, on the reverse strand, counting down.
GGCGGGCGACCAGCTCATCCTGACGAAGCCGATTGGGACGGGTGTGATGCTCGCGGCGGAGATGGAAATGAAGGCCGACGGTCGGGATATGGTGACAACATACGCCTCCATGTCGCAAAGCTCTGGCGAGGCGTCCCGCATCTTGGAGAACGCGCACGCGATGACGGATGTGACAGGGTTCGGCCTCGCCGGCCACTTGCTCGGCATGTGCCGCCGATCCGACGTCGGGGCAGAGATTCACCTGTCGAAAGTGCCGGTGCTTTCGGGGGCCTTGGAACTCTCGAAGCAGGGCGTGCGGTCGACCATCTTCCCAGCGAACCGTGCCTATGCGGCGGAGTATGAGGGGCCGGACAGTGCCTTGTCCGATCTTCTGTTCGATCCGCAGACCGCTGGCGGGCTACTGGCCGCTGTCTCACCGATGCGGGCGGAGAAATGTCTGACGGCGTTGCGCGAGGCAGGCTACGAGGCCGCAATCATCGGGGAAATCACCGAAGGGCCGGTTTCGCTCCGCGTCCTCAGTTAAAGCTCAGCCAATCGTGTCACGATCCGGCTCGCCACGTCATCGCGCGCCGCCTCACCCATGTCGCAAAGATCAAAGTCCGCGATGAATTCCGGCGCGTGGCGCGCGCGGGATTTTTCGTAGCGCGGGTCATAGTGGTAGGCCATCAGAGCGCCTGCGAGGTCGATGTAATCGCCGCGCTTGGCCATATCGATCCACGCCTCGACGCGGGCATGTCCTTGCAAAGACACGAGTTGATGCAATCGCGCCTCCATGACCGCGCGGTCCTCCACGAGATCGGCATAAGCCTCCGCAAGGAACGCCGCCCGCGCGCTTAGATGCGCGTGCACCTTAATCCGAGGCGCGGCACACATCGCGGCCCAGACAGACGACGGCAGGGAAATGTCGCCGATCTTTGAGCTTTCCGCCTCCACGAGCACCGGACGCGCGGGATCGAGGTTGACGAGCGCTTCGGCCAAGCGGCTCTCAAATCCCTTCTGCGCCGGTTGTGCCCCCATCGGCCCGAAGATGGACCCGCGATGGTTGGCCAACCCTTCGAGATCAAGCACCTGCCCACCGCGCTCCGCCACGCGTGCGAGAATGTCTGTCTTGGCCGTGCCTGTGTTGCCGTCGAGCAGGACAAACCGATGCGGCAGGGGCGTCTCGTGCAGCATCCCGATCACGAGCTTTCGCCACGATTTGTACCCGCCGTCGAGCACCTCTACCCGCCAGCCGATCTGTTTGAGGATCGAAGCAAAGGAATTGGACCGCTGCCCTCCACGCCAGCAATAGACCAACGGGCGCCAGCCGCCTTCCTTCTCGAACAATCGCTCTTCGATATGCTTTGCGGAATTGCGGGCGACGAGGGCTGCACCAATTTTTCGGGCGAGGAATGGCGACTCCTGCACATAAATCGTTCCGACCCGCGCACGTTCTTCGTCGTCGAGAACAGGCAAGTTAATTGCCCCCGGCACGTGGTCCTCCGCGAATTCAGCGGGGGCGCGCACGTCGATGATCGTGTCAAAGGAAGAGCCCAATAGGTCGGAGGCGGAAGAAAATGCTATGCTCATGCCAAATTTCTAACGCCGAACGCGCACGGGGAACAGTCTGATTTCCATGGAGAGAGATTTGCGTCTCAGACGCACCGCTCTAGGAAATCAAAGAGAAAAAGGCAAACTGACAGCACACTTACAATGACTTGAAAAACATGATGAATAAAAGCTTGATACCTGAAAGGTATCATCGGATATCCGCGCGAGCATTGAGAGAAGGGCAAGTTCCTCGCAAATAGGGATCGAAAGTTACAGACGGGAGGAGACGTCATGCGAAACATTACGATCGAAAACATCACCGATGCCGTCATCAATTCCATGGAAGAGGGCATCCCTGCCCGCAACCGTGAGATTATGGTGGCCGCACTCAAGCACGTTCACGAGTTCATGAAAGAGGTCAACCTGACCTATGATGAATGGCTCGAAGCCATGGAGTGGATGCGCCGCGCCGGTGAGATTTCCAGCGACGCTCGTAACGAGTTCATTCTGATTTCCGACATCATCGGCGTCGAAGTGCTCGCCGATATGCTAGACAAGAAACCTACCCACGGCGAAACCGTCACCACGGTGCTCGGGCCGTTCTACCGCGAAAACCCGCCGGTCCTGCCGAAAGGCGCATCGATCATCCAGAAGGATTTCGAAGGCCAGCAAACCGTCCGCGTCTCTGGCACCATCTGCGACACGCAGGGCAATCCGGTTCCGGGCGTGATCATGGACGTTTGGGAAGATGCGCCGAACGGTCTCTACGAACAGCAGGACCCGGATCAGCCGGACTACAACCTGCGCGGCCGTTTCGAAACCGACGAGAACGGCGAATATTCCTTTGTCGCAATCCGTCCGGTCCCCTACCCGATCCCGTATGACGGTGCGGCTGGCGAACTCCTGAACTACATGGGTCACCACCCATGGCGCCCGGGCCATATCCACTTCATGATCATGAAAGACGGCTACAAAACGCTGATTTCCCAGATCTACGACAGCGAAACCGAATACCTCGACAACGATAGCGTGTTTGCCGTGAAAGAGGACCTCATCGGCGAACTGAAAGCAGCACCGGAAGGCGCTGACACCGATCTGGTCATGTCTTTTGATTTCGTCATCCGTGACAACGCACTGGTCGAGAGCATCGCCGCAGAGTGATCTCTCCCACATGACGGGGCTAGCATTGGCCCCGTCTTATTCCTATTTCGCGCCTGACGGTTCAGACGCACCCATCGCCGGATACGAAAGACGCCCGTTATGTCCATTGCCCCAGCCACATCCACGCTCATCTCTCCGGAAGATGCCGGTTTCGCATCGCTGCAGGCAGAGACAGCCATCCGGTCGATTTCCGCCCGCATCATCGCCGCGCCGACCCGCCGCAAGCACAAGCTCTCCAACACCTCCGTGAACCATCAGGGGTATATCTTCGTCGAAGTGACGCTGGAAAATGGTGTGGTGGGCTATGGCGAAGGATCAACCCTCGGAGGTCCGCGCTGGGCCGAAGAAAGCGTCGAGGCGATGAAAGCCAATATCGACGCCTATATCGCCCCTGCCCTCATCGGCCATCCGGCGTGCGAGCTGGAGCGTGCCGCCAAACTCATGGCAGGCGCGTGCAAACGCAACAACTCCGCGAAATCCGCCGTCGACATGGCGCTGCTGGATGCGACGGGCAAGACGCTCGGCGTGCCGGCGCATGTCCTTTTGGGCGGCGCGCAACATCAGTCCTTCTCCGCAATCTGGGCGCTTGCCTCCGGTGACGCGGCTCAAGAGGTCGAAGAAGCTCAAGGCATGATCGAGAAGGGATGGTTCAACCGCTTCAAGATCAAACTCGGCTTTGCTGACCCCGCGACCGATCTCGGCCGCCTCGCCGCCCTGCAAAAGGCGCTGCCTGCAGGCACCGACATCATCGCCGATGTGAACCAGGGCTGGTCGGAGGCGGACTGCATCCGCTACCTGCCGCGCCTTGAAGACCTCGGCGTGAGCCTCATCGAGCAACCCCTCCCTGCGGATCAGATGGCAGGAATGGCGCGTGTCGCACAGCGTTCCGCGATCCCGATCATGATGGACGAAGGCGTGTTCACCCCCGCCGAGGCTTTCGACGGGTGCGCGAAGGCTGCAGGCTCCGTGATCTCGCTCAAACTCTGCAAACACGGTGGCGTTCACCAGCTTAAACAGGTCGCAGGGATTGCCCGTGCCGCTGGCGTGCAGCTTTACGGTGGCTGCCTGTTGGAGAGCTCCATCGGCGCATCCGCCCACCTCCATGCCTTCTCGACGCTTCCGGCGCTCGAATGGGGCACCGAACATTTCGGACCGAAGATCCTCGTCGAAGACCTGACCCGTGAGGGCCTCGTCTACGAGAATTTCCGCGTCCATCTTCCCGAGGGACCGGGACTCGGCATCACGCCCGATCCGGACCGCCTCGACCGCTACGAAATCAAAGACTAAAGGAAACCACTCATGGATGTGGCCAACCTGCGCGCCCGGTTTGAAGACATGGGCGACCAACTCTCCCGTCGCCCCCACCTTTTGCGCCTCGGCGCGCTGTTTAGCGAAACCGTGCTGATCGAAGTCGACGGCAACGAGTTCTACCTGACATTCCACCGTGGTCTGCTCGAAAAGGTGACCGAGGGCCCGAGCCGTCAAACCCCGTGGCGCTTTGCGCTGCGTGTGGACAGCGCGTCCCTTGAGAAGTTCTGGGAACCGATCCCCGAAGCCTTCTATCACGACATTTTCGGCTTTGTGAAAACGGGCCGTGGCCGGATCGACGGGGATATCCTCGCGCTCGTGAAAAACCTCCGGTATTTCAAAGAATTCATGGCCTTGGGCCGCAAGAAGGAGGCCGTGCAATGAACGCTCCGACCGCATTCGAACCCATCATCGGCCGCTACCTGACCATCGAGGTCGCAGGCCGCAGCTATCGTATTTATGTCGAGGAAGCCGGACAGGGTCAGCCTGTCATCTGTTTCCACACCGCAGGCGCAGACAATCGCCAGTGGCGTCACATCCTCAACGATGCGGAACTGACGTCGCAGTATCGCTTCATCGCGCCGGACCTTCCATGGCATGGCAAATCTCTTCCCCCCGAAGGGTTTGAAGAAGAAGAATACCTCCTCACAACCGAAGTATACGTCGAAACCGTCCTGAAATTCGTTGAGGCCATGGGGCTTGAGAACCCGATCTATGCCGGTTGTTCCATGGGCGGGCGTATTGCGCTCCAACTCGCGCTGAACAATCCGGAACCGTTCAAAGGCTTCATCGCGATCGAGGCGTCCGATTTCCAACCTGCATGGTATGACATCGATTGGTTCCACCGCCCCGACGCCCACGGCGGCGAAATGGGCGCGGCGCTCGTGAGTGCAAACATCGCCCCGCAATCTCCGCGAGCGGAGCGTTGGAACACCCAGTGGATGTTCATGCAGTCAGGTCCGGGCGTGTTCCGTGGGGACCTGAACTTCTACACCAAGGACGACAGCCTCGTCGGCAAGCTCGGCGGCATCGACACCTCGAAGACCCCTGTGCACATCATGGTCGGCACCTACGACATGACCTGCACACCGGAGGATGCCAAGCGCACAGCGGATCAAATCCCCGGCGCCACTCTTGCCGTGATGGACGGGATCGGGCACTTTCCGATGAGCGAAAACCCCGCCACCTTCCGCCCGCATTTTGTCGAGGCTCTGTCCAAGATGGACTAAGGGGCGGGCCGGAGGTCCGTGTTTGGAATTCAAACGCCTGAAATACTTTATCGCCGTGGCCGAAGAACTCCACTTCGGCCGCGCCGCCGCGCGTCTCGATATGGCGCAACCGCCGCTCTCGCGCCAAATTGCCATCCTCGAAGACCAGCTTGGCGTCAAACTCTTTGACCGCGCGCGCAATCAGGTGCAACTGACCGATGCGGGCGAAGTGCTACTGGATCGCGCCCGCGAAATCCTCGCTGACCTCGACAGCGCCTATCGCGAGGCCACGCTCATCGGCCAAGGCGGTGCAGGACGTCTGCGCGTCGCCTTTGTCGGCACAGCCACCTACGGCCCCCTGCCCAATCTCATCAAGTCTTACCGCTCGCATTATCCGAACGTCGATCTGGCGCTGTCGTCCATGAACAACGCCGAACTCGAACGCGCCCTGATCCAGCGTGAAATCGACATTGCGGTCGCGCGACCGCGCCTCGGGGGTGATGCCTTTCGTTCTGTGGTGCTTCATCAGGAGCCGCTGATCGTCGCGGTCCCGGATGGCTCGACTGCGGCACGCCGCGCGGACCCGTTGCAGTTGAAGGAGATCGCAGAGGAAACCTTCCTCCTCTACCCGCGCCGCCCGCGGCCCTCCTTTGCAGACCACGTTCTCGGCGTCTGCGCCGAGGAAGGCTTCACCCCGAGCGAACAGATTTTCGTCCAAGACTTCCAAACCGCAATCTCGATGGTATCCGTCGGCGTAGGTGTCGCATTGGTCCCCGAAAGCGTGTCCCACTCGCCAAAATCAGGCGTCACCTACCGCAAATACGCAGGATACAATCCCGGCACGACCCTCACCGTCCACGCCCGCTCCGACAACCAGAAACCGCACGTGTTGAACTTCTTCAGCCTCTTGCAGAAGTTCGTAAAAACCGCAGCGAACTATTGACCTCAGCCATAGCCAAGCGCGGTTCTTGCATTTTTTTAGTGGTGAGAAATGGTGCCCCACACGGTGGGCTGTTTAGTTGGCTTCCCGTTACAGGCACCGCCTCAGCTGGTAACTCCAGTAAAACATGGGGTATCAGCGACAGCCCGCCCAGGTCAACAGGCACCATCTGGTCTACGGTATGGTCTACGGTGCTAGCTGCAGCTCAAGCCTCTGCTGATCGCCTGACAGACGCACACAGACCCCTCATGTTCAGCGCTGGGCTAAGACCCTGCCCAGCCAAGCGAGAGCGCCCCCCCTGCGGGGGGAAGCTCCAGACGTAACAATAGTGGTAAGCCGCTCAGATTTTTGAGGTTAAAATTTGCCGTATGACGCTTCGATCTGTTCCTTATCGCAAACCTCTCCCGTTGGAGGTTCCGGAGCGATACCCCTGACAACATCTTTGACACTGGCGTTCCAGACCCGCCAGCAAAAGCGATTTGCTGCTTGTGATATGGTCAAGTGGGTTTTGGGGCTGTTTCTCCAGAACAGGCTGCGTCTCGTGGCATCTGGCTTGAGCAAGGCGGGCATCGTCAAAACCTTTCGGGTGCGCGGTGACACCCCGCTTCTAGCGAGATCGACAATATCATTTAGGTAACCAAGTCGTTGACCTGGCGGCATCGTGTACAGCCGTTCAGCCATTCTCATGGCTAGGTCGAAGGTTTCCAGTTGGTCTCTCTGGACCCAACGACTATGTTGCGCGTTAGCTGGAGTTCTTGTGCGAGCTTTGTCCTGCGAGCTGAGTTTACGGCATGTCGCTGAACAGAAGCGCTTGTTGCTGCGAAACGGAAAGTGCGCCCCGCAAAGAAGGCAGATGCTGTGATCCATTGTGAAGTTCCTTGAGGTTTTCCCCTCGAGGCACAGACAAGCCCACCCGTTGAGAACCCCCGGCGAGAAGCGAGGCGACAGGTGACAGGATGAGGGGGCGGTGAATGGGAGGACATCCCCGCGCCAAAATGCGTCATCAGTATTTATAGAAGAGCAACCAGAGCTGGTCGCTGGGGAACGCAGCTAGTTCAAAAGCCACTGAATCGGGAACGAGGATATCGCGCTATGCTGATGGTGGAACTTATTCAGCCGCCTCAACTCCTCAACCTCGTCACGACCGAAAGAGGGAGGTCGACGCTAGACCTGTCGTAAGGGGCACTTAGCTCACCCATCATTCATCGCCCCACAATCGCCACTCGAACAAAAGGTTGGCGCTGCACCATGAGCGTACAGCTTCCGTTCGGGACTTCTTGTGGGGGGGCTGGACGGGAAATAGAAGAAGTGTCGGGCATGAGCGACCACACCATCTCGATCATCGCCAGAATGAAAGCCAGAACAATTAAAGCCGAGACTGAGGTCGACACGAACATACGCCCACATGCAAATTATGCAGAAATCTTGTTTCGTTCGATGCGTTGCTTTGCTGGGTTGTCGCAATACTGGAAGAGAGTGCCGTTTTCGATAGGCGCTCCCGCTTCGGAAACATGTTTAGGGAAAACATTAAACCACTCGGAAGAATAGACCTTCCTGTCAAAATGGTCGGTGATACTCAAGGCTTGCTGAGCCTCCCCATTTGAACGGGTCCACCCCTATGTTTAGGAAATGGAGGACCAGCTATGGCAAACAAGCGACCGAAG
>NZ_JAIUFY010000005.1:922086-1097402 GCF_020165855.1 Celeribacter litoreus | reverse complement strand
TGGGCCCCGGGCCTGCCGAAAACACGCTCCGGCAAAATCATGCGCCGCATCCTCCGCAAAATCGCGGAAAACGACACTGGCTCCCTCGGCGACACATCAACACTCGCAGAACCAGCCGTCGTCGACGAACTCATCGCTAATTCGCTGTATAGCCTGAAAAAGTAACTGCAACAGTTTCGACCTTTAAAGGCCGCTCCTTTCGGGGCGGCCTTTTTCTCATCCAGCGTTCAAGGTTTGGTAACCATGTTGGGCGCAGATTTCCGCCATGGAAGTCCGCGAAATCATCTCAAAAGCCGAGTGGGACGCCCTCACGGATCAGGCCACCGCCCCTCTCACGCAACGCTGGCTTTACGGCGCGGCGGCAGAATTGTGCGGGCGCGATTGCATGCGTCTCGGCGTCTTCAAGGACGGGCAGCCGCTGGCCATCACGCAGGTTGTTGGAAAAACGGTCCTCGGCTTCAATGTCGGCCTCACATCCCAAGGCCCCCTCTTTTTTACGGACAACACACGCCCTGCCCTCCGCGCGCTCAGACATCACCTGCCCCTTGGCTTTCACGTCATGACCCCACGCAAGCGCCTACGTCGGCTCCCGCTCTCCGCGCCGCCACAACTCGCGACGCTCGACCTTACACCGTCCCTCCCGACCATCCGAAGCACGTTTCACGGCAAATGGCGCAATGCGCTTGTGAAGGCTGAACGCGCGGTACTCGACGTCCAACACACGAGCCCGACTGCAGACGAACTCATGCCCCTCCTACAGCTGGAGAAAGAGAGACAGAGCGAGCGTCACTACCGCGCGCTCCCGCCCGAATTCGCGTTGGCGCTCCATGCTGCGGACGCGACAGCCTTCCACCTCTTCGCCACAGACGACGCCGGCATGCTCTTTCTGCGGCACGGGAATACGGCCACCTACCACATCGGCCATTCCGGCCCACATGGACGCAAGACCAACGCGCACAATCTGCTGCTCTGGTCCGCGGTCAAATACTTCCATGATGAGGGCGTGAAGAGGCTCGAGCTAGGGACGCTCAACCCGTCTAAAGCGCCCGACCTCGCGCGTTTCAAGCTACGGACGGGCGCGGTGGCCGAAACCTACGCGCCCGCGAGTTTGCTTTAGGTCTCGTCCTCTTCAGGCATCGGAACCTCTGTCTCCTCCGGTTTCGAGCGATCCGGCCAGAGGCTGTCGATTTTGCGGTTGAGCCACGCGAGGCCCGCGAGAGCGAGCCCCAGCCCGACAAAAGACACGACCCGCGTCAGACCGGACAGCCCGCCCATATCCACGAGGAACACTTTGACAATCGTCAGCGCCACCCCCGTCATCGCGATCCTGCGGAGCAGATCAGAGCGCCTGAACACCGCGACGGCCAGCACCCCGAGCGACAGCAGGAGCATGGCGACGGTGTAGGTGTAAAGCTCCCCATCCGACGGACCGGGCGCCGAGAGCTTCGGCCCGCGCCACAAGCGCCGGATTTCGAGATAGCCCCAGAAGAGCGCGGACAGGGAGGAGAGGATCGTCAAGGCGCGCAGGAACATCCGCGAGGTATGAGGACGCTTGCGATAATAGAGATATGCCCCACCCCCAAGAACCGCCGCGAGTGGCAGATACGCGAGGGCAAGAACGTCGAAGATCGGAGGCCCCTGAACACTCCCGTGCCACTCCAACAATTCGTAGGTGAGAATGACTTGGAGTGTGGCAAACCCCACAGCCGCGAGGCCCGTGAAGCCGATGAAAACCCAGCGCAGCTTGCGGAAGTGCCCCTTGCTCGCGGTCAAACGCCAGATCTGCGCAAGCGTGGAACTCGCCCAGATGGCGGCACCGAGGCCAGAGAACCAATTTTCTGTGTGAGTGTCTTCGAACACACGGGCTATCAGAAGCATCGCGAAGAGACCCGCCGTCGATAGAAACGCAGACTCACCGGTCGCACGAATGCTTTCACGCTCGTCCCGACCGAGTTTTGCCATAACTGCGAACGCTCCGAGCGCAGAAACATGCGTCAGACCGAACGCAGGCCAAGACGCGCGATCAATCGCGTAGAAAGCCCCCGGATCTATAAGTAACCGATATCCGATCACCGCGGCCCCGAGATGCGTGACCCATGTCAGGACTTTCAGGTCAAACCGGCGGTCAAGCAGCACGCTCAATGCCACCAGTAGTGCCAGACCCAGCGTCAGCGCTGCTTTGGAGAGCAGCAGGAAGAGCGCCAGAGCGATGAGCAGGATGGCCGCGCTCGCAAAAAGGCCAACGTCCTGATGACGGTCCACACCCTCGAACGCCGTCCGCCGCTGGGTGAGCACCACGAGGAACGCTGCGCCCGCCATAACCGCAAAGGCCCACGGGCTTGCCCCAATCACACTTCTCGGTGCCCAGAGGAATTCGAGCAGGAACACGGTGGCAGGCACGAAACCGGCGGAGAGGATAACCCAGAAAAGCGACTGCTTCGCTCTGTCCTCATCAGAGGACTGCCCTTCCTGCTTGAGCCGCCAAAACGCAGCGCCCCCCATGACCGCTGCCGCCCCCAACAGCCACCAAAGCGTCGTGGGAAGCGGGGTTTCCGGCATTGCATCCAGAAAATTGCGGAATTCAACATAGACCTTCCCATGCTCAAGGGCCTGCAAGATCAAAAGAATGAAGAACCCGATCACCGGCAGCGCCGCAGCCTCAAAGAGCGCGGGCGAGCGGACGAGCCAGAGGGACACGGCCAGAAACAGCACAACACAGGTCGCGAGCGCCATCCAGACTTCGGTCGCGTAGGCACTGTCGGGCAACCCGACCCAAACAGCCGAAAACGTCGGGATCAGAATGCCGAAATATCCGAGATAGGTCGGGAAAGCAGGGCGATCCTGACCGCTTGCGCCGGAGAGGGGCGCGCCAGTAAGTTCCGGAATGAGACGCCGTTCCGGAATGATCAGGGCTCCGAGCGCCAAGGCCAGCGTCGCCGCGATCAATCCCGGTGCGAAATCGGCGTCGAAATGCAAGAGCGCCAAGCCCCCTGAGGCAATCACGAGAGAGAGCGCCGAGACCCACGCCCATCTGCGGAAGCTGTCAATGAGTAGACCAGCAAGGGCGATCACGGCAAAATAGGCATAGAATGGTCTCGGGTCAGCATCCGGCGAGGACACGAGGAACGGGGCGATCCCTGCCCCGATGAGACCAATTGCGGGCAGGACACCCGCATAAAGCCACCCCATGAGCACAGCCCCTGCGGCGACGATCACGACGCCAATGAGGGCCGTGAGTGCGGACACCAAACCATAGAGTGCATGTGCAGAGAGAATGCCGATAAAGAGCACCACAACCCCCGCGCCTGCGAAGGTTGAGGGCAGGTGCCGCGTGGCGGGCGTGGCTTCATCGCCGAACTTGCGGCGCAGATATTCGCCCCCACCGACCAGCCCCGCTCCGAGGATCAACGCACCAATCACACGCATCGCCGGGGTCAGAATTCCCTTTTCGATCCCGTATTGGACCATAAACAGCCCGCCCAGAACGAAAGACACAGCCGCAATGGCGAGGGTCCAGTTGGCCCTGAGCCAGGCCATGAGCGCGGCGGAGTTTTCTTCGCTGAGGAAATAGGGTGTCGGGCGCTCTTTTATCGCAGTCGGGGCCGGTTCGCGCGTGATGATCTGACGCAGAGAAATGTCATCGGCCTCTGTCGCGGCGACGTCCCACGGGCCCTTTGCTGCGCTCTGCGCGTCAACGCGCTCTTCAGGCGTTTCAGTCCGCTCATCCGCTGCGACGAGGTCGTCGCTTGGGGACAGTTCGGCCTCCGGCGCCACGTCTGTCTTATCTGGCGCAGAGGCAGGCCGCGCGTCCGTCTCATCCGTTCGCACAGCGCGTCGCGCGAGCACGGACAACCGCGCTTCGAGTTGCTCGACTTTGTCCTCCAGACTGCGCTGTCTTTCCTGAAGCCGTGAGAGCCGCGCCAGAACCACGAAGAAAGCAACGCCCAAAAGCAGGACAAACACGGTCGTCAAACCTCCGAACCCGAAATACATAGCGTCCCTCCCCAAATGGCCACTTCACGTGCATTGGAAATAATTCAATCTATGACTTACAGCTTGGTGGATCGGACGGGTGCTGGCAAGCATTCGCAAAAATCCACATCCCGACCGCATCTGGCCCGGCTCGGGGAAAAGTCTCTAATGGAAAAAAACAAAACAGAAGTAAAGCACTGTTTTTATTATATTTTAAATCTCAACCCATGCACCCCAAGAAACTTTCTCGGAACATCAGAGGGCCCTTCTTCATTGAGACCCCATACCGAATGCAAACGCATGAGAGAGGACCACACAATGATTTCTATCAAGAACACCCTGATGACCACCGCCGCGATGATCACCGTTGCTGCGACCCCACTCTTCGCAGAGATGACGACTGAGGCGGATGCTTCGATCTCTGACGACGGCGTGACGATGCAGAGCGAGACGAGCGTCGAGACCAATGTTGTCGAGGACACTGTTGAGACCGCGGAGACCGAGACTGAGGACGCCATCGACGCGACCGAAGAGATGGCAACCGACGTGGCAGAGGCCACCGAACGCACTGCTGGAGATCTCTGGGACACCACCAAAGAAGGTGCGAAAACCATTGCCGCCGCCGCGAAAGATTTCGGCAAGGAAACCGTGTCCGAGATCGTCGGCACTCGCGTGATGTCGCAGACCGGCGAAGACATCGGTGAGATCGACGCCCTCGTAGAGGTCGACGGTGAAGCCAAAGCGATCGTTGGTGTTGGCGGCTTTCTCGGCATCGGCGAGCACGACGTCCTGATCGAGATGGATCAGTTTGCCATGGTCGGCGAAAACAGCGTGATGCTCGATGGTGCGACCGAGAGCGAGATTGAATCCATGCCAGAGGTCGATCTCGCGGACTATACGGAAATTGATGGCGAGATGAGCATCGAAGACGCAATGGCGTCCTAATCCAACCGTGTATCACGCTCCCCCCCATTGAGCGTGAGGCCCGCCCCGGATTTTAGTCCCCGGGGCGGGTTTTATCGTTTCACGCGACGCTTACTTCAGAGCTGCGTCGGTGATTTCGAGGGTGTAGGCACCTTCCGGCTCTTTGGTGATGACCGGATCGGAGCCACCTGCGAGAAGGGACGCAACGGTGCGCTCGTAATCGGCCACATCCAGAGCGCCAGCGGAACCAGCGGTCAGTTTGGCAACTTCAGACATCATGCGAACCTGATGTTCCATGGTCTGCGCACCGGTTTCATCGTACTCGAGCACGATTTCAGCAGCTTCTTCCGGGTTTGCCTCTGCGTATTTCCAGCCTTCCATGGAGGCGGCAACGAAACGAACCATCTTCTCTTTGAAGGCTTCGTCAGCGAGGCTCTCTTCGAGGACGTAAAGACCGTCTTCGAGGGTCGCGACGCCCTGATCTTCGTATTTGAAGGTGATCAGATCGTCGGCGGAGATACCGGCGTCAATGACCTGCCAGTATTCGTTGTAGGTCATGGTGGAGATACAGGCCGCCTGTTTCTGCAGGAGCGGATCAACGTTGAAACCCTGCTTTAGAACGGTCACGCCGCCCTCGGAGCCATCGGTCGGGATGTCGAGTTTGCCCATCCAGGACAGGAACGGGTACTCGTTGCCGAAGAACCAAACGCCGAGCGTCTTGCCCGGGAAATCTTCAGGAGACGCAACGCCGCTCTCTTTGAGACAGGTCAGCATCATGCCGGAGGATTTGAACGGCTGGGCGATGTTCACCACAGGCGCGCCGTTTTCACGGGCAGCCAGAGCGGACGGCATCCAGTCAACCATGACATCGGCGCCACCACCGAGAAGAACCTGAACCGGTGCGATATCCGGGCCACCCGGTTTGATCGTCACGTCCAGATCAGCCTCTTCGTAGAAGCCTTTTTCAAGCGCCACGTAGTAGCCCGCAAATTGAGCCTGTGTCACCCACTTGAGCTGCAGCGTCACCTCGTCAGCGGCGAAGGCACCGGTTGCCATAGCGGCCAGAGCGGCGGCGCTCGTCAGTAGCTTTTTCATAGTAATACAACCTCCAAGTTGTCGAAATGGCAGGGTTTTTCCCTTAGCCGTTTAGTAGATGCGGTGTTATCCGCGTTGGGACGGGTGCCAAAATGTGACCCCTTTTTCGATCAGCGACACCAGCCCGTAAAAGGCTGATCCCGTGATAGCTGCCACCGCAATCTCTGCCCAGACCATATCAAGTCCGAGACGTCCGACTTCGGTGGAAATCCGAAACCCCATCCCTTTGATTGGGGAACCGAAAAACTCTGCGACAATCGCACCAATAAGCGCCAGCGTTGTCGCAATTTTAAGCCCGTTGAAAACAAACGGCATGGCCGCAGGCAGGCGCAATTTGAGGAGCGTCTGACCATAGGAGGCCGAATAGGTGCGCATCAAATCCCGCTGCATCGTATCCGTGGCCGCCAAACCCGCAACTGTGTTCACAAGCACAGGGAAGAACACCATCACAACGACCACGGCGGCTTTGGATTGCCAGTCAAACCCGAACCACATGACGAGGATCGGTGCGATCCCGACAATCGGCAGCGCCGCGACAAAGTTCCCGATGGGCAGAAGCCCGCGCTGTAGGAACGGAGAGCGGTCGATGAGCACAGCGGTGACAAAGGCCGCGCCGCAGCCCATCAGGTAGCCACTCAGAGCGCCCTTAACGATGGTCTGCACAAAGTCTTCCCAAAGTGTCGGCACAGACGTCACGATCTTCGCGCCAATCGAGGTTGGCGCCGGCAGGATCACGGGCGAGACTCCGAATAGGCGCACGACCATTTCCCAGATCAGGATCAACGTGATGCCGAACAGAACCGGCACGACCCACTGGGTTTTGCGGCGCGCCGCAAAGCGGGTGTTGAGCCACCAAAGCCCGAGCCAGACGGCGAGAACGAGGAGTGTATAGAGAAACGTCATTTCGCCATCCCCATCCGTTTGAGAACAACCTTTTCAAGGATACCCACGATGATCACGAGCGCGGCTGCAAGTGCGGCCGCTGCGAAGAGCGCGGACCAGATCTGGATCGTTTGACCGTAGTAAGAGCCGGACAAAAGACGCGCCCCGAGGCCACGCACCGCACCAGACGGAAGCTCCGCCACAATGGTCCCGACCAAAGCTGCGGCAACCGCGACTTTGAGCGAGGCAAAGAGATATGGCATCGACGACGGCAGACGCAGTTTCCAGAAGGTCTCCCCACCAGAGGCGTTGTAGGTTTTCATGAGATCAAGCTGCATCGCATCCGGCGCGCGTAGACCCTTCACCATCCCCACAACGACGGGGAAGAAGGACAGATAGGCCGCGATGATCGCTTTCGGGATGAGACCCGAAATGCCCATCGAGTTGAGCACCACGATAATCATCGGCGCAATCGCCAGAATGGGAATGGTCTGGGACGCAATCGCCCAAGGCATAACCCCCAAATCCATGGCCTTGTTGTGCACGATCCCGACGGCAAGCGCGATCCCCGCAACCGTGCCGATCCCGAAGCCGAGCATCGTCGCCGACAGGGTGATCCACCCGTGATAAACGAGGCTCCGTTTCGAGGTGATCTTTTTCTCGACCGTGGTTTCCCAGAGTTCAGCCACGACCTGATGCGGCGCGGGCAACTTTGGGCGGTCTTGGGAGAGCGTGTCTTTCACCAACTCGCCAAAGGTCAGTTCGACCTCCGCACGCGCGGCCTGATCCATCGCCCACTGGCTATTCATCTTCACCGCCGCCGCGTACCAAAGGACCACGATGACAGCGAGCATGGTGAGAACGGGAATGATCTTGTTCATGCCGCACCTCGCGCGCAGGTCGCCGCCCGCACTCCGCAGACGTGCCCGACAAAAGTCCGACACTTGTCCGACGATTTGCCGACAGCCAAATTCACCCCAAAACTCATGCGTCGTGCCCCGCTCTGAGACCCTCGCGAACACGGTGGGCGATCTTGATAAATTCCTCGCTGTCACGAATTTCGAGCGGGCGTTCTTTCGGCAGAGTGCTCTCGATCACATCAGTGATCCGGCCCGGACGAGGGCTCATCACGACGATCTTCGTGGAGAGGTAAACCGCCTCCGGAATGGAGTGCGTCACAAAGCCAATCGTCTTGTTCGTGCGCGCCCAGAGCTTGAGAAGTTCTTCGTTGAGCTTGTCACGCACGATCTCATCGAGCGCGCCGAACGGCTCGTCCATCAGCAGGATTTCGGCATCGAACGCGAGCGCGCGGGCAATCGACGCACGTTGCTGCATCCCGCCCGAAAGCTGCCACGGAAATTTCTTGCCAAACCCTTTGAGATCAACGAGTTCCAGCACTTTCTCAACGCGGCCCGCGATCTCGTCTTTCGGGAAATCCATGATCTCCAGAGGTAGGCGAATGTTGCCCGCAATCGTGCGCCACGGGTAAAGCCCTGCGGCCTGAAACACGTAGCCGTAGGAGCGCGCTTTACGCGCCTCATCCGGCGTCAAACCATTCACGGTGAGCGCCCCGCCCGTCGGCGTCTCCAGCGCCGCGATACAGCGCAGGAACGTCGTCTTGCCACAGCCCGACGGTCCGATGAAGGAGACAAAATCTCCCTTGTTAATCTCAAGATTGACATCCTTGAGCGCATGCACCGGCCCGTCGTTCGTCTGGAACGTCAGGTCCACCCCACGCGCATCAATCACTGGCTTTTTCATTTGGCTCGTTCTTCAATCGGCCTTGTGTTGGTCACAAGGTCTTGTCCCCTCGTCTGAACACGGGGCCGAAATTCGACCCCGTATCAATGCTTTATCTTAGACGCCCGTCGCCGGAATACCGGCACGTTCGACCGGACGCGGAGAGGTGAGTTCCTTCCACTTCGACAGCGCCTTGTTGACCGTCGCATTCGGGTCGCGGGCAACGAACTCGCCATGGCCTTCCTTGGCCTTGAGCTCGCCCTTATCGACCGCCACATAGCCACGGCTCAGAACATAACGCGGCAGCGCTTTGACCTCGACGCCCTCAAAGACGTTGTAGTCAATCGCAGAGGCCTGGCTCTCGGCAGTGATCGTTTTGCTCATCGACGGGTCCATCACAACGATATCCGCGTCCGCACCCACAAGGATCGCACCTTTTTTCGGGTAACAGTTGAGGATTTTCGCAATGTTGGTGGAGGTCACAGCGACGAACTCGTTCATCGTGATGCGGCCTGTTTCAACACCATAGGTCCAAAGGACCGGAAGACGGTCTTCGAGACCACCTGTGCCGTTCGGGATCTTCGAAAAGTCGCCAACGCCGTAACGCTTCTGATCGGTCGTGAACGCACAGTGGTCGGTCGCCACACACGACAGCGTGCCAGAGGCCAGACCCGCCCAGAGGCTATCCTGATGCTGCTTGTTACGGAACGGCGGCGACATCACTCGGCGGGCCGCATGGTCCCAGTCCTCGTTGAAGTATTCGCTCTCGTCGAGAACAAGGTGCTGGATGAGCGGCTCACCCCAAACGCGCTTGCCCTGCATCTTGGCACGGCGGATGGCCTCGTGAGCCTCCTCGCAAGACGTGTGCACGACATAAAGCGGTGCGCCAGCCATGTCGGCAATCATGATCGCACGGTTGGTGGCTTCGCCCTCAACCTGTGGAGGACGCGAATAGGCGTGCCCCTCAGGACCATTGTTGCCCTCGGCGAGGAGTTTCGCAGTCAGCTCAGCAACCACATCGCCGTTTTCCGCGTGGACGAGCGGCGTTGCACCGAGTTCCGCGCAGCGTTTGAACGACGCAAAGAGCTCATCGTCATTGACCATGAGAGAGCCTTTGTACGCCATGAAATGCTTGAAGGTGTTGATCCCTTTTTCGTCGGTGATCACCTTCATCTCGTCAAAGACCTGTTCATCCCACCATGTGATCGCCATGTGATAGGAATAGTCACAGGAGGCTTGGCCAGATTTGTTGTCCCACTTCTTGAGCGCGTCCAACAGGCTTTCACCCGGATCAGGCAGAGCAAAGTCCACGACCATCGTCGTCCCGCCAGCAAGCGCCGCGCGCGTGCCAGAGGCGAAATCGTCGGCGGAATAAGTGCCCATGAACGGCATCTCGAGGTGCGTGTGCGGGTCGATCCCGCCCGGCATCACATAGCAGCCTTCCGCATCGAGAATCTCGTCACCCGTCAAATCAGGGCCGATCTCGACAATAACTCCGTCCTCGATTTTCACATCTGCCTTGTAAGTAAGGTCAGCGGTTACAACCGTTCCGCCTTTGATCACCTTGCTCATGTTGTCTCTCCTTGTCGGTGAGGCGCGGGCACCTTGGGCCCACACCTTCTTTTGTCCTTAAATATCCCGGGGAGCGCGAGGGGCTGGCCCCTCGCCCCTTTCATCTCACTCTACGATTTCAGCAGTTTCAAGCACAGCATGGAGCAGCACATCGGTGCCCGCCGCCGCCCATTCCGGGCTGATCTCTTCGGCCTCATTGTGCGACAGACCATCCACACAGGGACACATGATCATCGTAGTCGGCGCAACAGCGGCGGCCCAGCAGGCGTCGTGGCCCGCCCCAGAGACGAGATCCATGTAGGAATAGCCCAAAGTCTCCGCCGCATTGCGCACGTTCGACACAAGCTCCGGCGTGAAGGTCACCGGATCAAAGTGACCCACGGCCTCAACCGCATAGCCGACGCCGAGTTCTTCACAGATTTTCTCTGCACGCGCTTCGATTTGGCTCCGCATGGACGTCAGCTTGTCGATGCTCGGCGTCCGGATATCGACCGTGAAGACAACCGTCCCCGGCAGCACATTGCGCGAGTTCGGGCTGAATTGCATCTGGCCGACACCGCCCACCGCGTTCGGCTGGTGATCCATGGCAACCTCTTGCACCATTTCCAGAATACGCGCCATGGCAAGACCCGCGTTGGTGCGCATCGCCATCGGGGTGGAGCCGGTGTGCGCCTCTTTGCCGGTCAGCGTGAATTCGAGCCACCACAGGCCCTGACAGTGGGTCACAACACCAATGTCTTTGCCCTCGGCCTCGAGGATCGGGCCCTGTTCGATATGAAGCTCGTAATACGCGTGCATCTTCCGGGCGCCGACCTCTTCGTCGCCTTTCCAACCGATCCGCGCGAGTTCCTCGCCATAGGTTTTCCCCTCAAGATCGGTGCGACCGTAGGCGTAGTCAAGCGTGTGTTTACCTGCAAACACGCCAGAGGCCAGCATGGCAGGTGCAAAACGCGCGCCCTCTTCGTTCGCCCAGTTCGTGATAACGATCGGGTGCTTTGTCTTGATGTCGAGATCATTCATCGTGCGCACGGCTTCAAGCGCGCCAAGCACGCCGAGCACACCGTCATATTTGCCGCCGGTCGGCTGGGTATCGAGGTGCGAACCCATGTAGACCGGAAGAGCCTCCGGATCGGTGCCTTCGCGCGTCATAAACATGGTGCCCATGGCATCGACACCCATCGTCATGCCGGCCTCTTCGCACCATTTCTGGAAAAGCTTGCGACCGTCTGCATCTTCGTCTGTCAGGGTCTGGCGGTTACAGCCACCAGCGACACCGGGCCCGACCTTTGCCATCTCCATCAGACTGTCCCAAAGACGCTCCGAGTTGATTTTGAGATTGTGCTCCGTGTTCATTTGACCCTCCAGAGATATTGACCATTTGGTCAATACATTGACGCTCTCTTGATCAGGATTGCAAAGATTTTCCCGACGCGCCACGTCCTTTCGCCGACTTCACGAAGGGTTGCGCAAAAATTAGGCATAATCGCCAAAGAAGACATCACCGCCTAATATAGCCCGCGCCACCGCAGAGCCCAAAATGATCCAAATCAAGAGTTTTCCGTTACTTCTGCGCCGCAGCGCACAGTCTTGGTCCGCAGTTTCCGAATTGGCAAATCGTTCCAAAAACGCAAAAAATATCAGCATATCAACGCCGACAGCCCGCAATAGGAGGCACACATGTCTGATATCTTTGTTCCCGAACGCCAACGTCTGATCCTGCCCTTTCTGGAAAAATTCTACAGCGGTTTTGCTGAACCTCTCGGTTGGGCAGCGTTCCGTGTCACCATCGGCGTCTCGCTGATCGTTGCCGGTTGGCCGAAGATTCAGGCCCCGCTCGCACAGGCCGGTTTCGTTGAATCCCTCGGCATGGCACCCGGTTGGCTCTTCTCCCCGCTTCTCGCAGCGATGCAATTCTTCGGCGGCTTTATGATCGCCATCGGCATCCTGACACGCCCGATCGCATTTGCGAACGCCATCATGCTCCTGATCACGCTCTGGTTCCACATGGCAAACCCGTATCCAGAAGCCTTCTTCTCCGTCGAAGGTCTCGCCTTCTTGCAGGCGAACCCTGACATGTTGACACCGGAAGCTGCAAAAGCACTCCTCGCTGACAACGGAGCCATGTTCGGTATGCGTATCCAAGAGAAAGCCATCTACGCCTCCCTCTTCTGGGCAGCAGGTGCCGCTCTCATCGCAGCCTTCGGTGGTGGATACTTCTCGGTCGATCACAAACTGAAAAAAGAGTTCTGATCTCTCACACCCCATTCAGCATCCCCCCCCCAAACGGCCCGCCAACTCGCGGGCCGTTTTATATTTCGAGAGCCATATTTTTCCGCACCCAGACCCGGGACAATTCAGACTTCCTACCTAAAAATACGGATTGGCGCTTTTGTTGGGTTTCACAATAAGATAACTCAGAGAGATCGGTTTATTTAGCAGGACAGGAACGGATGGTGGCAGGACGGCAACCACAGACGAGAATTCAGAAAAAGAACACCGAAACCATTCTGGAAGCTGCACTTGACGTGTTTTCCCAGAACGGATTTCGCGGGTCTACGCTTGACCAGATCGCAAAAGCTGCCGGTCTTTCGAAGCCCAATCTGCTCTATTATTTCCCGTCGAAAGTTGCCATTCACCGGTCTCTGATCGACACCCTACTCAAGACCTGGCTTGATCCGCTGAAGAAGATGCAGGACGACGGCGACCCCGTCGAAGAGATTTTGGGCTACGTCTGGCGCAAACTCGACATGGCGCGTGAGTATCCGCGCGAGAGCCGCCTCTTTGCCAACGAGATCGTGCAAGGCGCTCCGAACATCATGGACAAGATCGAGGGGGAACTTGCGACCCTCGTCAACGAGAAAGCGGAAACCATTCGCGGCTGGATCGCGGAGGGCAAACTTGCACCCGTTGACCCCTATCACCTGATTTTCTCGATCTGGGCGAATACGCAGCATTACGCAGATTTCGATGCACAGGTGCGCGCGATCCTTAAGCCCGAGGGCGATACACATTTCGACGATGCCCACGCCTATCTCGACACGATGTATCGCAAACTTCTGACGCCCTAAGGCAGATCAACACCTGCGAAGTCATCCATAAAAAGATCCCCGCGACGTTGGTCACGGGGATCTTTTTTTCGTGTCGATGGAATAAGAGCGATGTGGGAACGCTGCGCGCGCGTCAGGGACTACACGCGCGCAGTTTCGTCACTTATTCGGCAGACACAGCAGCAACGTTGTTCGGGTGCTGGGTCCAGTTTGCGTAATCGCCGACCGGTTGACCCGTGCGCTCGTCCACTTCGCCTTTTTCAAGCGTTTTCATGGTGATGCAGTCCTCAATCGGGCAGACGTTAACGCAGAGGTTACAGGCCACGCATTCATCGTCTTTCACAGTGAAGACGCGATCCTCGGACATCTCGATCGCCTGGTGAGAGGTATCCTCACAGGCGGCGTAGCAGCGGCCGCACTTGATACAATCATCTTGATTGATCACGGCTTTCGTGACGTGGTTCAGGTTCAGGAACTGCCAATCGGTCACGTTCGGAACCGCGCGGCGGGACAGTTGGTCGACCGAGGTGAAGCCCTTCTCATCCATGTACTGGCTGAGACCGGAGATCATTTCCTGAACGACCTTGAAACCGTAGGTCATCGCTGCGGTGCAGACCTGCACGTTGGACGCACCAAGCGCGAGGAACTCGGCTGCATCACGCCATGTGGTCACACCACCGATACCGGAGATCGGCAAGTTGGCCGTCTCTGCGTTGCGCGCGATTTCGGCCACCATGTTGAGGGCAATCGGCTTGACCGCCGGGCCACACATGCCGCCGTGCGTACCTTTGCCGTCAATCGTCGGCTCCGGAGCAAAATCGTCGAGGTTCACGGAGGTGATGGAGTTGATCGTGTTGATCAGGGACACCGCATCCGCACCACCGCGAAGCGCGGCCTCGGCAGGATAGAGAATGTTGGTGATGTTCGGCGTGAGTTTGACGATCACCGGCAGGTCCGTGGACTCTTTACACCAACGTGTCACCATCTCGATGTATTCCGGAACCTGACCAACAGCAGAGCCCATACCGCGCTCGGCCATGCCGTGCGGACAACCGAAGTTCAGCTCAAACCCGTCACAACCGGTTTCCGCGACGCGCGGAATGATGGTTTTCCAGCTCTCCGCATCACAGGGCACCATGACAGACGCGATCAAGGCACGATCCGGATAGTCCTTTTTCACGCGGGTCATCTCTTCGAGGTTCACTTCGAGAGGACGGTCGGTGATCAGTTCGATGTTGTTGAGCGCGAGAAGGCGACGGTCTGCGCCGTGCATCGCGCCATAGCGCGGGCCGTTCACGTTCACAACGGGCGGGCCAGCCTCACCGAGGGTCTTCCAGACGACACCACCCCAACCGGCCTCAAAGGCACGGCGGACGTTGTATTCTTTGTCGGTCGGCGGCGCAGACGCCAGCCAGAACGGGTTCGGGCTCTTGATGCCACAGAAGTTGCTTGTCAAATCGGCCATGGCTCAGCTCTCCATCAGCTTGGCGTGGATATCTTCGGCGGCATCGCGCCCTTCTGCGACAGCGGTCACGGTGAGGTCTTCGCCGCCTGTGGCACAGTCACCACCGGCCCAGACGCCCTCAAGCGAGGTGCGACCAACCGCGTCAACGGCGATCTTTCCACCTTCGAGAGTGAGGCCTTCCGGCACACCTTCGAGGCTCTGACCAATCGCTTTGAACACTTGATCGGCCGGCAGGCGGAATGTCTCGCCCGTGTTGGTCAGGCGTCCGTTTTCCTCAACGGTGTATTCGAATTCAATCTCTTGGGCAGCGCCCTCACCGAACACACCAACCGGTGCCGCATTGTAGAAAATCTGAACGCCTTTCGAGGCGGCGAGGTCCTGTTCGTAGTCAGAGGCGCTCATGCGGGCGCGGCTGCGGCGGTAGACCATCGACACGTTCTGCGCGCCGAGAAGTTTCGCCTGAACAGCCGCGTCAACAGCGGTCATACCGCCACCGATCACGACGACATTGCGCCCGATCGGGAGGGTCGAAAGGTCTTCGGTCTGGCGAAGCTCTGCGATGAAATCAACCGCATCCACAACGCCCTCTTTCTCGACGCCATCGGCGCGAAGCGCGTTCACACCAGCGAGACCGATGGACAGGAACACGGCGTCATAGTCGGCTTTCAGCGCATCAAGGGTCAGGTCTTTGCCCAGCATCTTGCCCGTCTCGACGGTGATCCCGCCGATTTTCATGAGCCAGTCAATCTCGGACTGGGCGTAGCCGCCCGGCGCCTTATAGGATGCAATCCCGTATTCGTTGAGACCACCGGTTTTCGCGCGCGCATCAAAGATCACGACATCATGGCCAAGCATGGCCAAACGGTGAGCTGCGGAAAGACCAGCCGGACCAGCGCCAACAACGGCAATCTTTTTACCGGTGGACGCGGCACGGGTGTAGGGATGCGTGCCATCGGCGATCAGAGTATCTGTCGCATAACGCTGAAGACGACCGATTTCGACCGGTTTGCCCTCTGCTACTTCGCGGACACAGACCTCTTCACAGAGTGTCTCGGTCGGACACACGCGGGCGCACATGCCGCCGAGGATGTTCTGGTCGAAAATGGTCTTTGCCGCCGCTTCCGGCGTGCCCGTCATGATCTGACGGATGAACAGCGGAATATCGATTGATGTCGGACAAGCCGTCATGCAGGGAGCATCGTGGCAGAAATAGCAGCGGTCCGCCGCTACAAGCGCTTCGTGATGATCCAATGGCGGGTGCAGATCGGAAAAATGATCCGCGTAACTCGTCTCCGGCAGGCGTCCGGGCGCGATCCCGGGCGTCATCGGTGTATTCGACATCTTGCTTGCTCCGTGCTTTATTGGGGTGGGATCACCCCTGGCTTGCGTATCTTGAGTTACAGAGTGCAGTGTCTTTGAATTTTTTATCAAGTGGTAAATTTTTGCCGCGTGATATTTTCGAACGAAACCGGCGCGTCACGCCAAATATTCATGCGCAAGCGCCCAAAACATGTGCAGAGTTTGTGCACGCCTCGCAAAATACAGGCCCGAAATCGGGTTTTCACGCAGGGTGACAGGGCCTATATATCCTGAAGAAGATCAATCAGCCCGGGCCATACAAGAACCGGGCGGCAAAACGAGTTGAGACATTATGACCAACAAAAACGACGCCGACGTGGCCTTCATTCAGGCACTGGCCGAACTGCTCGCCGCCAACGACCTGACGGAACTGGAAGTAAAGCGTGAATATGGTGAGAACGACCGTCTGAACGTGCGCGTCTCCAAAGCTCAAGAGATCGTCCAGACTGTTGCAGCCCCTGCCCCTGCAGCAGCGCCGGCTGCGGCACCTGCCGCTGCTGCCGCTCCGGCACCTGCTGCTGTCGACACGAGCGACCCGGCAAATGACCCGAACGCAGTTCCGTCCCCGATGGTGGGCACCGCCTACCTCGCACCGGAACCGGGCGCTGCGCGTTTCGTAAAGGTCGGCGACCAGGTCTCTGAAGGCCAGACGCTTATGATTGTTGAAGCCATGAAAACCATGAACCACATTCCGGCGCCGAAATCCGGCACTGTGAAACGTATTTTCGTGGAAGACGGCCAGCCGGTCGAATTCGGTGCGCCTCTGATGGTCATCGAATAAGGGGCGCCCCGATGTTCGATAAAATCCTCATTGCCAACCGGGGCGAGATTGCTCTGCGCGTGATCCGCGCCTGTCGCGAGATGGGCATCAAATCCGTCGCAGTGCACTCCACCGCTGACGCCGACGCGATGCACGTGCGCATGGCTGACGAAGCCGTCTGTATCGGCCCGAACTCTTCGGCACAGTCCTACCTGTCGTTTCCGGCGATCATCGCCGCCTGTGAGATCACGGGCGCCCAAGCGATTCACCCCGGCTATGGCTTTCTGTCCGAGAACGCGGCCTTTGTTCAGATCGTCGAAGATCACGATCTGACCTTTATCGGCCCGTCCGCAGAGCACATTCGCCAGATGGGCGACAAGATCACCGCCAAAGAAACCGCAGAACGTCTCGGCATTCCGGTCGTTCCGGGCTCCAAAGGCGGCGTGCCTGATGTCGACACGGCCAAGAAAACGGCCGCCGAGATGGGCTATCCGGTCATCATCAAGGCAACCGCCGGTGGCGGCGGTCGCGGGATGAAGGTCGCGAAAGACGAAGCGGAGCTTGAAATGGCGTTCCGCACCGCGCGGTCCGAGGCCAAAGCGGCCTTTGGCAACGACGAAGTGTACATGGAGAAATACCTCCAGAAACCGCGCCACATCGAAGTTCAGGTCTTCGGAGACGGCCAAGGCGGCGGTGTTCACCTCGGTGAACGCGATTGTTCGCTCCAGCGTCGTCACCAGAAGGTGTTTGAAGAGGCCCCTGGCCCGTCCATCACGCCGGAAGAGCGCGCCGAAATCGGTAGCATCTGTGCGAACGCAATCGCAGAGATGGGCTACAGAGGCGCAGGCACAATCGAATTCCTCTATGAGGACGGCAACTTCTACTTCATCGAGATGAACACCCGCCTGCAGGTTGAACATCCGGTGACTGAAGCGATCTTTGATCAGGACCTCGTGCGCGAACAGATTCGTGTTGCGGCGGGCGAGAAACTCTCGTTCACCCAAGACGACCTGGAACTCAAAGGTCACGCCATCGAAGTGCGGATCAACGCAGAGAAACTGCCGAACTTCGCCCCCTGCCCCGGCAAGATCACCCAGTATCACGCCCCGGGTGGCCTCGGTGTCCGTATGGATAGCGCCCTTTACGACGGCTACTCGATCCCGCCCTACTACGACAGCTTGATCGGCAAGCTGATCGTGCACGGTCGCGACCGTCCGGAGGCTCTCGCGCGTCTGAGCCGCGCTCTGGGCGAATTGATCGTCGACGGCATCGATACCACGCTTCCGCTCTTTGATGCGTTGTTGCAGGAAGAGGACATCCTCACCGGCAACTACAACATTCACTGGCTCGAAAAGTGGCTTGAGAAAAATCTCGGCTAAACCTGCCGCAGAGTTTGAGACAGGCCGCCTTTCGGGCGGCCTTTTTCATTCCCCTTCCCTTTGACTGACGCACGCACCAAACTCACACCATGGATCATCTCGCGCTCTCGCCAGAACTGCTCTTGCAGGCCTACGCAAACGGAGTCTTCCCGATGGCGGAGACACGCGACGATGACCGGCTGTTCTGGGTCGACCCGAAGCACCGCGGCATTATTCCGCTGGACGGCTTTCACCTCTCGCGCTCTCTCAAACGGCTCATCCGCCAAGACCGCTATCAGGTAACATTCGACACCGCATTCGATGCAGTGATGGAGGGATGTGCAGACCGTGAAGAAACATGGATCAACGACACGATTTTCGACCTCTACGGGCAGATTTTCGATCTCGGCTTCGGGCACTCCGTTGAGGTGTGGGAGGGCGAGACACTCGTCGGCGGGTCTTACGGATTGGCGCTCGGAACGGCTTACTTTGGCGAGAGCATGTTCTCTCGGCGCTCGAACACCTCAAAACTCGCGCTCGCGTTTCTCGTCGCTCGGCTCAAGCGCGACGGCTTCACTCTCTTTGACACGCAATTCCTGACAGACCACCTCGCGTCCCTCGGAGCGATCGAAATCCCGCGTGCGGAATATCATGAGAGGCTAGAAGAGGCGCTAGAGACCGTCGCGACGTTCAACGCCTCAGTGCCGCTCACTCCTGAGCAAGTGATTCAGGCAATTGACAGGTAAGAGGCCACAGATCGTAGCGCTGGTGATCCATGGCATTGAGCGCAGGGCTCGCCGCGACCATCCATCCGGCGAAGGCAGCCTCCTGCGTGTCATGCAAACGAACGGTCACATAGGCGTAGGCGTTGCCCGAGGGGTTATCATCCGGATACCGGCAATCGCCCAAGATCACATCAATACGACCAAAAGTTTGCGTCTCGCCCACAGCAAGGTTCAGATCGGCCACCTCGCCGGTCAATTTGTCGAGTGCGCGCAAAGTGCCGCCAGACGCGGAAGTCACATTTTCCTGAATCTCGGTGGTGATATCGCGAAGTTCGTCGAGAAACCCGCCATTCGGAAGGTTCTGAAGATCTTCAAGCGTTAACCCGCCCGTACCGAAACCGAAGGTATCGTCGTCATCAAGCGGCTGGATCGTGATCTGGTCGAGGCCGGTCTGAAGGTCGTCATTAAACCCGCCGGCCTCTTGGGCCTGAACCGCGCTCACCGTCACCAACAGCGCAGCCGTGACAACCGCGCGCGGGATCATTCCTCGCCGCTCCCGGTCACAAACTTGAGCATGAGGTTCACGAGGCTGACAGAACCTTGCGTATCCGCGATGACCTGTCCGTCTTCGAAATTGAACATGGATCCGCCAGGCACCAACTCAACGAAGTTGCCGCCGAGCAGGCCTTCTGAGGAAATCAGAGCCGCTGTGTCATCCGGCAACAAAATGTCGGAATAAAGCGAAAGCGATGCTTCCGCGCGGAAGGTTTCGGGGTTCAGGTCGAGAGACGTCACGGAACCGACTTTCACACCGGCGAGACGCACATCTGTGCCTGCGCTGATGCCTTCTGCAGAGCGAAAAGAAGCAGTCAGTGCGTAGCGATCGGAACCACCACCGGAGAAACCGGACACTTGCCCAGCATAGACCAAAAAGCCGAGGGCGAGCGCAATCACGCCCGCGCCAACGGCCACTTCTGTCGGATTCTCGGACATTATTCGGGCTGCCAAGCCTCGTAGTCACGACGCTCCACCGGTTGCGCCTGACGGATCGAACCAGCAGGTGCATAGGCCGCAATCGTGCCCGTGAGGTTTTCCACGTGACCTTTTTCCCAAGTCTTGTGCTCAAGCGGCTCGTGGCCCGGGTGGTTTGCGAAGGTGTGGTGCAGCCAGCCATGCCAATCGGGAGACACGCGGGAGGCCTCAACCTCACCGTTGTAGACCACCCAGCGGCGGGTATCATTCTCGTTACGGTAGAAGACGTTGCCCTGAGCATCTTCGCCAACTTTGATGCCGTGACGCCAGGTGAAGATTTGCAAGCCTAACGTCTGGTCTTTCCACCAAATAAGTGCACGCAGAGCCGAGTTCACAATACCCATATGGATGTCACCTTCTTCAAAGTCTTGGGTCGTTTTCTCTATGACCGATCCGCAGCAAAACGTCCAGAGGGAGCGCGGGGCTTCACGCGGTTTTCAGCCATCAGAGGCCACAAAATCAAAACCCCGCCGTGAAAGCGGGGTTTTGGGTGAATATTTATCGACTTAGATCATCACAGGATCAGGAAGCTGTCGCTTCTTTTTCCTCGGAATAGATCATCAGCGGCTTGGCATCAGAGGTCACGGCCTCTTCGTTCACAACCACCTCGGTCACGTTGTCCATGCCCGGAAGTTCGAACATCGTGTCGAGCAGGATGTCCTCAAGGATGGAACGCAGACCGCGCGCACCGGTTTTCCGTTCGATCGCACGCTTGGCGATCGATGCGAGAGCTTCCTCAGTGAAGTTCAGCTGAACGTCTTCGAGTTCGAAAAGACGCTGATACTGTTTCACGAGCGCGTTCTTCGGCTCGGTCAGGATCGTCACAAGCGCATCCTCATCGAGGTCTTCGAGCGTGGCCAGAACCGGCAGACGACCGACGAATTCCGGGATCAGGCCGAATTTCAGCAGATCTTCGGGCTCAAGCTCTTTGAACAGTTCACCCACACCGCGGTCATCATCGTTCTTCACATCAGCGCCGAAACCAATGGCCGTGCCTTTGTTGCGCTGCGAGATGATGCGGTCGAGACCGGCAAAAGCCCCACCACAGATGAAGAGAATATTCGTCGTGTCCACTTGCAGGAATTCCTGCTGCGGATGCTTACGCCCGCCCTGCGGCGGCACAGACGCAACAGTGCCTTCCATGATCTTCAGCAGTGCCTGCTGAACGCCCTCACCGGACACGTCACGGGTGATCGACGGGTTGTCAGACTTGCGGGTGATTTTGTCGACCTCGTCAATGTAGACAATACCACGCTGCGCGCGTTCGACGTTATATTCAGAGGCCTGAAGCAGTTTCAGGATGATGTTCTCGACATCCTCACCGACATAACCGGCCTCGGTGAGCGTGGTCGCGTCAGCCATGGTGAACGGCACATCGAGAATGCGTGCAAGGGTCTGAGCCAAAAGCGTTTTACCGCAACCGGTCGGACCGATGAGCAGGATGTTGGATTTCGCAAGCTCAATATCACCCGCGCCTTTGGCGGCGTGATTGAGGCGCTTGTAGTGGTTGTGCACCGCGACAGACAGCACACGTTTCGCGGTTGCCTGACCGATGACATAATCATCGAGAACCTGACAGATTTCTTTCGGAGACGGCACGCCTTCGGACGATTTCAATCCGGAGCTTTTGGTCTCTTCACGAATGATATCCATGCAAAGTTCGACGCATTCGTCGCAGATGAACACGGTCGGTCCCGCGATCAGTTTACGGACTTCATGCTGGCTCTTGCCGCAGAAGGAACAATAAAGCGTGTTCTTGCTGTCGCTGGACGAATTGCTCATCACATTCCCCTAAGGTCTACAGTCGCGAGACCTACTTGCGTTTCAGCGCGGCTTAACGCCCCGCCATTTGTGGATTTGCTACATCTGCAAGCGATCCGGAGGATCAACATTTTCCGCAGCGCACCGCCCTGTTTCGACCAAGTGTAGGTCAGCGATTTTTCGGGCACAATGGCAAAATCCAATTCAGAGTTTGCCCAAATTTTAACCCCTTGGCGGGGTGGTCTGCGGCCCCAAGGCATCGCCCCGAGGCCGCAGCTTAGTCTCAGCTTTCCGGAACAGCGCGGCTTTCGACGATTTCGTCGATCAGACCGAACTCTTTTGCATCTTCCGGAGACATAAAGTTGTCACGCTCGAGCGCGTCCACAATGGTCTGGAATTCCTGACCGGTGTGCTTCACGTAGATCTGGTTCAGACGATCCTTGAGCTTCTGGGTTTCTTGAGCGTGGATCATGATGTCCGTCGCCTGCCCCTGATAGCCGCCGGACGGCTGGTGGACCATCACGCGGGAGTTCGGGAGCGAGAAGCGCATGCCCTTTTCACCAGCGGTCAGAAGGAGCGAGCCCATGGATGCCGCCTGACCCATCACGAGGGTGGAGACCTTCGGACGGATGTATTGCATCGTGTCGTAGATCGAGAGACCGGAGGTCACGACACCACCCGGGCTGTTGATATACATCGCGATTTCTTTGTTCGGGTTTTCAGCTTCGAGAAACAGCAGCTGCGCACAGATCAGCGAGGACATGCCGTCATGAACGGGTCCGTTGAGGAAAATGATGCGCTCTTTCAGGAGACGGGAAAAGATGTCGTAGGCGCGCTCGCCCCGGCTGGTCTGCTCAACGACCATCGGCACGAGAGTGTTCATGTAGGTATCAATCGGATCTTTCATATGTCCTGCCTGTTGCTGCGGTGCGTCGTGTGTAACGCGTAAGTGTTACTTGGATGTTAGTGTTCGTCCTCAGGGGCTGCAAGCGATCCCGTGCAACATCGGGCTAGATGATCCCCTGTTCTTTTGAAAAACCCGTGAAGAAAAACGCACAGGGTCTGAATTTTTACTTTTGAAACAAATGCCTGCCGGAATTTCATCACAGCCAGCCAGAGTGCAACACCAACGAGAAATTGACGTCACTTGATGGCCACAAAATCCGGCGCGGTAAAAATTTTGGGATGTTTGAAAGGCTTGCGCCCGACGCTCAGACCAGTGACGGCAAAGCAACGAGGTGATTGTCCCAAGCGAGCCCCGGAACGGCGTTGAGCGGGCGCATCGTGTCTGTGAGTGCGAGCAAAGCTCCAAACCCGTCGGAACCAAGATAACCATTGCCCATTGGGGCGAGACCACAAATATCGCCACGCATCACGGACCCGAGGAAGGTTCCGTCAGGCGCAAAGCGATGCATCCGCCCGCCACGAGGAGATGTAATCGCGATTTCCGCCCCGTCACCGGAGAAGGCCACAGAGCCTGCGTAGCCCCTCATCGCCATCTGCTCCGCGAGATCTGCCTCGCAAAGGACGACCTCCTCGCCACGGCGATGCAGACCGAGCAGAGGAACGGTATCAAGAGGATCGCCCTCCCATTGCATCGCGAACCCGACCTGATCGTCCGCGCCGAGCGACAGGTGGCGGATGGAGTTCTGGTGCAGTTCGGAGGCAAGTTCGTGCTTTTCCGTAAAAGTATAAGAAGATGACAGGTAGACTAGGGATCCGACCATGTCAGGGATATTGAGCTTTTCCCGCCCTTCCCCGATTTCCGGATGAGTGAATATCCCGCCGTTGGCGATCACGAGAGAGCCGTCGGACAGCTGTTTTACATCATGCGGACCGATCCCGTGCGTATCGACCTCACCGACGCGCGCATACCCCGCAGAGCGCTTCCAAATCCCGAGAACACCCTTCTTCTCAGCATAGTTGTTCTCTGGCGTGAGTAGCGTCTCTCCGCCATCCACGAAAAGCCCATGCCCCATGAAGTGGCGCCCTTCCGGTGCCGTGAGCCGATGCGTGACGTCACCGGTCACACAGTTCAGAACGACGGCAAATGTGCCAGGACGGCGTGCGAAGGCAACGGCCTCCGGCTTTTCCGGATGCGCGGCAGCGGCATGCCCCCGCGCGGGGAGCGGCACACGGAACAGAATCTGCGCGGCTTCATCGAGACCGTAAAGCGCATAATCCCCGGACGCGTCCTTCGCCGCCCCGAGATAAGCGGGCGATCCGGCATCCGCCCAACTCACACGCGGAATGACAGCGGCAGCAAGAGCGGCTTTGAGGAAGGTGCGGCGGGAGGAGGTGGTCATTTGGCTGCTTTCAAATTATGGGGCTTCGAGACGTTCCGGCAATTTGCCTTAGTCTCCGTCAGACGCGTTGAACCCAGCGGACACACCCAACGACGCACCGACCTCATTCGCGATATGCCCGAGGATCGTATCGATGTTTTGCCCCACAATCTCGATCTTCAGACGCCTCATCGGGTCGGCCGCACCGGAGAAATCGGGATCATCAAGCGCCTCCGCCAAGGCCAAAGTCTGTTCAAAGGCGTCGTCGGTTTTCGGTGTCTCGCCAGGGGCCAGCTTGTGCGCCAGGTCGCGCGCTGCTTCGAGTTGCAGGATCACGTTGCGCTCTGACCGCGCCGAGCGGTAGGCCTCTGCACGGGTCGGGCGCGGACGCTCAAACGTTCCGATCGGACGACCGATGCGCTGATCCTTGGTGTTCTCGAGGGACGAATTCAGCATGGTGTACAGCGCCTGAACGCTCTCCATCTGGCTCAGGTAAATTGGGCTCTCCGCCTCACCGGCCAAAAGGAGCGTATCCTTGAACCCGCCATCTTCGGTCCACTCCATATCAATCGCATGCGCCATCCGACCGAGATCGTTAGAAATCGCCTGAACGAGCGCACAGGAATAGGAGCCCGCGTCATAGTCGTCGAACTGCGGATCAAAGAGCATGTATTCGAGTGCGAACAACCCGCGCAGAGCGATTGACGCATCCGAGAAACCCTCTGCGTCATTGACCACCGCGTCCTCGTCCGCGATCGCGCGGGCGAGCGTTCGGGGGATCATGCCCTTTTTGTCCGGCCAGAATGCGATTGCGAGGATGCGTCCGTTTTCCTCGACCGGCCCCATATGGAGGTGTTGCAGCCCCATCCACGCATCAAAAGCAGCATGATAGGCCGGCTGCATGGCTGCGGGTGTGCAATCCGCTGCGCTCGCTAGAACCAGGTCGCGTGCAGCATCATCAAAGCGCTCCACGGCGGGAACCGTGTGCTCCATGACGGCCCGCTCGAGTGACCGCGCCTGTATCTCCGCCAAACTCGGCTCCGACTGCGCGAAGAGCGGGGAACACATGGCGGTGGTCAGAAGAGCAGCGAGGGTGAAACGCATCGAATTTCTCTCAAAGTGAGTTCAGGAAACGGAGGAGTGCGGCGCGACGCTCCGGCTGGAGGTGGACGACAGCATCGCGCGCCGCCTCGGCTTCGCCACCATGCCACAGAATAGCCTCAAGAACAGAGCGCGCTCGTCCGTCATGGAGAAGGTATGTATGGCCAGAAACCTGCGCCGTCAAACCGAGACCCCACAAAGGGGCTGTGCGCCACTCTGCGCCGGTCGCGCGCCCCTCGGGCCGGTTATCTGCGAGACCCTCCCCCATATCGTGGAGCAGCAGATCGGTGTAGGGCCAGATCAGTTGGAACGAGAGCGGCGCGTCTTGTTCGTCCGCGAGGCGGTGGGTCACGAAATTCGGCTGATGGCAGGCCGCGCAGCCGATGTCATGGAACACTTCCTTACCGAGGAGAACTTCTGCATCCCCCGCCTCCGTCCGGCGGGGCACTCCGATGTGGGTCGCGTAGAGCGTCAGGAGATCGAGACCGGTCTGGTCGATCTCCGTGCCCCGCACATCTCCGTCTCCATGTGGCGCTGCGATGCAGTCGGCTTGCTCCACTGTGCAATCGCCCCATGCGGCGGGAAAAAGCGGCGAGGAGATGCCGATGTCTGACGAGAGTGCGGAGGCCGATTGTTGTTCAACGGTTGGATTGAACGCCTTCCACCCGAACCGGCCGAGCATTGGCGTGTCGAATTCCCGTGACCAGACGATATTCGGGCGACCGGAGATCCCGTCCCCGTCTTCGTCATGAGGATCGGCAAGCGCGAGTATGTCATCGACCGGAATGGCCTCCAGAAGTCCTAGGCCGATCATCGGATTGGCGACGCGCGGAGAGACCTGAAGATCATCGGGGAGCGGTCCTGAACGCAGATCACCAATGTCAAACGTCGGTTTGCGCAGGAACGCGGTTTCTCCGCCGGCAAGTAGGACTTCTATCTCTTCGTAGTTGACCGTCCATTTCGCCTCGGGTTCCAGCCCCAGAACCGCACGATCCTGAAGCTGACCACCATATGCCGGCACAGGGCGTGCGCGCGGCGTGGCGGCGTCCCCGTCTAGCGCCTGCAAATAGGCCTCAATCTCGGTCAGTGGCGCTTCGGGTGCGGCAGGCACCGAAAGTTTAAGGAACATGGAGGTCTTCAATCCGCCGAGAGCGGCTTCCCCCTCAGGCGGGCGACCACGACCGTTTCCCGGATGGCAACGCAGGCAGGCCCGCGCATTATAGAGTGGCCCGAGACCGTCAGACGCTTTTGTCGAGGACGGCGAGGACACCCAAAGCTTGTCAAAAAGCGCCTCTCCAAGCAGAAAATCAAGTTCCGTGGCCTTATCAAACCCGCCAGATGGTTTTCTGAAAACACCATCTTCCTCGGTGCGCTCGGTGCTGGCCGCGCCGGCAGACAAGGCTTCGAAGGGTTGTGGGGTATCGAAGGACTTCGGAGCAGACAGAACACCGGCAATCCGGTCCCGCTCCACATCCGTGCGCGGCACGACATTGAGGTGCACATCGGAGAGCGATTGCGCGGTCAGGTCCGTTGCAAAGGTCGTCGGGAGCAAAAGCACAAGCGTCACACCAATGGCGTGACGCTTGCGAAGATTTTTCACGCTGCGGAGGAATACGGGCATTGCGCTTTCCCGGTCATGAAAAGGCGGGCCGGATGATCCAGCCCGCCACAAAATCACTGGAATACAGCGTCGGGATTATCGAGGCTGTCGGACCCTTCCACCTCGATCTCGGTAGACAGTGCGGCAACTGCGCGCTCGATCTCACGGGTCTGCGCGACAAGTGCGTCAACCGCAGACATGATCAGTTCTTCACCGGCTTCGTTGCCTGCTTCGAGCATTTGGTCATAGGAAAACCCTGCTTCTGCAGCGGCCTTGATCTGGCCAAGTTCGGCAACTGTGTGATCGACAGCCGCTGTCAGGTCGGCTGCAAGCGCCGGATCGGCGGCTTCGAGCAGGTCCTGAAGGCTCTCACCGGACACGAGCGTTCCATCGACGCGGACGTACTGACCGACGTAAACGTTATGGATACCCAGTCCGTCGTAATAGTGCGAGTTGTGGGTGTTGTCGGAGAAACAGTCGTGCTCTTCTTCCGGATCGTTGAGCATCAGGCCAAGCTTCATGCGCTCACCCGCTTGCTCACCATAGGACAAGGAGCCCATGCCGGTCAGCATCGCGGTGATGCCTGCAGACGGATCGGCCAGAACGGTTTCACGTGCTTCACCGCCGTCGGCCCATTGCGCAGCCATATACTCGAGATCGGAAACCAACAGTTTCGTCGCTGCCGTCAGGTACTGAGCACGGCGATCACACGCACCGCCGGTGCAGCCCTCGCCCACAACGTAGTCGGTGTATGGACGGTTGCCCGCGCCATGGTCGGTGCCATTTAGGTCTTGCCCCCACAGCAGAAATTCGATGGCATGATAGCCGGTGGCGACGTTGGCCTCGACTTCGTCCGCCTCATGCAGCGTCTCGCCGAGCAGCTCCGGCGTGATCACAGACGCATCAATCGTTTCGCCCGAGATTTCGAACGTCGGGTTCGCAATCACGTTGAGCGCGGCCAGCGGGTTCTCGTCGGTGGCGCCGCCATACACAGCGTCAACATAGTCGATCAGCCCCTCATCGAGCGGCCATGCGTTCACCTTGCCTTCCCAATCATCAACGATCGGGTTGCCGAAACGGAACACCTCGGATTGCTGATACGGCACACGGGCGGCAAGCCACGCGGATTTGGCAGCCGTCAGCGTTTGATCGGACGGAGCAGCAACAAAAGCTTCAATCGCAGCGTCCAGGTGCTTCGCCTTGATCAGCGAGTCTCCGTAGATTGCTTCTGCGATATCGGCGTAGTTGGCCACCACTTCGGCTTCTCCGGCGAAGGCGGTGGCTGGCAGAGCGGCGGCGATCATGGCCGTCATCATGCGTTTCATGAACTCGTGTCCCTTTTGGTTTGGTCGGCCTGTGCGTCGGCCCTCAGTCTCTCGATTTGCATAGACCCATGCCGCCCCAAGGGGCTGCATTTGGCATGCGCCAATAACTGAGCGAATTACTTGGTTATGTCAATCCTGATTATTTTAATAGGATTTTGACCCGCGCGCATTGCACCGTAGCTGGGCTCAATCGAGTGTCTGCCGATACCGCTTGAGCGCGATGACGATGACCACGAGAAGAATCACGACGATTGCCCCCATGTTGGGGAGCACCTCCTGAAACCCTGCCCCTTTGAGCATCACCTTACGCACGAGGCGGAGGAAATGCGTGGCAGGGATGGCCGTCCCGAGGGTCTGCGCCCAGACGGGCATGGCGGCAAACGGAAACATGAAGCCGGACAGGAGGACGGTCGGCAGGATCGTGAAAAAGGACAGTTGCATCGCCTGCAACTGATTCTGCGCCACAGTCGATACGAGAAAACCGATGGCGAGGTTCACAATGATGTAGAGATTGAAGCCAACAAAGAACGCCCCAAAGGAGCCGGAAAAAGGCACCGAAAACAGCACCCGCGCGGCCACGAGGAACACCACCGTCTGCACGTAGCCGACAAACACATAGGGCAGGATTTTCCCAAGCATCACCTCGGCGGCGGTCACAGGCGTCGCGATGAGGCTCTCCATTGTCCCTTTTTCACTCTCGCGGACAATCGCTACAGCGGTAATGAGGATCATCGTCATGGACAGAATGATCGCCAAAAGTCCGGGCACGATATTGATGGAGGTTTCCTGCGCCGGATTGTAGGCGCGGTGGATGACCACGTCGAACGGCGCTTGCGAGCTCGCCGAAGATGCATGCGGGCCGGTCAGGCTTTGCTCTATCGCAGTTTCGACAACCCCGTTGATCGCACCGATCGCCCCCGCCGCTGCAACGGGATCAGAGGCATCCACTGTGAGCAGGATTTGAGGATGGAGGCCGCGGATCATGTCGCGCTCGAACCCTTCCGGCACCGTCAGAACCACCTGCGCGGTGCCGTCCTGAAGCGCCTCTGCGCTCTCCGTTTCCGACGTTGAAATCCCGATAAAGTCGAAATAGTCCGAGGTATCCATCGCCGCCGTCAGCGCCCGCACCACGACGGCTTCATCGTTCATTTCCACGAGGGTCGGCAGGTTATGCGGGTCGGTATCAATGGCGTATCCGAAGAGCAAAAGTTGCATCACCGGAATGCCGATCATCATGCCAAAGGTGACACGATCACGGCGCATCTGGATGAACTCTTTGACCAGAACCGCGAGGAAGCGTGCGAAGGAAAAGACGTCGGACATCCGTTTCATGCCGCGCCCTCCGTTAGAAAGTTGTCCTTCGCGCCCGCCATGAGGTAGATGAACGCCTCTTCGAGACCCGCACGCTTCGCCGTCCACTCATGCACGCCGCGCGCCCTCTCACGCGCGGCCAAGGCATCGAGCGCCGCCTGATCCGTGCCGGAGACATGCAACTCCGCCCCGAATCGGATCACCTGCCCCGCGCCCTCCGCATCTGCGAGATAATCCTCCAAGGCGCTCAGGTCAGGCCCCGTCACCACATAGGTATGCAACCCGATCTGGCGCGGAATCTCGCCCGCTGCTCCGTCAATGAGCTTTTTCCCGTAGGCGATATAGGCGATGTGGTCGCATTGGACGGCTTCGTCCATATAGTGTGTGGACACGAGGACCGTCACACCCCGTGCGGCCAGCCTCCTGATTTCATCCCAGAAATCGCGCCGCGCCTTCGGATCCACACCTGCAGTCGGCTCATCGAGGAGTAGCAAATCCGGATCGTGGATCATACAGGCCGCGAGTGCGAGCCGCTGCTTCCACCCGCCCGACAGCGTGCCTGCCAACTGCCCTGCCCGCCCCTCAAGGCCCAGATCGCGCACGGCCTCAACCACCCGTGCCTTTCGGTTCGGGACGCCGAACATACGGGCCACGAAATCAAGGTTCTCCGCGATGGTCATGTCTTCGTAGAGCGAAAACTTCTGCGTCATGTATCCGACGCGCTTTTTGATCTCGCGGCTGTCATTGACGATATCGAGCCCGAGGCAATGTCCCTCCCCACCATCAGGTGTCAGCAGCCCGCACATCATGCGGATGGTGGTGGTTTTGCCCGACCCGTTCGGCCCGAGAAAGCCATAGATCGCCCCCTTCGCGACCTCCATGTCGAACCCGTCCACCACGGTCCGCTCACCGAAGATTTTGGTCAGGCCACGGACAGAAATGGCAGGATCGCCTTTGCCTTCGGCCATGTCCTACTCCTCCGCAGCGGTTGAGGCATCAACGGTCACAGGCTGCCCCGGACGCAGGTTCGCGGCCCCCTCGACCGTCGCTTCAACGCGGTACACCAAACGCCCCCGCGCCTCCCGCGTGTAGAGGATGGGTGGCGTGTACTGCGGATCAGAGGCCAGCCGCGTGATGGTCGCGGTCAGGTCGGGCGCACATCCTTCGCACGACAACGCCACCTCATCCCCGACTTCCAAATCCGCGCGCTCTGCTTCCGGCACAAAGAACAGCGCAATCCGACCGTCCGGCGGCAGGATCGACACGACAGGCGTGCCAGCCGAGGCCACTTCGCCTTCTGTGAAATAAACCTTCTCGACCCGACCGGACACGGGCGCAAAGACTTTGCGATCTTCAAGGTCCGAACGCGCCAGATCAACCTGTGCCCGCGCGGCCTCAACCACTGCCTCAGCCGCACGTCGCTCCGCGTCGCGGGCGGGCAATTCGGCAACTGACAACTCCGCTTCGAGCTGCGCGACTGACGCCTTCGCCTCATCCACCGCCGCCCTCTGATCGTCGACAGCCGCCTGCGTCGTTGCGCCTCGATCCAGAAGCGCCTCGGACCGCTCCAGCCGCGTTCGCGCAATATCGAGCGCCACGCGCGCCTGATCCAACGATGCGCGAATAACGGCAGTCTCCGCATCGCGCGAGCCTGTCGAGAGATTGACCAAAGTCGCCTCGGCCTGCGCCAGTTGCGCCTCTGCCGCCCTCAACGCGGCCGCATACTGCGCATCGCGGAGCGCAAATATCAAAGCGCCCTCTGACACCTCTCCGCCCTCGACCACCGCAATTTCCTCGATCCGCCCCGCGGTCGCAGGCGCGGCGTAGGTGAAGTCGCCTTCGACATAACCGTCATACACATACGGTGTCGGCGGCACGATACCCGGATAAATCGACGCGATGATCGACACGAGCCAGCTAGGAAGATCAGTCATCAGGACACTCCTTTTTCCGGATCGAGGCCTGCAAAGAAGACACTCAGATGCGTTTCAAACAATCCGTTGAGATCAAGCCCTTGTTCAGGGGTAATGCCGAAGACCTCAGCCAGAAGCATATGAACGAATATCGGCCCGATGAGAGACCGCGTGAGCATCTCGGGATCGAGGCGTCGGATATGCCCCTCATCCATGGCGCGCCCGAAGAGCGCCGAGAGTTCGGGAAGGAGACGGGACAACACCCGATCCGCGTAAATCTTCGCAAGTTGCGGCTGGCTGTTGGCTTCATGGATGATGAATTTCGGCACTGCGAGAATCTTTTCATCACCGATCCCCGCTGCAATCAGTCCGGCCAAACGGCGGATCAACGGGCGCGGATCTCCGGTGTGAGCACGGATCGCGGCGATGACCTCATCCGCCATGCCCCCGACGGCCCGATCGACGAGGGCGGCCGCGATGGCGTCTTTCGAGGGGAAGTAGAGATAAACCGCCCCTTTCGAGACCCCTGCACGGCGGGCGATGTCTTCGACCCGCGTTCCGGCGAAACTCTTCTCGACGAACAAAGATAACGCCGCATCGAGAATTTCATCCGGCCGCGCCTCTTTGCGGCGGCGGAATTTCGGCTCCGGAGTTTGACCTGAATCGGCTGTCTCGTCGGACATGTTGCACCTCGGATGAGTCGCGCCCAAAATAAATAACTGACCAGTCATTTATCTAATTTCGAGCCAGAAGTAAAGATGATGTCCGGCGGCACCAGACAGAGCAACAATCGATCAAGGCCCTCAGTCGAGCCAATCCTGAACCTCAGAAAATTTCAAAAGAAACACACTGAAAATCATAGCGTTGCGAGGCAAATCTCACATGCGCAATCCTTGATGTATATCAACGCCCAAAGCCCTTTTCCCCGCCATGGTGCAT
The DNA here is from genome assembly GCF_020165855.1 of Celeribacter litoreus. GTDB lineage: Bacteria > Pseudomonadota > Alphaproteobacteria > Rhodobacterales > Rhodobacteraceae > Celeribacter > Celeribacter litoreus. Next base: position 1,065,236 of record NZ_JAIUFY010000005.1, on the reverse strand, counting down.
CAACCTCAGGATGAGAAAGCCTCGCCATGCCCAACTCCGCGAATACCTCAAAAGGCACCAAACGCGCCGATTTTACGCCGCTCGTTGACCAGACGAAGACCGCAGGCACAGGTCCGATCCGCAGCCAAATCCCGAGCTATGTCACCCTCACCCCACCCTGCGCTGCGGCCTGTCCGGCGGGGGAAAACATCCGCGAATGGCTCGCGGCTGCATTAGACGGAGATTACCGGACCGCGTGGGAAATCCTGACCGCTGAGAACCCGATGCCCGCCGTGCACGGTCGCGTCTGTTATCACCCCTGCGAAGGAGGCTGTAACCGTGGGGAGGTTGACGCCTCTGTGTCCATCCATGCGGTGGAACGGTTCCTTGGCGACATGGCAAATGAAAAAGGCTGGACCTTCACCGCAACCCAGCCTCCCTCCGGCAAAAAGGTGCTCGTCGTGGGGGCCGGTCCATCCGGCATGTCCTGCGCCTATCACCTCGCCCGGTTGGGCCACAGTGTCGAAATCCGTGAAGCAGGCCCCATCGCAGGCGGTATGATGCATTTCGGCATTCCGGCGTACCGGATGCCCCGCGCGGAGCTAGCCCACGACGTCGCGCGAATTGAGGCGCTCGGCGTGAAGATCACGCTGAACCACAAAGTTACCGATCTGATGGCGGAGAAAACGGCGGGCGGTTTCGACGCCGTCTATCTCGCCATCGGCGCAGGTGCGGGCAAACATGTTGATATCCCCGCGAAGGAAGCGCCGAAAATCCTCAATGCCGTGACCCTGCTCTCCGAGGCCTCGAAAGGCGATGCCCCTCTTCTCGGTCGTCGGGTCGTTGTTTACGGCGGCGGCAATACCGCCATGGACGCCGCCCGCACCGCCAAGCGCCTCGGAGCGACAGAGACCCTCATCGTCTATCGCCGCGACCGCGAGCACATGCCCGCACATGAGTTCGAAGCGGACGAGGCCATGGCCGAGGGTGTCAAAATCAAATGGCTCACCTCGATCAAAGAGATCGAGGGCGACGCGCTCAAGGTCGAGCGGATGGAGATCGACGCGAACGGACGCGCCAAGCCGACGGGAGAATTCGAGACCCTCGCCGCCGATGCGGTCGTCCTCGCGCTCGGTCAGGAAACCGACAGCAGTTTCTTGCAATCCGTGCCGGGCCTAACGTTTAGCTGGAATGGGACGGTGGAGGTCGGAGAGAACCGGATGACCGGCTGTGAAGGCGTCTTCGCGGGCGGCGACATGGTGCCCGACCAGCAGAGCGTCACAATCGCCACGGGACACGGCAAGCTTGCCGCCCGTCACATCGACGCGTGGCTCGACGGGCGGACTTATGAGGCAGATGAACCGCCCGCCCTCGTGACCGCCGATATGCTCCACCTGCCCGTCTACTCGGATGTGGACCCGAAGGAACAGGCCTCTATCGCAAAGGTCCGACGCGAAGCGAGCTTTGACGAAGTCCTGCTCGGCCTCACCGAGAAAGAAGCCCGCTATGAGGCCTCGCGCTGCTATTCCTGCGGGTCTTGTTACGAATGCGACAACTGCTACGCCGCCTGCCCTGAGGACGCGATCCAGAAGAACGGCGCAGGCAACGGCTACACCATCGACGCCGCCAAATGCACCGGCTGCCAGTCCTGTTTCGACCAATGCCCCTGCCACGCGCTCGAGATGATCCCGGAGGTTTCCCATGCTTGATCACGGCCAAAACAATCCGGCGAATGCGCCCGTGCAAGCCACGCTCGACGGCAACACAGCGGTCGCCCATATTGCCTACCGCGTGAATGAGGTGTGTTCGATCTATCCGATCACACCGTCCTCACCGATGGCAGAACTCGCTGATGACTGGACCGCCGCAGGTGTCAAAAACATTTGGGGCGATCAACCGGTCATTCAGGAAATGCAATCAGAGGCGGGCGCTGCCGGCACCGTGCACGGCAGCCTTCAAGCGGGGGCGTTGACGACGACCTTCACCGCGTCTCAGGGCCTCATGCTCATGTTGCCTAATATGTTTAAAATCGCTGGGGAACTGACGCCGACGGTGTTCCACGTCGCCGCACGCGCCTTGGCGACCCATGCGCTTTCGATCTTTGGCGACCACTCGGACGTCATGGCCGCGCGCTCCACAGGGTTCGCGATGCTGGCCTCCGCGTCCGTGCAGGAAGCCCACGATCTCGCGCTCGTGTCCCACGCCGCCACGCTCCGCGCCCGCATTCCGTTCATGCATTTCTTCGACGGGTTCCGCACCTCGCATGAGGTGAACACAGCGACGCTCATTCCCGATGCGCAAATCCGTGCGATGATTGACGATGATCTGGTCCGCGCCCATCGCAAGCGGGCATTGTCGCCCGAAAACCCGTTTATTCGCGGCACCGCGCAGAACCCTGACGTGTTCTTCCAAGGGCGCGAGGCGTCCAACCCGTTCTATGCCGCCGTGCCTGATATCGTGGCCGAGGAAATGGAAAAGCTCGGTGCAATGACAGGCCGCCATTACCAACCGTTCGACTATGTCGGCGTCCCTGATGCCGAACGGGTGGTGATCGCCATGGGGTCCGGTGTCGAAGTGATCAAAGCCACCGTCGAGGACCTCGTCGCGAAAGGCGAGAAGATCGGCCTCATCATTGTCCGTCTCTATCGCCCCTTCTCCGTCAAACACCTGCTCGCCGTCCTTCCCGAAAGTGTCTCGAAAATCGCTGTTCTCGACCGTTCCAAAGAACCTGGCACGACGGGGGAAACGATGTATCTCGATGTGGTCTCCGCATTGTCAGAGGCCTTTGCGACGGGTGCGAGGGCGACAATGCCGCGTGTGATTGGCGGGCGGTATGGCCTGTCGTCCAAAGACTTCACTCCCGCACAGGTCAAAGCCGTCTTCGACAACCTCGCTAAAGAGACCCCCAAAACGGGCTTTACCGTTGGCATCACGGACGACGTGTCCCACACCTCTCTGGCCGTCGACCAGACCTATGACATCGAAAAAGACAACGTGGTCCGTGCCGTGTTCTATGGCCTCGGCGCAGACGGCACGGTCGGGGCCAACAAGAACTCGGTGAAGATCATCGCCGATGAACCTGGTCACTATGCGCAGGGCTACTTTGTCTATGACAGCCACAAATCCGGCGCGGTGACGGAAAGCCATCTGCGGTTCGGCCCCGAGCCGATCGAAGCCCCCTATCTGATCCACTCCGCGAACTTCGTCGCCTGTCACCAGTTCCACTTCCTGATGAAGATGGATGTGCTCAAGTTGGCTGCAAAAGGCGCGACGTTCCTTCTCAACTCCCCTTATGGTCCAGAAGCCACATGGGACCGTCTCCCGCGCTCCGTTCAGCAGTCGATCATAGACAAGGACCTCAAATTTTACGTGATCGACGCTTCTCAGGCCGCCCGCGCGGTTGGCCTCGGGGCGCGGACGAACACGATCCTGCAAACCTGTTTCTTTGCGCTCTCAAATGTCCTCCCCCGCGACGACGCCATCGCGAAAATCAAAGCAGCAATCAAAAAGACCTATCAGAAGAAGGGTCAGGCCGTTGTCGATATGAACTTTGCGGCTGTGGATGGAGCGCTTGCGGGTCTCCACGAGATTGCGGTCCCCTCCGAGCCAACAAGTATCATCGAACGTCCCTCCCTCGTTCCGCAGGATGCGCCCGACTTCGTGCGCGACGTGACGGCGAAGATGATGGCAGGTCTGGGTGACGATATCCCTGTCTCCGCCCTCCCTGTTGACGGTACCTTCCCCTCTGGCACGGCTGCGTGGGAGAAACGCAATGTCGCGGAGGATGTGCCGGTTTGGATCGCGGAGGACTGTATCCAGTGCGGCCAGTGTTCCTTCGTCTGCCCGCACTCTGTGATCCGCGCGAAGTATTTCGATGAAGAGTTGCTCGACGGTGCACCCGAGGGCTTCAAACACGCGCCGGTCAATGCGCGGGGCTATCCGGGGGCGGAATTCGCGCTGGAGTTCTATTTGGAGGACTGCACGGGTTGCAGTCTCTGTGTCGAAGCCTGTCCCGCAGTATCGGAGTCCGACCCGACACAGAAAGCCATCAACCTGCATCCGAAAGCCGATCTGCCGGAGAAAGAACGCGAGAACATCGCCTTCTTCGAGAGCCTGCCCGTGAATGACCGCTCCCGCGTCGATTTCGCGAATGTGCGGGGCGTGCAATTCCTCGAGCCGCTCTTTGAGTTCCCCGGCGCTTGCGCGGGCTGTGGCGAGACCCCCTATGTGAAGCTTCTAAGCCAACTCTTCGGGGATCGCCTTATGGTCGCCAATGCCACAGGGTGTTCGTCGATCTACGGCGGCAACCTGCCTGTGACACCGTGGACGAGAAACGCAGAAGGACGCGGGCCTGCATGGGCGAACTCTCTCTTTGAGGACAACGCAGAGTTTGGCCTCGGCTTCCGTCTCGCGGCAGACAAACAGACGGCTCTCGCACAAGACCTTCTCCGCAAGCTGGCCCCAGAGGTCGGCGAGAACTTGGTCGAGGCCATTCTCACTGCACCGCAGGTCCGCGAGTCAGAAATCCGCAGACAGCGCGAGCGTGTGGGACAGCTTAAGACAAAGCTCCTCTCGCTCCCGCGTTCCGCAGATACCGACCACCTTCTCTCCCTCTGCGATCACCTCGTCAAACGGGCGATCTGGCTCGTGGGCGGTGACGGCTGGGCCTATGATATTGGCTATGGAGGGCTGGACCACGTCCTCGCCTCGGGCCGGAACGTCAATATCCTCGTGATGGACACAGAAGTCTACTCCAACACCGGCGGTCAGGCCTCCAAAGCCACGCCGCTCGGCGCCATCGCCAAATTCGCCGCCGCAGGCAAACGCACCAACCGCAAGGATATGGCGCTCCAAGCAATCGCCTATGGCAACGTCTACGTGGCGCAGGTCGCACTCGGCGCGAATCCGCAGCAAACGCTCCGCGCTTTCCGCGAAGCCGAGGCGTGGGACGGTCCCTCGATCATCCTCGCCTATAGTCACTGCATCGCGCACGGGATCGACATGTCGAAAGGCCTCGATCAACAGGGCAAAGCGGTGAAATCGGGCTACTGGCCACTCCTGCGCTATGATCCGGCGCTGCACGGCACGGGCACACCGCCCTTCATGCTCGACAGTCCACGCCCGTCCCTGCCGTTCAAGGACTACGCCTATGGGGAATTGCGCTACAGGCAACTGAGCCAGACGCGCCCCGAGGAGGCCGCCGAACTTCTGAAAATGGCGCAGGACGGTATCCTCGACAAATACCGCACCTACGAGGAGTTCGCGGAGATGGAGAAAGGGCCAGACCCGAGCCGCGTGATGGGAACCGGCTCTTTCTAGACCATGCAACAGACAAGGACGACACAAACGCCCGCTCCCGCCCGAGCGGGCGTTTCCTTTTCAGAAACGGGGACATGGCGCGAAACCTTCCCCCCACCTGACTATTGACGCGAGGTCACCTCTCTGACCGAATATCTGAAACCACTCCGTCAGAGGGTGGCGAAAATAAACGCATATCAATTTTCAAAATGAAAAGAGACACGGGAGGACCCTATGCCAGAAACGCTTGAATGGCTCGGCACCAGCTACAAAACAATTCTCAGCCCCGAAGGCAGCGGCGGCGCCATGTCCATCGTCGACAGCACCTCTCCGCCCCAAAGCGGCCCGCCGCGTCACATCCATCACAACGAGGACGAGGCCTTCGTGATCCTCACAGGCGCGTGCAAGGTCTGGATCGCAGGCGAGGAGACCATCGTGAAGGCTGGCGAAACGGCGTTCATTCCGCGCGGCACAGAACACACATTCAAAGTCGTCAGCGAAGAGCCCTGCCGGCACCTCGTCATTCTAACTCCGGGTGGATTTGAAGGGTTCTTTGCCGCCATGGCCAAAGATCAGTGCAAAATCCCCGAGGACATGCCGAAAGTCATAGAGGAAGGTGAGAAGTTCAACATGACCTTTACCGGCCCGCCGCTCGACTAAGGCCGGGCCTTGTGGACAGCGACGCAGCCTCGAACACGCGTTTGTGCGTCGCTTTTCACCTTAGCTTCATCTCTAATAGATTTGATTTCCGAGGGCTTTGTCCCAGATATGAATGACCCCATGCGTTGAAAGGTCCGACATGCTAACGAGAAGACACTTTATCCGGACATCCACCGCGTTGTTCTCGACAACCGCAGTTGGCCTCCCTGCGATGGCAGCCACCAAAAGCGATTGGGATCGGTGGGACGCACAGGTCACACCAGCCGCGTTTGATATCAGAACAACGAATCCGTGGGGCCTCCACGACCGCTTCCTTCCGCGCCGCGTCGAGGCGAATTCGGGACTCATTCCCGGCGATATTCACGTCGATGCCGTGGCCCGCTATCTTTACCTGATCGAAGAAGGTGGCACTGCAATGCGCTATGGCGTGGCGATCGGGCGCGATGGTCTTTATGAGCCCGGCACATACACTATCAACCGCAAAGCCAAGTGGCCGTCATGGACCCCAACGGCTGCGATGATCGCCCGCGAACCCGAGGTTTATGAGAAATACGCCGACGGGATGCCTCCGGGTCCGCGCAATGCGCTCGGCTCCCGCGCGCTGTATCTCTACGTCGGCAACCGTGACACATACCTGCGCATTCACGGAACGCCCTACCCGCGCTCAATCGGAACGCGTGCGAGTTCCGGATGCGTGCGGATGGTGATGGCCCATGTCATCGATCTCTATGATCGTGTGAATACAGGCGCGACGGCTCATCTCTATCCCGCAGAGAACTACGTCACGGCGCAAAGCTGAGTGAACGGGCGCGCGACAAGGCGCGCCCCGACCCCTTACATCGCTGTTTCAAGCACTCCGGGCGATTGTGCACAGATCGGGCGGCCTGACGTCGTACGCAATGGCAGCATCGTCGTTTCCACCGGTCCGCGATGCTGATACCAGAAACAGTTGTCCGTAGGGTTGAGCTGAACAACGGTGAGATCTTGCGACGGGTCCGCCAATGACACGACACTTTCAGGAACTTCTTTTAGATACCCGTCCTGCGTCATGGGGGCAGCACACCCCGCGAGCGCAAAACAGCCGCCCAAAATCCAAGCATATCTCATCCGAAAATTCCCTTTCGCGTCATTCATCACCGGAGCACGTCCCCTATCCATGTAAGATAAACCGCCGTCACGTAAAGCATTTCTGCATCCACTCCCGTTCAATTGACCGGTGTCGGGAGCGGCGTCCCCTCAAAATACGCCGTCAGGTTGGCACATTGCGCGATGCTCATGTCGCGGCGGGTCTCAACAGTTGAGGACGCTTGGTGCGGTTGCAAGAGCACGTTCGGCAGCGCGATCAATCGCGGATCGACGTTTGGTTCGTTGTAGAAGACGTCTAGCCCCGCGCCCGCAATCTCTCCCGCTTCAAGCGCAGCGATGAGCGCCTCCTCGTCAATACATGTTCCGCGCGCGATGTTGATCACGACGCCACGCGGACCAACCGCGGAGATGGCCTCTTTTGACACATAGCCCTTCGTCTTTTCGCCACCGACCACAGCCACCACGAGCCACTCGACAGCATCCGCGAGCGCGACCACATTCTCTCCGTGATAGGTCCAATCCGCAGGCGTGTCCTTTGCGCTACGCGAGGTATAGTGCACTTTCATCCCGAACGCGGCACACCGGTCTGCGATGGCGCGCCCGATACGCCCCATGCCAGCGATTCCGACAGTCGCCCCCGACATTTTCCTGTTGAGCGGCAACTCACGCCCTGACGCCCATGTGCCCTCACGAACCCAGGCATCCCCGCGGACGATTTCTCGGGACCACGCAAGCATCATCGCGAGAGCCAGATCGGCGACGTCTTCGTTGAGCACATCCGGCGTGTTGGTTACGCGAATACCGCGCTCGGTTGCAGCCGCCACATCAATCGCGTCATACCCGACACCGAACTGGGAAATGATCTCCAGATTGGGAAAGAGGTCCATCTGCGCACCATCAATGGGGCGATGCCCCTTATTCGCGATTGCCCGAACTTTGCGGCGCACTTCTTCGGGCAATGCGGCACGGTCCTCTGCAGTCGCCGCGTGAATCGTCTCTCCAACCGTCTCAATCCGCGCCAACTCCCCGTCATCGAACGAAGCTGAGGAAATGAGAATCGCGGGATTTTTGTTTTCGGATGTCATGGCTCGGACCTTCTTTATGACCGTAAAGAAATTAACTTTCGACGCGCGTGGGCTGACTGCAGGTTTATTGTTTTGCGGGAACTTTACCCCGCAAAAGGCCAGAAAAAACCGCCCAGCCCCTCACAAAAAACGGTTTCTTTGTTCGAAGTCAAATAAGCAGCTTTGAATATGTGCTCTAACCGTCCCCAAGACATAGCTAACCTCCTCACCCCGAACGGGTTCGTCCCGATAATTGCTCCGACATTTGGCCACCCGAACCCGCAGGTCTGCGGCTCCGAACGGGTGCCTGCATGCTCACGCCAGAAACGGAGATCCTTCTCATGAGCGACACACATCTCGCAGACAAAGGTCAAACTGCGCCGCCGCCCCTAGACGGTCTCAGCGGGGGCGTCTCTCTACGCCTGTTCGCGACTTTGTTCCTCTTCTGGGTTTTGCTCAATGCGTCTCTGTCATTCGCGACAATCCTGTCCGGTCTTGTCGTCGCGGGCGTCATCTCGGCGGCCTTCGGGCGGCATTTATCCTTCCTGTCAGGCTTTAACCTCGCGCCAGCGGGCATCTTCGCGGCGTTCCAATTCATCGGGTATTTTCTCAAGGAACTGGTAAAGGCAAACCTCTCACTCGCCGCACTGGTCATGAAACCCTCGCTCCCCATCTCTCCCGCCATCGTCAAAGTGCGCACCACGCTCACCGATCCGGTGGCGCGGCTTTTGCTCGCGAATGCGATCACCCTCACACCCGGCACGCTCACCTGCGAGATTAAGGGCGAGTTTCTCTACATCCACTGGGTCGTCACCAAGAGCACCGACCTAGACGAAGCCACACAAGAGATCGTTGCCGGGTTCGAGCGGTATCTGGAGGTGATGTATGGCTGATCTGTTCCTCATCCTCGCGGGCGTCCTCACGGTGCTCACCTTCGCAATGGCGGGCTACCGGTTCTTCAAAGGCCCAACCGCCGCAGACCGCATTGTCGGCTTTGACGCCCTGACCATTGTCTCCGTCACAGGAATCATCCTCGCCGCCCTCATCAGCGGGCGGGCAATCTACCTCGACGTTGCACTGGTCTATGCGCTCCTGTCCTTCCTCGGCGTCCTCGTCGCCGCCAGATACATCGAAGGAGGTGAAGAATGATCCTCTCCGGTTTTCTCGACACTCTAGGCGCATTCGTTTTCGTGACCGGCGCCGCTTTCCTCGCGCTAGGAGGCCTCGGCCTCGTGCGGATGCCTGACGTCTACAACCGTATTCAGGCGGGCACGAAAGCCACCACCCTCGGCACGCTGCTCGTCCTCGTCGGCACCGCGCTCATCGAGCCGTCGTGGGCGATCAAACTGTTGCTCATCATGCTCTTCCTGATGTTTACCAACCCGCTGTCCTCACAGGTCCTCGCCCGCGCCGCCCATCGCGCCGGTGTCCGTCCAAAAGGCGATGCAGATTACCTGTCCCGCGACATGGAGGACCTGACATGATCGGCCTCACCATCCTCGGCGCGGTGCTTGCGCTCGCATCACTCTCCGCCGCCGTGCTCGCCCTGCTCGCCAGATCGACACTCGTCGCCGTGCTCGCGGCGGGCCTCGTGTCGCTCTTCGCCTCCGTGATGTTCCTGCTCCTCGCCGCGCCAGACGTCGCCATGACCGAGGCCGCCATCGGCTCCGGCCTCACCACGTTCCTGTTCATCTTCGTGATGGGCCGCATCCGTCGGGAGGGCACACAATGACAACACGCATGGCCATTCCATTGGTGCTCGTTGCACTCCTCGGGACCGTCTTCTTCGCTCTCTTCAGCAGCTACACGCCCGACGCCAGCCTAAATCTCACAGCAAGCTATTACGCGGATCAAACCGTTCCTGAAACTGGTGCTCAGAACATCGTGACGGCGATTATCGTGACCTATCGCGGGCTTGATACGCTCGGGGAAGTCACTGTCCTGTTCCTGACCGCAGCCATCGTCGGCCTTGTGCTGTCGCAGTCCAAAGCCCCCTCCGCCCATGCAGGCGCAGGAGGCCTGCCCTCGGGTGAGTTGCTCCAGACCGGCGCGCGGATGCTTGTGCCTGTGATCCTGCTCTTCGGCGCTTATGTCTTCATTAACGGGCACCTGACCCCCGGCGGCGGGTTCCAAGGCGGGGCGATTGTCGCCTCCGCGATGCTGCTTATGCTGCTCGCTGATCCCGCTGAACGCTTCTCACATGGCCTGATCTCGAAAATCGAAAGCTCCGCGGGCCTGACCTACGTCATCCTCGGTCTTCTCGGGCTGCTCTTTGCCGGTGGCTTCCTCGACAACAAGATCCTGCCGCTTGGCACCTTCGGATCGATCTTCTCCGCAGGAGCCATCCCGCTGATCTATGTGCTCGTGGGTCTCAAGGTCGGGGCGGAATTCTCCTCTATCCTGACATCTCTCGAAGAGACGGAGGACGCAGAATGACCCTCGTTCAAATCTCTCTCGCCACGGGCTTTGCCCTGATCTTCCTCGGCCTCTACGGCGCGCTGAGCAATCGCAATATCCTGCGCATGATTGTGAGCTTCACGATAGCCAGCACAGGCGTGAACCTCGTGCTCGTGGCGGTCGGCTATCTCCCCGGACGCGAAGCCCCGATCCTCGACACGATCCCCGTTGCATCTGCCGCCGAACGGATCACCGATCCGGTCCCACAGGCCCTCGTCCTCACAGCCATCGTCATCGGCCTCGGGGTCACCGCCCTCATGCTCGCATATGCCTACCGGCTGTTCCGCGCCCGCGGGAGCCTCGACATCTCTGATTTTACGGAGCTGAAATGGTAAATCCTCTCCTCATCCTCGCCGCAGGTCTAGGTGCGGCCTTCCTTCTCGGGCTTTTGCGCGAGACCTCAGAACGGGCGGCCTTTCACACAACCGTTGGCGCGCTGGCTGTCATGGCCTTCGTTGCCCTGTCATGGACCGTCGCGCTCGCCTCGGGTCAAACTGACCCCGTCGAAATGCTCACGGCAGGGGCGAAACCGCCCTTCGCCATCAATCTCCGGACGGGCATTGCCGAAGCCGCGTTGACCTCGGTCGTGACGCTCACGGGTCTCCTTTCTGCGTTCTTCATGCGCCGAGATCTTCTCCGCCTCGGGCGACGCGCCATGGCGGTGCTGCTCGTCCTCATCATGGCGCTTTCGGGCCTCATCATGACCCGAGACCTGTTCAATATGTTCGTTTTCCTCGAACTGATCGTGATCGCGACGGCGGGCCTCGTGCTGCTCTCCAAAGACACGCGCGCCTTAGCCGCTGGGTTCAAATACCTCGTCGTGTCGCAGGTCATCTCGATCCTACTCTTGATTGGCATAATCTTTACCTACCACGCCAACGGCTCGCTCAATATCGACGACATCTCCGAAGTCCCGATGGGCGCGAATGGCGCGTCGCTTGCCATGTTCCTCGTGTTGATCGCGCTGATCCTCGAACTCAAACCCTTCCCCGCGAACGGCTGGGCGCTCGACATCTATGAATCCGCCCATCCCGGGTTTTCCGCCATCTTCTCCGCCGCCTCCGGCAGCGCAGCCCTCTTTGCGGTCTACAAAGTTCTCGCCATGGCTGGTCCCGATTGGGCCCTGCTCGCCGCTGGGATTGGCATCGTGACCTTTGTCGGCGCGAACCTTCTTGCCCTCGCGCAGACACATGATCGCCGCCTGCTCGGATATAGCTCTGTCGGTCAGATCGGTCTCATCCTGCTCGTCATCGGGTTCGCGGATCGTCTGGGCGACAGCTTCCTCTACATTGCCGGTGGGCTTCTCGTGTCGCATGCGATTGCGAAGGCGGGCCTCTTCTGGCTCTCCGGCATGGTGAAAGCGCGCGACCTGTCCGATTGGGCCGCGCTGCGGGAAAACCCTGTGCTTGTGGTTCTGTTTGCCGTCTTCATCGCGATGCTGACGGGCCTGCCGCCCTTCCCCGCCTTCTACGCGAAATGGTCCTTCGTGCATGTCCTCGCGACCGATGGCGCCTACAGCCTCATGGCCGTCTTCCTCATCGCTGCGCTCATTGAGGCCACTGTGCTCTTTCGGTGGTTCGGGATGGCGCTCAAACGCAGCAGTGGGCATAGCCTCCATATTTCTCTGACGGGTGAGGCCATCGCACTTATCGCCGCCGCGCTGGCAATCGCTGTGAGCTGGGTTTGGGGCAACCTGTCGGGTCAAGAGAACTTAATCACACTCGTTCCCCTGCTCTTCGCCCTTCTGTTCCTGCCACTCGACATCCTGCCCGCGCGGATCAAGAACGTCCTCGCCATCGCAGGTCTCGTGTTCTGGTTTGCGGTGACGAAAAACGGCCTCGATCCACTCCGCTACGTCTTCCTGATCATCATGGTCTTGGGGGGCGCGATCCTCTTGCTGGCCTCGTTCCATGCAACAGGGCGTCGGATGGGTTTCTACACGCCAGCTCTTCTGATGTTCGCCGGTATGGGCCTACTCGTGACGTCCGAGACAAGTTTCCAGTTCTTCGCAGCTTGGGAATTCCTGACGGTTGGCAGCTATTTCCTCATCCTGCGCGGACAGGATAGCGAGCCTCATGCGCTCTCTTACATCACCTTCTCGCTCGGCGGGGCCTTTGCCCTCCTTGCAGGGTTTGCCATTGCCGCAAACGGCGCTCCGACTTTTCCCATCGAGAACCTGTCCGAAGTTCCGTCCAGGATCGCCCCCTATGTCTTCGTCCTCCTCGCCGCAGGTTTCCTGACGAAAACCGCCGTCATGGGCCTCCACATCTGGCTCCCCGGCGCACACGCAGAGGCAGAGACGGATGTGTCGCCGATGGTCTCCGGTATCCTGCTCAAAGCCGGTTTGTTCGGTCTCTTCGTTCTCCTGATGGAAATGGGGCGGCAGGAGCTCTTTGGTGTTGATCTCACCATCGTGCTCGTCTGGCTCGGGGCACTCTCCGCCTTCATCGGCGCGGTGCTCTCTGCCTTCCAAGAGGATGCCAAACGCCTGCTCGCCTACAGCTCCATCTCGCAAATGGGCTATGCGGTCTTTGGCCTCGCGCTCATGAACCACCTCGGATGGCTCCTCGCGCTCATGTTCGCGATCAACCACTTCGTCTACAAAAGCATGCTCTTCCTCGCCGTCGGCGGCGTCAAAGAGCGCACGCATACGAAGCTCATGTACAAAATGGGCGGGCTGATCACCCTCATGCCCTTCACCTTCGTCTCCGTGCTCGTCGGCATCATCGCCATGTCTGGCGTCCCGCCGCTCTCCGGTTTCGGGGGCCGCTGGATTTTCTACAACGCGATCATGTCCACGGACCTGCGTCTGCCGATGATCCTGATCTTCATGGCGGGTCCGGTCGGCTTCCTCTACCTGTTCCGCCTGATCCACACGATCTTCCTCGGCCAACTCAAAGACGAGTTGCGCCTCACGAAAGAAGCTCCGTTCTGGATCCTCCTGCCGCAGATGCTTTTCGTGGGCTTCCTTCTGTCCTTCGCGATCCTGCCCGGCATGATCTTGCGCCGTGTGGACAGCTATATCGGCACGCTCTTCGGGGATACGCCGCTCGTCTGGACCGGCAAGATCGTCGATAGCCAATACGGCACATGGAACCCCGTCGCGATCTGGGGCGTCATCGCCACGGTGTTTGTGGTCGTCTTCATCCTGCTCATCTGGATGAACCACAACGCGCAGAAGGTGAAGCAGTTCAACATCGTCTTCTCCGCCGAACGCCCGTTCAAACCGCAGACAACGCACTTTGCGTGGAACTTCTTTGCGCCATACCGCAAGGCCATGGGGTTCCTTGAAACGCCTGTCGCAACGAGCTTCTGGAGCGGCGTCTCGAACATGCTCCACGGCACCGCGGACTTCACCCGCAAACTCTACACAGGCAACGGCCAGACCTACGCCGTGCAACTGCTTTTCTTCGTCATTGCCGTCTACCTGATCGCCATGGGAGGCCTGTCATGAATTCGCTTCCGAACTTCGAATGGGTCCAAGTGGCCTATGCCCTCCTGACGCTCTTCATCGTCATCAACTACGGGATGGTGATGACCGCCGTCGTGCGCAAGATCGGCGCGCGGGTCGGAGGGCGCTACGGCATCCCTGTCTGGCAAAACTACATCGACCTCGCCAAGAACATCGCCCTGCGGTCCAAAATCACCCACGGCGTGATGTTCTATCTCGGGCCAGTGTTTCGTCTCACGGGCGGTGTGGGCCTACTGTTGTTCGTTCCGACGATCTACGGCTCCGAATGGCACCAAAACTTTTCCTACGCAGGTGACCTGATCCTCGCGCTCTACTTCATCTTCTTCGGCACGCTGGGCATGGCCCTCGGCGCGGGCGAGAGCGGGCATCCCCACAGCGCCATCGGCGTCTCGCGTGGCCTATCGCAAGTGACCATGGCCGAGCTACCGCTCGCCCTTGGGGTCTATGCTCTGTCGCTCCAGTATCAGACGCTCGACATCACCGAAATCGTCGCCGCGCAGCAGGGCTCCATCTTCAACTGGACCGTGTTCACCAACCCGCTCGCCACTGTCGCCGCTATGGTTGCCTTTGTGGGCACCATGATGCGCTCTCCGTTTGACGTGGTGATCGCGCCGCAGGAAATTCCGATCGGCCCGCCGACGGAATACCACTCCTCTTATCTGGCGCTGATGCAGACGAACCGCGTGCTGTTTCCGGTCGCGAAAACCGTCATCTACATGAACCTGTTCTTCGGAGGCGCCACCTCCTGGGCCGAGTTCGCAATCAAAGTGTTCTGCCTCTACATGGTGTCCGTCGTCATCGGCGTCGTGCACCCGCGTTTCCGCGTTGAGCAGAGCATCCGCTTTTTCCTCAAATGGGGGCTGCCGATTGGCGTCCTCGCCATCCTGACCGTGTGAGGGTGAGACCATGGAAGACGTTGACGACAAGTTTCTCAAAAAGAACAAAGAAGTCCCCCTGCGCGAAGAGCTTCGCCCGCGCAAAGTGACCACCCCCGACGGGCAGGAAATCGAGATTGAGCCGCTCCGCGACTACTTCTGCGAAGCGCAGCCGAAGGTGCATCCGAAGGCCTATTCGAAAATCGTAGAAGATTTCTACAACTGGGCGCGGTCCAACTCGCTCTGGATTTTGGGCTTTGGCACGGGCTGCGGCGCGATTGAAATGCGCCCTCTGATGACGCCCCGCTTTGACGCCTACCGCTACGGTATCCAGTGGCGCCCGACCCCGCGTCAGGCGAACCTCCTCGTGATCTCTGGCTATCTCTCGGTCAAAACCCTCAAACGCGCCATCCGCGCCTATGAGCAGATGCCGCAGCCGAAATACGTGATGGGCCTCGGCTCCTGCACCATCAACGGCGGGATGTATTGGGACAGCTACAACACGATCAAACGACTCGACGATTACCTGCCCGTCGATCTCTACATCGCGGGCTGCATGCCGCGGCCCGAGGCGCTTTTGCATGGGTTCATGGAACTCAAGCAGATCATCCGCAAGGGTGAAGCCGAAGGGGCCAACAAATACGCCGAAAACTTTGCCCAGTACAAAGCCAACCAGAAGGCGGTGATCAAGGACTGGGACATGCCGGATTACAATTGGTGAGCGCTATGATGAGAGAACTCCTATACCGCCTCAAAGACCGCTACCACTTCGGCACGCCGACGTTTCAGCGCGATGACCTGTGTTTCGTGACCGTCAAACGCTCTGAACTGCGTGCGATCCTGACAGAACTGCGCGACGTCGAAGGGTTCACACACCTGACGCTCCTCACCGCCGTGGACTGGATCGAAGAGCAGCAGTTTCAGCTCACCTACATGATCAACAACCGCGAGGCCAATCTGACACTGGCCCTGCGCGTGATGCTCGACCGTGAGGATGCGACCGGCGACACGATCCACGATCTCTGGCCAACTGCCGCCACCTATCAGCGCGAGTTGCGCGAGATGTTCGGCATCAACTTCCCCGGTAGCCCGCGCGTGGATGAGGAATTCATCCTAGAAGGCTGGACCGACCTGCCGCCCTACCGCCGCGATTTCGATACGCTCGCCTATTCGCAGCAAACCTATCACGACCGTCCGGGCCGTGAGACCCATGATCCGAAAACGCATATGCAGAAAGTGCTCTATGCGGATTACCCGAAAGGAGCCAAATGATGTTCTCCTTCTCCCCTGACCGCTCCCAATACCCCCAGCCCGGCCCCGACGGGAAAGTCGAAGTCGATCTGGAAACCGGCAAGTATCTCAAGCTCTGGCACGGCCCGAACCACCCCGGTATCACGGGCAACATGTCGGTTGAACTGACGGTGTGTGGTGACGAAGTCGTCGAAGGCAAAACCCATGTCGGCTACCTCCACCGCGGGTTCGAGAAACTGATGGAACGCCGGACGTTCATTCAGGTCTTCCCGATCGTCTGCCGCGTCTGCGTGCCGGAGCCGGATTTCAACGAATATTGCTACGCCGCCGCCGTCGAGGAACTCGCAGGGATCGAGGTGCCGGAAATGGCCACTTGGATCCGCACCCTGATCCTCGAGATGGGCCGCTTCAACAGCTACATGATGGCTATGGGCGGGATTTCCGGCGCGCTGGGTCTCGGTGTGGTCGGCCAATGGATGACCTACACCCGCGATCTGATGCTGGATCGGTTCGAAGAACTCACCGGTGCCCGCATCTATCACATGTTCATCCTCCCGGGCGGCGTGCGCGCGCATCTGCCCGAAGGGTTCGAAGGCCGCATGGAAGAGGTCCTGAGCACGGCAGAACGCTATCTGGCAGACGCCGAAAAGCTCATGTTCCATAGCTCTGTGTTTAAAACCCGCACGCAAGGCGTGGGTTATATCGACCCTGCCCTCTTCGAGCGCTACGGCGTCACAGGCCCGAACGCCCGCGCGGGTGGCGTCGCCAAAGACGTGCGTAAGGACAGCCCCTACCTCGTCTACGATCAGCTCGACTTCACCGTCCACACGGAAGAGGCCTCAGACATCTACGCCCGCACGATGGTGCGTTTCAAAGACCTGCACGAGACGATCCAACTCATCCGGCAAATCCTCAAAAAGATGCCGAAAGAGGGGCCGGTCATGGGCAACCTGCCCAACGTGCTCCATTGGAAAATTCCGCGTGGCGAGACCTACATCAAAGGCGAAAGCTCGCGCGGGGAGTATGGCTATTATCTCGTTACAGACGGCACCGGATATCCGCGTCGGATCAACGTGCGCGGGCCGAGCTATACGCACGCCATGGCTTTGCTCGAACACCTGATCTCCGGCACCAATATCTCCGATGTCGCCGCACTCATGGTGTCGCTCCACACCTACCCGCCAGAGATCGAAAGGTAAGCCCCATGTCCCTTCGCGATGTTCTCTCCCCATTCACGGCATGGAAACATGTCATCAATGATCCCGTGACGATCAAAGACCCGTTCAGCCGCGAGGCCTCGGACCGGTATCGGGGCTTTCACCAGAACGATATGGACAAATGCATCGGCTGCGGCTCCTGCGAAGAGATTTGCCAGAACGCCGCCATCGACATGGTGCCGGTTGAGGGCCAGAACGCCGGTCCCGGAGACTCGGGCCTGCGCCCGATGATCGACTACGGGCGCTGCTGCTGGTGTGCGCTCTGTGTCGATGTCTGCATGACCGGTTCTCTCACGATGTCGAACGAATACACCTGGGTTGATAGCGACCCTGACGCGTTCCGGTTTGTCCCTGGTGTGGACGCCAAATCGTGGGACCTGGAGCCAAAGGGCTATCAACGCGAGGACGAGCGTCGCCTGACCGGCACCGTCCGCGCCCCGATGGGAGAAACCTGCCCCGAGGATCGCATTGGAAACTTTGACGAAATCGTTGATGGGTTCACGGCGGAGCAGGCCATCATCGAGGCCGACCGCTGCGTCGAATGCGGGCTGTGTGTTGCCACCTGCCCCGCCCACATGGATATCCCCGACTACATTTCCAAAGTGCGGGACGGCGATTATGAGGGCGGTTTGCAGCTTCTCTATGAGACCAACCCGTTCTCGCAGGCTTGCGGGCGCATCTGTACCCACAAATGCGAAACGACTTGCGCCGCGATGCATGAGGGCGACGCCATCGCCATCCGCTGGCTCAAACGCTCAATCACAGACAGCGTGCCGCGTGAGCGCTATTTCGACCTGATCCAGAAACCCGATGTGCCGGAGACGGGTCAATCGGTCGCCATTATCGGTGCGGGACCTGCGGGACTGACCACCGCCTACGATCTCGCCCGCAAAGGGCATCAGGTCGTGGTTTTCGAAGCTCTCGACAAACCCGGCGGCATGATGCGCTACGGCATTCCCGAATACCGCCTGCCCTACCACGTGCTGGACCACGAGATTTCCGTCATTGAGAGCATGGGCGTCGAGATCCGCTGCAACATGCGGGTGGGTCAGGAAATCTCGATGGACCAACTGAAAACGGCCTATGACGCAGTCGTCCTTTCCATCGGCCTACACCAAGGCCGCTCCACCCGCGTGCCGGGTTCGGAGAAAGCCGAAGCTGCGATTGACCTGCTGCGCCGGATCACGGCGGGCGAAGAGGTTCCTGTGCCCGAACAAGTCGCGGTCATCGGCGGCGGCAACGTGGCGATGGATATCGCTCGTTCCATGGCCCGCCTGCAAAAGATCAAACACGGCAAGGTCGGCGTGACAGTGACCGCGCTCGAAGAACTCGACCGCTTCCTCGCCGATAAGGAAGAGATCGAAGAAGCGCTCGAAGAGGGCTGCGATATCTTCCCCGCGCGCGGACCGCAGGAAATTCTGGTCGATGGCGACACCGTCACTGGACTGCGCACATGGAAGGTCGATGCGATCTTTGACGCAGAGGGACGCTTTGCCCCGAAATACGATGAGGACGACGAGATGGTCCATCCTGCCGGTATGGTCGTCGAGGCCATCGGACAGATGGCCGATATTTCGCTCTTGGGCGCGGAACTCACCGAACAGCTCGAATGGAACCGTGGGCGGATCATGATTGATGCGGACGGCCAAACCTCCGAGCCATGGCTCTGGGCAGCGGGCGATGCGGTCTCTGGTCCCGACGTCATTCACGCCGTCGCGGACGGCCACCGTGTTGCGGTTTCGATCAGCAGAATGCTCACAGCAAAACGGGAGGCGCTGCAATGAGTGAAGCGAACAAGGAAAAACTCTCTGGCCTGACGACGGTCAAAGAGATCATGGACACCGCCACCTCGTTCGAGGTCGTTGCCCGCGATTTTTACGCAGCCCTTGCGCCGAAAGTCTCCAAGAATATCAGATGGCTGGTGGACGAACTTGCGGAAGAGGAACAAGGCCACGTGGACCTCTTCACCAAGCTCGCGAACGATCCGAAAGTCTCCGAGGCGATGGCGGAGAAAATCCAGCGCCCCGTGGCGGATGGCAAATTCTCCGACTGCGTGCAGGTGCCCGATCTGGGCGAAAACCCCGACGACCAGACAGTCCTCCAATACGCCCTGATGCGCGAAACGGCAGCGATGGAGCAATACACCGAACTCGCCACGACGGCGCCGGAAGGACCGCTCAAAGAGGCTTTCACCTTCCTTGCGAATGAAGAAGCAGAGCACAAAGAGGAGCTCGAAAAAATCTACTACGAGATCGTTCACTCCGGCGGCGTGTGAGCGCTATCAGCTATCCACCTCAATATTCAAGCGATTGACGCGGCGGCAGGAAAGTCAGACCCAAGGCCTTGACGCACCCAGATTGTGTATATACGCGGTATAGGCACTAGGAGACACGCGCATGGGCCAGAAAAACAAAAAAGACGCCAGTCTGATCATTCGCTTACCGAAGGAGGATCGCGATGCCTTTGTGGCATTGTGTGAGGACATGGACACATCCGCCTCTCGCGAATTGCGTGATCATATCCGGAAATTTTTGAAGAAGAACGCCAAGAAAGGGTCGTGATGAAAACTGTTCTCGTTGCCAACAGCAAAGGCGGTGCAGGCAAAACGATGACAGCGATCACACTGGCCGGAGCGCTCAAGTCCCTCGGCCATCGGGTTGCTCTTGCGGATGCTGATCCTCAACAATCCGCGCGTATGTGGGGCAAGAGACGCTCGGCCTATGCCGCACATATTCCGGTGCTGAACTGGTCGAAAGAGACGCTGCCGTCTGTGCCGAAAAAGACCGATTGGCTCATCATTGACAGTGGGGCGGGCGTTGGAGCCGATGACGTGAAGCCCTTCGTCAAGGACGCAGACTATCTCGTCACCCCAATCATGGCGTCGCTCTTTGACGAATTGGCGATCCGGTCCTTCCTCAAGGACCTGCAAGATCTCAAGCGCGTCCGTAAAGACAAGATTGATATCCTCCCGATCGGGTCGCGTGTCGATCTGCGCCGGAAGGACACCAAGCTCTTGGGCGATTTTGTGGAAGCCAACGGGCACAAGCTCGTGACGCTTATTTCCGAGCGTGCAGCCTATGTGGACCTCGCGCGCGAGGGGCTTTCGGTCTTTGACCAGACCCAAGCGCGCTATCGTCAGCTTCAGGAGCAATGGCACCCGCTTCTGAAAAAGATGGGCCTCAAGATTTCAAAGGACTAACGACAGGTAGCGCCACTTACGGCGCGACGGCGGTCACCTCGACCTCGACGAGAAATTCTTCACGGGTGAACCCCGTGACGATGAGCAGTGTCGAGGCAGGCTTTACCTCGACATCCGCAAGCCACGCGTCGCGAACGGCCATGTAGGTCGCGAAATCCTCACGTTTCGTGACGAACCCGCTGACCCGCACAACCTGGTCACGGCCAACACCCGCCTCTTTGAGGATCGCATCAATATTCGCGAAGCATTGCTCTGCCTGCGCGGTCACGCCCTCTGGGCAGGTGCCATCGGGAGAGAGCCCGAGCTGTCCTGAGGTGACGATCACGCGTCCTGCTGGTCCACTATCGATACCGTGGGAATACGCACCAAACGGCGCGGCAATACTATCGGGGGTCAATGCAGTTTTCATGATCAGCATCCTGTCGAGATTCGGAGGGAAGTTACGCCAAATTGCATGACACGAACCGACGCCGAAGGGGATTTTGTACACAATATCGCATCCGATCCCAAATCAATTTGATCATTTTTTGACCCGATGCTCAAAAAAATGCCTTGTATTTGAGCAAACAGGCGCTGTGCAGAAACGCCGTGCCCGCGCCCCCGTGCGCTCCCTGTCTGCAACGATATCGTGGGGGTCGGAATTTCACCCTTGGAGACTTTACATGACCACGACACGCGTTCTCGCGGGGCTTGCCCTTGCCGCGACGACTTCCACCGCCGCACTGGCATCTGACCTGACACCGGTTGCCTTCGGCACCAACTGGCTCGCTCAGGCTGAGCACGGCGGCTACTACCAAGCAGTCGCAGACGGCACCTACGCAGCCTGCGGCCTCGACGTGACCATCCAACCGGGCGGACCGCAGGTGAACAACCGCGCCCTGATGATGGCGGACAAAATCCAGTTCCACATGGGCGGCGACCTGCTTCAGGCGTTCAACGCAGCCAAAGAAGGCATCCCTGTTGTGGCTGTGGCCGCAACCTTCCAGAAACACCCGCAGGTGATCATTGCACACCCGGGCGTCGCGGAAACCTTTGAAGACCTGAAGAAAACCACGCTCCTCATCGGCGACAACGGCTTCGCATCCTACTACCAGTGGATGGTCGCAGCCTACGGCTTCACCGTGGAGCAGCGTGAGCCCTACACCTTTAACCCGGCTCCGTTCCTCGCGGATGAGATGAAGTCCATGCAGGGCTACCTCTCCTCCGAGCCGTATGTGATCGAAACCGAAGGCGGCTTTACCCCTGACGTCTTCCTGATCGCGGATGCAGGTTACTCCACCTACGCAACCACCATCGAGACCATGCAGAACACGATCGACGAAAACCCGGAAGCCGTGAAGTGCTTCGTCGATGGGTCCGCGATCGGCTGGTATAACTACCTCTACAACGACAACAGCGCTGCGAACGAAATGATCATGGCCGACAACCCGGACATGACTCAGGACAAGATCGACTACGCCATTTCGAAAATGAAATCCGAAGGCATCGTGGATAGCGGCGACGCGCTTGAGCTTGGCATCGGCGCAATGACCGACGAGAAGATCGCAGACTTCTACAACAAAATGGTCGAAGCTGGCGTGATCGAGGCAGGTCTCGATTACTCCGCAGCCTACACCACCGAGTTCACCAACATGAAAGTCGGCATGGACCTGAAATAAGGTTCCCGAAAACGCATTGCGGGGGCGGTCAGCCGCCCTCGCACCTCCTGATCTGAAAGACGCACATGACCCTTCCCTCCTCCATTCCGCCCATGGGGCAACGTGAAAAGCTCTTGGAGATGTCCGGCGTGGACAAAATCTTCAACGGCAATGTTGTCGCCCTGAAGGACATGAACCTGACCGTGAACCAAGGCGATTTTATTTCGCTTTTGGGGCCGTCCGGCTGCGGCAAATCCACGGCCCTGCGCCTGATTTCCGGCCTGATGCGCCCGACCTCGGGGCAAATCGCGTGGGAAGGCGGCATGAAGACCGGCGACCTCGGTGTTGTCTTTCAAGAACCGACCCTGATGCCTTGGGCTACGGTCGAACAGAACGTCTGGCTTCCTTTCCGCCTGCGCGGCAAGTCGATGGCCGACGTCCAAGACGAAATTATGTGGGCGCTCAAGATGGTGGGTCTGGAGAAATTCCAGAAAAGTTATCCGCGTGAGCTCTCCGGCGGCATGAAAATGCGCGTCTCTATTGCCCGCTCTCTCGTGACCGAGCCGCGCCTGATCCTCATGGACGAACCTTTCGCCGCGCTCGACGAGATCACGCGCCACAAGTTGAACAACGACCTGTTGGAACTCCGCGAAAAACTCAAGTGCACGGTGATTTTCGTCACGCACTCGGTGTTTGAATCCGTATTCCTCTCTGACCGGATCGTGGTCATGGCGGCCCGTCCGGGGCGCGTGTCCTCCGAGGTCACGGTCGATGCGCCCTACCCGCGCACCGAGGAATTCCGCACATCCGCAGATTACGCAGAACTATGCCGCAAGGCGTCTGATGCGCTGCATGCAGCAATGAACGAACATGGCGCGAGGGCTTCGGCATGAGCACGACAGACATCAACACCGCTCCAATCGTCGATGAGGAAGAGCTCCGCTACGCCCGCGCCCAAAAGCGTGAGAAGATCGGTAAATGGGTTCTGCCCGTGCTCGTGATTGCGCTCGCGATCTTCTTCTGGGACCGGATCGTCGTCTGGAACAACATTCCGCACTATCTCCTGCCTGGACCAGGCCTTGTTCTCGAAACCCTCATCCAGGACTGGGGGATGCTCTCCTCCGCTCTCTGGGTCACGGTCAAAATCACCTTGGCGGCGCTTGCTGTTGCCGTGATCGGTGGCGTTGGCCTCGCGATTCTGTTCACACAGTCGCGCTATTTCGAGATGTCCTTCTACCCCTTCGCAGTGATCCTACAGGTGACGCCTGTTGTTTCCATCGCGCCGCTGATCTTCATCTACGTCGATAGCCGCCTCGCGGGCCTACTGCTCTGTGCGTGGATCGTGGCGTTCTTCCCGATCCTGTCGAACACAACGCTCGGCCTCAACTCGACGGACCACAACCTGCGCGATCTCTACAAGATTTACGGCGCAACCCGTTGGCAACGCCTTCGTTACTTGCAACTGCCGACGGCTCTGCCGTACTTCCTCGGTGGTCTGCGCATCGCAGGTGGCCTGTCCCTCATCGGGGCCGTGGTCGCCGAATATGTCGCCGGCACCGGCGGCATCGGTTCCGGCCTCGCTTTCCGCATTCTGGAAGCGGGCTACCGCCTCAACATTCCGCGCATGTTCGCGGCCCTTCTTCTGATCGCCGCCACAGGGGTGGTGATCTTTACTGCAGCCTCGCTTCTCAGCCACTTCCTCTTGCACAAATGGCATGAGAGCGCGATCAAACGGGAGTCTTAAGGACTTATATGAGCTTTTGCGTTCTGCCCAGCGGCGCGAAGACACTTTTGAATGTCACAGTTCCGGCCAGCCTACTCGGTCAAACCGGAGACCTCATCACGACTGACCTCACTATTGCAGACGGCAAGATTGTAAAAACGGACGCTGGGCAACCGGCCGAAACTACAATCGATATGAAAGGGGCCATGGTGTTTCCGGCCTTCGTTGATATGCACACGCATCTCGACAAAGGCCACATCTGGCCCCGCGCCTCGAACCCTGACGGCTCCTTTATGGGCGCGCTCGAAACCGTGCGCGCGGACCATGCCAACTGGACCGCGAAGGACGTCGAAGCGCGGATGGATTTCGCTCTCCGTTGCGCCTATGCGCACGGGACTAAAGCGATCCGCACCCATATCGACAGCCTCGACAACCTCGCCTCCTCCTCCTTTGGCGTTGTTCAGCGCATGAAAGAGAAATGGGCGGGCAAGATCGACCTGCAGGCGTCCTGTTTGGTCGCCATCGACAAGGTCTTCAAGGACGAGGGTGATTTCCCGGCCGTGGCAAAGATCGTGGCAGACACGGGCAACATCCTCGGCTCCGTCACCTATCCGGTGCCGGATCTCAAAGAGCGTCTGCTGGATTTCTTCCACTACGCGATGCTCTATGATCTCGACGTGGACTTCCACGTGGACGAGACGGACGATCCGACCTCTGACACCCTGCGCACCATTGCGGAGACGGTTCTGGAGCTTGGCTTCAAGAACACGGTCACTGTGGGCCACTGCTGCTCCATCTCCGTGATGCCCGAAGAGACCGCAGACGAGATTATTGGCCTCGTGGCCAAGGCCGGTCTCAACGTCGTGTCCCTGCCGATGTGCAACATGTATCTGCAGGACCGTTACAAGGGCCGCACACCGCGGTGGCGTGGTGTGACCATGGCGCATGAACTTCACGCCGCCGGTGTGAACGTATCCTTCTCCTCGGACAACACCCGCGACCCGTTCTACGCCTATGGCGATCTCGACATGATCGAAGTGATGCGCGAAGCCACGCGAATTTGCCATCTCGACCATACAGAGGTGCCGTGGGTGAGTGCCTTCCTGTCGAACCCCGCCAAAGCCTGCGGTTTCGACATCCCGACACTGACAGAAGGCGCCCCCGCCGATCTCGTCATCTGTAACGCACGCAACTGGACGGAGCTATTCGCCCGCCCGCAATCTGACCGGGTGGTCTTGAGGGACGGAGATCCCATCGACCGCACCCTGCCCTCCTATTCTGAACTCGATGAAATCGTGAGCTAATCCCATGTCCGACATGAAACCGAACGTCGCCGCAGCCAAGGCTGCTCTGTCCCATCTGGAAATCGACGAAAACCCCGCAACGATCCGCAACAAATCGCGGGACTTCTTCTGGTATTCTCCGGTCCTGAAGGCCGAGATGGATCACCTTCAGGCCGACTTTGTCGTGAACCCGAAATCCGAAGAGGAAGTGATCGAGGTTCTCAAAACCTGCTACGCCCATGACGTGCCTGTCACCTGCCGCGGCGGCGGCACCGGCAACTACGGTCAGGCCATGCCCCTCGCAGGCGGCTGCGTCATGCACCTCACCGGCATGAACAAGATCAAGGAAATCGGCAAAGGCTATGCAGTTGCCGAACCGGGCATCATCGTCAAAGAGATGGACGACGAGCTGCGCGAGAAATCCGGTCAGGAACTGCGCATGTTTCCGTCCACCTATTCCCAAGCCTCCCTCGGCGGCTTCATCGCAGGGGGTTCCGGTGGCATCGGGTCCGCCAACTGGGGCGCGCTGCGTGATCTCGGCAACATCAACCGACTGCGCGTCGTGACGATGGAAGCCGAGCCACAAATCCATGAGTTTACCGGCGAAGAGCTCCACCGCGTGTCCCACGCCTACGGCACCAACGGCATCATCACCGAGATCGAAATGCCGCTCGCGCCGGCCTATGACTGGGTCGAAATGTTCGTGCGCTTCGACACCTTCCGCGCTGCGACCGAGTTTGCGGGTGCTCTGACGGCTGAACCGGGTATCCTCGTGAAACTGGCCTCCGTCTACGCCGCGCCGATCGCGCATAAATACTTCCAGCGCGTGAAAGCACACGTGACCGAGAACGATCACCTCTGTGGCTTCATCGTCGCGCCGCACAACATGGACGGGTTTAAAACCCTCCTCGACCGTTTTGAAGATGGCGAGGTCATCTATCGCTCTGACGATGTGCAGTGGGACCGTCACCCGGGTCCGGTCTATGAATACGGCTGGAACCACACCACGCTGCGCGCACTGAAGTTCGAGAAAGACCTGACCTATCTTCAGGTCCGCTATGGCGATGACATTGAAAAGATCATGAACGCCTACGAGACCTTCAAAGACGATCTCTACATGCACCTCGAAGTCATGCGCGAAGGCGCAGGTCTGTCCTTTGCCGGCCTCCCGATCGTCTTCCCGAAAGACAAGGAAGAGCTCAACGATCTCGTAGCCCGTCACGAGGCGCTCGACTGCATGATCTTCAACCCGCACCGCTACACGCTCGAAGAAGGCGGTCGTCAGTCCACCGACCAGCGCCAGCTCGACTTCAAACGTGAGTCTGATCCAAAGGGCCTCTTGAACCCTGGCAAGATGATCGCATGGGACGAGCCGGACTTTGATTATGCCGACATGTATTCCTACGCGAAGATCCTGCCGAAACCGGAGACCGCAGAATGAGTTCGAAAGGACGCGTTCTGGTCCTCTACGCCCACCCGTGCCCCGAGAGCTTCAACGCCGCAGTGCATGAGGTGGTCGTAGAGACCCTCACCAAATCCGGCTGGGAGGTCGATGATTGCGACCTCAACGTCGAGGGGTTCTCCCCTGTCCTCACTGAGGCGGAGCGTCGTGCCTATCACGACATTCCAGAAAACATCGAACCTGTGCGCGAATATGTTGAACGCGTGCAGGCCGCAGATGCGCTCGTCATGGTCTTTCCCGTCTGGAACTTCGGCTACCCCGCGATCCTCAAAGGGTTTCTGGATCGTGTGTTCCTGCCGGATGTATCCTTCAAGCTTCAGGACGGCGGCGTTCGTCCGGGGCTCACGAACATCAAAAAGCTTTACGCCTGCACGACCTATGGCGGCACGCGGTTCCGCGCGATGATGAACGGCGACCCGCCGCGCAAATGTGTGACACGCGCTGTGTGGTATGCCTGCGGGATGCCGAAGAAGAAATACATCGGTCTCTATGACATGAACAACAACCAAGAGCCGCAACTCAAAGCCCACCTCGAACGGGTGAGACGGGCGATGGAGGCGTTCTGATGAAGCGCGCCCTCGTCGTCTATTGTCACCCGCGCGACACCTCGTTCAATCGCGGCATTCGCGACCTCGTGGTCGAACGGCTGGAGACCGCAGGCGTCGAGTATCGTCTGCGCGATCTCTATGCCGAAGGCTTCGATCCCGTCCTCTCCGCGCATGATCACGAGATTTACGAAAATGTGCCGGAAAATCGCGCGCTCGTAGAGCGTGACTGCGCCGATATGGAATGGTGCGACAGCCTCATCTTCGTTTATCCGACGTGGTGGTATGGCCTGCCTGCGATGCTAAAGGGCTGGCTCGACCGCACGATGGTGTCGGGTGTGGCCTTCATCATGCCGCAAAAGGACGGGGATGACATCAAACCCGGCCTGACGCACATCACCAAACTCGGCGTGTTCACGACCTGTGGCGCGTCGCGATGGCTGACGTTCCTCGTCGGCGCACCGGGCAAGCGGACACTGATGCGCGGGTTGCGGGTCATCCTCGCAAAACGCTGCAAGACGGCCTTCGCCGCCCACTACCTCATGGACAGCTCCACGCCGGAAAGCCGCGCGAAGCACCTTGTGAACGTGGGTAAGCGTTTGGACAAACTCATTGCGGCCCCTGCGCCGAAGGAGGGCTAAGAGATGGAGATCCCCGTTCTCGACTGGCAACGTTTTACCTCCGGCAATGACGTTGAGGGCTTTGTCAAAGACCTCGGCCACGCCTGCCGCGATACAGGGTTCTTCCTGATTTCCGGCCATGGCATTTCAGAAGACCTCATCGCAGACGTCTTCGCGAAAGGCGATGAATTCTTTGCGCTCCCTGTCGCGGAAAAATCCAAAATCGACATCCGCAACAACCCGCACAATCGGGGCTGGGCCTGTCAGGGCTCAGAGGCGCTTGACGAGACGTCCGGCCTGATGGACCGCAAAGAGGCGTTCAATGTCGGGTTTGACCTGCCTGCCGACGACCCGCGCGTCCTTGCCGGAGAGCCGTTCAGGGGCGTCAACATCTGGCCAGAGGTCGATGGCTTTCGTGACACGATGCTCGCCTATTACAACGCCATTCTTGCGCTCTCCGTCGACCTTCATGAAGCGTTCGAGATGGACCTCGAACTGCCGAAGGGCTACTTCGCCCCGCACTTTACCGAACCGATGGCCACACTCCGCGTCCTGTCCTATCCCGCAGCGCCTGATGGCGAGGGGATCGGCGCGGGCGCGCATACGGACTATGGATCTGTCACCATGCTCTGGACCGATGGCGTCGGCGGGCTTCAGGTGAAACCGCGCGGGAAAGACTGGATTGACGTGCCGCATGTGCCGGGGGCCTTTGTGGTCAATATCGGCGACTGCCTCATGCGTTGGTCCAATGACATCTACGTTTCGACCCCGCACCGCGTCCTGCCCCCGAAACAGGCGCGTCGCTCCATCGCCTTCTTCCTCGACCCCAATCCGGACAGCGTGCTCTCTGCCCTCCCGGGCACGGGTGAGCCGAAATACCCGACTGTGACGGGTGCCGATTATCTGCGGTCGCGGCTGGACGCGACCTACACACCAAAGGAAATCCAATGAGACGTTTCGATTGGGCCGAATACCGCACGACGGAATTCGCCGACTTCGACCCCGAGAAAACCATCGTCATCCTGCCCACGGCCGCCATAGAGCAGCACGGTCCGCACCTGCCGGTTGGCGTCGATACCTACATCAACGAAGGCATGCTCGCACAACTTCGCGCAACCTGCCCCGACGATGTCGACATCCTGATCCTGCCCGTTCAGGCGGTCGGCAAGTCGAACGAACACATCCACGCCAAGGGCACGCTGACCTACACGGCCAAAACCGCGCTCGACGCGTGGACGGAGATCGGTCTGTCTGTCGCGCGCGCCGGTCTCAAGAAGATGGTGATTGTCAACTCCCACGGCGGGAACCTCGATCTGATTTCCATTCTGGGCCGCGAGCTGCGCGTGCAGGCAGGCATGATGGTCGTCAAATGCCAGTGGGGCAACTTCGGCAAGCCGGAGGGCATGTATAGCGCGCAAGAGAACAGCTACGGCATCCACGGTGGTGACCTCGAGACCTCGCTGATGCTCCACTTCAAACCGCATCTGGTGGATATGGAGATGGCCGAGGACTTCCGCTCCACCGCCGAGACCGCGCCGATTTCTCCGATTGGTCCGGTGAACCTCGCGTGGGTCTCCAAAGACCTGAACCCGAAAGGCACCGTCGGCGAAGCGCATCTGGCCACCGCCGAGAAAGGCGTCGCCACCTGCGAACATCAGGTTGCGGGCTTTATCGAGATGCTCAAAGAGTTGCGGGACCTGCCAACGGACGGCTACGCGCGGACCATTCCGGACTAAGCCGACCGCAGCGCTGGATTGAAAAAGGGGGCCATTTGGCCCCCTTTCTTATTCGTCGGTTTTCGGGGCCGTGATGCCCCCGAAGGCGCCGCCAAAGGCGGACGGGCTTTCCGGTTTGGGCGCTGGCTCGGGCGCGGGCGCAGGCGTTCCGAGACCGCCAAACGCGCCACCGAAGGCGGAGTTGGACTTCGGCAGGGTCTTTTCCTGCTCGGCTTCCATCGCTTCGATCTTGGCCCGTTGCGCCGCGCGGAGTTCTTCCTGACGGTCGAGCTTTTCTTGCAGGACACCGGCTTCGCAGACAGAGCTGTCATGTTGCGACCCTGCGTAGGAAATCCCGCCAATCACCGCCACAAGGATCGCAAGGACCACACCCGGGTGCGTGAGTGTCCGCGTGACCGGATTGAGATAGAGCGGAGAGCGTGAGGCACGCCCACCCATCTCGGCCTCTTTGCGACGTTGCAGCGCCTCGTTGGTCAGGGCCCCCACGAGTGTGATCGTGATGATGATCACCGCGAGCGCGGACAGGGAGGGGTCCGTGCCGTGGCGGACTTTGGAGGCCAGTGCGGTGGTGAATGTGCTCTCCGAGAGAACCGTGAACACCGTCGTGTTGTAGTTCTCGAACGACGCCAACAGCGTGATGAACGCAGCAGAGCCAATCGCAGGCGCCATGAACGGCAACAGGATTTTGCGGAACGCCTGCCCCGGTGTTGCGCCGAGGTCGAGCGCGGCTTCGGTCTGCGTCGCGTCAAAGCGTTGCAAGCGCGCGATGAAGACGAGCATCGCGTAGGCCGACACAAAGGTGATCTGACCCACGATGGTGAGGAAGTAACCGTTGTAGAGGAACCCCGCCCCCATCCCGCGAGAGATTTGGCCCCAAAGGACGATGGTCGAAATACCAAGCACAACGCCCGGGATCAGGATCGGCAGGATCAGAACCGTATAGAGCGCAGCGCGGAGCTTAGCCGGCAGTTCAGAGAGCGCGAGCGCACCGGCGAGACCAATTGGCACCGCGAGCGCCACAACGCCCACACCGATGATCACGGAGTTCAGCAAGCCCTCCATAAGGCGCGCATTGCCGAACAACTCGTTGAACCAGCCCGTCGTAAAACACTCCCACGGAGACACCCGCGGAAAGCGCGAGGAGTTGAACGCGGTCATCGACATGATGATCAGCGGGCCGAACAGGAAGGAGAAAAAGGCGATGGCATAGGCGCCACCGAAAAGCGTGTGTCGGTTCATTTGCCAATCTCCCCGACAGAAACCTTGAACACCCGCATCATCAGAAGGACGAAGGAGATACAGGTCACGAGAAGCACGACCGCATAGGCGGAGCCGCGCGGCCAGTTCGAGGATTCATTGAACCACTGATAGATGACTTGCGTGAACCAGAGGGACGACGGCCCGCCCAAAATCTGCGGCGCG
This sequence comes from Celeribacter litoreus, assembly GCF_020165855.1. Classification (GTDB taxonomy): domain Bacteria; phylum Pseudomonadota; class Alphaproteobacteria; order Rhodobacterales; family Rhodobacteraceae; genus Celeribacter; species Celeribacter litoreus. The sequence continues at coordinate 1,034,250 of NZ_JAIUFY010000005.1, read as the reverse complement.
GCCAGCGCACCGGCGGTGAGCATAAAGACCATCGTCGCACCGGACGCGATCCCCGGCTTGGCCATCGGCAGGACAACACGCCAGTGCACGCGCCAGAGCGGTGCGCCCATATCGCGCGCGGCCTCGACCTGCGTATGATCGAGCGCTTCGACCGCGTTGTAGATCGGGAAGATCATCAGGAGGATATAGGCATAGGCCAACCCGCAATAGAGCGCGACATCGGCACGGATGAAATCAATCGGCGCATCCCAAAGGCCGAGCTGCATCCCCCATGTGTTCACAACGCCCGTAGCACCGAAAAGCACACGGAACGCAAAAGCGCGCAAAATTTCGTTGATCCAGTAGGGAATGATCAGACCAATCACCATGAGGCGGGCAGCGACGCCGTTGGCCCCATGCGCGAGGATGTAGGCGATGGGGTAGCAGATGATCACGTCAATCGCCGTGACGATCAGCGCCGCAACCAAGGTGCGCACGAGGATCGTGATGTCGAGCGTATTGATCGAGCCATCGTTGTTGAAGAAGAAACTGCGGTATTGCTCAAGCGTGTAGTGGTCCGCATCGGTGCCGAGTTGGTCGACCGGCAGGTTGAAGCGGAAGGAATAGTCGAGCATCGACAGCTGCGGCAGGGTGATAAAGACGACGACCCAGAGCGTGACGGCAATGGCCACGAACAGCGCGGCCCCCATGCCGTGACGCGCGGCGAGCGTCGTATAGGCGGCTTTCAGATGTTTCATGCTTCACTCGCCATGTGACCGACGGGAAGGATGGTGGCGTTCAGGGGCCGGAACCCGAGGGAGAGGGTTTCGCCCTGCCCCGGCAAGCTGCCTGCGAGACCGGCGTTGACCATGGAGATGCGAAGTTCCTGATCGCCGGTATTAGCAAACACATGGTTCGTCGCCCCCTCGAATTCCTGACGCGAGAGCACGGATTGGAATGCATTCGCGCTTTCGCCGGGAATGAGTTGTTCGGGACGAACGAACAGGAGCGCTTTGTCCCCTGCCTTGTATTTGCGGCCACCGCCGACGCGGGCTTCAAACGTGCCCATCGGGGTCTCAAGTGCTGCGGTTTCCCCCGACTGGCCTTTGATAATCCCCTCAACGGCGTTGTTCTCCCCCACGAAGGACGCAACAAAGGCAGAGCGTGGACGGTTGTAGATGCGGTCCGGTTCGCCAACCTGTTCGATCACACCGCGGCTCATAACGGCCACACGGTCGGACATGGTCAGAGCCTCGCCTTGGTCGTGGGTGATGTAGATGAAGGTCACGCCGACCTGTTTCTGAATGGCGCGAAGTTCCGTCCGCATATGCTGGCGCAGTTTGAGATCGAGCGCGGAGAGCGGTTCGTCGAGCAAGAGGATATCCGGCTCCACCGCGAGTGCGCGGGCGATAGCCACACGCTGTTTCTGACCGCCCGAAAGTTCGCCGGGCTTCTTGTCACCAATCCCCGGAAGCGCAATCATTTCAAGAAGTTCATCCGCTTTCTTGCGACGCTCTTTTTTGGAGACACCACGGACCTCCAGCGGGAAGGCAATGTTCTCCGCCACGGTCATCAACGGGAACAACGCGAGGTGTTGAAAGATCAGTGCCGTCGGACGTTTGTTCGGTCCGACACCGGCCATATCCTTGCCGCCGATGAGCACCTTGCCCTCGGTCGGCTCGGAGAAGCCCGAGATACAGCGCAGCATGGTCGTCTTGCCGCAGCCGGAGGGCCCTAGGAAGGAAAAGAATTCGCCTGAATTAATTTTGAGATTTGCGTTGTCGACGGCAGTGAAATTGCCGAAGCGGATCGTGATGTGGTCGAGGAGGACGGATCTGTCGGGCATATCGATTCTGATTTTTATGGTGCCAAAAGGTCAGGCCCCGCACACGGGGTGCACGGGGCCTGATGGAGGAGTGTTTAGGCAGAGAGGAACTTGTTGGTGAATTCGGTACGTTTTTCCGAATACCACGGGGCCTCTGCCGGCCATGCGTTGAGGTTCGCGAGGGCCTCACCCGGATAGGCGTCTGCGAAGTTTTTCGCGTAGATCTCGCCACCATAGGTGTCAGCGCCCAGAACCGGCGAGTTGTAGCCGTGCGTCTTGATCGCTTCACCGGCCCACTCGGGGTTGTAGCAAGCGTCGATGAAGGCATAGGCCTGTTCGATGTTCTTGGCACCGGTCGGCATCGCCATACCGTCGACCCACGCCATCGCGCCTTCGACTGGCGCACGGTACATGACCGGCTCACCTTCGTTTTTCAGGGCGATCGGCGGGCCGTCCCAAGTCTGGCCAACGATGACGCCTTCGTTCAGGAGACCGTTTTTCTGGGTGTCCGCGTCGTTCCAGATCAGCTTGATGTTGCCTTTCTTTTCGATCGCGTGCTCAACGAGCATGCTCCAGACCTCATCCATTTTCTCCGGTGTCTCATAGGCCGCCCACATGGAACCCGGCTCCATCATGCCGAGACGTTCCATGCCGAGACCGAGGCCCAAGAGCATGGAGTGACCGCGACCCATGGTTTTACCGGCGTTGGCGTCGTCCCAGATGTCGTAATAGGACGGGAACTCGCCCGCAGGGGTGAACATGTCGGTGCGCCATGCAACGCCTTCGGTGCCCCAGATGTGCGGGACCCAGCAGGTGCCGCCGAAGTTCCAGTGCGCCTCACCCAGAGCCATCGCCGGGTTCACCTTTTCAATGGCGATCTTGGACATGTCGAACGGCTGCAGAAGGCCCAGTTCAGCCCACAGGAGGTTACGGTTCACGGTCGGGGAGATGATGTCGAACCCTTCGCCACCGGTGGCTTTGAGTTTATTGATGATCTCTTCGTTGGAGCCGATGCCGGTAAAGTTCAGTTTGATGCCGGTGGAGCCTTCAAACGCGGTGACAAAGCTTTCCGGAAGATAGTCGGACCACATCATCACATTGATCTCGCCGGAGGAGGCGAGAGCCTGTTTGCTCACGATGGCCGGTGCTGCCAGACCGCCGAGCACCGTTGCGGTGCCCTTGAGGAACGAGCGGCGTTTCAGACCGGTGGGTTTGGTGAGGTTTGTCATAATCACTCCCTGTGATTTTTAATATTTAAAATACGTTACGCGCGAAGCCGCTGGCCCCCGCGGACTGACAAAGATGTCCACGCTGCGTATGAGAATGAGCCTAGGAGCCAGCAAAAGAGCCCATTTAGAGCCAGAGGCCCCAAACTATAGGTCCAGAAGGGGATTGCCCTGACCACTTGGAAAAATGCACAATAGAGTGGCACCTGTCGCCGCGCCTTGCACGTGATCGGGGCAGGACATGAACATGTTGAAAAGGCACGAGTCGCCCCATGCTGGAACGCTATTTCGAGACCCCGTTTGACGACAGCGCCTCTTTGCAGCATCAGATTCAGGAACGCTTGATCGAAGCCATTCTTGACGGGGCGGTTTCACCTGTCGATCCCCTGCCCTCCTCGCGAGAATTTGCCAAGACAATCAATGTCTCCCGCAATACGGTTTCGATTGTCTACGACCGGTTGCATCAGGATGGGTTCATCACCGCGAAACCGCGCCGTGGCTATTTCATTGATGAGAATTTCGTCCGTGAAAAGCTCGACGTCGCGCCGCCGCGTCACCGGCCCGGATCGGCGTCCAAACCGGATTTCGGCCGGTTCATCCCACGGCGCTACACCGCACAGGTGAATATCGAGAAACTGCACGACTGGCACCGCTATCCCTATCCGTTCATCTTCGGACAGGTCGCGCGGGACGACGTTTCCGTGGCGCGCTGGCGCGACTGTCTCCGTCGCGCGGGCACGTCTCGGCACGTGGGCACATGGGCTGACGATTTGACGGACAGCGACGATCCGCTTCTCTTGGAACAGATTACCCGCCGCGTGCTCCCGCAGCGCGGGTTCCGTGCGGGAGCTGATGAGCTATTGATCACCGTCGGTGCGCAAAATGCGATTTGGATGGTCGCGACCCTGTTTCTCGACACCACCAAAACAATCGTTGTCGAGGACCCCGGTTATGTCGATGCCCGCAATATCTTTCTCTCGCACGGCTGCGAGGTCCGGCCTGCGCCTGTGGACAGCAAGGGGCTCAATTTCCGTTCAAAGCTCGACGGCGCGGATATGGTCTATGTCACCCCGGGACACCAGTCCCCTACCAATGTCACCATGCCGATGGAGCGACGTCTCGCGCTCATTGAGGCGGCGAATGAGCAGAACTTTCTCATTCTCGAAGACGACTACGAACACGAACTCAACTTTATCGGCGCCCAACACCCGACGCTCAAGGCGCTCGACGCCACCGGTCGCGTGATCCACGTTGGCTCTCTCACCAAACCGCTCTTCCCCGGCATTCGCCTCGGGTTCATTGCGGCGGATCGGGAGGTGATTGCGGAACTGCGGGATTTGCGCCGTCTGATGTATCGTCACCCCTCCGCGCTTGCGCAACGCGCGATGGCGCTCTTTCTGTCAGAAGGTCACTACGACGCCCATATCCGGCGGCACAGACGTGGAATGGCGGAGAAATGGCGTGTGATGCTGCGTGAAATCGACCGCCAGCTTCCCGAGTGCTCCGTGACGATGACGACGGGCGGGTCAGGCATCTGGCTCGCACTACCTGAGGGGGTAGATGCCCCGTCCGTCCAGAAAGCCGCCCTCGAACTCGGTGTCGTGATCGAGGCCGGCACGGTGCATTACATGCGTGAAAATCCACCCCAAAACAGGCTCCGGATGGGGTTTGGCGCGATTGATGTCTCGAAAATCCCGACCGGGATCGCCCGACTGTCAGAGGCTATCAACCGCGCCAGATGACGCGTGAGATTAGTCCATCGCGATGACGATGGTCTTGGAGCGCGTGAAATGCGCGAGCATGGCTTCGAGCGAGGCTTCTTTCCCGAGACCGGAGCGACCGAACCCGCCATAGGACACGTTCGGCTGGATCGTCAGGTTCTGGTTCACCTGCACATAGCCCGCGTTTAACCGAGACGTCGCATCGAGAGCAGTCGAGAGCGTTTCCGTCCACACCGTCGCGGCCAGGCCATAGCGACTGTCGTTCGCCTTTGCGATCACGTCCTCATAGTCGGACCACTTCTGAACAACGGCCACCGGCCCGAAAATCTCGTTCTGAACGCAGGGGTGATCTTCCGGCAGGTCGAGCAAGAGCGTCGGCAAAGCGAAGAGATCAAGTGAAAGCGTCGTCCCCTCCGGCATCTGACCGCAGCGGATCACAGTCGCGCCCTTAGCAGCCTCCGCCTGCGCGACGTAGTCGTCAACCACGGCCGCTTGTTTGGCGTTGATGATGGTGCCTATGTCGGTTTCCTCATCGAGCGGATCGCCAATTTTGAGCGCGTTCAGGGCATCCGTTAGCGCCTTGAGAAACGGCTCATAGAGGCTTTCATGCACGTAAATCCGCGAGGACGCCGTGCAGCTCTGTCCCTGGCGGGTGAAACGCATGCCGGAGATGGCACCAGCCACAGCTTTGTCCAGATTGGCATCGTCGCAGACGATCATCGGGCTTTTACCGCCAAGCTCCAAAGAGACTGGCACAATGCGCTCAGCGGCGGCTTTGTAGACCGTTTCACCGACAGCTTCGGAACCGGTGAAGGTGATCTTCGCCACGTCCGGATGCGCGGTCAGCGCCGCGCCACAATCGGGGCCGTTGCCGTTGATGACGTTGAGCACGCCAGCGGGGAGAAATTCCATCACAATCTCGGCGGCGAGATAGGTCGCGAACGGGGCTTCCTCCGACGCTTTGACCACCACCGTATTGCCCGCCACGAGTGCTGGTGCAATCTTGAGCATCATGAGCACGAGCGGCACGTTCCACGGCACGATCGCCCCCACAACACCGAGCGGCTCCCGCGTCGTCATGGTGAGCATATTCGGGCTGAACGGGATGGTCTCGCCTTTGAGTTCCGATCCCAAACCGCCATAGAATTCAAGGATATCTGCGGCTGTCTTGACCTCTCCACGGCATTCCGTGCGGATCGCTTTGCCCGTCTCGCGTGCGAGCACTTGCGCGACAAGTTCGAAGTTCTCCAGAAGCGCACGTCCCGCCGCGGCTACGGCCTTGCCCCGCTCCCGCGCCGGTGTCGCACCCCAAGCCGGAAAGGCCTCTTTCGCCGCCGCGACAGCGGCACCCGTTTCCTCGGCCCCCGACGCGGCCGCCTGACCAAGAACCGCGCCTGTCGCAGGGTTCAAAACGTCTAGCCCCGTAGAAACAGGCACACGTTTGCCCCCCACGAGGTTAAGGTTGCGGTAAGCCGCAGTTACGGCCTGCGAGTCGGGGAAGGTGGAAGCAATCTGGGTCATATCCCTTGCATTGCCCGAAACCTGTCAGCCGAATAGGTGCCAGAGATTCAAAACAATGAGTCCAGTATATTCGACCTCTTGCGCTGGACCGATAAATGTCATTCGCTGGCTCTAGACCCGTCTATGAGCGGTATGATTTGCTCATGGAACTGAACTACGGAGAACTCCATGCACGACAATGATCTCTCAGCCATCGTAGAGGCCGACCGCGCCCACGTCTGGCACCACATGTTCCAGCACAAGGCGCTGGAAACCCGCGACCCGCGTATCATCGTGGAGGGCAAAGGCATGTCTGTCTGGGATCAGAACGGGCGTGAGTTCCTCGACGCTGTGTCCGGCGGCGTCTGGACCGTGAACGTCGGCTACGGCCGCGAGCGCATCGCCAATGCCGTGCGCGACCAGCTCATCAAGATGAACTACTTTGCTGGCTCCGCTGGCTCCATACCGGGCGCGCAATTCTCTGAAATGCTGACCGAAAAAACCCCCGGCCTGAGCCGCGTTTACTACTGTAACTCTGGTTCGGAAGCCAATGAAAAGGCTTTCAAAATGGTCCGTCAGATCGCGCACAAACGCTATGGCGGCAAGAAGACCAAAATCCTGTTCCGCGACCGCGATTACCACGGCACAACCATCGGCACCCTGTCCGCATGCGGCCAGCAACAGCGCGCCCAACAGTACGGTCCGTTTGCCCCTGACTTCATCGAAGTTCCCCACTGCCTCGACTACCGCGCCCAGTGGGATGTCGAGAACTACGGCGAACGCGCTGCAGAAGCCATCGAAGAGGTCATTCTCCGCGAAGGCCCCGAGACGGTCGGCGCACTTTGCCTTGAGCCCGTAACCGCTGGCGGTGGCGTGATCGTTCCGCCGCAGGGCTACTGGGAAAAGGTGCAGGAGATCTGCAAAAAGTATGACGTGCTCCTCCACATCGACGAAGTCGTCTGTGGCATGGGCCGCACGGGTGAATGGTTCGGCTATCAGAACTATGGCATCAAGCCCGACTTCATCACCACCGCGAAAGGCGTCGCCTCCGGCTATGCCGCCATCGCTTGCATGATCACCACGGACGAAGTGTTCTCCATGTTCTCTGACACGCCGGAAGACCCGATGAACTACTTCCGCGACATCTCGACTTTCGGCGGCTGCACGGCCGGTCCGGCGGCGGCAATCGAGAACATGAAAATCATCGAAGAGGAAAACCTCCTCGCCAACACCAAAGTCATGGGCGATCGCCTGATGGCGGGCCTCGATGCTCTGATGGACAAGCACCCGCTCATCGGAGACACGCGTGGCAAGGGCCTCTTCTGTGGCGCTGAACTCGTTGTGGATCGCGCGACGAAAGAGCCGCTCTCCGAGAAACTCGTTGGCGCTGTCGTCGCGGAATGCGACAAGCAGGGCGTCATTATCGGCGCGACCAACCGTTCTGTGCCGGGATTCAACAACACACTGTGCTTCTCGCCTGCGCTGATCTCCACCGCAGACGACATTGATCGCATCCTGAATGCGGTCGACAACGCGCTCACGACCGTCGCGGCGACGATGTAACTTCGCCTCGCAACACTCTGATTAAAATGGATTACGCCTCGCCGATGTGCGGGGCGTTTTCTTGCGTGAGGGTGCCGCTTTCCTCTTTGAGACCGGTGCCCGTGAGCCCCCGCTCAAGCGCCGTACGTGTCAGCCAAGCGATTTTTTCCGCTGCCTGTTCGTAGGACATGCCGCCCTTGCCGTGGATGTTGGAGAGGCAGTTGCGCTGGCTGTCTTTGACACCTGCTTTCGGGCCATAGGTCAGGTAGGCTCCGAGGCTATCAGCAACCGTCAGGCCAGGGCGCTCACCGACCAGAAGGACGACAAGCCGTGCGCCGAGGGCTGCACCGATTTCGTCGCCGATGGCCACCCGCGCTTGTGAGGCAACCACGACAGGACCGAAGGACAGTCCTTCAAGTTTTGCGCGGGCCGCATGAACAACCGAGGCCGCATGGGCCTGCACAGCCGCGGAGGACAACCCGTCCGCAATGACGAAGGCCACATCACACAGGGGCCGCGCGTTGAGTTTATCCGCCTCGCCCGCCGCCAGTTTGCGCCCCAAATCCGGACGCCGCAGATAGTTCGCGCGGTCGGGCGCAGCAGAGGCTACTCGGATGGTTTCGAGCGGCGCCAACTCCGCCTCAAGCGCATCCATATCCAGCGCGGAGTGCACCGCATCACGGGCACGGGCATGGGCAAACTGGAATTCGAGGTTCGCACCGGTCGGAAGCCCCGCCCCCGTGCGCCCGAGCGCAATCCGCGCAGGCGTCGCCTGACGCAGGGCCGCCCATTTGTCTTTCACCACATCGCTCATTGTGCGGCCTCCAGAAGTCTCTCGGTGGCCTGTCCGCTCGGGAGCAAGTGGCCCGCCTCATTCACCAGCCCCATGGACGTCAACCACGCCTCGAACTCCGGCGCGGCCTTCAGGCCCAGAGAGTTACGCAGATAGGCGATGTCGTGGAAAGAGAGACTCTGGTAATTCAGCATGATGTCATCTGCCCCCGGCACGCCGATCAGGAACTGCGCGCGGGCATTGGCGAGGAGCGTCATCAGAACATCCATGTCGTTCTGATCGGCTTCTGCGTGGTTCGTGTAACAGACGTCACACCCCATCGGCAGGCCGAGAAGCTTGCCGCAGAACACGTCTTCGAGCCCCGCGCGGATGATCTCCTTGCCGTCGTAGAGGTATTCCGGCCCGATAAAGCCGACCACGGTATTGACGATCAGCGGATCATAGGCGCGGCAGACCGCATAGGCGCGCGCTTCCAAAGTTTGCTGATCGATCCCATGATGCGCGTCAGCAGAGAGCGCGCTGCCCTGCCCCGTTTCGAAATACATCACATTGGTGCCAACCGTGCCGCGCCCGAGCGACAGCGCCGCCTCATGCGCCTCTTTGAGCATCGAGAGCGTGACACCGAACCCCTCGTTCGCGGCCTGCGTCCCCGCCACGGATTGGAACACGAGATCGAGCGGCGCGCCACGATTTATGATCTCAATGGAGTTGGTGACATGGGTCAGCACGCAGCTTTGCGTCGGAATGTCATAGCGTGCCCGAAGATCGTCGAGCATGGACAATAGAGTCATCGCCGTCGGAATATTGTCCGTCGCCGGATTGATCCCGATCACCGCATCGCCCACCGCATAGGACAACCCGTCGAGGGTCGAGGCCACGATGCCCTTCAGATCATCAGCGGGGTGATTGGGCTGAAGCCGCGAGCCGATGCGGCCCTCAAGGCCGAGGGTAGAGCGAAACGCCGTCACGACCGTGATCTTGCGCGCCACGGCAATGAGATCGCGGCTTCGCATCAGTTTGGAGACTGCAGCCGCCATTTCCGGCATGAGACCGGGCGCGAGCGCCTTAAGCACCGTCGGCGTCGCTGCATCCGAGAGGAGCCAGTCGCGAAACTGTCCAACTGTCATGTGCGACACGGGCGCGAAGGCCTCCGCGTCATGGCTGTCGACGATCAGGCGTGCAACCTCGTCCTCCTCATAGGGGATCAACAGCTCCTCAAGAAACACCTTGAGCGGCAAATCGGCGAGAACCATCTGCGCCGCGACCCGCTGCACATCGCTTTCCGCGATCAATCCCGCCAGTGCATCGCCAGACCGCGCGGGCGTCGCTTTCGCCATCACATCTGCCAAGTTCGGGAATTGAAATCTCTCGCCACCAAGGGTGCAGGAATAGGCGCACATGGGTCTTCTCGTTCTTTAGGTCCTTTGAGACACTAGCGCGTGTTTGCGCGAACGCCCGCATTTTCGACGGGCGGCACGCACCAGAAAACGCTCTGCCCGCGTTTCAGGCACGCGCGCCCATTTTCACGGCACAGCCATCAAGGAACAAGCGGATGGCGAGAGCACGGCGTTCGGCTTCCTGTTCGGACGACGGCTCAACAAAATCGGGTTCGATCAACTTTCTGAGCGGATCATCGAAGGCCATATTAACCAGAAGATCTGCCGCCAGCGCGCATTGAGCAGACGTCAAAGTGAGGCGTCCCATTTCAATCTCGCGCTCCAATTCCTGACATACATACCGGTTGAGACGGTCGCGCCCGTTCCTTAGCAACTCAAGGCACAAGGTCGGGTAAGTCTGGGCCCGCGCAATCAAAGTGCGCAGGAATTCGCGTTTGTGAGCGTCCGTTCCCGGGGGCTTGTTGATCGTCAACAGCCGATCAAGACGTTCTGAGATGTGCGCATCACGCATTTCAGCCGGAAGTGGTTCAAAAATACTTTCCCCGACCCGCGCGATAACGCGGCCAAGAAGTTCTTCCTGACTGTCGAAATGTTCATAAACGGTCCGCTTCGACATCCCCGCACGCCGCGCAATCGATGCCATAGTGATCTGATCAAAGCCCTGCTCCGTCATCAACGCCTGTGTCGCATCGAGGATCAGACCTTCGCGGACCTCACCGTCCATCTGGACCGGACGTCCGCGCTTGCGTTCGGCGACACCGAACACACTACATCGCTCAACCTGCATTTTTTTTGCACACATGCAGCTACCCACACCCCCTTGATCATCAGAGCACACTCACCGCGCTTTACAAAACCATCGGGTTTCAATAATCGAAAATCAAGCCCAGTTCCAACGCACAAAACCGGAACGCGTCATTTTGAGGGCGATTTTTCCCTCCCCCGCACTAGATCGCGGGCATGTTCTGCCGGAGTTACCTATGACACACCTTCGCCCTTCCCTGACATTCGGCTCTGGAGCAGTGCTCGCACTGTCTCTCGCACTTGCCCAACCTGTTTTTGCCCAAAGCGGCCCGCCCGCGATGCCTGTGACTGTTGTTACGCTCTCTGCGCAAGACGTGACGCTGAGCAGCCCGCTCCCCGGTCGTGTGGCCGCCTCGTCCGAGGCAGAAGTGCGCCCGCAGGTCGGCGGCATCATCCAGACGCGCCAGTTCGAAGAAGGCAGCGCGGTGAATGAGGGGGATCCCCTCTACCAAATCGACGCGGCGACCTATCAGGCCGCGAAAGCCGTGGCAGAGGCCAGCCTCGCCCAAGCCAAAGCTGCGCTGAAGTCGGCTGAAATTGAATACGAGCGCCAGCAGGAACTCAAATCCCGCAACGTCGTCGCTCAGCAGAACCTCGACACGGCGATTGCAGAACGCGACTCCGCCGCAGCCGCGGTGAAAGTTGCCGAGGCGAACCTCCTCGCCGCTGAAATCGATCTGGAACGCACCGAAATCCGTGCGCCGATTTCTGGCGTGGTTGGCCTCAGCGACATCAGCCAGGGTGCACTCGTCACCGCAGGACAGGCGAGCGCCCTCACCACCATCCGTGCGCTTGATCCGATTTATGTGGACGTCACTCAATCCGCGTCTGAAATGCTGCGTTGGCGCCGTCTCGGCAGTGGCCAGGAATTCGCCGACGACCTCGGACAAACTGTGTCTCTCACACTCGCCGACGGCATCGCCTACGATCACAAAGGCGAACTTTCCGCCGCTGAACCCTATGTGAACGAGGACACCGGCACGATCCTGTTGCGTCTCTCCTTCCCGAACCCTGACAACTTCCTGCTGCCAGGCATGTACGTTCAGGTCGAGATGCCGCAAGGCGTCGTGTCTGACGCGATCCTCGTCCCTCAAGAAGCCGTCAGCCGCGACCGCCGCGGTCGTCCGATGGCGCTCGTCGTCAACGCAGAGAACGTCGTTGAACAGCGCGTCCTCGAGGTGGTGAGCGATCAAGGCGCTAACTGGGTCGTCACCGATGGTCTCGCCGCCGGTGATCGTGTCATCGTTGCAGGCCTCCAGAAAACCGCACCGGGTGCAACGGTCGTGCCGCAAGAACAAGGCGCGGCCGCACAACCCACCGCAGACAACAACTGACCGGCAAAAGGATCCCTTTGAATGGCTCGCTTTTTTATTGATCGCCCGGTCTTTGCGTGGGTGATTTCCATCTTGATCATGGGGATCGGCCTGTTGTCGATCTTCTCCCTCCCCGTCGCACAGTATCCGCAGATCGCGCCGCCCTCCATTTCGGTGCGCGCCACCTATCCGGGTGCGTCGGCTGAAACCGTCGCGAATACCGTCACCCAGATCATCGAACAGCAGATGACCGGCCTCGACGGCATGCGCTATATGTCGTCGTCCTCGACATCTGCCGGCTCTGCCTCGATCACATTGACGTTTGAGACAGGCACAGACCCTGACATTGCTCAGGTTCAGGTTCAAAACAAACTGTCACAGGCGACCGCGCTCCTCCCGGATGCGGTGCAAAGACAGGGTGTGACCGTCCAAAAGAGCTCCGCAGGCTTCCTCATGGTGATCGGCGTGATCTCTGAGGACGGCAGCATGGACCAATCCGACCTCGCCGACTATCTCAACACGAACCTCGTGGATGCCTTCAGCCGGATCGAAGGCGTGGGCGGTACGCAGGTCTTCGGTGCGAAATACGCAATGCGCGTCTGGCTTGACCCGTCCAAGCTCGCCGCATTCGACATGACGCCCTCCGACATTGTGTCTGCAATCTCCGGCTACAACGCCCAGATTTCCGCTGGCTCCTTTGGCTCCATGCCGTCGCCCGACGGTCAGGCCTTCACAGCAACCATCACCGCGCAATCGCTCCTGCAGACGCCGGACGACTTCCGCAACATCATTCTGCGGTCCGAGCAGGACGGCGGTCTTGTGCTGCTCGACGACGTGGCACGGGTGGAGATCGGTGCGGAAAACTACATGACCATTTCCCAATACAATGGTCAGCCCGCATCCGGCATGGCGATCCAGCTTGCCCCCGGTGCAAACGCTCTCGACACCTCGCACCGTGTGCGTGAGATGGTTGAGGACTACGCGGAATACTTCCCCGAGGGCATGAGCTACGTCATTCCTTACGACACCACACCGTTCATCGAAATCTCGATCCACGAAGTGCAGAAGACCCTCATGGAAGCCATCGTTCTGGTGTTCTTCGTGATGCTTCTCTTCCTGCAAAACCTCCGTGCAACCCTCATTCCGACGCTGGCTGTGCCGGTCGTGATCTTGGGGACCTTCGCGATCCTCGCGCTCTTCGGGTTCACCATCAACGTGCTGACCATGCTCGCCATGGTGCTCGCGATTGGTCTGCTCGTAGATGACGCGATCGTTGTGGTGGAGAACGTCGAACGGATTATGGAAGAAGAAGGGCTCAGTCCGCGTGAGGCGACCCGCAAGTCCATGGATCAGATCACCGGCGCGCTCGTGGGTATCGCCCTCGTGCTCTCCGCTGTGTTCATTCCGATGGCCTTCTTTGGCGGCTCCACCGGCGTGATCTATCGCCAGTTCTCGATCACCATCGTCTCCGCGATGATGCTCTCTGTGCTGGTCGCACTGACGCTGACCCCTGCACTCTGCGCCACGATCCTACGCGGCAAGGACGCCCACCACACCCATCGTGGCCCCTTCGGCTGGTTCAACACTGCGTTTGACAAGCTCTCCGGCGGCTACGGCGGCACTGTGGGCTATATCATCCGCCGTCCGCTCCGGATGCTAATGGTCTATGCCCTCATGGGTGGCGGCATCGCGTGGCTCTTCATGCAAACTCCGACAGGCTTCCTGCCGGATGAGGACCAAGGCATCATGATGGCCCTCGTTCAGGGTCCGTCGGGGTCCACCTCCGAGAACACGCTCAAGGCCAACACCCAGATTAAGGACTACTTCCTCTCCGCCGAGAGCGAGAACGTCGAAGCCGTGTTCAGCATCGTTGGTTTCTCCTTTTCCGGTGCGGGTCAGAACAACGGTCTCGCCTTCATCCGGATGAAGGACTGGGAAGAACGGCCTGATCCGTCCCAATCCGTTCAGGCCGTTGCAGGACGTGCCTTCCCGGCCATGATGGGCATTCAGGAGGCCATGGCCTTCCCGATCGTCCCACCGGCTGTGATCGAACTGGGCAACGTCTCCGGCTTTGACTTCTACTTGCAGGCGCAGGCCGGTCAGTCACACGAGCAGCTTCTCGAAGCACGTAACATGCTCCTTGGCATGGCGGGCCAAAGCGATCTGATCGCCTCCGTACGCCCCTCGGGTCTCGAAGATGCGACACAGTTCAAACTCGACATTGACTGGCGCGCTGCCGGTGCGATGGGGATTGATCCGGGTGTCGTCGGCAACACGCTCTCTATCGCGATGGCGGGCACCTATGTGAACGACTTTAACGACAATGGCCGCACCAAACGCGTCTATGTCCAAGGCGATCCGGATAGCCGTGCAACCCCGAGCGATCTCCAGAAATGGCGCGTCCGGAACAACGCTGGCGAGTTGGTGCCCTTCTCCAACTTCACGAGCGAGCGCTGGGTCTATGGTCCGCAGGGCCTCACCCGCTACAACGGCACCCCATCGATGCAGATTCAGGGCTCTCCGGCGCCGGGTGTCTCGACCGGCGAAGCAATGGCAGAGATCGAACGTCTCGTCTCTCAAATCCCCGGCGGCTTCTCCGTCGCATGGACGGGCCTGTCGCTCGAAGAACGTGAATCCGGCTCTCAGGCGCCGATGCTCTATATGCTCTCTCTTGCTGCGATCTTCTTCTGTCTCGCAGCACTCTATGAAAGCTGGGCGATCCCGTTCTCAGTCATGCTCGCCATGCCGGTGGGTATCCTAGGCACGCTCTTCACCGCATGGCACTTCGGCTTCCAGAACGGTGTGTTCTTTCAGGTGGGTCTGCTCACCGTCATCGGTCTGACCGGTAAGAACGCTATCCTGATCGTCGAATTCGCCCGTGAACAGGTGGAGGCGGGCGTGGATATGTTCGAGGCCGTATTGACAGCCGCGAAGCAGCGTTTCCGTCCGATCGTGATGACATCGATGGCCTTCTCCCTCGGGGTTGTGCCTCTGGTGCTCTCCTCCGGCGCAGGTGCCGGTGGCCGCCAAGCGGTTGGCGCAGCCGTCCTCGGCGGGACGATCACGGGGACGGTGCTCGGCATCCTGTTTGTGCCGCTGTTCTACGTCGTGGTGACCAAGCTCACAGGCAAAAAGAAACGCACGGCCTGACCGCTAAAATATGACCAAGAAAAAGGCCGGAGCATCTCTGCTCCGGCCTTTTTTGTTGAGATTTATGCTGCGCGTTAGGTGATGACATCCGGCGCATTCCGCCCAGTCCGCGTGCGGATTTCCGCGAGTTTGTCCGCCGCAGACACCACATCGGAAAGTGCATTCTGCGGGTTGTCTTGAAGCGCGGCAGGGTTCGTCTCCACCGTCTCCAGATACACGCGCAAGGTCGCCCCTTCGGTCCCTGTGCCGGACAGACGGAACACGATCCGGCCACCGCCCTTGAACATGATGCGGATGCCCTGCCCTTCGGAACGCGATCCGTCGACCGGATCGTCATAGGCAAACTCGTCCGCAGCCTCGACGGTCATGCCCTCAACAACGCGACCCTTCAGGTTCGGCAAACGCGTGCGGAGCGCCTGCATCAGGCCATTCGCAGCGTCGCTATCGACGGCCTCATAGTCATGGCGCGAATAGTAGTTGCGGCCATATTTGGACCAGTGATCGGCCATCACCTCGGCAACAGACTGTTTGCGCGCGGCCAGCACATTGAGCCAGAACAGAACAGCCCAAAGGCCATCTTTTTCTCGCACGTGATCGGACCCCGTGCCCGCGCTCTCCTCACCGCAAAGCGTCGCACGCCCCGCGTCGAGCAGGTTGCCAAAGAATTTCCACCCTGTCGGCGTCTCATAGCAGGCATATCCAGCAGCCTCGGCCACGCGGTCGAGCGCGCGAGACGTTGGCATAGAACGCGCAACGCCCTTGAGGCCGCCTTTGTAGGCGGGCACAAGTTCTGCATTCGCGGCGAGCACCGCGAGGCTATCGGACGGCGTGACATAGGCGTTGCGGCCCACGATCATGTTCCGGTCACCATCACCATCAGAGGCCGCGCCAAAGTCTGGTGCGCCGGAGGAGAACATCAGATCCATCAGCGTCTTCGCCCAGATCGGGTTCGGGTCCGGATGGCCACCACCGAAATCGGGCGACGGCACGGCATTGACAACAGAGCCCTCGGGCGCGCCAAGCGTTCCTTCAAGGATCGCCTTCGCATAGGGGCCAGTCACAGCATGCATCGCGTCAAAGCAAAGGGTGAAACCGGAGGCAAAAAGCGCCTTGATCGCGTCGAAATCAAAAATGCCCGCCATCATCTCCGCGTAATCGGCCACGGGATCGACGACTTCGATCTCCATCCCTTCGAGCGTCTTGGTCCCCAGTGTCGCAATGTCGATATCGGTGCTGTCACAGATCGCATACTCGGTGAGCGTCTTCGTCTGTTCGAAAATCTTCTCGGTCACGCCCTCCGGCGCAGGACCGCCGTTGGGGTTGTTGAACTTGACGCCGAAGTCTTCTTTCGGCCCGCCCGGGTTGTGCGATGCCGACATAATGATGCCACCATCGGTCTCACGAATGCGGATCAGGTTCGACGCCGCCGGTGTCGACAGGATCGCGTTTTGGCCGATGATCACCTTCTTCGCGCCATTCGCCGCCGCCATGCGCAGGATCACTTGCGCGGCGCGGTCGTTGAAGTAGCGACCATCCCCGCCGACGACATAGGTTTTCCCCTCCGCGCCGCCTGTTGCATTGAAAATCGACTGCACAAAATTCTCGAGATAGTGCGGCTGCATGAAAACAGGCGTTTTCTTTCGCAGGCCGGATGTCCCCGGTTTCTGTCCTTCGATCGGTGTCGTGGCAACCACGTGACGCGTCATGGGTTTTCCTCTCTCATCGGTCGTTCTGGCGCATGATCTCTGCCACGCGCTCAAGTTTCTCGTGGCCGGCGAGTGCCGCCCCCCCTCCAGGCAGTCTGATCCGCCAGTTCGGATACTCGGTCGTCGTGCCCGGCAGATTCTGCTGATCTACCATATCAAAGAGCACCTCGGCCTGAACCGCAACCAAACGGGACGGTGTGGCGGCCAGAAAGCTGTGAAGCGCATCCTGATTGTCTGTTTCAATGACGCGATCAATCGCCGCGACTTCTTGGGTGCGAATGTCGAGATCTGTCTCGGTCTCCTCGGGCGACAACCCGCCCGCTTCAAACCGGGCCGTGATGTCCGCGCCCTTGCGCCACCCATGCCATGTCGGCAGATCGTGGGTCGAGAACGAGGCAACAGCGGCTTCGTCATAGGCCTCAGACGTCTTGAACTCCGGCGTTTCCCAATCCCAGCGCTCGAACATCGCGACACGGCATCCGAGAACACCCGACGCCGAGAGCGCCCCGCGCAAACCGTCGGGAATATTCCCGAGATCTTCGCCAACGATGATCCCGTTTGCCCGCGCCGCTTCGATCCGCGCAACCGCGAGCATCGAGTCTCGGGGCATGGTCACGTAGGATCCGGGCGCGCCATCCGGCACCCAGAAGGTCCGCTCGAACCCGAGAATATGGTCGATCCGCATCATGCCGGAAAACCGCATCTGACGTGCGAACGTCTCGGACAGAGCGCTATAGCCTCGGTCGCGGAGGGTAATCGGATTGAACGGAGCCAGACCCCAGTTCTGACCATCCGCCGAGAACGCATCCGGCGGCGCACCGAGGGAGGCACCGAAGGCAAAGCTCTCACGATCTTCCCACGTCTCTGCGCCGTGCGGGTGCGTGCCGACTGCGAGATCGAGATAGAGCCCATGGGCCATGCCGCTCGCGATGGCCTCAGACTGCACCTCGGCGAGCGCTTCCTCTGCCTGCCACTGGAGCCATGCGTGGAACTGGATGTCTTCGGCCAGATCAGCGCGGGCCTGCACGGAGGCGTCGCTCTCCGGGTCCTGCAATGCCTCCGGCCAATGGCACCAGAACGGACCGTGCACCTCAGACAGCGCCTGATGCAACGCGAAGGTTTCGAGCGCCGCGCCCTCGCGATTGAGATAGCCGAGGAACGCCGGAGACAGCTTTTGCTTCGCAAACGCCTTCCGCAGCGCCTTCATCCGCGTCGGGCCGTCTTTGACGTAATCCACGAGTTTGGTCGCACGTCCGGTGCCAGATGCCAGATACCCAACATTCAACCTGCGACGGTGGCTCGGGGTATAAGGGCTAAAGAGCCCCGGATCGGTCGGGAAACCGGCGTGAACAGGGTTGATGCCGAGAAAGCCCGCTCCTTTCGCGCCGAGGCTCTGAACCACCGGCATGAGGTCCTCATAGGCCCCGATCCCTTTCTGGGCGAGCGCATAGAGCGGTGCGGTCATACCCCAACCGCGCGCTGGCATCTCAATCGTCGGCGGCGCGGCCAAAAGGGTGATCCGCTGTGGCCCATGCGGGAATTCGGAGACGAGTTGATGGATGCCAAGCGGAACAACTGGCAGACTATCAGCCCCGCGTCCCTCCACCATGGTCCCGTCTTCGAAGATCAGTTCCCAAGTCGCGTCCCCGATATCGACATAGGGCTTTGTGCCCGCCTCAAACACGATGTCCCATGGCAGATGCCCGTCACCGTGATCAAGATGCTCTTGGGCCGCGGCCTCTGTCGGCGCGTCGATCCCGAGGGCGGCCAGAAGCGAGACGGCAGCCTCGACGCCAAGTTCGTGGAACCCGCCCATCTGATCATAGTAGCTTCGGTGGATGCCGCGCTGCTCTGCGAGCACCAGACGCAAGTCAGTCATTGTAGGCCTCCAATTCCAGTGCCAACACCGTCTCCGTGCCTGCGTGAACTGTGGGTTTCGTCATTACTTTGCCGTCAATCTCGGGACGACCAGTGTCGATCCAGAGCCGCCAACGACGGCCATCGGGGCACTCCGGCAGAACAACATCGACGGCTTCACCGCGGTTGAAGATGAGAAAGAGAGCTTCTTCCCGCTGCGCGTAGGCGGGTGTGCCCGAGGCAATTCGCATTTCCGCGCAGAGCGTCTTGACCTCCGCCGCGCCCCAATCACTATCGCGCATCGGCTCCCCGTCCGGACGCCACCAGAAGAGGTCTTCGATGCCATCGACGATCCGTTCATGGCTATGAAGGAACCGTTTTTGCCGCAAAATCGGGTGTTCGCGGCGGAACGCGATTAGGCGGCGCGTGAAGTCGAGGAAATCCTGATCATAGTCGGACCAGTCGATCCAACCGATCTCATTGTCCTGACAATAGGCGTTGTTGTTGCCCATCTGGCTGTTGCCAAGCTCGTCGCCCGCCAAGATCATCGGCGTGCCTTGTGAGAAGAACACGGTCGCGAGAAGGTTGCGGCGGCGTTGCGCGCGGGCGGCGATGATCGCGGGATCATCCGTTGGCCCCTCTTCGCCCATGTTGTCGGAACAGTTGTCCCCGTGGCCGTCACGGTTGCCCTCACCGTTCGCCTCGTTGTGCTTGGCGGTGTAGCTCACGACATCCATGAGCGTGAACCCGTCATGCGCGGTGACAAAGTTGACCGAACTCGTGGCTGGACGGCCCGAGTGGTCGAACTGGAGCGCCGATCCGGTGATCCTGTCCGCAAGCACGGCCACATGGCCCGCATCCCCGCGCCAGAAACGGCGCACACCGTCGCGGAACTTGTCATTCCATTCGAGGAACGGCGGCGGGAAGCCCCCAACGCGATAGCCGCCCGGACCGATGTCCCATGGCTCTGCGATGAGTTTGACCTTTGTGAGCACCGGATCCTGACGGATGGCGTCAAAGAACGACGCGCCGCGATCAAAGCCTGTGGGCGTACGGCCGAGCGTCGTGCAGAGATCGAAACGGAAGCCGTCCACATGCATCTCTTCGACCCAATAGCGCAGGCTATCGAGCACCATGCGAAGCACCATCGGGTGATCGATGTTGAGCGTGTTCCCTGTGCCCGTGTCGTTGATGTAGTAGCGCGGATCGTCGGCAAGCCTGTAATAGCTCCGGTTGTCGAGACCACGGAACGAGAGCGTCGGGCCAAGCTCGCTCCCCTCGCCGGTGTGGTTGTAGACCACATCCATAATGACCTCGATCCCCGCCGAATGAAGGCGCGCGACCATGTGCTGGAATTCGGCGAGTTGGTCATAGGCGAGGTAACGCGGGTCCGGCGCGAAGAAGCCGAGGGTCTGATAGCCCCAGTAGTTCACCAGCCCTTTTTCGACGAGAAACCGGTCGTTGAGAAAGGCCTGTGCGGGCAACAACTCGATCGCCGTCACGCCGAGGTTCAGCAGGTGATCCAGAACGGCATCAGAGGCAAGGCCAAGGAATTTTCCCTTGTGCTGCACATTCGGGTGCATCTGGGTGAGGCCCTTGACATGGGCTTCGTAGATCACGGATTGCGCGATGGGGGTGTGCGGGGCCTTGTCCCTGCCCCATGCGAAGAGCACGTCCTCAACAACGCAGCGCGGCATATAGCGGGCGCTGTCACGTTTGTCGAAACTCAGGTCCACATCAGCATGGCCGACGCGGTAGCCCATGAGGCTATCGTGCCAATCGAGATGTTTGGTCAGTCGCTTGGCATAGGGGTCAATCAACAGTTTGTTGTAGTTGAACCGGTGCCCCTCCTGCGGCGCGTAGGGGCCATCGGCCCGCAACCCGTAAAGCTGTCCCGGACGTAGCCCCGGCACATACCCGTGCCACACATCGCCATCCCGTTCGGGTAGGTCGATACGGTGCGTCTCTGTCCGGCCATCGGGCGAAAAGAGACAGACAGAGATGCGGCGCGCGTGTTCGGAAAACACCGCAAAATTGACGCCCTCGCCGTCAAACGTGGCCCCGAGAGGAGCTGCATGGCCTCCCAGGACGGTCAGTGAACTCATTCGGCGGCTTCCTCTAGCGCGGCGGATGCGCCGACCATGTTCGTGAAGAGATCGGCATATTGCGCGGCAGATGTGTCCCACCCGACCGGCTGCGCCATAGCGTTGCGGATCATCTGCTGCCAGATCTTTGGTTTCTGGTAGAGATCACAGAGCGTGTTGATCGAATGTTTGAGCGCCTCGACAGAGGTCGGGTAAAATTGGAGACCTGTTGCGACCCCTCTGGAGAGAGACGCAGGCGTTGCAGGGATCACAGTATCGGCCAGACCGCCGGTGAGAGACACCAGCGGCAGAGTGCCAAAGCGCAGGCCGTAGAGCTGCGTCAGGCCGCACGGTTCAAAGCGCGACGGCACGAGAATAGCATCGCCGCCCGCGATCAACCGCCGTGCCAGCCCCTCGTCATAACCAATGCGCACAGAGACGTTTTCGTGACGGAGCGCGGCATCGCGGAACGCACTCTCGAAATAGCCCTCACCGGAGCCAAGAAGCGCCAGTTGCCCACCGTTTTTGAGCAGCGTAGGAAGGGACTCAAGCAGGAGATCAAAGCCCTTCTGCCCCGTCAAACGGGAGATCACAACGCAGAGCGGGCCGTCGCTCTCTGGCAGGTGCATTTCCTCGCGCAAAAGGGCCTTGTGCTTTGCCTTTCCGCGTGCGGATTTATAGGACGGCGACCACACGTCGAGGTCGATCCCATTGAGAATGCCTGTAAAATCGCCGCCACGGGCCGCAAGAACACCTTCCATGCCCATGCCGAAAGAGCCATCCATGAGCTCACGCGCATAGGTTGGTGAAACTGTGGAGACCTTCGAAGAGGCGATAATCCCCGCCTTGAGCATCGACAGCTGGCCCCAGTATTCGAACCCGCCCGACGTAAAGCCCTGCGGCGGCAATCCGAGCGTTTCGACCATATCGGCGCCGTAACAGCCCTGAAAGGCGACGTTGTGAATGGTCATGAGCGTTTTCACACGCTCTGCCGCACCCAGTTCACGAAGATAGATCGGGGTGAGACCCGCCTGCCAGTCGTGGAGATGCATCGCATCGGGAAACCATTCCTCAATGCCGTGCGTCGCAATCATGGCCGCGGCGAGAGAAAGAGCCGCAAACCGCTGGGCATTGTCGCCCCAATCGTGCCCGTCCGGCCCGGTGTAGGGACGTCCGTCACGGTCATACAGATGCGGTGCGTCAAGAATGTAGAGAACGGACGCCTCGGAGCCGGAACCGAGCACGCCACGACGAACGCGCGCGGGACCGCCGAACAGGTCCCAGACTTCGAACACTGTTTCGGCGTCTGGTTGCGCCGAGAGCACCTCTCGGTAGCCGGGCAACAGAGTGCGCATTTCTACGCCATGTGGGGCCAATGCACCGGGCAATGCGCCCGCAACATCCGCCAAACCTCCGGTTTTGACCAACGGAACGCATTCCGATGTGACCGAAAGAACCTTGATCATACGCCTGCTGCCCTCTTGTCGATCATTTCTTGAGTGATGAGAGTGACCCCGCCCTCTGACACGCGGAACCAGCGTGCATCTACCTCGGGGTCTTCGCCCACGACCAGCCCCGCAGGGATCTGAACGCCGCGGTCGATCACCACATTCTTGAGACGACAATGTCGTCCGATTTCCGCCTTCGGCAAGACCACGGCCCGCTCAAGCGACGAATAGGAGTTCGTCCGCACGTCAGTGAACAAAAGGCTTTCGCGGATCTCCGTGCCCGAGATGATACATCCGCCGGACACCATCGAACTCACAGCAGAACCACGACGGTCGGGGCGGTCGTGAATGAACTTCGCGGGCGGCGTGTTCTCCGAATAGGTCCAAATCGGCCAATCGCGGTCCCACATATCAAGCTCGGGCGTAAAGTCCGTGAGGTCGATGTTCGCCTTCCAGTAGGCATCAATCGTGCCCACGTCACGCCAATACGCCTCCGCCTCCGAATGACGCACGCAACTGTCGGTGAAGCGGTGGGCCTGTGCCTTGCCGTTCTTCACAATCGACGGGATCAAGTCATTGCCGAAATCGTGGCTGGAGGATTTGTCCTCCATGTCGGCGAGCAGAAGCTCTCGCAGGAACTTCCAGCTGAACACATAAATCCCCATGGACGCGAGCGCCTTGTTCGGCTCGCCCGGGATCGCGGGCGGATCAGCGGGCTTTTCGAGGAAGGAGACGATGCGGTCGTTTTCATCGACCCCCATCACGCCAAAGGCGCTCGCTTCTTTCCGATCAACGGTCAGACAGCCGATCGTCACGTCGGCATTGGTTTCCACGTGCTGACGGATCATGATTTCATAATCCATCTTGTAGATGTGGTCGCCCGCGAGGATTAGAATGTAATCAACGTCATAGCTGTCAATGATGTCGATGTTCTGGGCAACAGCGTCCGCAGTGCCGCGATACCATGTGCTCTCCTCATAGCGTTGGGACGCCGGAAGAATGTCGATGAATTCATTCCGTTCCGCGCGGAAAAATGTCCAGCCACGTTGGATGTGGCGGATCAGGGAGTGCGCCTTGTATTGCGTCGCAATCGCCATCTTCCGGATGCCGGAGTTGAGCGCATTCGACAGCGCGAAATCAACGATCCGGTTTTTCCCACCGAAATAAACGGCAGGTTTCACGCGATTGTTTGTAAGTTCCTTGAGACGAGACCCACGCCCACCGGCCAGAACGAAAGCCATTGAGCGATTTGAAAGTCGGTTTCCCATGTGCGGCATTTTCTATTCCTTCTCCCCAAGTGACCGGTTTCGAGAGACCGGTTTTCCCGTCACGCTGTTTACTTGACAAAAATCAGCGTGCTTAGTGGTGGAAGCGTCAAAGTTGCGAAGGCCCCCTGCCCTTGCCAACTTCCGTCTTCCGCGATGATTTTCCCCATATTTCCACGCCCGCCGCCGCCATAAATCTCGGCGTCGGTATTGAGTGCTTCGATCCACGTGCCGGTGGACGGCAGACCGAGTTTGTAGCCGGTGCGTTCAACAGGCGTGAAATTACACACGACGACGACCTCCGGCTGTCCAGCTCCGCCTCGGCGGACCCAGGCATAGATCGAGTTCTCGGAGTCATTCGCCTCAATCCACTGGAAGCCATCTTCCTCGCAGTCTTTCTCATAAAGAGACGGCGTTGAGGTATAGAGATGGTTGAGGTCGCGAACGAGGTTCTGAACCCCGCTGTGCATGTGATAACCGAGGCAGGCCCAGTCGATCTCCGACTCGTAATTCCACTCATGCCATTGGCCAAACTCCTGCCCCATGAACAAAAGCTTCTTGCCCGGATGCGCCCACATGAACCCGTAATAGGCCCGCAGGTTGGCGAATTTCTCCCACTCATTGCCCGGCATTTTGGTGAGCATGGAGCCTTTGCCATGCACCACTTCATCGTGGCTGATCGGCAGGATGAAGTTCTCAGAAAAGGCGTAGTGGAGGCCAAAGGTCATTTGATGGTGATGGTATTTGCGGTGGACGGGTTCGCGCGACATGTAGTCGAGCGTGTCGTTCATCCACCCCATGTTCCATTTGAACCCGAAGCCTAGGCCGCCCGTATCAACCGGCGCGGACACGCCTGCAAATGCCGTGCTTTCCTCAGCCGCCGTCATCGCGCCCTCGACCTCGCCGTAAACGAGGGTGTTCATCGTCTGGAGCATGCCGATGGCTTCGAAATTCTCGCGTCCGCCGCGGGAGTTGGGGATCCATTCCCCGTCCTTGCGCGAATAGTCGCGGTAAATCATCGACGCGACCGCATCCACGCGCAGACCGTCGATGTGGTATTCCTTGAACCAGTAAAGCGCGTTGGAGGTCAGGTAATTGGACACCTCGTGCCGCCCGTAGTTGTAAATGAGCGTGTTCCAGTCCTGATGGAACCCTTCGCGCGGGTCGGCGTGCTCATAGAGCGCCGTGCCGTCGAATTTCGCGAGACCATGGCTATCTGTCGGGAAGTGTCCCGGCACCCAGTCGAGCAAAATCCCGAGACCTGCCTCATGTGCGGACTCCACAAGATCGCGGAATTCATGCGGAGGACCGAAACGGATCGTCGGGGCGAACATACCCACCGGTTGATAGCCCCAAGAGCCGTCATAGGGATATTCGGACACCGGCATCAGTTCGATGTGAGTAAATCCCATGTCTTTGGCATAATTCACCAGCTCAACAGCGGCTTCCTTGTAGGAAATCGGACGCCCGCCCTCCTTGCGCCGCCAAGACCCGAGCTGCACCTCGTAGATCGAGATCGGCTTGTCACGCTTCTGGACGGCCTCACGGGTCGACATCCACGCGTCATCGGACCAGCCATAGCCGGAGATATCGCGCACGACCGAGGCCGTTTCCGGCGGATGCTGCGCACCGAAGCCAACGGGGTCGGCCTTGAGCGCCGCCTCACCGTAGGCACCGAGAATTTCGTATTTGTAGATCGTGCCGTCCCCGAGGTCCGGCATGAAGATTTCCCAGACTCCCGTCGCCCCGCGTCTGCGCATCACATGGCGACGACCGTCCCACGCGTTGAAGTCGCCAACGACAGAGACGCGACGGGCATTCGGTGCCCAGACCGCGAAGTGCGTGCCTTTGACGCCTTCGTGCTCAATGACATGCGCGCCGAGGGCTTTCCACAACTCGCGGTGAGAGCCCTCGCCGAGCAAGTATTCATCGAGATCACCGAGAACGGGACCGAACCTGTAGGCATCTTCAACCTGCC
This sequence comes from Celeribacter litoreus, assembly GCF_020165855.1. Lineage (GTDB taxonomy): Bacteria > Pseudomonadota > Alphaproteobacteria > Rhodobacterales > Rhodobacteraceae > Celeribacter > Celeribacter litoreus. The sequence goes on along the minus strand of NZ_JAIUFY010000005.1, from coordinate 1,008,662 downwards.
AGATATCGCCCCCGAACTTCCCGCGGATCACATAGGGTTTTGCGCCGGAAACCTTTCCGTGGAAAAGGCCTTTATACCCGTCGACGGGCGCGAGGGGGTATTCCTTGCCCGCCGCCAGCGCCGTGATTGTCTCGGCGCCGGGGTCGAAATAGGTGACGTAGCGCACCCGTCCGATTTTGTGCGGTCCGAGCACTGCGAAGGGATCGTCATACGTTCCTTCGCAGATGTGAGCTAAAGTTATTGGGTCCGCGAAGTCTTGGGCGGTTGGCGAGGCCATCAAAAAATTCCCTTTATTCTCTGCCACCTTAGGAGATTCGCCAAACCGATCAATCCTGCGAAAACTAGGCAAGCAGACTCTCTGCCCCCCAAATATCGCACATGTAGCCGCGGATTGTCCTGTCAGAGGAGAACCAGCCTGAGCGCGCCGTATTCAGAGCAGCCATCTTGCTCCATTTCGGCTTAATCTTATACGCTTTGTCAACTTCGCGCTGCGCACGCCAGTAGTCGGAGAAGTCCGAACAGACGAGGAAATAGTCCGACCAAGTGAGGTTATCCGCGATGTGATTGTAGCGTCCCGGCTCCTCCGGAGTGAAGGTTCCATCGCGCAATGCGGCGAGTGCACGGCCCAGACGCGGATCGGCATCAATCGCCTGTTGCGCATGGTCGTGGATCATCCGGCGCTGCATGACTTCGTCCGCCAACAAGCCGAAGAGGAAGAAGTTCTCTTCCCCGACTTGCTCGCGAATTTCGACGTTGGCCCCGTCGAGCGTGCCGACCGTCAGCGCGCCGTTGAGCGCGAATTTCATGTTGCCCGTGCCAGACGCTTCTTTACCAGCGGTCGAAATCTGTTCACTCAGATCGGACGCCGGAATGAGACGTTCTGCGAGGCTCACATTGTAGTTCGGCAAGAAGATCACCTGAAGCGCATCGCGCGTCTCCACATCCGCGTTCACCACCTTCGAAACGTCGTTGATCAGTCGGATGATATCTTTGGCGAAGTAATAGCCCTGCGCCGCTTTCCCCGCGAAGATTTTGACGCGCGGCACCCAATCGGCATGCGGGTTATCCTTGATCTCCTGCCAATGGGCGATGGTTTCAAGGATATTGAGGTGCTGACGCTTGTATTCGTGCATCCGCTTGATCTGGACGTCGAACATCGCGTTCGGGTTCAAAACGACACCGTGCGACTTGGCGACGTAATCCACAAGGGCCTGCTTGTTGTTCTGCTTGACCTGCATAAAGCGGTCGAGCCAGCCTTTGTCGTCAATCACCCCTTCGAGCTTTCTGAGCTGTTCGAGATCCGCGACCCACTCGTCCCCGATGCTCTCGGTGATGAGAGAGGACAGAGCGGGGTTACAGCTATGGACCCAACGGCGCGGCGTGACGCCGTTCGTCTGGTTCACGATGCGGTCGGGGTGCAACTCGTGCAGTTCTTTAAACACAGTCTGCTTCATCAGATCAGTGTGGAGCGCGGACACCCCGTTTACCTTGTTGGCGACGATGAAGGACAGTTCCCCCATCTTGACCTGCCCGTCAGAACGCGCCGAAAGGGTGCGGGACGGATTGGCCTTGGCGTGCGCGTCGTCAATCCGGTCGATGATCTGGAGGTGACGCGGCAGAAGACGGCCCATGAGACGCTCGTCCCAACGCTCAAGCGCCTCCGGCAGAAGCGTGTGGTTGGTGTAGTTCAGGCAGCCATGTGTGATTTCCAGCGCCTCCTCAAAGGAGAACCCGCGCTCATCGTGCAGGATGCGAAGAAGTTCCGGCCCTGCAATCGCGGGGTGCGTGTCGTTGAGCTGAATGGCAATCTTGTTCGGCAGTTCACGCAGATCGTCATGCGCGCTCTCAAAGCGGCGGAGAATGTCGCGGATGGAGGCTGCGGAGAAGAAATACTCCTGCTTGAGGCGCAGCTCTTTACCGGCCTCGTTGCTGTCCTCGGGATAAAGCACACGGGAGATCGTCCGCGCGAGGGCTTCGTGCTCCGCAGCGGCGGCAAAGTCACCGGAGTTGAACAGCCCGAGGTCAAACGGATCAACAGCACGACCGGCCCAGAGGCGCAGGGTGTTGGCCCATTTGCCCTGCCAGCCGCAGATCGGGGTATCGAAGGCTTCGGCCTCGATCATCTCCGACGGGCGCCAGAGGGTCTTGCCGTTCTCGTAATTCACTTCACCGCCGAACCCGATGCGCAGCAGCACTTCGGGACGTTCGAATTCCCACGGATGCGGTTCTTGGAGCCATGTCTCCGGGCTCTCGACCTGACGGCCATCGACAAAGCTCTGTTTGAAGAGACCGTTCTCATAGCGGATGCCATAGCCCATGGCTGGACACCCGATGGTGGAAAGACTGTCGAGGAAGCAAGCCGCCAGACGGCCCAAGCCGCCATTGCCGAGCGCGGCGTCGGGTTCGTCGTCCAGAATGGTGCGATAATCCATGCCGAAGCTCGTGAGAGCCTCTTTGACCTCATCCACCAGTTCGAGGTTCACAATACCGTCTTCAAGCAAGCGCCCGATCAGGAACTCCATGGAGAGGTAGTAAACCCGCTTGCCGTCCTGCTGATACGTCTTGCGCGTTGAGGAGACCCACGTGTCCACGATCCGGTCACGGATGGCGTGGCTCAGCGCCATACGCCAATCGAAAAACTGCGCGTGCTCGGGGTCCTTACCCATGGTGTAGGTCAAATGCCGAAGCAGGGCGTCGCGGAAATTCGGGGAAGAGGTCGAAGCCATGGGTCACCTTCTTATGTGAATTGGAGATCCCACGCGCACATTCGCGCAGTATCTCGTCAAGCTCTTTAGCGACGCTAAGTCACATTCAAAATACATAGCAAGACAGCGCGTTAATTTTTCTTGCTGCTTGGCAGCATTCGTCACACCGATCTACCTATCTCTGCCGAATTGCACTTAATTCAGGCAGGTTAGTCAGATAGCTGCCTGGGCGCTCACGGCAAGGGGCTGATCCCGATGACTGGCCCGTGTGCAAAGAGCAAAACCCCGTAGAGTGCGACTCCTAGAAGCCCGCGTATGATGAGTCCTGACGGCGTTGCTTGGGTCGTGAAGAGAGGGGCGGACCGTGTCGCAATGCGTAAGTCGTCATGTCGCGCGCCCATCTGCCGACGCTTGCGCCGGTCGATCATCCGCATCCCGAAGACGGAGAAAATTGCGAATGACCCGAACACAAGGACATGCGCCAGATCGCCATTCGCAATCACATGCGTGCTAGACCAGATCAGCAAGACTACCAACAGAGGATGACGCACCCACCGGATAAGGCCCGGTTTTTCAGGCACATAGGCCTCACTCTTCCCGCCGCCGAAAGAGAACGGGTTGGGCCGCCCGATGGCAAATGCCAGAAGGAGACAGGCGGGCAACATGAGCGTCATAACGAGGTGATTGATCCACAGCGGCTTGCCCCAAAGAGGCACAAACGGCGCGCGTCCAGCCGCCATAAGAAGCCAGATGAGCACAGCGAGGGATAAGAGGGAGTAAGCAATTGAGAAGCCGCGCGCCCCGATGAGCGCCACGAGACGCGCTTTCACCGGCGGTCGCACTGGGATGGCATGTGTCGCGAAAAACGCGATGAATGCGATCAGAAATCCGAGCCAGCCCTGCATGATAAATCCCTCAAACCGTTCTCTGTTTTGACGGGACTATCACAACTTAGCAAATGCGGGGCAACTGTTCACCGACGAGCATATCGACAATCCGCGCACCACCAAAGAGCGTGCGCATGGTCACCTTCGGCCCCGGCCCTGCAGGTTTTGCCTTGCCGATGATCACAGCCCCCTCACCCTCCGGCACCGTCCGCATGGCAGCAAGCGCGGCGTCCGCCTCGTCCGCAGGGACGAAGAGAACGAGACGCCCTTCGTTGGCGAGGTAAAGCGGATCAAGCCCGAGGATTTCGCACATCCCTTTCACTTCGGTCCGAAGCGGGAGTGCGTCTTCATCGAGTTCAATGGCAACACCTGCCGCCTCTGCGATCTCATTCAAACAAGACGCCACGCCGCCCCGCGTCGCGTCGCGCGCGCACCGCAGGTTCGGGCAGGCCTCCGCGACGGCGGCCATCAGATGCCCGAGACCCGCACAGTCGGATTGGAGATCAGCGCTCAGCGCCATGTCCCCGCGCGCCGCGAGGATAGTCGCCCCATGGTCGCCCAACACCCCGTTCACGATGGCGACGTCGCCCTCTTGGACCGCCTCCGCCCGCAGGTTCCGTCCCGCAGGGATCACACCGACGCCGGAAGTTGTGACAAAGACGGTATCCGCAGAGCCGCGTTCGACGACCTTCGTGTCACCCGTCACAATGCGCACGCCCGCTTTCTCGGCCTCCGCCTTCATTGAGGCGACGACACGTTTCAACAGCGCGATCTCTGTGCCTTCTTCGATGATGAACGCCGCCGACAACCACAGAGGCGTCGCACCGCCCACGGCCAGATCATTGACCGTTCCACAGACGGCAATCTTGCCAATATCTCCGCCCGGAAATTCGACCGGCTCGACCACAAAGCTATCCGTCGTAAAGGCAAGCTGCGCGCCCGGTTCTTGGAGCGCGTCAGACATTAGGCGCGCCTGATCTTCCATGCTGTCGGGTTCGAACACGGCGGTGAACACTTCCTCGATCAAATCCCGCATTGCCTTGCCGCCGCCACCATGTGCCAGCGTGACTTTGTCGCCTCTGAGTGCCATTTCTCTGGCCTTTCTAATTATGGAATGCTTATTCGGCGGGCTCGGCTGCGCGGGCACCACCGTATTGATAATAGGCCGCGCAGGCGCCTTCGGAACTCACCATCAGAGCACCGAGCGGCATCTCGGGCGTGCAGCCCTTGCCAAATTGCGGACATTGCGTCGGCTTCATGCGGCCAGTCATCACGGCACCACATTCGCAGCCCTCCGGCTCCTGCACACTGCGCTCGCCTGCCGCATAGCCGATCCCGAATTTCTCTTCGGCATCATAGGCGCGGTATTTCTCTCGAATGCGCAGACCCGATTTGTCGATCTCGCCAAGACCGCGCCACTCAAACGACGGGCGCATCTCATAGACATCTTCAATCGCGGCAACGGAGACCGGATTGCCGTGCTCCGGCACAACGCGGGAATACTGGTTCTCGACCTCCGCACGGCCCTCTTTGATCTGGGTGAGGACCATGAGAACGGATTGGAGCAGATCAAGCGGCTCGAACCCCGCGACGACAATCGGCTTTCCGTAGTCTTCCGCAATGAAATCATATGGATGCGTGCCGATAACCATGGACACATGTCCCGGCCCGACAAAGCCGTCAAGCATCATATAGGGATCATCCAAGAGCGCCTTGATGGGCGGCGGGACGGTGATGTGGTTGCAGAACACGGTGAAGTTGGTGAGCCCTTCGCGCGACGCCTGCTGAATCGAGAGAGCGGTGGAGGGCGTTGTCGTTTCAAACCCGAGGCCGAAGAACACCACCTCGCGGTCCGGATTGCGACGGGCGAGTTCGAGCGCATCAAGTGGGCTGTAGACCATGCGAATGTCCGCGCCGTCGGCCTTGGCTTGCATCAGGGATTTCTTCTGCCCCGGCACGCGCATCGCGTCGCCGAAGGTCGTGAAGATTACGTCACGCCGTTCCGCAATCTCAACGCATTCGTCCACGCGTGCCATTGGAAGCACACACACCGGACAGCCCGGTCCATGGATAAATTCGACACCCGGATGGGTCAGCTTATCAAGGCCATAGCGGAAGATCGCGTGGGTATGACCGCCACAAATCTCCATGATGTAGACCGGCTTTTCCTTCGTCGCACCAATCGCGTCGCAGGTCTCTGCGATTTTCGCGAGGAGCGCTTTGGCGGCCTTCGGGTCGCGGAATTCTTCTGCGTATTTCATGCCCGCTCCTCCGTGCCTTGCGCGAGGGCTTTGTCGCCTTCCGCCATCGCCTCAAGCGCTTCTTGCGCCTCGCCGAGATCATGGAGCGCTTCGAGCGTCGCAGCGGCCTCCTCCTCATCAATGATCGCCATAGCAAATCCGACATGGATCAGCGCCCATTTGCCAATGAGCTCCTCAATCGAACCGGTCAGCACAGGGGCCACCGACACCTCACGTTTGACACCGGAGACATCGGCCAAGGCCATCATGCGGCTCTCGTCCGTGATCTCGACAATCTGTCCGGGAATTCCGAGACACATGATTATTCCTCCTCGTCAGATTGGCTGCGAACACCGGAGCGTGCGGGCTCAATCAGTCCATAGCGTTCAATTTTCGCCCGCAGCCCCACACGGGACAGCCCAAGTTCGTTGGCCGCGCGGCTCTTGTTCCATTTCAGGCGGGTGAGCGTCTCGCGCAAGATGCGCATTTCGATTTGCTCCACCCGATCCTTGAGCGTGCCTGTGCCGATGAGCACTTGATCCACCGCCGTCTCGCTCACGCCGCGTTTTTCCGGTGTGGCCTGAAGGATGTGGCGGGAAATGAGTTCCGGCCCAAGCAGCGCGTCCTGCGAGAAAATCAGCATCCGCACGACTTCGTTCTCAAGCTCGCGCATATTGCCCGGCCAGTCGTAATCGGAGAGGAACTGGAGGGCATCGTCCGAGAGCCCCTTCACAGGTTTCCCGTGCTCTTCCGCCGCTTCAAAGAGATAGGTCTGGGCCAAAATGCCGATGTCTTCACGACGCTCCCGCAACGGCGGCACGCAAAGTGTTGTGCGGGCGAGCGAGTAATAGGTCTCTGGGTTGAACCGACCTTCCGAGACCTCCAGTCGCAGATCGCGGTGGGTCCCTATCAAAAGGCGCACGTTGGAGCGCATCATTTCGTGGCCACCCAAAGGACGGAACGCGCCATCGCGGGCGGCCCGCAGAAGAAGCAGTTGCAGACGCGGAGAGAGCGCCTCGATCCCCGATAGATAGAGCGTCCCGCGATCGGCTTTCTGAAACAGACCCGCCTTGTTCGTCGGCAGACCCGTGTTCGCCCCGCGCCGCGCACCGAAGAGTTCCATCTCCAGAATGTCGTCATCCACGGCCGTGCAGTCGAACTCGAAAAACGGTTTATCCGAGCGCAGTGACGCATAATGCATCGCCCGCGCGAGCGTCCGCTTTCCTGTCCCAGCCTCACCCGACAGGATCACCGGTACATCGAAGGTCGCAAACTGGCGCGCCTGTTCGATCACCGCGTTCATCGGAGAATTGGCAGAGCGCAGCACGCTCTCGAATCCCATCCCCTCACGAAGGGCTTTCCGCTGGGCCTCGAGCTTCACCTCGACAGATTTGGAAAGATACCGCATTTCCAGAGACATACGGTCGTGATCGCGGGTCAGACGGAACAGATCGACGGCGTTTTTGGCGGCCATCATGAGCTGATCGGGATGCCAAGGCTTTGTCAGGAACTGGTAAATCCCCGCCTCGTTGATCGCGTCGATCATGTCCGTGGTTTCCGTATAGCCCGTGATGATGATCCGCACCGTGTCCGGCCATGTCGCGCGCACCTCGGAGAGGAACTCGACACCGGTTTTGCCGGGCATCCGCTGATCGCAGAACACGACCTGAACGTCATGCTCCTCCATGAAGGCCCGCGCCTCGTCCGCGCCTTTCGCGGTCAAACAGTCGAAGTCGTCCTCAAGCGCCATCCGCATCGCGGAGAGCGAATGTTCTTCGTCATCAACCAGTAGGATTGTGGGCAAGGTCTGGGCCATGGCGTCTCTCACTCGGCGGCGTCATGATGGTGAACGTGGACCGGCTTGGTGGCGAGGCGATGCTTGAGCCAATCGACCCATGCCTCCATCCCTTCGCCGGTGCGGGCGGACACGCGCAGGATTTCAATCTGCGGATTCACGCGGCGCAGGTTGGCCTCGTAGAGATCCAGATCGACATCGCAATAGGGCGCGAGGTCCACTTTATTCAACAGCGCAATTTCCGACACGGTAAACATATCCGGATATTTCAAAGGCTTGTCTTCGCCTTCAGTGACCGAGAGGATCGCAACCTTGCAATCTTCGCCGAGGTCGAAACCGGCGGGACACACGAGGTTGCCAACGTTCTCGATAAAGAGCATCGCGCACTCTTCGAGCGTCAGATGTTCAAGCGCATGACCAACCATATGGCCGTCGAGGTGACAGCCCTTGCCGGTGTTCACCTGCACAGCGCGTGCACCCGTTTCGCGGATGCGCTCTGCATCATTGGCGGTCTGCTGATCTCCCTCGATCACAGCGAGAGGTTGATCCCCGAGCATCTCGATTGTCTTACACAACAGGGTCGTCTTGCCCGAGCCTGGCGAGGACACAAGGTTCACCGCAAACGCACCGAGATGAGCGAGTTTGTGACGGTTGCCATCCGCATACCGGTCGTTTTTGGCGAGGATGTTGGTTTCGATCTCGATCAGACGGTCCTGCGACATGCCCGGCACTTCTGTGCCCGCAGGCCCATGGCCGAAATGCATGTTATCGCCATCGTGATGATGGTGGTGATCATGCGCGTGATCGTGGTGGTGATGATCGTGGCCATGGGCGTGATCATGGCTATGGGAATGGTCGTGACCATGCCCCTCAACGCTCGCCGTTCCGCATCCGCATCCGCAAACCGTACACATCAGTTGACCTCCAAATCTTTGATCCGCATTTCATCGCCCCCTGAGGGCATCAGCTTGCCACCGCCACAAATCGGGCAGAGGTCCAAGCGGTGTTCAATCTCGACCTCTTTCGCGCAGTCGTAGCACATGGCTTTTCCCGGCAGGTCGATCATTTCCAATATGGCTCCTTCGGCCACAGAACCGCGCATGACCACGTCAAACGCGAATTCCAGCGCGGGCTTTTCAACGCCCGCGAATTTCCCGATTTCGACGCGCACCTTTTTCACGTGATCGAACCCGTTCACGCGCGCGCTATCCTCAATCACCGTGCGGATGCCTTCTGCGAGCGACATTTCATGCATCAGCCGCGCCTCCGGACAGGTTCACGGGCACACACGGGTCGAGCGTGTCGAGAACGACCGCAGCGAGGTGGTGTTTCGAGGCTGGCAGGTTTTCCAAGGTCTTCTCCATGATACCACCCGAGGCCATGAGGTGATCCGTCGGGGTCACCCGCGAGAATTGCGTCACATACCCGTCTTTGGCCGTCGCACGCACAGCGTAGACACCGCGCGACGCCGGAACGAGCGCTGCCCCGTCGCCAATCAGACGCGGCGCAGGCAGGTCGCCCGACAGACAGTCCTGCAAATCCAGGAGACGGGCTGTCGCGCGCCACAATGGACCGCGTCCAAACTTCTCTTCCATGATTTGCATCAACGGTTTTTGAATATGTCTGATCGCGGTGGAGTTTTCATAGGCCCCCGCCTCAAAGAAGTCGTCGTCCGTCGGTGTCGGCAAAACCGCCACCGCTTCGCCCGCTTCAAACGCCTCATTGAGCGCGGCAAACACGGGCGCAAAGCCCTGTCCGCTCTCCATCCATGCGCTGAACGCATCCCAGTCCGCAGGCATATCCGCGGGCATCAGGCCCTCAGCCCCCTGCCCGACCGGCAGAGGATCAAGACCGAGGCTCTTCGGCAAGATCAGCCCGAGACGAAGAAGGTGATCACGCGCGAACTCGGCCCCGAGATCGGCGGTCGCTGTGGCCCCGAGATCGACACCAAGCGCAAGTTTGACCGCCGCTTCCTGCGCCCCTTTGCAGAGATTGAACAGTCGCGGGATCAGGGCGACGACCTCACCCACCGGCTTGCCAATAACCAACTGCTGCACCGGCAGAGCCGGAGCACAGGTGGCAGCAAGAGGGGCAAATGAGGACGTCATGGTAAGTTACTCTCCGGTAGCCTCTGCCTGTTCCGGCGCGGATGCAAGTCCTGCGGTCAGAACCTGACGACGGGACGGCGCGGATGCCAGTTCCTCGGCGCGTGCCTCGGCCTCGGCCTCCTCGCGTTCTGCGGCCTCTACGGCGGCAACTTCGTCCTCACGGGCAGCACGAATGTCGGCGCGGCGGTCGGTCTCGGCACGATGCTCTTCTTCGAACAGGTGGACCATCACAGCAGCAGCGACATCAACGGCCTGTTGGTGGGTCTTGAAGTCCCCCATCGGCGAAAACAGAGAACAGGCCTTGTAGCCGCCAGTTTGCTCGCGGGTGTTATGGATGAACTCGTAATCGCCTGAAGGGAAAGAGATAACTTCCTTCTCACCAGCTTTCAATTCACTCCAGTCCTCCCCCTCGGCGGGGAGCATCATCAGGTTCATAAACCATGGTGAGATTAGGACACCGAGGGGGCGGCCGTCGTATTCCATAAAGCCCACAGCCTGCACATGCAGGAGCTTGTTCACCAGCGGCACATCCCGCATTTTCGCGTGCCAGACCTCGGTGAAATCATTCACCAGTGCTTCGGTCTTGCGCGACAGGCGGGCGGCCGCGAGCATGGCGTCGGAACCCGGGTCCTCAGAGACAAGAAACTGCTCTTTCGGTGCGTCGCAGTTCGGGCATTTCCAGTCCTCCGGCAACGCGAGGAACGGCGTGCCGGGCAGGATGGAGCGCGTGTCATCGCCTTCCGCCGGATCGTAGGGCGTCCAGCAGATTTTGCACTCCATGATCGCCTGATCGGAGATTTTATCATTCGCGCCCAGATAGGAGCCCTCAAACCCGCTCATCGGATGGCCTCCAGCACTTCTTTGACGCGCTCTGCGCTGTCTTCGAGGTCTTCTTTCGCGGCGAGCGCGACCTCCGGCATGTCGGTCACTTCAAACGTGTCGAGGATCAGCGTGTCCATCGAGTTGTAGAACTGCACGCGCCAGACATAGGGCAGCGCCGTCGCCGTCACCCGGCAGTTGCCATACCCGCGAGAGAGCACTTCTGTCGCGCCTTGCCCGAGCGCCTGTGCGAGCCATGCGAGGTCTTCCTCGGTGTGCGGCAGCAGCGTGAGGTTCACAACATGCGGCACATCGCCAAGCGTGTAGGTCTTCGATTTATCAATCAGCTCGACGAGCAGTGAGGGCGCGTTGACCACGCCAACGGTGCGCGGCGCATCATTCAAGAGCGCGGGGCGGAACGGCTCATGCGCACGGCTCTGCGCGAGGTCCGGCACACGGCCCACTTCGATCTTGTCGACACCTGCCGCCTTGAGGCCCCAAACACCCGCGAACACGCTTTCCTGAACGGCGACGGCGGGAATGCCGCGCACTTTCATCGCCACTTCGCCCGCGCCCATTGTTTCCGCCATGAGAGCACGGTTTTCCGCATTCAACCCGCTGAGATCAAAGGTTTCCCCGATGCCGGTCTCTGCAGCGACAGCGCAGGCGCGGGAGATTTGTTCCATCATTTCGAGAGCGGCAGACACATCGCCCATCTCGTCCATTTCCGGCACGTGGAGGCTATAGGTCCGCATGTCCTGCGGCATGTCCATGTATTCGAGGTCTTCGCCCTCTTCGACCTGAGACCCGGGACCAAATCCCATCGGCGGAAGCTGAAAGTTGTTTACCATGTGTGCGTGTCCTTCTTGTCCCTTACGCCGGCTGCGGCGTGGGCATCGCGAGGATTTGCGCGATGCGGTTCATGTAGTCGTCCCAGTTGCGGACCTTCGGAATACCGGCGAGGAACTGTCCGTCGCGGTAGAAAATCAGCGAGGGGGTTTTGAGCACGCCGGTCGCCTCGCGCAGCGCCGTTTCCACGCCCGCACCCACTACGGCGCAGTCGAACTTGCCCTGAAACGCGAGTTTAAGCTCAGGCAGGATCACGGCCACGTCGGCGCTCTCCAGATTGCGTTTCGGATCGCCCGGGCAAAAGAAGACGTGCGTTCCCGGCAGGCTGCCGAATTCGCGAATGTCATGTTCGGTGTCCAGAACCGGCCAGCCGAATTCGCTGGTCAATCGTTCAATCAATGGATGGCTCATCCGACTGTCTCTCCCTTGTCATAGGCCGCCTGCAGGTGCGGCGGCAGTTGTGGTTCGCGTGCTTCGAGATCAGCGAAGGCGTCACCGAGATCGCGGCCCTCCATCAGAGCCGCGAGGCCCTTGAGCGCGCTTTGGATTTTGAGGGCCTGCTCTTCGTCGAGCACGTCTCGTGCGGTCCCGAGGAAGGTGAGAACCCATGTCCCCGGCTCGACCGGCCCCGTCAGGGACATGTCGATCAGGTGGTTCTGTTCCCCGTCGGTGGCCGTCGCGTGGAGGTCTTCACCGAAGAGGATTTTCATAGGAATGCCGACACACATCGGATCAGACCTGCGGCAGGAAGCGGTCGTCGCCGATGCGGCACGCCTCTTCTTCGCTCGGACGGCCATCCTCATAGGCGCCGCGCATGATGGACGGATCGGCGAGGTCGTTGGTCGGCGTTTGACCGAGTTCGAAAGCGACACCCAGCGCGCGGAGTTTTTCGAGCGCGATCTCGATCGCGGGCGCGATCTGGGCCGCGACGATGTCACGCAGACCTCCGCCGTAGTCTTCGAGTTCCTCGGGCTGGCAGCCGATGAGGATCAGACGCTCGGGGCAGATGCCTTTGAGTTCAGCGGTCGCGAGCACGTCCTGAAAGCCGGTCTGATGGAGCGACATTTTCTTTGCGCCCATGAAGGACGGCACCTCATCGTCCTCGACGATTTTGAGCGTGCCTGGCTCCAAACCGTAGTCCACCGCGTCAAAGACGAGGAGCGTGTCGACGTCTTCAAGAAACGGCAGGAGATAGAGACCCTGCGTGCCACCGTCCAGCAGCTTGACCTCCGGTCCGAACGCATAGGTCTGCGCAAGTTCTTCGACGCAGCGCACACCAAAGCCCTCATCCGCCCACAGCACATTGCCGATGCCGAGGATCAAAATTCGTGCAGTCATCTGCCCTTCCTCCTAAGGACCCATCCTGCCCCTTGCGCGTCTGTTAGCGCCCAAACGGGTGGATGGTTAGTTTCCGATCTTGTTGTCCAGTGATCGTATTCCTTCTGATTTTCGGGCTCACGCATTTTTCGGAATACAATGGCACACCGTTAAGACGCGGAAATTGCTGCATTTTGCGCATAACAATTCGCATATCCAGAAATGTGGGTGGAAAGTTTATTTCCGATTCATCCAAAAACCGAAAGGCAAAAATGCAGAAAGGCGAGGTTGCCCCCGCCATTCTTTGATTCTGATTTGTCGCCTTGCGGCACGATCGGAAGATTACTCCGGACGGTCGTCCTTGAACGTCCGCGTCCCCGAAATCATCGTCGAGACCATGGACTGGCGCGACAGGATGTCTTCGCGGATCGCCGCGTAGATGTGGATGATCATAAAGACCACAATGAACCACATGCCGAGATGATGAACGGAGTGGACGATCTGGCTATTGCCAAAGAGCGTCAAAACCCAACCAGCCACGCTATCAGCAAAGCTGCCCTGCCCTGTGCCTTCGGAATAGAGCGCCCAACCGGTCAGGATCATAAAGGTCAGACCAAGCGTCATGAAGAAGAACATAGCGGTTTGCGCCAAAGGGTTGTGACCCACGTATTTCTTCGGCTCTTTTTCAAGGAAAGCATACCACTTCAACTCGAAGACAACTTCCTGCCACCAGCGCTTTTTCCACACCGGAATGTAGAAGAGTTGCTTGGCGTGGTGGTTGCCAACGAACGCCCAGTAGATGCGCCCGAAGAAACCCACAGTGAGGATCATCCCTGCCGCGAAGTGTGCGAAGCGGATGTAGCCCATAACGAACTGATACGTCGCCTCGGCGTAGTCCATGGACGGAAGCGGAGACGCGATGAACCAACCCGAAAAGCACAGGATCATGATCGCGAGCGCATTCACCCAATGCCACAGGCGCACCGGCCATTCGTAGACAAAGACTGACGTCCGCGTGCGGATGCTTTCAATGTCCTCGGCCGTTGCATCCCCTGTCAGGCGGGACGCCTCCAAGGGGAGCGGCATGTTCGGGTTCGGGGTGTGAATGGAATCGTCAGCCATCCGTCATTCCCCCTTGGTGCGCGCGGCCCTACCTTTGACCGTCTCAACCACGAGCCAGACCACAGCGGCCGCAATGGCCGCCATCGCGAAATGCGCGGCCTGATGCCCGTGACTGCCAGCGAGTTCTGCGTGACCCTCATGGGCCAGCGCAGGGGTTGCCATCAGCATGGAGAGTGCGATGAGTTTTTTCATGGTGCGATCCTCCCTTAGCGCACTTTGACGGTCGTGAGTTCATCCCCGTCCGGAGACATCACGTGGGTCGAACAGGCAAGACACGGGTCGAACGAGTGCAGCGTGCGCAGGATTTCGACCGGTTCTTCCGGACGTTCCATCGGCGTGTTGAGAAGCGATGCTTCGAACGCCCCGATGTTGCCTGCGGCATCGCGCGGCGACCCGTTCCATGTCGTCGGCACGACGCACTGGTAGTTCTCGATGCGACCGTCCTTGATCTTGATCCAGTGACCCAGAGCACCACGCGGGGCCTCGGTCATGCCAACGCCTTTTGCCTCGGCCGGCCAAGTCGACGGATCCCACTTTTCGACGTTCGCCGTGGAGCTGTCGCCGTTTTTGATGTTCGTCACCAGCTTGTCGAAGAAGTGCTTCTGCAGGCGACCGCAATACTCGGATTCGAGCGCGCGAGCCGCCGTACGACCGAGCGTCGAGAAGAGCGCATCGACCGGCAGATCCATCGTGCGAAGCAAGCCGTTGACCTGATCCGTGATCTCTTCATGACCCTTCGCGTAGCCAACGATGTAACGGGCCAGCGGCCCCACTTCCATCGCGTGACCTTTCCAGCGCGGCGCCTTGATCCAAGAGTATTTCGCGCCCTCATCAAGCTCTTTGATGTTGGTGCGGGTGCCCTTGGCGTTCGGGCCAAGCTCGAACTTCGGAGAGGTTTCCCCATCCCACGGGTGCAGGCCTTTGCCCGGCTCGCCGTATTCGTACCACGAGTGATCGACGAATTCCTGAACCTGCTCCGGATCGCGCGGGTCAACGTCGTAGACGGTCGAGAGATCGCCATTGATGATCGCGCCGCGCGGCAGGTGAAGCTGCTCCGCGGAGAAGTCGTTCGCGTTTTCCGGAATGTCACCGTAGGCGAGACACGCCTTGGAGGACAGACCGCCACCGTAGAGCCAGTTTTTGTAGAAGCCGCCGATGGCGATCACGTCGGGCACATAGACGTTCTTGTTGAACTCGATGCACTTGTTGATGATCGACTCAACCATGTTGAGACGCTCCATGTTGATCGCGCCAACGCCACCAACACCGTCCACATTGATCGGACACGGCACACCACCCACGAGCCAGTTCGGGTGAGGGTTCTTGCCGCCGAAGATCGTGTGAACCTTCACCACCTCTTTCTGCAGATCGAGCGCCTCGAGATAGTGCGTGGTCGCCATCAGATCAGCTTCGGGCGGCAGTTTATAGGCCGGATTGTCCCAGTAGCCGTTCTTGAAGAGGCCAAGCTGGCCGCTCTCAACGAACTTCTTGAGACGGTTCTGCACATCGCGGAAATAGCCCGGCGAGGACAGCGGGTGAGACGGGCTCACCATCTGCTGCAACTCGGAGGTCGCTTTCGGGTCCGCTTTGAGCGCGTTGACGGGGTTCACCCAGTCGAGCGCGTGCAGGTGATAGAAATGCACGATATGGTCGTGGATTTGCAGGTTCAGCTGCATAATATTGCGGATGGAGTTCGCGTTGTCCGGGATCTGGATGCCAAGCGCATCTTCCACCGCGCGCACAGAGGTGAGTGCGTGGGTGCCGGTGCAAACGCCACAGATGCGCTCGGTGAAGGCCCACGCATCACGCGGATCGCGGCCTTTGAGGATCACTTCGAGACCGCGCCACATCGTGCCGGTGGACACGGCGTTACGGATCACGCCTTGCTCGTCCACGTTCACTTCGCAGCGCATGTGGCCCTCGATACGGGTCACGGGATCAACGACGATCCGTTTGCCCGTGTTGTCGAGGTCGAAACCATTGGGAGTGCTGACCATGGATTACGCCTCCTCTTTCTTCTTATTGTCTTGAACTTTGCGTTGTGCGGTTTTGAGCGCGGAGATAGCGGCATGGGCTGCGACACCGGCGCCGACGACACCGGCGGCGGCGAGACCGACCTTGTCGGCATTTGCTTCGACGCCGAACTGGGTGAGATCGGTCACGCGGTCATAGAAGCTGCCCTGATCCCAGAACCCGTCTTCAGAACAGCCGATACAGCCGTGACCGGATTGGATCGGGAAGGACACGCCCTCGTTCCAACGCACGGTCGAACAGGCGTTGTAGGTGGTCGGGCCTTTGCAGCCCATTTTGTAGAGGCAGTAGCCCTTGCGCGCGTTCTCGTCGTCCCAGGTCTCGACGAACTGACCGGCGTCAAAGTGCGGACGGCGGTAACATTTGTCGTGGATACGCTGGGAGTAAAACATCGCCGGACGACCTTGGCGGTCGAGTTCCGGCAGACGGTCGAAGGTGAGCATGTAGGTGATGACGCCGGTCATGACCTCTGCAATCGGCGGACAGCCCGGAACCTTGATGATCGGCTTGTCGGTGATCACCTTGTGGACAGGGGTCGCCTGCGTCGGGTTCGGCTTGGCGGCCTGCACACAGCCGTAGGACGCACAGGCCCCCCAGCTGATGATCGCCTTCGCGTCTTTGGCCGCATGTTTCAGCTTTTCAACGAACGGCTTGCCGCCCGTGATACAGAACATGCCATCCTCGTTGAGCGGCGGGTTGCCTTCCACGGCGAGGATATAGTTGCCTTTGTATTTCTCGATGGTCTCTTCAAACGCAGCTTCGGCCGCGTGACCGGCAGCCGCCATCAGCGTATCGTCGTAGTCGAGAGAAATCATCGACAGCACAACGTCTTTCGCCAGCGGGTGCGCCGAGCGGATGAAGGACTCGGAACAGCAGGTGCATTCCAGACCGTGCACCCAGATCACCGGCGTCCGCGGCTTCGTCTCCATCGCATGTGCGATCTTCGGCACGAAGGACGGTGACAGTCCGAGTGCAGCCGCTGTCAGCGAACAGTATTTCATGAAGGACCGGCGGGTAATCCCCTGCCGGCGCATGACGTCGTAAAACGTCTCGATCTGACCCTCAGTATTGGTCAATGTGCGTCCCTCCCGTTGTCAGGTTTGCGGGCCTTTGGCCCCTAACGAATGCAATGGCATACAATGCCTCACACCCATCATCGCGAGAGAGCAGACGCAAAACAAACAAAGTGCGACAATCTGTGCACCTGATTTAGACTATGGGATTCAAAGCCTTATGGGAGATACGGAGAGAAAGGTGCGGGAGGTGGCTAACCGCTCACCACTTCGAGCGGAAAGTCAGTTACCAACCCCTCAAAGTCGCCGCGCAGCAGCAACAAGCGCCTGCCCGAGCGCCAGACCGCCGTCGTTGGCAGGGGTCTTGGTGTGGATCAGGACGGGGACATCGCCGAGCGCGCAGAGGGTGAGATCGAGCAGCAGAGCGTTCTGAAACACGCCACCCGTGAGCGCGACTGCTTGCGCCTTACCAGACACAACAAGTCCTCGCGCCTCATCCGCAAACGCCTGCGCCAGAGAGGCATGGAAAAGCGCGGCGGGCGTGCGGGTCCAGTCTCCGACTCCAGCGCCATCCGGGTCAATCACAGCCATAAAAAGTACAGTAGGGTCTATCTCGCCGTTGCTAAAAGACAGACCGAGCGCCTCCAGAGCGTCAAACCCGTCGGACGCAATTTCCTTCAACGCCCGCGCTTCAAGCCACATTGCGGCCTGCCCTTCGAACGACTGCGCCTGATGAAAGCCCAGCAGCGCCGCAAATGCGTCGAACAAGCGTCCTGCAGAGGATGACATCGGCGCATTAACGCCCCGCTCAACGGCTCGGCGCAGAACTGAGACAGGCGCGTCATCGGGAAGAAGATCCTCCACCGCATCTCCGCATCCGGCCTGATCCATGCGCGCCAAAAGATTGCGCCACGGCTCCTTCGCCGCCATATCGCCACCAATCAGAGGCGCAGGCTTGAGCCACGCCGTCCGTTCGAATTCGCGATAATCGCCGAGAAGGATTTCACCGCCCCAAACAGTCCCATCCGTCCCGAGGCCCAAGCCATCGAGGACGATCCCCGCGACCTTCCCCCCATCCAGAGGCCAGCCATTTTCACCGAGGCACGCCGCCAGATGAGCATGGTGGTGCTGCACCTCTTCGACGGGCAATCCGGTTTCATAGGCGTGGATCGTCGCGCGGAACTCCGGATGCAGGTCACATGCTGCGATCTCCGGGCGATGATCGAACAGCTCCGCATAATCCGCGTCGGCCTTCAGAAACGCCTCGTAGGTCAGCGCCTCATCCAACTCTCCCAAATGATGCCCGAGGAGCGCCTGCCCGTCCTTGATCAGACAAATCGCACCTTTCATCTGCCCGCCGTACGCGACGATCTGCGGCGCATTCTCGAACCCCTTCGGGAGCGGCAAAGTTCCCGGCACGCGCCCACGCGCACGACGCAGGACCATCGGACCCTGCGGGGTGATCCGCTCCACACTGTCATCCAAGCGCCGCGCGATCTTGCGGTCGTGCATCAGATAGGCGTCAACAAAGCCGGAGAGCTTGTCCCGCGCTTCCTGATTGTCGATGACTTGCGGTTCGCCGGACAGGTTGCCGGAGGTCATGACCAGAGGCCGTCCGACGGTGTCGATCAGCAGATGGTGCAACGGCGTATAGGGCAGCATCCAGCCAAGCGTGGATTGGCCGGGCGCGATGCCTTCTGGGAATTTGTTGGCCTCAAGCAGCACAATCGGCGCGGCGGGGTACTCCAAGAGGGCTTGCTCGTCCTCAGTGACCGCACACCAGTCGCGGATCATCGGGAGCGACCCCATAAGGGCGAAAGGCTTCGCGGGACGCCGCTTGCGATCTCTGAGTGTTTGCACCGCGTCCTGATTGGTCGCGTCGCAAGCGAGATGAAACCCGCCGAGGCCCTTGATCGCAACGATCTCTCCGGCGAGAAGCCGTTTCGCAACGACCTCAATCGGGTCCCCCTCACTTTCCGGCTCCACCCAAATGCGAGGACCACAGTCCGGACAGGCAATCGGCTGTGCATGGAACCTGCGGTCCTCCGGGTTCTCATATTCCGCGCGACAGGCGGGACACATCTCATACGGGGCCATCGTCGTTTTCGGACGATCATAAGGAAGCCCTTCAACAATGGTGAACCGCGGACCGCAGTGGGTGCAGTTCGTGAATGCATACCCGTGACGGCGCGCCTCGGCGTCATGGATTTCCTCAACGCAATGCGCACAGGTCGCCGCATCCGGCGTCACCCGCGTGCGGGCTTCTCCGCCTTCCGAGGCAACAATCCGAAAGTCCTCCGCCAACCCCGAAATCGGATGGCTTTCGACGCTGTCGATACGAGCGAGCGGCGGCAACTCCGCCTTCAGTCGTGCCTCGAACCCGTCCGTTTCACCGTAAATCCGAACCAGCACACCCTGCGCATCGTTGAGCACTTCGCCCGTCAGCCCCATGTCGCGTGCGAGCAGCCAGACGAAGGGCCGGAACCCGACCCCCTGCACCTGCCCGCGCACGCGGACCTCAAGGCCTGTCATCTGCTCACCCGTCATCGCGCCGCCCTTAGTGCACCGTGCAAACCATGCACGGGTCGAACGAGCGCACGATATGCTGCACAGAGATCGGCGTCTCTTCACCCTCCCCGACGGGCGCACCCTCGAGCGCGGCTTCGACAGGACCCGGCACACCACGGCTATCGCGCGGGGAGAAGTTCCATGTGGTCGGGGCGATGATTTGGTAGCTGGCGATTTGCCCACCTTCGACACGGATCCAATGGCCCAACGCGCCGCGCGCAGCCTCGACCAAGCCAACACCCGTGCCGTTTTGCGGCAGTTTGACATGCTTCATAAATGGTTCACGCGGGTCGATCTCGGCCAAGAGGCGCTCCATCTCGATCTGTGTGCGGGCCAGTTCGAGCAAGCGACCCGCGACACGCGCGCGAACAGACCCCTTCTGCGCCAGTTCGACTGCGAGCGGATGACCGTCAATCGCCTGCCGGGCGAGGGCGCCCGTCTCATATGTCTGCCCGTTGAGGCGCGGGGCTTTGCACCAGCTATAGGCGTCTTCACGCATGTCTTCGTCCGGCATGGTCTGCCCCATCGACGGGTGCATGTCCGGCCCGAGCATCCACGCGTGTGACAGTTCTTCGACGATGTCCTGCGGCGCGAGGTCTGCCGCCACCCCCCCCGCGAGAATGCCCTGTTTGAACACTTCGCCGCTCTGAGAGGGATAAGCTCCGAAGGACAAATAGCGCCGTTTACCCACACCGGAATTTTCCAAACCGATCTCCTGCGCAACCCGCAGGAAAAGGCCCGCATCACCCGCCTCCCAATTGTCCAGCGCGGCAATCGAGCCGAGGCCAACAAACGCCTCCAGCGGGCCGCCAAACACCACCTCTTCGAGATACGAACGAAATGCCGCGAGGTCCGCGCCCATGCGCACTTTGTCCCGTGTTGTCGGTGCGCGCGTGACACCTCCGGGTTGGATGGCCAGCGTATGCGGCCACTTCCCACCCAATAGCCCCGTGATGTGCATGAGCGCCGCGCGGGCTTCTGTGGCGCGTCGGATCGCCGACCCTGCGCCCGCCGTAAAGCGCGACACGACATCATCATACCATCCCCGCGCCTCATACACCGGACGCGCGAAGTCGGGCATGAAGAACAGATTGAAATGCATCAGGTGGTCAGAGACGTTTTCGACCATATGAAGAAGCTGGGCCACCTTTTCGCCCTGCACAGAGGGCGTCACCCCCGCCAAATCCGCAAGCGCCCGTGCCGCCGCGATGGATTGGCTCACGGAACAAATCCCGCAAATCCGCGGCGTGATGGTGAGCGCATCGCGCGGCCCCTTGCCCTGCAAGATCGTTTCAAACCCTCGAAATAGCGGCGAATTCGCATAGGCCGCCGTGACGGCACCCTCCGCGATGTCCAAGCGGATTTCGAGATCTCCCTCGACCCGATTGAACGGGCCGACGAGCAATGTGGTGTTGTCAGTCATCTTTGCGTGCTTTCACCGACGGGGGGACTAGGGTCCGGTCCGCGACGGCATTCTTGGCCACCCGTTCGGGCGTCGCGCGTTTGGAGAGGGACGCGAGCGCCATGAACCACGCCTTTGGCATGTCCGTTGGCAGACCCACAGGAATCCCCGCGAATTTCGGCGTCTCTGTAAAGCCGTGACCGGGCTCTTCGAATTCAGGCGCAGTGCAGTTGATGCAGGGATAGCCCGCCCGCGTGCAGGACCCCTCGCCGTTCCAGAGCCGGATATTGCAGTCGCCAACCGCCTGCGTGCCGATACAGCCGAGATGCTCCATCATACAGCCCATCTGCGACAGTTCCTCCGCAGAGGCCTTGTATTCGTAGAACTCGTTTTTCGTACAGGCGTGGTGGACGAGGTTGTCAGCGAAGAAACGCGGGCGTGCGTAGCTGTCGAGATCGTTTGGCCCGAGCGCATCTTCGGCCAAGAGCAGCAGCGTTTCCGTGACCCAATCCGGATGGATCGGACAGCCTGAAATGTTGATCACCGGCAAACCCGATTGCGACCGGAACCCCGCGCCCAGCGCCGCGCCGGAATGACGACCATCGTATTGCAGACCCGTCGCATCGGACGGATTGGCGCCCGCAGAGGTCACACCGCCATAAGTCGCGCAGGTGCCGACCGCGACGACATGTTTCGCCTTGGGCGCGAGACTCTGCACCCAGTCGAGCATGGAGCGCCCCGTGCCCCCGAGCATCTGATACCGCCCTGTGCCGCGCGGCCCGTGGGCGATTGAGCCCTCGACACAAAGGATATCAAGTTCTTGCTCGCCGCTCTCAATCGCGGTCAAAAGACGCCGCACCTCCGCGCCCGTCGCTTCAGAGATCGACGGGTGCCAGAGAAATTCGAGACCGGCGGATTTGAACAGGTCAAAGACATTGGGGCTCTCGGCGCAGAGCAGAGACATCGTGCAGCCGCCACAGCCCGCCGATTGGAGCCAGAGGATATTCACGCGCGATCTCCCCGCTTCAAGGTCAGACGGAAGCAAGCGCCCGGCGCAACGTCCGGCAGGTAGGTGAGATCACCGCCATGCTCCTCCGCGATCTTTTGCGAGATCGACAGACCGAGCCCCGTCCCCTGCCCAACACTTTTGGTGGAAAAGAACGGATCAAAGATGGCGGCCTGCATGTCCTCGGGCACGCCTGGACCATTGTCGCAAACCTGAAGGATGGCAAAGTCGCCCTCGTAGCGAAGCTGGACCCTGATTTGCGCATTCGGCACGTCTCGCACCGCGTCAGCGGCGTTTTGGACGAGGTTCATGATCACCTGCTGGACATGCCCCACGCGCCCGAGCGCCATGCAGGGCATTTCGCCGTCCACAATGATTTCCATTTCGCTTTTGAGGCCGCGCTTGACCCAATCAGCGCCAACCTTCGCGGTCTCCGCGAGATCAAATGGCGCGATTTCACCGGACCCGTCCGACGACAGCCTGCGAAGGTCAGCCACAATGTCCCGAACCCGCTCCGCCCCGTCCCGCGCACCTTCAATCGCGGTGCGCAAGTTCCGCAGGTCGCGCTCGAGTTTCAGATCGACGCGCAACTGCACCAGCTCCTCACGCGTTGCACCGGCTTCGACACGGTCGAAATAGGTCTCGAAGCGGTCGAGGTATTTCTGGAGGCTATGGGTGTTCGCGTAGACAAAAGAAATCGGGTTGTTCAACTCATGCGCCACACCAGCGAGCAGGCGACCGAGGGAGGCGAGCTTTTCCGTGCGCACCAGTTGGATTTGCGCTTGCTTGAGGTCTTCGTGGCTCTGTTCTAGATCGTGATAGGCCTTGCGCAATTCACCCAACGGGCGGCCCGTGACGATAATCCCGTTCACGCGATGCCGACGGTCGAGACGCGGCGCGACACGGAAGTCCACGGGACTTGCGCCACCTGCAGCCTCGATATCGGCCTCGAACGTGGTCTCCATCCGCGTGCGCGTCACTTCCGCAATCGCATTCGTGAGGCGCTGCTGCATCTCACCCTCGAAGAATTCGGAGAGCGCCTGCCCAACGAGCCCGTCTTTTCCTCGCCCGATGGCATCACAAAAAGAGCGCGACACATCCGCGATTTGGCCGTCCTTGTCCGTCACGATCAGATAGTCGGAAATCGAGTTCATAATAGAGCCGAGGAACGCACGGAGCGCTGTGAGCTCGGTATTGCGCGTTTCTAGCTGCTCCTGATAGTCGACGAGCTCGGCATAGGTCTTGTCCACCGCATCGAGCACATCAACCCAGACCGCGTCGTCCAGACCCGGTTTCAATCCGTCACCCAATTTCGTGGAAATCTTTTCCATCGTCCGGTCGGGACCCTTTTGCGATCAATGCTTTGCCCCAAGGCTAGAGCAAGCCGCCAGCTTTGAGAAGAGCCGACCGCATATCAGCCCCGCGCCGCATTCGACCTTTCAGCCGCGCGGAATGTCGAGGCAGGCGCGAAGACCATGCGCGCCTTGTTCGAACCAGAGACGCCCGCCATGCTGTTCCGCAACGGTTGCAACGATGGTGAGGCCGAGCCCGAAGCCCGACACTGTGCCCACGTTTTCCCCACGTTCGAACGGGGCAAAAACGGCATCGATGTCCTCTGGTGACATGTCGGAGCCTTCGTCCTCCACAATGATCACAACGCGGTCATAGGTGGTTTCCAACCCGACCGACGCACGCCGCCCGTATTTGAGCGCGTTGTCGATGAGGTTTGCAATTGCACGCTTGAGTGACACAGGCCGGGCTGTCACGACAACATGCTCCGGCCCCGGCACCCACATTTGCCCGCGTTTGGAGGAAAAGAGCGACCCGCTCCCCTCGATCATGCGCGGCTTCATCGGAATGAGACTCACGGGGTGATCCATGTCCTCATAGTCATCGACCATAGCCGCGAGCAGGCTGTCGAGCGACAACTCGCGCGGCGTCTCCGCCGCGAGTTCGGCGCGCGTATAGGTGAGCACGCTTTCGATCATGTCGGTCATCTGTTCGATATCGCCGACGAATTTGTCACGAAGGTCTGGATCAGAGATCAAATTGGCACGGAGTTTCAGACGCGTTGCCGGTGTGCCGAGATCATGACTGACCCCCGAGAGCACGATCACGCGTTTACGCAACTGCTCGCGCTCCGCCTCAAGGGTCATATTGACCGCCGCAACGATCTCCTGAAGCTCCGCAGGGCCGTCGACGCTATAGCTCTCCGGTCCACCAAGACGTCGCCGATTGCGAAGGGCTGCCGCGAACTGTTCAAATCGTGCGGAAGTATCAAGCGCCCAAGTCGAAAGCGCGGCGAGCGCGACGACAGTGAGGAGAATGGCAAAGAGCCTGTAATCCCTTGGCGCGGCTTCACAGCCCCAGAGGGCAGTTCCGTCAATTTCGAGCCATGGTTGATCCCCGAGTTGCGCGTAGAGCAGAGGCTCGGAACAGAAAGTCGCGAGTGACCGTGTGAGCGCACCGAAGGCGAGCGCGACAGGCTGCCCCTCGGTGGATGGCAAATCCGAGACCGCATAGCGCAGGGCCGGAGATACGATCCCGAGTTTGAGTTCCTGCCCCGAGAGACGGTCCGGACTATTGCCCAGAAAGGACACGGTTGTGACAAATGCGGGTTTTGGGGCGCTCTCGATCTGCCCGAAATCCCCACCGTCCGCGAGGCTCGCATCGCGCGGCGGGAGCGGGGACAAGACGATGCCCTCTGGCATTGCGGTCCCGACCCGCATCGTCTCATAGAGCGCGACACCCGCGAGGTAGTTCTTTGACAGATGCGCTTGCCAGTTGAGCGCCGAAGAAAACCAGAGCCATCCGGCCAGAAACGCCGACAGGAAACTCGCACAGATCAATACGAGCCCCAAGGTGCTCAACCGCACTCTGTGCAGCAGAGGTCCGGCAGACTCCGCCACCTTATCCGGCCTCATCAAGAGCGACATCACAGGCGAGCACATAGCCCACCCCGCGCTCTGTTTTCAGCAGATCAGGGGATTTGGGGTTATTCTCGATTTTGCCACGCAGTCGTCCGACCAGCACGTCAATCGCGCGACCCGATCCTTCGTCCGTTTGCCCTCCTCCTGTCACATCCAGCGCCGCCGCGATTTCCTCGCGGGTGAGGGGAATACGTGGATTGGCAAGGAACACTTTCAACAGCGCCGTCTCTTTGCGCGAAAGGGCGACCTGAAATCCCTTGGGCGAGGCGAGATCATCGCGCTTGGCGTCATAGGTCCAGCCGTCAAAGCGATAGGTCGAGACCGACCGGCGATAGACGAGCGAGGACGAGCGCCGCGCCCGATGCAGCACCGCGCGCACCCGCGCGAGTAGCAAATCGAGATTGAACGGCTTTGCGATATAGTCGTCCGCACCGACCTCATATCCCGCCATCCGCTGGTGATCTGCCGAGAGAGCCGAGACGAAAATGATCGGCACATCTTGTTCCGAACGCAGATGGGAGCAAATCTCCACCCCGTTCTCGTCACCCAGCATGACATCAAGCAAGATCAGATCGACACGACCCGCCGCGAGATGCTCGCGGATGGCCGCCTCACTGTCACAGGGCAACGCGATGAAACCGTGCTGCTGCAGAAACTGCACCATCATCTCACGGACCTCACGATCATCATCGACCACGAGCAAACGTGGTATCGCCATACGTCTTCTCCCCCTCTTCCGGATGCCTTTCCTGCTCCGGATTCTGCCCCTTCGTAACAGTTGGTAACAAAACGGCAAAATTTGTCACCATTTGCGCCTTTCCAACCGCATCCAAGTGTTGCGTCAACCGTCTGCGAGCGCAACACTTGTGATCGTACCGCCCACATAGGCGGCTGCGATTTTTGGGAGGAAATCTATGAAACATTACGTAAAAATGGCCGCGTCGGCCATCGCTTTGACCTGTGCAACTGCAGCATTTGCAGAGCCACAAGCCGAGGTCCTTCATTACTGGACATCCGGCGGCGAAGCGAAGTCCGTGGCTGTTCTGCAGCAAGAATTTGCGGACAACGGCGGCACCTGGATCGACATGCCGGTGGCTGGCGGTGGCGGCGATGCAGCCATGACCGCACTGCGTGCCCGCGTGCTCTCCGGCAACGCGCCGACCGCTGTTCAGCTCAAAGGCCCGGCCATTCAGGAATGGTATGAAGAAGGCGTGCTCGCCGACATCTCCGCCGTGGCCGAAGCCGAAGGCTGGGCAGATGTCCTGCCGGCCTCGATCGCAGGTCACATGAAATGCGACGACATCTGGTGCGCCGCACCTGTGAACGTGCACCGCGTGGACTGGATCTGGGCCAACGCCGACGTGCTCGAAGCCAACGGCATCACCATGCCGACCACATGGGACGAGTTCAACGCCGCCGCTGAAAAGCTCCAAGCCGCAGGCATCACCCCGCTCGCGCATGGTGGTCAGGCCTGGCAGGACGCAACGGTGTTTGAAGCTGTCGCCCTCGGCATTCTCGGTCCGGACGGGTTCCGCAAAGCCTTTGTCGATCTTGACATGGACACACTGAAATCCGATGGAATGGTCGCTGTATTCGACCAGATGCGCACCCTGCGCGGCTACGTTGACGACAACTTCTCCGGCCGTGACTGGAACCTCGCCACCGCCATGGTGATCAATGGCGAAGCCGGTTTCCAGATCATGGGCGACTGGGCAAAAGGTGAGTTCATCGCCGCAGGCAAAGTGCCGGGTGACGATTTCCTCTGCCTCTCCACACCGGGTGACGGCTTCCTCTACAACGTGGACAGCTTTGCCATGTTCGACGTGGATGGCGCCGACAAGAAGGCTGGTCAGGAACTGCTCGCAAAACTGACGGTCGGCAAGAACTTCCAGAAAGTGTTCAACCTCAACAAGGGCTCCATTCCGGCCCGCACCGACGTTGACCTCGCGGACTTCGATAGCTGCGCGCATTTGTCTTCCGATGATATGAGCGCAAGTGCGGACAATGGCTCTCTGCTGCCGTCCTATGCACATGGCATGGCCCTTCGTGGTGCACAAGCGGGCGCGATCACTGACGTTGTCACGGCGCATTTCAACTCTGACATGTCCTCTGCAGACGCTGTTCAGATGTTGGCCGACGCTGTCGCGAACTCCATGTAATCCCCCCAGCGAACCCCGCGGCCTTTTCAGGTTGCGGGGTTCGTTTACTTATGCGCCGCCCCATCGGACGCGGCAGTCATCATGTCACCCCATTCAGGGATAAGAACAATGACCGAATGGCTTGAACGTCACATACCAAAGATGGTCCTCGCGCCCTCTTTCATTGCGATCCTCGTCTTCGTCTACGGCTTCATTGCCTGGACAGGCTGGGTCTCGCTCACAAGATCCAAACTCCTGCCGAAATACGACATCGTCGGCCTGATCCAATACGAGCGACTGTTTGACTCGCCCCGTTGGGACACCGCGCTGACAAACCTGTGGATTTTCGGCGGTCTCTTCATCACCACCGCGATGGTTCTCGGGCTTATGCTCGCCATCCTGCTCGATCAGAAAATCCGGGTCGAAGGCGCTCTGCGCACGATCTACCTCTACCCGATGGCCCTCTCGATGATCGTGACGGGCACCGCGTGGAAATGGATCATGAACCCGGGTCTCGGCCTGCAAAAAATGGTTCAGGACTGGGGCTTTGAGAACTTCACCTTTGATTGGGTGATCAACCCTGATCGCGCCATCTACGCTGTCGTTATCGCAGGCGTCTGGCAAAGCTCCGGCTTTGTGATGGCACTCTTCCTCGCGGGTCTGCGCTCCGTCGATGGCGAGATCATCAAAGCCGCACAAGTCGATGGCATCCCGAACTGGCGCATCTATACGGCGATCATCATTCCGTCGATGGCCCCCGTGTTCCTGTCGGCGTTCATCGTGCTCGCCCACCTCGCCATCAAAAGCTTCGACCTCGTCATCGCACTCACTGGTGGCGGACCGGGCTATGCGACCGATCTACCCGCAACCTACATGTACGCGATGGCCTTCTCGCGTGGCGACATCGGACAGGCGGCCTCTTCCGCCATGGTCATGATGGCCGTCGTCTTTGCGATCATCGTGCCTTACCTTTACTCCGAATTGAGGGCGAAACATGACTGATACGGCCCTTCACACAAACAGCCGCAGCCCGGGCGTCATCGTCCTGCGTTGGGGGCTCTTTCTCATCCTCGGGCTCTTTGCGCTCTTTTATCTCATGCCGCTCTTCGTGATGTTGACCACATCTTTGAAAAGCCTTGAAGAAATCCGCACAGGATCGCTCGTTGCCCTGCCCCGCGAGGTTACGTTCGAAGCGTGGCGCACCGCGTGGTCCGGCGCCTGCACCGGCATCCAATGTGAGGGCCTGCGCCCATACTTCTGGAACTCCGTGATCCTCGCCATCCCCGCCGTCGCGATCTCCACGATCCTCGGCGCGATGAACGGCTACGTGATTGCCCAGTGGAAATTCAAAGGCGCGAACTTCGTCTTCTCGCTTTTGCTCTTTGGATGCTTCATCCCGTTCCAGGTCGTCCTGCTACCGATGGCACGCATGCTCGGCCTCCTCGGGATCGCTGGCACCATTCCCGGACTGATCTTCGTGCACGTGATCTACGGCCTCGGCTTCACGACACTGTTCTTCCGCAACTACTACGTCACGATCCCCGCAGAACTGGTGAAAGCGGCGAAAGTGGATGGCGCGGGCTTCTTCCGGATCTTCTGGTCGATCTTCCTGCCGCTTTCCCTGCCGATCATCGTTGTGACCATCATCTGGCAGTTCACGCAGATCTGGAACGACTTCCTCTTCGGCGTTTCGTTCAGTCAGGCGGGCACACAACCAGTCACGGTTGCGCTCAACAACATCGTCAACTCCACCACCGGCGTCAAAGAATACAACGTGGACATGGCCGCAGCGATCATCGCCGCGCTCCCGACCCTCCTCGTTTATGTCGTCGCTGGCAAATACTTCATCCGCGGTCTCACCGCCGGGTCTGTCAAAGGATAAGTCTCATGGCACCGATCCTCGATATCAAAAACCTCTATAAAAGCTACGGCACCGTTGAGATCCTCAAAGACATCAACGTCGCCATCGAGCCGGGTGATTTTCTCGTCCTCGTCGGTCCTTCGGGCTGCGGTAAATCCACGCTGCTGAACTGCATTGCGGGTTTGGAGCCGATCACCTCCGGTTCCATCGCAATCGGCGGCAAGGACATGACGCATGTCAGCCCCAAAGACCGCGACATCGCGATGGTCTTCCAGTCCTACGCCCTTTACCCGACCATGTCGGTGGCGAAGAACATCACCTTCGGCATGAAAGTGCGCGGGGTCGATCAGGAGACACAGGACCGCAAACTCAAGGAGGTCGCCCATCAGCTCCAGATCACCGACTACCTGAACCGCCGTCCCGGTCAGCTCTCCGGTGGTCAGCGGCAGCGCGTGGCGATGGGACGTGCGCTCGTCCGTGATCCGAAACTGTTCCTCTTCGACGAGCCGCTCTCGAACCTCGATGCGAAACTGCGCGTGGAGATGCGGGCAGAGATCAAGAAGCTGCACCACAACCTCGGCGCCACCATGGTCTATGTGACCCACGACCAGATCGAGGCGATGACTCTCGCAACCAAGATCGTCGTGCTCAAAGGCGGCATCGTGCAACAGATCGGGAGCCCGTCGGAGATCTACAACCGTCCGGCCAACCTGTTTGTGGCCGACTTCATGGGCAGCCCTGCGATGAACCTCATCCCCGCGAAAACCAAGCGGAACGGGACAGGCATGCTCATCGAGATCGAGCGCGCCGGTGGCGAGATTATCACCCTGCACGACCACCACACCGAGAGCCTGCCGGAAAATGTGATTATTGGCGTGCGTCCCGAGGACATCGCTGAGGCAGGCTTCCGCGCGGGTGAGGATGTGCAAGAGGCAGAATGCCTAGTCGATATGGTCGAGCACGCAGGCGCAGACACCTATGTCGTCTCGCACCTCGGCGGGAGAAACGTCACGGCGCGTCTACACGCGGAGACCTCCGCGCATCCGGGCGAGGCGCTCAAGCTGGCGTTCGATCTCTCGAAAGTCTCCTACTTTGCACCTGACACAGGTGAGCGGCTCAACTGAGCCGCTACTATTGCGACACATAAAACGGGCCTCTCAATCGAGAGGCCCGTTTCTTGTTGGCGATGAAGGAACGACCACCGCCGACTGGAGGTTTTGTTGGTTAACTGGCGACGTATGCGTCGATAGCCGCCGCCATGCCCTCGGCCCAAATCAGGCGCAGATACTTGTCGAACGCTTCTGCAAAGCGTGGCTCCTGCCCGAGATCGCCATAGAACTGCGTCATGCCGAGCCATGCAGACGGATCGTCTTTGGCGCGTTTCGCGGTCTCGGTGAGCAGATCCCAGAACGGATCATTCGGCAAAATCTCGGTACCGTCCTCCCGCGCGCCCTCACACATTCGCGCCCAAGACGCTTCCACGAGGGCGAGTCCTTCAATCGGCGTGCCTTTGGCAAGGCCCTCGCGGATCGACGGGATGAGAAAGCCGGAGTGACGGGACGACCCATCAAACGCCACGCGGCGGGTCGTGTCGACGATCATCGGGTTGGAGAACCGGCGCTCGATCAAGGCCACATAGTCCTCGGGCGTCATACCAGGCACGGCGTGGACATGCGGCACAATCTCTTCGGTCTCGACCTTCCGGAACAACGCCGCGATTTTCTCATGCGCCATGCACTCGGAAATATGCGCCACGGACAGGATTTCACCCGGGTCGGAGATCACTTGATGCCCGCCGTTGAGAATGCGAATTTTCATCGTCTCGTAGCTGTGCACATCGTCGGAGAACGTCGCGCCCGCTTTGTCCCAGTCCGGACGTCCCGCGCAGAAATCATCTTCGATGACCCACTGGCGGAAGTTCTCGTGTGTGACGGGCACGAGGTCTTCGATGCCTGTCTCGGCGGCAAGCTTGAGTTCCTTCTCCCCCGTCGCGGGCACGATGCAGTCGACCATCGCGTTCGGGAAGCTGCAGTTCTCTTCGATCCAGTCGGCAAGCTCCGGATCGGACAGTCGCGCGAGCGACACGACGGTCTGACGCAAAATTGCGCCATTGTTTTGGAGGTTGTCACAACACTGACCGGTGAACGGACCCACGCCACGATCACGGCGCAGTTTAAGAGCCGCAACAATGGCCCCGAACGCAGTGCGCGGCGTGAACATGTTCTCCGCATCATGCACAATATCAGGATGGCTGGCGTCGAACCCTTTGGTCGCGGGATCAATGAAATACCCGCCCTCGGTCACGGTCAGCGCGACGATGCGGATGTCCGGCTGCGCCATACGTTCGATCAGAGCGCCATTGCCCTCCTCGATCGGCAAATAGTCGATCATGGAACCAACGACCTCCACCGACGAACCGCTCGGGTCCAGCTCAATAAGGGTGGTCATGCAGTCCTGAGCGATGAGTTTTTCACGCATGGCCGCATCATAGGGGCGCACGCCAGCGCCGATGATGGCCCAATCATGGGCAAGCCCCTGCTGCATCAAACGATGGAGATACCAGCTCTGGTGCGCTCGGTGAAAATTGCCCAATCCGATGTGAACGATCCCGGGCGTGAGATGGCTCCGGTCGTAACGCGGGCGCTCTACGCCCTCGGGCAATTGATCCAATGTCGCGTTGCACAGTTTCATCGCGGTCGTCCTTTGAGATGCAGCATGTTCGATGCTCTGGTGCCGCGCCCGTTCGTTGGGTGACGGGCGGCGAACAGTTCGAAATCCGCGCGCACCGAAGCGTCGCGCGGGAAAAGATCAGGCGATCCGGAGACCTTGGTCGTCGAACCGGTGGATGACGTCGGCACGCGGAGTGAGGAAGATGCGATCGCCGTATTTGAAATCCACTTCGCCGTTCATCCGGACGGTGATGGCCTCACCCAATCCCGTGTCATGGATATGTAGGAAAGTGTCGGAGCCGAGGTGCTCGGACACACCCACGCGTCCTTCCCATGCACCGGCCTCGGCAGACGCTTTGATATGCTCCGGACGGATGCCAATCGTATGCGCGTCATACTTCGCAGCCTCGGGGCCCTCGATCAGGTTCATTTTCGGACTACCGATGAAACCCGCCACAAAGGTGTTGCGCGGCGTTTGGTAGAGTTCGAGCGGAGAGCCGACCTGTTCGATATTGCCTTTGCGGAGCACAACGATCTTGTCCGCCATGGTCATGGCTTCGACCTGATCGTGCGTCACGTAGATCATCGTGGTCTCAAGGCGTTTGTGCAGCTCGGAGATTTCGAGACGCATCCCCACACGCAGCGCCGCGTCGAGGTTCGACAGCGGCTCATCAAAGAGGAACGCCGCAGGTTCACGGACGATCGCACGGCCGATTGCGACACGCTGACGCTGACCACCGGAGAGCTGACCGGGGCGCCGGTCGAGGTAGTCCGTGAGGTTCAAAACCGCAGCCGCGCCTTCAACACGCTTGTTGATCTCGGCCTGATCCATTTTCGCCATCCGCAGCGGGAACGCGATGTTTTTGCGCACGGACATGTGGGGGTAGAGCGCGTAGCTCTGGAACACCATCGCCAAACCGCGTTTTGCGGGTGGCACATTCGTGGCGTCCTCACGGTCGATCCGGATCTGGCCGGAACTGACATCTTCGAGACCCGCAATCAGGCGCAGAAGCGTGGATTTACCGCAGCCGGAAGGGCCAACGAAGACCGTGAATTCGCCATCATCAATGGTGAGATCCAGCGGCGGGATGACTTCTACGTCGCCGAAGCGCTTGGTGACTTTGTCGAGGGTGATACGTCCCATGTGTCTTGTCCTTAATTCGCTGGTTTACTTCACTGCGCCGAACGTCAGTCCGCGCACGAGTTGTTTCTGGCTGAACCAGCCGAGGATGAGGATTGGAGCGATGGCCATCGTGGAGGCCGCCGAGAGTTTCGCGTAGAAGAGGCCTTCGGGGCTCGAATAGCTGGCGATGAAGGCCGTCAGAGGGGCTGCTTTTGCCGCCGTCAGGTTGAGGGTCCAGAAGGCTTCGTTCCACGCAAGAATGATGTTGAGCAGGATGGTGGATGCGATCCCGGGCACAGCCATCGGCGTGAGCACATAAATGATCTCTTCCTTGAGCGTAGCACCGTCCATCCGCGCCGCTTCGAGGATTTCACCGGGGATTTCCTTGAAGTAGGTGTAGAGCATCCAGACGATGATCGGCAGGTTGATCAGCATGATCACGACGACCAGACCGATACGGGTATCGAGGATGCCGAGGCGGATGAAGATCAGGTAGATCGGGTAGAGCACGCCCACGGCAGGAAGCATCTTGGTCGAGAGCATCCACATCAGGATGTCTTTGGTCCGCCGCGAGGGCACGAAGGCCATCGACCATGCGGCGGGCACCGCGATGATCACACCGAGGAGCGTGGAGCCGCCCGCAATGATGACCGAGTTCCAGAGGAAGCGCATGTAGTTGGAGCGCTCCTGCACGACGGCGTAGTTTTCGAGCGTCCAGTCGAAGTTCAGAAAGATCGGCGGGCTCGCGATGGCCTGCGCCTCGGTCTTGAAGCTCGTGAGGATCGTCCAGAGGATCGGAAAGAAGATCAGGAGGCCCACAGCCCATGCGAGGGCTGTATTGAGCGCTTTGCGTTGGTTTGTAACAGATCGTGCCATGTGTCTTTCCCCTCAAGCGTCCAGGTTTTTGCCGACAATGCGCATCAGGAAGATGGCAACGATATTGGCGAGGATGATGGCGTAGACACCACCGGCGGAGCCGAGACCGACGTTCTGGCTTTCGAGCACGCGCTGATAGATGAGATAAGTCAGCGTGCGGGTGCCGAAGGCGCCTTGGGTGGTCACGAAAATCTCTGCGAAAATCCCCAAGAGGAAGATCGTTTGGATGAGCAGAACCACAGTCATTGCGCGGCTCAGGTGCGGCAGAACGATGAACCAGAAGCGCTTGAGCACAGGGGCACCGTCCATCTCCGCCGCCTCGAGTTGCTCACTGTCGAGCGACTGGATCGCGGTCAGAAGAATAAGGGTTGCAAAGGGGAGCCACTGCCAGCTCACGATCAAGATGATCGACTGAAGCGACGCCTGACTGAGCCATTCGAGCGGCTCTGCGCCAAAGAATTTCCAGAGGTGTGCAAACAGACCGTTCACAGGATCCATGAAGATGTTCTTCCACACGAGCGCGGACACCGTCGGCATGACGAAGAACGGCGCGATGACGAGGATACGGACAATCCCCTGCCCCCACATCGGCTGATCCAGAAGGATCGCAAGCAGAACACCGAACACGAGGGTGATCACGAGCACGCCACCGACGATAATCAGCGTCGCGGAAACCGCGGGCCAGAAGGCGCTAGAGGACACAAATCGGGCGTAGTTTTCGAAACCGACCCATCCAAGATCCCCGCCACGCAGCGGCAGGTATTTCTTGAACGAGAAGATCAGCGTCATGGTGAGCGGGACGAGCATCCATCCAAGGAGGAGGATAACTGCGGGCGCCATCATGAGACGCGCGGCGGATCGGGAATGTTGGGTAGCCATTGGAAACACCTTTTCCTACGGACGGTCGGGCCGCCTCTGGTCGGATGAAACAGTCGATAGGGTGCCCCTGAACAACGAAGGGCGGTCGGATAACCGCCCTTCGCGTTGGGAGGTTGCTTAGTAGCCAGCGGCTTCCATAGCGTCGGTTGTGATCGCCTGGGCTTTTTCCAGAGCTTCCTCAACGGACTGCTGACCGGCGTAGACAGCGGAGAACTCTTGGCTGACTTCGGTCGCGATGCCTGCAAACTCCGGGATTGCGGCAAACTGAACACCGACATACGGAACCGGATCAACGGTCGGGTTGTTCGGGTCAGCCGACAGGATCGAGTCCAGAGTCATCTTGGCAAACGGAACTTCCATATAGTTCGGGTTCTCGTAGAGCGAGGTGCGCGCTCCCGGAGGCACGTTTGCCCAACCTTCTTTGGAGGCAACGAGCTCGATGTAGTCTTTCGAGGTCGCCCATTCGATGAACTGCTTGGCAGCATCGACGTTCTGCGTACCTGCCGGAATACCGAGCGCCCACGCCCAGAGCCAGTTGCCGTTTTTCTCGATGCCGTCTTTGTGCGGCGCGAGGGCAAAGCCGACTTTGTCAGCGACTTCGGAGTCGTTCGGGTTGGTCACGAAGGACGCAGCCACGGTCGCGTCGATCCACATGCCACACTTGCCTTGCTGGAAGAGCGACAGGTTTTCGTTGAAACCGTTGGTGGAGAAACCAGCGGGGCCGGATTCCTGCATCATGTCATTAAAGAACGTCAGCGTGTCATTCCAAGCTGCCGTATCAAACTGGGCGTTCCAGTCTTCGTCGAACCAGCGTGCGCCGAAGGAGTTGGACATCGCGGTGATGAATGCACCACCCTCACCCCAACCGGCCTTGCCGCGCAAACAGATGCCGTAGATTTCGTTGTCACGATCCGTGATCTTTGCAGCGGCATCGCGAATGAATTCCCACGTCGGGCTATCCGGCATTTCGACCCCAGCAGCTTCGAACAGGTCGGTGCGATACATGATCATGGAGCTTTCGCCGTAGAACGGTGCCGCATAGAGCGTGCCGTCGTGGGACAGACCGCCGCGCATGGCGGGCAGAATGTCGTCGACGTCGTATTCGGCGGACAGATCATCGAGCGGCACGAGCCAGCCGTTCGCACCCCAAATCGGGGTTTCGTACATGCCGATGGTCATAATGTCGAACTGGCCACCTTTGGTGGTGATGTCGGTCGTCACGCGCTGACGCAGGACGTTTTCTTCGAGAGTCACCCACTCGACCTCATGGCCGGTTTTTGCAGTGAAGTCCTCGGTCAGACCCTGCATGCGGATCATGTCCCCGTTGTTCACTGTTGCGATGGTGATGGTATCAGCCTGAGCTGCCCCCGTAACGAGCGCAAGCGCAGTCGCCGCACGAAGTGCGTTCTTCATAGACATCCTCTCCTCCCTGGTTTTTGGATGTGTAATTGGTGAGAACAGCCTAGCGACAAATAATGGTTCGCGTCAATATTACTTTTTACGCGCGTAAACTTTCAAGGGGTCGGGCGAAAAATTTAAGACAACTCAAAGAGATAAGTTAGCGCTCACGCTGAGCCACGCATTTCGAGGCGACCATCCAGATACATCACCTCTCGGGCAGTAGGACGGATTCCCGATTCGATCATCGCAAGGAGACGCTGCACGCTATTCTCCGAAATCGCGGCGTAATCCTGGGACACCGTCGTGAGCGTCGGACAGGTATAACGCGAGAACGGATGATCATCATGACCAGCAATCCGCAAAGCGCACCCGGCCCCGTGCCCGACACGCAGGCCCGCCTGATAGGCCGCAGACAAAACACCGATCGCGAGACGGTCGTTGCTACACAAGATCGTATTCGTCGGAAGCTTGCGCCCCGCAAACAATTCACTCGCCGCCTCAAAGCCAATCGCCTCGAAATCCCAGCCCTCGCCTTCAGCCTGTAGAACATGAGGCTTATGGCCAAGCCGCTCCATCGTCTCGATATAGGCCGCGCGACGCTTATGCGCGTTCGGGTTGGCGGGCGTGCGCATTTCAAAGAAACACGGAGGTTCACCAGTCCGGCACAAATACTCTACAATCAATGCGATAGATGTATGGTTATTCGATCCAACGAAAGCCTCCCCGACCCCATCTATATTGCTATCAAACAGGACGGTCGGCACATCTTCACAGAACTTCTTGAGCTTCTCGACATCCGAAACACGTCCAAGAGGGGCCATCAAAACGCCCGCAGGCTTGATCAGACGCAGGTTTTCAAGGTTGTCGATTTCCTGCTCCGGATCACCACGTGACCCGAGCAAAACAGGACGATACCCGGCCTCGGCGACAAGATCCCCGATACCGCGCGACACCTCTGCGAAGAACGGGTCGGACAGGTTCGGCACGACGATGCCGATATTTTTTGTCACGTTGCGGTTCTGATTTACCGCGAAAAAGTTGGGCGTGTAGTCATAGCGCTCCAGCGCCGCCTCAATCCGTTCGCGCGTGCGGGGACGGACGCTTTCTGGGTCGTTGAAGTATTTCGACACCGTCGGACGGGACAAACCGCTGACAGCAGCGAATTCATCCATATTTCTAATTTTGATGTCAGACATACCCGCTCCCTCATTGAAACTCACCCGCGCGGACGGAGCCGAGCCACCCCAAGCCCAACCTTCACTTGAGGCCATTATTTTCTTTTCGCGCGCAAAAAATCAATATTCTTCGCGCAAACCCCCAGATATGGCAGGACATTGCCGCACAGGTTGGGTCAGAGATTGACCCAGCTCTGCTCGATAATGGCCTCCATGGCGACGTAGCTTGTCGTAGACGTAACGTAGGGCAAGGTCGAGATTTTCTCTGCCATAATCTGCCGATAATGCGCCATGCTCCGTGACCGGAGCTTGACTTGATAATCAAACCCGCCCGCAATCATGTAACACTCTTCAACTTCGGGAACTTTCCGGATCGCGGCATTGAACTCCTCGAGCGCCTTTTGGCGTGTATCAGACACCGTAATCTCGACATAGGTGACGTTGGTGAGGCCGAGTTTCAACGGCGACAGGATTGCACGATAGCCGGTGATCAGCCCTGCATCTTCCATCTGCTTGATCCGGTAGGCGACCGGCGTTTTCGACAGCCCGACCTCTTTTGAAAGTTCCGTCACAGGAATCCGCGCGTTACGCACGAGCGCGTCGAGAATCTTCCGGTTTGTCGCGTCCAACTCAAAGCTCATCCTAAATATTCCCCGAAATTAGGTCTGATACACTAGCCAACAACCATAGTTTGGTCACTCTGTCTATTTTATCCGCGATATACTCGAGGAAATGTTTGCTCCCGGAGAACCTCATGCACAATGTGACCTACCCCTCGTTGGGTTTCTCGGCGAAATACGCCTCTGAGTCAGAACTGCTCGACACCCTGATCTCGACCGCGGCCCTGAGCGCCGACACACGTCAGGCCATCAGCAAACGCGCTGCTGTGCTCGTTGAACGCATCCGCACCGAGGCCAAGCCGACGCTCATGGAACACTTCCTTGCGGAATATGGTCTCTCGACACGCGAAGGTGTCGCCCTGATGTGTCTCGCCGAGGCCATGCTGCGCGTGCCGGACACCTTCACCATCGACGCCCTAATCGAGGACAAGATTGCGCCCTCCGAGTGGAACAAGCACCTCGGCACGGCAGCCTCCTCTCTCGTAAACGCCTCAACATGGGCGCTCATGCTCACGGGTAAGGTTCTCAAAGACGAACAGCCCGGTGTGGCTGGCGTCATGCGTGGTGCGGTCAAGCGTCTGGGTGAACCCGTCATCCGTGCCGCTGTCGGTCGTGCCATGAAGGAAATGGGGCGTCAGTTCGTCCTCGGCGAAACCATCGAAGGCGCGCTCAAGCGGGGCCGCGGGATGGAGGACAAGGGCTACACCTACTCCTTCGACATGCTCGGCGAAGCCGCCCGCACGCAGGCAGACGCAGCGCGCTACGCCCGCGACTATGCGAATGCAATCAAAGCCATCGGCGCCGCTGCGCGGTTCGACACCATCGTCGAGAACCCCGGCATTTCCGTCAAACTCTCCGCGCTTCACCCGCGCTATGAGGTTGCCCACGAAGAGCGCGTGATGCGCGAACTCGTGCCCGTCGTCTCAAACCTCGCGCGTCAGGCGAAAGAGGCTGGCATCGCTTTCCACATCGACGCAGAGGAACAGGACCGTCTGGCGCTGTCCTTCAAAGTCATCGACACAGTGCTCTCCGATGAGGTGCTCGCAGGCTGGGACGGCTTCGGCGTCGTCGTTCAAGCCTACGGCAAACGCGCGGGCGCGGCGATTGACGAGCTATACGCCATGGCCAACCGCTATGACCGCAAGATGAACATCCGTCTCGTCAAAGGCGCGTATTGGGACACAGAGATGAAACTCTCCCAAGTCGCAGGCATGCCCGGCTTCCCGCTTTTCACGACGAAGGCAGCGACCGATGTGTCATATATCTGCCTCGCCAAGAAACTGTTTGGCATGACCGATCGCCTCTTCCCGCAATTCGCGACGCACAACGCGCATACCGTCGCCGCTGTTCAGGAACTGGCCGAGGGTCGCCCGTTCGAATTCCAGCGCCTGCACGGCATGGGTGAGCGTCTGCATGACATCGTGCTGAAAGAGACCGAAGGCCACTGCCGCATCTACGCACCCGTGGGCGCCCACCAAGATCTTCTCGCCTATCTCGTGCGTCGCCTTCTCGAAAACGGTGCGAACTCGTCTTTCGTGCACCAGATCGTGGACGAAAACGTCTCTCCCGAAATGATCGCCCTCGATCCGTTCGAGGCGCTCGAAACCGCGAAAGCCCCGAGAACCCTTGTCGCTCCGTCGAAGATTTTCGGAGAAGAGCGTGTAAACGCGCGCGGCTGGGACCTCACGGATGAGGGCGTTCTGGCGGACCTCGCGTCCCGCCGCGACATCGACTTCCTTGAAGCCGCGCCGATTACAGTCACGGCCCCGACCGGCACACGTGTTCCAGTGATCAACCCTGCGACCGGAGACGAAATCGGCGCTGTCATTGAGGCCGACACGGCGACCGTTGAAAACGCGCTCGATGATGCCGCGATCTGGTCCGCGTCTCCGGCGGAGCGTGCGGCCGTGCTACGCCGTGCAGCCGATCTCTATGAGGCGAATGCCCCTGAAATCTTTAGCCTTCTCGCACGCGAGGCCGGAAAAAACTGGCCCGACGCCATCGGCGAAGTGCGTGAAGCTGTGGACTTCCTCCGTTACTACGCTGGCGAAGGAGAGGTTGACCCGCGTGACCCCCGTGGCGTCATCACCGCAATCAGCCCGTGGAACTTTCCGCTCGCAATTTTCACCGGCCAGATTTCCGCAGCTCTGATCGCAGGCAACGCCGTTCTCGCGAAACCGGCGGAAACCACCCCGCTCATCGCCCACCGCGCCGTCACTCTGCTCCACGAGGCTGGTGTGCCGCGCAATGTGTTGCAACTGCTGACGGGTCGCGGCTCTACCGTCGGCGCGGCGCTCACCTCTGATCCGCGGATCAAAGGTGTCGTCTTTACCGGCTCGACCGACACCGCCCAGCGCATCAACCGGACGATGGCCGAACATCTGACCCCCGGCACGCCGCTCATCGCCGAAACGGGTGGCCTCAATGCGATGATCGTGGACAGCACTGCGCTCGCGGAACAAGCGGTGCGCGACATCGTGGCCTCGGCCTTCCAATCCGCTGGTCAACGCTGTTCGGCGCTTCGCTGCCTCTACGTTCAGGAAGACAGTGCAGAGCATGTGATCAACATGATCAAGGGCGCGATGGATGAATTGAACCTCGGCAATCCGGACGCTCTAACGACCGACGTGGGGCCGGTGATTGACGAGAACGCGCAGCACGGCATCGCGCAATACATTGCGAAACACGCGAATTCTGTCCTGCACCAAGTGAGCGCGCCTGAGACTGGGACGTTCATCCCGCCGACCATGATCAAAGTGAACGGTATCAATGATCTGGAGCGTGAGATCTTCGGGCCTGTCCTTCATGTGGCGACCTTCAAATCCAAGAACCTCCTGAAGGTGGTGAACGAAATCAACGCCCGTGGCTTTGGCCTCACCTTCGGCCTGCACACCCGCATTGACGACCGTGTGCAAAGCGTGAGCGATGCTATTCACGTCGGCAACATCTACGTGAACCGCAACCAGATCGGCGCGATTGTGGGCTCTCAGCCGTTTGGCGGCGAAGGTCTCTCCGGCACGGGTCCGAAAGCGGGCGGCCCGCTCTACCTGTCACGGTTCTATGCCCCTGAGAACGGTGTGGCAGAAGGTGCGCACTTTGATCGCGACGCAAATGAGGCGTCACTTCTGGCAGCCCTTGCGGCGGACACGCCAGAGCGTATCGGAGAACGCCTGATGCCTGGCCCGACCGGTGAATTGAACCGCCTGACGTTCCACACCCGTCCGCCCGTGCTCTGCCTCGGGCCGGGGGCCGCGACCGCCGAGGCGCAACGGCAGGCTGTCGAAGCGCTTGGCGGGCATGCCGTGGTTCCGGACGGAAAAGTTTTCGCGAAGCATCTCGCGGAACTCGACGGGTTCTCCGGTGCGCTCTGGTGGGGGGATGAGGAAATCGGGCGGAAGATGTCCAAAGCACTTGCCTCCCGCGACGGCGCCATTCTGCCGCTGCTGACATCTCTCCCTGACGCAGCGCATGTGCTCCACGAACGCCACATGTGCGTGGACACCACGGCCGCAGGCGGCAACGCGGCGCTGCTCGCAGGCTGAAACGAAAACGGCGGCTGGAAATCAGCCGCCGTTTCTCATTTCAGATTTTGAAGATCGGTTGGAGCAAGCGTGGCATAAAGCTCTTGAACCGAAGCGGCGCGTCCGTCGCCGCGAGACAGATACAGGGCGGCCCCGCATCCGCAATCGGCGTGTGCTCCAGCTCAGGCCCAGCCACTTCCATGTCACCCACACCGAACCAGCCGGTCTCGTCGCTGAAGCTGCCTTGCAGAACGAGGGTCAGTTCGATCCCGTTATGACCATGATCAGGCACCGCCTGCCCCGGCGGGATATACAGCAGCCGCACAGACCCCTCGGAGTCTCCTGCCAGAACACTCTGGCGCACGCCGAGACCGAGAGACTTCCACTTTGGCGGACGGCCTTTGAGGGCCTCCATGATCGGCCCCGGATAGACACCGGACTTGCGATAAATCGGCTCCGGCTCATAGGGCACATCCAAAAGGTCCAGCAGTGCGGACTTTGTATCCGACGACACGGATTCCTCGGCGCAGCCTTCAAGAACCATACCACCCATCGCCTGATGGGCCTCATAGCCCGCACGGCATTCCAGACACATCGAGACATGCGTCGCCACCACGAGCGCATAGTGCTCGGGCAAAGATCCGACCGCATACGCGGCCAGAAGCGAGTCGGGGATATGATGCGAAATGTCAGTCATCGCGACGCATCTCCTTCAGTTCATGGCGCAATTTCTCCAGCCCCAAACGGATCCTCGATTTGATCGTGCCAAGCGGCACGCCCGTCTCGTTTTCGATCTCCTGATGGGTCAGGTCTCCGAAATACGCCTTTTCAATCATCTCGCGCTGCGACGCTCCGAGCTTCGCCAACGCTTTTCTCAACACGTCCGCTTCCTGCTCGACAGCCAGGATCTGGCTGGCGTCAGGTTCCGTTCCCGGCTCTTCTTTCAGAGCTTCGGGCAACGGGCGATTTTCTTTCCGGATCACGTCGATCTGCCGATTTCGGGCGATCTGGTAAATCCAGCCGGACACAGGGGCACGTCCGGGGTCGTACATGTGTGCCTTGTGCCAAACAGCGAGCATGACGTCTTGTACGACCTCCTCGGCTTGCCCTGCCGCCATGCCTGATCTCATCAAAAAACCCTTAAGGCGCGGCGCGAAGTGGTCGAAAAGCTTCGCGAACGAGACTTTGCACCGCGTGTCCCGGACCGCCAACATCCAAACGGTTTCTTCAGAAATCCGCTTTTCCGGCGCCGGATTCGACGTCGATTTCACTGTGGTCACGCGCTCTCCCGCCCCCATAAAGGGGACCTGTTGGTTCGTTTCAGGTATAGGTCTCGTGATCAGCATACCCTGCTTACGGGACAGAAAAAATAATGGATCACAATTTGATCCAGAAATGTTTGCCTACCGTAAACTCTTTTGAAAAACCGGAGTTATACATGTCTCTCGACGCCCCACATATTGCACCACAGCGCGTCGCCATCATCGGCGGCGGCATTTCGGGACTGGCGGCTGCCTACCTTTTGGCCCCCCACCACGCGGTCACCTTGTTCGAAGCCGCACCACGTCTCGGCGGCCATGCCCGCACGGTCATGGCGGGGAAAACGGGAGAACAGGCGGTAGATACGGGGTTCATCGTGTTCAATTACGTGAACTACCCGCACCTGACGCGTATGTTCCATGATCTCGACGTGCCGGTGACCAAG
Organism: Celeribacter litoreus; assembly: GCF_020165855.1. GTDB lineage: Bacteria > Pseudomonadota > Alphaproteobacteria > Rhodobacterales > Rhodobacteraceae > Celeribacter > Celeribacter litoreus. Next base: position 965,902 of record NZ_JAIUFY010000005.1, on the reverse strand, counting down.
AGCGACATGAGCTTTGGCGCCACGATCAACGGCGGGACGATTGAATATGGGTTGAACGACCTCATCGCCCTGACCGCGCAGCGCCGCAACCTGCTCCGCCCCGGCTTTCACCGGATGGTGCGCGATGTGCTGCGGTTTAACTCCCGCGCCGAAGAGATGGCCAAGGATGAGGACATGACCATCGGCCAACTGATGGATGAGCTTCATCTCGGCGATTGGTTCCAGCGGTTTTACCTCACGCCCCTCTCGGGCGCGATCTGGTCCACGCCGCCGGAGCAGATCCGTGGCTTTCCGGCCCGCGCCCTCGTGCAGTTCTTCCGCAACCATGCCCTTCTCTCTACGAGCGGACAGCATCAGTGGTGGACTGTCGATGGTGGCAGCGTCGAATATGTCCGCCGCCTCGAGGCGCATCTGCGTGGCCGTGGCGTCGCGCTGCGTCCGGGAACGCCGGTCGAGAGCGTGACACGCCTCGGCTCCCAAAGTCTTGTGCACAGCTCGGCTGGCCCGCTCGAACCTTTCGATCAAGTCATCTTCGCCTGTCACTCTGATCAGGCGCTCAAACTCCTCGCCAGCCCCACGAAGGAAGAGCAGCAAGCCCTCTCCGCCATGCGCTTCCAAGACAACGAAGTCATTCTCCACTGCGACCCGAGCCAGATGCCGAAACGCAAAAAGGTTTGGTCGAGCTGGGTCTACAAGGCGGACACCTCCCGCGAGGAAACCGCGATTGGCGTCACCTATTGGATGAACCGTCTTCAAAATATTCCGGAGAACGACCCCCTCTTCGTCTCCCTGAACCCGTCAGAACCGGTGCGCGAGGAGATGATCTATGATCAGGTCACGTTCCGCCATCCGGTCTTTGACGCTCCCGCCCTGCGTGCGCAGAAGCAACTGGCCAGCATTCAGGGGCAGAATAACACCTGGTTTGCTGGCGCCTACACGCGCCATGGCTTCCACGAGGACGGCTTTGCCAGCGCCGCCCGCATTGCGCGGATGATGGAGCGCCAGACCGTATGACCCTCGTGCCCGAACATATCGTGGGCGTGACTATGCACAAACGCCTCGGCGCGATCGGACATCTTTTCCGATACGGCGTGGATTATGTGCTGATTGATCCGGAGCATGAGACGCCCACTCCGGCGCTGTTCTCGCGCAACCGCTTCAATCTGTTCTCTGTCCACGACCAAGACCACGGCGGACCGATGAAAAAGGGACGCGGGGCACCGTGGGCGCGGGAGGTCTTGGCAGAAAACGGTCTGGATGATCCATCACTGACGCTGCATCTGCTGACTCAACCTCGGTGCCTTTGGTATAGCTTCAATCCGGTGAGTTTCTGGCTCGTCTGGCGGGAAACAGACCTCATTGCCGTCATCGCAGAGGTCTCCACCCCGTTCGGCGACCGGCACTCCTATTTCTGCCACGCTGACGACTTCGCACCGATCACCCAGCGCATGCAGATCGAAAAGGCCAAGCAGCTTCACGTCTCACCGTTCCAAGAGATCAAGGGCGGCTATGCCTTCCATTTCGGCATTCTTCCCGACCAGATCGCGATACGTATCCGCCACACGAACGGAGCCGAGGGCGTTATCGCGACGCTCGCAGGCCCACGTGCGCCGATGACCAACGGCGGCCTGATCAAAGCCGCGCTGCGTCGCCCGCTGGGAGCCTTGCGCACCATGTTCCTGATCCACTGGCAGGCCCTGCGCCTCAAACTCAAAGGTGCAACTTACCGCACCCGCCCGACCCCGCCACAGAAAGAGGTGAGCTGATGAATTTCCTGACCAAACGCGTGAAGCACGACTTTCTGGACACCTGCGAACAGATCAGCCACGGCAGCCTGCGACTCTATACGCCTGAGGGCGAGATTTTTGATTTCGGACGCGGGGCACCAGAGGCCGAGATGCGGATCAACGATTGGTCCACCGTGACCGCGATTGCCGCCCGTGGTGATATCGGCCTCGGGGAAACCTATGTTACGGGTTTGTGGGATACGCCGTCGGTCGAGGCGCTGACGCAGGTCGCTCTTTTGAACCTCGATCACTTTTCCGGCTATGCCTACGCGGGGTTCTGGAACACGCTGAAATTTCGCGTGGTAAACCGCCTCATGCGCGCCAATTCCCAACGCGGCGCGGCAAAGAATATCCGCGCGCATTACGACGTCGGCAACGAGTTCTATCAACTCTGGCTCGACAAAGGCATGACCTATTCTTCGGCCCTGTTCTCCGAAGGAGACATCGATCTTTCACGCGGGCAGAACCGAAAATACGACCGGATTCTGGATCGGATGAAAGACGCAGAGTCGCTTCTCGAAATCGGATGCGGATGGGGCGGCTTTGCAGAGCGCGCTTCGGACCGTGGCCACCAACTTACGGGTCTCACGATCTCACCGTCCCAAAAAGGCTACGCCGATGCCCGCCTCGACGGGCGCGCGGAGATCAAGCTTCAGGACTATCGGACTACCCACGGGCAATACGACGGGATCGTGTCTATCGAGATGATCGAAGCCGTGGGCGAACGCTACTGGCCGACCTATTTCTCCACCCTCAAGCGCCGCCTCAAAACCGGCGGTCGCGCCATGGTTCAGGCAATCACGGTGCAGGATGACTACTTCAAGACCTACCGGAAAGGCTCTGATTTTATTAGACATCACACCTTCCCGGGAGGTATGCTCCTATCAAATGAGGTAATTGCGCAGCAGGCGACCAAGGCTGGCCTGCAAGTGACCGACAATTTCGCCTTCGGCCGCGACTACGCACAGACCTGCCGCGCATGGGACCGGTCGATGGAGGCCGCCGCCCCGCGCATTTCGAAGCTCGGATATGACGCAGGCTTCCTGCGCAACTGGCGCTTCTATCTCGGCATCTGTGCGGCATCTTTCGAAGTCGGTCAGACGGATGTCGTTCAGGTGGAACTGTCCCATGCCTGACGCCAGTAGGACAGAGCGAATATGGATCATCGGCGCCTCGGACGGGATAGGCGCGGCGCTCGCCCGTGGCTATCATGCCCGTGGCGCGTCGCTCACCCTGTCCGCCCGTTCTGAAAACAAACTCAATGAGTTGAACGACAACCTTGACTCGAAACATCAGGTCGTGACGCTCGACGTGAGTAACCGCGAAAGCCTGAAGGCAGCGACTGACAAAGTTGCGGAGAGCGGCCTTGTGGACCGGATTGTGCATCTGGCTGCGCTCTACGATCCGGGCAAGGTTCTCGACCTCGATCCGGACATGGCGGCAAAGATCATCTCCGTTAATCTGACGGGCTGTTTTAACCTCGCACAGATCGCTCCGAAAGCGCTCAAACCGATGGGGCAGCTCGCAATCACAGGATCAGTGGCGGGCTACATCGGCCTGCCGCAAGGACAGATCTACTCCGCGACCAAGGCCGGGGTGATCAATCTTGTCGAAAGCCTACGTGCGGAACTGTCCGGACAAGTTGACGTGCGCCTGATCAGCCCCGGTTTTGTCGACACCCGCCTCACTCAACAAAACAACTTCGAAATGCCTGCCGTGATTGAACCGGATGAGGCCGCGCGCCGTATCATCAGTGGGCTCGATAGAAAGCGGTTCGAAATCCACTTTCCGCGCAGATTGACCCTGACCATGAAACTTCTGCGGCTCTTGCCCTACTGGGCCTCTATGCCGCTCACCCGCCGTCTCGTTCAATAATCCCTGCCATGCGCCTTCTCGCCTGAGGACTGACCATGAAACTTACACTGCTCTACTTCTCCACCGCGTTCATTTTTCTGGCTGTCGATGCCGTCGGCCTGAAACTCCTGATCAAGCCGATCTTCGAGCGCCATGTCGGGCACCTGCTGGCGGACCCGTTCCGCCTCGTGCCGGCTGCGCTGTTTTATCTCGGCTATGTGGGCGGGGTGATCTGGTTTGTGTCTTGGCCTGCGCTACGTGATGATCACGCGCTGACGGCCCTCGTTGGCGGGGTGCTCCTCGGGCTATTGGCCTACGGGACCTATGAGTTCACCAACTACGCGACACTTAGCGACTGGAGCGCGGAACAGGTGATCACGGATACGCTCTGGGGCGGTGCGTTGACGGGATTTGCCGCTTGGGCAGGTGTGAGCATCACCCGCGCCTTCACCTAAGGACGGCGCGCGCTGCTGAGAAGCTGGTCACATCCGGCCAGCTCCTCCAAATTTGTTCACATATCGCACACAAAAAATCCCATTAAGAACAAATATCAAAATACGAACAAATTGACTGGAGCCTCTAGCGACACGCGCCTATGCACCATCGCAGGAGGTTCCACATGGACAAAACACTTTCTTCTCCCGCAGAAGCCGTATCCGCCATTCCTGATGGCGCGAAGGTCATGATTGGCGGTTTCGGTGGCTCCGGCGCACCGATTGAACTCATCCACGCTCTGATCGACCGCTTCCGTGAGACCGGTAGCCCGAAGGCGCTCACTGTGATCAACAACAACGCGGGCAACGGCCACATCGGCATCGCCGCGATGATCAAGGCCGGCATGGTCAAAAAGATGATCTGCTCCTTCCCGCGCTCCTCGAACGCCGAAGCGTTCAACGAGAAATTCCTCGCTGGCGAAATCGAGCTTGAGCTGGTGCCCCAAGGCACGCTCGCCGAACGTATCCGTGCGCGCGGCGCTGGCATTCCGGCTTTCTACACACCGACCTCCTTCGGCACCGAACTGGCCGAAGGCAAGCCGACCGAAGAGTTCGACGGCAAGATGTATGTGCGTGAGCAGTGGCTCAAGGCAGACTTCGCCCTGATCAAAGGTCAGCAAGGCGACACCGTCGGCAACCTCACCTACCGCCTCGCAGGCCGCAACTTTAACCCGCTGATGGCGATGGCTGCCGACAAGACGATCGCACAGGTCTCCGAGCTTGGCGCACCGGGCACCATTGATCCGGAACAGGTCATCACCCCCGGCATCTTCGTCGACGGCGTCGTCGAAGTCGCCAATCCGCAACAAGAAGAAGTGCTCGTGCGCACGGGAGTGGTCCACTAATGGCTGGTTTCAACATTATGGAAGACAAACTCTCCAACGCCCAAATCGCATGGCGCGCCGCCCAAGACATCGAAGACGGCTCCTATGTGAACCTCGGCATCGGCTTTCCGGAGATGATCGCGAAGTTCCAGCCGGAAGGCCGCGATGTCACCTACCACACCGAGAACGGCGTTCTGGGCTTCGGCAAGGCACCGGCTGAAGGCGAAGAAGACTGGGACCTGATCAACGCAGGAAAAAAAGCGATCACACTCAACCCGGGCGCGTCGTTCTTTCACCATGCGGACAGCTTCTCGATGGTTCGCGGTGGTCATCTCGACCTCGCCGTACTCGGTGCCTACCAGATCGCGCAGAACGGCGACCTCGCCAACTGGCGCGTGGGTTCCAAAGGCGTTCCGGCTGTTGGCGGCGCAATGGACCTCGTTCACGGGGCGAAACGTGTGGCCGTTGTCACCGACCACGTGACCAAGGACGGCAAGCCGAAGCTCGTCGAGACCTGCACCTTCCCGCTCACCGGTGTGGGGTGTGTGACCCGCGTCTACACCTCGCTCGCTGTTATCGACATCGAAGACGGCAAATTCATTCTGCGTGAAAAACTGCCGGGCCTGTCGATGGAAGAGTTGCAAGCCGTCACTGGCGCGACGCTTCACATTGATGGCGACGTGGCTGACCTGATCGTTCCGGAGGACCTGTCATGACCGAAGTTTATATTTGCGACTACATCCGCACCCCTGTGGGCCGTTACGGCGGTGGCCTCTCCTCTGTGCGGGCTGATGACCTAGGGGCGATCCCGCTCAAAGCCCTTGCAGAACGCAACCCCGACATGGATCTCTCGGCCATTGACGAAGTGATCTTTGGTTGTGCTAACCAGGCGGGCGAAGACAACCGCAACGTCGCACGTATGTCTCTGTTGCTCGCGGGCTATCCGGACTGCGTTCCGGGCACCACAATGAACCGTCTCTGCGGCTCCGGCATGGACGCAATCATCACGGCTGCCCGCGCGATCAAATCCGGCGAAGCCGACCTCGTGATCGCGGGTGGTGTCGAGTCCATGTCCCGCGCGCCCTTCGTTATGCCGAAGGCCACGACCGCCTTCTCCCGCGCCAATGAAGTGCATGACACGACGATTGGCTGGCGGTTTGTGAACAAGCTGATGAAATCGCAATACGGCGTGGATTCCATGCCGGAAACCGCCGAAAACGTCGCAGAAGACTTCAACATCAACCGTGAAGATCAGGACCTCTTCGCCCTGCGGTCCCAGCAGAAAGCTGGCGAAGCCATGGCGAACGGTCGTCTCGCGAAAGAGATCGTCCCCGTGTCGATCCCGCAGCGCAAAGGCGATCCGATTGTTGTGTCCGAAGACGAGCACCCGCGCCCGTCCACGACGCTTGAGGCCCTGCAAAAGCTCAAAACCTTCGTGAAAGCCGACGGCACCGTGACTGCGGGCAATGCCTCCGGCGTGAACGATGGTGCGGCAGCTCTCATCCTCGCGACGAAGGAAGCGGCTGAAAGGCACGGCCTCACGCCGATTGCCAAGGTTCTCGGTGGTGCGACCGCCGGTGTGGCTCCGCGCATCATGGGCTTTGGTCCGGCGCCTGCGTCGAAAAAGCTGATGGCCCGTCTGGGTCTCAAACAAGAAGACTTTGCCGTCATCGAACTCAATGAGGCCTTCGCGTCTCAGGGTCTCGCCACGCTGCGCGATCTCGGCATTGCCGACGACGATCCGCGCGTGAACCCGAACGGCGGCGCGATCGCCATCGGTCACCCGCTCGGCATGTCCGGCGCACGGATTACCGGAACCGCGATGCTTGAGCTGAAACCGGGTGAGAAATCGCTCTCCACGATGTGCATTGGCGTCGGCCAAGGCATCGCGATTGCGCTCGAAGCCGTCTAAACACTTCTCAGCGGGCGGACATATCCTTCGCCCGCTGATGCAACAGTCCCGCGAGAAAATCCGCCGGACTGTCCCGCGTGAAATCGAACTTCCGCGTCAGACCCACAGCCCCTGTCATGTAGTCGACGCCAAGGTCGAACTGTGCGAGCCGCCCTTCGTCGAGTTCACGGGCAACCACACCGCGTGAGATGAACCAGAGCATATCGGACCGCTCGATCAGCGGGAGGCCGACGGGACGCGCGACGGTTTCGAAACGGACGGAGACACTCTCCTCAATCCCCGAGGCGATGAGATACTGCATCACTTGTTGGCGAATGATGGAACCGGGGTTGGGCAGGATCAGAGGGTAGCGGCGCAGCGCCTCGACCGGCGTCATCGACAGACCCGGATGCCCCGCGCGCCCGATCAGGATGACCGTTTCATCGTAAAGGTATTCAAAAGACAGCCCCGCCATTTCCCGCGCGGGGGCCATACGCCCGACCACGAGATCAAGCCCCCCGCTCCGCATCCGGTCAATCAGATAGCGGTTCGGACCGGTGATGACGGCAATCCGCGCGTCGGGGCGCAGTTCGGAGAATTCGAGCGCAACACTCGGGAAAAGCCCGCTGGCGACCGTCGGGAGCACGCCGACCCGCACAACATCCGTCTGACCGACCCCCGTGATCGCCCGCACCCCCGCCTCCAGACTTTGCAGCGACGAAAGGGTATGACGGCGAAAGGCTTCTCCCGCTGGCGTCAGAACCGCGCGGCGACCAGTCCGCTCGAAAAGTGCGGTCCCAAGCTGGGCCTCCAATTCCGAGATCGTCTTGGACAACGCAGGCTGCGAGACATTTCGCGCTTTCGCGGCACCCGTGATGGTCCCCGCCTCTGCCACCGACAGAAACGCCTCAAGGTGGCGCAGCTTCATCCCGCTTGGTATATTCATTTGGTTATGCTTTTCGCTCAAGATTGTATTTTTACGCCGGAAATAATTATGCCAATCTGTGTAAAAGGGAAGAGGTTTCCATGTACGCACTGAAACAAGACTGGGGCACGATGCATGTCAGCCGCAAAGACGGCGATGGCCCTGCTTTGGTCTTTATCAACTCACTCGGCACCGATTTGCGCATGTGGGATGCGGTTTGCGCCCTCCTGCCCTCGGATTGGGCCACGCTTCGCATGGACAAGCGCGGGCATGGGTTGTCCGAGACCGCCCCGTCCGGCTATGGCATTCCTGATCTGGCTGGCGACGTGATCGCCGCCATTGACGACGCAGGGTTCGAAAACGTCATCCTCGTCGGTTGCTCCATCGGCGGCCTCATTGCCCAACACATCGCCCTGATGATCCCGGAGCGTGTCACAGGCCTCGTCCTGTCGAACACCGCCTCCATGCTCGGCGCAGCAGAAGGCTGGCACGCGCGGATTGATGGCGTGCGTGAGAACGGCATGGCCGCGATGGCCGACGGCATTCTGCCGCGCTGGTTCGGGCCGAAGATGCTCGAAAACGCGGATGCCCCGCTCTGGAGGACGCTTTTGGCCCGCACGGACGCCGAGGGCTACATCGCCACCTGCGCCGCCATCGCGGGCACCGACATCACGGACCGCCTCGGAGAGATTGCCCAACCGGCGCTCGTTTTTGGCGGCAAGCACGACCTCGCGACCCCGCCGGAAGTGGTGGAAGCGCTCGCCCGCGCCCTGCCCCGCGCCGATCTCGTGATGTTTGAAGACACAGGCCACCTGCCCGCGATCGAAGCTCCGGTCGCGTTTGCAGACGCCTTGGTAAAGTTTGTGGAAAGGAACGCACAGTGAGTGAGAAATTCGATCAGGGGATGAAAACCCGCCGCGAGGTTCTGGGCGACGCCCATGTGGACCGCGCGGAAGCCGCAAAGACCGAATTCGACCTGCCGTTCCAGTCGCTCATCACAGAGAGCGCTTGGGGCACGGTGTGGTCCTCCGACAAAATCAGCCGCCGCGAGCGCTCGATGATCACCATCGCGCTCTTGGCTGCCACAGGAAACTTCGAAGAAATCCCGATGCACATCCGCGCCACCGCGCGCACGGGTGCGTCGAAAGACGACATTGCAGAAGCAATTCAACACGTTGCGATCTATGCAGGCGTGCCGAAAGCAAACCACGCCCTGAAGCTCGCAAAACAGACTTATGCGGAAATGGAGGAGACCACCCATGACTAACCTGATCACCGATCAGGGCCCGCTGATCCCGCGCAACCGCGAGATCCACCCGGTGCCCTATTATCCCGATTACAAGACCTCCGTGGCCCGTTCCCCGAACCTGCCGCTCCTGTCCATGGAAAGCAGCTTGTCCGAGGAAACCGGCCCGACCTTCGGTCATAACAAGATCGGCGCGCTCGACAACAACCTGATCCTCAACTGGACCAAAGGCGCAGCTCCGGCTGTGGGCGAGCGCATCCTGATGCACGGTCGTCTCCTCGACGAAAACAACCGTCCGATCCCGAACGCCCTGATCGAGATCTGGCAGGCGAACGCCGGTGGCCGGTATCGCCACAAGAAAGACACCTACTTTGCCCCGCTCGACCCGAACTTCGGCGGCTGCGGTCGCACAATCACGGATGAGAACGGCTACTACGAATTCCTGACCATCCGTCCGGGTGCCTATCCGTGGCCGAACCGTGCAAACGACTGGCGTCCGATGCACATCCACATCTCGGTCTACGGTCACAGCTTTGGCCAGCGCCTCATCACCCAGATGTATTTCGAAGGCGATCCGCTCATCAATCACTGCCCGATTGCAGCGACGATCCGCGACCGCAGCCAGCTCGACCGTCTGGTCGCACCCCTCGACTTCTCGAAATCGCGTCCGCTCGATTTCCTTGCTTACAAATTTGACATCGTCCTGCGCGGTCGCCGCCAGACTATGTTCGAGAACAAACTGGAAGGGATGTAATCATGGTCCAGAAACTCGACACTCTGATCGAATCCGCATCCCAAACTGCGGGTCCCTACGTCCACATCGGCCTGATGCCGACCTACGCAGGCAACGGCGGCTACTATGAAGAAGAGATTGCCACCACGCCGTTCCACGATGAAGCGAGCGCCAAAGGCGAGATCATCGAAATCGTTGGCTCCGTATTTGAAGGCACTGGCTGGGCGATGCGCGATGCACTGATTGAGTCCTGGCAGTGCGATGCCTCCGGCGTGTTCCCGGGCGCAGAAGGCGCGGACCCGGCCTTCACCGGCCATTGCCGCTTTGCTGCTGACGCGGAGACCGGTGAATTCACGCTGCGCACGCTGAAACCCGGCTCCTACAAAGGCCGCGGCGGCGTCGAAAGCGCTCCGCACATCTCCCTGTGGGTTGTGGCGCGTGGCATCAACATCGGTCTCAACACGCGCATCTACTTCGATGATGAAGACAACGCGAACGACCCGCTGCTAAACCGCATCGAACAGCGCCCGCGCGTCGACACCCTGATCGCGAAGAAGATCGAAGACGGCAAATACCGCTTCGACATCCGCCTCAGCGGTGACGGCGAGACGGTCTTTCTCGACCTGTAACGCGATAGAAAAACAACGTATAAGGGGCGGCACTGACCGCCCCTTTTGCCTTTGAACGAGGACAAATTTTATGACGACCTGCGTGTTCGACCACCCGTGGCTTTCCGGCTTGTTCAATGATGCCGAGATGGCGGACATCCTGTCCCCGGATCGCCAGATGGCCCATATGCTCGCCTTTGAGGCCGCGTGGTCGCGGGCCTGTGGCAAGGCCGGTCTGTTTGATGCCGTCAAAGCCGAGGACGCCGCCCGCGCCATCGAGAGCGCGCAGATCGATCTGGCCGACATTGCGGCCGGCATGGGCGAGGACGGCGTGCCGATTCCGCGTCTGGTCAAACAGTTGAAAGCGTTGGCCCCGGCAGAGGCGCTTCACAAAGGCGCAACGTCGCAAGATGTTGTCGACACCGCACTTGTCCTTGCGCTTCGCGAGGCATCTAACCTGATTGAGACCCGCTTGACCGAGTTGGAAAAACATCTCGCGACGCTCGAAACCGAATTCGGCGACACGCCCCTCATGGGCCGCACGCGGATGCAGGCCGCCACCGAAATCACCGTCCGCGACCGCGTTCTGTCTTGGCGCCTCCCGCTCTTGGATCATCTCAAGACCCTCGACCAGAAACGTGCAGACGTCGAAAAAGTCCAGATCGGCGGCGCATCCGGCGACCGCAAAGCGCTCAAGGACAAAGCCGATGTGGTGGTCGCAGATGTGGCCAACACTCTCGGCCTCGCCCCGACGGACAAAGCATGGCACGCGATGCGCCACGGGATCGCGGGCTATGCGTCCTTCCTGTCTCTGATCACCGGCACCCTCGGGAAATTCGGGCAGGACGTGGTGCTCATGAGCCAGCAAGGCATCGGCGACATTGCCATGTCTGGTGGCGGCGGTTCCTCGGCCATGCCGCACAAACAGAACCCCGTGTCCGCCGAATTGCTCGTCACCCTCGCCCGTTTCAACGCCACGCAAGTCTCCGCAATGCATCACGCCCTGATCCATGAGCAGGAACGATCCGGCACGGCTTGGACGCTCGAGTGGATGGTCCTGCCACAAATGCTGATGGCCACCGCGCGGTCCCTCGCAGTGGCCATCGACATGTCTCAGAAAATCACCCGGATCGGGCAAGCGCCCTCCGCTTAGAAGGGCAATCCGATGTAGTTCTCGGCGAGATCGCGGCGCGCGGTCTCGGAGGTCGCGAGGTGATTGAGCGTCGCCTTGCGCATCTGTTCTGCAAAGGCATCTTCACCGTCAAAACGGTGCAGCATGGTGGTCATCTGCCAGCTAAAGCGCATCGCTTTCCAAATCCGTTCGAGCGCACGGGCGGAATATTCTTCCACGCCAGTTTTCGTTCCGCCTTTCACCGCGTCGATCAGTGCGGTGTAGAGGTAGTAGACATCAGACGCCGCGAGGTTGAGGCCCTTCGCACCCGTCGGCGGCACGATGTGCGCGCTGTCGCCCACGAGGAACATGTTGCCCCAACGGAGCGGCTCCGACACGAAGCTACGGAGCGGCGCGATGGATTTCTCGATCGACGGGCCGGTCACGAGGCGGTTTGCGGCCTCGGACGGAATACGGCGGGAGAATTCGTCCCAGAACCGCTGATCCGACCAGTCTTCGACCTTATCGGACAGCGGGACCTGCACGTAATAGCGCACGAGGTTTTCGTTGCGCATGGATGCGAGCGCGAAGCCGTGGCGGGAGTTCGAGTAGATCAACTCATCGTGGACAGGCGGCGTTTCGGACAGGATGCCGAGCCAGCCGAAAGGATAGACGCGCTCGAACTCGCTGCGTTTTTCTTCGGGGATCGTCTTGCGGGACACGCCGTGGAAGCCGTCGCAGCCAGCCACATAGAGGCACTCAAGACGCTTGCGCGTGCCGTCGTGGGTGAATTCGACATAGGACGTCGCCTGATCGAGATCGTGGATCGACACATCCTCAACGCCGTGAATCACGGTCGTGCCCATGGTGTCCTGAGCGCCATAAAGATCAGACGTCACCTCAGTCTGGCCGTAGACCATCACCTGCTTGCCAGTCAGGTCTTTGAAGTCGATGTGAACCATCAGCTCTTCGTCGGTCAGATAGCAGCCGTCGTGCGGAATGCCCTCTTTGTCCATACGCCCCCCCACACCGGCCTCACGCAGCAGCTCAACGGTGCCCCACTCAAGGATACCGGCGCGGATGCGGGACAGAACGTGCTCACGCGACGAACGCTCCAGAATGACGGTTTCAACGCCCGCTTTGTTCAAAAGCTGGGACAAAAGCAGGCCGGACGGCCCGCCACCAATGATGGCAACTTCGGTTTTCAGGGTAGTCATGTGCATTTCCTCCAATTTGAGAAAACACTATCTCCTACGCCGAAACACGAGAATGGACCCGCTCGGCATTAAATGGTATTTTTCCGGCATGAGTGATACTAACCAAATTCCGGTCTTCAACCTCTTTGGTGAAACCAGCGTCTTTCCCGACGTGGTGCATTGCGAGCGCGTCTTTGATCGTGCGCGACTGCACGGCTGGAAAATCGCACCGCACCGCCACCATCACATGGCCCAGCTCTTTCATATCGAACAGGGCGATGCACGCGTCACGTTAGACGGGAAAGATAGAGACCTGAAATCAGGGGAATTTCTCTACATTCCGCCACAGGTCGTTCACGGATTTGAGTTTTCGAAGGGCACCGAAGGTTTCGTGCTCTCCCTTCCCGCGCCCGTTCTCAACAGGCTCGGTCCACGCACGGCGACACTCAGTGCGTGGTTGGCGTCACTGCATCACGGAGCGCTCACGGGATTGGCGGCGCACCTTCTCAACCAAATTGCACTATTCCATGACAAATCTGGCACATTTCGCGCACAACAGCTCGTCGCGCTCTCCCACGCGCTTCTCATGACGCTCGCTGAGGACGTGTCATCCGAGCACGATCCGAACCACCAGATCCAGCAATTGAATGACTTGATTGCGGAAAATCTCGCGAAGGGTTGGGGGGCCGCAGATTACGCGGGTGCGCTACACATGACTGCAGGGCATTTAAACAGGATTGTGCGGGCGCAGACGGGTATGACGCTTACCACCTATCTGGAAACCGCTGTGATGACGGAGGCCTGTCGCCTCTTGGCCTTCACACGGTTGTCGGTGGCTGAGGTCGGCTTTCGGCTGGGTTATACAGACCCGCCCTACTTTTCCCGCCGCTTCCGCCTCAGAATGGGAGAGACCCCGACGCGATATCGCGACAGGGTCTCGGGAGAAAAAGGGGCCGATTAGGCCGCCAGCGGCAATCTGACCGGCAGCGGACGACGCGCGACGCGCTTGGCAAGGCGCACCAACTCCTCATCGCCGGTCGCCGCGAGTTTGCACCACACCGCCTGAAACAGAAGTTCCGCTGTCAGCGCCATGAAGTCATGCGCTTTTTCCAGCGCATCCTCCGCCATACCCCGCCGTGCGTCCTGCCAATCAGCCAAAAGCGCGAGGCACGCTGCATCTCCGTTCGCGAGGCTCTCGACAAGCGCCGCAAACGCGTCCGGCCCCTCTGCCGCACGCAGACCACGGGTCGCGGTCGCAATCGCATGGATACCGTTCGCGCCCTCATAGATTGAGGTGATCCGCGCATCGCGCCATGTCTGGCTCACACGGTATTCGGTGAGATAGCCGTAGCCGCCGAGCACCTGAATCCCGAGATCAGCAGAGGCGATGCCTGCGTCGGTGCAGAACACCTTGCAGATCGGGGTAAGGAAGTCGACGAGAGGGCGGTTCTCGCCGAGCGTCAGCTCGACCATCGTAAGATAGGTCATCGCGCGTGCGCCAAGAGCGAGAGATTTTTGCGTGTCCAACATGCGCTGAACGTCGGGATGGTCAGACAAAACCGCCTCGGACCCATCCGCCTGCCGTCCCTGTTTGCGCTCTGCCGCGTATTGCGAGGCGATGTCATGCGCGCGGGCGGCGTGGGCCACGCCCTGCAGCGCCACGTCGAGACGTGCGTGGTTCATCATCGTGAACATGGCCATGAGACCCGCGCCCTCTTGCCCGATCAACTCTGCCTCAGCGCCATCGAAGGCAAGCTGACAGGTCGGAGAAGCATGAAGCCCAAGCTTCTCTTCGATCCGAGTGACCGTAACAGCATTGCGCCCTTCCTCTGTGTCCGAGGAACACAGGAAGAGTGACAGACCCTTAATCCCGTCTTCCGGCGCGCCCGTTCGTGCAAGGACGAGGTGAAGCGTGCCCTCAGAAAGATCCTGATCCCCGCCGGAGATGAAAATTTTCTCTCCCTCGATCCGCCAAGCGTCGCCCTCGCGGGTGGCCTTGGTGCGGATACGAGAGAGATCAGATCCCGCGCCGGGTTCCGTCAGGCACATGGTGGAGAGCAATTCACCTGCGGCCAGACGCGGGATCCAATTCTGTTTCTGGGTCTCGGACCCGAATTTCATAAGCGTCGAAACGGCACCCGGGACGAGGTTACACACCATCTGCATGGCATGGTTCGCGCCGGAGAAAATCTCGGAAACACCCGCGGCCAAAACTGCATTCTGCCCCATGCCACCAAAATCTTCGGGCGCGGTAAGACCTTGCCAGCCCCCTTCTGCGAGTTGTTCGAACGCGTCCTTAAACCCGTCGGGCATGGTCACACGCCCGTCGGTCAGAGTGCAACCCTGCGCATCGCCGCCTTCATCGAGCGGGGCAATGACGCCCTCCGCAAAGGAGGCGAAATGTTCGAGAATGCCTTCGGCCAGTTCGTCATCCCAATCGGGCAGACGATCTGCGCCTGCAACCTCTCGCAGACAGAACAGGATATCTTCGACAGGAGCCTTGAACGGGGTCATTCGCTCAGCCCCAACAGGCGCATGGCGTTTTCCTTGAGGATCAGCGGGCGGACCTCGTCGCGGAAGTCGGCTTTGTCGAACGCGTCGAGCCATTTCTCCGGCGCGATCATCGGCCAGTCAGAGCCGAAGAGCATCTTTTTCTTCAGCATCGTATTGGCGTAGCGGACCAGAATGGGCGGGAAGTATTTCGGCGACCATCCGGAGAGATCGATGTAGACGTTCGGCTTATGGGTCGCCACGCTCAGCGCCTCTTCCTGCCACGGGAACGACGGGTGCGCGAGGATGATCGGCATGTCCGGAAAATCGACCGCGATGTCGTCCATGTACATCGGGTTCGAATACTTGAGCCGCATCCCGTTGCCGCCCGGCATGCCGGAGCCGACGCCCGTCTGACCGGTGTGAAACAGCGCCGGTTTGCCGCTCTCGGCGATGGCCTCATAAAGCACGTAGGCGTTGCGGTCGTTCGGGTAGAACCCCTGCATCGTCGGGTGGAATTTGAAGCCCTGCACCCCGTGGTTTTCCACAAGATCACGAGCCTCCCGCGCACCGATCTTGCCCTTGGCGGGGTCGATGGACGCAAACGGGATCAGGATGTCGTCATGCTTGGCGGCGGCGTCCGCGACCTCGTAGTTATCGTAGCGGCGATAGCCTGTCTCGCGCTCCGCATCGACGGGAAAAATCACCGCCGCGATGTTCATATTGCGGTAATGCTCCGCCGTCTGGTCGATGGTCGGCGGATGGCTCCACGGCGCGCCGAAGTATTTGGCCATGGACGCCTGAAGATCATCATAGCCGTCATCGTCGTGACAGCCACAGGCCTCCTCGGCATGCGTGTGAAAATCAATCGCGCGGACTTTTGTGAAATCTACCATAGCTTCAATTCCTTACACTCGGATCAGGGCCGGATCTTCGTTGTCGTAAAGACGTTCAAGAAGATCAGCACGTCGGGTGATGATTTTGCGGGTGTTCAGAGACCCTTTGTCGGTAATCTCGCCATCTTTTACAGAGGGCGGTTCGGCCAGAATGATGGCGCGGGCAATGCGTTTTGCGGAGCCGGAGGCAGCGCGGGCCATCTTGCGCAGGACGTGATGGATTTCGGCCTGAAGATGCTCATCAATGACAGCCCCCTCAGAACAGTTGTCACCGTGCACATGATCGGGACGCGGGAAGACGAACAGGCCGATTTCGCCGCGATCATGACCGCAGATCACCACATCAAGCACCAGACCACGGAGCGCGTCGAGCGCGTCAAGGCGCAGCTTGCCGGCCTGCACCCATGTGCCGGTCAGAAGTTTGAAGTCCTCGGAAACGCGGCCATCAAAGACCAACCCGCGATCAGGGTCTTCAGGGTCGAGGAATTTGACCGCATCGCCGGTGATGAAAAACCCGTCTTCGTCAAAGGCCTCCGCCGACTTTTCCGGATCGTTGAGATAGCCCGGCATGACGTTCGGACCACGCACGCGGATTTCACAGCGCATGTCATCATCCGGCAGAAGTTTGACCTCTGCGCCCGGCAACGGGCACCCGATCACGCCGGAGCGGCCAATCGGTTCGTGGACCATGACGTTTGCAGGGGCGGTTTCCGTCAGACCCCAGCTTGAAATCATCAGGGGTAGCTTGCCACTCACTTCGCGAGACATCTCTTCGAGACGGGTCCAGATGTCCTGCGGCAGGGACGCGCCCGCGTAGAACAGCATGTCGAGGTCTTTGAAATAGGCCTCGCGGAGCTTCATGTTGTGCTCCATCTCATGCACGAGCATGGAGAACCCGACCGGCACGTTGAACGCGGACGTCCCTGCCTTATCGATAATGTTCTCGACCGTGTGCTGGAACAGCGCCTTCGTCGGCTTGCCGTTGTCGATGTAGAACGAACCGCCATGCATCAGCATCATGTTGACGTTATGGGAGCCGCCGAACACGTGGTTCCAAGGGAGCCAGTCAACGATGCGCGGAGTGCGCTCTTTCATGAAAGGCAGCACGGACACCATCTGCGCCTGGTTGGCACACATCATCCGCTGCGTCGTCAGAACGCCTTTGGGGTCGGAACTAGAGCCAGAAGTGAACAGGATTTTGGCGAGCGTATCCGGTCCGACATTTGCGTGCACCGCATCGAGATCCACGCCCGCGTCCCCTTTGAGAAGCTCGGCAAAAGGGGTCACGGGGCGTGGCGCGCCCTCCGGGAGAGAGGCCACGATCTCGATGCCATCAAGATCAGAGAGTTCGAGTGCCTTCGCATAGCGCGAAGCATCATCGACGAATGCCATTTTCGGCTGGGTCTTCTTGATCGCGTATTGAAGGCGGAAGTGGGCTTCCTCGATCAGGGAGTATTGCTCCGCGAGCGGCACGGTCGGCACACCGGCCCACTGCGCCCCAAAGGACAGAAGCGCGTGATCGACGGAGTTGCCGGACATGATCAGGATCGGGGTGCTTTCGTTGAGACCGCGGGCTGCGAGAGAGGCGGCAATCGCTTTTACGCGCTCGAGCACTTCGCCATACCCCAACTCCCGCCAACCGGCGCCGGAGCGCTCGGCGAGATAGATGGTCTCGGGACGCTCTGCCGCCCATTTTTCGAGCCAGACGCCTGTATGATCCACGACCGGATCAAGCGGCAGTTTCGAGGTGAGGATGATCTCTCCCGCGCCCTTGCGTTCCATCTGGACAGAATGCGGTGCGATTGTGAGCCCCGTCGTTTGATCTTTCATTACTTCCTCCCAAGACAGCGATCTGCGCTGTTGTTCCTCTCGGATTATTTCCGTCCAACCCGGCCCAGAAGGGACTTCAGGCTGGCGCGTTCCTCATCAGTCAGGTCTGCGAACAGACCGTCTTCGTGAGCATGGACGGCTTTTTCCGCCTCGGCCCATTTGGCCTCGCCGATCGGGGTGGCACGCAGGGCATACTGCCGCCGGTCCCCCTCAACGCGTCCGCGCTCGATAAATTCTGCGCGTTCCAGTTCATCCACCAGCACCACCACGCCGGAGCGTTCGATATGCAACGCCTCGGCGAGGCGGCTCTGGGAGATGTCAGGATTTTCAACGATCACCGCCAAAGCGGAGAACGAGGTCATGCGAAGCCCGATCGGCTCAAGAACGCTGGCGAGGTCTTCACGCACTGTCAGGAAAGCGCGCTTCATATTGTAGCCAACGAACTGACGCAGGTTGCAGTCGGTTGTCACCTTGGGTTCGCATGATTTTTTCATATCTGGTCCTCTTTCCTCAGTTCGCGACCAGATCAACCAACCAGAAGCTCAGGACCGGAAAGCTCACGAGAATGGCGATCCGGAAGAACTCCGCGATGATGAATGGTGTCGTGCCCCGGAAGATCTGGCTGGTCGGGATGTCCTTCGCCATAGACGAGATGACGAAGAGATTCATCCCCACCGGTGGCGTGATCAGTCCCATCTCCACGACGACGAGAGAGATGATCCCGAACCACATCGCTTGCTGTTCCGGCATTAGGCCGAAATCGAGCGCCATGATCGTCGGAAAGAAGACCGGAACCGTGAGCAGGATCATGGAGAGACTGTCCATGAGGCAGCCCATCACCAGATAGAAGACAATGATCCCCATCAGCACCAGCATCGGCGAGACGTGCGCAGCCGAGAAATAGTCTGCGACCTCGGTCGGCATACGGCTCAGGGCCAGCGCGACGTTGAAGATGTCCGCACCGAACACGATGGCAAAGATCATTGCAGTCGACCCGGCGGTATCAATCAGGCAATCGAGGATCGCGCGACCATTGAGACCTTTGGTCAAAAGACCCGCAACCAACATCAGGATCACGCCGACAGAGGCGCCTTCGGCGGGTGTGAAGAAACCACCGTAGATACCACCGAGAACGATCACGAAGATCAAAACAACGTGCCAGATATCCTTGAGCGCTTTCAAACGCTGACCAAAGCTCGCCGGTTCGTGGGTCGGACCCTCATTCGGGTAAAGGCGCACATAGACAGCGATGGCGATACAGAAGCCGATCACAGCCAGAATGCCAGGAATTGTCGCCGCGAGGAACAGCTTCACGATGTTCTGCTCTGTGAGCAGCGCGTAGATGATCAGCACCACGGACGGCGGGATCAGGATGCCGAGCGTGCCACCAGCCGCGAGAGACCCTGACGCCAGAGCACCGGAATACCCGTGCTTGCGCATTTCGGGCAATGCCACACGCGCCATCGTGGAGGCAGTCGCAAGCGACGAACCGGAGATGGAGCCGAACATCGCACAACCCGCGACAGAGGCCATTGCTAGACCGCCACGCAAGTGACCGATCCACGCATTTGACGCGGCGAAGATGGCGGCGGAGATGCCGGAGCGCGTCGCAAGATGCCCCATCAGGATGAACAGCGGCACGATGGCCAGTTCATAGGACATGAATTTGTCGACCCACGCCGTATTGAAATAGGCCATGAGCGCATAGGGAGAGGCGAGCGCGATGTAGCCCGCGGCACCGACCAAGCCCATACCAAGGGCAATCGGCATCCGCGCGAAGATCAGGAGCAACAGCACCACGACCATAATGATTGCAATCGTGAGCGGTTCCATCAGCGGACCTCCAGAGCGCGGAAGGCATTGCTCATCATCGGAAGGCTCTGAATGAGCGCAACGATGGCTGACAGTCCGGTGCCAAAGACAGCCGGCACATAAGCCCACCAGACGGGCGCGCGCAGCAGCATTGTCTTGTCTCCGTAGTCATGCATTTCGAGAAGCCCCATCACGAGGCGCCATGTCAGAAACGCCCAGCACACCGCGAAAATGAGTGTCCAAACACCATCGAACCGACGTTGGGTGACGGGTTTGAGCCAAAGAGTAAAAAGATCGACCATAACGTGGCCTTTGTTGAACTGGCACAGAGGTAGAAACAGTGAGGCACAGGCCGCACAGGCCAGTTCCACCAATTCAAAGTCACCGCGAATGCCGCCGATGCCGATGTTGCGCATCACGACAGACAAAGTAACAGCCAGAGACGCCGCAAAGATGACGGCGCCGCCGAGGCCCGCAGCGGCGAGGCAGATGACCCGGAGGGTCCGGAACAGGGGGGTATGCTCCCCCTGATCCGTCTCGATATTAAGCCGTTCGGCCATCTCGATTAGCCCGCGTCCAGAAGTTCGTTCGCGCGGCCAACGATCGCAGCACCGTCGAGGCCAGCGTCGTTGAGCTTGCCGATCCACTCTTCGTAGACCGGAGTAGCCATCTCACGCCATTTAGCGATTTCTGCGCCCGGAATGGTGTGGATCTCGTTGCCCTGCTTTTCGACAACACCGCGACCGAAGGCCTCAAACTCGTCGAACTGCGCGCCGAGGCGACGGGACAGGTCGATGCCGGAGTGATCGTCGATGACTTTGCGCAGATCGTCGGAGAGACCTTCGTATTTGCGCTCGTTCATGACGAGAGCAAATGTGTTGGCGTACAGACCGCGAGAACCGGCTTCCGGCTCGTTGGAGATCGAGGTCAGTTCCTGAAGCTTGAAGGCTGGAACAACCTCATACGGAAGACAGCAGCCGTCGATCACGCCGTTGGACAGACCAACAACCATCTCGGTCACCGGGAAGAACACGGTCTCTGCGCCCATTAGTTCGAGCATCTTGCCCGTCGCCTGGTTCGGCGCGCGCAGTTTGAGGCCCTTGAGGTCTTCAGCCGTGGACACGCGCTGACCACGGGTGTGGAACTTGCCACCGTCGTGAGTGTGGAACGCGAGCGGTTTCAGGCCCTTGTATTCGTTCTGACCGAATTCATCCATCAGGGTGTGCATCGCGACAGAGGTTTTCTCCGCGTTGGTCACCATAAACGGCATTGCCATCGTTTCAGCTACCGGGAAACGGTCCGGCGTGTAGACCGGCAGTGTCCATGTGATGTCTGCGATACCCTGACGTGCCTGATCGGCGAGCTGAGGCGGCTTGCCACCGAGTTGCATGGACGGGAACATCTGCATTTCGATCGCACCGTCAGTGGCGTCTGCGATCTCTTTGGCCCAGACGTCAAAGAAACGGGTCTGCATCGGCGCGACACCCGGCAGGAAGTGACCAACGCGGAGGGTCACTTCGGCAGCGTGTGCTTTTTTCAGGAATGCAGGGGTAGCAAGTGCGGCGCCCATCGTCGCCATCGCCATACGGCGGGTCATCTGTGTCATGTAAATTCCTCCCATGTCATGACAGTGTCCGGTCATTGCCGGACTACGATGTGTCCAACGCGGGCGACCTCCCGTGCCGCCCGTGTCGATCTCCTCGGACCTGTGTTTTAACGGAACACAGGTACACGTTTCTCGAGGAAGGCCTTGAGGCCTTCTTCGGCGTCCTTGCTGGTCTGGGACACGGCAGCACACATGCTTTCCATGAACAGACCGTCAGATTTCGCCATGTCTTCGATCCGGCTGATGGCCTGGATCATCATGTAGTTGGACAGGGTCGCGTTCTTTGCGATCTTCGCTGCGAGCTTCTGCGCGAGCGCGAGCGCCTCCCCTTCGTCCACGGCGTAATGCGTCAGGCCAAGTGCGAGGCCCTCGTCAGAGTTGTATTTGCGACCGGTGAGCATCATCTCACACATGCGATCTGCACCGAGGATGCGGCCAATACGGACGGACGCGCCACCACCGACGAAAATCCCGCGCATCCCCTCGGGCAGCTGGAAAATCGTGGAGGGCTCAGAGATACGGACATGCGTGGACGCGGCGAGTTCCAGACCGCCCCCGATGACAGCACCGAACATCGCGGAGATGACCGGCAGGCCGCCGAATTGGATTTTGTCCATCACGCCGTGCCAGTTGCGGGAGTGGCGCATGGTGCCCTCCGCGTCGCGGGCGACGTGCTCGGACAGGTCGAGCCCGGAACAGTAATGCCCTGCGGTGCCAGTGAGGATCACCACGCGCACACCTTCCGGCGGCGCAGAGAAAAACCCGTCGAGCGCGTCCAACAGTTCGTCGCACATTGCATTGCGTTTGTGCGGACGGTTCATCGTCAGGGTCGCGATCGCCCCTTCGATTTCAACCTTCAAGATATCGGCATCAGTTGTCATAGCGGCTCTTCTTTTCGTCTTTTTGTTTGTCTTATTTGATTGGCATACGCGCAGCGGCGTCGAGGCGGATGGTCGTCCCGTTCAGCATCGGGTTCTCGACAATCGCCTGCGCGAGGCGCGCATATTCATCCGGATCGCCCATGCGCGACGGATAGGGAACGTTCTTGAGGATATCGGCCTTGATGTCGTCCGGAAGTCCGGCACTCATGGCCGTCTCGAATAGGCCCGGCGCAATTGCCATCACACGGATGCCAAAGCGCGACAGTTCGCGCGCGGCAGGCAAGGTCATGGAGGCAACGCCGCCCTTGGATGCAGAGTAGGCAGCTTGGCCGACCTGACCGTCTTCGAAAGCGACAGAAGAGGTGTTGATGATCACGCCGCGGGCGCCATCGTCGTCAATCGCATCCGCCGCCGCCATGGCGCGGGCTGCGATGTTCATCACCGCGTAAGTGCCCAGCAAGTTGACGTTCAGGGCCTTTGCAAAGGTGTCGATCGTTAGGGAGCCGTCGCGCGGCAGGATGCGCGCAGCCGTTCCGATGCCCGCACAGGATACAACGATGCGCGGTGTGCCCAGATCGCTCTCGATTTTCGCGAAGGTCGCTTCAACAGCCGCCGGATCGCTTACGTCCACTGCATAGCCAGTTCCACCAATCTCGGCAGCCGCATT
The DNA here is from genome assembly GCF_020165855.1 of Celeribacter litoreus. Classification (GTDB taxonomy): domain Bacteria; phylum Pseudomonadota; class Alphaproteobacteria; order Rhodobacterales; family Rhodobacteraceae; genus Celeribacter; species Celeribacter litoreus. The sequence continues at coordinate 943,051 of NZ_JAIUFY010000005.1, read as the reverse complement.
TTCCGCTGCGTCATTGGACAGATCAAGAATGGCGACACGTGCGCCCTGCTCTGCTAGCCTTTTAGCAGTCGCGAACCCAAGCCCACTGCCGGCGCCGGTCACAACGGCGACACGCCCTTCGATTTCCATGAATTTTCCTCCCGTTTGAAAGAAAGATGCAGAAGCATAATTGTTCTGTCAATTAACAATTATTCCGCAAAACATAAAATGCCGACTAAAGCACGGATTTGCCTCAGAAAATTAGCGCAAACATTTACTTTGGATCAGCCTCCGACCGGCACTCAAACCGCTGCATTCATGCGAAATTCTCCCCAAAACCACCTCAAACCAACGTCGCCACGACGGTCTCCGCCCCGCTCGCTTAGACACCTTGGCCGACCGATTGATTCCACCCAGCTGGCTAGTCTGTGATGGTTTCGGGGGCACATCGCGAAAAACAGAGAGCAGATTTGCGCGATTATCGCGCCTCAGTTGACAGCGATCCGAACCGCCCCGTAACAATTCTCTAAATGCAAACAAATTCATTTTCATACCGGGGACCGATCCTCTCAGCGGTCGCGATCAATATCGCAGTGCTCGTCGTTTTCGTTGTTCTCGCGGTTTTGCAGTTCGATCAGGTCCGGACAGGACTGGAAAAAGAACGCCTGACGGCGGTCGCGGATCGCGCCTCAGAGCCCCTGGCCTCCGCCGCGATGATCGGCCTGGATCTCGCCTCGGTGCGCAATCTCGACTCTATCCTCGAACGTGCACGCCAATCGGATGAGGCAATCATGGCGCTCCATGTTCTCGATAGAAACGGTGCGATTGTGAAGAGCACCGCACGGAGCACGATCAGCCTCGAAACGCCGGAGATACAACGCTATTTTGAGGACGCTGCCTCCGGGACCAGTTTTCAGGAGAGCGGCACCTTTCGCTACCTCAGAACTTTTACGCGACCCTCCGGCGATATCGTCGGGGCCCTGTTGATGGAGTATTCCGGCGAAACGGCGCGCACGGCCGTTTGGGCGATGGCCGGACGGCTCGCCACGGCCGCGCTCGGGTTCTGTGTGCTCAGTAGCATTTTCTCAATGCTCGCTGTGCGGTTTGTCTTTGACCGTGAAAAGCGGATCGACGACGTGTTTCTCTCTGCCGACGCAGCCTCTATGCAGCAGATGTGGCGCGATGAGACCACCCACGAGGACCGCCCAACAGGAGACGTTGAGGCGCTCATGAGCGCAGCGGAAGCAGAATACCACCGTTTGCGGGAGGCGCGCCTGTGATGCGCCGCGCCGTCATTTCCAAAAAGGATTTGCGCCTGCGCGTCACCCTCGCGCTCGCATTGATCATCGCAATGACAATTGCGACGTTCTCCGCTGCGACCTATCGCGCCTACAACAATGCGATTGCACCGGAGCTGCGTCAGAGGATGGATCTTCTTGGCACGATGCTCCGCGATGACATCCAGCGAACCCTCGATCTCGGCATTCCGATCGACGCGGTTGCGGGGCTCGATCAGCGGATCGCATCGACGGTCAAGGCATTTCCGGAGGTCCGCGAAGTCCGCATTGTTGCAAACAGCCGTGAGGTGCTGGTTCAAATCCAGAACGGGAACATCGCCGACGCAGAGCGAACTGCTGAAGGTGACGTTGCATGGACGAGCACCTACTCTGTTATTTCCGGAAGCAAGATCACAGCCGAAATCCAGCTTGTTGGCGATCCACGCCAAATCGAGACGCGCCTGTTCGGTGTCTTGATCGAAATCGGTGTTGTTGCGCTTGCGATCATCTTTTTGGGTGTCGAGATCATGCTCGCGCTTGCCGCGCGAACGATCTGGCAGCCGCGTGCCGCCGTCATGCGCCTCCTCGAGGCCCAAAGTCGCGGAGATTTCACGAGAACGATTTCTGTGCCCCCGGACGCCCCGCTCCGGAGACTTGTCACGCGACTGAACGACCGCGCGCTGCATCTTGCCAACGGTGAGCGCCCGAAACGGCTGGACGTCTCTCTCCCGTTGACCGGTCGCTTGCCGATGTTCCTGCTCGCGCTAGGGACCGAGACGACGGCCTCCTTCCTCCCGATCATGGCGCGTAATGCCGACAGGATGGAGGCACTCCCCGCCCCGATTGCTGCTGCTCTGCCACTGGTGCTCTATCTGTTTGCAGCCGCCGTTTTTGCGCCTGTCGCGGCACGCGCGAACCAGCGCATCGGCCCACAGAAAGCATTCTTCTGGGCAACTCTCCCAATCCTGATCGGCCTGATCGCAATGGCGAGCACCCAAAATCTTGCCCTGATCGCTTTCGGGCGCATGTGTGTCGGTGCGGGCTATACGCTTGCGGCTGTCGCCTGCTCCGCCTTCATGCTGCGCGCGGGCGGAACGGAGGCTGCCGCCCAGACACAGGCCTCACTCAACACGGCACTTTATGGCGGCGTGCTATCGGGATCGGTTATCGGCGGGATTACAGCATTTGAAGTGGGATATCCGGCGGCTATTCTCCTCGGCGTAGTAACAACGATGATCGCATCGATGGCTGCCTACTGGGGCCTTTCGGGACCTGCAGGCCAAGTCGCAAAGACGACCACAGCCGCGCAAACCGAGGCACGCCGCGTTATCCCGTTCGCCACCATTGTGGCCTTCCTCGCCGTCCCGATGAGTGCGAGCACCGCCATCGTGGTCTGGTATTTGATACCTTTGAACCTGTCCCAAGCAGGCTTTGAGACCACGATGATCGCCCGCATTGTCATGCTCTACTACCTCGCAGCCATTCTGGTGTCGCCAATCGCAAGCAATGTCTCCGTCTCACTCGGACTCAAAGACAGCTTCGTGGCCGGCATTGGTGCGCTCATGGCTGCGACAGCGCTTTTTAGCGCAGGATTTTATGGAACGCCTCCCGTATTCGTGGTCGCACTCCTCGGGATTGGACATGCCGTCCTGAGAGCGCCGCTCTATGCGCTGGTCGTGTCCCGCTCCGGTAGAAACCCGATCTGGATCGCCCGATATCGCCTCTCGGAGCGCGTTGGTGCCATCGTCGCCTTTGTCACTGTTTTCTTTTTTGAAACCGACAGCGATCCGGCGGTGATCTTTTCAATTCTTGGCCTGCTCTCCTTGTGTGGTGCTGCGGGTTTCCTCATCATGACCCAGAATTGGGATCGAAAGGGAGAGGTTCGAGCACCATGACGAGACGTAAGACGCTAGCAGCAATGGCCCTCGCGTTATTTGCGACGCAAGCCGCCGCAGAGGAAAAGCATGTGCTCTTCGCCACATGGCGAGGCTGTGAGGAGGCTTGTCAGGGGGTACTCGACTATCTCAATGAGGTTGACCCTAACATCCAAGTCACCGTGCGTGATGCGGCGAGAGACAAGGAGCAGCTCGAAGGGATCGTTCCCGAGGCGCGCGCCTCAAGTGTCGATGCCATCATTTCGTGGGGCACGTCAGTCACTCTCGCCACCGCAGGGACACTGGCGCAACGCAACGATGCGGCAAAAAATACCGACATTCCCCAAGTCTTCATGATCGTTGCAGACCCTGTCGGCTCTGGCATCGTCGAGAGCCTTGAAGCCACGGGGCGGCCGAATTTGACGGGCACCTACAATCGCGTGCCGGAAACAGTCACCGTCAACACCCTGCGTCGGATTGTTCCCGATTTCGGAACACTCGGCCTGCTCTACAACCCGAATGAGACGAATTCTGTTGTGAAGCGTGACGAATTGGCCGCTCTTCTTCCCGAGATGGGCATCGATTTCGTTGATATCGGCTTTGAACTCACAGAGGCGGGGTTACCAAAGGTCGAAGACATCGGTGAACTTGTGCGGCGGCTGAAACATAACGGTGCTGATGCGCTCTATGTCGGCAGTTCGTCCTTCCTGCGCTCGAATGCAGCAATCCTCGGATCCGCCGCGAAATCGGCCGAACTCCCGGTGATCAGCTCCTACGAAGAAATGGTGCGCGACGGCAATGCACTTATCTCTGTGGCGGCACGTTACTACGACGTCGGGCAGTTGGCTGGGCAACAAGTGGCCGCAATCCTTATTGACGGCCAAGACCCCGGTTCCCTCCCCGTTGCGAAGATGGAAGAATTTGCCCTCACCGTGAATTTGAGCTTTGCGGGCGAGATCGGTGTCTGGCCCCCCGTCGACCTTCTCGAATTCGCCGATGTGGTGAAGTGAGCCTCTCCGCACCACACTCAAATTTGCGACCTACGGACAACTTGATACGATAGGCTCGGCTCCCCTACCAAAGAGGTGTGTCCCTTCGCGGAGACGTCGCAATTTTGGGAGAGCGCACGTGAAAGCCGAACAGGCGGTCAGGAACGGAATGCGGTACGCCCGTGGCTTCGGCGCCCTTTTGGCTGTTGTCCTGCTGCTCGTCCTCGCCTCATTTGCGACGCAAGCCTCTGCACACAACGTAACTGAGGGCGACGCGGGCTATATTCAGGAGATCTGGGGCGCCAATCTCATACCCTTCGCCTATCTCGGCGCGAAGCACATGGTTACAGGTTACGATCACATCCTGTTTCTCTTGGGTGTCGTCTTCTTCCTCTACCGGATGCAGCACGTCGCGATTTATGTGAGCCTCTTCGCTCTCGGCCATTCGACCACCATGCTCGCCGGTGTCTATTTCGGCTGGGACGTGAATGCCTATCTGATCGACGCCATCATCGGCCTTTCAGTGGTCTATAAAGCCCTCGACAACCTCGGGGCCTATCAGCGGTGGTTCGGAATTCAGCCGGACACCAAACTCGCCACGCTGATCTTCGGCTTCGTCCACGGTTTGGGGCTCGCCACCAAAATCCTCGACTACGACATCGCCGCCGAGGGGCTCTTGCCCAATCTTCTCGCGTTCAACGTCGGTGTCGAACTCGGGCAGATCATGGCGCTGTCCGTCATCCTGATCGCGATGGGGTGGTGGCGGCGCCAAGACAGCTTCTGGCGCCATGCCTACACCGCCAACGTCTTCATGATGTCCATGGGCTTCATTCTCATGGGATACCAGATCACCGGTTTCCTCGTGGCCAGCTCAACGTGAAAGGACGCGTCCCATGTATAACGCAGACAAACCCACCACCGAGGACCTGCCGAGCAGCGCTCAGCTTTTGAAGTCGACGTTGATCGCGCTTGGTGCAGCGATCGTCATCTTGTTTACGGTCGTCCTGCCTGCCGAATACGGGATCGACCCGACCGGCGCGGGCCGTGTTCTGGGCCTGACAGAAATGGGAGAGATCAAGAGCCAGCTCGCGGAAGAGGCTGAGATGGATAGGCAAATGTCCAAAGAACTCTCGGAAAATGGAGACCAGTCGAGCCTTCTCGACCACTTCTTCGGTCTCTTTATCACGCCAGCCTTTGCAGAGGAGTTCGACGCGGAGGACTGGCGTGATGAGCTTCGTCTGACACTCGAACCGGGGGAGTCAGCGGAGTGGAAACTTGTGATGACTGAGGGCCAAACCGCGCTCTACCGCATGACCGTCGAGGGTGGGCGCGTCAATTTCGACATGCACGGGCATGGCGCGGACCAGTCCGTTACCTATGAAAAGGCGCGCGGCTCCGCTGGATCGGAGGGCGGACTGATCGCGCTTTTCGACGGTCAACACGGCTGGTTCTGGCGCAACCGCGACAAAGAGCCTGTGACCGTCACCCTACTGGTCCGTGGGGAATATGCGGAATTGAAAGAAGGCGAGTGAACTCAGAGAACGCCGCTCACTCGGCGAGCTCGATCCGCACAGACGTATCACCGGCGGCGACAAGCGCAGAAAGCGATCCGTCGAAAGCACCCAACCGGACCAATCCGCGGGATTTCTGGAACGGTTTGTAAAAGATCGCGAGATTGCCCCACGGCGCGTACAGCGTGATGTCGCCGGTCTCGGGTTTGTAGGCATCCGGCGCGCCGCTGGTGTCGAGTTTGCGCGGGAGGTCGGAAACTTTCTCGATACCGTGGTAATCCGACAGCATCAGGTCAAGCGGGAGCATCGCAGCGAAATCACGCCCCGCAGCGGTGTCGTCGAGCGTGGCCGTGAGAACCTCGGAGCCGAAAGTGAATTGGATTTTGGTCATGTGAGGGTCTTTCTGAAGTGTCGTATCGGATGCGTCCGCCCAAGCCGGAAGTGTCAGAGCAAAGAGGCCGAGCAAGACCGAGCGAAAACAGCGCGCAAGAAATCTGAACATCTGCCTGGCTCCACATAGTAAGTACATCAGGACGGACGCAGTCGCCCGTCCTGACAGGATGGCATCAGGCCGCAGTCATGTCGATGACATACCGGTAGCGGGCCTCTTTGTTGACGACCTTTTCACAGGCTTCGCCAATCTGATCCGGCGTGATCATCTCATAGCTTGCAGCCACGCCGTGGTCGGCGGCAAAGTCGATCACAGCCTGCGTTTCCGCAATGCCGCCGGTCATGGAGCCAGCGAGGCTCTGACGGTTGAACGCCATCATCATGCCTTGCGCGCCTTCAACTTCGAAGAGAGCGCCGACGTTTACCAGCGTCTTGTCGAGTTTGAGCATGTTGAGGAACGGCTGCATGTCGTAAGCCACGGGCACGGTGGAGATCATCAGATCAAAGCTCATCGCCTGTTTGGCCAGCGCTTCTTCATCGGACCAGAGATAGGCCTCGACAGCACCGAACTCTTTGGCGTCTGCGATTTTGTCCTCGGAGGTGGTGAAGACCACAACCTCGGCACCTTTCGCGACGGCAAGTTTCACGGCGAGGTGGCCGAGACCGCCCATGCCGATGACGCCATAGCGCTGACCCGGTTTCAGGTCCCAGTGATTGATCGGGGAGAAGGTGGTGATGCCGGCGCAAAGCAGCGGGGCAAAACCAGCGAGATCAACTCCCGGCGGGATGCGCAGGGCGAACTCTTCCTTGACGACGATCTTCTTGGAATATCCGCCATAGGTGATACCGCCGGAGATTTTGTCCTCGGACCCATAGGTGAAGGTCGTGCCGTTAAGGCAGTTCTGTTCGCGGTCGGCGAGGCAGTTGGCGCATTCGCCACAGCTATCGACCATGGTGCCAACACCGGCATAATCGCCTTCGCGGAACTTGATCACGTCCGCGCCCACGGCCACAACGCGGCCCACCATCTCGTGGCCCGGAACCAGCGGGTACACGGCAGGACCCCAGTCGCCTTTGTAGGTGTGGATGTCGGAGTGGCAGATCGAGCTATACATGATCTCGATGACCACATCTTTCGGCCCTGCGGCGCGGCGGGTGATGGTGTGCGGCGCAAAAGAGCCGTCGGTATCAAATGCGGCCCAGGATTGAACTTGGCTCTCAGCCATTGCATCGGCGCTCTGCGCATGGGCGGCCCCAGCAAAGCTCGTGGCTGCCAGCGGCGCTGCAACGGCGGCAGCACCCGCAGATGTCAGGAAACCGCGGCGACTCTCGCCGTCGCGAGTGAGAAATTCAGGTGAGTTATTACAGGCTTCGCACATAGCGTCCTCTCTGTTGGGAAGGGGATTGAAGTACGCACTGTAAAATGGCGCAAATCCCGTCGGGGATAATCTCCCTTCCCCTCAAGCCATTCATGAGACGCGATCATGAATGCTCTGAAGGATCGGGCCATGATCATGCCCGCCCCGCTTCCTAGGTTGAATGCAACGACACGCGATGTCGCAAACACTTTGACCCTCGACAAAGGAAAGACACGATGAAACGCACTCTCTTGCTCGGACTGGCACTAGCTGCCGCTCCCCTCATGGCGACGGCGCAATCCGTTGAAATCACGCACCACGCCGACCGCGCCGGTTCAATCGGCAGCGACGAGTTTTTCACTGGCACAGCCTACGTGTCTCCGGTCTTTGCACCAAAAATGAATGATGTGAGCGCGGGCGAAGTGACCTTCCTCCCGGGCGCGCGCTCTGCATGGCACACCCACCCTGCCGGTCAGATGCTCGTGATCACCCACGGGACTGGCTGGACGCAGGAACGCGGTCAAGAAAAACACATCATCGAAGCTGGCGACGTGGTCTGGTGCCCGCCGGGCGTCGAGCATTGGCATGGCGCGACCGACAGCACCTCTGTGACGCACTATGCGATTCAGGCCGGTGTCGATGGCGTCGCCGTCGAATGGGGTGAGAAAGTCACGGATGCCGAATATGGCGAGTAAGCTCACTCGAAACCTGCAGCGCCTCACTCTCGGAGTGGGGCTGTCTGCCTCTCTGGCTGGTGCAGCTATGGCCAATGGAGAGACCGTGCTCGACGGTCTCGACTACCCGTGGGACATCGAAGCCCACGAGGGCACCATCTATGTCACTGAAAAAGCAGGCACACTTGGCCTGTTTGACGGAGAGAGCTTTACCCGACTGCCGGTCCTGGCGAGCGCGCCAATCCTCAATGACCGTGGCGGCGGGCTCTTGGGGCTCGCGCTGCGTCCGGACTTTGCCGAGACGGGTCGTGCGGTCCTCTATCATCACACGGGAACGCCCGACGCACGCACCAATCGCGTCATCGAGGTAGAGCGCGATGGGGAGACATGGCGTGAAACCCGCGTGCTCTTCGACGGCATCCCCGGCCACCCGCTCTACAACGGTGGACGTGTCGCCTTTGGCCCCGACGGCATGCTCTATGTCACGACCGGCTGGACCGAAAACCCAGCCCTGCCGCAGGACCTCGAGAGCCTTGCAGGGAAAATCCTGCGCCTGACGCCGGATGGCGATGTGCCAGAGGACAATCCCTTTGCTGGCTCTCCCATCTTTTCCTACGGACACCGCAACCCGCAGGGGATCACTTGGGACGAAACCGGCCAGATGTATGCCGCAGAACATGGGCAATCCGGCAATGACGAGGTCAATCGCATCGTGGCTGGCGGGAATTACGGCTGGCCTGTCATCCAAGGCAACGAGCGCCGCGAAGGGATGCAAACGCCCCTCGCCCAGTCGGGCCGCAGCACATGGGCGCCCTCCGGTCTGACGTGGCATGAGGGCCGTCTTTTGCTCGCCGGATTGCGGGCGGGTGCGGTGCTCGGGGTCTCGACCGAGGGCGACGTGACCGAAGCCTATCCCGGAGACGGGCGCATCCGTGATGTGCTGGTCGTCGGAGATGAGGTCTACGCCATCACCACAAATCGTTCACCACGGCGCGATGGGGCCTCTGATGACAGCCTTGTGAGACTCACAGACTGAAATTTTCAACAGTTAACTCCGCACAATCCATCGACTTTATGAGTGTGGAACATATATCGTGAGGGAACCCGTTTGATCATCCACTCCCAATCCCCGGCTTCCCTCATGATACGCGAAAATATCAACGATTTGATCGCCTTTGCGGCTGTCGCAGAAGAACGCAGCTTCACCAAGGCTGCGGCACGTCTCAACGTGTCGCAATCGGCCTTGAGCCATACGATCAAAGGCCTTGAGAAGCGTCTTGGCCTGCGCCTTCTGACGCGCACGACGCGGAACGTGGCTCCGACCCTTGAGGGGGAAGATTTGCTCGCGACCCTGAACCCCTGTTTCGAGAAGATCGAAAACAGGTTGCAGGCCCTTAACGACGCGCAGGACAAGCCCACGGGCACCGTGCGGATCGTCGCCGTCGAATATGCAATCGAGACCATTCTCTGGCCGAAGCTCTCGCCAATTCTCAAGCAATACCCGTCCGTGAACGTCGAGTTCGTCATGGATTACGGCTACACCGACCTCGCCGCCTCTCAATGCGATGCGGGTGTGCGCTATGGGGATCAGGTGAGCGATGGCATGATCGCAATGCGCATCGGCCCCGACGAACGGATGATCTGTGTCGGCGCACCGGAGTATTTCGAGGCACATGGCACGCCGGATGTGCCTCAGGATCTGGTGGATCACCGCTGTATCAACCTGCGCCTCTCAACCCACGGCGCGCTCTATGCATGGGAATTCGAGGACAAGGACGGGCAAGAGATCAACGTCAAGGTCAAGGGCCAAGCCTGCTTCAACACCGTCAATCCGGTGATGCAGGCGGCGATTGACGGGCATGGGCTTGCGCTCATTCCGGAGCGATTGGCACAACCGCATCTCGACCGTGGGGCGCTCCGCATGTGTCTCGATGATTATTGCCCGTATTTTCCGGGCTTTCATCTCTATTATCCAAGCCGCCAACGCCCCTCTTCCGCCTTTACGGTCGTGCTTGAGGCCCTGCGCGAACGGGGCTGAAGACTATTCATGAAATCGGGTCATAAGTGGGGTGATGTAAGTAGGCATTAACCATCTGCCGCATTGCACCACATGAAGGGAAGAACACCGAACAAAGGAACTTCCCATGAAGACTCATATCGCCGCTTCCGCTTTTGCAGTTCTGACGAGCGCAGCCTTCGCTCAAGATGTCAGCGAGACAATTCCCGACGCAGTATCCAAGGTCTCCCCAGCGCTTTCCGCCTATACCACCGACACCATCATCGGCAACGAATGGACCAACGAGGCGATGTCCCCGCGTGACCGTGCGCTCGTGACCTTTGCCGCGCTGATGACACGTCACGAGACCGAGAACCTCGATAGCTATGTGACGCTCGCGTTAGACGCTGGTGTCACGCCGGCAGAACTGTCCGAGACGATCACGCATCTCGCGTTCTATACCGGTCTCGGCAACGCAACTGCCGCCGCTCAGGCAGCAGCGCCAGTTTTTGATGCCCGCGGCGTTACACCGGACAGCTTGCCAGGTGCAGAAGTCGAATTTCTGCCGCTGAACCAAGAGGCCGAGGACGCGCGCGAAGAACTCGTCAGCGGGCTGTATAGCGACGTGAGCATCGGCGTCGTGGACAACACCCGTGAGATCCTGTTCCGCGACCTGTGGCTCCGTCCAGACCTAGAGCCGCGTGACCGCAGCCTCGTAACCGTGGCCGCTCTGATTGCAGCCGGTCAGCCTGAGCAGATGACCTTCCACCTCAACCGAGCAATGGACAATGGTTTGACCCAAGAAGAAGCTGGCGCCATGCTGTCGCACCTCGCTTTCTACGCGGGCTGGCCCAAAGTTTTCTCGGCGATGCCGGTTGCAAAAGAGGTATTTGAAAGCCGCGCCGAATAAACCCGCGCAAGTTTTCAAATCACAAGAGATAAGGAGAAACACATGAAAATCGGTATCTTGGGGTCTGGTCTGATGGGGGCGAAACTCGGCTCTATTTGGGCAAGCGCCGGACACGATGTGTGTTTCTCCTACGCGCGGAGCGCCTCCAAGCTTGAGCGCCTCGCAAGAGATGCGGGTGCGACCAGTGGCTCCGTCGCGGAGGCCGTCAAGGACGCCGATGCGCTGCTTTTGGCCGTTCACTGGTCCCGCGTTCCGGATGTTCTGGAGCAAGCCGGTGATCTGGATGGCAAGGTTGTGCTAAACTGTTCTCTACCGCTCAATGCGAGCAACTCGCAGTTGGTGGTCGGAACCACTTCCTCCGGCGCTGAAGAGATCGCCAAGATGCGCCCCAAAGCACGCTGGGTGTCCTGTTTCAACACAAACCCGTCGGAGAGCTTCTACCCGGTCTATGCGCGCAAGGGTAAATCTCCTGCCCCGCAGGTCATGACCTACGGCGATGACAAAGGCGCAAAGAAGATCGCGGGCGACTTGATACGGGATGTCGGCTTTGAACCGCTCGAATGCGGCGGCATGAACAACGCCCGTTTCATCGAACCTTTCGCGATGGCAACCGTGGAATTGGCCTATGTCCAGCCCGGCGGCGCCGCGCTCACATATAACTTCAATAAAATACGCGACTAAACGCGTGAAAGGAGACCATCATGAAAATTATCCGCTCCGGCACCATCCCGTCGATGAAAGGCCCTGAGGACTGGTTCACCGGCACTGTCCGTGTTGACCCGATGTTCCAGGCAGAAGAACCCGGCCGCGTCAGCGGCTCGCACGTGACGTTTGAGCCCGGTGCCCGCACCGCGTGGCACACCCACCCTGCAGGTCAGACCATCATCATCACCTTCGGTCGCGGCCGCGTGCAGCGTGAAGGTGGCCCGGTCGAAGAAGTATCGCAAGGCGATGTCGTATGGTTCCCGGCAGGTGAAAAACATTGGCACGGCGCGGCTCCGGAAAATGCCATGAGCCACTACGCTATTCAGGAAGCGATCAACGGCGAAGCCGTGACCTGGATGGAGAAAGTCGCAGACGAAGATTACAACGGCTGATCTCCGATCAATTGCGAGAAACGCCGGCACAAAACACCGGCGCTTTCCAATCGGGGCTATTTATGACACCGCCTCATGAGTGCCATCTATTTTGCCCCGATTATCATACCAACGTTGCGCGCTTAGGTATCGAGACATGAGAGAGAAATCTCCCGCGTCTTCGAACGGAGAGCTTTTCAAAAGCTCGCGCGGGAACGATCGCTCCCGAACGCGGGGCGAAAAAACGAACACTGGAAAGGAGTACATCATGATCCTTCAAGAAACATACACCCTCGCCAATGGCGTCGAAGTTCCGAAACTCGGCCTAGGCACATGGATGATTGACGACGACAAAGTAGCAGACGCTGTCAAAGCCGCTATCGAGCTTGGCTACCGCCACATCGACACCGCCCAAGCCTACGGCAACGAGCGCGGCGTTGGCGAAGGCCTCCGTGACAGCGGCGTTGCACGTGAAGAGCTGTTCCTCCAAACCAAACTCGACGCAGGCATTAAGGACTACGAGGGCGCAAAAGCCGCTATCCAAGGCTCGCTCGACCTGCTCGGCGTTGATTACATCGACCTGATGATCATCCACAGCCCGACCCCGTGGGAAAACTTCGGTGGCGACGACCGCTTCTTCGAGGGCAACCTCGCAGCATGGAAAGCGCTCGAAGAGTTCTACAAAGAGGGCAAAATCCGTGCGATCGGCGTGTCCAACCACGAGAAAGCCGACCTCGACAACCTGATCGAGAACGGCACCGTCGCTCCGATGGTCAACCAGGTGTTGGCACACATCACCAACACCCCGTTCGAACTCATCGACTACTGCAAGAGCAAGAACATCCTCGTAGAGGCTTACTCTCCGATGGGCCACGGTGAGCTAATGAAGAACACCGACGTGCAAGCGATGGCCGACAAATACAATGTCAGCCTGCCGCAACTCGCGATCCGTTACTGCCTGCAGCTCGACCTGCTGCCGCTCCCGAAAACGGCCACTCCGGCCCACATGGAAAGCAACGCAGCGCTCGACTTCGAGATTTCCGCAGACGACATGGAAACGCTCAAGTCCATGGAAAAAATCAAGGACTACGGCGAGCACAGCTTCTTCCCGGTCTACGGCGGAAGCATGTAAGCATACGCATCACGATGTGACGCAAACGGCCAGCAGGGTGAAAATCCTGCTGGTCTTTCCATTTCTGACGACTACCGACCTGGGAACACCCGATGTCGTGGCGCGGAATTTGCGTCGATATGTGTCACAGCCAGTCCACCATTTATGCAGTCCGCGCATAAACGCATTCGTCATTCACCGTCTAATCATCACGCTGCAGCCCGCTAAATACGTCGGCAACAGGAAAGAGAAAGCATGAGCATCATGAAGGCCGTTTTGGTTGCCATCGGGACTAGCACACAGTGGCAGGCGTTTGAGCTATGACAGTCGCGGACAAAGACACCCTCCCCCGCCCGCACGCCGCTGTGTGGCACGTCATGATCGTGCTCGCGGCCTTAATGGCCTTTGCCGGTCTGTCGACGGACATCTACCTCCCCGCCATGCCCGAGATAGCGGACAGTTTTGGCGTCGATCATGGCGCAATGGAATTTACGGTCACGAGCTTTCTGATCGGCTTGTCTCTCGGGCAGTTGGTCTGGGGGCCCATCAGTGACAAGTTCGGTCGCATGTGGCCTGTCGTGATCGGACTGGGCCTGTTCATCATCGGCACCATCGGGTGCGCCCTCTCTAGCTCTGTCCCCGAAATGGTCGTCTGGCGGGTCTTACAGGCCACTGGCGCCTCCGCGAGCGTGGTATTGTCGCGCGCGATGATCCGTGACCTCTATCCCGGTGCACGCGGGGCACAGATGATGTCGCTCCTGATCGCGGTCATGACAATCTCGCCCCTAATCGCCCCGAGCATCGGGGCGCAGGTTGCGGGCGCATTTGGCTGGCGCGCGGTCTTCTGGGTTCTCGGCGGGATCGGGATCATGGCGCTTTTAGGGATGCTGTCTCTCGGAGAAACCCTTGCCAAACCAGAGCGCAACGACAGTGCGCTCGGCGCAAGCTTTCGCGCCTATGCGGTGCTCCTGTGCAACCGGCATGTGATGGCACACGCGCTGGTCGTTGGTCTGTTTTATGTCGGAATGTTCGCCTACATCGCAGGGACCCCGGCGATCTTTATCGGTTTCTACGGTCTCTCACCCGAAGCCTACGGGCTGGTTTTCGGAAGCGGTGTTGTCGGCATTTTCATTCTGAACCTGATCAATGGACGTATCGTCGCGCGCACGGGCACGACGCTCCTCTTGCGCATCGGGGCGACCGCAACACTGGCCTTCGGCGCGCTCATCGCGGTGACGGCGGTGAGCGGCATTGGCGGTGTTTTGGGCTTCTACCTTCCTTTGATGGGGTTCGTCGCCATGTCGGGCCTCATCATGCCCAGTGCCCTGTCAGGTGCGATGTTGGGCGCCGGTCGAAATGCGGGGGCAATTGCGGCGCTGTGCGGCGCCATTCAGTACGGCGGCGGGATTTTCGGATCCGCTCTCGCGGGTTTCTTTGCCGACGGCACGCCTGCACCCCTCGGCTTCATCCTCTTGGCCGCAGGCGCATTGACCTTCGCCGCGAGCCTCATGCTCCGAACCCAGCGCTGTTAAGACGGCATCATCTCAATCGCACCCGAGACACTAATCTTCCCGAAAGCTGCGATTCATCGACTGCACAATCGGGTTGAAGAGATACTCGAATAGCGTTCTATCTGCGTCGAGGATCATGACTTCGGCAGGCATCCCGGGAACCATTCTAATGTCGTCCACAGTTTCAAGTATCGCGGGATCGAGTTCGACTTTCGCAAGGAAGTAGGCCGCACCGGTCCTGTCCTCGATGACCCTATCGGCCGAGACCGAGGCCAAAACCCCGTGCATCAAAGGCAGATTGCGCTGCTTATAGGCGCTCAGGATCACACGCGTTTCCATTCCGGGGTAGATCCTGTCGATGTCATTCGGCTTTACGCGGGCATCAATGACAAGACTACTGTTGTCAGGGACGATTTCGAGAATAGTCTCCCCCGGGCCAAGCACCCCGCCCACTGTCTTCGTGCTAAGATTGAGCACGCGACCAGAGATCGGGGCCAGAACTGTTGTCCGTGCGAGCGTATCTCTTCGTGAGGGAAGCTGTGCCCGGATTTCAGAGAGGCTCCGCTGAACCTCAGCCAAAGAGCTATTGGCCTCTTCGACGATCTGTTCCTTCATTGCAATAAGCTGCAATTCAGTTTCTCCGATCTGCTCCTCGTTTGCTGCGATGCGCGCGACATTCTCGGCCTTGCTCGCCTCGATATCGGCTTGTTCACGCATGAGGGCAAGCAGGCGGGGATACTTCGCAAGTCCTGTTTCGTAGAGCTCTTTGACGGTTGAGACTTCCTCCTCGAGCAGTTCGACTTGCCGGTTCTCTGCTGCGATCACCTCATGAAGCCCTGCATTCTGCCGTTGCAGTTGAAGAACGCGTTTCTCGAGAATTGCGCCTCTGTTGAGAGCCGCATTTACGCGACTTTCCAAGAGCTGTTTCTGAGCGGTCATGATTGTAACCACGTTCGGATCGCTCGAGTTGGACAGCTCCGTCGGGAAAAGGATCGTCGTCCGGCTCTCTTGTTCCGCCATAAGCCGCGCTTCGACAGCTAACAAATAGCGGTAGCGTCCATAGAGCTCATCGAAAAGTGCCTTCGCTTGCACATTATCCATGATCACAAGCGGGGCGCCTTCCAATACGAAATCTCCCTCTTGGACATTGATCTCTCTTACAATGCCCCCCTCGAGATGTTTTACGACTTTTCTGCTGCCCTCCGGACTAACGACACCCACCGCAAGTGCGGCACTCGACAAGGGCGCAATTTGAGCCCATCCGGAAAAGACGAGTACGAGCATGAGGGTCGCCAAAGCGGCGACGCGTCGTGGCCCCCGTGTCAGAGCAGGCAAAAGAGAAAGCCTCTGCCGCCTGCGCGAGCCACGCACAATAACAAGCAAAAGCATGTAGGCGGTGAGCAGGCAAAGCGCCACTGTAAGGATAATGATGAGACGCTGTTCTTCAGTGTCCGTGACTCCGACATAAGCGAGGAATTCTTTCAGTGCAGGTAAGACGACTTCGAGCCAATAGGCCTTCGCGACCGATGCCAACACCAGCATCACCTCTTTTGCGCGTTCAAAATAGTCAGATATTTGTTGCGTCCACATTTTATGACCCTTTGACTTGCGCAGCCTTCACGGCGACGACTTTCTGGCCACGACTTGGGCGCTTCGGCTGCTGTGCGGGCGCGTTCGGTGGCGACACCGGCTTCACGGGCTGAAGCATGTCTGCCATATCTCCGAAGCTCACGACGTGACCATCCTGGAGCAACAACATCTTGTCCGCAGTTTTGAGAACTTCTGCTCTGTGCGAAACGATAATCACGGTACGTTTGCGGGCCTTAAGAGACATCAACGCGGCGACAAGCGCCTGATCACCTTCGCGATCGAGATTGGAGTTGGGCTCATCGAGCACGATCAAAGACGGATCTCCGAACAAAGCGCGCGCAAGAGCGATCCTCTGTCGCTGTCCGCTCGACAACATGTTCCCGGATTGACCAACCGCAGTTTCATAGCCTTTCGGGAGGCGAAGGATGAGGTCGTGGACGTCAGCAGCTTTGGCTGCCGCGATCACGGCCTCACTATTCAAAGCTCCGAAGCGCGCAATATTTTCCGCAATCGTGCCTGGGAAGAGTTCTACCTTTTGAGGCAGATATCCAATGTGCGGCCCAAGTTGCTCGGCACCCCATTCAAATACATCTGCCCCATCGAGACGGACGTTGCCTTTTGCGGGTTTCCAAGCGCCGACCAACATCTTGCACAATGTTGATTTCCCCGCCCCAGAGGGCCCGGTCACGGCGCAGACTTCTCCGGCGTTCAACGCAAAGCCAATACTGCTCAGGATGAGTTTGCCGCCTCTCGGCGCCAGACAGCTTATACTTTCAACGTCCAATTGACCTTTCGGCTGTGGCAACCGCAGCGGCTCTGCATCGTCCCCGATCATTTGGAAAAGTTTGCGGAGCCGTTCGTTTGCCGCTTTCGCGGCGACATATCTGGCCCAAGCAGCGGTCACTCGTTCAAGCGGGGCAAAGGCTCTGCCGCTGACGATTGAGGACGCAATCATTGCGCCCGCAGTGATTGCCCCCTGCAAAACAAGATAAGCGCCGGTCCCGAGGATCGTAATCTGGAGGGCGAGCCGTAAAGACCGCGTGAAGCTCAGAACGGATGTCGTCGTTTCACCTAGCGCCTGTTGTTCAGACCTCGCTTCGTTTTGGAATGCCTGCCAACGATCGAAAATCGCATCCGTCATGCCCAATGGAGAAATCGTTCCGGCCCCATCAAGGTAGTGCAGCGCCAACTCGTTTGCTTGACGGACTTTGAGTGCGGCCTCTTTCTGCCGCGCACGCGTCATTCTGTCATTCGCGATGGATGCGATCAGCAAGACAACCGCGCCGAGAGTGGCGATGACCCCCAAGAAAGGATGAAGTGCCCAAATGAAAAGAAGGAACACAATACTCCATGGGGCATCAAGAAATGCCAAAGCCGCGTCCGATTGGTAGAACGCACGAAGATCGCTCACATCGCGAATTCCGGCCTCAGCTTCGCCGCCCGCCACTTTCGTTTTCAAAAGACGTTTGAGGACGGGCGAGGCGAGCTCGCTTTCGATGTATCCGGCACTTCGTGACAGGATCAGGCGACGGGACTGTTCCAAGACGCCGTAGATAGCAATCGCGAAGAGAGCCAACGCAGTCAGCCAAAGCAACGTATCGAGCGATCCGCTCGTCAGGACCCGATCATAGATCTGCAACATGTAGATCGAGGTCACGAGCAGGAGAATATTCCCGATGCAACTGATCACCACGAGCGTAGGATAGTTGTGACGAACAGACGCCAAGACATCTTTGTATGTGGTGGTCTCTACAGGCATAGTCTTACCTCACTGGTTCATCTCTCGGAGGCGCGAAGGGCGAAGACTGAGGCGTTTCCTGGCTGGATGGTGGACAGATAGACCCAATCAGTGGCCGAGGATCTAAAAGAGACAGCCGCACCGAGAGAGCGGCGCCGAATGATACGGCCCGTTTCTTGGTTTGTTGCTCATATTGAAAATGATCGATCCCGAACGGCTGTCAGGATCAACGCTGCCTACTCAGTCCGGAAACGCATTCTTCACTCCCCCACACGAATACATGCGCAGGAGGCCCCCCAGCCTCCCGAAATTTTCATAGAAGCCGATCACACAGATCGGCACTGTAGCGAATTCACATGTGTGGAGTTGCGTCGCCCGTGAACGTCAAACGCCAATATAAGCGGATCCGCCCTGCCAGCTTCATCCGTTTCTGCTCGTCGTCTTGCCCAATCGCCTTTTTGGCACGCTTATATCGGTCTTGGCTCCAAGGAGCGACGGCGCTTTCCACCGATGACAAAAGCGCTCGCAGAATTCATGAGTAGCACAGAAAAGATATTCGCGCAATTTTTTGGACTGGAGGGGCTGTGCCACAGTTTCAAACCTCGCGACCCTCTAGGCATACGACTCACCCTAGAGCACACACATTAATCGGGGGTGTCGATCGCTCCGCAGGCCGCGTACCTCGCATCCAAAAGCGCGTTCAGCGAAAGCCACGTTTCATATCACGAAGATGGTTTGTCCGACCTCGAAGACTGAGAGAGCTTGATGTCTGGGTTAAGACTGTTCTCACGAACCATGCCCCCCTCATCCTCGTAGAAATCTATCGAATTTTTTTTAAGATGGACAAAAAATCTGATCGCCATGCGGGTCAGTCCGGACGAAGTAACGGAGAAGGTTTGACGCTTCCGAATTGGCTCCCTCTTCGCGCATAGACGCCCGTGAACCATCACCGCCAGAAAGGTCCGAATCGGACCCAGATTGACAAATTTCGGGAATTGTGGTCTTTTTAAGGCAGGGAGGAAGCCTGAAAGAGTGGGGTTCGTTTCCACCAACTTCAGGAAAAAGAGTTGAGAGCGGAGCGGGTTTTCGTTGCGTCTCAGACAAGCTGACAATGGAACGAAGGTTCCGTTTCTTCTGGACACAATTTGGCATCTACTGGTCTCAGTTTGGCATAGCGCAAAGTGCTATGTCTTCTGGCATTTGGTGATGTTTGCTTTGGGGTAAAGAGAAGCTTTCCGGCGTTCCGCACGAGTGATCGTTCACGGCCGCATAAATGTGCCTCGCTCACCAAGTCATTTGTCATAGCTCCACGGTCTCGAAGGTTTCCCCGCAAAAAATCTGCGCTCACTCCGGGGGGACTGAAAATGCCATTTGAAGAAATCACCACGAATTTGGTTCATGATCACTCTGTTGGTCTCGAAGATAGCGACATCGCCTACAACGATGGCACTGCGGATGATCTGGAGACACGCGCAAACTCATTCTATCAAATGCTCGTTGCAGCCAATCTGATTACAGATGGCGAAGACGAAACCTCCACTTATGGAGATCGGGGTGGTGTCGGCGCCAGCACAGATGATTGGGTTTCGATAGACGAATCCGACCCTGTCAATGAACTACGATTTGCTGCCGACAGTTCTGGCGCCGCACTAGATGGTGACATCTGGACCGACCCCGCAAGCGATGACCCGATGGATTACGTGCGGACATCAGATACCGGTGAGATTATCTATCTTTATGCAGTCGAGGACGGAACAGTGCTGGTTGGATCAACCACCAGTCCTGATGACGTCTCGTGGGGTGGGGAACTCCCGGATTCACTAGATGATTTCGAGACATCCTCAATCGCCGTCGTCGGATATCTTGATGCAGCTGAGGACAACAAGACTGCCGAAGTCTACTGGGCCTCGTTCCGCCCCATCACGAACCCGGACGAAACACTGAGCGATGGGGACACCGTCGATCTCGGCGACAACGTCTGGCTCTATGCGGACACCTCCCGCGTCCTGACCTTTAGCGGCCTTGATCCCAAGAAATTCCTATTCGGCCTTGCCGGAGAGGACGCGCCGGACGACTCGTCCACAACAAAGATTTTCGTTCTGGGCGAGGATTACAACGTCGATACGAATGAAGATTACGAGAAGGGCGGTGACGCTGGCGCCATGCTGAATACAAGCAGCGCAGGCAAATTCCCGCTCTACCCCGACCTTCCGGATGTCGCGACCGTCGGCGTCAACAACCAGAGTGTGAACGAGGATCAGGGTATCTTTGTTATGCTCGTCGACACCGACCAACCTGTCGGCAATTACTACAATGGCACAGATGCCGATGATCTCGACACCATCCTTTCACAGGACACAATGTCGTTCGGCATTGTGCAGGCCGTGGGCAACACAGGCGTCGAAGTTCAAATTTCTGGATATGACGGCGAATATTCCGACGGTGCAGATCTCATTGTCGACAACGGAGCCTCCGACGCAGATCCTGACAGCACTCTCGGCGATGCCTCCGACGTTGTCGGAATTGAGGCTGTTTCGATCACATGGACGGAAGATGTCGGAGAACCGGTCTATGAAGACATCGTGTATTACGATGGCGATGCCGTAGAATACCTCGATCTCAACGGTCGGACGGTGACAGTCGTCTTCAGCGAATTCAACGCAGAAGGACAACCAACCCTTGTGACCCTAAATGGCGTCGCGGCCTACGACCTCATCGAGGTGCAATGGGTTGATGACGTTGACCACGCTCTGCTGCATACCAATCTTGGCGCCATCGACTGGGGTATTATTGGCGGCGAATTCGGTGGCTCGCTTGCAACAAATATTGGCGAGCACATGCTTGTCGATGATGCCGGTCCAACGGCCGATGTCACGGATGGCGGGACGGAGCCTGATGCGGTTTATCTGTTCGATGGCAACACCACCGTCGAGGGCAATTACGAAGGTGCGGATGGCACCGGTTATCCGACCGGTGACGCC
>NZ_JAIUFY010000005.1:731242-921988 GCF_020165855.1 Celeribacter litoreus | reverse complement strand
CGACAATGACGACGACACCGACAGCGACTCCGCCGATGTCGATCTCGGCGGCAACTTCGGCATCGGCGACGATGCGCCCAAGGCCGATGTCACAGATGGCGGGACGGAGCCTGATGCGGTGTATCTGTTCGATGGCAACACCACCGTCGAGGGCAATTACGAAGGTGCGGATGGCACCGGTTATCCGACCGGTGACGCCACCGCCGATCAGGACCCGACCTCGGTCACCGTGGGCTTCGCGGGCGCCTTCGACGACGACCACGCCTTTGGCGCCGATGGCGAGAAGGCCGGCGGCGGGACAAGTACGTCCTACAGCCTCGTCCTCACCCCCGTCCTCGGCAGCGACGTCATGCTCTATGACGGCACCACCGACAATGTCGCCTCCAGCGGCGGCGTCGATCTGGTCTGGGCAGAGGTCAAAGACGGCGAGACCGTCATCGGCTATGCCGCCGTCACGGACGATGACGCGGAGACCGAGATCTTCAGCATCACGGTCAACAGCTCCACCGGCGAAGTGACCTTTGATCAGTCCGGCGTGATCGATCAGCCCCTGGACGACAACGACCCTGTCACACAGGACATCCTGATGCTCTCCGACGGCCAGGTCGCCATCCGCCGCAGCGACACCATCACCGACAATGACGACGACACCGACAGCGACTCCGCCGATGTCGATCTCGGCGGCAACTTCGGCATCGGCGACGATGCGCCTTTGATTTCGCCTGATGATGGAGGAACACTTGATGACATTCCATCACTAGACTTCATTGCTGGTGAGAGTGAGACCGTGGATGAGGACATCTCTTACGGTGCGGACGGCGGCGGAACCTACATCATCACATCGGTGAGTGACGTAAATACCGCAGCGGACACAGAGCTTGGGACGATCACCTCGGAGATCTCAGATGACGACCTCACTGTGATCTACAAAAGCAGCGCTATCGATGCGATTGATGGCGATGGCGCAGATCAGGATGGCCGGTTCCTACAGATCACTATTGACCCAGAGACAGGAGATTACACGGCAACGATGTTGGCGAGTCCGCCTCTACGGCCGGTTCCGTTGCTCGAAAATGCAACGACACCCGGTGGTCCGGTTGAAGAATACACACCACCCGCTCCAGCGGATTTTGTGACTTTCGATGGCTTCACATACACCGACTGGGACGGTGACGGGACGAGTTTGAAAGACCAGTTTGACACATTTGGTGACAACGAAGGCCCCGAGCAATCCGCGGAGAGCAATGAAGATGTAAACATTGACTCCAACGGCATTGGACTTGAGAACGCCATGATGAATGAAGGCGAGGGTCTACTGCTCGATTTTGACCCGGATGACCCCGTCGCCGGGCTCACGATTTACTTCGCGGGCGCGACCGGCGGATTGCAGTCGTTCAACATTCATCTCGAAGCATATGACGAGAACGGAAATCTCGTGGGTGAACCTGTGACTGTTGAAATCATCCCAGCGAAGGGTGGTAAAAATGCAGTTGCCTCGTACACCTTCACTGCCGAGGACGATTTCACGGAGCTTTATATGTCTACAGACCTAGAAGGCAATGACGGCATCCGAATTCCAGAGATCGTTGCCTTCACCTATGCCGAGATTGATGACCTGGAAGGGACCGTCAATGTTCAGTTGTCCGATTTCGACGGCGACACCGATACAGGGAGTTTCGACTGGTCAATTGACGGCGACTTGGATGGGTCAATCACTGTCCCGACCGTTTGACATCGGCATCGATGGTTGTGTCTGGCGAATTCAGACCAGTCTCCTGACGGACAGGAGCGCTGCCCATGATACCGTGTGGAGACCGCGCCACTCAGCGAGAGCGGCGCGGTTCAATATGAAATATGGTCTTAAGCATAGGCTGAGCTCTACCTTGAACAGATTGTCCGGAGACGCATGGAAGATGACGAATTTCCAAGGCGGACAGTGGGGGTCAAACGGAAGAGACCAACTTCGGGCATCTTCACGTCCAAGTCTCTCAACCGACTCCACTTGACGACACACCAAGGGACAGAACATGGAAAAGGTGCCCTGCGCACAGCGCACCTTTTCATACTGGCCAAAGCGTCGGGTTATCGCGCTTCGAACACGCTATTTTCGGTAACTTCCGCGCGTAATTTGTCACGCGTATCCGCCCCCTCACATATCGGGCCGTAATCGCCCGGCTCACGGTGGAGTGCGAAGTTGAATACATTCTCGCGCAGCTCTTTGCAGCGATCCAAGTCAATCTCTGCCGTCGCTATCTCGTCACCAAGCCCTTGGGTCATCGCGATGATCTCGCCTGTGGGCGCGATGATGCAGCTTCCGCCAATCAGATCACAACCTTCTTCACGTCCGGCCTTGGCCGTGCCGACCACCCAGCAACCGTTGGCATAAGCCCCCGCCTGCATCGAGAGGTGGTTGTGGAAGTCCTGAAGATGGTCGTGCTCTGGCGCCTGCGGATAGTGCACGGGGGTATTATAACCCAACATGACGAGCTCCGCTCCGCGCAACCCAAGCACCCGGAAGGTTTCGGGCCAGCGCCGGTCGTTACACAGGCACATGCCGAGCTTGCCGCCCATCGCCTCATGAACTTGGAAGCCCAAGTTGCCATGTTCGAAATAGCGCTTTTCGAGGTGCTGGAACGGGCGCCAGTCTTCCTGCTGAAAATGGCCGGGCAAATGGATTTTGCGGTATTTTCCGACGATTTCGCCCGTCTCATCGACGATGATCGAGCAATTGTAACGATGCCGCACGCCCTCTTCGACGACCTCTTCTGCGTAGCCAAGATAGAACCCCATGCTCAACCGTTTGGCGGTATCGAACAGAGGCTGTGTCTCCGCGTTCGGCATTTCCGTCTCAAAAAAGGCGGCAAGCTCGTCCTCGTCTTCGATCATCCAGCGCGGGAAAAACGTCGTCAGCGCCAACTCCGGAAAGACGATGAGCTTCACACCGCGCACATGCGCCTGTTCCATCAAAGCAACCATACGGGCCACGGCCGAAGCGCGGGGTTCATCGCGTGCGATCGGACCGAGCTGCGCGGTGGCGACAATCATTTTACGGCTCATGAGGGGATTCCTTGTGCTGTGGCGGGCTGTTGTCGGTCAGGTAGGATTTGCTCCGGCCCGGCCTGCGCCAAGACGACCTTGGCCAGAAGGGCGACCCCTTTGGCGATTTGATCCGGCGCGGTGTATTCGTTGATATTGTGACTGATGCCATCTCTCGACGGCACGAAGATCATCGCGGAGGGGCAATGTGGGGCAAACATCTGTGCGTCATGGCCCGCCCCCGACGGCATCCTGCGGGACGCGAACCCAAGTTCTGCTGCGCCCTGCCCTATGCTTTCGATCAAGTCACGATCGAAAGCGACCGGTTCGAAACGGGCGAGGCTTTGACGGCTGATGGTGCAGCCTTCCGCTGCCGCGAGCGCCTCTGCCTTGGCAAACAAACGCGCTTCGGCTTTTTGCAGCACCCCCTCCGAAGTGTTACGCAGATCGACCGTCAAACGGGCTTCTTCTGGCACGACGTTCACGAGATCCGGCGCAAAATGCATGCGACCCACGGTGGCTACCTGCGGGGCGCCAAAGTCTTGAGCGATGGCGCGCGCTTCAATCGCGATCCCTGCGGCAACGACACCCGCGTCGTGGCGCATTGGCATCGGCGTTGTCCCCGCGTGGCAGGATTGACCGGAGATCGCGAATTCTGACCACGAAATGCCCTGCACACCCGTGACAACGCCAATGTCGAGGCCTTCGGCCTCAAGGACCGGCCCCTGTTCGACATGGAGTTCGAGATAGGCTGAGGGTTTGAGCGCACCGACGGGCTCGTCACCCCGTGCGCCGATCGCGTCCAGTGCCTCGGAAACACTCATGCCATCGATCCCGACAGTCGCCAGCATTTCGGCAAGATCAAGTTCGCCCTGCGCCACGCCAGAGCCCATCATATCCGGCTGAAAGCGCGCGCCCTCTTCGTTGGTGAAGAAGGCGACAGCTACGGGGCGTTCGGTCTGAACACCTGCGTCGATAAGGCTTTCGATCACTTCAAGCCCCCCGAGCACGCCAAGGTTGCCATCGTAGAGACCGCCGGTGCCCACGGTGTCGATATGAGACCCCATCACGATGGGATGCTCCGTGCTCCCGTGCCGGTCCGGCCGGATGGCCCAAGTGTTGCCGATCACGTCAGTATGAACCTCAAGTCCGAGCGTATGAAACCAACCGGTGACAAGCGCACGACCGGCCTTGTCTTCTTCACTGAGCGCAAGACGTTTACAGCCGCCATTTGGGAGAGCGCCAATTTTCCCGAGTTCGAAAATCCGCGCCATGAGGCGGTCGATTTTGATCGCAACGCTCATGCTATGACATCTCCACGAACTTCGGCGGCCGTGCGGCCCACGAGCTGTTCATAGAGCTCGGGATCGCTGTCGCCCTCTGAACCGAAGACCAGCACACGGCTGTCCGCGCCGAGGCCGATGGCCTGCGCCGCCTCTGGGTATGCCGCGACCGCGATACAGGCCGCGAGACCAGCAACGGCGGACTCGCCCGCGACAATCGCCGGATCGTTTCCGGTTTGCGAGGCTAGCATCTTCATCACGCTGACCGCATCCGCGTCTGCAACGGACACCGCCGCACATGCGAGCGGCTTCAACACGTCCCAAGCCAAGAGAGAAATCTCGCCGCAGGCCAAGCCCGCCATCAGCGTATCGAGATCGCCCTCAACCGCCGTCGGAGTGCCGTTGCGCAGCGTTTCAAGCCAGCAGGCGGATTTGTCGGGATCGGCAAGAATGATTTTAGGAGCCTTCTCCGCGCCATAGCGCCGACGCAACTGAGCAGCGACAGCCGCCGCCGCGCCCCCTACTCCGGTTTGCAAGAAGACGTGGGTTGGAGGCTCAAAACTTCCATCGGCAAGCTGATCAGCCGCCTCGGCCGCCATAATCTCATAGCCTTGCATCACGTTTTTCGGGATTTCCGTGTAGCCTTCATAGGACGTGTCGGAAACCACGAACCAGCCTTCTTCACGCGCCGTCTCGTCGGCCTCGCGCACACTTTCATCGTAATTGCCTGCGGTGCGACGGACCTCTGCCCCGAAGCTCTCAATCGCACTCTTGCGCCCCTCGGAAACAGTCGCGTGAATAAAGATCACGCAGTTGCAGCCGAAGGTTTGCGCGCCCCACGCAACTGAGCGCCCGTGGTTGCCATCTGTCGCACAACAGACGGTGATCCCAGCCAAGATATCCTTGTAAGTGCCGCCCAAAATCTCCTGCACGCTCGGTTCAGGCGCTCCGGTTCTGGCGGAGATTTCCGACATGATAAGCCGAAGCACCGCATAGGCGCCACCGAGCGCTTTGAAGCTTCCGAGGCCGAAACGCCCACCTTCGTCCTTGTAATGAAGGCTGGCCAAGCCGGCGTCTTTGGCCATCTCAGTCAAGGCCAGAAGCGGCGTGGGCGCGTAACCGGGCCATGCCGCAATAGTCTCTTGCGCCGTCACAAAGTTTGCATCGTTTAGAACAGCGGCCTGTTCAGGTGTGTAATCCACGTCCGGCGCATAGTGACGGTTGAACACAAGCTCGGAGATAGAGCTATTGCCAAGCGCATTGGTGAATTTGATCGTATCAGTCATGGGATCTTCCAAAAAAAATGAGTTAGGCTTTTGAGCCCGAGCGCCGTCGGATGGCTTCCGCCAACACGACAAGCGCGATGTTCCCGAACACGATCAGCACAGCGAGCGCATTCAGACTTGGGGAAAGGTTGAACCGGAAATCCGATGCCACGAGGACGGAGAGCGGCTGCTCGCGCCCACTGAGGAAGGCGGTGAGGACATATTCCGAAGAGGACAGCACAAACGCGATGACCCAAGAGGCCAAAAGCCCGTTACCCATGAGCGGCAGAACCACGCGGCGAAAGCTCGACCTTCCTGAAGCGCCGAGATCAGCTGCCGCTTCGATCAGTCTGCGATCTAGACGGATTAGCACGGAGGCGATGATCAGCGTAGAGAACGGCAGGATGATGATCGACTGGCCTGCGATCACAGTCCACAGCGAACGGTCGACACTCACCTCTTTGAACAGGATAAGCTGCGCCACCGCGAGGATCAAACGCGGCACGAGGAACGGCAGCAGCAGCGCAGCTGCGAATAGCCCCCTCCAACGGACCGGATAGAACACCAGCGCGAGGGCGGCTGCAGCTCCGAACAACGTCGACAGGATCGCCACAGGGAAGGCGACGAAAAGCGTCGTCAGGAACCCGCCGCCCAAACGCGCGTCCGACAGGATGTCGGCATACCAGGCAGAAGTCAGCCCGCGGATCGGAAATGCCATGACATCGGCGTCATTGACCGAGAAGAGCAGGATCATCGCAATCGGCAGGTACATGAACCCGAAAACCAGGTAGACCCAGAAGGTTGCAACACGTGTCATCACACATCCTCCGCAACGAGGCTGGAGCGGCGAATGGCCAAAGCGCCGAGGCCGAAACAGAGCATCAGGATAGAGAGCATGGTCCATGCGATGGCCGATCCGAGCGGCCAGTCGAATGCCGTCCCGAACAGATCGTTGATTGCCGAAATGATCGTGATGCCGGATGCACCGCCCAAGAGCTGGGGCGTGAGATAGTCACCAGCGACCATGACAAATACCATAAGCCCACCCGCAACGAGACCCGGCACAGTCAGAGGCAGGATCACCCGCAGGAACCGTGCGTGGGTCGGCGCCCCGAGATCGGCAGCCGCTTCGAGCCATCTATCATCAAGACTTTCGAAGGCGAGCCACAGCCCGATCACCATGAACGGCAGATAATTGTAAGTCAGTGCGATATGCGTGGCCAAAGGGCTGAACAGCAGACCGGAAAGTGGTTCATCAATCACATTGAGCCACATCAGGCTGCGGTTGATCGCGCCCTCTGCACCGAGAAGAACACGCCATGCGAAAATTCGGATCAGATCGCCCGAATACAGCGGGACGAGCAGCAAGGTGAGCAGAGTCGATTTCGCGGCGTGAACACGTTTGGCGATGAACCATGCGACGGGATAGGCTATGACCGCCGTGAGCGCGACCACGAGCAAAGCGGAGCCAAAAGCCCGCGCGATCAGGCTTCGATAGGTTTCCGAGCCCGCGATTTTGGCATAGTTGGCCAGCGTCAGATCGTGAGAGATGGTCACGAAATCGACCTGAAAAAACGAGTAGGCCAAGAGGATCAGCAGAGGCGCGCAACATAGTGCGATCAGCGCCGCGACCACAGGCAGCGCCAACCAATCCCCGACAGATAGGATCGAGCGCCGCATTACGCCGCTCCTGTCTCTGAGAGTGTAGCAACACGCGGATCGGCAGCAGCGGCCCAGACTTTAGACGTGTCGAACGCCAAGATGACGTCATCGCCAACCGCCGGCGGCGTATCTCTGTGGAGGACCTGCACAATCTGGTCTCCGCAGTCGCATTCCAACAACCAGTCGGAGCCGCGGTAAACCTGATGAACCACGCGGGCTTTCAGGGTGGCTTTGCCTTCTGGCTCTGCTTGCACGACGGAAACCTGTTCCGGGCGCAGACACAGCACAGCTTTGCCCCCCATGCTCAAAGATGGCACACTCGGCACGGTGAAAGTCCCAAAGGCAGACTTCAACACGACATTTGTCTCTTCGCGCACTATCACATCCGCAGGAATGCAGGCAGCACCCCCAATGAAATCAGCGACATAGGCGGTTTCGGGTTGCGCATAGATGGCCTCTGGAGAACCCTGTTGTTCGATGCGACCATCGCGCATAACGATGATCTGGTCAGAGAGCGCAAAGGCCTCTTCCTGATCGTGGGTCACATGCAAAAAGGTCATCCCCAGACGACGTTGCAGGTCTTTCAACTCGATCTGCATGTCCTTGCGCATCCTGCGGTCCAGAGCAGAAAGCGGCTCATCCAGAAGCAAAAGTCGGGGTTCATTGACAATGGCCCGCGCCAGAGCAACGCGCTGCTGTTGTCCGCCAGACAGCTGGCGGGGACGACGGTCGGCCATGGCCTCCATCTGAACGGTTTTCAGCGCGTCCATTGCAAGGGCTTTGATCTGGGACTTCGCCACGTCGCGATAGCTCAGGCCGAAGGCAACGTTTTCCAGCACGGACAGATGCGGAAACAGCGCATAGTTTTGGAAAACTGTGTTGATCGGACGCTGGTTGGCCGCAGTTTCGTCGAGACGATTGCCATCGAGAGACAGGGCGCCGGAGCTAACACTCTCGAAACCGCCAATCATGCGCAGGATTGAGGTCTTGCCGCAGCCGGACGGCCCGAGAAGCGTCACGTAGCTATTCTCTGAGAGAGCGAAATCAACGCCACGCACAGCCTGAACTGTGCCGTAGGTTTTGGTTAGTTTGAAAGCCTCGAGAAGCGGGCGCGCAGAGCGCCCGCCTCCTTCCAACTTTCGCGAGGAACGCGATGTCATTAGCTGGCTTTCACTTCATTCCACAGGGCAACCC
The DNA here is from genome assembly GCF_020165855.1 of Celeribacter litoreus. Classification (GTDB taxonomy): domain Bacteria; phylum Pseudomonadota; class Alphaproteobacteria; order Rhodobacterales; family Rhodobacteraceae; genus Celeribacter; species Celeribacter litoreus. Next base: position 913,548 of record NZ_JAIUFY010000005.1, on the reverse strand, counting down.
ACTCGTTGTAACGCGGCGGGTTCTGCTTCCAGACGAAGTTGTCCATCACAGAAAGATCTTTGATGAAGATTTTGTCCTGTTCTTCTTCGGTCAGAAGATCACGCGCAGCGGAGGTCGATTGCGCATAGGGGCCACCGACCGCGAGCATCTTGCCGTATTCCTCGCCGAGCAGGTAGTTCACCAACTCAAACGTGGCATCCAGACGCGCGCCAGAGACGCCTTTTGGCACAGCGATGGTGTCGCACCAGCCGATCACACCCTGTTTCGGCTTGGCCATGCCCATCTCGATGCCTTTGGCTTTCAGGTCGTAATACGGCGGCACCCAGGAGAACGCGCAGACCACTTCACCTGTCGCGAACAGGTTGGTCAGATCACCGATGGAGTTCCAATAAGTCCGAAGCTTGCTCTTCTGGATCATCAGAACCTTTTTGATTTCAGCGAGCTGTTTGTCATCCATATGGAACATTTCGTCCTCGGGAATCCCGAGATACATCGCCGCAATCATGATGCCTTCGAGGGCATAGTCACGCATCGCGAGCTTGCCGTTATAGGCGTCCCCCTCGAAGAAAACGGACCAATCCGGCTCTTCGTCCATCAGGTCAGCGCGGTAAACAATCGGGTTGATACCCCAGTAGAACGGAATCCCGTAGGTCTCACCATCGACTTTGCCGAGCGACGTCGCTTTGAACGTGTCGTAGAGCAGTGCAGCATTCGGCACTTTTTCGAAATCGATCGGCTGAAGCAGATCGGAGGCTGTGTAGTACTCAACTTTGTCGAGGCCCGGTGTGATCAGATCGACCGAGGAGGCGCCGCCGGCGCGCAGCTTGGCGAATTGTTCATCGTCGGTTCCGATAAAGGTCTTCGTGATGGAAATGTCGCGGCTGTCGAGGAAGGGCGCGAGGTAGTCATCCTTGGCGAGGTTTTCCCAGGTCATCCAAAGAATGTCGGTGCTGGCAATGGCACGGGCAGCGGGGCCGAGCGCGCCGAGCGCGGTCCCCGCCATGGCGGATTTGATAAAGTCTCTGCGAAGCATTTGGAATCCTTTCGAACGTGGAAGAAAGAGGAACGTAATCTCTTCCAAGTTCTATTTGTGAAATTAGTATTTCATCAAAGAAATTTTCTGAAATACTTATTTCACAACAAAATTCGCTGAATTTCTGCGCCTATTGATCAGAGGTTGACGGAAAATCAGGCAGACCCTGCACAGAGACACCAGGGCTCAGGTCATCTACACGCTCATGCAGGCGTTCGATTCCAGCGAGCCTTTCTTTCAATTCCGCGCCCTTTATCGCGACCAGCCGCGCGCAGAGATGGTTGATCAGACTGATCGGCACGACCATGCTATCGAAGATACCCGCCCCTTTGTTCTGGCACCGCAAACACACCGTGGCATCTGCGCCCGTTTCTCCAAGCGTTGGATCGCTGATCATTATGACGGGGGCCCCCGCCTCCCGCGCGATTGTCACGATCCCACCGAGAACGCGCGGCCGTCGCCGCATCGCCATGACCAAAACGACATCATCGGAACGAAGGCTGGCCAAATCCTCTCCCAAAGACGCCCCAGCATCGCGAGGCAGCAGATGGACGTCTGACGAGAAATTCAAAAGCAGCATGTGAGCGTATTGCGCCAAAGCGCGCGAGTTGCGGTATCCGACGATCCAGACGCGACGCGCCTGCGCGAGATATCCGACGGCCTCCTCAATCTGAGATACATCGATCGTTTCAAGTGTGCGCGATAGGTTCTCGCTATCCTGCGCAACATGATGATGGAAATCTCCCTCCTGCTGCGGCGTGTCCTGAAGATGCTCGAACGGAGACCCCCATCCGGCTTTGCGCCTCGAATGGAGTCGTGCTTCGTTGTAAGTGCTATATCCCAACCGGCGGAAAAAACGCGCAGCGGTTGCCGCAGACACCCCTGCGGTATCAGCGAGCTCCGCAGCTGTATAGCTCGACAGAGAGCTTTGCGCCCTCAACACAACCTCGGCCAGTTGCTTTTCGCGGGGGGTCAGCTTCGCGTAGGCATTCATGATCCTTTCGTCGATCTGCATGTCCTCGTGATGTTCTTTTTCCAAGACACCCGCTCCTTCTTATCTTTTGCGTCCCGCAAGTTGGCATCGCACTACACAACTCAGACCTATCATAACGCCTTTTTCGGCTACTTCATCTGGTAGCACGCCTGAAAAATCCAATCACAATGACCCATTGGCGATGTATTTGCACGCATCGCGCTTTGATATGCCTCCTGTGATACCATCACTTGCAGCATGAAATACAGACCATCAGGCAATGTCAGACAAATTCGAACTCGCGCCAGGAGAGAGCTTGGCTGCCGTGGTTTTCGCACACAGACCGCGCCACTCAGAGAGAACGTCTGCGCGGGTCATCTTGAAATTTATAAAAAGGGAAGGTTGGGGTCGCGGCACGCGGATACGAGGCGGCGACATTACTCGCATGCCGGATTTTCCTGACACCGCATTCAGGGAAGCTCATTGCCTCAGGTCCAGACACTGCTTTGCAACCAACGGAAAAGTCGGAGGACATCGAAGCCATTTACATCTGGGAATTTGAGACCAGGGGTAATGGCGGAGGCTCAGGGATTCGAACCCTGGGAGGACTTTCACCCTCGTCGGTTTTCAAGACCGGTGCATTCGACCACTCTGCCAAGCCTCCGCGTAGCGACGACCTTTACCCCCCTCGTTTCGATTCTGAAACCCATCACATGACGGAACGCGCATGTTGTTGGCAAGACAGCTGCTTGGGCCTCGCTCCCGCGCGCGACTTGCCGAATTTCGCGCAATCCCCAAAGCGGGGCTTTCCTGCCTTTCGTCAAACCGCTAACATACTTCGAAAGCCGCCTTCGCCTGCACACAACAATCAGGCGATCCAAGCGGCAAAAGGCGAGCAGCAACATAAAATAACGACCCCCACGCAATATGCAAAAGGGGACCCAAGGGGCAACATCATGCGATTTTCTGGACCGGTACCGCGCCTGGCACTCATGTTGACCACAGCGCTAGTTCTGAGTGGGTGCGAGAGCGGACAGTCGTTCTTGGACAGTTTCAAATCTCCGCAAACGACCTCGAGCGAGGTCACCACAACCACTGGAAACGTGATCGAGCGCGATGTTGAAGCGCCCGAAGTTTTTGAAGTCACCGACAGAGGCCTCTGGGACGGACGTCCGTCTCTCGGTGGTGTCTGGGTTGCCCATTCCGACGTGACAGATCCGGAACGGGTCATCATCCGGAATACGAGCAACGGCAACTTCGTGATCGGCGCCCTGTTCAAACGTGAATCGACGTCACCCGGGCCAGGCATTCAGGTCTCGTCTGATGCCGCCGAGGCCCTTGGTCTGTTGGCCGGTGCGCCTGCCGAACTGAGTGTGATCGCATTGCGCCGCGAAGAAGTTGTCGAAGAAGTTCCTGTCTCGATTAATGAAGAGCCTGCCATCGTCGACACCATTGAAGACTCTGAAGCGATCGAAACGATGACGCTCACGGATCCGATTGCGGATGCTGCTGCGACGCTTGATGCGCTCGAGACCCCCGCGGCAACTATGCCGAAGCCGAAACCGACCGCACCTGCCCCCGCCCCCGCGCAAACAGCACCGGCGACGCCTCTCTCCAAACCGTTCTTGCAAATCGGGATTTTCTCCGTCGAGGCCAACGCCAAACGCACGGTCGAAATGCTCGGTTCCCAAGGGCTTGATGCCGAGATCAAGGCCGGCGAGAGCAATGGCAAAGCCTTTTGGCGCGTGATCGTGGGCCCCGCGACAACGAGTGCCGAACTCAAATCTCTTCTCGAAAAAGTGAAGCAGACGGGCTTCACGGACGCCTACGCTGTGACGCATTAACACCGCGACGCCACGCCCAAGACCTGTAGATAAAGAAAGGACGCCCCGCTTCACCATGCTGCGCCTCATCCTTCACAGCTTCGCCCTCATCCTTGCCCTCGCACTGCCTGCATCCGCGTTTGAAACGCGCGCGCGGGCTGTTTGGGTTTATGACATGAGCACTGATACGGTTCTGATGGACAAGAATGCACAGACGCCCCTGCCGCCGGCTTCCATGTCCAAGCTGATGACGCTGAACATGCTGTTCGAGGCGCTGCGCGACGGACGCGTTACACTTGATACGCAATTCTCTGTGTCTACCCGAGCCAAGAACATGGGCGGCTCCACGATGTTTCTCAACGAAATGGACCGTCCGACCGTTGAGGAACTCATTCAGGGCATCATCGTTCTGTCCGGCAACGACGCCTGCGTGGTCGTGGCCGAAGGCCTCGGTGGCACCGAGGACAACTTTGCCCGCCTGATGAATGACCGCGCGAAGGCGCTAGGAATGGACAACTCGACCTTCGCGAATGCCTCTGGCTGGCCCAACCCGGGGCAACGCATGTCGATGGAAGACCTCGGGCGGCTCGCAATCCGTCTGATTTCCGAATTCCCCGAATATTACGGCTATTTCGGTCAGCGCGAATTCCCATTCGACAACCGCGCCCCGCAGAACCGCTTTAACCGCAACCCGCTCCTGAAACTCGGGATCGGCGCGGATGGCCTGAAAACGGGCCACACAGAGGAAGCGGGTTACGGTCTCGTTGGTTCCGCAACGCAGGGCACGCGTCGCATCGTCTTCGTGATCTCGGGACTCACAAGCGAGGCAGATCGCGCACAGGAAAGCGAACGTATCGTCAACTGGGCCTTCCGCCAGTTTGCAGAGAAGACCATTGCAGACGAAGGCCACGAATTTGCCCGCGCCCGCGTCTGGATGGGCAGCGAAACGGAGGTTGGACTCGTCGCGTCTGAGGACACCACGATCCTCCTGCCGGGGGCCCAGCTTCAGGAGCTTGAAGGCGAGGTCGTCTACACCGGCCCTTTCGAAGCCCCTATTGCAGAAGGCGACGTTCTTGCCGAGCTCGTTATCCCGCGCGACGGTTTGCCGGAAGCGCGTATCCCGCTCGTTGCGGACCGGTCTATCGGGCGCGGCGGCTTGGCTCCGCGCTTGCGTACGGCCGCTCTGGTCCTTAAGGACAAATTGGAGGGACAAACGGGATTGCCCGTGTCCGAATAACGCTACGACAGTGGAGGCAACGGGCACGGTATGTTCATCAGTTTCGAAGGTATCGACGGCTCCGGCAAATCCACTCAGGCGCGGCTCCTCGCCGAGACCCTGCGACAGGCAGGCCGCACAGTGATCCTTACACGTGAACCTGGCGGATCGGCGGGTGCAGAGGAAATCCGGTCTCTGGTGCTTGAGGGTGATCCGGATCGCTGGTCTGCCGAGACAGAGCTTTTGCTATTCACCGCCGCCCGCCGCGACCACTTAGAGAAAACCATCCGCCCTGCGCTGGCCCGTGGCGAGATCGTTATCTGCGACCGCTTCGCCGATAGCACCCGCGTTTTTCAGGGCGCAACCCGTGGCGATCTGCGGGCCAAGGTCGATCTCCTCCACGCAGAAATGATCGGCATTGAACCCGACATGACGCTCCTCTTTGATATGGACCCTGCCGTCGGGCTGAAACGAGCGAAAGGCCGTCAAACAAGCGAAGAGCGCTTCGAAGATTTCGGCCTCGATTTCCAAGAGAAATGCCGCGCTGCGTTTCTGGCGTTGGCGGATGCCTATGATCGGTTCACGGTCATCGATGCAGCGCGTGACATGAATGTCGTAGCCGAAGACGTCGCGTCGCAGGTTATCGCGAGGCTCGAAACCGTATGAGTGGTCTCGGGGAAATGGACTTTGCACCGGAGGCCGATTGCGCGCCAGGTGCCCCGCATCCGCGAAAGACGACCCGGCTCTTCGGGCAGGACGAGGCGCAGGACGCCTTTCTCGATGCGTTCAACTCTCACCGGATGCATCACGCTTGGCTCATCACCGGACCGCGCGGGGTTGGCAAGGCGACGCTCGCTTGGCGTATCGCGCGCTTTCTACTCGCGCAGCCCGTGGATGCGGACGACGGGGGGCTGTTTGGTGAGGCCCCTCCTCCACCGACCTCGCTCGAAATAGGAGAGGACCATCCGGTTTACCGGCGCTCCGCCCAATTGGCCGAACCGCGCCTCTGCCTGATCCGCCGCGCGTGGGATGAGAAGAAAGGCCGCCATGGCACGGGGATTTCTGTTGAGGAAGTCCGCAAGCTCAACAGCTTTTTCCATATGTCAGCTGCCGATGGCGGACGGCGTGTGGTGATTGTCGACAGCGCCGACGAGATGAACGTCTCTGCCGCGAACGCCCTTCTCAAAACTCTAGAAGAGCCGCCGAAGCATGCCGTGCTCCTGCTGATTTCGCACCAGCCCTCCCGCCTTCTACCGACTATCCGGTCGCGTTGCCGCGAATTGCGCCTTGGGCCATTGGAGCCGAACGATCTCGCGCGCGCGCTCGAAGGGGCCGGGTTTGATGCCGCCGATCACTCGGCAAGCCTCGCGGAATTGTCCGCTGGCTCCGTCGGTGAAGCGCTCCGATTGACCAACGCCGGTGGTCTTCACGCCTACCAAGATCTCATCGCACTCTTTGCGACGCTCCCCCGACTTGATCGTAGTCGCGCGCTCACGCTCGCAGAGGCTTGCGTCGGCGCGGCGAATGCAGATCGCTACACGCTCACCATTGATCTGATCGAACAGTTTCTGACCCGCCTTGCACGCACCGGCGCCGGTCGCCCGCCGCAGGTCGAGGCCGCATCGGATGAAGTCATGCTCCTGAACCGGCTGTCTCCCGACGGCTATGCGGCACGTGATTGGGCAATTTTGCAGCAGGAGTTGACCGCACGCGCGCAGCATGCCCGCGCCGTCAACCTTGACCCTGCGGCGCTGATCCTTGATATGGTATTTAAAATTAACGACACCGCGAGCCGCCTGAGCAGGTAAATGGCGCGTCGGCAAATTAGAACGCCGTAAAACAAAGAGACCGCATGAGCCTCCCCCTCATTACCGACAGCCACTGCCATCTGGATTTCCCCGATTTCGCCGATGAACTCCCGGACGTCATTGCGCGCGCACTTGATGCAGGCGTGCACCGGATGGTGACGATTTGCACACGGCTGCGTCAGGTCGATCAGGTGAGAGCCATCGCGGAGGCCCACGCCCCAGTCTTTTGGGCGGCGGGCACGCACCCTATGTCGGCGGCAGAGGAACCGATGGCGACTGTCGAGGAATTGGTGGCCCTCGCAGACCATCCAAAGTTTGTGGCGATTGGCGAGAGCGGCCTCGACTATCACTACACCGCCGAAAGCGCGGAAGTGCAGAAAGAAAGCCTGCGCATCCACATCGCCGCCGCGCGGGAAACGCAGTTGCCGTTGGTCATCCACGCCCGCGCTGCAGATGACGACATGGCCGCGATCCTCACCGAAGAGTATAAGGCCGGCGCCTACCCCTGCGTGATGCATTGCTTCTCCTCTTCCAAAGAGCTGGCAAAGGCGGCGATTGATCTCGGGTTTTACCTGTCGATGTCCGGCATCACAGCTTTTCCAAAATCCGGAGAGCTGCGTGATATTTTCCGCGAGGTGCCCAAAGACCGCATTCTCGTCGAAACAGACAGCCCATACCTCGCCCCGCCGCCCCATCGCGGGAAGCGGAACGAACCCGCCTACTCCGCCAAGACCGCGCTCAAAGCCGCCGAGACGTTCGAGATGGACTACGCGGATTTTGCTGCACTGACCGAAGCAAACTTTGACCGCCTTTTCACAAAGGCGAAACTGTGAGCGCGCGCTTTACCATATTGGGCTGCGGCTCCTCCGGTGGCGTGCCGCGCATTGGCGGGCTCTGGGGGGCATGCGATCCCGAGAACCCTAAGAACCGGCGGATGCGCTGTTCCGCGCTCGTGGAGCGCGATGGACCGGACGGGACGACCACCGTTCTGATCGACACCGGACCGGACATGCGCCAGCAACTCATTGATGCAGGCGTCACCCGTCTCGACGGGGTGATCTATACCCACCCACACGCCGATCACGTCCACGGTCTCGACGACCTTCGCCAGATCGTTTTCAACATGCGCGAACGCGTGAAAGTCTGGGCCGACTCTGAGACGGAGAACGATTTGATTTCCCGTTTTGGCTATGCGTTTGTGCAGCCGGAGGGGTCGAACTATCCGCCCATTCTCGAATTGATGGCCATCCGCGGGCCTGTGACCGTCACCGGTCCCGGCGGTCCGATCACGTTCGAACCTCTACAGGTGAACCACGGCCAGATCAATGCAAAGGGCTTTCGCATTGGTGATCTGGCCTACATTCCGGATGTGCTGGCAATGCCGGAGGAGACCCTGTCGAAACTCGAAGGTCTCGACACGTTCGTCATCGACGCGCTGCGCTACACCCCACATCCAAGCCACGCGCATCTCGATCTTGCTCTTGAGTGGATCGCGCAACTTAACCCTCGACGTGCGGTTCTCACGAACATGCACATCGACATTGATTATGAGACGGTGTTGGAGGAGACCCCGGATCACGTGACCCCTGCCCATGACGGCATGGTCATCGAGATCACAGGAGATCTATAATGCAGGCCCTCATTGAGGTCGTCCTCCCGGTATTCCTCGTCATCGGCTACGGCTACATCGCGCGCAAGATGGGTTGGGTGAGCGACGAGCTCGTTGATCACGTCATGAAGTTCGCCCAGAATTTTGCAGTGCCGCTGCTCCTGTTTGCTGGCATCGCGCGGATGGATCTCGGAGAGAACTTTCACCCTCCGCTGCTGATTTCCTTTTACACGGGCGCGCTCTCGGGCGGGTTGATGTGTTTTCTGGGCGCACGGTATCTCTTTAAACGCGAGTTGACGGATTCCGTGGCGATCGGGTTTATCGGCTTGTTTTCCAATTCACTGCTTCTCGGCATTCCGATCACCGAGCGGGCCTATGGCACCGAGGCGCTGAGCTGGAACTTTGCCATTATCTCCATCCACTCCCCCCTCCTCTACGGCATCGGGATCGCAGCGATGGAGATTGCGCGCACCCGTGGAATGGGCCTTTCCGGTTTCGGATTGATCCGGCAGATCGGACGTTCTGTCCTCCGCAATCCGCTCATCCTCGGGATTGCTGCGGGTTGGATCGTCAACATCGCCGCAATTCCAATCCCCGCCCCCGCGTGGGACGCCGTTCTCATGGTCAATCGCGCCGCCATTCCTGCCGCTCTTTTCGGCCTCGGTGGCGTGTTGCTCCGCTACAAACCCGAGGGCGACATCCGGATCATCCTCTGGGCCGTTGCAGCCTCTCTGATCGTTCACCCAGCTATCGCATTCGGGCTAGCACATTTCGCGTTTGATCTGGACATCGGCCCTCTCCGGTCCGCGACCCTGACGGCGGCGATGGCACCAGGAGTGAACGCTTATCTCTTTGCGAACCTCTACGGCGTCGGGAAGCGGGTCGCTGCGTCCTCGGTTCTTATCGGCACCGCAGGTTCAATTCTAACAATCTGGCTCTGGCTCTCGATCCTGCCCTAGCCGCGCTAGAGTCACACGACATGGAGTTGACGCCACAAATATCGCGCACGTATCCTATTTTTCCGTGAAAGGAGCTTCGCGTGCAACGATTTGTTATCCTCATGCTCATCGGAGCCATGGCCCTGCTTTTCGGACCGCGACCGACGCAGGCACATGAAATGGTCGGACATGCGATGACAGTTGAAACATCGGCCTCGCTTCACGCGACCTGTTCGGACTGCATAGAGCAGATGCACATCGACGCTTCGGGCGGACACAACTGCCCCCATGGTGGGATCTGCGCCATTTTTACCGTCGTGGGCGAAGCCAACGGAGCCGTCTGCCGAACCCTGCGTCCCGTTCGCTTCCACACCGAAACGTCAGGACAGGCTTTTGCCCGTTCTCCAAAGCTCGACCTCCCCCCACCCCGTATCTGGGCGACTAAGTTCTGAGCCCCTTAAATCCTGATACGGAAAGACCCATGAAAAAATTTATTCTGCCCCTTGTTGGTGCCGCTGCACTGGCTGCAGGTGCGTATGTCGCTCTGAAACCCGAGCCAGCACCGCTCGCCCTTTCCTCGAAACCAGCCGAGGGCGCACCGATCGTCGACGTCGTCTTGCCCGACGCACTCTCCGCAAACGCTCAAATCGGCAAACGCGCCTTCGACGCTGTCTGCGCGGAGTGCCATGGCGAGAATGCGGCCGGTCGCGAAGCTTTCGGGCCGCCGCTCGTCCACATCATCTACGAACCGTCGCACCATGGCGACATGTCCTTCGTCATGGCCGCCCAAAGGGGTGTTCAGGCACACCACTGGCGTTTCGGCAATATGCCTCCGCAAGAGGGCGTGACGCCGGCGGACGTGAAAGCCATTATTACCTACGTGCGCGAACTCCAGCGGGCGAACGGTATCAACTGACGCACATGAACTGAAGAAACGTGAGTGCGCATGACGCCGACATTCGACTCGCCCGTGCGCTTTCACACCCTACTCTTGAGACAACAGCCAATCGCAAATCGGGAAACACCTATATGAAAATGAACTTGTTGGCCGCCTGCCTCGCCGCCACAGCAACCGCCGCCCTCGCTCACGGAGGCGTGGAGAATCCTGCCGTCCTCGCGCGTATGGACAGCATGAAAACTATTTCCGAGCAGATGAAGACGCTCTCCGAGACAGTGAAAAAGCAGCGTGAATTCGACGCAGATGCTCTGAACGCTGCCATTGCTGTGATTGAGACAGAATCCGGAAAGACTGTGTCCCTTTTCGAAGCCGAAGAAAGTGACCCGAAGAGCGCCGCACTTCCCACGATCTGGGAGGACTTCGATGATTTCTCGGAGAAGGCCGATGCACTCACTCAGGCGGCTGCAAAATGGAGCGGCAACATCGTTTCAGAAGATGACACCCCGATGGCCCTCGTCGATCTCGGGACGACCTGCAAATCCTGTCATGATGATTATCGGGACTGATCGCGATTGGCGGCACTCACCTGTAGTTCCGCCAATCCTATCGCAGGACTGAACACCGCCAAGCATTAGGGGCTCGTGATATCGGCCAGCCTGCCGAAATGCTAAGAACACTCAGCGCAAGCGGCTCAACATCTAAATTTTCTATGATTACCAGATCGTTAAGCCCGCAGGCTTTCTTCTTCATATCTCTCTTGGGAGAGATTGGTGCGGTCGAGAAGACTCGAACTTCCACGGGAGTTACCCCACAGCGACCTCAACGCTGCGCGTCTACCAATTCCGCCACGACCGCACTGTCTTGACTTGGTGAGGGGGTATTTAGCGAAGCGGTTCGGGGAAGAAAAGAGGAAAAAGCAAGAAAGTTCATTTTTTTTCACGACCGCATTTTTCATGGGAAAAGAGCGGATTTTTCGGCGCGTCCTGTGGAATTGCGCGCCACAAATGCTGAAGCACGCTGCGATTCATAAGACGCATGGAATAATAGGCCCCTGCCCCTTTTCGCGCGACCTCGGGAGAGGTAGAGCTTTGGCACGACAAACCGGAGGTGCGAGATGGTCGAGTGGAAAATCACCGAGGGGCTGACCGATTACGATGAAGCCGTGGCAACGATGGAGGCCCGTGCGGAAGCCATTGCCAAAGGCGAGGCTGAAGAACTCGTCTGGCTCGTAGAACATCCGCCGCTCTACACTGCGGGCACCTCTGCCAAGATCGAAGACCTCGTCGATCCGGACCGTTTCCCTGTCTACGAGAGCAAGCGCGGCGGCCAATACACTTATCATGGACCAGGGCAGCGCGTCGCCTATGCGATGCTTGATCTCAACAAGCGCGGAAAAGACGTTCGTAAGTTTGTTGCCGACATGGAGGCCTGGGTGATTGCCGCTCTGGCCGAGTTCAACATCAAAGGCGAGCTTCGCGAGGGTCGTGTCGGCGTTTGGGTGGTCCGTGACGACAAACCACTGACCGTGACCGGCGCAAAGGCCGAGGACAAAATTGCGGCGATCGGACTGCGCGTGCGCAAATGGGTGTCTTTCCATGGTGTCTCGATCAATGTTGAACCGGACCTCGACCACTTCACTGGCATCGTCCCCTGCGGCATCACGGAACACGGCGTGACATCGCTCGTTGATCTCGGCCTCCCCGTCACGATGGATGACGTGGACGTCGCTCTGAAACGGGCCTTTGAAGAGGTTTTCGGGGACTAGAGCGGCGCATTGACGCAGGAGGCAGGAAGGATACCATCTGCGACAATGGTATACTGGAAACGCCCGAGAATTACACTATTGTGACGACGGATACATGACTCCAGGGAGACACCACCGCATGACCAAATTCTTTGCCCTCACAGCCGCCGCCCTGATGGCAACTTCTACGGCCGCCTTCGCAAGTGACCCTGAAGCCGGCGAAAAAGATTTCCGCAAATGCAAATCCTGCCACGTGATCGCAGATGGCGACAACGTCATTCAGAAGGGTGGCAAAACGGGCCCGAACCTCTATGGCGTCGTCGGTCGCCCGGTTGGCCACGAAGACGGCTTCAAATACAGCGACGGCATGCTGGCCGTTGGTGAGACCGGCATGGTCTGGACCGAAGAGCTGCTGACCGAATACGTCGCAGACCCGACTGCGTTCATCGACACCCACGGCGGCTCCGGTCGCTCCAAAATGACCTTCAAGATGAAGGACGGCGCAAACGTGATCGCCTATCTCGCATCTGTTGGTCCGGCACCGATGGAAGAAGCCCCGATGGAGGAGATGGAATCCGAGGAAGCAGGTGAAGAGGCCGCGTCCGAATAAGAACGGACATCCGAGGACGAAAATTCGAAACGCCACTCCTATCGGGGTGGCGTTTTTCTTTTGCGGTGCAGGCCCTTCGCTCTTCCGAGGCCTCTAACCGACAGGACCGAACCAGTTTCGCGTGTGACACCGTAACGAAAATGTGGATTTCAAGCCGAGCCCTACATTTTTCCGGTAACAATATGCGGCAAATTGTTGCTCTCCGCTTCGTGACCGCCTAAAACAAATTCCAATTCCGCCGTTTGACGCTCGCTCAAAGGGCACGGTAGGAACACGCATAAATCGCGATACAAACGCACTAAGACCACGCACTTATTCGGGAGGACCGCATGGCAGACGCAGCCATTCACGGCCACGAGCACGAGGACAACAGAGGGTTCTTTACCCGCTGGTTTCTGTCGACAAATCATAAAGATATCGGGATTCTCTACCTGATCACGGCTGCCGTGGTCGGGTTCATCTCGGTTTGTTTCACCGTTTACATGCGCCTTGAGCTCATGGAACCGGGTGTTCAGTTCATGTGTCTGAACGAGGCCGGCGAATCCGCTGCACGCCTCCTCTCCGGCTTTGGTGCCGAAGATTGTCACCCGAACGGCCACCTCTGGAACGTCATGATCACCTACCACGGCGTTCTGATGATGTTCTTCGTTGTGATTCCCGCGCTGTTCGGCGGCTTCGGCAACTACTTCATGCCGCTGCAGATCGGCGCTCCGGACATGGCATTCCCGCGCCTGAACAACCTGTCTTACTGGCTCTATGTTGCTGGTGTGGCTCTGGGTATCGCTTCCCTGTTCGCTCCGGGCGGCAACAACCAGCCAGGCTCCGGTGTGGGCTGGGTTCTCTACCCGCCGCTTTCCACGTCTGAAGGCGGTTACTCCATGGATCTCGCGATCTTCGCCGTGCACGTTTCCGGTGCGTCCTCGATCCTCGGCGCGATCAACATGATCACCACCATGCTCAACATGCGCACCCCGGGCATGACCCTCTTCAAGGTGCCGCTGTTTGCCTGGTCGATCTTCGTGACCTCCTGGTTGATCCTTCTGTCCCTGCCGGTTCTCGCAGGCGCGATCACCATGCTTCTCACCGACCGTAACTTCGGCACGTCCTTCTTCCAGCCTGCTGGCGGCGGCGACCCGATCCTGTACCAGCACATCCTCTGGTTCTTCGGTCACCCTGAAGTGTACATCGTGGTTCTGCCGGGCTTCGGTCTGATCTCCCACATCATCGCCACCTTCTCCAAGAAACCGGTCTTCGGCTACCTGCCGATGGTCTGGGCTCTGATCGCCATCGGTGTTCTCGGCTTCGTCGTGTGGGCACACCACATGTACACGGTCGGCATGTCCCTGACCCAGCAGTCCTACTTCATGCTGGCCACCATGGTCATCGCGGTTCCGACGGGTGTGAAGATCTTCTCCTGGATCGCAACCATGTGGGGCGGCTCCATCGAGTTCAAGACACCGATGCTCTTCGCATTCGGCTTCCTGATCCTCTTCACCATCGGTGGTGTGACGGGCGTCGTTCTGTCCCAGGCTGGTGTGGACCGCGCTTACCACGACACCTACTACGTCGTTGCGCACTTCCACTACACCATGTCCATGGGTGCTGCCTTCTGTATCTTCGCAGGTATCTACTTCTACCTCGGCAAGATGTCCGGCCGTCAGTATCCGGAATGGGCAGGTAAGCTTCACTTCTGGATGTTCTTCATCGGTGTGAACGTGACCTTCTTCCCGCAGCACTTCCTTGGCCGTCAGGGTATGCCGCGTCGTTACATCGACTATCCGGACGCATTTGCGCTTTGGAACAAAGTGTCCTCCTTCGGTGCACTTCTGTCCTTCGCATCCTTTGTCTTCTTCATCGGCATTGTGATCTACACGTTGCTCAAAGGTCGCCGCGTGACCGAGAACAACTACTGGAACGAATATGCTGACACGCTGGAATGGACGCTTCCGTCCCCGCCGCCGGAGCATACGTTCGAAACGCTTCCGAAGCGCGAAGACTGGGACAAAGGCCACGCGCACTAAGCGCAGGCTCCAGTAAGAGATAAAGAAAGGCTCCGCTCCGGCGGGGCCTTTTTCTTTGGCCTACGTCAGCCTAGAATACTGTAAAACACATATACCTTAGCCATGCCCTATCTCTGGACACCCGCGTACGACACGCCGATTTCAAACGCCCGCACGACGACGGAAGCCCCGCTTTTTCGTCTCGAGCTTTGGCCGCACCGAAGTCTGAAGGGGCGCGGGTTCTCATGGACGATCTGGATTATGTTTGCGGGCGGGATGATCCCCGTCGTGCCATTCATCGGCACCATCGCATTCTGGATCTTGCTCATCTTTATGATGACGGCTTTAGCGGCGCTCTGGACGGCGCTGCGGAAGTCGGATCGGGACCAGCTACGGGAGGAAATGCTGATCTGGCCGGATCGTGTCGAGTTGTGTCACTGGACCGCCAAAGGCCAGCGCCTGACATGGGACGCCAACCCCTACTGGGTCCGCCTGACGCTTCACCCGAAGAACGGACAGATCGAGAACTACCTCACACTTTCAGGTGCCGGTGCGGAGCAAAACCGCAATGTCGAACTCGGCGCTTTTCTCAGCCCCGATGAGCGCCAACAGCTGCGCGATGATCTCGCATTTGTTCTGGGCGAGATCAAACGCCCTCGCGCGGAAACCTCGACATAAAAAAACAGCCGCCCTTCCGGACGGCTGTTTCTCATCTTAAAAAGAGTCAGGCGAGCTTTTCTTTCACCATCAAACCAACCGATCCGAAGTCGAGTTGGCCGGTGTATTTAGCCTTCAAAGCCCCCATCACCTTGCCCATGTCCCGAATGCTCTCTGCACCGGTGGCATCGATTGCAGAGGCAATCGCGGCTTTGGTTTCCTCTTCCGACAATTGGCGCGGCAGGAACTCTTCGATGACGGAAATCTCGCCACGCTCCTTTTCCGCAAGTTCCAAACGCCCGCCTTCTTCAAAGGCTTTGGCGCTTTCTTGCCTTTGTTTCACCATCTTACCAAGGATCGCGAGAACCTCCGCATCTGTGAGACTGACCTCTTCACCATCAACACGGGAGGCGATTTCCCGATCCTTGATAGCGGCGTTAATCAAACGCAACGTGGCCAGTTTCTCGGTGTCCTTCTCCTTCATCGCCGTTTTCAAAGCGGCGTTGAGTCGGTTTCGCATATCTGTACGGGCCTCATCCCTCATGATGTCGCAAGAGGGAAACATAGCGAAAGAGTGCTCCTTTCTCAACCGCCTATGAGAGCGATAACGGAGGGTTTTCGCTGCGTTGCGGAAAACATGGGCAAACGTAGGGAAATTAGCTATTCTGCTGCCTTGACGCCACGGGAGCCTTTCCTTAGGTTCCGGCCAATTTTGCCCATATAGGAGAGTCGCGCCATGGCATCTGGTCACACGTCCGGAAAACCAACCGCTTGTCTGGCTTTGGCAGACGGGACCATCTTCTACGGGATGGGTTTCGGAGCCACCGGCACCACCACCGCAGAGCTGTGCTTTAACACAGCCATGACCGGTTATCAGGAAATCATGACAGATCCGTCCTACGCAGGTCAGATCGTCACGTTCACCTTCCCGCACATCGGCAACACCGGCGTTAACGCCGAGGATGACGAAACCGCGGATCCGGTTGCAGCGGGTATGGTTGTCAAATGGGATCCGACCCATTCCTCCAACTGGCGCGCTCAGGAAGAGCTCGGCCCGTGGCTTGAAAAGCGCGGTCGCATCGGCATGGGCGGTGTCGACACGCGTCGCCTCACTCGAGCCATTCGTCAGCAAGGCGCACCGCACGTCGCGATTGCACACGATCCGGAAGGTAACTTCGACATCGAAGCACTCGTGAAACAAGCGCGCGGCTTCTCTGGTCTCGTTGGCCTCGATCTCGCCAAAGACGTCACCTGCTCCCAGTCCTACAAATGGGACGAGATGCGTTGGGCATGGCCGGACGGTTTCCCGAAACGTGAGGGCGAAGGCTTCAAAGTCGTCGCTGTCGACTTCGGCGCGAAACGCAACATCCTGCGCTGCCTCGCGTCTGCGGGTTGCGACGTCACGGTTCTCCCTGCGTCTGCCACCGCCGAGGAAGTGCTCGCCCACAATCCGGATGGAGTTTTCCTCTCCAATGGCCCTGGCGATCCGGCTGCGACCGGCGAATATGCCGTTCCGATGATCAAAGGCGTGCTTGAGAAAGACCTGCCGGTCTTCGGTATCTGCCTCGGTCACCAGATGCTCGCCCTCGCCCTCGGTGCGAAGACGATCAAGATGAACCACGGCCACCACGGGGCGAACCACCCAGTGAAAGATCACGACACGGGCAAGGTGGAAATCACCTCCATGAACCACGGCTTCACCGTGGACGCCCAGTCGCTGCCGGAAGGTGTTGTCGAAACCCACGTGTCCCTGTTCGACGGCTCCAACTGTGGCATCAAGGTCGAAGGCAAACCGATTTTCTCCGTCCAGTATCACCCGGAAGCTTCCCCGGGCCCGATGGACAGCTACTACCTCTTTGAACGCTTCGCAGCCGCTATGGCCGAACGCGCCACAGCATCGGCCTGATCCAAGAGATAATCGAATGACGAAAGGCGGGGACTTCCCCGCCTTTTTTCGTTTTTGCATGCAGGCAAGCCCGCTTTTTGGCTTTGGTTAACGAGCCATTCACCAATTTCAGTGCACCCTCCCCCAAACGTTCAACGCGTGTTCTCCACTTGGACGAGCATGTGCGGTTCAGAACAAGAGGGAAATCCGGTGTCCCATCGTGGGGATCAATCTGTAAAAGCGCGTGCGCCTGCCCGACGTCCAATCGGTCAGCTCCTCGTCGATGCCGGCGCTCTCAGTCAAAGCGATCTCTTGCGCGCCGCTGCTATCCGCCAGCGGGAAGATGCCCGGTTCGGCGATATTCTACTGGCGCATGGAATGGTCGATGAAGAGACGCTCTACAAAGCCATCGCCGCACAATTCGATGCAATGGTCGCCGATTTTGTCGCGGAGCCACCTGACGTGCGCCTGATCGACAGGCTCGGGAGCGACCGATGCCTTCGGGATGGACTGCTGCCATGGCGTCAGATCGGGGGCACGGTCGTGATAGCCTCCTGCCGACCGGAAGAATTCCACGCCCAGCGCGAAGCACTCACCACCCTCTTCGGTTCGGTACGTCTTGCTGTTGCGCCAGAAACGGCCATGCACGCGGCCTTACTTCGCACCCGCAGCCGCACCCTCGCCGCGAACGCCGAAACGCGGGTCGCAGAGCCGGAGAGCTGTCGCGAAATGGATTTACGTCTCGCGACGCGCCGCATAACTGGTCTCGCCTTTGTCTGTCTCGCCTTCGCCCTCGCCGCGCCACGGAGTGCTGCGGCTCTGTTCACGGGCTGGGCAATCTTGACATTGGTGCTCGCGTCCGGCCTTCGTTTGGCTGCGGCTGTCGCGCAATTTCGCGGAGCGACGCGACGGCATCAGACCTTTGAGACCGGCCGCAAACAGCGGCGCCTGCCCACCGTCTCGATCATGCTACCGCTGTTCAAAGAGCGCGAGATTGCGAACCGGCTGATCCAGCGCGTCTCCCGCCTCATCTATCCCCGAGAATTGCTCGACATCCTTTTGGTCGTCGAGGAGGACGATCAGGTCACGCGTGACGCCATCGCCGAGACCGAACTACCACGCTGGATACGCGAGATCACGGTGCCAAAGGGCGGCGTCAAAACCAAACCCCGCGCCATGAACTTCGCGCTCGATTTCTGTCGCGGTTCTATCATCGGCATTTACGACGCAGAGGACGCGCCGGATCCCGGCCAAATTCATAAAGTCGCCGCCCATTTCGCGAAAGTCGGGCCTGAAGTCGCTTGCGTCCAAGGCATCCTAGACTTTTACAACGCACGGACAAACTGGCTCTCTCGGTGCTTTACGATTGAGTATGCGAGCTGGTTTCGCGTGATCCTGCCTGGCTACGACCGCCTTGGCCTCACCGTTCCACTGGGAGGCACGACGCTCTTCTTCCGACGTGAGGCGTTGGAGGAACTCGGCGGCTGGGACGCGCATAACGTGACAGAGGACGCGGACCTTGGCATCCGCCTTGCCCGCCATGGCTACCGCACTGACCTGATCCCGACTGTGACCGAAGAGGAGGCCAACTGCCGGTTCTGGCCATGGGTCAAACAGCGGTCCCGCTGGCTCAAGGGCTATGCAATGACCTACGCCGTCCACATGCGAAACCCGCGCGCGCTCTGGCGCGATCTCGGCGCATGGCGGTTTTTCGGCGTTCAGGTGCTCTTTCTCGGCACTCTGTCCCAATTCCTGCTCGCACCACTGCTGTGGTCGTTCTGGAGCTTCCCCCTCGGGTTGCCGCATCCGCTCCGGGGCGTTCTCACAAACGAGGCCCTCACCGCGATTGGTGCCGTCTTTCTCCTGTCAGAGGCGATCACAGTTACAACCGGATTGGTCGCGACCGCGTCGGACAAACACAAATGGCTTTGGCCGTGGGTGCCCACGCTGCATTTCTACTACCCGCTCGCGACACTGGCTGCGATGAAAGGGATGTGGGAGCTCATCTCGAAACCGTTCTATTGGGACAAGACTGCGCACGGGATTCATGATCAAGGTGTCCACTTGCCAAAGACCCTCGAAGAAACGAAGCCCACGACGCTCAAAGGGGCCTACGCGTTCGGGGCCTCAGCGACGCCAAGCGGCCTAGCCGAAGCAGCATCCCCATTCGCGCATGACGTTGTGCAGGCCGCTCTTAATCAGCCACTAAAGCCGCTCAAACGCGGGCTCACATTCGGGCTGAACCTGACGGAGAACTGACCGCTCAGCGTACTTTCTCGGCGTCGATTTTGAGGCGGGTCACAAAGGCAATCGAAATATGTTCGGAGAGCGCCTTGTGCGCCGCATCTCCGTCGCCCGCTTCAATCGCGGACACGATCTGATCGTGCTCACGGATTGCTTCCTCACCGCGTCCTTCTGCGGCGAGCGACGTGGTCGCGAGGAGCGCCATTGATCTGTGAACAAGGTCAAGCTGTTGCACGAGATACTTATTGTGTGACGCGAGGTGGATTTGCTTGTGGAACCGGCGGTTTGCACGGGACATTTCCTCGGGCTTACCAATCAACTCACGGTCCGCCTCGACCATATCCCGCAGCACACGCACCTCTTCGGGGGTGGCATGACGGGCGGCGAGACGAGCGGCCAAACCTTCAAGCTCCGTCCGGACAACATAGAGATCGGCCATCTGGTTATGGTCCAGCGATGCGACAATGAGAGAGCGGCCGTCGCGCGTGAGCATCGACTGTGTTTCCAGACGCTGCAACGCCTCACGGATTGGCGTGCGGGACACCCCGAAGCGGTCCGCCAATTCGCTCTCCACCAGACGATCGCCCGGACGATATACACCCGTGTCGATGGCCTCTAGGATCATCGCATAGGCGTCTTTCTGGCTGGCGCGCGGATCTTTCATATCGCTCTCTTTTCCGTCACTTATCGTTCGAGACTGAACCATAGCCACCCACGCCCCTGAGTATCAAGCGCTAACATGGTCGCAGCGCGCCCTTGCAGTTCAACTATGCGCACCTTAACACGTGAGGCATGACAGCAGACAGTTTCTCTCACGTAAAAACCTGGGTCTTCGACCTCGATAATACTCTCTACCCACCAGAGGCGGCTCTTTTCTCGCAGATCGAAGTCAAAATGACCGACTGGGTATCACGCGAATTGAACGTCACAACGGACGAAGCCAACAAGCTGCGCCGCGACTATTGGGCGGAATACGGCACCACCCTCTCGGGAATGATGGCGCGCCACGGCACCGATCCGTTGCCCTATCTGACATATGTGCACGATATCGATTTCTCGGGCCTTGCCGCAGATGCCGCGCTCAAAGCCGCCATCACGGCCCTGCCGGGGCGGAAGATCGTCTACACGAACGGCTCCAAACCTTATGCGGAGCGGGTGCTTGAGGCGCGTGGCCTCACGGGAATCTTTAACGCGATCTACGGCATCGAGCACGCGGAGTTTCACCCGAAACCCCAGCCGCAGGCCTTCGCGACCGTGTTTGCAGCCGATGGCGTCGCCCCGGAAGAAGCTGCCATGTTCGAAGATGATCCCCGCAATCTCGTGGTCCCCCACGCCCTCGGGATGAAGACGGTCTACGTGGCGCCGAGCCCGCTCGACCCGCCTGCCCCGCACATCCATCATCACACCAATGATCTCGCGCATTTTCTCCGGTCTCTGATCGTCGAGACGTAAGTCGTGCGTCATTCTGCCACCGTGACGGAAAACGCTTCGGTTCTTATCTGTGCCGCAGATAAAAACCATCCGATACCGGAGCACGCACATGACTGACGCGACTTTCGCCGCCAACCTGGCGACCGATTCCCATGACCATTCCCACTCTGAAGAGGGCGTTGCCTCCACCGGCGCCGTCGTCCTGTTTCTGTTGTTCGTAGTCGCCGTCCTCGGCGGCCTCGGCTACGCGGCGTTTGCAATCGGCCCTTGGGTAATCGGTGTCACCGCTGTGGCATTGGTGCCGTTCATCTTCGTCGCCCTCATTCTTCTGACGGTTGGGCGCTAAGCCATTTTCGTCGCCTGTGACGGCCTGTCCCCTTGGACAAGCCGTCCACTTGCGCCTATGTCTTAGCCAAAGACTGTTTCAGGAGTGAGTGAGCCATGACCGCCGCAAAAACCCCCATCCATTCCGTTGATGTCCTCATTTCCGGAGGCGGTATCGCAGGGTTGATCGCAGCAGCGGCCTTTGGCGCGTCGGGGTTCTCGACTTTGATGGTCGACCCGTCGCAGCCCATCATCACAGGCGATGAGGCCGGCTCCGATCTGCGCTCCACCGCGTTCCTCCGCCCCGCGCGGGACCTGTTTGAGAAAATCGGCATTTGGGGCGAACTTGCACCCCATGCGACCCCGCTCGAAGCCTTGCGCATCGTGGACACGGTCGGTCGTCCTTCTGAGATCCGCGCAGAACGTCAGTTCGAAGGCCGCGAGACCGGCGATGAGCCGTTCGGCTGGAACTTCCTGAACTGGGTGATCCGACGCGAACTCGCCCGCGCCGTGCCTAACATCCCGAATGTCGAACTGCGCTACGGTGTCGGGTTCAAAAGTCTCTTCACCCGCATGACCGAGGCCCGCGTTACTCTCACCGATGGAAGTTTGGTGCGCGCGAAACTCGTCGTGGCCGCGGACGGTCGCAACAGCCCGGTGCGTGAGGCCGCAGGGATTGGCGTCAAAACAACGCATTACGGCCAGAAATCTCTGGCCTTCACCGCGACCCACACCCTACCCCATCACAACGTCTCGACTGAGATTTACCGCGAAGGTGGCCCCTTCACCATGGTGCCGCTCCACGACATCGACGGCAAACACGCCTCTGCAATCGTGTGGATGAACAAAGGCCCCTACGCCAAAAAACTCCTGACGATGGAACCGGAGCAGTTCAATGCGGTGATGACGGAACGGTCTGCTGGTCTCTTCGGCGATCTCGAACTCGCCTCCGGCCGCGCGATCTTTCCGATCATCACGCAGGTTGCTGACAGCCTCTCGTCCGAACGCGTCGCGATCATTGCAGAAGCCGCCCACGCGCTCCCCCCGATTGGCGCGCAGGGTCTGAACACGTCGCTCAACGATCTCGCTGAACTCTTGAAGCTATCAGAGGATTTCCGTGGTGACCTTGGCGGGCAGCAGATGCTCGACCTTTACGCAAAAACACGCCATCGCGACATCTCCACGCGCTCAAAGGTCGTGGACCTGTTCAATCGCGTCACCCGGTCCGAGGATGACATCTTGCAACTCGTCCGGCTCTGGGGCCTCAAAGCGGTGCACGATGTCAAACCGGTGCGTATGAAAGTCATGCAGGCGGGCCTCGGTCCGCTTTGAGACGCGCCTGCACGGGGTTCTTAAACGACCTTAAGAAGCCGCCACCGCATCCAGAGCGGCCTCAAGGCGCGCCACAGCCGCATCGACATCATAGAGTTTGTCGAGACCAAAGAGGCCGAGGCGGAAGGTCGAGAACTCTGCGCCCTCATCACACTGGAGCGGCACACCCGCCGCGATCTGCACGCCTTGGGCAGCGAACGCAGAGCCATTTTTGAAGTTCGGGTTGTCCGTGTAGCACACGACCACGCCCGGCGCCTCGACACCTTCAGCTGCAACGGACTTGAAGCCGCGTTCGGCCAGAAGGTGACGCACGCGACGGCCAAGCTCCCACTGCGCCTCGGAGAGTTTGTGGAAGCCGTATTCCTTGGTCTCCATCATGGCATCGCGGAAGGCGCGAAGGGCGTCTGTTGGCATGGTGGCGTGATAAGCATGACCGCCGCCAGTGTAGGCCTCCATGATCGTGAGCCACTTGCCGAGATCAATCGCGAAGGAGCTGGACTGGCGCGACTTCACCACCTCAAGCGCGGCTTTGTTGAGCATCACGAGTCCCGCCGACGGTTGTGCGGACCAACCCTTTTGAGGCGCGGAAATCAGAATATCGACGCCTGTCGCCGCCATATCGACCCACGCACAACCTGACGCGATACAGTCGAGCACCATCAAGCCCCCGACCTCATGCACAGCTTCCGAAATCGCGCGGATATAGGCGTCCGGCAGGATCATGCCGGAGGCGGTTTCGACGTGTGGTGCGAAAACGGCTTTGGGACGCAGTTCGTGGATCTTGCGCACGACCTCTTCGAGCGGCGCCGGAGAGAAGGGCGACTGCGCATCGTTCCCGAGGCGGCGGGCCTTCATGACGGTCTGCGTGGCCGGAATATCCCCCGCCTCGAAAATCTGCGACCAGCGGAACGAGAAAAAGCCGTTCCGGATCACAAGCACATCCTCATCATCCGCAATCTGGCGTGCGACCGCCTCCATCGCGTAGGTCCCACCGCCGGGAACGACGACGGCCGAATCAGCGTTGTAGACCTCGCAAAGCGTGGTGTGGATGTCGTTCATAACGCTTTGAAATGCCTTCGACATGTGGTTGAGAGAGCGGTCCGTAAAGACGACGGAGAACTCCAGAAAGCCATCAGGGTCGATATCGTGGCGCAAAGCAGGCATGATTTTTTCCTTTTCATGGCAGCGCGATGCATTTCAGCCACAGCACTGCAAAAGCGATTTCCAGACCGTCAGAGGGCATGGACAGTGCCATCCGATTTTCGAAAGAACGTCCACGCTTCTTAAACGATTATGCCGTTAAAAAACATCGCGGCCTGAAAAAGACAAGCGGTGCCAAGCCGCACCAGCACTTCAAAACGCACAAGGGGCATGTGCCCTAAAAAGTATAGATAAAATGGTTTACGCGTCACGAGGTTGAGCAGTCATGGCGACTGAAGAGCTGATTTTAATGGGGTCCTCCGTCATCAATGATCCGGAGGGCTATGCAACAGATGCCCAAGGCACAGAGAACGACGGTGCGTATCTCACCGGCGGAGATATGGTGTTCGACAATGACGATATCGTCGTCTTTGTCGCAGAGAATGTGACACCTGCAGGCGCGCTGAGTGATCAGTCGATCATCACAGATATCATCGTATACGACAGCGCCGCGGATTACGTGAACGGCAACGCGCTTTATACCTATTCGCTTTCGACCGGATCGAGTTCCGGCAACGGGCAAGGCGCAGGTCGGAACTGGACAGGCGGACAAACGGGTGACGTCTCGACCACCGTCTACAACATGGGCGACAACTACCTCCACTTCCGCGCCACCCATTTCGAATGTGAAGACCCCAACGCGCCGGCGCTAAATTACATGTTGCTCGC
Source organism: Celeribacter litoreus (assembly GCF_020165855.1). Lineage (GTDB taxonomy): Bacteria > Pseudomonadota > Alphaproteobacteria > Rhodobacterales > Rhodobacteraceae > Celeribacter > Celeribacter litoreus. Next base: position 889,154 of record NZ_JAIUFY010000005.1, on the reverse strand, counting down.
GCCGGGCGTAGACCTGACCTCGGATTTACCCCTGTTCATCCCACACATCGACGACACCGACTACAATGGCAACGGAACGATCGATAACGGAAATGAGAACGGGAACGGGGTTTTCGAAACGAATATCAATATCTTCGCCGAAGAGACGATCGCGAACACGGTGTGTCTCGTGCGGGGGACCCTCATCGATACGCCGAACGGGCCGCGCTATATTGAAACGCTTTCCGAGGGCGATCTCGTTCATACGCTCGACTATGGCCCACAGCCGATCCGCTGGATCGGGTCTCGCCGCGTGCAAGCCGAGGGCCATCTGGCGCCGATCCTGATCAAGCGCGGGGCGCTCGGCAATCTGCGTGATCTAAAGGTCTCTCCCAACCACCGCATGATGATCCGTGGCGCGGAGGCCGAACTCCTCTTTGGGGAACGTGATGTGCTCGTTGCGGCAAAGCATCTGGTGAATGACGACACGATCCGGCGCGCTCCGGGCGGTTTCGTGGATTACTTCCACATGCTCTTTGACGCGCATCAGATCATTTTCGCAGAGGCCTGCCCGACCGAGAGCCTCTTCCCGGGGCAGGAAACGCTCTCTTCTGTGGATGAGGAAGCGAAATCGGAAATCCTCACACTCTTCCCCGAGTTAGAGACCAAAGATAACGTCGTGAGCCTTGCGCGTTATGAACTCCGGTCATGGGAGGCCAAGGCGCTCAAAATGGCGTGTTAGAGGACCGCGCGTCATCAAACGCGATCGCATAGCCGGAACCGGGGCGCAGGAGCGGAACGGGCGAGGATTTGAGAACAGGGCGGCAGAAAGGCTGCGCAGAGAGCCATCTGCGCATGTCCTCGCGCTTCTTCGAGGAATGAAACGGCCCCCAATCGGCGGCGACCCCCTTCATTCCGCGCGAGACAACCTGATCACGCGGCACGGTGACGTTCATGATCCGCACAGCACAGCTCAAGTTCGCCACACCATTCTTTAGCTCCGCCCCCGTCTGCGCACGACATTGACGCCACCGCGCGGTCGAGGGCGCGATCTGGGTCAGTCCGAACCAAGCGCCGCCACCGCCGACCGCGGTCTCGCGCCATGTGCTTTCGTGATAGGACAGCGTGGACAAAAGCCCCGCCCAGAAAGACGCGCGCCCGTGCGCATCCTGAGATTTATACCCCGGACACCAGTTCGAGATATCCTGAGGGACAGTTTTGATCAGTTTCTGACCATGGCTCGAGATGGCATTCATCGAGGCGCGCGTCCAAAGATCGCCTTTCGCGGTGTCCTCCCAGCGCAAATCAGGCATCTGTACCAAGTAAGGGCGAAAGAGAGGCATGGGGCTCTCTGCCAGAGGCGCTTTCTCCGTCGAGATTGGGGGCGTCATAGGTTCTGAAAGCGCAGGCAGCAGCGTCAGCACAGACAGAGCTGCGCCCATCGAGACACGGCGAAGTGCGTGAGTAAAGGCCATTGCGAACGATCCGTCAGAGGCGTAATCGCTCCCGTTCGGGCGCGACCAAGAGAATATGGGGCAAACTATGGTCCTCCCCGCCTGCACGCGCAAGTCACGCGGCGCTGGCAGGGGGCTTCCGGCAAAGTCCCGCCAGAGTGAGCGCAAACACGCGCGCTTCTCCGAAGACACTACACGAAAACCCTCATTTTCCCTCGTTGCCTCACTTGCAAGCCCCTGCCCTCTTGCTCCCCACGCGCCCCTGTCCTAGAAGGCGAAGAAACGCCATCTTGAGGACCGATCTCCGATGCTCGACCATCTCGAATACGCCACCCCGAAGCCCAAAGTCATTCAGGGCGCCAAAGAAGACTGGGAACTCGTGATCGGTATGGAAATCCACGCGCAGGTTTCCTCCGAGGCGAAGCTGTTCTCCGGCGCCTCTACCAAATTCGGCAACGAGCCGAACTCCAACGTGTCCTTCGTGGATGCGGCCATGCCCGGTATGCTGCCCGTCATCAACGAATACTGCGTCGAACAAGCTGTGCGCACGGGCCTTGGCCTCAAAGCAGACATCAACCTGTTCTCCGCGTTCGACCGTAAGAACTATTTCTACCCCGACCTTCCGCAGGGCTACCAGATTTCGCAGCTTTACCACCCGATCGTGGGCGAAGGCGAAGTCATCGTGGACATGGAGCCGGGTGTCGCCCGCAAGGTGCGCATTGAACGCATCCACCTCGAACAGGACGCTGGCAAGTCGATCCACGACATGGACCCGACAATGTCTTTCGTCGACCTGAACCGCACCGGTGTGGCGCTCATGGAAATCGTGTCGCGCCCCGACATCCGCGGACCGGAAGAGGCCGCCGCCTATGTGCTCAAGCTGCGTCAGATCCTGCGCTACCTCGGCACCTGTGATGGCAACATGCAGAACGGCAACCTGCGGGCAGACGTGAACGTTTCGGTCTGCCGTCCAGGTCAGTACGAGAAATATCAGGAAACGCAGGACTTCTCGCATCTCGGCACCCGTTGTGAGATCAAAAACATGAACTCCACGCGCTTCATTCAGGCCGCCATCGACTACGAGGCACGCCGTCAAATCGCGATCCTCGAAGACGGCGGCACCGTCGATCAGGAAACCCGCCTCTATGACGCAGCGAAGAACGAAACCCGTTCCATGCGCTCCAAAGAGGAAGCCCACGATTATCGCTACTTCCCCTGCCCTGACCTTCTCCCGCTGGAGATCGAGCAGGAGTGGGTGGACGATATCGCGAAAACGCTGCCGGAACTGCCGGACGAGAAGAAAGCGCGTTTTGTGAAGAACTTCGGCCTCTCCGAGTATGACGCAGGCGTTCTGACCGCCGAAACTGAAAACGCCGACTTCTTTGAGAAAGTTGTCGCGGTTGGCGAGGATGGAAAGCTGTCCGCAAACTGGGTCATCAACGAACTCTTTGGTCGCCTGAAAAAAGAAGGCCACGAGATCACCGATAGCCCCGTGTCGCCCGAGCAACTCGGCGAGATCGTCAAGCTGATCAAAGCGGACACCATTTCCGGTAAGATCGCGAAAGACCTCTTCGAGATCGTCTACACAGAAGGCGGTGATCCGGCGAAAATCGTCGAAGAACGCGGCATGAAGCAGGTGACCGACACCGGTGCCATCGAGGCCGCCGTGGACGAGATCATCGCAGCCAACCCTGCGCAGGTCGAAAAGGCAAAAGCCAACCCGAAACTCGCCGGTTGGTTCGTCGGTCAGGTCATGAAAGCGACGGGGGGCAAGGCCAACCCGAAAGCGGTTGACGAACTGGTCAAACAGAAGCTCGGCCTCTAAGGATCACAAAGCCGCCTCTCGGGGCGGCTTTTTCATGCCATGACCTTGCCCGTTCCCCATATATCCACGCCCATCGCCGTTCGCCCCGAGTGGGTCGATTACAATGGCCATATCAACATGGCCTATTATGCGGCGATCACAGATGAGGGCGGCGATCAGATGTATGCGCTCATCGGGCTCGGTGAGGCCTATGCGAAGTCCGCGCGCCACACGACCTACACCGCCGAATTCCACATCTGCTACAAGCGTGAACTGAAGCTCGGCGACATCACACGGGTCCGCACGCAGCTCCTCGATTTTGACGCCAAACGCATGATCCTGTTTCACGAAATCTGGCATGAGGACGGCTGGCTGTCCGCGACGGCCGAGGAGCTTTTGCTCCACGTCGATATGTCCGGCCCGCGCGTTGTTCCCTTCCCGCCCGAGGTCGTAGAAAAGCTGACCGCGATGAAAGACGCGCACGCCGCGCTCCCAACACCACCGCAGGCGGGCCGCTCCATATCCCTGTCAAATGGCCCCGCGTGATCGCTGCTATTGACCCTCAGCCTTCCAACGCTAAACCTTGGCTTCGTCATCCAGGAGAGTTCCATGCCCCTCTACGAGTATCTGACCATCCCCGCGCCCCGCAAAGGCGAGAAAGCCAAAGGCGTCAAAAGCGCGGAGGGACGGATTGCACAGGCGATGACGACGCTCCTGAATGAGAAGGCCGCGGACGGCTGGGAATACCTGCGTGCGGACCTCGTCCCGATGGAAGAACGCTCCGGCATTACGTCCAAGACCGTGAACTACCACACGATTCTGGTGTTCCGCCGTGAGGCAGGAATCGCCCCCGCCGTGCCAGAGACGACAGAGGTGGAGGCAGCGCCTAAACCCCTCTCTGCAAGCCGCTCTGTGCCAGAGGCATCAGCCCCCTTCCCGTCCGTCGTCGAAGACGGCGCAGGCGCGAAGGCACGCGCCGTTGCCCCGGACGTCGCGGACGAAATCGCCGAAGACCGCGAGTCCTAAACGTCGAGATCAAGCGCGAGCGCATGGATGCGCGGCACGAGATCGCCCAAGGCTTTGTGCACCATGCGGTGACGCATCACGCGGGATTGCCCCTCAAACGCCGCAGAGCGGATCATGACGTTGAAATGCGTCTCACCCGACAGGCCCTCGACACCTGCGTGGCCCGCGTGGCTTGCGCTGTCGTCCACGATCTCCATCGCAGTGGGCGCAAACGCCTCTGTCAGGCGCTTTTCCATTTCGTCGGCAATTCTCATCTCACCACCCTTTTCCATTTTGTCATTCTCATCTAAAGTCTTGCGTCCGAGTCGAAAAGGTTTGAGGCAGATGGATAAAAAAGACCCCTTCGGTTTTGATATGTCGGTTTCTTCCGCGAAAAAGAACAGACGCGGCGGACGGCGCGGTATGTCTGGCGCGTTCGAGACCTCGAAACGGAAATGCGAGTGGGACGGCTGTGATGAACCCGGCCAATATCGTGCACCCCGCTCCCCTGATCATCTCGATCAGTACAAATGGTTCTGCAAAGAACACGTGCGCGAATATAACCTGCAATGGAACTTCTTCACCAACGCGACAGAAGCAGAGATGGAGCGGGCCTATAAGGATTCCCAAGTCGGCGACCGTCCGACAAAGCCGTTCGGCCGCAAGTCTGTAGAACAGCGCGCGTGGGAACGTTTGGGCATCGACGATGCGCATGAGGTTCTCGGTGAAAACGCGACGCGCAATCCGGGCAAGTCCGATCCCGGTGCCCCGACACGCAAGCTGCCGCCGGTGGAACGTCAGGCCATCGACATTCTTGAGGCCAAAGACCACTGGACCAAGGCCGAGATCAAGAAACAGTACAAGTCCCTGATCAAAATCCTTCACCCCGACGTCAACGGCGGCGACCGCTCTCAGGAAGAGCAGTTGCAACAGGTTGTCTGGGCATGGGACCAACTCAAGGACAGCCGCTGGTTCAAGTGACGAACGGCAGTTGAGAAAAGAAAAAGGGACGGTTCAGGCCGTCCCTTTTTTATTGGAAATGCTGCGTGCGAACCTATCGGTCAGTGACCGTGCTTGGCCCTGTTTGCTCGGATGAGAGGCTTTCCGCACATTTAAATGGTACTCTGGGTATGGGAGTACACATCATTTCGACCCGACGCTTTTCCCAAGCCGCTTCCATTTGCTTATTGTGACTGTCGAGGTCCTTACAATAGACCGTCTGATTGCCATTCCCTAAGCACAGCTTTTCGGCGTTTTGATTGGCCACAGCTATGTGATCGCCGCCGCTCTCACTCATAGTCAGGTGGAATCCGCTCGACGATCCGGAGCCACCGCCCGTCCCATAGACATTCTTGATCGTCTCATAGGTGCCGAGGTTGTAAGAGTAGACTTGGATGGCGTCACGGCCCGCAGCGGTGCTTAGTGAATTGGCAAAGGAGTTCAGGCTGTTCACGTTCCCGGCGCTATACCCCGGCGTGCCGTAGTTGGCGGAAAAGTTTGTGACCGCCGCATTGAATGCATTTGCCCAACTCGCCGCCTCTGCGCGGCGATAGGCCTCAGACCTTTTGATGTTATTTTCTTCCAACGCCAAACCGCTTATGACCTTGGCCTGTGTTTCCTCGAAAGCCTGAATCTCGTCGCCGAGCGTATTGGGCGCACGGAGTTCGAGAGAGTTTTCTACCGCTGCCGTTTCCAAACTGTCGTAAACATTTTGGGCATAACCAAGCTCGTATCCCCGCTCAACCGCCGCCTTATTAACGAGTTTCTGACGACAATCTATGGCCTCCACAAACCAATCGCGTGCGAGCTTGTGAGATTCACGATACTCCCGCGTGGAGTTATACGACGACCGGCCTTTTCTCTCGGTGAGCCAGTCCGTCTTTTCTTGCCGAACACTCTCTTTGTCACCACACTTCTCCGTCGCCTGCGCATCCAAGGTGTTCGCAACGAGCGCATTATTTTGTGCGACCATTTCCGGCAACGTAAGTGTCGGACCTTTCGCGCGGGACGTCTGTGTGTCGGTCGTTCCCGGCTCGACGCAAGCGGTCAGAGTGGTCAGAGCCACGAGGGATGGGAGAAGTATGAAAGAAATTTTCGAAGAGCGCATGACAACCTCGGCACGTAGAATGGAAAACCTTTGGTTCACCGTCCCAATGCGCCGAAGGGCGTCAAGTTTTAAGTAATTAAAATCATAAACTTACGAGACGTAAGGTGCGATCAATGCTGCTTTTTGGGCAGAACACTTTGGATTACGGGATTGATCACTTTGGCCACGATGGGAATGAGGATCAACCCGTAGATCAGGCCGAAAATACCGTCGAAAAAGGCCGTCACGAACCAGTTCACGAAGCCGGCCGCGCTCTCAAAAGCATGTGCAGTCAATTCAGCGATGTGGTGGATGTCTTCATAGGGGTGATGCATCCCGAGTTCATGAAGCCCATGGATCACAATCGACCCGCCGACCCAAATCATGGCTGCCGTGCCGACGATCATGAGCACTTTCATAAGGTAGGGCATGAATTTCACGATCCCGCGCCCGATGGTGCGCGTGACGGACAACCGCCCGACGCGGGCGAGCCAAAGTCCAAAGTCATCCGCTTTCACGATCAGTGCGACACTGCCGTAGACAACGACCGTGATGATAATTCCCGCGAGCGCGAGCGCACCTGCCTGAAACCAGATGGATTGATCTGTGTCGAGCGCCGCGAGGATGATCGTCATAATCTCTGCCGACAGGATAAAGTCGGTCTTCACCGCGCCTGCGACTTTCTGCTCTTCGAGATGGCTTGGGTCTCCCTCTTCTTCCTTGTGCCCGTCCGCATGCGGGGCGTGGGGTTTGAAGAGGTGATAGACCTTTTCCGCGCCTTCAAAACACAGGTAGGACCCGCCGAGCATCAGGAGCGGCGTGATCAGCCACGGTGCGAAACTCGCGAGCAAGAGCGCAGCGGGCAGCAGGATCAGGAGTTTGTTGCGGATGGACCCCAACGCGATCTTGCCCACGATCGGCAATTCGCGGGCGGGGGCGAATCCGGTCAGGTATTTCGGCGTAACTGCCGCATCGTCAATGACCGCGCCAGCCGCCTTGGCAGAGGCTTTTGCTGCCTGAGAGGCGATGTCATCAACATTCGCCGCCGCCACTTTCGCGATCCCCGCGACGTCATCCAATAGTGCCAGCAGGCCGCTCATGTCATTGTCTCCACACGGACTTTCATTTGTCCTTATCTAGGCACACCGTTACGCCGAGGCAAACCCGATCCAAAATAAAAAAGGGCGCCCCGACCGGAGCGCCCTTCCCCACATGGGCCCTGACAAGGCCTCGGAGATTACATAGCGGGAAGCAATACGGTGTCGATCACGTGGATCACGCCATTCGACTGATCGACATCGGCGATCGTCACGGTCGCGGTGTTGCCCTGTTCGTCTTCGATCATCACCATGCCGTCTTTGACCATGGCGTTGAGGGTGCAGCCGCCGACGGTCGGGATTGCGTGAACACCGCCATCATCCTGGATCATGCCGACGAGCGCTTCGGACATCACATCCGCTGCGACCACGTGACAGGTGAGAATTTTGGTGAGCTGGTCTTTGTTCTCTTCCATCAGAAGCGATTCAACAGTGCCTTCAGGCAGAGCGGAGAATGCCGCGTTGACGGGCGCGAAGACGGTGAACGGTCCTTCGCTTGCAAGCGTGTCCACGAGACCGGCGGCCTGAACGGCGGCAACGAGGGTCGTGTGATCGGCCGAGTTCACAGCGTTTTCGACGATGTTTTTGTCAGCGTACATGGCGGCACCGCCGACCATCGGGTTCTTGCCCATCTGCCCATCGGCAAAAGCGGCAGTGGCGACGAGGGCGGCGGCGGCGGTCGTAAGAATGCGTTTCATTTGTGTATCTCCCTTTATGGACCCCAACTTTGCGTCAGAGTTACCGGGACTACGGGGCGAGCTGTGAACTTGGATGAATGTGGTTCATTCACAAACACACACGTATTCGTGAGGCCCGTTCCGAGTTGCAGAGGTCGCCTTGCAGAAATGCCCCCGCTCTCCCCTTGCACCCATGGATCAGACAGGGCAAACAGGTGCGGACGAAATTTAGCCAACACGAGGCCACATATGGACGCCAATCTCAAACCGACCGAAGTCATCTCCGTGCGCGACGTTTTTGGCATCGACACGGACATGACCGTCAAAGGCTTTGCCGAGGCGACCGACCGTGTGCCGGATCTGGACCCGACCTACAAATTCGATCCGGAAACCACCCTCGCAATTCTTGCAGGGTTCTCACACAATCGCCGCGTGATGATTCAGGGCTATCACGGCACGGGTAAATCCACGCACATCGAACAGGTGGCCGCGCGTCTCAACTGGCCGTCGGTGCGTGTGAACCTCGACAGCCACATCTCCCGTATCGACCTCATCGGTAAAGACGCGATCAAACTCGTGGACGGCAAACAGGTCACTGTCTTCCAAGAAGGCATCCTGCCGTGGGCGCTGCGCAACCCCTGCGCCATTGTGTTCGACGAGTACGATGCAGGCCGCGCCGACGTGATGTTCGTGATCCAGCGCGTTCTGGAACATGACGGCAAACTCACGTTGCTCGACCAGAACGAAGTGATCACGCCGAACCCGTATTTCCGCCTCTTCGCGACGGCGAACACCGTCGGCCTCGGCGACACCACCGGCCTCTACCACGGCACTCAGCAGATCAACCAAGCGCAGATGGACCGTTGGTCCCTCGTTGCGACGCTCAACTATCTGAGCCACGATGCAGAGAGCGCCATCGTTCTGTCCAAAGCGCCGCATTACAACAACGAGAAAGGTCGTCAGACGATCTCTCAAATGGTTTCTGTGGCCGACCTGACCCGGACCGCCTTCATGAACGGCGATCTTTCGACCGTGATGAGCCCGCGGACCGTGATCACCTGGGCGCAAAACGCTGAAATCTTCCGAGACGTCGGCTATGCGTTCCGCCTGACCTTCCTCAACAAATGTGATGAGCTGGAGCGCCAGACCGTCGCCGAGTTCTACCAGCGCTGCTTTGACGAGGAACTGCCGGAATCTGCGGCCTCCGTCGCCGGCTAAACTGCGCCACAATCAGATGTTTTAGACGGGCTCTCCTCGGGGGCCCGTTTTCTTTGCGCGCCAGTCGCATCGAGGCGCCGTCCAAAGTGTATATTTCGAGTATATCAGAAGTATATACAAAATTCTTGCCAGACTCCCCCTCACGCCCTAGCGTGAATGTAACGGTTCCATGACAAGGGGGCGCGCATGGGAATAACTCTGGGGAAGATCAAAACACATTCGTGGGGAACGGCGATCGTCGCAAGCCTCTGCTGCATCACTCCGGCCGTCGCGGCCACGAGCACGTCATCCTCCTCTCTCGCACGGCACTTTGCATATTGCGCAGGTCGCCTGTCCGCCGATGCGGCACATTTCGAGGATCACGATTTATATCTGCTCAAAGAGCAAATGCTCGATTTACTTGCTGCAACTATCGATCCGGCGGACGCCGAAACATTTGAGGAACTGCGCATTGCGGGCCATGTCGCACAGTCCGAATTACGTGCGACAACGCGGTTTTCCTTTGATCAGGCAAAGGCAGAGCGGGCCGAAACGATCGCATCCGAGCAACTCACACAGTGTCGAAGCATGCTTCTCGGCGGCTGATCCACAAAAGAGAAGACCCGCTTGGGGGGAAGCGGGCCTTCTACGAGGGACGTCGTTGCGCGTGATCTTAGGCGGCTTCTGCCACTGCCTCGGTTTCACGTGCGGATTTGGTTGCGAACGTCCACCAGGCGAGATCGCCCAGCATCGCTTCAACAGAGGGGAGGATGTTGGCTTCGATGGTGGAGAAGTCTTCGCCTGCACCAAGCGGGGAAACTTTGAAGAAGTCGGAACCGGAGATGTGCACGGAGGCGCGAACCGGAACCATCTGGAGGTTGATGACAGAGCCACGCAGGTGCTCGATTGCGCGGGCTGCACCCACAACACCGTATCCGAGGAATGCGGCCGGCTTGCGGACCCATTCTTTACCGGCTTGGTCGAGTGCGTTCTTCAGGGACGCCGGGATAGAGGAGTTGTATTCTGCGGTCACAAAGATGTAGCCGTCGAATTCAGCCATTTTTTCCTGCCATTTGATGGCGTTCAGGTCTGCAGACGGCATCCAGAGGTTGGACGCCATTTCATTGAACAGCGGCAGATCGAAGTCACGCAGGTCAACGAGTTCGAAATCGAGATCGGTGTTCAGTTCTTTGGCTTTTTCGAGGAGCCAGTTGGCAGGCGTGTCAGCAAAGCGGGCGTCACGGGTGGTGCCGATGACGATAGCGATTTTAGGTGCGCTCATAGTGTAGTCCTTTCATTCTGTGCGCAGCAGTTGGGAGGAGGAGGAGAGGTCTGCGCACCGTCTGCACTCAAATAATGCCGCACACGGAATCGTTTCAATCTTATGTTTTGCGCGAAAATGCGCAGAACCTGTGCGATGTGCAGGCGACTTCCTGTGCAATGACGAATAGGCCGCGCAATGCGCTTTCCCTTGCTCAGCCCCTTTCCGCGTGGTTTAACAATCGCATGAGTAAGCCCATCGAAAACCCAGCCGATCCGTTCAAAAAAGCCCTCGCAGAGGCCACCAAAGTGATGGCCGATGACAGCGAATTGACGGTGACCTATTCGATGGACCCAGCAGGTCTGAGCAACGACACCATGCGTCTTCCGCAGGTGTCGCGGCGGATGAGCAAGGAAGAGGTTCTGATCGCGCGCGGCACCGCCGATGCGTTGGCGCTTCGCCACAGGTTTCACGACAAGGGCCTGTTCAACCGCTATGCCCCGCAGGGCCAGATGGCGTTCGACATTTACGACGCGCTCGAAAGCGCCCGCTGCGAAGCCGCAGGTGCCCGCCACATGCCCGGCACCGCGAGCAATATCGACGCGAAAATCGACAACGATGCCCTGCGCCGCGGGTACGACGGGATCAAGAATCGCGAAGATGCGCCGCTCGCGCAGGCGATGGGATATTACCTCCGCGAAAAGGCAACGGGCCGAACCCTGCCGAAATCAGCAGAGAACGTCCTTGATCTGTGGCGCGACTTCATCGACGGCCAGACCGTCGAAACCTTCGACAATATCGACGACCTGCTCGAAGATCAGAAGGGTTTTGCCCGCCTCGCCCGCCGCATCATCGAAGAGCTCGGCTACGGCGATCAGCTCGGCGAGGACCCCGATCAGCCCGATCCCGAAGAAGACCAGTCCGCCGAAACCGACGAGCAGGAAGAAGAGCCTCAGGATCAAGGCGAAGAGCAGGAGCAGGAAGACGAGAGCGACGCTCAATCCGAGAGCACGCAAGAAGAACAGCAGGACATGCAGGAAGCGACGCTTTCTGACACCGACCTGTCAGATGAGGACATGACCGAAGAGGTCGAGCTTCCGCAGGAAGAGGCAGAGGTCGAACCGCCGCAGCCCGCCCCTGTGTCCGATGCGGACCCGAATTATCTGGTCTTCTCCTCGGAGCATGACGAAGAAATCATGGCCGAAGAGCTCGCGGAACCTGCAGAGCTTGAGCGTCTGCGCGCGTATCTCGACCAACAGCTAGAGCCGCTGAAGGGCGCTGTGTCGCGCCTCGCCAACAAATTGCAGCGTCGCCTTCAGGCGCAACAGAACCGTTCTTGGGAATTCGACCGCGAAGAGGGTATTCTCGACGCTGGCCGCCTCGCCCGTGTGGTCGCCAACCCGACGACGCCGCTGAGTTTCAAAGTCGAGAAAGACACAGAGTTCCGCGACACCGTCGTGACCCTGTTGCTCGATAACTCCGGCTCTATGCGCGGTCGTCCGATTTCGATCGCTGCCATCTGTGCCGACGTGCTCGCCCGCACGCTGGAGCGGTGCAACGTGAAGGTCGAAGTCCTCGGCTTTACCACACGCGCGTGGAAAGGTGGCTTGAGCCGCGAAGAATGGCTGAATTCCGGCCGTCCGCAGCATCCGGGCCGCCTCAATGACCTGCGCCACATCATCTACAAATCCGCCGACGCCCCGATGCGCCGCACCCGCGCGAACCTCGGCCTGATGATGAAAGAAGGCCTTCTGAAGGAAAACATCGACGGTGAGGCGCTCGAATGGGCGCACAAGCGGATGATGAGCCGTCCGGAAGCGCGTAAGATTCTCATGGTGATCTCGGACGGCGCGCCTGTTGACGACAGCACGCTGTCTGTGAACCCCGCGAACTACCTCGAAAAGCACCTGCGCGACGTGATCGGCATGATTGAGAAACGGCGTCAGGTCGAATTGCTCGCAATCGGGATCGGCCACGACGTGACCCGCTATTACGACCGCGCCGTCACGATCACCGACGCCGAGCAACTCGCCGGTGCGATGACAGAACAACTTGCCTCGCTGTTCGATTCCGACCCGCGGGCCCGTGCGCGCGTCATGGGCATGCGCCGCGCCTCCTGAGAGGCATACAATTAGTTCATTGAGAGATGCAGAAAGGACCATTGCAAAATGTTCCAGACCTTTGACGTGACTGCGCGACCGGAACAGGCCGCGCCGCGTGTGACCGCCCTTCGTTCCGCGATGCGGGATGTCGGAGTGGATGCCTTCCTCGTGCCCCGCGCGGACGCCCATCAGGGCGAATACACCGCGCCCTGTGATGAGCGACTGGCGTGGCTCACGGGCTTTACTGGCTCTGCGGGCTTTGCCGTGATCCTCGCGGGTGAAGCCGCGCTTTTCACCGATGGTCGCTATACGGTTCAGGTGCGCGAGCAGTGCGACGGCGAGATCTTTGACTTCATCGATTGGCCCGCGACCGGCCTCGGAGACTATCTCCTGAAAACGGATGCAAAAAAGATCGGGTTCGATCCGTGGCTCCATACAATTGATGAAATTTCGCGCCTGAAATCTTTGCTCAAAGGCACGGACAAGGAATTGATTCCGACCCCCAATCTCGTGAACCGGATTTGGCAGGACCGCCCCGCGCGCCCAGCTAATCCCGTGATCAAGCAGCCCTTTGAGCTTTCAGGAAAGACCTCAGAAGAGAAGTTTGTCGAGATCGGCGACGCCATACGCAAGAGTGGTGCCGAAGCAGTTGTTCTCACCCTGCCCGATAGCATCTGCTGGCTCTTGAACATCCGGGGAACCGATGTCGCGCACAATCCGGTCGTTCAAGCCTTCGCAATCCTGACCACGGACGGCAAGCTGTCGCTATTTGACGCCAGAGAGAAATATGACGCACTCGGCCCCGATCCGCGCATCTCGGTCCACTCCAGAGACGCGTTTTCTGCGGCCCTCTCTGAGCTCACCGGCCCCGTCCTCGTCGACATCAAAACCGCGCCCGAGGCTGTCAAAGCCCTGCTGTCTGAGGCGGAGCTGGTCGCAGGAGATGATCCCTGCATTCTGCCCAAGGCGTGCAAAAACAACGCTGAGCTTGAAGGCGCGCGTGTTGCGCATTTGCGCGACGGGGCGGCGATGGTGGAGTTTCTTTACTGGCTCTCCGAGCAACCGATCGAGGACCTCACGGAAATCGAGGTCGTCAAAAAGCTGGAGGCCTTTCGCGGTGCTACGGGCGCTCTCAAAGAGATTTCATTTGATACGATCTGCGGGACCGGCGCGCACGGCGCCATCGTGCATTACCGCGTCACTGAGGACACCAACAGCGCGCTCCATGAGGGCGAATTGCTTCTGATCGACAGTGGCGGCCAGTATCAGGACGGCACCACAGACATCACGCGGACCGTCGCTCTCGGCGACCCGGGATTTGAGGAACGTGCCGCTTTCACTGCGGTGCTTCAGGGGATGATCGGGATCTCGACCACCCGCTTCCCCAAAGGAGTCGCAGGTGCACACCTCGATGCCCTCGCCCGCGCGCCGCTCTGGCGGCAGGGACGTGACTATGATCACGGAACCGGCCATGGCGTCGGCTCCTACCTGTCCGTCCATGAAGGCCCGCAACGCATCTCGCGCCTCTCCACGCTCCCGCTCCGGCCGGGCATGATTCTGTCCAACGAACCCGGTTACTACCGCGAAGGAAAGTTCGGCATTCGGATTGAAAACCTGATCGTCGTCCAAGAGGCCCCCGCCCTTGATGGCGCAGACGATCGCACCATGTTCGCTTTCGAAACCCTGACCTTTGTCCCCATTGACCGCAACCTCATCCTCGCGGATGAATTGGCGCCATGGGAACGGGACTGGCTCAACAGCTATCATGCGGAAGTTTGGGAAAAAATCGGCCCGCGCGTTTCCGAGGAAGCCCGTGCATGGTTGCGACAAGCGGTTGCACCAGTCTGACATATACCTGACGCACAAACCCTGATAGGGTGCGCGCGACTTAAGAATAGAGGGATGAAAAGATGGGTGATGATATTAAGATCCGTCCGGCTGGCGGAAAGTGGGTTGTGCGAGCAGGTGGTGCGGTATTGGGTGAAACCGACCGTGCATTGGAACTGAGCGAGGGGGAATTTCCTCCTGTCATTTACTTCCCGCGCGAAGATCTCGCGATGGCCTTCCTCGAGGAGACCGACACCGTCTCCAGCAACCCTTTTAAAGGCGAAGCCAAGCACTTTGACATCCACACCAAATCTGTCGTGATCGAAAATGCAGCCTGGTCCTACGAGACGCCGAAAGACGCGACACTCGGCGTCAAAGGTTACGTCGCCTTCTATCCGCAGAAGGCCGCTGTCGAGCAGCTGTAAGCCAGCTTAAATTTATGTGATTGACCAACGCGGCGCTCTAACGAGTGCCGCGTTTCTGGTTCGCAGGAGGCATGATCACGAATGCTCTTCCGCTGCCGTCTCTGCGAGTTTTCGCGAAAACACCCGTAGTGCGTCGACCTGAAACAACGCCCCGTAAAGCTCCGGCCCCGTGTCTTCACGCAAGGTCACGACGGGAATAAAGATCAGGTTGTGCTTCTCGAACATCGGCATCGCCTTTTCGAGCGTCGCGTTGGGCGAGATATAAACACCCTTCGAGATCAGGTCGCGACAGTCCTTCTCGGAGGCCGCCCGTGGCGCGTCGGGCGCGCGGTAGCATTGATGGACGCGCACCGTCGCAAGCAGATAGGCCTGTGGCCCAGCGGCCAGATGCACATCGCGGCGTTCCAGAAGGGTGAGGAAGAACGAGCGATCCACGAGACGTGACGCCAGCGCGGTGGAGAGCGACACAGCCACCATCACGGCCAGACCCGTCTGCCAGTCGCCCGTGAGTTCAAACACAATCAACGTCGTCGAAATCGGCGCGCCTAGGACCGCCGCGGCGACCGCCCCCATACCGGCGAGCGCATAAAGCGTCACCGTGCCTGACACGTTCGGAAAGATGCTGGTGGCGATGAGGCCAAATGCTAATCCGGTCAACGCTCCGACCATGAGCGCAGGAGAGAACACCCCGCCCCCCATGCGGCCCGCCATGGTGATCGACACGGCCACGACTTTGACCACCGCATACATAATGGCCGTCCAGAGCAACAATTCTCCGGTCAGCGCAGAGGAGGTCGTCTCATAGCCGACCCCGATGATATGCGGGAATTTGATCGCGATGAGGCCGAGCAAGAAGCCCGCCACCGCAGGGCGCAGTACAGGGGGCAACTTGGTCTTCTGCTGCACCCATGTCCCGAAATCATCAGCCATAAAGATCGTGCGCATGAGCAGCACTGCCACGACGCCGCAAATCAGACCGAGGATGACAAAGGCGGGAAGCTCGACATAAAAACTCAACGCCCCCTCTTCGGCGAGCACAAACTCCGTCACCCCGCCGAATTCGATCCGGTTGATGACGGTCCCCGCGACCGAGGCAATCGCAATCGGCGCGAACGCATGCACGGCAAAATGGCGAAGCACGACTTCGAGGGCGAAGAGCGCCCCCGCAATCGGCGCATTAAAGGACGCGGACACAGCGGCGGCGACCGCACAGCCGAGCAAATCGCGCCCCGTAATGCCGTTGGCATGGAGGCGGTTTGATACCCAAGTGGAGATGACAGCTGCAAGGTGGACGACAGGCCCCTCACGACCGGATGACCCACCGGTCGACAGAGTGATCAACGACGCGGCAGCGGATGCAAGCCCCGCGCGCTTTTCGACGCGCCCCGCATTGAGTGCCGCGCCTTCAATCACATCTGCGACGGAGCGCACCCGCCCGTCCGGCGTGAACCAGTTCAAGATGATGCCAACGGCCAATCCACCCAAAACAGGAAGGGTCAAAACCCAGAACCAAGGCAGCTCACGCGCGACCGTGTGCAGGTGCCGTAGGTCGGACGTTCCGTAAAGAAAGCTCTGCAAGCGGTCGATGCCGAGACGAAACCCCAGAGCAGCGAACCCGGACGCGATCCCGATCAAGAGCGCAATGAACCAGAACTGGATCTGGCTCGGCCCCTTCGCACGCACGAGATCAAGCGTCTCACGCAGACCTTCGCAGATCTCTTTCCACGCCTTTCGCGGGTATCCCGGTGTTTCGGACATGTTCGTCCAGTATCCCCTCTTGTGCGCCGCTGCCTGCTTTCCCTGACGGGCGCCTTCCCCTATGGTCGCGCAGCCGAAGAAACAGACAATGAGTCCGCAATGATCTCCGATACCGCCTTCGCCGAGCTTTCCTCTGTTCTAGAGACTCGGCTCACCCGTTCCAAGTCTGAACTCGATCAGCATGGTCTCTCCGAAACATGGTTTCCCCTGACACCACCAGAGGCCGTCGCCTATCCGGAAAGCACTGAGGAAGTGTCTCAGATCATGAAGATTTGCCACGCGCACGGCATTCCCGTAACGGCCTTCGGCGCAGGCACATCTCTTGAGGGGCAGACGCTTGCGATTTCCGGCGGGATTGTCGTGGACTTTACCCGCATGAACCGTGTGCTGCGCGTCAATGACGCCGACATGGACGCCATCGTCCAGCCCGGCATCACCCGCGAAGAATTGAACGTCGAGCTGCGCACCACGGGTCTCATGTTCCCCGTTGACCCCGGTGCGAATGCCTCGCTCGGCGGCATGGCCATGACCCGCGCTTCCGGCACCACGGCTGTGAAATACGGAACGATGAAAGAGAACGTCATCGGGCTTGAGGTCGTGCTCGCGGACGGCTCTATCATCCACACCGGCTCCCGCGCCCGCAAATCGGCGGCAGGATATGACCTGACCTCTCTGATGGTCGGCTCCGAGGGCACGCTTGGCCTGATCACAGAGATGACCGTGCGGCTGCATGGTCAGCCGGAGGCCATTTCTGCCGCAGTCTGCTCCTTTGAAGAAATGGGCCCCGCCGTTGAGGCCGTAATCGCCACAATTCAAGTCGGTCTTCCCATGGCACGGATCGAATTTCTCGACGCCGAATCCGTGCGGGCCGTAAACGCGTATTCTGGCGCGGACTTCCCGCTCAAACCGCATCTCTTCGTCGAATTCCACGGCTCCGAGGGCGCGGTCGCCGAGCAGGTCGAGCTTTTCGGTGAGATCATCCACGACTTCGGCGGCTCCGACTTCGAGTGGGCGTCCAAAGCAGAGGATCGCAACGCACTCTGGACCATGCGCCACCACGCCTATTGGGCCTGTCTCGCGCTCCGCAAAGGGGCGAAAGCCGTTGTGACCGACATCTGCGTGCCGATCTCGAAACTCGCCGAAGCGGTCGAGGAAACAGCGCAAGACATCGAAGCCTCCCCGATCCAGGGCCCGATCCTCGGGCACGTCGGAGACGGAAACTTCCACGCCATCCTTCTGGTGGACCCGAACGACACCGAGGAAATCAAACTCGCCAAAGACCTCGCCCACCGCATGGCGGAACGTGCGCTGAAGTTCGGCGGCACGATCACGGGCGAACACGGCATCGGCTTTGGTAAAAAGAGCCTGATGGATGCGGAGCACGGCGCAGCTTGGGCCGTTATGGGTCAGCTCAAAAAGGCGCTCGATCCGACGAACATCCTCAATCCGGGTAAGCTTATCCCCTAAGAAAAAAGGCGCGGGGCCAATCGCCTCGCGCCGTTAATTTAGCCTGCGAGCAATGCGCGGGCCGCCTCTCGGGCCGCGTCGGAAATCGTATCCCCCGACAACATCCGCGCGATCTCATCGACCCGCGCGCCGTCTTCCAGAGGCGTGACCTCCGAGAGGGTCATGCCATCCTCGATGCGTTTCGCCACACGCCAGTGATGCCCACCCAGCGCCGCGACCTGCGGGCTGTGCGTCACGACAAGCACCTGCCCCTCGTCCGACAAAGATTTGAGCCTGCGCCCCACGGCATCCGCCGTGGCACCGCCCACACCGCGGTCGATTTCGTCAAAAATCATCGTCACACCGTTCTGGTCACGGGTCAGGCAAACTTTGAGCGCAAGCAGGAAGCGGGACAATTCACCGCCGGAGGCAATCTTGTTCAGCGGACCCGCCGGTGCGCCAGGGTTGGTCGCAACGGTAAACGACACCGCATCGCGCCCTTCCGGCCCTGCGTCCGTCTCTGCAATCTCCGTGGAGAACACCGCACGCTCCATTTTGAGCGGGGCGAGTTCCTCCGCCATCAGCGCATCAAGCTCCATCGCCGCCGCAATGCGGGCGCCCGTCAGCGCAGTCGCCGCCGCATCGTACAGGGTCTGTGCCGTCGCCAGACGTTTCTCAAGCTTCGCAAGGTCCGCTGCCCCACCATCGAGCGCAGCGAGTTTTTCTCGCAAATCCTCCGCAAACGTCCCGAGATCATCCGCCAGAACGCCATGTTTGCGAGCCAAGCCACGGATCGCGAACAAGCGTTCCTCAACCATCTCCAAATCATGCGGATTGAACTGGAGCGCCTCGATACAGCTTTCCACACCCGCCTGCGCCTCAGCCAATTCA
Source organism: Celeribacter litoreus (assembly GCF_020165855.1). GTDB lineage: Bacteria > Pseudomonadota > Alphaproteobacteria > Rhodobacterales > Rhodobacteraceae > Celeribacter > Celeribacter litoreus. The sequence goes on along the minus strand of NZ_JAIUFY010000005.1, from coordinate 870,145 downwards.
TTTAGAGCCCGCCCGAGGGCATCAATCGCCTCGTCGAGTTTGCCCTCGGCCTTGTCAGACGCCCCTTCGAGCCACTTGAGCGCGTCAGAGAGCATTCCCTCCCCACCGTCGTATCCTATGGCCTGATAAGCCTTGGATACGTCCGCTGCGATCTTTTCTGCCGATTGCATCAGACGGCGTTCCGCGTCGAGCTTCGCCTCTTCTCCTTCCTCTGGCCCCAATGCGTCCAGTTCGGACACAGCGTGACGCAGAAACTCTTCTTCGGATTTCAACGCGTCCTGCGTCGCTTCCGCCGCGCGGAGGTCCTTGCGGGCTTGGGAAAGTTCTGACCACGCCGCGCGCGTCTCCTTGAGCGCCGCGTCCAACCCGCCGAATGCATCGAGCAACACACGGTGCCCGCGTGGGTTCAAAAGGCCGCGATCGTCGTGCTGCCCGTGCAACTCGACCAACAGGTCCGAGAGCCGTCGCAGCACATCACCCGACACCCGCCGGTCATTGACCCAGGCCGTCTTACGCCCATCCGCGCTATTTACGCGCCGCAGGATCAGTTCGCCGTCCTCGGTGTCGATCCCCATCTCTTCGAGGAGCGCTTCAGCGTCGTGCCCCTTTGGCAGATCAAAGACAGCGCTCACTTCGCCCTGCTTCGCCCCCGCCCGCACGAGATCGGCGCGCCCTCGCCAGCCAAGCACAAAGCCAAGACTGTCGAGCAGAATGGACTTCCCCGCGCCGGTCTCCCCCGTGAGCACATTGAGACCCGGCTGAAACTCAAGCTCCAGCCGATCAATGATCAACATGTCCCGGATATCGAGACTTCTCAGCATGTAAGTGCGTCCTGCAGACTCAGAGCCATTCGCCGCGGATCATCTGGCGATAGACCGCGCCGAGCCAGTTGTTATCAAACACTTTGACCTCAAGTCCCTGCTGCGTCAGCAGTGCATAACTCGCCTCATACCACTCCGAAGACTGGTAGTTATAGCCGAGGATCGCGCCAGCGGTCTGGGCCTCTTCGATCAAGCCGAGCGACAGATAGCTCTCGACGAGACGGTGAAGCGCCTCTGGCGTGTGCTGAGTGGACTGGAAGCTCTCGACCACAACACGGAACCGGTTCGAGGCGGCGGCGTAATGCTTGCGCTTGAGGTAATACCGCCCGATCTCCATCTCTTTAGCGGCGAGGTGGTCAAAAGCGAGGTCGAATTTCAGAATCGCAGAGCGCGCATATTCGCTGTCGGGATAGCGCTCGATCACCGTGCGCAATTCTTGCAGCGCGAGGAAAGTCAGCCCTTGGTCGCGACCCACATCATCGATCTGGTCGTAATAAGAAAGCGCGAGCAGGTATTGCGCGTAGGCGGCATCTTCGTCTGCGGGATAAAAATCGAGGAAGCGCTGCGCGGAGACACGCGCGTTCTCGTAATCACGATCACGGTGGTAGGAGAACGCCTGCATGATCAAGGCGCGTTTTGCCCAGTCGGAATAGGGATAGAGACGTTCAACTTCACCAAAGAATTCAGCCGCATCCCCGAAATCTTTTTGTGTGATCTCGTATTCGGCACGGGCGTAAATCTCTTCCGCCGGATAGCCCTCTAGGTTCGCTGTGGGCGCGTAATCCCCGCAAGCTGTCAGAAAAACCATGGAGAGGCCAAGAGCCACACCCAATCCGCCTGTTTTACTTGCCGTCATAAAAGGCCCTATCTTCAACGTCTCCCCCCGTCTCTCGCGGGTCGTGGACACACTCCTAGCACAGAAAAATCCGGTGCAAAACGTCTTTGCACAGGATTTTATGTCACGGCTGAGAGAGTGTCTGCCCCAAAACACGCACAGGTCTCTGAGGCAGTCTATTTGGCATGGTGCGCCTTAGGCACAGGCCGCGAGATCAGCGTGGCTCACACCGGCTCCAGGCAGACGCGCTGCAGTCGCCCCGTCCACCGTCACATAGGCCCAGGCACCCGGCGTCGCAAAGAGCGCGCGCAGCAACTGGTTGGTCACGGCGTGGCCGGATTTATCGCCGACATAGCGCCCGAGGATCGGAGCGCCTGCGAGGAACAGATCGCCAAGAGCATCGAGCATTTTGTGGCGCACAGGCTCATCCGCACGGCGCAGACCGCCCGGAGACAGAACCTCCGCGTCATCAACGACAACAGCGTTCTCGAAAGTGCCGCCGAGGGCGAGACCGTTCTCACGCATGTAATCCACGTCGGCCTTGCGGCAGAAGGTGCGGCAGTCGGACAGCTCGCGCACAAACGCGCCATTCGACATCTTCAGGTGCTTATCCTGCACCCCAATGGCTTTGTCGGAAAAGTCGATGTGGAAATCGATCTCCATCGTATCCGCCGGCTCAAGGCGTGCGGTGGCCGTGTCGGTTTTGACTTCCACAGGCTTGAGGATCTTGAGCGCGCGCAGGGCACCGCCCTGTGTTTCGAGGCCAGCGGCCAGAATACCGTCAACAAACGGAGCTGCTGAGCCATCAAGGATCGGAACTTCCGGCCCGCTCACGGACACGATCGCATTAACGACGCCACAGCCAGCAAGGGCCGCCATGATGTGCTCGATAGTCGAAAGCTCGACACCGTCTTCGTTGCGGATCAGCGTGCAGAGCTGCGACGGGACCACAACATCCCAACGGGCCGGGATGACCGCATCGCGTGTATCGGACGCGTCGGCCTCAACGTCGGAACGGATAAAGGTGATGCCGCTATTCACAGGGGCTGGAGAGACGACCATGCGCACAGGCGCGCCGGAGTGGAGACCCACACCGTCGAAGCGGATGTTCTTTGCGACTGTCTTTTGCACGGCTCTGGCCTCACGTTTCTTCTATGTCGGGCGGTCGAATGCCACCCGCGCTTATGATGTAGTCGAAGTATCGCGAGCTTTAACCTTCTCTCAACTCAAAGATTGTAACGAAATGAAACATCCCGCCCCGTGAGAAGGCAGATTCCCGCGCACATCCTCGCGGCAGCGCAGCAAGTAATTGTAAAAAAACGAAAAAGACCGCCCGAAGGCGGCCTTTCCATGCTGTAACACGTCGTGAACGTGAATGTTGTGTGTCACAAAATTAACGGTTTGTGACGGCTATTTTCAGTTCGCCTGACGACGCAGGAACGCAGGAATCTCGATCTTTTCTGCCTCGGGATTCGGGTCCTGATCTTCGTCGTAGGACTGGTGAACCTGCGGACGCGCCTGCGGCTGAGCGCCGAAACGGGCCTGCGGTTGCGGGGCCGGAGCCTGACGCGGTTCTTCGGCGTGGCCGGTCATACGACCGATCAGAGAGTTGATCCCAAAACGACCTGCTTTCGCTGGTTCCGCTTGCGGCTCGGGGCGTGCTTCTGCACGCGGTTCCGGACGGGCCTCTGCACGCGGCTGCTTGGACACAGCGGCCTGAAGACGGGCAAGCGCCTCGGGCGTCGGTGTGCCAGGTGCAGGTGCACGCGGTGCGACAAAGGCTTCGGCTTCCGGTTCCTGCATAGCCTGCGGTTGCGGAGCGGGCTGCGGGCGCGGCTGGTAGGCCGGCGGCGGCAGATCATCTTCGAGCGCGCGGAAAGTCTCGGTCGGCTCATCCTCGACGCGGCGGGTGTTCACCTGCGGGTCAAAAACATCGAGGGACGGCTGCACGGGCTCACGCGGCTGTGCCGGCTCAGGAACTGCTGCTGCCTTCGGCTCGAAAGAGCGAGCCTCGGCTTTCGGTTCCGGTGCGGGGGCCGGAGCAGGCTCTGCAGCTTGCTCGGGGGCCGAAAGCGGCTCGGACAGACGACGGCGCGGCATCGGCACGTCGGCGACAGCAGTGGCGTCGATGCCAGTAGCCACCACGGACACACGCATGGCGCCTTCCATGTTGGTGTCGAGCGTGGAGCCCACGATGATGTTCGCTTCCGGATCGACCTCTTCACGAATGCGGTTTGCCGCTTCGTCGAGTTCGAACAGGGTCAGGTCATGCGAACCGGTGATGTTGATGAGAACACCTTTCGCACCTTTGAGCGAAATCTCGTCGAGCAGCGGGTTTGCGATCGCCTTCTCAGCGGCTTGGATCGCACGATCCTCACCGGTGGCTTCACCGGTGCCCATCATTGCCTTACCCATTTCGTCCATCACGGAACGCACGTCTGCAAAGTCGAGGTTGATCAGACCCGGACGGACCATGAGGTCGGAAATGCCCTTCACGCCCTGATAGAGAACATCGTCGGCCATGGAGAACGCTTCGGTGAAGGTCGTCTTCTCGTTGGCGAGACGGAACAGGTTCTGGTTCGGGATCACGATGAGCGTATCGACCATGCGCTGAAGCGCGTCGACGCCCTCGTCCGCCTGACGCATACGCTTTGCGCCTTCGAACTGGAACGGTTTGGTCACGACGCCAACGGTCAGAACACCAAGCTCACGCGCGGCCTGCGCGATGATCGGGGCTGCGCCGGTGCCGGTGCCGCCGCCCATACCGGCGGTGATAAAGCACATGTGCGCACCCGCGAGCTGGTCGACGATGGCTTCGATGCTCTCTTCCGCAGCGGCTGCGCCAACAGAGGGGCGTGCGCCTGCGCCGAGACCTTCGGTCACTTTCACACCCATCTGGATGCGCGATTGAGCCTTGGCGTGCTGAAGGGCTTGCGCGTCGGTGTTCGCGACAACGAAGTCGACACCCTCCAGCTCCTTCTCGATCATGTTGTTGACAGCGTTTCCGCCTGCGCCGCCCACACCAAACACTGTGATTTTCGGTTTCAACTCGTCCCGCTCGGGCATCGTCAGATTGAGAGCCATGATCGTCCGCCTGTTTTGTTAACACGGGTCCGTCCGGCCTATTCTTCCGGAGACCCGACGTGTCCCTGCCCGCCTGAATCGCGGGCAAATTTTACCTATCCTGGGAGAATCCTACGTGTTTTCGGCCTGTTCGTCACCCCGAAAACACATTCACGCCACAAAATCTGGGGCCAATTCTTCAATTTTCGGCGGGATTATGCGCACTCACCTAGATTTAGCTGATTGAGGCAGTCGCACATCTAGAGAACGGTAAAAACCGCTACAACGACGATAAATCCCGAATGGGATTTCTATGGCATGTCGGAACTCTGCTCGGTGCCTGACATATGGGACGCACGAATGAAATCGCGCCTATTTTGGTCGAGATCCTCATTTCGCGGGATCACTGCCTCTTCACGTATCCTACAGGCAGCCGCGCCGAAGCGCAATTGCTTACCAGTTGTCCTTGAACCACCGCACCGCGCGCTTGAGAGAGCGCGATGGATAGCGTTCTGCCGGAATCTCGAAATCCCACCATTCGTCTTGCGGATGGGCCGCAAACAAGCACAGACCGACAGAGGCGGCAAACGCCGCGCCAGTCGCTGCCTGCGGTAGACCCTGCACACGCAGCGGACGTCCGATGCGGACATTCTGCCCGAGGATCTTCGGCGCAAGCGTCACGAGACCCGGAATTTGCGACGCGCCACCTGTGAGCACGATCTGCTGCGACGGCAAATGCTCAAAGCCCGCTGCATCAAGGCTATCACGGACGCCTTCGAGAATTTCCTCGACCCGCGGACGGATGATGCCAATGAGTTCGGCACGGCTCACAGTACGACGATCTTTGTCCCAATCGCCGCTATCGCCACCGATCTCAATCATCTCGCGGTCATCCATTCCCGTCGCCACAACGCCGCCGTAGAAGGTCTTGATCCGCTCCGCTGTCGCGAGCGGGATCTGGAGCCCCATGGCAATATCAGACGTGACGTGATCACCGCCCATCCGCACGGAATCCGCAAAGATCATGTGCTTCTTCATGAAGATCGACACATCCGTCGCGCCGCCGCCCATATCGACACAGGCCGCACCCAACTCTTGTTCATCTTCCACAAGAGCGGAAATGCCGGACACATAGGCGCCTGAGGCGAGGCCCGCGACTTCGAGATCGCAACGCTTGATCGCGTAGAGAAGGTTCTGGATCGTCGCAGAGTCGACCGTGAGCATGTGCATATCGACCGCAAGGTCCTGCCCGATCTGGCCACGCGGATCTTTGAGGCCGGAGCGGTGATCAAGTGCAAAGTTCACTGGCTGCGCGTGGAGCACATCACGATGCGTGCCGTAATCAGGCACATCCGATGCGGCGAGTACGCGGGCGACGTCCTGTTCGGAGACAACATCCGTTTCGACCTCGACCTGACCGGCCAGACCATAGGACCGTGGCTGACCGCCGGAGAAACACGCGATGACGTGGTCGACGCGCGTCTGCGCCATCTTTTGTGCGGCCTGCACAGCCGTACGGATGGCACGTTCGGTTTCGGCCATGGCTTCAATCTCGCCAAAGCGCACACCGCGCGAGCGCGTCGTCGCGGCACCGATCACGCGGAAAGAGGATTGCCCCGCGAGCGGCCCGACACCGTCCCCACCGGTAAAGCTGTCCCCGTCGAACCGGAGCACAAGGCAGGCGATCTTGGAGGTGCCAACATCGAGAATGGCGATCACACCGCGCTGGAGTGCCGCTTTGCGCATGTTCCGCATGGCCCGCTGGGCGTCATAGAGATCGGTCATCTGAAAGAAACTCCCATTTCTATCGCGCGCAAACGCTCCATCTCGGAGACGGCGGCTTCAGTCAGTCTAAGGGTCGGTCGATCTGGCCGACGCAAATCCACATGAGTTGCATCGCGTTCGAGAAGGTCTTTGGCTTGATCCATCGCGATCACCTGCGCCAAGGCCCCGAGCGGGTTCTTTTCTGGCAGCATGATCACTTGATCACGATCGAGAACGAGATCCCAACGGCGCTCGCCGACGCGCACGAGGCCGCGCAAGCGGTTCTCCAGAGGACGCGCCGCTTTTAGAAGTCTGATCGCCTGCGCCACTTCACGTTCCGCACCCTCCCCTGCGATCAGGGGGAGATCTGGGCGATCAAGGCGGCTCTCAAGCGCAGCAACGCGGTGCCCTTCTGCATCGAGTAGCGTGAGGCCATTGCTCCCGCGCCAGACAACCGCGGGCACGCGTTCTTTGACATCCACCTGCAAAATCCCGCCCGCACGAACGCGCAGCCCCGCGCTCTCGACGGCATCGAGTTCTTCAACGCGGCTGAGTTGTTCCTGTAGATCGAGAGAGAAGGACGAGATCGGAAAATCGATCGAGGTCACTTCGCGAATTTCTTCCGCAAGCCCCTCGGATGCGCCATCGATGGCCATGAGCTTGACCATGAATTCCGGACGGTTCTGAATTTCGAACTTCGCGGCCGCATAGGTATCGGTGAAGGCGCGGCGGTTCTCTTCGGATGCGAACCAAATAGCAGCACAACCCGCGACGGCCAACACGGGCGCAACGCGGCGCAGGAAAAAGCGGACCGACGGCGTGAGCCAGAGACGGTTCATCCGGTAGGCCGTGCGGGACGGTGCCGGATCGCGGGGGCGATGCGCACCGGCATCGCCGCGACGCGCACGCAGCGCCCGCGCGACAGCTTCAGACACCCGCGCAGAGCCGCCCTCGGTCGGGCCTTTCGCAAACTCGGACGGGTCTACCGGTCGCATGACGCGTCCTCCACCATCCATTTACAGAAGGCACCAAAGGTAATGCCGCTTTTCTGCGCCTGCTCCGGCGAGAGCGACGTAGGTGTCATGCCGGGCTGGGTATTGGTCTCCAAGAGGATCAACCCTTCAAGACCCTTCGCTTCATCCCAACGGAAATCTGTCCGCGAAACACCACGGCACCCGAGCGCCTTATGTGCCCGCAGAGCGTAGTCCTGACAGGCCGCCGTGATCTCTTCCGGCAATTCGGCGGGGCACACATGGCGCGACCCACCGGCGGAATACTTCGCCTCATAATCATACCAGCCGTCCGTGAGGATGTCGGTCACACAGAGCGCCTTATCCCCCATGACGGAACAGGTCAGTTCGCGTCCAGGAACGAATTGCTCAACCATCAGAACGGGCGGAAGATCTTTGGAGAGCGCCGGTGTCTCATCACCTTCACGGATGAGATAGACGCCCACAGACGACCCCTCATCATAGGGCTTCACCACGTAGGGCGGCGCCATCACATGGCTGGCTTCGATCTCGCCATGGGTCGCCAGAACAGACTGCGCAATCGGCAGACCTTCGCGGCGGTAAATCTCTTTGGTCTTTTCCTTGTCCATTGCCAGAGCAGAGGCAAGAACACCGGAATGGGTGTAGGGAATGCGCAGCCATTCGAGGAGGCCCTGTACACAGCCATCTTCGCCGTAGCGACCATGAAGGGCGTTAAACACGACATCGGGCGCGACCTCTTGAAGGCGCGCGCAGAGGTCATCCCCTGCATCGATCTCGACCACTTCAAATCCTTCACCCCGAAGAGCTTCGGCGCATTCACGCCCGGAGACCAAGGACACCTCGCGCTCAGCCGAGGGGCCACCCTTGAGAACCGCTACTTTCGGGGACTGCCTGCTCGACATGTCCACTCGCCTCAAATTGTTCGGACCATCTTTTGCGGCCCTTTTTTGGAATTGCCCCGTTTCGGGGTCTTTACCGTCACAGCCTGCTCTGACTGCGCAAACGCCGAAGCGTCTGTTATTTTTATGTATCTTCCGCCTCGGTCAGCCCGTCAAGAACCTCTGGCCCCGCGAACACGCCGACACGTTTGATTTCCCATTGTAACGCGATACCGCTGTTTTGGAATACCTTTTTTCGCACCGTCTCTCCGAGTTCTTCGAGATCGTGTGCGGTCGCTTCACCGGTGTTGATCATAAAGTTCGAGTGCTTCTCGCTCATCTGCGCCCCACCGATGGAAAAGCCGCGCAGACCGGCGTCATCAATGACTTTCCATGCCTTGAGATCATGCACGTCGTCGGCCTTCCCCGTCGACGAAAATCCGGCAGGATTGCGGAAGGTCGAACCCGCCGTGCGGTCTTTCACCGGCTGTGTCGCGTCGCGCTTGGCGAGTTGGTCCGCCATGCGGGTTTCGAGCATCTCGGGATCGCCGTGCTCGGCAGAAAAGGTCGCCTCGACGATGACCCAACCCTCCGGTAGGTCGGTTTGACGATATTGAAAATTCAGGTCGTCCGCTGTCAGCGTGACAATCTCTCCGGCGCGTGTCACAGCGGTCGCGGACACGAAATGATCCGCGACATAGGTACCATAGCAGCCTGCATTCATCCGCACCGCGCCGCCGATGGCCCCCGGAATGGTCCGCAGGAACGTGAGGTCAAGCCCCGCTGCTGCCGCTTTGCGCGCGACATGGGCATCAAGCGCCGCCACGCCCGCTGTCACACGTCCCGCCTCTGCGTCGATCTCGATCCCGTTGAACCCGCGCCCCATGCGGATCACCACGGCTCTGAGCCCGCCGTCCCGCACGATCAGGTTGGAGCCAACGCCCATCGGAAACACCTCGACCGAGGGATCAAGCGCGGAGAGAAAGCTCTGCAAATCCTCAAGATCCGCAGGCTGGAACAGCGCATCTGCAGGCCCGCCCACACGCAACCATGTGAGGTCGGAGAGCACGCGGTTCTCCGTCAATTTTCCACGGACGTCAGGATATGTCATTGTGCGGGACCTTTTGCGAATAGCTTGCGGATCCACCGGCCGAGATAAATCACCGGCCAGCGCAGGATCGACACACCCGCAGCAAAGCAGATGAGCGCGATCCATGGGCCGTTCTCATATGTGACGTAGCCCAGAAGGGGAACCCCCAGCGCGATCAGCACATAGGCCGCAGGCCAGTGGTGGTGGCGCGACGGGAACATGGCGATCACATTGGCCAGAATGGCCCAGATGCAAGCGAGCGCGAGAGATAGGGTCATTTTGTCTTCCCATCCTGTCCTTTGAGACGCCGACCAAGATATCGCCAGAGAGCGATCAAAGGCTTGCGAAACAACGAGGCGGCCGCAGCCAGTCCGATCAGCACCGGCCAGACACCGTATGTCATGCCGGTCCAAATCAACAAAACGGGCAACATGGCGAGCAAGCTCAGGCCCGGAACGATTTGATACTTAATAGGTAACGGTGCAAGCGCCATACACGCAAGCGCCCAGATCGCCATGGCCACAAGAGGGTTCAGCAACTCGTTCATCCGACCGCTCCCATAACAAAAGCAAACAGTGCCAGAAGTGCAAACACCAGCCCCACCACCGGCACCCAGTCCGCAACCCGGAACGGGGCTTTTTGAGACTTGCGTTTGAGGAAAATCAGGCTCCCGTTTACGACAGAAAACACGATGAGCAAAATAGTGGAGGTGACACCAGCAAGGTTCGCAACCGGCATTGTCAGCGCCGCACCGATGACCACCACGCCGATCAGTGACGTCGCGAGAACAGGTGTGCCAAAGCGCGGGTGTGCATGGTGAAAGACCCTAAAGATGCTGCCACGTTTGCCAAGCCCGAACAGCACCCGCGCCGCCATAACGACCTGCGCAAGCACGCCATTGAGCGCCGCTGTCGCCGCAATCGCGGAGAGGAGAACGGCTTGCCCGCCCCCCGCTTCATACACGAGAGCCAGCGGACGCTCCGACTCCGCTAACACTTCGAGCGGCACGGCCCGTACCGCCGCGATGGTCACGCCGGCGTAAAGCAGCGTCGTAATGACCAGCGAGGCAATGATCGCAATCGGTAGCGTCCGCTCCGGTCGCCGCACCTCTTCGGCCATGTTCACAATGTCTTCGAACCCGATGAAGGCGAAGAAGGCGAGCGTCGCCGCCACACCGACACCGGGGAGATAGGGCATCGTCGGCGTTGCAAAATCGGGCGACATCGGCGCGTGCCAACCGGACCAGACGACGAGGCCAAGCCCGATGACCTCAATCACCGTAAACACAGCCGCCATCGCAAGGCTCTCCAGCACGCCGACAATGGCGACGGCCAAGAGCAACAGGCCAAGACCGCCAATAGCCACGGCAAACGGTATATCGACAAACCCGATTAAGTACCCCGCGCCGCCGCGCAAAACGGCGGCTGCGGATATAGTCCCCGCCATGACGATGGCGACACCGACGATCAGCCCCAGCAGACGGGAGCCAAAGCCCGCCTCGACATAGGCCGCTTCACCAGCAGCTTCGGGAATACGGGTCGAGAGTTCAGCATAGGAGAGCGCGGAGGGCGCGGCGATTAGACCTGCGAGTAGAAACGCCAAAGGCGCATACAGCCCCGCCTGCGCCGCGACCGCACCCACGAGCACGTAAATGCCCGCGCCTACCATAACACCGACACCATAGGCCGTCAGAAGACCGGGACCGATCCTCCGTTTCAAAGCCTGTGCCATCGCTGCCTCCGTGAGTGTTAGCCGAGTCTGTTCGGTAGATTATGCGCCCAAGTCGAAATTGTCCCAGCACCCAGACAGACAACGATATCTCCAGGACCAGTCTGCTCGCGCACCAACCGTTCGAGATCGTCCTCGGACGTCACCGCGCGCGCGTGGCGGTGGCCGTGGCGGATCAGACCAGCCACGAGATCATCACGTGACGCGCCTTCGATCGGCTCTTCACCCGCGGCATAGACCTCCGCAATGCCGACCACATCGGCCTCGTTGAAACAGGTGCAGAAATCATCGAAGAGGGTATGGAGACGCGAATATCGGTGCGGCTGGTGCACCGCAATCACGCGCCCCTCGGACGCCTGACGCGCGGCTTTGAGCACGGCGGCGATCTCCACAGGGTGATGGCCGTAGTCATCAATGATCGTCACACCGTTCACTTCACCCACGCGGGTAAAGCGGCGATTCACACCGCCAAAGGCCGCAAGCGCCTCTTTGATCTCTGCGGCTTTCATCCCGAGATGGCGGGACACAGCCACAGCCGCCAGCGCATTGGACACATTGTGATCCCCGGGCATCGGGAGGGTACAGCCCTCAATCACGATGTCGTCGGCAGCGAGCACGATGTCGAAATGCGCGACGCCCTTTTTGTAGGTCAGGTTCACCGCCCGCACATCCGCTTGCGCATTGAACCCATAGGTCACGACACGGCGGTCCGTAATCTTGCCCACGAGAGACTGAACTTCGGGGTGATCCGTGCAGCACACGGCGAGACCATAGAACGGGATGCCCGACACGAAGTCGTAAAAGCCCTGACGCAGGTTTTCGATCGTGCCCCAGTGTTCCATATGTTCGGGATCAATGTTGGTCACGATGGCAATCGTCGCAGGCAGACGGTTGAACGTTCCGTCGCTCTCGTCGGCTTCCACGACCATCCAATCGCCCTGCCCCATCCGTGCGTTGGAGCCATAGGCATGGATGATCCCGCCGTTGATCACCGTCGGATCGATCCCGCCCGCCACAAGCAACTCGGCCACGAGCGTCGTGGTCGTCGTCTTGCCGTGCGTGCCGGCCACCGCGACGTTGGATTTCAGGCGCATGAGTTCTGCGAGCATTTCCGCGCGGCGCACCACCGGCAGACCGGCCAGACGTGCCGCGTCGAGCTCCGGATTGCCCGGTTTGATCGCGCTTGAGATCACCACAACCTCGGCATTCTCGAGATTCTCGGCCCGCTGGCCTTCGTAGATGACCGCGCCCAGCTCCTTGAGACGATCCGTGATCTTGGAGGCTTTCAGGTCAGAGCCCTGCACTTGATAGCCGTGGTTGAGCAGCACTTCGGCAATGCCCGACATGCCGATCCCGCCGATGCCGACAAAGTGGATTGCGCCCATCTCGGTAGGCAGTTTGGTGGCAGATGCGTTCATCTTCTCGGTCTCACTCGTGTCTTAGGCGGCAGGGTAGGTTTCGGGGAAAGCAAGGCTCTCAACGAGCACAGCCAATTCCTCGGCGGCTTCAGGCTTGCCCACGGAGAGCGCGGCCCGCGCCATCATCAGGGCGCCATCGGGTTGGCTCAGAATATTGGTGACCTGTTCGGACAGGCTCTCGGCTGTCAACTGGCTCTCGGGGATCATCACGGCGGCGTTGGCCTCAACAAGACCACGAGCATTTGCAGTCTGGTGATCCCCTGCGGCAGCGGCAAACGGGATGAGGATCGACGGACGGCCAATCACGGAGATATCTGCGACAGTCGAGGCGCCAGAACGCGAAATCACGAGCTGTGCTTCGCTCATCCGTTTCGGGATATCGTCAAAGAAGGTCCGCACATCGGCCTGAATGCCCTGCGCCTCATAAAACTCCGTCACGCGGTCGAGATCTTCGGGCCGCGCCTGTTGGCTCACTCGGAGGTGTGAGAGAAGCGACTGCGGGAGCTGCGCGACAGCGGAGGGCACCACATCCGACAGAATGCGCGCGCCCTGGGAGCCACCGATCACAAGAATTTCCATCGGGTAATCGCCCGGCGCGATGTAAGCAGCCGCGTGTTTTTCGAGAACGGCGCCCCGCACGGGGTTGCCAACGTGCAGACCATGAACTCCTTCGGGAAGCGTCGTCGGCCATGTCCCGCAGGCAACTTGGTTCACGCGTTTGGCGAAGACCTGATTGACCTTGCCGAGAATGCCGTTCTGTTCGTGGATCATGCGCGGCAGCTTCATCAGCGTCGCGGCCGCCACCGCCGGAATAGCCGGATAGCCACCAAAACCCACGACGACGGCGGGCTTGTCGCGCAAAAAGTGGCGGATCGCTTTTGCAACACCGCCAAGGATACGCGGGAACACCATGGCTTTCGCCGCAATTCCGCCCCGCGCAAAGGTCGCGGAAGGCAGCACGTCGATTTCAACGGCTTTCGGGAAAGCCCCCGTGTAACGCGCACCGCGGGCGTCGGTCGACAGTTTCACTCGCCAGCCACGCGCAAGCATCACCTCGGCGAGCGACTGCGCCGGAAACATATGTCCTCCGGTGCCACCGGCTGCGATCACGAGGAGGGGGGCGTCTTGGGTCATAGGTCCACTCATTCCGGTTCTTAACGTCCGCGCCGGATCAGGATGTCCCCGATCTCGCCCTGCGGTCGCGTGCGGGTAAAAGCCAAAAGCGCGCCGAGCGCAATGCCCGACGCAATCACAGACGAGCCACCATAGGAAACGAATGGAAGCGTCATCCCCTTGGCAGGCAACAGGCGAACGGCCACACCCATATTGATAAAGGCCTGAACACCGAACGCACAGGCAAGCCCCGTCCCCGCAAGGCGGATGAACGGATCACGCTCTCGGAGCAGCCGCCACATAGAACGCACAGTGATCGTCGCGTAAAGCGAGATGATGATCAGAACGAGCAACAGCCCATATTCTTCGGCTGCGACGGCAATGATGAAATCGGTATGCGCATCCGGCAGAGACCATTTCACCGTCCCCTCACCCACGCCGACGCCGAAGATACCGCCCTCGCGGATCGCGTTCGTCGCGTAGCCGATCTGGGTCGTCGGATCGATTGTCGGGTTCAGAAAGCCGTCGATGCGGCGGGCGAAGTGCTCGGAATTCTCATAGGCGAAGAAACCGCCCATCACGACAAGCCCCGCAATCCCCGCGAGGAGCATCATCGGCGCCCCCGCAACGAAATACATCACGCCCCAGGAAAACAGGATCAAAGAGGCCTGCCCGAAATCCGGCTGCAGCGCGAGCAGGATTACGATGATCCCCGCGAGCGCAAAGGAATACATCTTGCCCGGAGGTCCACCGATTTCCAAAGAGGCCGCCATGAGCCACGCAGCCGTCACGACAAAGGCAGGCTTCAGAAACTCCGACGGTTGAACAGAGGCGAACCCGAAGGAGAACCACCGCGTCGCCCCCTTCCCGAAATCGGTGCCAAGAAACGGCAGCAGCAGGAGCGCGACAAACGCCGCGCCAAACCCGAGCACCGCCAACCGCCGCACCCGCGCAGGGTCCATCATCGTGATCGCGACCATCACCGTGAGGCCGACAGTGCCAAAAAAGGCCTGCCGCTTCACGTAGTAGAACATGTCTGCAAAGCCGTTCTTCTCGGCCAGAGGCGGCGACGCTGCCAGCCCGAGCAAAAGCCCGATACCGAACAGAATAAACACACAGGACAGGGTCCATTTGTCGATCGTGCGCCACCAACGGGGCAACACCGGCTCGCCCCCTGCTACGGGAGTCGCGCCATACACCATCTCTGTCATTGCTAACCGCCTACTGCCTCGATTACGCCTGAACGCCCGATTTTTCGGGTCTATCCCACAAGAGTAGCCTTTTTTGCCCTCCCGCGCCACAACAGATTGTGCCCGATCCTGCAGCACAGCAGGGTTTCGCCACCCCGATTTTGATCACAGTCATTGAACGGGGCGGGGAATCCCCGCATGGTCGCGCTAACGGGGCGCAACTTTCGGAGAATACCCATGAAAATCGGCATCGTCGGGGCCGGAATGGTCGGCTCTGCAGCAGGCTACGCCATCGCGCTTGCAGGCACCGCGAGCAAGGTCATCTTTGTCGATTACAACCGCGATCTGGCCCGCGCGCAGGCCGAAGACATCGCCCACGCCGTGCCCTTCGCCTCCTCCACCGTTGTGACCGCAGGCGACTATAGCGACCTCACAGGCGCAGGTGTCGTCATCCTCGCCGCCGGTGTCGGACAAAAGCCCGGGGAAAGCCGCCTCGAACTCCTGACCCGAAACGCCGAAGTGTTCCGCCAGATCATCGGAAAGGTCCTCGACGCAGCCCCCGACGCGATCCTTCTCGTGGCCACGAACCCCGTCGACATTATGACCCAGATCGCCACGCGGCTCTCCGGCCTCCCGCCATCGCGCGTCATCGGCTCTGGCACGATCCTCGACACGGCGCGCTTTCGCCACCTGATCGGCGAACACCTCGGCGTCTCGGCCCGCTCCGTTCATGCCTATGTGCTCGGAGAACATGGCGATAGCGAAGTGCTCTGCTGGTCCTCCGCCCGCGCGGGCACCCTGTCGGTTAAAGACTTCGCCGCCCAAATGCGCGTCCCGCTCACCGCGGGCGTCAAAGCGCGGATCGATGATGGCGTTCGCAACGCCGCCTATACAATCATCAACGGCAAAGGCGCGACATGGTATGGCATCGGCGCGGGCCTCGAACGCCTCGTCCGCGCTATCGCCCGCGATGAGCAAACCGTGCTCTCCGTCTCCATCGTCACCCCCAAAGTCGAAGGTGTCCTCGACGTCGCGCTCTCCATCCCCCGCATCGTCGGCGCCCAAGGCGTGGTCTCCGACCTTTTCCCCGAACTCGACGACGCGGAGCATGAGGCCTTGGGAGCCTCGGCTCGCCTCCTAAAAGAAACGCTGGACGCATTGGAGTATTGAGCACACCTAACGCGCCCGTTCGGCCAACTCCCGCACTTCACCCTGATACAAAAGTTCGAAACTCACAGGCGCGGCTTTGCCCGGGGAATGGTAGGGGTTCGCAAAAGCGATAATGAAAAAGATGATCAGCCCTGTATAGGACGAGAAAATCGTGAGGAGCAGAATGTTCAACCGCGTCGGCTCAAACGTAAAATAGGCCGCTGCGGTCAGGACGACCCCAACGATGGCCGCGGTGAGAAACAGCGGATTGACCCCCGCCCGCGCGGCCTCTTCCCGCTCGAGCCGGAGCATCGACACATCCCTGATGCCGCCGAGCATAATCGACCGGAGACTTTCCTGTCGGAGTGTTTCAGGCTCCAGATCGAGAATCGCTTCATAGGCCGACTCCCACTCCGCCCACGCCGGATCGTGCAGCGTGTTCTCATCGGCCAACGCCCCCCACTCTGTCTCCAAAACATGACGCGTGTAGGAGGCGAGGTCCTCTCGGATCGGCAGGGTGCCCTCGGCATCGTACCGTTTCAGGTCATAAAAGACGTCCCCCACCAACGCCGCTTCACGCGACGACACCGTCGTCACATCGCGCAGGTTGACCACCTCTTGCGCGAACACAAGCGCAAGAACGAGACCATGCAAGGCGCTGACGCGAAAGATCACGGATCCAGCAAGCTCACGCCGCTCCGAGTCGGCCCCATGCCCCAAGAGTTTTCGCGTGATGCCATAGGACGAGAGGGACAGGAGAACAATCGACAGGACAATGATACTGGCCGCAAGGAGCGGCGGTAAATTCATGATCTCTTGCAACATTGCCGTTCTCTATCTGGTTTGAGGCACTCGTGTTGTCAGAGATTATATCGCAACTTCAAATGCAAAACACGCATTGGATAGACGTTAGGTGAAAGGCAGCGGGACTGACACAGAAAGCCCCGCCTCACTCACCCGAGCTTTGCCACCTCGTCAGCAAAGGCATCCCCCCGCTTCTCGAAGTTCGGAAACTGGTCAAATGACGCTGCCGCAGGTGCCAAGAGCACCGTCTCATCCGCCTCCGCCTCTGCAGCCGCCTTGGCCACCGCTACCTCCATCGTATCGCAAATCTCGTAGGGCGTATCGCCAATCTGAAGAGCGAAATCCCGCGCGGAAAAACCGATCAGATAGGCTTTCACAACAGACCCGAGGAACGGCTTGAGATCCTCGATCCCGCCATCTTTCCCGAGGCCGCCCGCGATCCAGCGGATTTTTGAAAACGCCTGAAGCGCCTTCGCCGCCGCATCCACATTGGTCGCTTTCGAGTCATTCACATAGCGCACGCCATCCAATTCACGGACGAGCTGCGAGCGATGCGGAAGCCCTTTAAAACTGCGAAGCGCTGCCTCAATCCCGCGCGGCGATAGATTGAGGGCCCGCGCTGCAGCATAGGCTGCACAAGCATTCTGATGGTTATGCGCCCCCGGCAAGCCGTCGATCTCACGCAAATCGATAGACGCCGCCTGTTTGCCTTTGCGGTACTCGGATAGAAACCCCTTCCGCGCGAAGACATTCCACCCCGGCCCGCCGAGCTTCTGACCCGACGACACACGAATGAGACGCATGTCTTCAGGGCTCTCGACGAGCTGGTTGGCGAGATACCGCCCCTCTTTCTCATCGACACCAATCACCGCACGATCCGGACCGCCCTCGGCAAAGAGCCGACGCTTGGCCGCAAAGTATCCGCCCATCCCGCCGTGACGGTCGAGATGATCCGGCGATAGGTTCGTGAACACAGCCACATCCGGCGTCAGCGCCCGCGCGAGATCCGTCTGGTAGGACGACAGCTCGAGCACAATGACCTCGCCATCCTCCGGCGGCTCAATGTCGAGCACCCCACGCCCGATGTTGCCCGCCAATTGACACGGCGTCCCGTTCTCTTCGAAAATGTGGTGAATAAGCGCCGAGGTCGTAGACTTCCCGTTCGATCCCGTCACCGCAATCACACGCGGTGGAGTGGCATAGTCCATCCACTCTCCCAAACCGAGAGAACGGAAAAACAACCCGATGTCGTTGTCGACAGGCACACCCGCGTCCCATGCGCGTGCGATCACCTTGTTTGGCTCCGGATAGAGATGCGGAATGCCCGGTGAGACGACGAGAACGTCAACCCCTTCAAAGCTGTCCGCCTTGTGCAAATCATGGATGACGAACCCTTCCGCCTCCGCCCGCTCACGCGCCTCAACAGAGTCGTCCCAGCACAGCGCCTCCGCTCCGCCGGCCTCCAACGCCCGCGCTGTCGCAAGACCGGAACGCCCGAGGCCCAAAACCGCCACTTTCTTGTCTTCGTATCCGAGCACAGGGATCATCGCGCCCCATCCTTCTTCTTGGGTCAAATACTCAAAAAAGGGGGCCTTGGCCCCCTCTCGTTTAGCGCAGTTTCAGCGTCGCCAGACCGATCAGTGCGAGCACCAGAGAGATGATCCAGAACCGGATCACGATGGTCGGCTCCGACCACCCTTTCTTCTCATAGTGGTGATGGATCGGCGCCATCAGGAACACGCGTTTACCGGTGCGTTTGAAGTAGGCCACCTGAATGATCACAGACAGCGCCTCGACCACAAACAGACCACCCACAATCGCCAAAACGATCTCGTGCTTGGTCGCAACCGCAATCGCACCCAACGCGCCACCGAGCGCCAGAGACCCCGTATCCCCCATAAATACAGCCGCAGGCGGCGCATTGAACCACAGGAACCCGAGACCGCCACCGATCAGCGCGGCGGTAAACACGAGGATTTCCCCCGTGCCCGGCACGTAGTGCAGCCCGAGATACTCGGTAAAGTCGACACGCCCCACGACATAGGCAATCGCGCCCAAAGTCCCCGCTGCGATCATCACAGGCATGATCGCGAGACCATCGAGACCATCCGTGAGGTTCACCGCATTCGCAGCCCCAACGATGACGATCATCGCAAACGGGACAAAGAACCAAGACAGGTTGATCAGCAGGTCTTTGAACACCGGCATGGCGAGTTGGAACGCGAGGTCATCGGGATGGATCATCGCGGACCACACAGCCGCAATTGCCGCGATCAGGAAGCCAAGGCCGAGACGCACACGACCGGGAACGCCCTTCGTGTTCGCCTTGGACACTTTCGCATAGTCATCTGCAAAACCGATCAGACCATAGCCATAAGTCACAAAGAGCACGATCCAGACATAGCCGATATCCAGTCGCGCCCAGAGAAGCGTCGAAATCAGAAGCGCGGTCAGGATCAGCAATCCGCCCATCGTCGGCGTGCCGGCTTTGGCAAAGTGCCCCTCAGGGCCGTCCTCACGGATCGGCTGGCCCTTGCCCTGACGGCGACGAAGAAAGTCGATCAGCGGACGGCCGAAGATCATCGAGAACAGCAGCGCCGTGAAAAAGGCACCGCCAGACCGCATCGTGATGTAGCGAAACAGGTTGAACAGGTCTCCCCCGTCCGACAGGCCAGAAATCCAATACAACATCCGCTTACATCTTCCTTTTGCTTATTTCGGCTGCGCTTGGCCCAATTTGCGCAATTCGTCAACCAGTAGGCTCACTTTCGACCCTTTGGAGCCCTTCAAAAGCACGACATCGCCGGGACCTGTGAGACTCGCAAGCGCAGGCACTGCATCCTGTGCCGTTTCAAACCACTGCCCGCGCCGTCCATCCGGCAGAACGTCAAACAACGCCCGCATCAAAGGCCCAACGCAATGCACGGCATCCAGATTGGCAAACCAAGGCAGTGCGGCGAGGCCCTCATGGATCGCAACTTCCTTTTCGCCGAGCTCTAGCATATCTCCCAAAATCGCGATGCGTCGTCCGGTGTCCGCTGGGGTTGCTTTCGCAAGCACCTCAAGCGCCGCCGACATGGACGTCGGGTTGGCGTTGAACGCGTCGTCGATGAGTTCGAGCGGCTTACCAATCGGGAGTTGCACCGTCTCACGCGCGCCCCGCCCTTCCGGCGGCGCCCAAAGCGACAGATCGGCTGCGGCTTTCACCACGTCAGCGCCGAGCGCATCCACGACGGCCAAGCAGCCGACCGCATTGGTCGCGAAATGGCGCCCTGCGGTGGAAAGCGAAAAATCGACGTGCGTTGTATCCACGACCGCCGAACCTCGCGTCACGCGATCTTCGATCTCCACAGACGTCAGCCGCGCCGCGCAGGTTTCGTCCTCACCAAACCGGATCGACGCGCCGGACCATGCAGCGGCAAGGATATCGGTGACGGGGAGGTCTCCGTTGAACACGGCCACCCCGTCTTCAACCAATCCTTTGAAAATATCGGACTTCTCTCTGGCGATCCCCTCAAGGCTCTCGAACGCGGCCATATGCGCAGGCGCGACGGTGGTGATCATCGCAACGTCCGGCTCGGCCAGTTCGGCCAGTGGCGCAATCTCGCCCGGGTGGTTCATCCCGATCTCGATGACCGCGAAATCCGTGTCCGCCGACATCCGCGCCAAGGTCAGTGGCACGCCCCAATGGTTGTTGTAACTGGCTTCCGCAGCATGTGTTTTACCCTGCGGTCCGAGAATGGCGCGGAGCATTTCCTTGGTCGAGGTCTTCCCGACAGAGCCGGTGACGCCGACGACCTTGCCTGCAACACGGGCACGCGCAGCGGCGCCGAGGCGCTCCAAGGCTGGCAAGACATCGTCTACGACAACCAACGATGCGTTTTTGGCCACACCTTCCGGCCGACGCGACACGAGCGCCGCAGCCGCCCCTTTGTCGAGCGCTTGGGCCACAAAATCATGGCCATCCCGCGCCGCCTGCAGCGCGACGAACAGGTCACCCGGCTGGATAGTCCGCGTGTCGATGGAAATACCGGTGATCTCGGCGTCTTTGGTCGCGGCTCCACCCGTCGCGGCGGCAACCTCAGCCGTCGTCCAGAGCGCGCTCATATCCGCCCCTCCAGAGCCCCGACGGCAAGAGAGGCCTGCTCCACGTCATCAAACGGATAGACGTCATTGCCGATAATCTGGCCGCTCTCGTGACCCTTTCCGCAAATCAGGAGCGCATCACCGGGCTGTAGGGAATCCACCCCGCGCAGGATCGCTTCGGCGCGATCACCGATCTCGATGGCGTCCGGTGCACCGACCAGAACTTCCGCACGGATCGCCGCTGGGTCTTCTGAGCGCGGGTTGTCATCGGTCACAATCACAAGATCGGCATTCTCTGCCGCAGCCTGCCCCATCAGCGGGCGCTTGGTCTTGTCACGATCTCCGCCCGCGCCGATGATGGCAATGACACGTCCCATAACGTGCGGACGCAGTGCCTTGATCGCCGTCGCGACCGCATCCGGCGTATGGGCATAATCGACAAAGACCGTCGCGCCATTCGCCCGCGTCGCGGCGTGTTCCATCCGGCCACGGACCCCCGTGAGTTCCGGCAGACAGGAGAAGACCTCTTCCGGATCAGCACCGCAGGCCATCACAAGGCCCGCCGCCGTCATTACATTCTCGGCCTGAAAACCGCCAATGAGGTCTAAACGAATTTGATAGATATTCCCTACAAAATCGACGCGCAGCTCCTGCCCCGTCGGATCGAACCGCTGAGAAAGCACACGCAGGTCCGCCGCATCAGAACGACCAATGCGCATCACATCGACACCGCGTTCTGCGCACAGGCCCTCGATTTCGACGCCTTTCGGGTCGTCCACATTGACGACGGCAACCCCGTCTTCCGGCAAAACGCGGGTGAAGAGCCCTGCCTTCGCCGCGAAATAAGCCTCAAACGTCGCGTGGTAATCTAGGTGGTCTTGGGTGAAGTTCGTAAAGGCCGCAGCAGTGACGCTTACTCCGTCGAGACGCCGCTGGGCCAAGCCATGCGAAGAGGCTTCCATCGCGCCGTATTCAACCCCGGCATGCGCCGCATCGGCCAACATGCGATGCAGCGTTATCGGCTCAGGTGTGGTGTGAGGACTCGGGGCTTGCCAGTCGCCTTCGACACCGGTCGTGCCGATATTGATCGCTGAGGCCCCGAGCAACTGCCAAATCTGACGTGCAAAGGTGGCGACAGACGTTTTGCCATTGGTGCCCGTCACGGCGACCATCACATCCGGCTGACGACCGAAGAACAATGCAGCCGTGTAGGCGAGCGCCTGACGCGCGTCCTCGACCACAACAAGCGCAGCATCATGCTCTGCAACCGCCTCAGAGGCGATCCGCGCGCCTGCCGGATCGGTCAGAATCGCGCGCGCGCCCATTGAAAGGGCCATCGGAACAAATGTCGCGCCATGGACGCTCGACCCGGGGAGCGCGGCGAAGAGATGCCCCTCTTCTACCTTCCGGCTATCGACCGAGAGACCCGTGATCTGAACATCGCGACCACCTTGCGCGGTCAATCCCAACTCTGTGAGTGATGTCATGCTGCCCGCGCCTTTCGTTGATCACTGCGTTGATGTCAGTGTTATCCCAGCTTGGGCAGGGGATTCAATCTCGGGTCTCAATCCCATGAGCGGAGCTGTGCGCCGGATCACTTCGGCAGCGACCGGCACGGCCGTCCAACCGGCCGTGCGGCGCGGCTTGCTACCAGAGGTCTCAATCGGTTCATCGAGGGAGACGATCAGCACATACTTGGGCTTATCCGTCGGGAAAACCGAAGCAAACGTGGTGATCGTCTTGTCGTCGTAGTAGCCGCCGGTAGGCTTCGGCTTGTCCGCCGTGCCGGTTTTACCGCCAACTTTGTACCCCGTGACTTCGGCGAAACTCGCCGTACCTTCCGGATCGGTCACAACTTCGCGAAGCATCTGACGCGAGGCGGCGGAAACCTCTTCGCTCACAATCCGTTCGCCCTTCGGCGTATAGCCTTCGCGTTTGATCAAGGTCGGCTCCACGAGCGTCCCGCCGTTGAGCAACGAGGCGTAAGCCGTCGCAAGGTGAAGCGGCGAGGCAGACAGGCCGTGCCCGAAACCGATGGTCAGTGTGGAAAGTTCAGACCAATTCGGCGGAAGGAGTGGCTTGCCCGCCGGTGCTTCTGCGAGTTCGACGGGAACAGGCTCGAAGAAGCCGAGCTGTTTCAGGAACGCTTTCTGGCGTTCGACACCGATCTCTTGCGCCACATGCGCGGTCGCGACGTTGGACGACTTGACGATCATGCCCGAGAGCGACAGCGTCGGACCGTAGTTATGGCCCTCAAACTCACCGATTGTGTATTTGCCCCAACGGAACGGCGGCGTTGCGGGAATCTCTGTGTCCGGCCCTGCGAGGCCAAGTTCCATCGCCTGAGCTGCCGCGAAAATTTTAAACGTCGAGCCGAGTTCATAGACACCCTGAACGGTCCGGTTGAACCGCGGGTTGTCCTCTGGATTTTTTGCCGCGAAAGACGGACGGGAGTTCGGATCAAAATCGGGCAGCGAGACGAGGGAAATGATTTCCCCCGTGTGAATGTCCATCAGGACTGCGGCAGCTCCCTTGGCATCAAGCATCCGCATACCGCCATAGAGCACCTCGCGAACGGTCGATTGCACCGTCAGATCAAGGGAAAGCTGAAGCGGTTTGTCTCCATTGGCTGGATTGCTAAGGTAGTCGTCGCGCGCTTTTTCAATGCCGAACTGGCCGACGATCTCGGCGCTCATGACGCCTTCGCGTCCGAACTTCGTTCCGCCAAGCACGTGCGCAGCGAGTTTACCGTTCGGATAGAGACGTTCCTCACGCGGCCCGAAGAGCAACCCCGGCTCACCAATATCGTGGACCGCCTGCTGCTGTTCCGGCGCGATTTTCTTTTTGATCCACAAGAACTTGCGCGACCCGGTGAAATCACGAATCAAGCGCTCTTCTTCAAGATCGGGGAAAATGCGCGCGAGTTCTTTGGCTGCATGCACAGGATCAATCATCTCCTGCGGCTGCGCATAGAGACTGTGGGTCACGCGGTTGGTCGCGAGAATACGACCGTTGCGGTCCACAATGTCCGCGCGTTGCGCAAGGATCGGCGTGCCGGTGGCTGCCGCTTTCGGCTCGGCTGGCACGGTCGCCGCGACCTGCCCCATGCGCACACCGACGAGAAGGAACGCCGACATGAAGCACAGCCCCAGAACGAGCAAACGCCCCTCCGCGCGCAGACGGGATTTGTCACGCATTTCCTCGTGACGAAGGCGCAGGTTCTCGCGCTCGATCACGTCCGGGTTTTCGCCCTTCGCACGGGCCTCAAGAACGCGGGCGAGCGGGCGGAGTGGAGTGCGGATACTCATTGCTGCGCCTCGCCTGTGTCAATCGCGCTCAATTGTCCGACCACATCGACAGCACCGTCGAGTTCAAAGATCAGATCGTCTTCCTCCGGGAAGGACACTTGGTCTACACGACCGAATTGCTCCGGCTGGAACGGCAGGAGGCGCAGGCGGTCAAAGTTGATCGCAGCAAGATCGCGAAGGCGCTGCGGACGGTTGAGGTAAGCCCATTCGGCTTTGAGCACTGCAAGCTCTTCGCGTTGATGACCGATTTCACGCTGGATCTGGCTGACCTCACGAAGGACCTGTTGCGTCGCGTAGTTCTCACGATAGGCCCAAAACGCGAGGCCCATCAGGACCAACGCTGCAAAGATCATATAGAAACCACGCATGTCTGCCTCACACTCACCGCTTTAAAACTGGTTTCGGTAGTCCCATCGCCGCCCGATCAACCGGCACTGCCGGCGCATCGGTCCGACGTCCGACCCTAAGCCGCGCTGAGCGGGCCCGCGGGTTGCCTTCCAACTCTTCTTCATCCGGCGAAATGGCTTTTGACAGCCGCTCAAAACCGGGAATTTTGACATCTTGCTCAGGCGCATAGCGCGATCCGCCGCCGCCCGTCGAGGCGCGTTCCTGAAAGAAGCGTTTGACCACGCGATCTTCGAGCGAGTGGAACGTCACTACGGCGAGTTGCCCACCAGGAGCGAGCGCGCGCTCAGCGGCCTCCAGCCCTTCGATCAACTGGCCGAATTCATCGTTCACAGCGATGCGAATGGCCTGAAACGTGCGTGTTGCCGGATGGCTCGCACCCGGTTTCTTGCGCGGCAGAATACGTTCGATCAGGCCCGCAAGCTGAAGTGTCGTGGTAAACGGCGCCTTTTCCGCACGGTCTTTGACAATCGCACGGGCGATTTTGCGAGACTGTTTTTCTTCACCGTAGTGAAAAAGCACTTCGGCGATCTCCGCCTCATCCGCCGTATTGACGAAATCCGCAGCAGACGGCCCTTCCTGCGACATCCGCATGTCGAGCGGGCCGTCTTTCATAAAGGAGAACCCGCGCTCAGCCATGTCGAGCTGCATTGACGACACCCCGAGATCAAGGACAACGCCATCGAGATCTTGGGCGTATTCATCCATCTGACCGAAAGTGCCGAGAACGAGAGAGATTTTGCCCTCATAAGGCGGCTTGTTGATCCATTTTGCGGCCATCTCATGCGCGAGCGGATCACGATCCACGCCTGTCACATGATCTGCGCCTTCAGCAATCAAACCCTTCGTATACCCGCCAGCCCCAAAGGTACCATCGAGCCAGCGACCGGAAATCGGCGCGCATTCCCGCAACAAGGGGCGAAGGAGGACCGGAACGTGGGGTTTCTTATCTTCGTCGGTGGCCATCTCAGACCTCCAAATCATCCAGCAGGCTCAGAGGATCGAAATCCTCACCCTGCTCTTCAAGCCATTTTTCGGACACGGCGGCCTCAACCTCTTTATGGGTCTCCGGCTTCCAAATCTCGAACGTCTCCCCCATCCCGGCGAAATAGGCGGTGCCGTCGAGCGCAATCTTGTCGCGCAGCGCCTGCGGCAGGACGAGACGACCATCGTTGTCCACCTCGGTCGGCTTGGCACGGTTGAGGATCATGCGCTCCATGATCTTCCGCTTTTCAGACCCGCGCGGCAGACGCGCGATATCGGCCGCCAGCGCGCGGTAGCCGTCATAGGTGTGAACGATGAGTTGCTTTTGTTTGTCATGACCATAGACGATGACCATGCGGGGACGACCGGTTTCGCCAGCGAGAGGATCGCCAAGTTCAAGTTCACGACGAAAATCGGCAGGGATCGACACGCGTCCCTTCCCGTCCACCTTAAAGGTGTGTTCGCCTATAAACATGCCAACCAAGCGTCGGCTCCTCTCACTGTCCCACCCCATGTCCGGGGCCTTAAACCGAAACGGCGGACCGAGCTGCTGCCACTGCTCAATCCGCCGCCCTCATCCCGAAATTTCGGGGCTGTCCGGTCGTCGCGCGCCACCTTGGGGGGATGTCTGCTCGCTCGCGCGCCGGATCTCTTTATTCTGGTGAGGGCGGATGCCTGTATGAACCTGACTTTGTTCTTTATTCGCGGTCTTTGATGTGCCGCTCATTCCCGTCTCACCGGATAAATAGAGATTACACGGGATTTCATGGTAATCAATGGATTTATTACCCACAGGACACAACATCTTGCTCCACAACACCCTCAAAAACAGGATATGGGACAGAATTATGGGCCAAAAAATCTATATTTAGACAAAATAAGAACAAAAAACACCACATACGGACGCACTTCACCTCAGCAGAAAACCGAGATTTTTCCCACGCGACCCGATACCCACACAACCATCCGGTCAAAAATCCACCGAGTTATCCACAGGCAAAGTGATTCGTTTTCAGAAAATGCGACAGAGCGGCCCAGAACTTCCCATACTTTCCCAGAGTTCCCATGACTTCCCATAGCACCCCTACATAGGACGCCTCACACGCAAAAGAGCCACAAAAAAGGGGCCCGAAGGCCCCATTTCACTCCCAATGACGTAAATCGCCCACTTAGGCGACGCCCGTCTCCACCAAACGCTGTGCGAGTTGGGCATAGGGATCTGCGAGCGGACTCTCCGTCGCAGCGACTGGTGTCCCCTCATCCCCCGCGATCCGCGCCTCAAGCGCGAGCGGCAGTTGCGCGAGCAGCGGGACACCCATCTTCTCGGCTTCCTGCGCCACACCGCCATGGCCGAAGATATGCGCCTCATGGCCGCAATTCGGACAGGTGTAGGTCGACATATTTTCAATCAGACCAAGCACCGGCACCTTCAGCTTCTCGAACATCGAAATCCCACGACGCGCATCAATGAGCGCAACATCCTGCGGCGTGGACACCACGAGCGCGCCGGTGAGTTCCGTTTTCTGCCCCAAGGTCAGCTGCACATCACCCGTACCCGGCGGCATATCAATCAGGAGCACATCCAACTCCCCCCATGCGACCTGGCCCAGCATCTGCTGCATGGCACCCATCAACATAGGGCCACGCCACACGACGGCTTCACCATCGGGGATCATGAAGCCAATCGACATTAGCGTCACGCCATGCGCGTGCAGCGGCTCAATCGTTTCACCGTCCGGCGAGGCGGGACGCTTGTTCACACCCATCATTCGCGGCTGCGACGGACCATAGATATCGGCGTCCAGAAGACCCACCTTCCGCCCCTGTCGCGCGAGCGCGACGGCGAGGTTTGCGGAGACTGTCGATTTACCAACGCCGCCCTTGCCCGACGCAATTGCAATCACGCTTTTAACGCCCGCCGGTTTTGTCTTGCCCTGCTGCGGCGTGGGGTGACGCCCCACCTTCAGTGCGGGCGGCTCGCCGCCTGGGGCTTTTGCCGCCGACCCACTCGGCCCATGTGCTGTGGTGACAATGGAAACCTTCTCAACCCCGCCGAGCGCGAGAAGAGCCGTCCGCGCAGCCGCCTCGACAGGCGCAAGTGTCCGAGCTTCATTTGCATCACGCGCCTCAAGCACAAAACTTACAGCGCCATCATTGATCGCGAGCGCCCTCACCAAGTCTGCATCAACGAGCGATTGGCCGCTCGGAACCTTCACGGCATTCAACGCTTCCAGAACTTTGTTGCGATCTACGGACATAGGACCCTCTCTTATCTGCTCTGACGGAAATAGGCCCTTTGCTGACCTAATTCTACCCGACATTTTCACGCACATGCAAAGCAGCCTCCCGCTAGCGGAAACATCCCAGACAAATAGGTCAGTTAGGGTTATGCATTTTCTGCATAGCGGCAATGACCAACCGGTGGATTGTGCATCTGCAGCAAAACACCGATATTCAACTCAACAGAGCGGCCAAGCTTTGCCACACAGTCGAGATGACGACGCCCTACGGAACCAACGCAGTCCGAAGCGGTTAACCAAGTGAGGCAATGACGCGGCCCTAACGCATACTAAGGTTCAAGTCCGATGGCTTACGCAAACGACATCAACAATGCCGCAACGGCCTCTGCCCGTCCTTTCGCAGGACTGTTCCGCACGGTTCAAGAGCGCTTTGCGCGTTACCGCGTGTACCGCGAGACGACGCTTGAGTTGAGCGGCCTGAGCGATCGCGATCTGGCTGACTTGGGCCTGTCCCGCGCAACCATCAAGGCAGTCGCCTACGAAGCCGCCTACGGCGCATAAGAGTTTCTCATCAGGCCCTCTCCTCCTCCCTTGGGCCTTGATACAGCGGTAGCGCCCCTCCTCCTCCCTGGCGCTACCGCATCAAATTCCGGAATTCGAGGCCCCTCCTCCTCCCTTGGGCCTTGGGTACCTGAGCGGTGATGCGTCCTCCTCCCTGCATCACCGCACCTATACGGGGATCAAACCCCGGTTCGGATCGGTCCCTCTCTCCTCCTCCCTAGAGGGCCGTTACTGAAGGCGGCGGTGCCTCTCCTCCTCCCTGGCACCGCCGCGCTTTAGACCCTCCCTGACATTGACAACTGTCTCGCAACTCGCCTCCCGATGGGTGCGAGTGTTTGTGCGTTTGTCTTCCGGATTTTCAAATGAGGATAGTTCGCCCCACGTCACCGCAGGACGCACTCATGCAAGCCGCGCATGTATCGAGAACTTAGAACGGCACGTCTCCGGCCTGATCCGCCGGAAGAACAAAGCTCGCCATGAGTTTCTTTGTTCCGGAGTGATCGAATTCGATTGTGAGCTTATCGCCCTCGATCTCCATGACTTCGCCATAGCCGAACTTTTTATGGAAGACCCGCGTCCCCTCGGTAAAGCTCGCCGCTGCCTTCGCATCAATGGTCGTCATCTTCGGAGACCGCGCACCACGCTGCGCCGTCCGCGCCTGCATCCGCTTCCAGCCGGGGGAGCTGTAAACGTCCGCCTTCGCCGCCTTGCGCGAAAAGCTGCTCTCGATCGGTTCTGGCTCATAGCTCATGCCGGTTGAACCATACCCACCCGCCTGACGCCCGCCGAGACCGGAGGGCGTTTCGACATCGACATGGTCGGCCGGCAATTCATCGATGAACCGCGAGGCTAGTTGCGATTGCCATTGTCCATAGACCCGACGGTTCGCCGCAAAGCTGATCGTGCAGAGCTCTTCGGCCCGCGTGATGCCCACGTAAGCGAGGCGTCGCTCTTCTTCGAGGCCCTTGATTCCGCTCTCGTCCATTGACCGCTGAGACGGGAAAAGCCCCTCTTCCCAACCCGGCAGGAAGACGACAGGGAATTCGAGGCCCTTCGCCCCGTGCAAGGTCATGATCGTGACCTTTTCGCCGTCCTTTTCGCTGTCATTGTCCATGATCAGCGAGACGTGCTCGAGGAATCCCGCGAGGTTCTCGAACTGCTCGAGTGCTTTCACAAGTTCCTTGAGGTTTTCGAGCCGCCCCGGCGCTTCGGGCGTTTTGTCGTTCTGCCACATCGCCGTGTAGCCGGACTCGTCGAGAATCTTCTCTGCGAGTTCGATATGTCCGATCTCGGCGGGCTCATAAGACACGTCCTCAACAAGTGCATCTTCGTCTTCAACACCATAGCGAATCTGCTGAACGTTGAGAGAGGCCCACTGCTCAATCTGTTCTACGAGTTGCGCGACACCGGCCCTGGCCTTGCCCTTTAGCAGACCGTCCTCCACCGCAATCCGCGCGCCCTCAAGGAGTGACACACCATTCGACCGCGCCGCGATCTGGATTTCTTGCAGGGCTTTATCCCCCACGCCACGTTTCGGCGTGTTGATGATCCGTTCAAACGCAAGATCATCCTCGGGCTGCGTCACGATGCGGAAATAGGCCATCGCATCCCGAATCTCCATCCGCTCATAGAACCGCGGGCCGCCGATCACGCGATAGGGCAGACCGATGGAAAGAAAACGGTCCTCAAACGCCCGCATCTGATGTGAAGCCCGCACGAGAATCGCCATGTCGTCGAGGGAATATTTGCGCAGGCGTGAACGTGTCCCGCCGTGCATCGCTTCAATCTCTTCCCCGACCCAGCGCGCCTCTTCCTCGCCATCCCAATGGCCAACGAGGCGGACTTTTTCACCGTCGGTTTCAGCGGTCCAAAGCTCTTTACCAAGGCGGTCGGAGTTGCCCGCAATGACTGAGGACGCCGCCGCGAGGATATGCGGTGTCGAGCGGTAGTTCTGTTCGAGGCGAACCACCTTCGCGCCGGGAAAATCCTTTTCAAACCGCAGGATGTTCCCCACTTCGGCCCCGCGCCAGCCATAGATCGACTGGTCGTCGTCGCCTACGCAGCAGATATTCTTGTGCCCACCCGCGAGGAGGCGAAGCCACAGATACTGCGCAACGTTCGTATCCTGATACTCGTCCACGAGGATGTAGCGGAACCAGCGCTGATATTGCTCCAAAAGATCAGGGTTCTTCTGAAAGATCGTCACCATGTGGAGCAGCAGATCACCGAAATCGACGGCATTCAGTGTCACGAGGCGGTCTTGGTATTGGGTATAGAGTTTTACACCCAACCCGTTGAACTCGCTGCCTTCACCCGAGGACACTTTCTCCGGTGTCAGCGCACGGTTTTTCCAGCTGTCGATCATTCCGGACAATTGCCGCGCGGGCCACCGCTTTTCATCAATACCAGCCGCATTGATCAACTGCTTCAGCAGGCGGATTTGGTCGTCCGTGTCGAGGATGGTGAAGTTCGACTTCAGGCCCACGAGTTCCGCGTGACGGCGCAGGAGTTTGACGCAGACCGAGTGGAACGTGCCGAGCCACGGCATCCCGTCGATCGGCTGGTTCATCAGGGTCGCGACGCGCTCCTTCATCTCGCGCGCGGCCTTGTTTGTGAAGGTCACGGCGAGAATTTCGTTCGGGCGCGCCCGTCCGGTGTTCAGAAGATGCGCAATACGGGCGGTCAGGGCCTTGGTCTTCCCCGTCCCTGCGCCTGCAAGCATGAGAACGGGTCCGTCGAGCGTTTCGACGGCCTCTCTTTGCGCGTGGTTCAGGGTGTCCAGGTAATCTGCCGGTTGACGTGCAGCCATCGCATTCCCCATCGCAAGCTGCGATAGAGAGGGGCCCGGCGGCTGGGCGGCGGCCTCGAAGGCGTCATCTTCATTGAAACTGCTCATGGAGAGCAAACTACATCAGGCCGCGACGGAGGAAAAGCGCGTTCTGCAATTGTTCTCCACTGTTCCCTACATGGCCCAACTACGTCAATCAGACGCCAAGGCCGCACTCAAACCGGAGGCGTATTTGGTAAAGAGACGATTGAACGCAACGACGTCTTCTTCGGACCAGCCGTCGAACACCTGCGTCAGAACACGCCACTTGGACAATGTAAAACCAGCCATGAACTTTCTCGCCATCGGCGTCATGGCGAGGACGGACTTGCGCGCATCTTCTTGGGAGGGCCGACGTTCGAGATACCCCCGAGAGACGAGTTCAGACGTGACACGAGATGCGCGGGACGGATCGACAGCCATCACCTCTGCCACCATGCCGATGGTCGGCAATTCGGCTTTCTCGCGCCCGAGACCTGCAGAGATTTGCGCCACAGAGAACAGACCCTGCAACAACGCAGGTTCAAGCGTTTCAGGCATATCCTTGAGGACCTTACCTTTGAACTCTCCCTTTTCCGCCATCCTGCGCCACTTGAAGAGCGCGATGTCGAGCGCCAAAAGCGCCTC
Source organism: Celeribacter litoreus (assembly GCF_020165855.1). Taxonomy (GTDB): domain Bacteria; phylum Pseudomonadota; class Alphaproteobacteria; order Rhodobacterales; family Rhodobacteraceae; genus Celeribacter; species Celeribacter litoreus. The sequence goes on along the minus strand of NZ_JAIUFY010000005.1, from coordinate 838,262 downwards.
AATGGAGCCTGCACTGAAGCCTTGCGCAGCCAGAAGATCCGGCACGCCCGCGCGGATGCGTGGATCGCCGAGGACGTCCGCCTCGGGTTTCTTGGACACCTCATCGAGCGGAGGGTTTGGCATTATGTCTGCTTTCTCGGTCATACCGTGTGAAGTGGCATCTACCTGTGCGCTTGTCAACTATGTGCTATACACATTTATGTGCTGTTGACACATATTCATCATCATCCTACATCTGACGCAACAGCGCGCCTGAAGACGCGCCCTTTTTCATTTGAACCAGGTGACACATGTCAGACGCACATCTCACTCACGACACCGCCGCACAGGGCGACCGGACATCCGGCCCGACCTCTGCGCGCCTTGTCATCCCTTCTGTCGCCGTGCTGATGCTGCTCGCGGCGCTTGACCAAACAATCGTTTCCACCGCCCTGCCGACCATCGTCGCGGACCTTGGCGGGTTGGAGCATCTCTCGTGGGTCGTTACGGCCTACATCCTCGCCTCAACGGTCGTGGCGCCGCTTTACGGCAAGGTGGGCGACCTTTTCGGCCGCCGGAACGTCGTGATCTTTGCCGTCGTGATCTTCCTGATCGGCTCGGCCCTCTGTGGCGTGGCGACGAACATGCCGTTTCTCATTGGCGCACGTGCGCTTCAGGGTCTCGGCGGCGGCGGTCTATTCGTTCTCGCCCTCTCAATCATCGGCGACGTGATCCCGCCCCGCGAGCGCGGCCGCGTGCAAGGCCTCTTTGCCGGCGTTTTCGGCGTCGCCTCTGTTGCAGGCCCCCTGCTCGGCGGTTGGTTCGTCGATGCCTTCAGCTGGCACTGGATTTTCTACATCAACCTGCCCTTCGGCATTCTGGCACTTCTGGGCTTTACCTTCGGGTTCCACAAACAGACCGAGCGTGTATCGCACAAGATCGACTATGCAGGCGCTGTGGCCCTGACCCTCGCACTGTCCTCTATTGTTATTCTCACCGCGCTCGGCGGCGTTGAATTCGGCTGGACGGATCCGATTGCGCTCGGAATTGTTGCCCTCTTCTTTGCCTCGCTCATCGCATTCGCGCTCATTGAACAGCGCGCACAGGAGCCAATCATTCCCCTGAGCCTGTTCAAAAACAACGTCTTCACGGTCACATCGCTCGTGTCCTTCGTCACCGGCGCCGTGATGTTCGGGTCGCTCACCTTCATTCCAGTCTTCTTGCAACTGGCAAAAGGTCAGAGCGCGACGGTCTCCGGCCTCCAACTCATCCCCATGACCCTCGGGATGCTCATCGCCTCGACTGGGTCAGGCCGCTACATGACCGCGACGGGCCGCTACCGCCGCCTGCCCATTTTCGGATTGGGTTTTGTGAGCGTCGCCGTCCTCACCCTGACGCAACTCACAGCTGACCTGCCGAGTGCGGTTTTGTGGGGAGCCTTGCTCCTGCTCGGCCTCGGGATGGGCTCCACGATCCCGGTCATGACGACCGCCGTGCAGAACGCTGTCAAACGCACTCAAATCGGCACGGCCACCGCGGCAGGCCTGATGTTCCGTCAGGTCGGCGGTTCCATCGCCGTCGCGCTGTTCGGTGCCCTGTTCGCCGCGCGCTTTGCGGCCCTGATGGGAACCAGCGGCATCGAGGTTGGCAATGTGTCAGAGCTCGGGCCAAAAGCGATCAGCGGCTTGTCTGGCGCAGTTCAGAGCGAGATTGCGACCAATGTCGCGGTTGCGCTGCACCCGATTTACGCGATCGCCACAGCACTCGCCGTGACCGGATTTATCATCGCCTGTTTCATGCGTGAAATCCCCCTGCAAACGCGCGAGAGCTAGGAGATTTGCGACACGTTTTCTCCTCCTGTCGCGATTTGCAAAATCATCCTGCAGAAATGATCTGCTTTGCTAGTCACTGATTTTTATCAGCAAATCTTGCAAATTTCCCTGCGATTACAGGCACTGACGGGCGCGCAAGGCTTTGCGCGCCCTTTCTCTGCCAAGATTTGTGAGCGGTCTCAGGGGAATTGGGGATTTACTGCAATGCAGAAATCACTAACGTGACTGTAAAAATAGCAAGGAAGGGGAAACTTGCCATGGCCGAATTCAATAAGGTCCTCATCGCAAACCGCGGTGAGATTGCGATCCGCGTTATGCGTGCCGCGAACGAAATGGGGAAACGCACAGTCGCCGTTTACGCCGAGGAGGACAAACTCTCTCTGCACCGTTTCAAAGCCGACGAAGCCTACAAAATCGGTGAGGGCATGGGCCCCGTCGCGGCGTATCTGTCGATCGAAGAAATCATCCGCGTTGCAAAGCTTGCGGGCGCAGATGCCATCCACCCCGGCTACGGCCTGCTGTCGGAGAACCCTGACTTTGTAGATGCCTGCACCGAGGCCGGCATCACCTTCATCGGCCCCAAAGCCAAAACCATGCGCCAACTCGGCGACAAGGCCAGCGCGCGTAAAGTCGCGATTGAGGCCGGTGTGCCGGTCATTCCGGCGACCGAAGTGCTCGGCGACGATTTCGATGCGATCCGCAAAGAAGCCGCTGAGATCGGTTTCCCGCTGATGCTCAAGGCCTCTTGGGGCGGTGGCGGTCGCGGCATGCGTCCGATCAACAACTCCGACGAACTCGAAGAGAAGGTCAAAGAGGGCCGTCGCGAAGCCGAAGCCGCCTTTGGCAATGGCGAGGGCTATCTCGAAAAGATGATCATCAAGGCGCGTCACGTCGAGGTTCAGATCCTCGGGGACAGCAAAGGTAACATCTATCACCTCTACGAACGCGACTGTTCCGTACAGCGCCGCAACCAAAAGGTTGTCGAACGCGCCCCTGCCCCGTTCCTGTCCTCCGCGCAGCGTGAAGAGCTCTGTAATCTCGGCAAGCGTATCTGTGAACACGTGAACTACGAATGCGCCGGCACCGTCGAATTCCTGATGGATATGGAGACCGGCAAATTCTACTTCATCGAGGTGAACCCACGCGTTCAGGTGGAGCACACCGTCACAGAAGAAGTCACCGGCATCGACATCGTGCGTGCGCAAATCCTGATTGCCGAGGGCAAGTCCCTCGTTGAGGCCACGGGCGTTGCGTCACAATATGATGTGAAACTCGACGGCCATGCGCTTCAGACGCGTGTGACGACCGAAGACCCGACGAACAACTTCATTCCCGACTACGGCCGCATCACCACCTATCGCTCTGCGACAGGTATGGGCATCCGTCTCGACGGTGGTACGGCCTATTCCGGCGCAGTCATCACGCGCTACTATGACTCGCTGCTCACGAAAGTGACGGCATGGGCACGCACGCCCGAGGCCGCGATTGCCCGTATGGACCGCGCCCTACGTGAATTCCGTATCCGCGGCGTGCAGACGAACATCGCCTTCGTCGAAAACCTGCTGAAACACCCTGTGTTCCTGTCGAATGAATACACGACAAAGTTTATCGACACGACGCCGGAACTGTTCGACTTCAAACCGCGCCGTGACCGCGCGACGAAAATCCTGACCTATCTTGCGGACATCACCGTCAACGGTCATCCGGAAACACTCGGCCGCGCGAAACCTGCCGCTGATGCGCGCAAGCCTGTGGCCCCTGCACCGAAATCCGCGACACCGCCTGCGGGCACACGCCAGCTCCTTGAGGACAAAGGCGCGAAAGCCGTCGCGGACTGGATGCTCGAACAGAAGAAACTTCTCCTCACCGACACCACGATGCGTGACGGGCACCAATCCCTTCTGGCGACGCGGATGCGGTCCATCGACATGATCAACGCAGCCCCGTCCTATGCCGCGAACCTTTCCGGCCTCTTCTCGGTCGAATGCTGGGGCGGCGCGACATTCGACGTGGCCTATCGTTTCTTGCAGGAATGCCCGTGGCAGCGCCTGCGCGACATCCGTGAGAAAATGCCGAACATCATGACGCAGATGCTCCTGCGCGCGTCGAACGGTGTGGGCTACACGAACTACCCCGACAACGTGGTCCAGAGCTTTGTGGCGCAAGCCGCAGAGACCGGCGTCGATGTGTTCCGTGTGTTCGACAGCCTCAACTGGGTCGAAAACATGCGCGTCGCGATGGACGCCGTCATCGAGAGCGGCAAGGTCTGTGAAGGCACGATTTGCTATACCGGTGATCTGCTCGACCCGACACGCCCAAAATACGACCTGAAATACTACGTCGGCATGGCAAAAGAGCTTGAGGCCGCTGGTGCCCACGTTCTCGGTCTCAAAGACATGGCAGGCCTGCTGAAGCCTGCACAGGCTCGTATGCTCGTTTCCGCGCTCAAGCAAGAAATCGGCATCCCGATCCATTTCCACACGCATGACACCTCCGGCGCAGCGGCGGCGACGATCCTCGCTGCGGCAGACGCTGGCGTGGACGCGGTGGACGCAGCTATGGACGCCTTCTCCGGCGGCACATCGCAGGCCTGTCTCGGCTCCATTGTCGAAGCCACCCGCTTCACCGGCCGCGACACCGGCCTCGACATCGAAGCCATCCGCGAAATGTCGAACTACTGGGAAGCCGTGCGCGCGCAGTACACCGCCTTTGAGGCCGGTCTTCAGGCCCCTGCCTCCGAGGTCTATCTGCACGAAATGCCGGGCGGCCAGTTCACCAACCTCAAGGCACAGGCCCGCTCTCTCGGTCTCGAAGAGCGCTGGCATGAGGTGGCGCATTGCTACGCCGATGTGAACATGATGTTCGGCGACATTGTCAAAGTGACCCCGTCCTCGAAAGTGGTCGGCGACATGGCCCTCATGATGGTCTCCCAAGGTCTCACCCGCGACGACGTGGAAAACCCGAAAACCGACGTGGCTTTCCCCGACTCTGTGGTCGACATGATGCGCGGCAACCTCGGCCAACCGCCGGGCGGCTTCCCCGAGAAAATCCTCAAAAAGGTCCTCGGCTCCGAGAAGCCGAACACCGAGCGTCCGGGCAAACATCTACCGCCGGTCGATCTCGAAGCCACGCGCAAAGAGCTTTGCGACAAGTTCGACTGCGAGACGATCGATAACGAGGATCTCAACGGCTACCTCATGTATCCGAAAGTCTTCTCCGACTACATGACGCGCCACGAGCAATACGGCCCTGTCCGCACCCTGCCGACGCGGAACTTCTTCTACGGCATGGACACCGGCGAAGAGATCTCTGCCTCCATCGATCCGGGCGTGACGCTCGAAATCCGCTGTCAGGCGGTGTCCGAGCCGAACGAGATGGGCGAAGTGAAGGTCTTCTTCGAACTGAACGGCCAGCCCCGCACCGTGCGCGTCAAAGACCGCTCGGCTGCGTCCTCCGTGATCGCCAACCAGAAGGCCGAAGTCGGCAACGCCAAACACGTTGGCGCACCGATGCCGGGCGTGGTCGCGACCGTTGCCGTCAGTGCGGGTTCTCCGGTGAAGAAGGGCGATGTGCTCCTGACGATTGAGGCGATGAAAATGGAGACCTCCATCACCGCCGACCAAGACGGCATAATCAAAGCCGTCCACGTCACGCCAAGCAGCCAGATCGACGCGAAAGACCTCTTGGTCGAGTTCGAATAAGGCTCACGCAAGACACCAGAAACGAGAGCAGGCGCCGCGAAAACGGCGCCTGTTTCTTTTTCAGACCGCTAGGAGGTCGGACACGCAGTCCGCTTCACTGAGCCGTATAGCCCGAGTCTACGAGATGGTAGGAGCCGGTGATGAAGCTCGCGCGGTCGGACAGCAGGAAGGCGACCAGAGCCGCAACTTCTTCCGGCTTACCAAGACGTTTCATGGCATGCAGGCTCGCGAGTTGGGTGCGCGCTTCCTCATCAAGGTTGCTTTCAACCAAGGGTGTCTGGATATAGCCCGGCCCAACAGAATTGACGCGGATATTGTCGGCAGCCATTTCCAGCGCAGCGGATTTCGTCATACCGACAACGCCATGTTTCGCCGTCACATAGGCCGAGATGTTCGGACCACCGACGGAGCCGAGAATCGACGCGATGTTAACGATTGCGCCGCCGCCGTTTTCCTTCATCGCTTTTGCGCCAAAGTGCATGCCGTAGAACACGCCCATCAGGTTGATATCGATGGTCTGCTTCCATTTCGCGATATCAACGTCGGAAACCGGCTCAAGCGGCCCACCGATGCCTGCGTTGTTCACGATGTAGTCCAGTTTACCCGTTTTCTCGACTGCGAAATCGACGCTGGCTTTGACATCGTCCGGATTAGAGACATCGCCAGCAATCCCGAATGCTTTGCCGCCCGCAGCGACAATCTCTGCTGCGGTCGCGTCGGCAGCATCTTTGTTCAGGTCGGCGACGATGACCGTCGCACCCGATGTCGCAAGTTCTTCAACAATAGCTTTACCAATGCCTGAGGCTCCGCCGGTTACAATTGCGGTTTTTTCGTCAAAGCGAATATCCATTGTCTTTCTCCATTGATTATACGGAAGAAATAGTGTGCCGCCGTATACCTGACATTCTTCGAAACAGCACATCGCTCGACGCAAAAACGCACCAACATCAAAAAAAAGTGTGCGGAATGTTTCTTTTGGAACAAAGAAGATGTGGCTTTTCCGCTCCCTCCATTAGGCCGAAAAGCTTCGTCCGCCCCCCCAGACCTCCGCGCGCAAAATCCGTAGAAATCCCCCGTGAAATTTTCGCCGAGAAACTTTTTCGCCGAAAAGAGCGATTTTCCTCTTGCAGCCCCCGTCGCTATTTCTTAAATCACGCCTCACCCAACGGATGCGGGTGTAGCTCAGGGGTAGAGCGTTACCTTGCCAAGGTAAATGTCGTGAGTTCGAATCTCATCACCCGCTCCAACTTCCCTTCGGGGACATAACCGAGCCGATGTTACAGGCTGGACGCGAGCGGGTGTAGCTCAGGGGTAGAGCGTTACCTTGCCAAGGTAAATGTCGTGAGTTCGAATCTCATCACCCGCTCCAATTCAAAACAGGCCTCCCTTCGGGGAGGCCTTTTTGCATTTCAAGCTGCGAACTAAAGCTCAGGCGATGGAAGACAGGCCAACCACCTGCGCGACGCGCGCGTGGAACACCGGCGTCTTTCCTTCTTTCATACAAGCCCCACGAATCTGGCAGGTCTCACACATCTGCGGAACCGTCTCGGCCAGCGCGCGGCAATCGCTGGGGCTACGTTCAATCAGCGACTCTGCGATCGCGATCAGATCGGACACGGCAGTCGCGGTTCCGAGAATGCATCGCAGTCCGGAGAGACGTTCGAACACATCCTGATGAAATTCCGGCGCGCGGTCCGACATCAGGAGCGAGACAATGTTCGGGTGATGGAATTCGGCCATGAGGGCGACGGCGAGCCCGTTTTCCCCGCCGAACATCAAATCAAAGATCAGGACCTGATACGTGTCCTGACGCAGCAAGTTCAAAGCAGCATCGACGGATCGCGCGCGTCGGACCTCATGTCCGCGCTGTCCAAATCCTGACTGCCATTTCGTAACGCGTTCAATATTATCGTGACAAATGAGGATGCGCATGAATCCCCCCTTAATAAGAATGGCAAAACAGGCCATATCGGGCCAATTTGCGCCACAAACGTTAACAACGTCTTAATCAACTCCAGAAAATCTTCACGATCACCCTCTCGCTTTTTGAACAGCCGTCTGTCGACTGCTACTCGCAACCATTGGCAAGTGCGCACACCACCCCTATAACGGGCGCGACACAGACAGGAGAGCGCCGATGCGCAAGGCCAGCATCACCCGCAAGACGGCGGAAACGGAGATCACGGTCGAGATCAATCTCGACGGGACCGGCAAGTATGACAACCAGACGGGCGTGGGCTTTTTCGACCACATGCTCGACCAGCTGTCGCGCCACTCCCTCATCGACATGACCATCCGCGCGAAGGGTGATTATCACATCGACGACCACCACACTGTCGAAGACACCGGCATTGCAATCGGGCAAGCGCTCGTGCAGGCGGTCGGCGACAAAAAAGGCATCTACCGCTACGGCAACTTTGCGTTGGCAATGGACGACACACAGGTGATGACAGCGCTCGATCTGTCGGCGCGTCCGTTCCTCGTGTGGAATGTCGACTTCCCGACCGCGAAAATCGGCACGTTTGACACCGAACTGGTGCGCGAGTTCTTTCAGGCCCTGTCGACCCACGGCGGCATCACGCTCCACATCGACAAGGTGCACGGGTTCAACTCCCACCACATCGCCGAAGCCGCGTTCAAATCCGTCGCCCGCGCCCTGCGCATGGCGCTTGAGATCGACCCGCGTATGGCGGACAGCCTGCCCTCGACCAAGGGCGCGCTCTGACGCGCGCCCGACACGGCTAGAAAGACCAAGACATGCTCACAGCACTCGTTGATTACGACAGCGGCAACCTACACTCCGCGCATAAAGCGTTCGAGCGGATGGCGCGCGAGCGTGGCGAGGGGACCATCGTCGTCACCTCCGAACCTGATGTCGTTGCCAAGGCTGACCGCATCGTCCTGCCGGGCGACGGCGCATTTCCGGCCTGTAAAAAGCAGCTCTTCGATTACACTGGGCTGTTCGAAGCGATTTCCGAGGCTGTCACCGTTAAGGGCCGCCCCTTCATGGGCATTTGCATCGGGATGCAGATGCTCGCCACCCGCGGCCTCGAATATGAAGAAACGCAGGGCTTTGACTGGATCGGTGGCGAGGTCGTGAAGATCGAACCGTCCGACCCAACGCTCAAAGTGCCGCACATGGGCTGGAACAATCTCCACCTCGAGGGAGCACACCCTGTGCTCGACGGAATTGAAACGGGCGACCACGCCTATTTCGTCCACTCCTACCACTTCAAGGTCGCCAACCCCGCGCATCGTCTCGCCTATGTCGATTACGGCGAAGAAGTCACGGCCATCGTCGCCCGCGACAACATGATCGGCACCCAGTTCCACCCGGAAAAGAGCCAGCGCGCCGGTCTCAAGATCGTGTCGAACTTTCTCGGCTGGAAACCCTGATCAGGGCCAAACCGACCGCAATAAAAAAAGGGCCCCTCCGGGCCCTTTTCGTTTTCAAGAGACTTTACTGAATGCGCACCCAAGTCTGCCCCTTGCAGATCGGCCCGATACATCCCGAGACCTTGAGCGTATCGCCGGTGAGCGTCATCTTGGAGTTGAAGATCTTGCCCGTCGATGGCTGCCAGATTTTGCCCTTTTTATAACTCCCCTCCCCCTGCGGCTGCATATCCCAGACGATGGGCTTGCCGACATTTTCCGACTCAACCGGCCCGTCCAGATCAAAGGCCTTTGAAATCGTGCCGCAGATGCTCTCCCCACACGGTGCAATGGCGATATGGGCGTAATGGCCGTCATCCACCTGCGTCTGCCACAGCCCTTCCACCGGATCGCTCGCAAACGCGGTCCCTACCAGTCCGAGCGCAAGCGCCGCAGCCATCCCCAATGTCTTCATTCATATATCCTCCCTATGAGCCCGCATCCTGTCGCCGGACCTGTATTTGAGGCAAGAGTGACGCGGCGGCACAACTATCCTCACGCGGGTTTTGCAATTCCCGCGCAATCGTGCCAAAGGGAGCGCGACAGTTTCACGACAGGAGCGCACCATGATCCTCTATCCCGCTATCGACCTGAAAGACGGCAACGCCGTGCGCCTCTACAAAGGCGAGATGGAGAAGGCGACGGTCTTCAACGACAACCCTGCCGCGCAGGCGCTCGAATTCGTCGAAGCAGGATGTGAGTGGCTTCACCTTGTCGACCTGAACGGTGCTTTTGCGGGCGAGCCGGTGAACGCCGCCCCCGTCGAAGAAATCCTCAAACAGTGCAAAGTGCCCGCCCAGCTCGGCGGCGGCATCCGCGACATGGCGACCATCGAACGCTGGCTCGACAAAGGCCTTCAGCGCGTGATCCTCGGCACCGTCGCCGTTGAGAACCCCGATCTCGTCCGCGAAGCTGCCAAAGCCTTCCCGGGCCACGTGGCCGTCGGCATCGACGCGCGCAAAGGCATGGTCGCCACCAAAGGCTGGGCCGAAGAAACCAATGTGAATGCCACCGATCTCGCGAAATCCTTCGAGGACGCAGGCGTCGCAGCCATCATCTACACTGACATCAACCGTGACGGCGCAATGCAAGGCCCGAACGTGGAAGAGACTGCCGCCCTTGCGAACGCAGTCTCCATTCCGGTCATCGCGTCCGGCGGCGTGTCTTCGATTGCAGATTTGGAAAACCTGAAAAACTGCGGCGCAGCTCTGAACGGCGCAATTTCAGGTCGCGCGCTCTATGACGGCGCGATTGACCTCACAGAGGCCCTCGCCGTTCTCAAAGGCTAAATCAAGGTTCGGATCAGAAGATCAGGAACCAGAATACGGCCACCCAAAAACAGATGCCGAGGATGACTGCGGGCAAAAGCCACCAACCGGACGGAAGGTTCTCACGATCCTCTGCCTCCAGTTCCTCGGGTGTTTTGAGTTCCTCGAATCGAACAGCCGCCGCAGACGGCACATGATGCATTGCTGTCATTTTCATAATGTCTGAAAGTGGCCGACCCGAAGACCGGCCACTTTCTCTCCCCCCAAAGCTAGACAAAGTCGAGCGTAGCACAGCCGTTACAAATTGAAGCCTGTCTTTACAGATAGGTCAAATTTGCACAGGAAAGGTGTGTTTCAGCAAGAGATGTGCTTCGATTCGAGAGAGCCGAGCGTTGCATAGGGACTGTCACCGCAGTAAGACGAGAGCGATCAAACGCGAAGGTCCGCCCATGCTCAAAACCCGTATCATCCCCTGCCTCGACGTGGCTGATGGCCGTGTGGTCAAAGGTGTCAACTTCGTCGATCTGATCGACGCGGGTGATCCGGTGGAAAGCGCGCGGGCCTATGACGCGGCAGGCGCGGACGAATTGTGCTTCCTCGACATCCACGCCACGCACGAAAACCGCGGCACGATGTATGACCTTGCGACCCGCACCGCAGAACAGTGCTTTATGCCCCTGACGATCGGCGGTGGCGTCCGCACGACCGAAGACGTTCGGAACCTGCTGCTTGCAGGCGCGGACAAGGTGAGCTTCAACTCCGCCGCAGTGGCCGATCCCGACGTGATCGCACGCGCCGCCGACCGCTTCGGCAGCCAATGCATCGTCTGCGCAATCGACGCGAAGACAGTCGAGTGGGACGCCGACGGCAATCCAACCAAATGGGCGATCTTCACGCACGGGGGGCGCAAAGCCGCGCTCGACGCAGACGGTCATCCGATTGATGCCGTAGAGTTCGCGAAACTCATTGAAAGCAAAGGCGCAGGGGAAATACTCCTAACGTCCATGGACCGCGACGGTACCCGCGCAGGCTTCAACCTCGGCATGACGCGCACCATCGCGGATAGCGTCAACATTCCGGTCATCGCCTCAGGCGGCGTCGGCAATCTCGACCACCTCGTCGAAGGCGTCACCGAAGGTCATGCAAGCGCCGTGCTCGCCGCCTCCATTTTCCATTTCGGGGATTACACCATTCAGGAGGCCAAAGAATACATGGCCGCCAAGGGTATTCCCATGCGCCTCAATTAAGGAGCCGCTCATGTCCGTTCTCAACGATCTCGAACAGGTGATCCTCTCGCGCAAAGACGCAGATCCCGAAAGCTCTTGGACCGCGAAGCTCCTGTCCAAAGGACCAGAAAAGTGCGCCGAGAAATTCGGTGAGGAAGCGATTGAGGCCATCATCGCCGCCGCAAAAAACGACCGAGAGAACCTCACCTATGAGGCCGCCGATGTGCTTTACCACATGCTCGTCATGCTCGCCGCCCGCGACATCCCGCTCGACGACGTCCTAAATGAACTGGCCCGCCGTCAGGGACTTTCGGGAATTGCGGAAAAGGCCGCTCGGCCCTAAGAACGTCCCTCACTTCTTCTTGGCATAAATACTCAAAATCCCTGCCCTCACATCCCGAGCCGAGGGATTTCAATTGCAGGGCACCTATCCATGACCACCCCCGCCCCTTGCGCCCGCGCGAGAGCGGCGGCTTTCTCGTTCACGATCTCAAGCTGCATCCAGATGTATTTCAGCCCCAAGAGCGCGTGAAGCGCTTCATCCACGACCGGCTCGACCTCTTCGGTCCGGCGGAAAATGTCCACCATGTCGACGGGCTGACGGATGTCCGACAAAGAGCCGACACATGTCTGACCGAACATTTCGGTGCCAGTCTCTCGCGGGTTCACAGGGATCACCGTGTAGCCACGTGCAGCGAGATAGCGTCCCACCTGATTGGAGGCGCGCTCCGGACGCGGGCTCGCGCCGACCAAAGCAATCACCTTCGTATCTGTGAGAATACGCCGGATGTCGTCATCTGTGAGATTGTCGATATGCGTCATAACTTTGATAATAGGTGCTCTCGGAGAAGAAAAAAGCCCGGGCAACAAGACCCGGGCGAAAGTTTGGAACGAGGGACAGTGAGAGTAACGCGCGTGTTCCAACTTGCGCGTCTCACAGAGTCAGATAGGCATCGCTATCCGGAATGGAAGAGCCTGTAAGAAAAACGTGAACATCACGTGAACCGAGCGGATCTGCCTTTACCGCTTCGACGCAGCGAACAAAGCGACCGCGGCAGCATTCGACACGTTGAGCGACCCGAAATCCCGTGCGAAGGGGATTTTCACGAGTTGGTCAACCGTCTCACGCGTTTTCTGACGCAAGCCCGGCCCTTCTGCGCCCATCACAAGCGCGACAGGACGTTCACCCAGATCGGAGAGAGCTTCGTCGATCGTGACGGTTGCCTCACCATCAAGCCCAAGACAAATAAATCCGAGTCCCTGCAACTGCACGATCGTATCCGACAAATTCCGCACCCGCAGATACGGTTGCCGCTCCAAAGCACCAGACGCCGTTTTCGCCAAGGCCCCTGTCTCGGGCGCAGCATGGCGCGCCGTTGCGATCACCGCCTCGGCCCCGAACACCTCGGCAGAGCGCAGAATCGCACCGACGTTATGCGGATCGGTCACTTGGTCGAGCAAAACAACCGTCGGCTGCCCCTCGCCCGCCGCAAGACAGACCTCTTCGACAGAGCCCCATTTGAGCGGTTTGACCTCAAGCATCGCGCCTTGGTGCACCGACGCCGGATCAATCGGCACTCCGTGATTGCGCGGATCATGGAATTTGCGCGGGTCGATTTCTTCGGGCGTGATTCCGGAGGCGGCGATATCGGCCTCCAATTTCGCCATCGCATTCTTCGTCACCAGTAGGCGCAGTTTTTCGCGCGCTGGATTCGCGAGCGCGTCGCGCACGGCATGAAGCCCGAAAAGCCACACGGTTTCTGCAGCCGCTTTGCGCTTGTGCTGCTCTTTTTCGATGACCCATTTGGGCTTTTTCATAGCGATGACGTTCCTTGCTGTGGGGCTTACCCCTTCCTGCCGCGAGGAATTGCCGAGCACAAGCAATTTTCCTGTTGACGCCCCCAACCCGCAACGGTATCCACCGCCCACACAACGCGAAGATGCTTCGCAAAGTGGGCGACGGGCTGCAAGGTGCGGCAGCGGACTGTAACTCCGCCGAGGAGACTCATGCCTGGTTCGATTCCAGGGTCGCCCACCACTTTTCTCTCAACATGAAAAAGAAAATTGGTGATCACCCACGATGGCGTGAGTGTGTCCACTCAACCGAATTCGGCAGTTGAAACTCCATGCAGATGAGGCATGTTGCTCCTAAGAACAGGAGACCGCCCATGACCATCGAACGCCTTGAAATCACCTACAACGGATCAGACGCGTGTCAGGGCGGGCCATTTGTCGGCGCGCTCTTCTGGGATAGTGCCATCGCAGGCCCCCGCCCCGGCGTTCTCGTCGCCCCCGCCTTCCGCGGGCGTGCAGCCTTTGAGGAAGAGAGCGCCAGAAAAATCGCGGAGATGGGCTACGTCGGCTTCGCGATTGATTATTACGGTCAGGGGTGGACGACGACGGATGCGGATGAGGCGCATGCGGCCAAAGGCAAGCTCGACGCCAATCGCGCCGCTCTCGCAGCCCGTATGGTAGCCGCGCTCGAGACGCTCAAAGCGCAGGACCCCGTCGACCCGGCGCGCACCGCAGCTATCGGATATTGCTTCGGCGGCAAGGCGGTCCTCGATCTAGCCCGTGAAGGTGCTGACATCGGCGGCGTAGCCTCCTTCCATGGCATTCTGGACCGCGCGGAAAGCGCACCGGATGTCGCGATCAAGAGTCAGGTTCTCGTGCTGCACGGATGGGACGATCCGCTCGCCACACCGCAGAGCGTCGTCGAATTCGGACAGGAGATGACGGAGCGCGGCGCAGGCTGGCAACTCCACGCCTATGGCAACACTGGGCACGCCTTCACGAACCCCGCCGTCAAACCGGGCGGACAACCAGGCTTCGGGTATAGTGAAAGTTCCGCCACACGCAGCTGGCGCTCCATGTGCGAGTTCCTGAAAGAGGTGTTCGCCTAACTCACTGGATCTGGATCGCGGCCCGCATGTAATGTGCCTCTTCGACACTTCCGTCATCAAAGGTCACAGTCACGTCCACCGTCTCCACAGTGTCAGGCGGAAAGCTCACCAAAATGGCGTCGAGCGTCTCGGCCTTAAGCGCATTCGGCTGCGCGGTCTCGGTGTAACAGGGCTCCATTTCGAAAATCGCAGGATCAGAACCGTTCACAGAGTAAGAAATTTCCGTCAAACCGCAGCGCCAGCTCAGCAAATTTGTGAAATATAACAGGTCCTTCCCGTCATAGTTGCGCACCGCGGCCCACTGCGGCTTGGTCGCTTGTAGGATCGGCTTCACTTCAGCAGCTGTGGTAAAATTCTCGGCCTGTGCTGCGAGAGGAAGCGCACAAAAAACAGTCAAAAAACTCAATGTGATTTTCTCACGCCGCATCAAAACACTCCTTTTCACACTTCGCGCATTCGCAACTTTTGATAATGCACAAAACCACTTATAACACAGATATAGCTTTTCCGGTTATTGAGTTGAGTATGTCCAGCAATCCAGAAACGCGCCCTGCCTTCAACATCCTCGTGATCGGGCAGGACGGGCGTTTGATGTATGAAGCCCTCCTTTTTGCGGCGAGCCTGCGGGCTATGGACCCCGATTTTGCGGGCCGACTCTTCATCGCCGAGCCACAACCGGGCGCACGCTGGGGAAATGATCCGCGCATGAAGCACCCAGATCTTCTCTCGGCTCTGAAACGGCTGGATGCAGAAATTCTTCCGTTCGAGAGTCGCCACTTCGGACAGGCCTATCCCTACGGGAACAAGATCGAAGCCCTTTCATCCCTCCCCGAGGGAGAGCCCTTTGTGTTCTTTGACAGCGACACATTGATCACGGGCCCACTGAGCACAGTGCCGTTCGATTTTTCCAAACCATGCGCGAGCATGAAGGTCGAAGGCACATGGCCACAAATCGAACTCTACGGGCCCGGATACACCGAAATCTGGTCCTCGCTCTACGAACGCTTCGGCCTCGATTTCGAGAGCTCGCTCGACCGCGACCAGCCGGATGAATACTGGAAGCGCTATCTCTACTTTAACGCCGGCTTCTTCTTCTACGAATGCCCACGCAAGTTCGGCGACCGCTTCCTCGAATACGCGCTCGAAATCCGTGACAACCCGCCGCAAGCGGCCGAACTGCAGTCCTATGACCCGTGGCTCGATCAGGTCGCTTTGCCTTTGGTGATCCATTCCTTCGGGGGCGAGCGATATACGTTGCCGAAGGATACGCTAGACGGCGCTATGTCCTGCCACTACCGCACATTCCCGCTCTTGTTTGCCCGCGAGAGCGACCATGTCATTGAGGTCCTCCGCACCGTGAGCAAACCCAACTGGCTCAAGAAGGTTCTGAAAGAATACGATCCAATCAAACGGCTCGTGTATCAGTCCAAGGGCGACAAAATCCGCGATATGTTCGATCAGGATCACCTGCCTCGACGCGAACAGATGATCCGGAACCAGATCAAGAAGGCTGGTCTCTGGATGCGCTGAGGCGCGCAAAACATCTGAGCGCAAGTTACTTCCGATGCAGGGCAGGCAAGCTTCCGCCACTCCCGAGGCTGCGACATCCCCGCTTTGTGGTTTCGCTTTGATCCCCCCACAAGCTGCGCTAGGGTGCCTCGAAGACGTTAAAGCCCATTGAAATCACGGGCAAGAACAGGCCAGCGCTCAGGAATGAAACCGAATTTCGCCCTCAATCTCAGCCATGACGGGATCGTGCTTTTGCATCGTGCCTCCTCGGGTTGGATGGTCATAGGCGAAGTTGCGCTGACTGCGGCTGACCTTTCCGGTGAGCTCGCTCAGTTGAGAGAGCGGGCGACACATCTCGGCACGTCCGGCCTTTCAACCAAGCTCATCATACCGAACAGCCAGATCCTGTATCGGGAGTTGCCTGATCCTGGCATCTCCGATGCGTCTCGGGATCGCGCCATTCGTGAAGCTCTCAAAGGGGCTACTCCCTATCCAGTCGATGAGCTGGTGTGGGATTGGGGCCTAACCGATGCGGGCCTGCAGGTTGCTGTCATCGCACGCGAGACTTTGCTGGAGGCGGAAACCTTCGCGTCCGAGCATGGGTTCAACCCGGTATCCTTCGCCGCCATGCCAGATCCGGAACGCTACACTGGTGAACCGTTTTTCGGCCGCGCCAAGGGTGCAGATGCCCTGATCGGAGAAGGCACACCTGTCGAGCCGGACACTGGTGTCATGCAAATTATCGCGCAGCGTCAGGTCTCTCTCCCTGACCTTGCGGCTGAGGTTGAGGCTGAGGCTGAGGAAATTCAGGCGACTGTTGAGGTCGAAACAACCGTCGAGCCGGACGCCACTCCAGAACCGACACCAGAAGCAGTTGATGAGGCCGAAACTCAGACCACACCGCCTGAAGTAAATTCGGACGTCAACAGCACCGGCTTTCACACAAGCCGCACCAAAACACCGGACGCCACCCTCCCGGAGGAGGCGGGGCCCGCCGAGGGCGCTGAGGCTCAGAGTCGCCTTTCGGCTCAACCCTCACGTCTTCTCGGTACAGTGAGCAAAGAGCCTGAGCACGCCGCGCCATCCGAATACGCTAAGGCCGAGGCTCCGAACGCCCCGCGCCTGTCTGCTCCGACACCGCCGTTAGTGCCTACAGCGAAACCCCTGATCTCTCCGCATGTTCCGGTGACGTCTGGCGATCTTCCCGAAGAGGAAGAGCCCGAAAGCGCGAAACCGAAGTCGAATCGTGCGAAGATCAGCGCCCCCTTGCCCGAACCGCCCCCAATGCCCGCACCGCCCGTCAGCGCAGAGGCCGCACAAAGCGAGGCAGGGACGCAGGACACGCCCCCCACGCGAGCAAAGGCGGTCTCCGGAGCGGCAGCGGGCACAGCAAAAGGCGCCCTGAAATCGCTCACGGCCCTGTCTCCGAAAACGGCGCTTAAAAAGGCCCCTGTGACAGACACAGAGACCGAGACAGATCCGCTCAAGGCGCAGAAATCAACGACTGCTGATTCCGAGATCGCACCTCTGTCTGATCGCGCAGCAGGCCTCGACACCGTCGAAAATACACTCGACGAGGCAGAGGCCCTGACAATCTTCGGCGCTCGGGGCCGCGCGCGCGCGTCGCGAAACAAGCCGCGCCACCTCGGCCTGATGCTCACGGGTGGGCTGGTTGTCCTGATAATTCTTGTTGCTCTGATCTTCGGTCGCGGTGAGGAAGAAGACGTAGCATTTACGGAAGACACCCCACCACGTGTTGAGGACACAGCACAAAACGAACTCCCTACAGCGGAGACTGCCCCCGTCGAAGCACCCGAACCCGCAGCGTTTGAAGAAACAGCGCCAGACACCGCATTGTCGACCGATGTGACCGCAATTGGCGAGGAAGACGAACTGACGCCAGAGTTGCTTGAGCAGGCAGCGGTTCCCGCACCTCCGGGCGGCAACGAACCCACGGAGATCGACCGTGAAGAGTTGCTCGCGCAATATGCGGCAACAGGTATTTGGCCTTTGCCGCCAGAAAACGGATCGACTGACGTCGGGGAGGACACGCTCGATGACCTCTACTCCGCCTCCATTGATCCGACGATTTCGTCTCAGGACGCTGTGGCACTTCCCGAGGAACAAACGCTTGCCCCAGATCTGCCTCCACGCGCGGCTCTGCCCCCGGCGCCTCTGGGGACACGTTATGATTATGATGACGACGGTTTCATTCGCGCGACACCCGAAGGAACCGTAACACCAGACGGCGTCGTCGTTTACGCCGGACGTCCCGCTGCGGTTCCAGGACCTCGACCGGGAACTGCCGCGCCCCAGACTGACCTCACTGACGCCGCACAGGCCGCAAACCCGCTGTATGAACAGCTCGCGGCATTCCGGCCGACGCTGCGCCCTGATGGGCTTGTTGAGACGACAGAAAAAGCCAAACTCGGCGGCAGAACGCGCGAAGAGCTCGGTCGAATCCAGCCATCCCTGCGTCCTGCTTCGGAGCAGGAGCTGGCCGAAGCCGAAGCACGGTTCGCTGGCGAAAATGCTGACGGGCGAACTGCGCCCGTTATGACGGCGTCGCTGATGCCAAAGCCACGTCCCCAGGACTTTGACAAACTCGCAGCTGCGGCCCGCGCGGCCGAAGAAGCCGCCGCTGCCGCCTCTGACGCGCAGACGACGAGCACCTCGACGGCAACTCAGGTAACAGCCCGCGTTCCCGAGACCAGACTTCCCTCAGCCGCGCCTGCTAGCGTCGCTCAAGCCGCGACGGTGAAAAACGCGATCAACCTTCGCAAGCTCAATCTGATGGGCGTCTACGGGTCGAGCTCGGACAGACGGGCACTCGTCCGGCTGCCGACTGGGCGCTTTGCAATGGTCGAAACGGGAGATCGTCTCGACGGCGGACGCGTGCAATCCATTGGCACCTCGAGCCTGACATATGTGAAGGGCGGTCGGTCAATCACGCTCGAGATAGAGGGCTGAGCGCTCCCTCGCGCCGCGCACACAAAAATTAAAAAAGACCGAGTTCTTTCGTATGAAAACGCGGGGCTTCGCCCTAAGTTAAGGAGACGAACAAGATCTGCGCCGAACAAACGAAGCGCGGCAGTTATGAGAGGACAGCTTCACTATGGAAGGCCTGCTGGCCCAAGCCACCGTCTACCTCCTATCCATCGTCATTGCCGTGCCGCTGGCGCGCCGCCTCGGCCTTGGATCCGTCTTGGGATATCTGATTGCGGGCATGATCATTGGCCCCGTGCTGGGTCTTGTCCACCACAACGAAAGTGAAGACCTCCTACATTTTGCCGAGTTCGGCGTTGTGATGATGCTGTTCATCATCGGCCTCGAACTCGACCCGCGCGGCCTCTGGAATATGCGCCACAAACTGATCGGCATGGGCGGGCTGCAAATTCTGATCACCGGTGGCGTCATCATGGGCGCCACGATCTGGGCCGGACAGACGTGGCAAACCGGTCTCGCGCTCGGGATGATCCTGTCTTTGTCCTCGACGGCTGTCGTGCTCCAAACCCTCTCGGAGAAGAACCTCATCCACACCGGCGGCGGCCGTGCCGCCTTTTCTGTGCTGTTGACGCAGGATATCGCCGTCATCCCGATGCTCGCAGTTATGCCCCTCCTCGCGACAGCGGGACGGCTGACAATCAATCCCGATGGCTCTATCAGCCGCGCATCGGATGCGGCCCACGACACCGCAGCACACGGTGCGTCTCTCGTGGAGGGGCTACCCGGTTGGGGTGTGACACTGGTCACTTTGGGCGCTGTTGGGGCAATCATTTTCGCGGGTATCTTTCTGACCCGCCCGCTGTTCCGCTACATTCACCAGGCAAACCTGCGCGAGATTTACACGGCGGTGGCGCTACTGATGGTGGTTGGCATTGCGCTTCTGATGAATGCTGTCGGCCTCTCCCCTGCGCTCGGAACATTCCTCGCGGGTGTCGTTCTCGCCAACTCCGAATTCCGTCACGAACTCGAGAGCTCCATCGAGCCGTTCAAGGGCCTGTTGCTCGGCCTGTTCTTCATCGCGGTGGGCGCAGGGATCAACTTTGCCGTCCTGTTCCGTGATCCGTTCCTGATCATCGGCCTGACCGTCGCACTCATGGTGACGAAAGGGGCCGTCCTCTACGTCATCGGGCGAATTTTCAAATTGCGTACGCGGGGTCAGTGGCTCTTTACCCTCTCACTGGCACAGGCGGGGGAATTCGGTATGGTGCTGACGACATTCGCGCTTCAGCAGGGGGTACTCTCGACCTACCTCGGGGCGCGCGTCTTGCTCGTGATCGCATTGTCGCTGCTTTTCACCCCGCTGTTCTTTATTCTGCAAGACTATCTGCGGAAAAAGATTTCGGAGCGTCAGGAAGAAACACCGCATGATGATATCGACGATCAGCAGGCGATCATCATCGCGGGCATCGGGCGGTTCGGCCAGATGGTGAACCGCCTCGTGCAGGCCTCTGGCTTTCACACGACGGTTCTCGACCATGATCTGAAAACAATCCAGCTCATGCGGAAATTCGGATTTAAGGGGTTCTTTGGAGACCCCACACGTCCTGAGTTGCTCAAGGCCGCAGGGATCGAGAGTGCGCGCATCCTTGTGGTTGCACTTGATGATCCGGCTGCAGCCACCCGCCTCGTGAAATACGCTCGCAGTCAGCGCCCCGACATCTTTATCATCGCGCGGGCGCGCAACCGCATCCACGTGTATGAGTTGTTTAAGGCTGGCGCAGACAAGATTGTCCGCGAGATGTTCGACAGCTCTTTGCGTGCAGGACGCTATGTCCTCGAAGAGATGGGCTTCTCGGAATACGACGCGGCCATGACGGAACAGGCCTACTATCAACACGACCGCGAGGCGCTTCGCAGCCTCGCAGAACTTTGGGACCCAAAAGTCCCCGTGTCGGAAAACCAAGCCTATGTGGACCGCTCACGCGCCCTCGACAAAGAGTTCGAGGCCGCGCTGATCACCCAGCTCGATCAAGCCCGAGAAAAATCCGGCGCCGCCTGACGATCAGGCGCCGGACACCCCCGCCTCAGCAAAGGTCGCCATGCCGGACAGGCATTCGACGGCCCCTTTAACCAACGGGATCACAAGACCTGCACCAGAGCCTTCGCCGAGGCGCAGGTTCAGCGCGACGAGCGGCTCTTTTCCGAGGGCCGCCAAAAGCTTCTTGTGACCTGGCTCTTCGGACACATGTCCTGCAATGCAGTGATCCAGAGATCCCGGAACGGCCTTTTCGAGACAGGCCAGCGCAGCCGTGCAAATGAACCCGTCCATGATGACCGGAATACGCAGAGCACGGGCACGCGCCACAGCGCCCGCCATCGCGGCCAGTTCACGCCCACCGAGCGCCGCCAAAAGGTCAAGCGGCGCCAAGCCACCATGGAGCGCAACACCGGCGGCAGCCAC
Source organism: Celeribacter litoreus (assembly GCF_020165855.1). Lineage (GTDB taxonomy): Bacteria > Pseudomonadota > Alphaproteobacteria > Rhodobacterales > Rhodobacteraceae > Celeribacter > Celeribacter litoreus. The sequence continues at coordinate 817,005 of NZ_JAIUFY010000005.1, read as the reverse complement.
CTCTTCCTTGATTTTCAGGCCAGCGTCATCCACGCCCGTGCCACGCCCGATCCACTCGGCCGCTGTGCCGCCAAAGAGCGCATGCGCAATCGCAGCCGCAGATGTCGTGTTTCCGATTCCCATTTCGCCAACGACCAAGAGATCAGACTGCGGATCGACGGCGTTCCAGCCGACTTTAAGCGCGTTCACACAGTCCTCTTCGGACATGGCGGTATCTTCGGTGAAATCTGCTGTCGGGCGTTCAAGGTCGATGGGATGCACGGACATACTCGCGCCCGCATTGCGTGAGAGCTGGTTGATCGCCGCTCCGCCATGTTCGAAATTGATCACCATTTGAACGGTGACTTCGGCAGGAAACGCGGAGACGCCTTTGGCCGTCACGCCGTGGTTGCCCGCGAAAATCGCGACTTGAGGTTTCTGAATGCGCGGACGCTCTTCGCCACGCCAAGTCGCATACCAAATACCAACCTCTTCGAGACGTCCGAGAGAGCCCGCTGGCTTGGTCAACTGGGTATTTCGGGCTTCTGCGCCCTGCTGTGCCGCGACATCGGGACCAGGCGCCTGTTTCAAGAGTGCTTCGAACCCTGCCAGATCGGAAAATGCCATGCGTCTGTCTCCCTCATTGTCTTCACGCCTCTGAGCTTCTATCTCGGAGGAGGCCGCAAATACAGAGCAGAATGCCACATGGAGGTGCGCAAGATGACCGCACGTTTCACGCCCAAACTCAGCGACGCCGCAACGGCGCTGGCGCTCATGACCCGTATTCCGGTGCGGGCGACGTTTGAGCGGACCTCCGAGGCGACATGGGCCTTTCCGCTTGCGGGTCTCGCCGTCGGATTGGTCGCGGGGGCGGTTGCGACGATTGCCGGTTGGTTCGGCCTTGGCGCGTCTCTGATTGCGGGCTTTGCGCTCTCGGCGCTGGTGATCACAACGGGTGCGATGCACGAAGACGGCCTTGCGGATTGCGCCGACGGGTTCTGGGGTGGATTCGAAAAACTCCGCCGCCTCGAGATCATGCGCGACAGCCGCATCGGCGCCTATGGTGTGATCGCATTGATCCTCGGACTGCTGATCCGCTTTACCGCGCTGAGCCAACTCGCACATGAGGACCTGATCGTCACCGCCATGATCGCCGCTGCACTGCTTTCACGTGCGCCCCTGCCCGCGCTGATGATGCTCCTTCCTCCCGCGCGTAGTGACGGCCTTTCGGTCAAAACCGGTCGCCCGCCGTGTGAGGCCGCAGCGCTCGCGCTCATCGTGGCGTTCGCCCTCGCATGGATCGTCGTCGGCTTTGTTCCTGCGGTGATTGCGAGCGCGGCCATCGCGGGTACAGCCTTCGCCGCGGCGCGGATTGCGATGACCAAAATCGGCGGCCAGACCGGAGATGTGCTTGGGGCCACGCAGGTCCTTTGCGAAATCGCGGCACTCACCGCCTTTACCGTCCTCGCATAAGAAAACCGCCGGACGTTTCCATCCGGCGGCTCTCATAAGTCTTGAAAAGCGTGCGTTTAAGCAGCGCGGCTCACGAGCACGTCGCTCACTTTTTTCTGCGCATCGGCCTCATCGGAGCCGGACACAGCCGCGACTTCGCGGGTCAGACGGTCCAGAGCAGCTTCGTAAAGCTGGCGCTCGGAATAGGATTGCTCGCGCTGGTCGTCGGTGCGGTGCAGGTCGCGAACCACCTCGGCAATCGCAATCAGGTCGCCAGAGTTGATCTTCTGCTCATATTCCTGAGCACGGCGGGACCACATGGCGCGTTTGACTTTGGCTTTGCCCTTCAGGGTCTTCATGGCGTCCTGGATCAGTTCCGGCGACGACAGGGACCTAAGGCCGCTTTCCACGGCTTTGTTGGTCGGAACGCGCAGGGTCATCTTGTCTTTTTCAAACGCGATAACGAACAGTTCGAGGGACATACCCGCGATTTCTTGTTCTTCGATCGAGATGATCTGACCGACGCCATGGGCCGGGTAAACAACGAAATCGTTCGGGCGGAATTCAGATTTCTTGGTCTTGCTCATTTGCAGGCTTTATCCTCACACGGGTGCAGGCTTTTCCTCATCGGGAAACCATTTTCACCACCACCAGACAGTCTCTTCTCTTTCGCGCGCTCATCCGGACAGGGACACACAAAGCCTGTCCGAACACTCGGTCTCGATACAATTCGCGCACATGCCGGATTTTTTCCGCACGGCTGCAAACCCGCTCGTGACCAGTTTTGGGCGCGAAAAACTCAAGCCCCTAGGTAAGCGTTGCTTAGGGGGTTGAGGTTGATATGCCCTGTGATGGTTCAACCTTTATACCATAAAATTCGCATGAAAAAAAGCGTCGCGGGCTTTTCGAGCGATGAGACCCCGCGGAATTCGCAGGATTTCGCCTCTCATAAACAGGAAAAGCCCCGCGGAATTGCTGCAGGTGCACATGCAGCGCAATTCCAAGCGACGAATCGAATCATGCGTTCAGTCGGGGACGTAGGGTCCTGATCAGGACCCTTCGCCCGGCGCTTCCGAGAAGTATTTGTTGAGCTTATCGCTCTCACCGTCGCGCTCCTCAGAGTCCGGAAGCGGATCTTTCTTCTCGAGGATCACAGGCCAAAGCTCCGCATACTTGCGGTTCAGTTCGACCCATTTCTCCATTTCCGGCTCGGTATCCGGACGGATTGCGTCGGCGGGACATTCCGGTTCACACACACCACAGTCGATGCATTCATCCGGATGGATCACCAGCATATTCTCACCCTCGTAGAAACAGTCCACAGGGCAGACTTCCACACAGTCGGTGTATTTGCAGGCGATGCAGTTATCGATAACGACGTAGGTCATGTCGGCTCATCCAAAATTTCGATCTTTCGGACCTAGCTAAAGCGTTGCCCGCAATCATTCAAGCATGTCCGACCCCTTAAGGAGGCCGGTGCGACGATCTTTCTTCGTGGGACGTCCTTTTCCCTCAAATCTCGGCGCGGGAGGAATGTCGTTCTTTTCAGGCGCGGGCGGGCTCAGATCGTCGTAGAGCCCTTGGGCCTCGGGAGCGGGGCCACGGCGTTGACCGCAGGCCTCGATCCGTACCACGCGGATTCGGTTGGCTTGGGGAAACGTCAGCACATCCCCCTCCCCAACCGAGGTCGCCGCCTTGGAAACCTTCGCTGAATTGACGCGAACGTGGCCACCGGTCACGACCTTTGCAGCAAGGCCGCGGGTTTTGAAAAAGCGGGCATACCAAAGCCACTTGTCGAGACGAATGGTCTCCCGCTTCTCCATAGAATCTTACTTCTTGTCCTTAAGCGCCATGAGAGCCGCGAACGGGTTGTCCGGATCGATCGGCTTCTCTTTCTTCGGCGGACGCGCAGAGAAGGTCTTAGGCTGTTGGTTGCCTTTGCCGCCATCGCGGCGCGGACCACCTTTACCTTTCGGCTTGCCGCCGCCCTTTTTGCCCTGCGGACGATCACCGCCCTGCTGGCGACGCGGACCACGGTTCTGACCACCACGGTTGCCGCCCCAAGTGAAGGTGTAGAACACCTCAGTCTCGGCCTCGGCAACAGACGCATCGGCTGCAACGCCTTCCGGCACTTCGGTCTCTGCAAACTGTGCGGCTTCGTCTTCGGACGGCGCAGGTTCTGCGATCTCTGCAGACGGAGCTTCACCCTCATCCGGAATCTCAGTTGCGATACCAGATAGATCGGCGGCTTCGGTCACTTCAGGTGCAGAAGCCGCAGCATCAGCCACAACCTCATCGACCGGCTTCACCTTCTGGCGCTCGCCTTTCTCGGCCTTGTAGCCCATGCCGCCCATTAGATCGGCAAATTGCTCAAGCGTCATACCCGTGATCGAGAGCATATCCGGCGTTGCCTCAAACCCGCCACGGCTGTCCTGGCTGCGAAGCAGGTCAGCGAGACGTTCGAGCATATCAATCCGGATTGCTCGCGTGCCGGAGAGACGGTAACCGGACATGGCGTAGTAGCCTTCCGGTGCATCCACAACGGCGGGAATGGTCACGAGACCCGGCGGCGGTGCGTCGGGGAATTCGTCGAACTTCGCGTTCAAAGCCCAGAGCAGCAGACGCAGACGCGTCGGCGCCGGTTTGAGCAGGAGCGGCATGAAGATCGTGTATTGACCGAAACGCACACCGTGCTTGCGCAGTGCGCCACGCGCGTCCTGATCGAGCTCTTTGACTTCACCAGCGACAGCGTCACGCGGGATCACGCCGAGGTTTTCAACCAGACGGAAAGCAAACCCGCGCGGAAGTCCGGCGAGGGTTTCGTCGCGCGACATGTTCAGAAGCGGCTCAAAGAGGGTCGCGATCTTGCGGTCGATGAAGTGCTGCAGGCGGCGGGTCACTTTCTCCACCACGTCCTGCGCGACACCATCGTCGACAAACGCAACTGCGCGCGGTTTGAGCGCGTCATCGCCCGGAACCAGTTTGCCCACGGCATGCTCGCCCCACATCAGACCACCCTGATCGGTGAAATCCATTTCCGTGTCGGGAGCATTGTAGAACCGGTCGGCCCGCAGGCTGAACTCCGGTGTCAGTGCCGCCATTGCGGCCTGCGCGAGGGTCTTTGCCTCGTCTGGCGTGGATGCCTTGTCCTGGATAAACCGGAACCCTTCGAGACGGCCGACGAATTCGCCTTCAACCGTCACTTCACCCTTGTCGTTTACGTCGGCCACAAGGCCCTCCTTCTGTTTGAGCCGCCGAAGGAGCACACTCGTCCGCCGGTCCACAAATCTCTGTGTTAATGCGCCATGGAGCGCATCAGACAATCGGTCTTCTACAGCGCGTGTCGTGCCGCGCCAATGGCTTTCGTCATCAACCCAACCGCTGCGCTGCGCAACATAAGTCCAAGTGCGTATGTAGGCGAGTCTTTTAGACAAAGTGTCAATATTGCCGTTCGTATGATCAATGCGCTTGATCTGTGCCGCAAGCCAATCGTCCGGAACGCGCCCGAATTCGTGCAAAAATTCATAAATTCGCTCAAGAAGTGACGTGTGCTCCCCATGACTGATTCCCCGAAAATCGGGAATCCGGCAGACATCCCAGAGCAGTTTGACGTCTTTTCCGCCTCTGAGACGCGGGCGTACGGACTTGAGATCAGAGAGCGTTTTAAGCGCGAGAAGGTCATCTGCCTCGCGTGCGCGCACGAGCGACGGGTCATTCGGAGCCATTTCGAGCGAAGCAATCAACCGATCCACAGACCCGAATTCGAGCCGAGAGTTGCGCCAGTTGAGCTTTTTCTGAGGCGTGAAACGATGCTCTTCGATGGCTTCGATCACCTCTTCATCGAACGGCTCCGCCTCTCCCGTGACGCCAAAGGTGCCATCGGTCTTGTAGCGCCCTGCCCGCCCCGCGATCTGGGCAAGCTCGTTTGGCATGAGATGCCGCATGCGTCGCCCATCGAATTTCACGGTGGAGGAGAACGCGACGTGCGTGACGTCGAGGTTCAGGCCCATCCCGATGGCGTCCGTTGCAACGAGGTAATCCACATCGCCGTTCTGATACATCTCCACCTGTGCATTGCGCGTTCGCGGAGACAGAGCGCCCATCACGACCGCAGCCCCGCCTTTTTGCCGACGCAGAAGCTCTGCAATGGCGTAGACGTCATCCACAGAGAACCCGACGATGGCCGCACGGGACGGCATCCGGCTAATCTTTTTCGATCCCGCATAGGTCAGCTTGGAAAACCGGTCACGATGCATGAACTGTGCTTTGGGCACGAGTTGCGCGATCACCGAACGCATCGAATCCGAGCCCATGAACAGCGTCTCATGCGTGCCGCGTGCATGGAGCAGACGATCTGTGAACACATGCCCGCGCTCTGGATCGGCACACAGTTGAATCTCATCCACGGCGAGGAAATCTGTCCCCATCCCCGTCGGCATCGCTTCGACCGTACAGACCCAGTATTGCGCCCGAGTCGGGACGATCCGCTCTTCGCCTGTGACAAGTGCGACAACAGACGGGCCTCGGATCGCCACGATCCGGTCATAGACCTCCCGCGCCAAAAGACGCAGCGGCAACCCGATCACACCCGTCCGGTAGGCCAGCATGCGTTCGATTGCGTAGTGAGTTTTTCCGGTATTCGTGGGGCCGAGCACCGCAGTGATCCGGCCAGACATGCCCGTCATCTGAGGGCCCTTTTACTGAGAGTCTGTTCTTATGGTTTTCGCGTTCGGAAGAGTTGTAGGTGGCCCCTTCCCCGAGCGCAAGCCAACCCGCCGCCTAAAGCGCCGTCCCTTGGGTCAAGAGTTCGAGATAGGAAATCCGCTCCTGCAAACCAGACATGTTGGGGTGGATGCCTTCAATCACGTAGAGAACGTCGAGGGCGCGTTCGGTTTCGCCGGTCTCTTCAAGGATCAATGCAAGCCCGGAAAGCGCCCCGAAGTGGCGCGGCACACGATTGAGCACTTCGGCAATGTCGTAGATTGCAGGACCATAAAGGCCAGATAGGTAATAGGCTGTCGCTCTGGCATTGTAACCTTCGGCGAAATCTGGCGCGTGATCGACGAGCGCCGTTAGATGCCCGATTGCTCCACTCAGGTCGCCCTGATCAATCGCCGCCCGACCGCGTTCGAGCAGCAAATCCATCGCGTCAGAACCGGACCGCGACATTTCGAGCGCGATCTCCTGTTCGATCATCGTCGCGTTATAGCCCTGCGCCTCGGCGAGTTGATCAAACAACTCATCCAAGTCCGCCGCAGAGACGGACGAACCGGCCAAAATCAGCCAGAACGCAACGGCACATTTGTGAAACTGTCGTATTCCTTTCATAACACTCTAGATTGTAGCTTTCCGGCCCCCATGTTCAAAGTCACAAATAAGTGGCATCCCATCAAACCCACAAAAGTGACCCGTGCCGGACCGAATGGAGGAAAACATGAGCAAGATCATTTCGAAGGCCGTCGAAGCCCTCTCTGAAAAACTGGAAGACGGCTTTGCCGCGGGTGTCGCCAAATTCGTGATCGAAGACGAAGGCGCGATTGTTGTCGATAGTGACGGCGTGCGCGAAGGCGACGACGAAGCCGATGTGACCCTCACAGCGAGCCTCGAGACGTTTCAGGGCATGATGGAAGGCGACATCAACCCGACGTCTGCCTTTATGACGGGTAAACTCTCGATTGACGGCAACATGGGGCTCGCCATGCAGCTTGGCTCCGCGCTCTCTTCCTGAGGCTCACCGATGCCCGAAAGCGCCCCATTCTTTGCTGAGTTGGCCGATGGCCCAGAGGGCGGGCACGCCCACTGGCTCACGGCCTCTGATGGGGTGCGCATTCGCGTGGGCGTTTGGGATATGGACGATGCGAAAGGCAGCGTCTTCATGTTCCCGGGCCGCACGGAATGTATCGAAAAGTATGGCCGCGCCGCCAAACATCTCGCAAAGCGCGGCTATGCCAGCCTCGCCATCGACTGGCGGGGACAGGGGCTCGCAGATCGGCTTTTGGATGATCCGCGCACCGGTCACGTTGCGCAGTTTCCCGACTATCAGAAAGACCTCGACGCGGTGATCGCCTATGCCCACGCCCACAAGTGCCCGAAACCATGGTTTCTCATCGGACATTCCATGGGGGGCGCCATTGGTGTGCGCGCTCTCATCGAAGGCAAACCCTTCAAAGCCGCCGGTTTCTCCGCGCCCATGTGGGGCATCGGCCTGACGCCATGGCAAAAGCTGATGGTGCGGTTCGCCTCACCGCTCGTTCGTGCGCTCGGCCTCGACACCCGCCGCGCGCCGGGCACCAAGGCAGAAACTTACATGATCTGGCACGGGTTTGAGGACAATCTCCTCACCTCAGACAAAGGCATGTTCGACTACATGACCCGTCAGGCTCTCGCAGAACCTCGCCTCGGACTTGGCGGTCCGTCGAGCCATTGGGTCACGGAAGCCCTCGCGGAGAACGATTGGGCACATGCACAGGCCCTTCCGGATATACCGGTTCTCACCTTCATCGGCGGGGACGAAGAAATTGTCTGCAAAAACTCCGTGCGTGCGCTCGCGGAGCGCTGGGCGACCTGTGAGTTGATCGAAATTCCGGGGGCGCGCCACGAAATCCCGATGGAAACTCCCGAGACGCAATCCCTATTCTTCGACCGGCTCGCAGAACATTTCGACGCCGCAAGCCGCTGATCCTTTGCATCCTGCCGCATCTGACCCTATCTGTTGTTCAACGAACAGATAAGGAGCAACGAGATGCGGTTTTTCCAACCTAAAATGGTTTTCGATGCACGCCCGGCAGAGGGCTCGAATGACTTCGGAGACCTTCCTGATTGGGACCTAACCGATCTTTACCCGTCCACAGACGCACCCGAGGTCAAACGCGACCTTGATTGGCTCGAAGACGCCTGTCGCAGCTTTGCCGCCGACTACGAAGGCAAGCTTGCCGATCTCGACGGCGAGGGCATGTATCAGTGCATCCTGCGCGACGAACGGATTTCTCAGGTCGCCGGTCGCCTCGGGTCCTTCGCGGGTCTGCTCTACTACCAGAACACCGTCGACAGCGAGCGCGCGAAGTTCTTTTCCGACATTCAGGACAAGATCACGACCTACACCGCCTCGCTCGTATTCTTCTCCCTCGAAGTAAACCGCATTCCGGACGAGACCCTTGAGGAGATGCTCAAACATGAGGGCCTCTCGCGCTATCGCCCGATTTTTGAGCGGATGCGCAAAATGCGCCCCTATCAGCTCTCCGACGAGCTGGAGCGCTATGAGCACGACATGTCGATTGTTGGCGCGTCTGCGTGGAACAAGCTCTTTGACGAGACCGTTGCAGACCTGACATTCGAAGTGAACGGTGAGAAACTCGGCCTCGAAGCCACAAGCACACTCCTCACTGAACAGGACCGCGCGACCCGTGAGGCCGCCGCCCGTGAAATCGGCAAGGTGCTGAACGATAACATCAAGATTTTTACGCGCGTCCACAACACGCTCGCCAAAATGGGTGAGGTTGAGGACAAATGGCGCGGGATGCCGACGCCGCAGACAGGCCGTCATCTGTCCAACGATGTGGAGCCAGAGGTCGTGCAGGCGCTGCGCGATGCCGTCGTCGCTGCCTACCCGAAACTCTCGCATCGCTACTACGAGCTGAAACGCGGCTGGCTCGGTCTCGACAAGCTTCAAGTCTGGGACCGCAATGCGCCCCTGCCGATGGAAGAAAAGCGCGTCGTCTCTTGGGATGCTGCCGAGAAGATGGTGATGGAGGCCTATGCGGGCTTTGATCCGAAAATGGCGGAGATCGCGAAACCGTTCTTCACCGACGGCTGGATCGACGCGGGCGTGAAACCGGGCAAAGCCCCGGGGGCCTTTGCGCACCCGACCGTGACCGACGCGCACCCCTATGTGATGCTCAACTACCTCGGCAAACAGCGCGATGTGATGACCCTCGCCCACGAACTGGGCCACGGCGTCCATCAGGTCCTCGCCGCAGAACAGGGCGAACTGCTCGCCAACACGCCGCTGACCCTCGCGGAAACCGCGTCCGTGTTTGGTGAGATGCTGACCTTCCAGAAACTTCTGTCCGAGGCAAAAACACCGGCAGAGCGCAAAGTCCTGCTCGCGGGGAAAGTCGAGGACATGATCAACACGGTCGTCCGTCAGATCGCTTTCTATGACTTCGAGTGCAAACTGCACGAAGCCCGTCGCGGTGGAGAACTCACTCCGCAAGACATCAACAAAATCTGGATGTCCGTGCAGGGTGAGAGCCTCGGGCCGGCGTTCGAGTTCATGCCGGAGTACGAGACCTTCTGGGCCTATATCCCGCACTTCGTCCACTCGCCGTTCTACGTCTATGCCTATGCGTTCGGCGATGGCCTCGTGAACGCGCTCTATGCGGCCTACCAAGAAGCGCCGGAAGGGTTCCAGGACAAGTATTTCGACATGCTCAAAGCGGGCGGCTCGAAACACCACCCCGAACTCCTCGCCCCCTTCGGACTCGACGCCTCCGACCCGAAATTCTGGGACAAGGGCCTGTCGATGATCTCCGGATTTATCGACGAGCTGGAAGCAATGGAGTGACGCTCACGCTTACCCCTCTTCCCCGCGATGCGCTGCCTCGTGTCGCGGGGTTTTCTTTGCCGGAGGACCAAGCCGGCTTTGCCGATCTTCCGACGGTGACAATGGCCACTGGCGCGGCGCGCGACGGGCATATGATCCTTTTCGGCCAGACACCCGTCGGTTTTTTCGCCATAGATCGCGACTATGCGCAGACACATGAGTTTGCGCAGGAGGGATCGATTGGCCTGCGGCAGTTTCTCATTGACCACCCACATCAAGGGCGAGGCCACGCAGGAAGCGCCTGTCTCGCGCTTTCCCCCTATCTCCGGCACCATTACCCGCAGGCGATTGACTGTTACCTCACCGTGAATTGCCGCAATCCAAACGCGCGCGCCGCCTACCTCAAAGGCGGGTTTGAGGACACTGGGGCGCTTTATCTCGATGGGGGATTTGGGCCGCAACACATCTTGCAGCTTGATCTGATCACTTGAGCTGGCTGTCTTTCGAGCCGCGCCGGTTGATCCCGCCGCGCGCTTTGTAGGCACCGTCACGTTCGCGCTGACAGTCGATGCAGAGCTTCACACCGGGAATGGCAATTCTACGCGCCTCAGGAATGTCCTCGCCGCATTCGGCGCATTCCGCAAAGCTTTCGCCCACCGGCGCGCGATGCTGTTTCAGCCGCGCCAATTCGTCGTTGATCGAGGCCTCAATCTGTTCGCTCACGGCCCCGTCTTTCGCCCAACCGCCTGCCATGGCTTAGTCCAGCTCCGTCCACGGCCACGGCTTCACTTCGCTGTCTGCGGTGATGTAGCGCGTCGCTTTGGCGAACCAGATGCCGACATCCGTGCCAAACCCTGCCACACGCGGGTTCGGTTTCTTGCCGCTCGTGAGCATGATGATCGCCTGCAGGATCGCAAGCACCCCGATGATCGTGGACGCAAAGCTCATCATCACCCAGATGATGATCGAAAAGAGAATACGGGCACCAAAGTTTTCCTGAACCTCTTTGGGTTCGTTCGGCTTGGACCCACCGAGATCGGGCATCACGTGGTCGAATTCGTTCGGATCGGCCATGGAAGGTCTCCCTCTCTTTCCTGATTGATTCCTTTTCCGCGTCGGCACGACCTTAGCGCGAACAGCGTGAAACCAAAATCTCTTGCGGCGCCAAGCAACTCACTATCGCAGGCCAAGTTCCAAAAGGCGCTGAAGTGCATCCGTCACGCCCACATTCGGCTCGAACGCTCCGGTCTCGAGGAAGGACAAGGTCTGCACAATCACGCGCGGGTTCTGCATCATGAACGTGTGCGTCACCGGCAGCGTCAGGTGCGCGGACATGCCTTCGACCTTTGTGCTTTCGATCGAGACCTTGCCGTCGTCCTGCCCCTCTACGATCCCTGACAGGATCGGATTGAGAGACTGGCTCCCCGCGATGATGCCGGTCTCAAACGGCAGCGGCGGGAGGGTCGTGGGCAGTCCATCGGTTCCGAGTTGGAGCCCCGCAGGTCCGTTCATCACCGCAAATGCTTCTTAGCTCCCGAAGGTATCTATGATTTCAGACCCGTGGTTCGGCGGGCCTAGCATGACCACCCTCCCCCATTCTAAATCGGGGTGATCCGCCGCAAAACTCCGCAACAAGATTGCACCCATAGAGTGGGTCACAACGTTGGGGGCGGTGTCTTGAGCGGCGGCCTCACAGGCAGAACGCGCGTCTCGCAGAACGGTATCAGCCAATATTGCGACAGGGGCATCTCGCGAAGGGTAACTCCTGTTAACTGTGTCATACCCCGAGGCACGAAGGGCCTGCTCCATGACCAACATGGACGCATCGGTGCGGGCGAGGCCATGGAGAAGGATGACGCAAGACGCATCGCCTGCGGTCGCTGGCGCAGCGAGAACCGCGCCCGAAAGGCTCCATATAATAAATAAAAATCGCTTCATCCCAACGATATGGAGATGCGACGCCGGTCCGACAACATGCGCTTCAAAAAACAAGGGCGCCCAATCGGGCGCCCGTTCCGCGTTTTCCTCCCTTGGAGATATAGACCCCCGCCAGATCCGCCGCGGGTGTTGGCCCTTTGAGCGAGGGGGCACATGCTCCTCCGTCTCGCTTCATCCGGGGCCTCATGAGTCTCAATCGACAGCACCCACTCGGCGGATCGTTCACCGGAACCTCACTCGGCCGTGTCCCCGAATTCCCTCCACGGATTCGGAAGACCTGAGCCGGAGGCACCAGCTATTGCGGCGGTTCCTCCGCGTTGTCTGGGCCAGAACCTCGGAACATCATCATGTTTCCTCCTCTCTTTGCCTTTCCAACATCTACAGGCTACGGCGAGTCGCTATTTCCAACCTTGATCCGCATCAAAGACGGCATCAATCATTGCCTGCGTCCCGCGCGCATTTTCAAGCGTCCAAGGGTATTCCGCGCCCTCCGTCAGGGTCCGCACAAAGTTCTCGACCTGTAGCTTGTATTGCCGCGCCGGATGGAAAGTCTCCACGCGATAGCTCCCGCTCCCATCAGATATCTCGATTTCCGGAGCACCCGCCGGTGTGCTGGCGTTAAAGGGTGTCCTCAGGGTGATGACGCCTTCGCGACCGTGAAACCGCACTGTTTGACAGCGGGCCAATTGCATTGACACGTATCCATGGAAATCGAAGGACGGGAAGCGAGCGGACACCTCCGCAGTCACATCCACCCCATTCTCATACTCGATCTTTGCGTAAGTGATTTTTTCCGGTTCCTCGCCCGTCACCAATCGTGCGCAGCCCAAAGCATAAACTCCGATATCGCCGAGCGCCCCGCCTCCCGTTTCCGGTCTCAGACGAATGTTCTCCGCATCGGAGAGATTGAAACTGAAAGCCGTTTCAACGCGCTTCAACTCGCCGATTTCGCCTGTGGCAATCAACTCTCGCACACGATGCCACTGTGGGTGATGCGCAATCATGTAGGCCTCTACGCACATCAGGCCCGTTTCATCCCGCTTCGCAATCAGTTGGTCGATTTCCTCCGCCTTCATCGCAATCGGCTTTTCGCAGAGCACATGTTTGCCCGCGTCCATCGCCTTGAGGCACCATTCTACATGCAGACTATTGGGCAGCGGGACGTAAACGGCATCAATGTCGTCGCTCTTCAGGAGTGCATCGTAGTCATCAAAGACCTTAAGGTCCGGCTGAAACGCCTGAAACGGCGCTGCCTTCTCCGCGCTTGAGGTCGCGAGAGCGGCAAACACAGCCCCGCTCGCTTCATGGATCGCTGGCGCCATGAACTCACGCGCGAACTTCGCGGCACCGAGAACACCAAATCTGATCGGTCGGGTCATCAGGAACTCCTTTGTCTGTTGAGGAACCCTAACCGCAGGAGCCCCCGAAACAAAAACAGAAAACCCGCCGCCACGACAGGCAACGGGTTTCCTTCATTTCAAAATAACGAGCGATATCAGGCCTGTTCGAGCATTCCTTGCTCTTTCGCAAGCTCCTGCATCCGCGCCTGCAGTTTCTCGAACGCGCGGACCTCGATCTGGCGAATCCGCTCGCGCGACACCTCGTATTTCACCGAAAGGTCTTCGAGCGTAACAGGCTGATCCTTGAGGCGACGTTCCATCAGGATGTCTTTCTCACGATCATTGAGCGCTTCCATCGCCCGCACGAGAAGTTCGCGGCGGCTGTCCATTTCATCGCGGGCTTCATAGTCAGCCGCGGTGTTCGCGGATTCGTCTTCGAGCCAATCCTGCCATTGCGCAGATCCGTCTTCATCGCTGCCGACGGTGGCATTTAGGGACGCATCCCCGCCCGACATACGACGGTTCATGGAGATCACTTCTTCCTCGGTCACACCGAGATCGTTCGCAATCCGCTGGACGTTTTCCGGGCGCAGATCGCCCTCTTCAAACGCACCGATCCGCGCCTTCGCCTTGCGCAGGTTAAAGAACAGTTTCTTCTGTGCGGACGTGGTGCCGAGTTTCACGAGCGACCAGGAGCGGAGGATGTATTCCTGAATGCTCGCACGGATCCACCACATCGCGTAGGTCGCGAGGCGGAAACCCTTTTCGGGATCGAAGCGTTTCACCGCCTGCATGAGACCGACGTTGGCCTCGGAGATCACTTCTGCCTGCGGCAGTCCGTAGCCGCGATAGCCCATAGCGATTTTAGCCGCCAAGCGCAGGTGGGATGTGACAAGTTTGTGGGCAGCAGGTGCATCCTCATGATCCACCCACCGTTTGGCCAGCATGTATTCTTCCTCAGGCTCCAGCATGGGGAATTTGCGGATTTCCTGAAGATAGCGGTTCAGACCCTGTTCCGGGCTGGGGGCTGGCAAATTGGCGTAGTTACTCATGTCTCACATTTCTCCCGCATCGAACGCCTATGTAACAAGGCTTAACATCCATCTGGGGACGTCGACTTTGCCTTTCAAGTGCGTGTTGCGTTTTTCTTAAACTCAACTGTTATACGTAAAATGAGCGCGTTTCCGTCTTTGTTCCACGGCATTTCATCGTTTTCACAGCAATGTGCCCTCTGTTACAGGGCTGTTGCCTACCTTATATTTTGCACCAAAGCATCAAACAACACCCTGATACGTGCAGATGTGCGCAACTCTCTATGCGCAACCGCCCACATTTCGTGGGAAAGCGCCGGATAGGAACCGACCCGCACGAGCGACGGGTCCCGCGCCGCCACCCGATCTGGGACAATCCCGACCCCGAGACCTGCGCGGATCATGTCCATGACAACGAGGTGGGAATTCGACACCGCGAGAAAGCGCTCTGCCGCGACGTCAAGGCCGATGCTTGAAAGTGCCTGCCGGAGACGCGGCCCGGTGTCATAGCCGATGAAATCCGCCTGCGTGATGTCGTCAGGTAGCTTTGCGGCGTAGCTTTTGGCCGCATAGAGATGCACGCTTTCGTCACCGATCTTCCGCGTGATCAAATCCGGCTCTTTCGGGCAGAATGACCGGATCGCCACATCCGCCTCCCTCCTCCGCAAATCAGAGGGATCATTCGTGACGACCAGCTCCACCTGCAAATTCGGCGCGCGCTGCCGCAGCGCCTTGAGCACGGGCGGCATGTAATAGGCCGCGACGATTTCCGACACAGAGATCGCAACCGTCCCATCGAGCGCCTCAGCCTCGCCCGACGCAATCAAACGAACCTCCATCGCCGCCTCGGCCATCGCGCGCATATGCGGTAAGAGAGCGAGACCCGTCGGTGTCAGCGCAAGGCCACGCGGAACGCGGTCAAACAAGGTGACACCCAATTCCTCCTCAAGTGCCGCCACCTGTCGGCCCAAGGTCGGCTGGCTCATCCTTAGGGCGCGCGCCGCCGCAGACAAAGACCCCTCCTCCGCCGTGACGAGGAATGCGCGGGCGCGGGTCCAATCAAAATTGATGGCTGACCAGTTTCGGTTCGGCTTATCCATGCATTTTTGCATATCATAGAGACGCTATTGGGCAATATATTATTCAATATCACATACACATAATAGGGGCGTCCCTGTTTCGAAAGGTATCCCCATGCCCCATACGCTCACAATTACCACCCGCCACAACCTGATGATCGCAGCTGGTGTCGCCTATCTCGTCATCATCTTTTTCGGCATTTCAGCCGATATGGTCCTGCGCCCTATGGCGCTTGCTACCGCCGACCTGACTGAGCGCGTCGGCTATCTCCGCCTCGGTCTCGTCTTCGATGCATTGATGGTCGCGGCAGATGCGGCGCTCGCTATCCTGCTCTTTCTCGCCTTCCGCCACGTCTCCCCGAACGAAGCCCTTGCCGCGATGATCTTTCGTCTCATTCAGGGCGGGATCATTGGTGCCTCCCTGATGGCGCAAATTGCGGCCATTCATTTGCCGGAACAGGCCCCCGTTCTGATGGCCATAGGCGCGGACGGCTATGACCTCGGCCTGCTGTTCTTTGCTGTGAATACAGTCCTGATGGCACGCATCCTCTGCCATTCGGGGCTTACCCCGAAGTGGCTACCCCCTGCCCTCTTCGGAGCGGCAGTGGTCTACGCCGTCGGAAGCCTCTCCGCTCTGCTCGCGCCAGCCGTCGCGGACCTGATCGAACCGGCTTACGTTCTTCCGCTCATTGCGGAAACGGGTTTCTGCCTCTGGCTCTTGTTCGGGCACCGCAACATGCGAGGCGCAGTAGCCTAAACGCTTACAACGTGTCGATGAGGTGCTGCATGTCTTCGGGCAGCGGCGCCTCAAAGCGCATGTCCTCGCCCGTCACAGGATGCACGAATCCAAGGACGGCAGCGTGCAGCGCCTGACGAGGAAACTCTGCAACGGCAACGCGCGCGGCGTCGGACAGAGCTTTGTGATTGAGCTTGCGACGCCCGCCATAGGTTTGATCCCCGACGAGACCGTGACCCGCATGAGACATATGCACGCGAATCTGGTGTGTCCGACCGGTTTCCAGCCAGCATTCCATGAGGGCAAGCTGTGGAGGCGTGCCAAAGTATTCGAGCACACGCGCACGCGTGATCGCGTGGCGGCCCTCATCGAAGGACACGGCCTGCCGCTGACGATCCGTTTTGTGTCGACCGAGATAGGACGTGATCCGCATCACTGACGAGCCCTCAAATCCAACACCCTTCACACCACGCAGACGCGGGTCCATGACATCCGGCGCGCCGTAGACGAGCGCGAGGTATTTGCGTTCGACCGTGTGCTTCTCGAACTGCTTGGCGAGGCCCTGATGCGCCTTGTCGGACTTCGCGGCCACCAAAAGTCCGGAGGTGTCCTTGTCGATCCTGTGCACGATGCCTGGACGCTTTTCACCGCCAACGCCGGACAGGCTATCGCCGCAATGATACATCAGCGCGTTGACGAGTGTGCCTGAGGGAGACCCAGGCGCAGGATGGACGACCATGCCGACAGGCTTGTTCACCACGATCAGGTCATCGTCCTCATAGATCACGTCGAGCGGGATATCCTCCGCCACAACATCCACATCGGACGAAATCTCGACAGTGATCTCAACCACGTCCCCCTCAGAGACCTTGCCCTTTTGGTCCGTCACCACCTGTCCGTTCACCTTGATCGCCCCATCGGCGAGCAATTTGACCAAACGGGAGCGCGACAGAGTGGCTTCTTCTGGCACATCGCGGGCAATCGCCTTATCAAGGCGCTTGGGCGGGGCTTCCCCGATCACGAATTCGACTTTGGCGACAGGATTGGACGCTGACATGAGTGACCCGATTGAAATTGATCCGAAGGAAGCCAGGAAGCTGACGCTGTTGCGGCGGCTGGTGACGACACTTCTCGTTGTGATGATTGGCGGGTTTCTAGTGCTGATTGGCCTGCTTGTCACGCGCTTCCCGTCGATGGAGGGGAATGAGGCACCACAGGTGTCCTTTGATCTGCCCGATCATCTCGATCTGCCGGAAGGAATTATGCCCGAGGCCTTTACGCGCGGCGGGGATTGGGTCGCCATCGTGTCCGACAACGATATTCTGATTTTCGACGCCGAAACCGGTGCACTACGCAAGACCGTGACAACAGACTGAACCCGACACACTCATAGAGCCGGGCGAACATTCCAATAATGAAGTGAGGGTGGTACCACCTCCCCGGCTCGAACGGGGGACCTCCTGATCCACAATCAGGCGCTCTAACCAACTGAGCTAAGGCGGCACTGAGGGAGCATTTACTGGTCTCATTTCGGGATTGCAAGAGGCGATCTGCCGAAAAATGCGACGAAGTCGACAACGCCTGATGTCCGCCCCTCTTGCACCAACGCCCCCGAGCGCGTATTCCATGACGCCGAAACACAGGAGCCACCGCCATGGGCATCAATTCTGAACGCGACATCGAAGCCAACCTTCAAATCGGTCCGACCACAGAGGGAATGGTGCGTTTGTTTGTCGAGGGCGGCGGCGTGGAAATCCCGATGGATTTCGAGCCGGAAGAAGCCGAAGAGATCGCGGAAGAGCTCATGGCGGCCGCGGCTCAGGCGCGCAAGCTTTCCAAATAACTAGGTTTCGCCACCGAACATGGCAGGCACACCCGGGTCCCGATAGCTCTGGAGCCTGAGCGCTGCGTGGCGGGCAAACTTCATGTGAAGCACCTTGCGGCGCGCGGCGGCGAGTTTGTCTTCGTCGGGCATTCGGATGATCTCTGCGTGATAGGCGTCGGCGATGATCAGCCCTGCGTCATCCGGCAAAATTTCGGTCGGAAAGTCCTGATCGACCGCGAAGAAATAGCGGTCACACCAGTCTAGGTAGTTCTGCCATTTGGAATCAGATGTGAAATCCGTGCGGGAGGATTTGCACTCGACCACCCAAACCTCACCTTTCGGCCCCAGAGCCATCACATCAACCCGCAGACCACGTGTCGGGACGAGCTCTTCAACCGTCACAAAGTCATAGCTGCGCAGATGGCGGCACACACCACGCGCAAGGAGTTGGCCCGGCTGGGCGTTCGAGATGAATGGATCGATGTCAGCGGTCATGCCTCTAATCTAAGGGCTTTCATCATCCCGTCCACCCGAATGACCTAAGCTGTATCACGCGCATGTCATAACTCTTTGTGCATTCCCCCTTGCAGGCTCTGTCACAGAGACCTAAGTGGTGCGCTGGCGGGATCTGCTCTTCACGTACACATGGGCGCAAGACTCCGGTGGCCTTACGCAACCGAATGGGAGCTGGCTCTGTTCAGACCCTGGTTTGATTACCCGGCGCCCACCTGATTTTTCAGGCTTCGGGAGCAACGCGCTGCTACGGATGCTGTGGTCCCCCGCCACCTACAAAAAACGCGCCCTCCTCACCGGGGGCGCGTTTTTTGTGTGGAAATTCCGAAACCGGATCAGGTCTTTTTGCGAACCTCAACCGTCACGGGGATCGGTTCGAGCGAGACAGGCAGATCATCGCGCTTGCCTCCGGTGTCACCGCCCTCTTTTTCCGCCATCCCCATGATACGAATAGCGAACTGGACACCGGAAAAAACGATGCCGTTTGCAAACCAGAGAATAACAACCGCCAGATTGCCCGCATCGTTGTGTGTCACGAGATGCCAGAGGTTCGCCACGTTGAAATACAGAAGCGCACCGACAAATGCGGCGGCAATCGCGTAACCGATGAGAACCTGAGTGATGTAGAGTTTTACAAGCTTGGGCATGGCAGTGCTCCGTGCGTCAGAACATATTCAAGAATGATAGCACAACGGCCAAATCTTTCCAGAACCATTCCGTCGCAGCCCCAAACGCAAAACGCCCCGCACGGAGCGGAGCGTTTTGAAATCAGTCGCGACCGAGATTCGTATCTCCGGCTTAAAACGCCTCCGGACGTGCCTCACGTGCCATGTGGTCGAGCACAGCATTCACGAACTTCGGCTCGCGTCCTTCAGGGAAGAACGCCTTTGCGACGTCCACGTATTCCACGATCACAACCTTCGGCGGCGTGCGTTCGGACAGGAGCTCGGCTCCTGCCGCACGAAACAGCGCACGAAGCGTCGAGTCGATACGCGCGATCGGCCATTTGGCGACGAGCGCACGGTCAGTCATCTGGTCAATTTTCGCCTGATCGTTCACGGCAATCTCGGTGACTTCGTGGAACAGGTCGCTATCACCGTCGATGAACTCGCCCTCTTCCTCGGTCACGAGACCGAAGAAGTGGTCGTAGAACTGACGCCGCACCTTGTCGACGGTCATGTCGGAGGCTTCCATCTGAAACAGCGCCTGCACTGCATAGAGGCGCGCCGCGGATTTCATCTCGCGTTTGGAAGGCGGTTTCAGGTGGTCGTTCTCGTCGGTCATACTGTATCAGATCCCTTGGCTTCACCGGCAAGACGGATCGCGTCGGAATGGAATCCCACGCCCTTGCTCGGATTTGCCCATTTGCGCGAAAGCGCGATGAGATGCAAGGCCGCAGCAGCCGCGCCGCCACCTTTATTCTGACCTTTCGATTCTGCGCGCACGACGGCCTGCTCGCGGTTTTCCACGGTCAGGATGCCGTTGCCGATGCAAACGCCCTGCAGCCCCATCAACTGAATCGCACGGGAACTGTCATTACAAACGGTCTCATAATGCGTGGTCTCGCCGCGGATGACGCAACCGAGCGCGACATAACCGTCGAAGTTCGACAGCTTGTCGGCGATGGAGATCGCGGTCGGCACTTCGAGCGCGCCAGGGACTTCCACGAGTTCCCAAGTGCCGCCAACCTCTTCGACCGTGGCTTTCGCGCCAGCAACGAGTTCGTCCGCGATGTCCTTGTAGTATGGGGCAACAACGATCAGGATTTTGACCGGAGCCTCAAACGTCGGCAGATCGAGAATGTGGTGTTGTTCTGCAGCGGCCATGGCTCAAGCTCCTTCGGAAATTTTACGCGTGCCGGTCAGTTCGAGACCGTAAGCGTCCAGACCAACGACCTTCGGCATCGGGCTGTTGGAGGCCAGTTCGATCTTGGACAGACCGAGCGCCGCGAGGATTTGCGCGCCGAGGCCATACTGACGCAGCGTCTGCGGGGAGGCATGCCCTTCCGTAACCATCTTCATTGTTGTGTCACGCAGCAGGACGACAACACCGCGACCTTCGCTCGCGATGAGGTTCATCGCACCTTCGATCTCGCTGCCACCTTCGCCGATGCCCAGAACGTCATGGAGCGGGTTCAGGTTGTGCACACGCACGAGAACGGGCTCTGGCCCGCTCAAATCCCCCTTCGTGAGCACGATGTGCTCTGCGCCGTGCAGACGGTCGGTAAAGATTTCCATGCCCCATTCACCGCCGAACTCGGAGGTGACGGTGCGTTTGCCCGTGCACTCCACAAGGTTGTCGTGGCGGCGGCGATACGCGATCAGATCGGAGATCGTGCCGATTTTGAGGTTATGCTTTTGCGCGAAGCTCACGAGATCGGGCAGACGCGACATGGTGCCGTCCTCGTTCATGATCTCGCAGATCACGGAGCTCGGCAGAAGACCCGCAAGACGCGCCACATCGACACCGGCCTCTGTGTGACCCGCACGCACAAGCACACCACCTTCACGCGCCCGCAGCGGGAAGATGTGCCCCGGCGTCGCGATGTCAGCGGCCGTTTTGGAAGGGTCGATTGCGACAGCAACCGTGCGCGCACGGTCATGTGCGGAGATACCGGTCGAAACGCCTTCGCGGGCTTCGATGGACACGGTGAACGCGGTTTCGTGACGCGAAGAGTTGTTGGATGCCATCATCGGCAGGCCCAGCGCATCGATCCGCTCGCCGGTGAGCGTCACGCAGATCAGACCACGACCATAGGTCGCCATGAAGTTGATGGCTTCGGGAGTCGCCATCTGGGACGGGATCACCAGATCGCCTTCGTTTTCGCGATCCTCGTGGTCAACGAGAATGAACATCCGACCGTTACGGGCGTCTTCGATAATCTCCTCAATGGGAGAGATGGCATCATGGTAGCTGTCAGGTTGAGTCATGGGTGTCGCGGGCCTTAAAATCAGTCTTTGCATCCCGATACAGCTTTGCGAGAGCAAAGGCGAGTCTCACGCGATGCACAATTGCGACGCTTTTTTGCGAAACCGCAGGAAATTTGCGTTCAGGAGCCGAAAAACAGGCAGATATCGATCTGACTAACGAGTTTGCGAGACTGAACCCGCTCTGCCTCTCATCGCGCCTCGGCACTCCGAACGACGCCATTTCTTGGCAATCTCAGGTCAATTGGTTCCCGTGGTGCGCGCCGCTCAGGCCTGCCACTCTTGCAGTCGGGCGACGTACCGCGCGAGGGTGTCAATCTCGAGATTGATCTTATCCCCGACAGATGCCCGGCCCCATGTCGTCACCTCTTGGGTGTGCGGGATGACGTTGATTCCGAAGGTCGCACCGTCGACCTCATTCACGGTCAACGAGGTGCCATTCAGGGCAACCGACCCTTTCGGCGCAATGAATTTTGCGAGTTCATCCGGAGCTTTGAACGTGATCCGCGTGCTGTCGCCTTCATCGGTCAGCCCAATGATTTCAGCGACGCCATCCACGTGACCCGAGACGATATGACCGCCCAGTTCGTCACCCAGTTTCAGCGCCCGCTCCAGATTGAGCGCGGTGCCTTCGACCCAATCGCCAATGTTGGTCTTCGACACACTTTCGGCAGAGATTTCGACATCGAACCAGTTTTGCGGCTCAGAGCCGAGGGCGATCACCGTCAGGCACACACCGTTACAGGCGATAGAGGCGCCGATCTCGATGCCGGCGATATCGTAGGCACATCCGATGCGCGCCCGCAAATCCCCGCGTTTCTCGAGTTCAAGAACCTTGCCGATGTCGGTGATAATGCCGGTGAACATGCCGTCTCCTTGAGGTGTTTTGACAAAGTCCTAGCCATCGCGACGCCGCTCTGCAAGCGGCAGGATCTCACAATGCGATTTCCGATCCTGCATCGATCAAGAGGACGGCAAAAAATCCTGCGGCCCTCGCGCCACAAATCAGCCCGATTTTTCCCGGACAGTCAGGTTTTTAACAGACATTTATCGAAGAATGGCGCAAAAGGTCTGCATGCCAGTGTTATCGAGTGACCCATCTGATACGAACCGTGTCTTTCTCCTTCTCCAAGGACCTCACGGGCCTTTTTTCTGGTCGCTCGGGAAAATGCTCAAATCCGCAGGCGCAGACGTCTGGCGCGTGGGCTTTAATGCCGGCGATCGGGCGTTCTGGTTTTCGAAGTCATCTTTCATCCCCTATACCGACTCTCCCGACGCATGGCCCGAGCGCCTTGAAGAAATCATCTCCGAAAAAGGTGTAACTGACCTCGTGCTCTACGGAGACACGCGGCCAGTCCATGCGCTCGCGATTGAGCGGGCAAAGGCGCGGGGCCTGACGGTCCACGTGTTTGAAGAGGGGTATATTCGTCCATACTGGGTCACTTACGAGCGGGACGGATCGAACGGGCATTCCGTTCTGATGGACCTCACCGTGGATGAGATGTCAGACGCGCTCAACGAGATCGAGCATGACCCGATCGAGACCCCCGCACTCTGGGGGGATATGAAGGAACACATCTTCTACGGCGCTCTCTACCACTGGTTCGTGATCTTCAGGAATTCGTCGTTCAAGAATTACCGCGGCCACAGGGAACTCCCTGTTCATCGAGAGTTCCTGTTGTATTTCAAACGCCTCATGATGATGCCTACTCATTGGATCTCCCGCGCACTTCGGACACGCGCGATTCTCGGAGCAGGGCATCCGTTCCACATTGCGCTTCTCCAGATCGAGCATGACACGAGCTTTCTGTTTCATAGCCCCTACGCCACGATGACGGAGTTCATGGCCGACGTGATCGATGGCTTTGCGAAAGGTGCACCGAAACACCATCATCTCGTGTTCAAAGCCCACCCGCTAGAAAACGACCGCCGCAACCTCAAGCACGAGATCAAACGCCTTGCTGGCGAACACGGCTTGCAAGACCGCGTTCACTTTGTGCGCGGCGGCAAACTGCAGAAACTTCTGAGCAACGCCAGATCCGCCGTGACGGTCAATTCGACCGCAGGACAGCAGGCGCTTTGGCTTGGCCTCCCGATCCGGACACTCGGCAGCGCCGTATACAACAAACCGGAATTCGTCTCGACCCAGCCTCTCGAAGAGTTCTTCCGCGCGCCGACGCGCCCCAATGCACAAGCCTACAGCACCTACCGTCACTTCCTTCTTGAAACATCGCAGGTCGCCGGTGGATTCTACTCCCATCGGGGACGAAAGCGGCTCCTGCGTCTGGTTGTGGATTTGATGCTCGCAAAGGAAAGCCCTGACACGGCACTTCTCTCTGGCACAGCTTCTCCTCGCCCTCCGTTACGTCTTGTAAAGTAAACATAATGTGGCCGGAGACCACTCAATCCCGCTTGTCTCCGCTGCAGGTCCGCAACACATTCAAGCACGCCCATTGCTGCACCCGCGTCCATGTGGATTTTTGACTCGCCATCGAATAGCGTTCCCACTAAACCCATGGGAAACATTGGCCAAAGCCGGTTTGCAGGCAGAGGAGATCGAGAGTGACATTTCTGACGTCGCGTAAAACCCGCGCTATGGCGCTTGTCTTCCTGATGACGAGCCTTTCCGCCTGTGGGCTTCCACGTTCCGGCCCCTACAAGAGCGAACTTCTGTCTGGCGCCTCTTCGACTGAAAACGGATCGTTCATTGTTCCCATTGACGACCAGGTCAACGAAATCACTGCGTTCAAAGAAGTCCTCGCCTTTCCACCTTCGTTCATCAACGCGGGCCTCATCGGGTCGGACACAATCGCCCCAGGCGACACGCTTTCGCTGACGATCTGGGAAAACGTTGATGACGGCCTGCTCTCAGGCGCAGGCGGCAGCGCCACGAGCCTCTCAAACGTTCAGGTGGATGGAACCGGCTTTATCTTTGTGCCCTACGCCGGACGGATCAAGGCGGCTGGCAATAGCCCCGAAGCGATCCGCCGGATCATCACCGAAAAACTCGCGACGCAAACGCCTGACCCGCAGGTCATGCTGACGCGCTCTGCGGGAGACGGAGCCACGGTGACGATTGCAGGCAATGGGGTGGTGCAGATCGAGCGTCCGACACGCCGCCTTACAGCAATGCTTGCAAGCGCCGGCGGTGTTGCGGTCGACCCGGGTGTCGCTCAGGTAAAAGTCACCCGTGGCGGGCTCACCGGAAGAGTGTGGTTTGAAGACCTTTACGAAAAACCTGAATTCGACATCGCGCTTCGTGACGGCGACCGAATTATCATCGAGGCTGATCCTAGATCCTACATCGCCATGGGCGCCACGGGTGGCCAAAGCGTCATTTCCTTCGAGACCCGCGATCTCTCCGCTCTCGAAGCAATCGCGCAAGTCGGCGGCCTGAGAACGGGCACAGCCGATCCAAAAGGCGTTTTCGTCCTCCGCAAAGAGCCCGAGACCATTGCCCGTCAGGTCACCAATAGGACCGACCTCGTCGGCGATCAGCGCGTCGTTTATGTGCTCGACCTGACAGAACCGAACGGATTGTTCCTCGCTCAGGACTTCCTGATCCGCGACGGCGACACCGTCTACGTGACAGAGGCGCCATTCGTCCAATGGCAGAAAACCATCAGCGCGATCACCGGCGCGGCCACTTCTGCGGACTCCCTAGCCCAGATCGGCCAGTAAGTTTCATGGTCGCCCCCAAGCGCGACATCGCAAAAAAAGCCGCCCCATCCCATCTGGAGGGGCGGCTTTCTTATGAGCGTCCGCTGCTGATTGATCGCGTGTTTCAAGAGCACGCTTACGGTGTCGAAACACGTTTTGAGATCACAAACGTGATCGCGCAAGACCCACTGGACCACACCGCCGACCTCACACGCGCCAGAAACACGGCGGAATGGCTCAGAACTCTCAAACTCTCGAGGTCGCCCGAAAGCGATGATCCGGCCCATCTGCCGGACATGCCCTTTGTGCTCGTCCTCGATCAACCCAGCGATGCCCCGAACGCGCCGTCGATCTTCGATATGCAGGAAATGCTCGTCTTCGCGCAGACAGAGCTTCTCAACGCGAATGTCGCCATCCTAACCTGTCCCGGCGGCTACTTCGAGGACATCGACGATCCCCGTCTCACCCTCCTGCCGCCCGAGACCAATCTCTATAACGTGCTCGAGCACGCGACATCGGTCTACACACACAGCAGCGGCGATGGCGCAGACGCGATCTTTTCCGGTCATCGCCCGCGGGTCTTCGGCGCCCCTTGGTATTCGAACCTCGACCTGACCGACGATGAGCACCCGAACCCCTACAGCACGCGCAAACTGACGCGCGCCCAGCTCTTCTATGCCGCATTTATGCAGGCAACCTCTTGGACTGAGGGCAGCGCCCTCCTCGAAGTCGAGAAACTCCTCGCTCGTCTTGAGGCACGCGATCGCGCGAACCGAGAGGACGCTGGGGGGTATGTCGCGTCCAATATCCTCCCGTGGAAGCGCCCGTTCCTGCGCGCCTATTTCGGCAATGCTGCGCTTGAGATAACAAACCGCGAAGACAGAATTGATGCCGCCCAATCCAAAGGTATGAAACACATCGTCTGGGGGCCATCTGAAAGAGCCGATCTAAGACTTGAGGACGGTTTCCTGCGCTCACGCGGGCTAGGCGCGGCGCTCGTCCGCCCGACCTCTCTCACGCTCGATGACCTCGGCATCTATTTCGATCCGAGCCGCCCGTCGCGCCTCGAGACCCTCATCGCGGAAAGTGTCGACCTCACCGGCGCGCAGCGGCAGCGGACGGAACACTTCCTCGCGCGGCTGGCCGAACTGAACCTGAGCAAATACAACGTCGGCTCCGGCACACCCGCCCTGCCCGACGGCCATCGGGTCCTCGTCGTAGGTCAGGTGGAAGACGATGCCTCAATCACATACGGGACGACTGATACCCGCACCAATGCGGCGTTGCTCAAGGCCGCACGCGACGCGCATCCCGATGCTGTTTTGGTCTATAAACCGCATCCCGATGTTGAGGCCGGACTACGGCGCGGGCGGGTGAGGGATGCTGACACCCTCGCCGATGTCATCGCGAAGGACGCCGATCCCCTCGCGCTCATTGATGCCTGTGACGAGGTTTGGACAATGACGTCGCTTATGGGGTTCGAGGCCATGCTCCGCGGCAAACCAGTGACCTGCCTCGGTGCACCGTTTTATGCGGGATGGGGACTGACGACCGATCTCGGAGACGTACCCGCACGCCGCACAGTGCGTCCGACCCTACTCGGCCTCGCACACGCCACGCTAATCGCTTTCCCGCGCTATTTCGATCCTGCGACGGGGGATGCCATCTCTCCAGAAGAAGCGCTCGAACAATTAGCACACGCACCGGCGGGGCGGTCCCCCCTCGCGCAGAGCGTCCTCGTCGCGCTCCGGAAACTCCGCGCGCGTCTTTTAGGGATTAAATGAGCGTAGTCTTTCTAACCCAGTGGCTCAACACATCCGGACCAACTTGGTCCAACCTTTCCAATCGATAACGCGGCGCAGCGCCAAGGCGGTCCAGCCCCATAGCCCCTAGCCCAGGCAGGCCCTCAGCCCCAATCCCGAGACCTGCAGTAAAGACATTCACATGATCCACAAGGTCCGCGCCGAGGAGCGAAGCCGCAAGCGCCCCGCCGCCCTCACAAAAGACCCGCGTGAGGCCGCGTTCACCCAAAGCCGCAAGACTTGCTTCGGGATCGAGATGCCCCGCAGTGACAGGCACTTCCATCAGCATAGCGCCCAGCCCCTCCCATGCCGAGCGGAGTTCCTCTGAGGCATCAGGTCCGTGAATGATCCAGACCGGAATCTCACCCGCTGTCCGCGCGAGTTGCCCTGTGAGCGGCAAATCGAGACGGCGCGACATGACCACGCGTACGGGCTGTTTCGTGACGCCAAGTCCGCGCACTGTGAGGCTCGGGTCATCGGCGCGCGCCGTGCCGCCACCTACCAAAACCGCATCATGGTTTGCTCGCATGGCATGGACACGTCGGCGCGCCTGCGGGCCTGTGATCCACTGGCTTTCGCCGGACGCGGTTGCGATGCGCCCATCCCACGACATCGCAAGCTTGAGCGTGACCATCGGGCGGCCAAGAACGACATTTGAGAGAAACCCGATCTGGAGCGCGCGGGCTTCGGCCTCACACACGCCTGTCACGACTTCGATGCCAGCAGCGCGCAACATCTCAAAGCCGCGACCATTCACACGGGGATCGGGATCACCCAAGGCACAGACGACGCGTGACACGCCCGCCGCGATCAGCCCCTCGGAGCATGGCGGCGTCTTTCCATGATGTGAACAGGGTTCCAGCGTGACATAGGCCGTCGCTCCGCGTGCGCGGTCTCCCGCCTGTGCGAGCGCCACTGTTTCGGCGTGGGGCCGGCCACCTGGCTGCGTCCATCCGCGCCCGACAACGGTGCCGCCGCGCACGATCACGCAGCCCACAGCGGGGTTCGGCCACGTGTTGCCGAGCCCACGTGCCGCGAGCCCGAGCGCATGGCGCATCACGCCAACATCATCCAAGGATCATTCCTCCGGCTTCGCGTCCGGTCGCAACTCGCTTACGAACTTGTCGAAGTCGTCAGCGGCTTGGAAATTCTTATACACAGAGGCAAAGCGGACGTAGGCCACGGTATCAATCCGCGCGAGGCTTTCCATCACGATCTCGCCGATCGTTTTCGACGGGATGTCCGTCTCGCCCATGCTTTCGAGGCGGCGCACGATACCGGAAATCATCTGATCAAGGCGTTCCGGCTCAATCGGGCGTTTCTGTACCGCGATCCGGATAGAGCGTTCGAGCTTATCCCGATCAAAGTCCTCACGGCGCCCGTTGGTTTTCACCACCACCAGATCCCGCAATTGCACGCGTTCATAGGTGGTAAAACGCCCGCCACAGGCCGAACAGAACCTGCGCCGACGAATGGCCACATGGTCTTCGGCGGGACGGCTGTCCTTCACCTGCGTATCAAGATTTCCGCAAAATGGACAACGCATGGCGCGCCTCCCTATCCTTCACTACCTCGGTCCCCTAGGGTCTCTGCCCTACTTATCCACAGGCACTATAGGCCGCCGCCTAGAATTTGGGTAGCTTAAAAATTCGCGTCAATATGTAGGAATTACGCATTTCTATCGCAAAAGCGCGACAACACGACGTGCATGGGGCCGTGTCCGATGTTCGAAAAGGTAAATTCCCTGCCATGTTCCGAGCGCCATGCGCCCACTGATGACAGGTATTGTGATACTCGTAGGCAAAAGCGCAGACTTGATATGAGCGGGCATATCGTCCGGTCCTTCGTAGGTATGGGTCAGGTAGGACATGGAGGGATCGGTGGTCGGCGGCACGAGCCTGTGGAAAAATTCCGTCAAATCAGTGCGCACCTCGGGATCGGCGTTCTCCTGAATGACGAGCGATGCGGAGGTATGCTGCACCATCAGCGTGAGCACGGCTTCCGCCGGACGCTCAGCCGCCACCCAACGCGACACGTCCGATGTGAATTCGTAAAGACCCGGCCCGCGGGTAGAAATTTCGAAAGTGGTGTGGCTCATTCGCAAGCCTCCTGCCAACGCTCCGTTTCAAAGCTCCAACAGTATCCGGCCTCCTCATAGACATCGGAAAACGAAAAAGGCGCATAGATCACACCGCTCGGCGCACAGTCCAACCGCGCAAGTTCTTCGCCGCCCCGTTCAACCACGATCCCGCCGGAGACCTCATGCGCCTCGGTCATCCGGTCGAACGACCCCCAAACCGCATAGGTCACATCACCGTTCGGGATACGTATTTCTTCCCAGATCGAACGGCCGACACCGTTCCAGGGGAGCACGCCGACATCCGCGTACGGACGCTCGAGTTGAAGTTCCGGCGCAGCATGTGGTGGGCCAAACGCGTAGCTCACACCCTCGGCCTGCACATTAATGGTGACCTCTTTCCCGTTCGGGAAATGACAGTGGAACAAAGGATCAGATTGAGCCATAGCACTGACTGGCGCGCCAAGAAAAGCGCCCAAGGCGCAGATGACAAAACGATGAGACATGTCCGCACCTTACGGCGGCGGGGTCATGTTTGAAACGGGGAAAAGCGGCAATACTCGGTCATGTCATGTGCGGACCTTTGAACAAATTTCCGACGGCGTGCGCTCACTCCACCACACAAGTGACCTCTGGCCCGCGCTCGGCAGGATCGAGCGACACGGATTGCACTGTCGCATCCGTTACAGGCCCGAAAAACACCTGCTCCAATGTGGCGATACAGCGCGCGAGGTCTTCTGCGGGCACCTCGATGACAATTGGCTCGGGATTCAGGTGTTCGTCCGTCAGCGGCACGTAGGGAGACGCGATCGCCGCGCCAATTCCGACTGTTGCCCCGGCACATGCGAGTTGGGCAAAGCGAAGTACAGAAGCAGTCATATGTCTCGTCTCCTTTGGCGTGTTCACAGAGAGAACGCCGCAAAGGTGAAGAGAGTTTCAATGCGCGTGGAGATTTCTCTCTTTTGCTCTTATGCGTCTGCGAAATTGCCCCTCGCCGCCTCAATTTCGGGCATTTTGTCAGATGCCCAGTCGATCATGGCATGCAAAGGCCCGAGGAACGAGCACCCCAGATCAGTGAGACTATAGGAAACGGATGGTGGTTTCGTCGCGAAAACCTCGCGTGCGACAAGGCCGTCACGCTCCAGATCGCGCAGGGATTGCGTGAGCATTCGTTTCGAAATATCCGGCAGAGAACGTCCGAGCGCGTTGAACCGCTTCGGGCCTGTCTCCAACTCCAACAGGATCAGAGACGTCCACTTTGCCGCCACATGGTCCAGGACCTGACGCACGGGGCAATTGTGCGGATTGAACCCTTCCGCTTTCCATTGTTCCAAACGGCTCATCGCAATGTCACGCATCGCAACCCTTTCCGAGGGGGTGGTTCCCTCTATGTTACCTTTGCACGAAAAAGTGCCTCCTTTTCAGCAAAGCATAAAGTCTCTAAATGAGACCTATACGCGAAACGGAACCAAAAAGGAATACCCCATGGCGACCTATCTCATCACCGGCGCATCCGGCCAACTCGGCCAACTCGTCGTCGATCACCTCGCAACTCTCGTCGCAAAAGACGACATCATCGCCCTCGTCCGCTCCGACGCTGCCGCAGAGGCCTATGCAGCCAAAGGCATCGCAACACGTCGCGGCGACTATACAGACGCAGCCGCCCTCGAAGCCGCTTTCGCAGGTATTGACCGCCTCCTGCTCATCTCATCGTCCGAGGTTGGCCAGCGCGCAGTCCAGCACGGCAATGTCATCGACGCCGCCAAAGCCGCAGGCGTGGGCTTCATCGCTTACACCTCGATCCTGAATGCCGACACCGGCAACATGGCCCTCGCAGAAGAGCACCTCGCAACCGAAGCCAAACTCAATGAGAGCGGTATCCCCTTCACCCTCCTGCGCAACGGTTGGTATTCCGAGAACATCACCATGACGCTTGGTCAGGACCTCGAACTCGGCCAGCACTTTGGCGCCGCGAAAGACGGCAAACTCGCCACCGCATCCCGCAAGGACTTTGCAGAGGCAGCCGCCATCGTTCTCGCTGGTGGTCATGATGGGGAAGTGCTCGAGCTTGCAGGTGACGACGCCTACACCCTGACCGAATACGCGGCCCTCGTGTCCGAGCTGTCCGGCAAGCCTGTGAGCTACACCGATATGCCCGAAGCCGCCTTCACCGAAGCCCTCGTCGGCGCTGGCCTTCCGGAAGGTTTCGCAGCGGTCCTCGCAGACTCGGACGCGAAAGCCGCCGAAGGGTCGCTGTTCGATGATAGCAAAACGCTCTCGAACCTGATCGGCCGCCCGACCACGCCGATCGCGGACACGATCAAAGCCGGTCTTTAAGGCCTCTGATCCTCGCGATTTTCGCCCTGTCGCCTCTCGGCGGCGGGGCTTTTTCATACGTCAGTCGTTGAAAATCGCTTCACCCATCTGGTCGATAAAGATTTGCGCCTTGTGCAGACTCGCGACGCGCGCATCCTCCTCGGACGTAAACGTATCCGCACGGATCATGTGATGCTCTCGAGTGACACCGTCAAAATCCTTCTCGATCTTCGCGGCGACGCGATAACCGCTCGCCTCTTTGATAGGGTCGGGATAGATCAAGTAATCCGCGCCGTAGAGTTCGGGTTTCACATCAGAATTCGCAGCGGGCTTCGCGGCAGAGCCACCGCCGAAGAGTTTGGAGAAAAGGGACATAGGGGCCTCCTGTTTGGGAGGTAGTGTGAAGCGGGCTGAAGGAGAGTGCAAGCCGCGGATCGCCTGACCGAGGTATGGCGATGAGCGGCGACCTCTGGGCTTTTTCCGCGCTTTCTACAAGCCGTAGAACAAAAAACGCCCCCCTTTCGGGAGGCGCCTCTATCTTTACTGATCCAAGAAGCTTCTCAGTTTCCGCGACCGGCTTGGGTGCTTGAGCTTGCGCAGCGCCTTTGCCTCGATCTGACGGATACGTTCGCGAGTCACGGAGAACTGTTGACCCACCTCTTCGAGGGTGTGGTCGGTGTTCATCCCGATACCGAAGCGCATACGGAGCACGCGTTCTTCGCGGGGCGTGAGAGAGGCCAGCACGCGGGTGGTGGTCTCTTTGAGGTTCTCTTGGATGGCCGCGTCGAGGGGCAGAACCGCGTTCTTGTCCTCGATGAAATCGCCGAGTTGGCTGTCTTCCTCGTCGCCAATCGGCGTTTCGAGAGAGATAGGTTCCTTGGCGATTTTCATCACCTTGCGGACCTTCTCCAGCGGCATCTGCAGCTTTTCGGCCAATTCTTCCGGCGTCGGCTCGCGGCCGATTTCGTGAAGCATCTGACGACCTGTGCGGACCAGTTTGTTGATCGTCTCGATCATGTGGACCGGAATACGGATCGTGCGGGCCTGATCCGCGATGGAGCGCGTGATCGCCTGACGAATCCACCAAGTCGCATAGGTCGAGAATTTATAGCCGCGACGGTATTCGAATTTATCAACGGCCTTCATCAGGCCGATGTTGCCTTCCTGAATGAGGTCGAGGAATTGCAGACCGCGGTTGGTGTATTTCTTCGCGATGGAAATCACGAGACGCAGGTTGGCCTCGACCATTTCCTTCTTGGCCTGACGGGCCTCTTTTTCACCTTTTTGCACCTGTTGCACGATGCGGCGGAATTCGGAAATGTCGACACCGACATACTGACCCACCATAGCCATCTCGGCGCGCAGTTCTTCGACCTTGCCGGAGAAGCGCTCGGAGAACATCTGCCAGCCACGGCCCGGCTTTTCGGTCATCCGCTCCATCCACGTCGGATCGAGTTCCGATCCACGGTAGGCTTCGACGAATTCACGACGGTTGATGCGCGCCTGGTCGGCGAGCTTCACCATGGAGCTGTCGATCGACATGACGCGTTTATTGATGCCGTAGAGCTGGTCGATCAGGGCCTCGATCCGGTTGTTGTGGAGGTGAAGGGAGTTCACCAGCGTCACAATCTCGGAACGGAGCTTCTGATACTCGGCTTCATCGGCGTCAGAGAACGATCCGTCTTCATTGAGGGTCGCGGACATCCGCAAATCCTGCATTTCGGACAGGTTCGAGAAGTCATTGGAAATGCGCTCGAGGGTTTCGAGCACCTGCGGCTTCAGCGCAGCTTCCATCGCAGCGAGCGACATGTTGGCCTGATCATCCTCATCGTCATCATCATCAGACGAGATCGGATTGCCATCCGCGTCGTATTCCTGCTGCTTCTCTTTCGTTTCGCCGGAGTTGTTTTCGACGTTCAGACCGCCGACAACATTTTCCTCTTCCTCGTCATCATCGACACCGCCGCCAAAGGTCGCTTCGAGGTCGATCACGTCGCGAAGCAGAATGTCTTCGGACAGAAGTTCGTCGTGCCAGATCGTGATCGCCTGGAACGTCAGCGGGCTTTCACAGAGCCCGAGGATCATCGTGTTGCGACCGGCCTCAATCCGTTTCGCAATTGCAATCTCGCCCTCGCGGGAGAGCAGTTCGACAGAGCCCATCTCACGAAGATACATGCGGACAGGGTCATCGGTGCGGTCGAGTTTCTCGGTTTCGCCAGAGGAGGTCGCAAGTTCACGCGAGCCGCTCGTCGCGACGAGCTCACCGCCTTTGTCATCCGACTTCTGATCGTTGTCGTCATCTTCGACTTCTTCGTCTTCGATGACGTTAATGCCCATCTCGGAAAGCATAGACATCACATCTTCGATCTGCTCGGAGCTCACCTGCTCGGGCGGCAACACCTTATTGAGCTGATCGTAGGTGATGTAACCCTTCTCGCGCGCCTCGGCGATCATCTTCTTGACCGCTGCCTGGCTCACATCGAGCATTACGTCCTGGTCCTGATCGTCAGTCTTGGCGTCGTCGTTGTCCTTTGCGGCCATACGGCTCTCCCCTGATAGTCGGACCATGAGGCGAAATTTGCCTCGGGCCCGTTGAGCATCTGCTACCTCTCCGCCTGCACGGAGACTGGCATCCGAATCGTCTGCGCATTGCAGAGAATCGAATATCACTTCGAATCATGTCACGCGAATCGGCGATTCGCCACCCGATACCATTATTCCCGTCCGCTTAACTGCACCAGAGCCCAACGTACGCTGGGTTTCGCGCCACATACGCAACGGTTTCACCATCTACCTGATGTGCTTACTCCCTGTTCGGCGCAATCTTGTTCAGCAGTGCGCGGAACGCATCCCGTTCTGATCGGGACAACTCCAATCCATTTTCGGCCGTATCGAATTCGGTCCGGTCTTCGGCCTCGGCCTTGATGGCCCGATTACGGGCCTCTGCGGCGTGCTTGAGACGCCATGTAAGCTTTTCATCATCGGCGGCAAGAAGGTCGGCGACACTTTCGTCCACTTCGGCCTTCAAACCGCGCCGCGCCTTGAGCTTCGCCAATTCCTCGGTGAGGCACATCTGTGCCAAATCACTCTCGGGGCGTCGCACCGGCGGCGTAATTTGCACATGGGGATGCGCCATCAAACGATCAAGAGGGGCCGGGCCAATCATCGCAGAGATCTTTTCGCGCAAGGCGTCAGCCTCTTCCTCATCAACATGTGTCAGGAGCGCATGAAGGATCTGCCCGTGCTCTTCGGACTGCATGTGAAGCGCTTCGAGTTGCGACAAGAACTCGAGCGCAACGCCCGGGTTTGTCAGGCAAACAGCAAGGACGACGGCCTCTCGCATGAGATCTGCCTGAGTTTCGTCGCCGGACACGATGAGCGAGGCCTTCAAGCCTTCCGTCGGGATCGCTGGCATCTTGCCGAACTTGCCCCGTGCGGGACGCCATGCACGCCGCTCAACGGCTGCGGGGCGTTTGCCACGGAACAGCTCTCGCCGCATGTCATTCAGGATTTCGCCATAGTGGCGCTTGATCGACGGATCGGCGACAGTCTGGATCGAAGACTTCAGAGACTTATCGAGAGCGGCACGGCGCTCTGGGCTATCGAAAACTTTTCCCTCGGTCTCTCGTCGCCAAAGCAGTGCAACCATCGGGAGCGCCCCGTCGAGCACCTCTTGCATCGCCTCCGGTCCTTTGGCCTTGATCAGCTCATCAGGGTCCTGCCCTTCAGGCAAAATCGCAAACCGAAGCCCCTTGCCCGCCTCAAGCAACGGCATTGCGAGATCAATCAGACGGAACGCGGCGCGCAGGCCCGCCTTGTCGCCGTCCAGCGCGATCACAGGTTCATCCGACATCCGCCACATCAATTGCAGCTGTCGATCCGTGATTGCGGTCCCAAGCGGCGCAACCGTCGCCTCGAAGCCCGCCTCCGAGAGGGCGATCACATCCATATAGCCCTCGGCCACGACGAGCGTTTGACCGCGCCCGCACGCAGCTCGCGCAGGGCCGTGGTTGTAGAGCGCATTGCCCTTATCAAACAGGAGACGTTCGGGACCGTTGAGATATTTAGCCCGCGCATTCGGGTCCATTGCCCGCCCGCCGAACGAGATCAGCCGCCCCCGCGCATCGCGGATCGGAAAGACGATCCGGTCGCGGAAAAAGTCATAGGGCTCGCGGCCGTCATCTGGCTTGGCGGCGACACCGGCCTCAATCGCAGCTTCCGCACTGACGCCCTGATCCTTCAAGACACGAAGCAACGCATTCCCGGATGGCGCATAACCGATCTCGAACCGTTCTCGGGTCTCGGGCTTCATCCCCCGCTTGTCGAGATAGGCGCGCGCCTGTGCGCCGCCCTGTTGGCTCAGCGCCAAACGGAAAAAGCGGTTCGCGGCCTCATTGACGTCGGCGAGCTCTGCCCGCTTGTCCGATTTTTCTTGCGCGCGCGGATCACGTTTCGGAACGGGCATGCCCGCTTCCTGCGCGAGAATCTCAACTGCTTCCATGAAGCCGACATTCTCTGTCTCGCGCACGAAAGAAATGGCATCTCCCTTCGCGTGGCATCCGAAGCAGTAGTAATAGCCGTCCTTGTCATTCACGTGGAACGAAGCGGACTTTTCTTGGTGGAAAGGGCACGGGGCCCACATGTCGCCCTTGCCCTGATTGGACTTGCGCTGATCCCACATGACTTTTCGTCCGACGACATCGGTCAGCGACAAGCGCGTTCTAAGTTCATCCAAGAATCCGGGGGGCAGCGACATAAGGTCAATATTCTCCGAAACGCGTGGTCGCGTCTATAGCAAGTCGGCCTCTGTGCTGCCGCATTGGGCGCGATCAGGCGATACGGTCGCCACCTGCTACACGCGCGCCCAAAACATCAGCCATCGCTTTGCCCTCACCTGCCGGGGTGACGCCACCAACACCGATCCGCTTGCCAAAGCGCCACCAAAGTCCGGGAACCCAAGCACGCTGGCCCGACGTTTTGAGATGGATGACAAATCCGTTGGAGGGCTTGAAGGCAAACGTGCCGCGCTCAACCTTGGCAATGTCGGAGATACGGCAGATTTCGCGGCGGCTTCCGCCGTCTTCTTCTAGGAGCGCTTCTTCCGTCAGAACAAGGCGACGCGATGAGCCGCTCCAGACCATCCATGAGACAAAAAGCGATCCGCCCCCCAGAACCAACAGAAAAATGCGCCATCCGAATGTTGGCCCTTCCGGGCGTAACGCCACCCAGAGCACCAGAAGCCCGAGCACCCCCAACATCAGGGTCGCGGAGACGCGGCGCATTGCGGACGGGGTCAGGCTGAGTTCGGACATTGGGGTCTACCTCGGAGAAATGTGCTCCCTCCCCCTTTATCGCGCCCACCTCATGAGCGAAAGCCGCATTGTCCCGCGCGCCGCATCGGCGTAGACATGAACACCTATTCCGAGTGCGCCAGATCCGAGAGAGTAATGACGAAATCGATCCGCCATTTTGTTGCCGTCGCCCTGATGACTGGCGCTGCCGCTGTGAGCGGGTGTTCCCAAGAGCCGGACCTCACGAAACACATCTCCCACACAACAATCCAGAGCGAGTGGCCGGTCCTTTTGCCGCAAAGCGCGCTGCTTCCAGAGACCCCGGAGGCCCCGGAAACAACAGAACGGCGTCTGGAACTTTTGGCGCAGGCAGAGGTGCTTTTGTCGAAACCGGCACTGACTGCCTCAGAGCGTTCATGGCTCAGAGCCATATTGGCCGAACTCGAAGGCCTCTCCTGATCGATTCCCGCAGTTGCGCCGCTCGCGCATCAAGGCTATCAGGGCGTGCAAATCTGTTACCTGCGGAGCACCTCCATGTCCAAGTCACCGTCTTCCCAATCCCCCCTGCGCATCGGCATTGCAGGTCTGGGCACCGTTGGCACGGGTGTGATCAAAATCGTTCAGCGCAAAGCGAACCTCCTGGCACAACGCGCCGGTCGCCCGGTGGTGATTACGGCGGTTTCCGCACGGTCGCGTGACAAGGATCGCGGCGTCGATATTTCGGGTTTCGCTTGGGAAGATGATCCTGTTGCCCTCGCCGTCCGAGATGACGTTGATCTGTTCGTCGAGTTGATGGGCGGTTCTGATGGCCCTGCAAAAGCCGCGACCGAGGCCGCACTCGCGGCTGGCAAAGATGTCGTGACCGCGAACAAAGCCATGCTCGCCCATCACGGTCAGGCGCTCGCTGAAAAGGCAGAGGCCAAAGGAGCTGCGCTCCGGTTCGAAGCCGCTGTGGCAGGCGGCATCCCTGTGATCAAGGCTCTTACCGAGGGCCTCGCAGGCAACCGGATCGAGCGCATCATGGGCGTCATGAACGGCACCTGTAACTACATCCTGACCCGCATGGAAAACGAAGGCCTCGCCTACGAAGAAGTGTTTGAGGCCGCGAAAGCCCTCGGTTACCTTGAAGCCGATCCGACGCTCGACGTGGGCGGGATCGACGCGGGGCATAAGCTGGCCATTCTGGCGTCCATCGGCTTTGGCACGCAGGTCGATTTTGACAACATGGTGCTCGAAGGGATCGAGCGGATCACCATCGAAGACATTCGCCACGCCGCAGACATGGGCTACCGCATCAAGCTTCTTGGCGTTGCCCAGATGACCGGTCGCGGGCTGGAGCAGCGCATGACACCTTGCCTCGTTCCTGCGCTCTCGCCGCTTGGTCAGTTGGAAAACGCAACAAACATGACCGTGCTGGAAGGCGACGAAGTGGGTCAGATCGTTCTGCGCGGTGCAGGCGCTGGCGAAGGCCCGACTGCTTCCGCTGTGATGTCCGACGTCATGGACATCGCCCGCGGCATTCGCGTGCCGACCTTCGGCGTGCCTGCGGATGCACTCGAAAAAGCAACCCCCGCTGTCGCCGCGACCCCGGCGCCGTTCTACCTGCGCATGTCGCTGCTCGACAAACCGGGCGCTCTCGCAAAGATCGCAGCGGCTCTTGGTGATGCGGGCGTCTCTATCGACCGTATGCGCCAATACGGTCAGGACGCAGACCCCGATGTCGCACCGGTGCTGATCGTCACAGACGCCACATCGCGCGCCTCTCTGGATGCAGCGCTCGACGGAATGAAAGCGACGAACGTGCTTGCGTCCGAACCTGTTGCGATCCGCATTGAGCACGTCTGAGAAGACGCTCGAAATCACAAGATCAGAAAGAGCGCTGCCCCCAAAAGGAGCAGCGCTCTTTTCCTTTCCGAACAGCACAGTCCGATCCCGCGCCGAAACCAATTTGTTACAAATCCCTCAAATCACGCAATGTTAGCGCTAAAAAATTGATGTTAGCGCTGCGGCACCACCCTCACCCTTGCCCGAGCGCGGAACATATGGTCAGGAAGAGGGGTAATTACTTCCGTCCGCGCAAAAGGGACCAAAACTACCATGTCGCAAACGCCCACCTTCTACGATCGTATGCTCTCTCTCGGCCTCGCCCGTGTTGCAGAACAGGCCGCCATCGCCTCCGCCGACTACGTCGGCCACGGGGATGAGAAAGCCGCAGACCAGGCCGCTGTGAACGCAATGCGCGAACAGCTCAACTCTCTCGACATCCAAGGCGTTGTGGTGATCGGCGAAGGAGAACGCGACGAAGCTCCGATGCTCTACATCGGCGAGAACGTCGGCAACGGGAACGGTCCGGCTGTGGACATCGCACTTGACCCGCTCGAAGGCACGACCCTCACCGCGCTCGACATGCCGAACGCGCTGACCGTCATCGCAATGGCCCCACGCGGCACGCTCCTCCACGCACCGGACGTGTATATGGACAAACTCGCTATCGGCCCGGGCTACCCGACCGATGTCGTCTCCCTCGACATGACCCCGACCGAGCGCGTCGAAGCCCTCGCAAAGGCGAAAGGCGTTGCTCCGAAAGAAATCACTCTCTGCATCCTCGACCGTCCTCGCCATGAAGACATGATCGCGGAACTGCGCAAAACCGGCTGCGCGATCCGCCTCATCACTGACGGTGACGTGGCGGGCGTCATCCACTGCGCCGAAGCATCCACCGGCATCGACATGTACATGGGCTCCGGCGGTGCGCCTGAAGGCGTGCTCGCCGCATCCGCGCTCAAGTGCATGGGTGGCCAGATGTGGGGCCGCCTGTTGTTCCGCAACGACGACGAGCGTGGCCGCGCTGCGAAAGCCGGCATCACCGACCTCGACAAAATCTACTCCCGCGACGAACTCGTCACCTCAGACGTGATCTTTGCCGCAACCGGCGTGACCAACGGCTCCATCGTCGACGGCATCAAGCGTGAGCCGGGCTACCTGACGACGGAAACGATCCTTATGCGCTCCAAAACCGGCTCCATCCGTCGCATGACCTATCGCAACCCGACGAAGAAGAAAGCCTGATCCGCTTTCCAATAAAACGCTAAAGATATTAAGACGGCTCTCCACTCGGGGAGCCGTTTGCCATTTGAGGACCCAATTGAATTGCATCGACACCAAAGGTGAGAGATACATCTCCCATGCGTGATTTCCTCGATGTTTCCGCCTCTCTCACAGGTCGCCGATGGGTTGGCCCAAGCACTGACCTGATCCGTCAGGCCGAGTTCCTCGTCCAACAGACCGGTTTGCCTCTCGCACTCTGCCAAACGCTCGCGCGGCGGGGAGTAGAACCGTCGGAGGCAGAGAGCTTTCTCGAACCGAAGCTGAAAGACCTGTTGCCGGACCCGCTGTCGCTCAAGGACATGGGAACGGCGGCGGAGAGGTTTCTGCGCGGGGTTAAAGCCGGTGAAAAGATTGCTGTCTTCGCGGATTACGATGTCGATGGCGGCACCTCAGCGGCACTCCTGATCACATGGCTACGTCAGATGGGACGGCCCGCAACGCTCTACATTCCTGACCGGATTGATGAGGGCTACGGCCCCAACGAGCCCGCGATGGCGGATCTCGCAAAGGATCACGACCTGATTATCTGCGTTGACTGCGGGACGCTCTCACACGACGCAATTGCGGCCGCTGTCGGCGCCGATGTGATCGTTCTAGACCACCACCTCGGCGGCGAAACCCTGCCCGAGTGTGTCGCGGTTGTGAATCCAAACCGTCAGGACGAAAGCGGCGATCTCGCACACCTTTGCGCGGCCTCCGTCGTCTTCCTCATGCTCGTCGAAGCGGGACGCCAACTACGCGCGGAAGACGTGCGTGGGCCGGACCTGATGGCGATGCTCGATCTCGTCGCACTCGCGACAGTTGCGGACGTCGCACCCCTGATCGGCGTGAACCGCGCCCTCGTGCGTCAGGGTCTCAAGATCATGGCGCGTCGCGGCAGGATCGGCCTCCGTGCGCTGGCCGATGTCGCACGCATGGACACCGCCCCAACGTCCTATTCTCTCGGCTTCCTTCTTGGCCCACGCATCAATGCGGGCGGACGGATCGGGGCCGCTGACCTCGGCGCACGCCTCCTCTCGACCGAAGACCCGAATGAGGCGCAGGCCCTCGCGGAACGACTCGATGCGCTCAACACCGAACGGCGAGAGATTGAAAACAACGTGCGGGTCGAAGCACTCGCGCAGGCCGAATCCCTCGGAGAAAACGCACCGCTCATCTGGGCCGCTGGAGACGGCTGGCATCCCGGCGTTGTGGGCATCGTCGCTTCGCGTCTGAAAGAGGCCACGAACCGCCCGTCTGTTGTGATCGGCTTCGATGAAGACGGGATCGGGAAAGGATCCGGACGTTCCGTGTCCGGCGTTGATC
Source organism: Celeribacter litoreus (assembly GCF_020165855.1). Lineage (GTDB taxonomy): Bacteria > Pseudomonadota > Alphaproteobacteria > Rhodobacterales > Rhodobacteraceae > Celeribacter > Celeribacter litoreus. The sequence goes on along the minus strand of NZ_JAIUFY010000005.1, from coordinate 776,084 downwards.
TCGGCGCATCCATTCAAAGGCTCGCAGCTGAGGGACTTCTCGTCAAAGGCGGCGGCCACAAAATGGCCGCAGGCCTCACTGTGACGCGTGAGAACCTTGTCCCCGCGATGGATCGTCTCGCTGAACTCCTCGCAAAACAGGGCGCTGGAGAGATAGGGCCATCTGATCTCAAACTCGACGGGATGCTGATGCCGGGTGCCGCTCAGATCGACCTGATCAACCGCTTGGAAGCCGCTGGCCCGTTTGGCGCCTCCGCCCCCGCCCCGAGATTCGCTTTCCCCGATTGCGTGATCCATTTCGTGAAGCGTGTGGGCGAAAGCCATCTGAAAGTCAGCTTTTCTGACGGCACAGGTCCACGCATTGATGCAATCTGTTTCGGCGCATTCGATGGCCCTATCGGTCCAGCGATTGAGCGGCATGGCGGAAAGCGGTTCCATTTGGCGGGCCGTTTGGAGGTCAACATATGGGGCGGACGCCAGTCTCCCCAGCTCCGTCTCGAGGACGCGGCAGAGGCCTGACAAAAAATATTTCGAAACGCGCAGATTCCCCCTTGCGGAGGCGCGCGGGTTTTTCTACATACCCGCTCACACCAAGCGCGGTCCGTTCGTCTATCGGTTAGGACGCCAGGTTTTCAACCTGGAAAGAGGGGTTCGATTCCCCTACGGACTGCCACTTTTCCCTTACAATTATACGATATATACCCATTCGATTGCTCAGCAATTGCAGAGCGTTTTCTCGTGCTGTTTCGGCGGACGGCTCCGCCTTGCGTAGGTGGGCAGCTGTGAAAAAGATTGTCAGATCAGATTTTCAAGTTTTGTCTAACCGATAAAAAAACGTCACCTAACCATCACATATCTCCGGCATCAGGGCGCCAGTGTCGCCCGGCACAGCCTCAAAGCCATTGGGCTTTCTTGTCTCGGGCGGATGCAATCCAGACCCTTCGCCCGTTCACGGGCATGAGAAAAACCGGAGATACTGATGGATATGCTCAAATCCGCGGCCCTCACCGCCGCGTTCGCCCTCACGGGCACCACCGCATTTGCAGAAACCGAGATCACTTGGTGGCACGGCATGGGCGGTCACCTCGGTGACGTGGTCAACCAGATCGCAACCGACTTCAACGCCTCGCAAGACGATTACAAGATCACGCCGGTGTTCAAAGGCTCCTATGAGGAAACGCTGACCGCTGGTATCGCTGCGTTCCGCGCCAACGAACAGCCGAACATCATGCAAGTGTTCGACGCTGGCTCCGCAACTGTGATTGGTGCCAAAGGTGCGACCGTTCCGGTTCAGGATCTGCTCGTGGACAACGGCGTCGACTTTGACATCGAAGACTACATCTCCGGCGTTCGCTACTTCTACGCCGACAACAACGGCAAAATGATCGGCATGCCGTTCAACTCCTCCTCGCCGGTGATGTATTTCAACGAGCAAGCTCTCGAAGCCGCTGGTGTTGAAGCGCCAGTGACCTATGAAGAATTCGAAACCGTGACCGCTCCGGCTCTCAAAGCCGCTGGTTACGTGCCGCTCGTTCAGTCTCACCTGCCGTGGGAATTCTCCGAAAACTTCTTCAGCCGCCACAACCTGCCGTTCGCCACGAACGACAACGGCTATGCCGGCGCTGAAGGCACCAAGATCCTCGTGAACACCGAAGAGTTCGCGATGCACTGGACCCACGTCAAAGAGTGGCTCGACGAAGGCTACTTCGGCTACTACGGCACCGGTTGGAACGACAACCAGGCACAGTTCGAAGAAGGCAAAGTTGGCCTTTGGATCGGTTCTTCCGGCTCTTTCGGCGGCCTGATGGCGAAAGACCTGCCGTTCACCTTCTCCGCAACGAACTTGCCGTACTGGTCCTCCATCACCGAAGAGGGCTACCAGACTTTCATCGGCGGCGCGGCTCTGTTTGCAATGTCCGGAAAATCCGCTGAAGAAAACAAGGCGACTGCCGAGTTCTTCCGCTACCTGACCTCCTCGGAAGTCCAGTACATGTGGCACCGTGAAACCGGCTATGTGCCGATCACCGAAGCTGCTTACGAGATGGCAAAAGAAGACGGCCACTATGACCGCTTCCCGGCTGCTGAAACCGGCATCAAGCAGCTGATGCTCACCTCCGGCGAAAACACCCGCGGCTACCGCATGGGTTTCTACGTTCAGATCCGTGACATCGAGAACCGCGAATTCGGCCGCATCCTATCCGGCGAAACCTCCGTCGAAGACGCTCTCAAAGCGATCGAAACCGAAGGCAACGCACTTCTCGAGCGTTTCGCAAAAACCCAAGGCTAAACCCCTTGCATCGAACACCGCCAACGGCCGCCCTTTCGCGGCCGTTGGATCTTTTACGAAAGGCTGAATTATGAAACGTGCAGGTTTTTCCACGCGTTGGCTTCCGATCCTTCTGCTTGTGCCGCAGCTGTCGATCATTCTGTTGTTTTTCTACTGGCCCGCTGGTTACGCGATCAAATCGTCCTTCTATCTGCAGGATCCGTTTGGCTTCGGCCAAACCTTCGTCGGTCTGGAAAACTATACCTCGCTGACCGCTTCTTCTGAGTATCTCAAAGTCGCGCGTTTCACGTTGCTCTTCACGGTCCTCGTGACCTTCTTCTCCCTCGCGCTGGCGCTTCTGCTCGCTGTCAAAGCGGACAATGTCATCCGGGGCGCAAAGACTTACCGCACACTCCTCATGTGGGTCTACGCCGTCGCACCGCCCGTTGCGGGCTTCATCGGCCTGATGATGTTCAACCAGCGCTGGGGACCTTTGACCGAACTCTTCGGCGCACTCGGTTGGGATTACAATCTCGGCGTCGATTACTCTGATACGGCATTCGCGATGGTTCTCGTGTCCGTTTGGAAACAAGTGCCGGTGAATTTCATCTTCTTCCTCTCCGGCCTGCAAAGCATTCCCAAAGCTGTCCGAGAGGCCGCACTCATCGACAATCGCTCCGGCACGCGCCGCTTTTGGGATGTGACCTTCCCGCTGCTCGCGCCGACCGGTTTCTTCCTGCTGATCATCAACATCACCTATGCGCTCTTCGACACTTTCGGTGTGGTCGACACCCTCGTGAAGGGAGAGCCCGGCAACAACCCGATGACCCTCGTCTATAAGGTTTATGTCGACGGCTTCCGCGGCAATGACCTTGGCGGTTCGTCCGCGCAATCGGTCATCCTGATGATCCTCGTTCTCGCGCTTACGGTGTTCCAGTTCCGCATGGTCGAACGCCGCATCCACTACACCTGAGGCTGACACAGATGGCTGATATCACGTCTAAATTCACGCGCTCGCGGAGTCTTCCGCGCGTCAAGTGGTCCCAAGTTGTCGATCATGCGATCCTCATTGCAGGCGCGCTCTTTATGATCGTCCCGCTTCTCATGGTGCTCCAGACCACGACGACGAGCGACATCGAAACCATGCGCCATGGTCCGAGCCTCATGATCGGCACGGAGCTCGACGACAACTTCCGCAAAGCGATGTTCGAGGCCTCAGGCTTTTCCGGTGAGAATTCCGGCATGTCGATGCTCATGAACTCGCTGATCCTCGGGATCGGGTTCGCGGTCGGCAAGATCGTCATTGGCATGATGGCCGCCTACGCGATCGTCTATTTCCGTCTCCGGTTTGCGACCATGGCCTTCTGGCTCATCTTCACGACGCTCTTGCTGCCGCTCGAAGTGCGCATCCTGCCGTCCTACGAGATCACGCAGAAGCTCGGGTTGCTCAACACCTACACCGGCCTGATCGTGCCGCTCATCGCCTCCGCGACCGCAACGTTCTTCTTCCGTCAGTTCTTCCGTTCTGTGCCCGAGGAACTGGTCGAGGCCGCGCGCATCGACGGGGCGGGGCCGGTCAAATTCTTCATCGACGTTCTGGTGCCGCTCTCCCAAACCATGATCGCGGCCATGTTCATCATCATGTTCGTCTACGGCTGGAACCAATATCTCTGGCCGACAATGGTGACGACAGAAGAGAGCATGTACACGCTCGTGCGCGGCATCAAACAGATCGTCCAAGTTCTCGAAGGCAACGAAATCCCCCAATACGGGCGTGCGAACATGCTGGCGATCATCGCCGTCATCCCGCCGGTTGCCGTCGTCATTTTCTTCCAAAGCTGGTTCGTCAAGGGCCTGACAGACTCCGACAAGTAAGGAACACACACATGGCTCAAGTCACTTTGGACGCCGTCCGCAAAATCTACCCGAATGGCGTCGAAGCCGTCACACCCGCAAGTTTCACCATCGAAGACGGCGAGTTCGTCGTCCTCGTCGGCCCCTCAGGTTGCGGGAAATCCACTCTGCTGCGCATGATCGCGGGGCTTGAGGAAATCTCCGAGGGGGACCTCAGCATTGGCGACCGCATCGTCAACGATCTGGACCCCGCCGACCGCGACATCGCGATGGTGTTCCAGAACTACGCGCTCTACCCGCACATGACCGTGCGCAAGAACATCGGCTACGGCCTCAAAAACCGGAAGACACCGAAAGATGTGATCGAGGCGAAGGTTCAGGAGGCTGCAGCGATTTTGAACCTCACCGAGTATCTTGACCGCAAACCGGCTCAGCTCTCCGGCGGCCAGCGCCAGCGCGTTGCCATGGGCCGTGCCATCGTGCGCGACCCGGCTCTGTTCCTCTTTGATGAGCCGTTGTCGAACCTCGATGCGAAACTGCGCAACCAAATGCGCATTGAAATCAAGGCTCTCCAGCGTCGTCTTGGTGTGACCTCGATCTACGTCACCCACGATCAGGTTGAAGCCATGACCATGGCGGACCGGATCATCGTCCTGAACGGCGGCAAGATCGAACAGATCGGCACACCGTCCGAGATCTACCACGATCCGGCCTCGACCTTCGTGGCCTCTTTCATGGGCGCACCGCCGATGAACCTGCTGGCCGCTGAAATGATTGACCGTGTTCTGGTGTTCGCGGGACTCTCCGTTCCGATCTGGACGACCGCCCGTGGCCCCGTTCAACTCGGCATTCGTCCGGAAGACCTCCGCCTCGATCCCGAAGGACCGCTGCAGATGGAAGTTGATCTGGTCGAAGAGCTCGGCGCACACCGTCTGCTGCACGGTCACATTGATGATCAACGCCTCACCGTGCACCTCTCCGAAGACACCCCGGTCCAGACCGGCCCTATGCGCCTGTCCTGCCGCGTCGACAATCTCTGCCTGTTTGATCCTGAAACGGGACGTCGGCTCGTAACAGCGCTCCCTGACGCTGCAGAGAGCCCCGTAGAGGCCCAGAGCGAGACCGCGTGGTAATCCTGTCGGACTCTCAGCTCGCGCCCGTCACGGAGGCGCAACGGGCGCGGATCATGTCCGCGCCCAAGACGGCTGAGGCGCATCGCGAACTCTTGGCGGCTCTGCCCGCAATGAACGCAGTCCAAACAGGCGGCACGGCAAGTGCCGCCTCTCTTCCGGCTCAGATCCGTGCGGTTGCATGGAACGCTGAACGATGCCTTTTCCCAGAGGCCTCCGCCGCACTGCTCGCGGACTATCGCCCCGACGTCGTGCTTCTCTCCGAAGTGGACCACGGCATGGCGCGCACCGCTCAGCGGCATCCGACCGAGGTCATGGGGGCAGAGTTAGGTATGACCTACGCCTTCGGCGTCGAGTTTCACGAACTCGGGCTCGGCGGGCCGACCGAGCGCGGGTTTTGCACAGATGAATTCAATGAACTGGGCTGGCACGGGAACGCGATCCTGTCCAAAGTGCCCTTTGAGAAGGTGACGATGGTCCGGCTCGACGATCACGGGCATTGGTTCACACCGGAAAGCGGCGCCGCCGACCCAGAGCAGCCTCGCGTTGGCGGACGGATGGCGCTATTGGCGATCATACCGACCGAAACGGGCCGGATGTGCGTGGTGAGCACGCATCTCGAGAGCAACGCGGGCAGTGCGCATCGCGCAGAGCAGTTCAAACGCCTCCTCGATGCCATTGATGTCTTTGCACCGGACATGCCCGTCCTGATCGGCGGGGACTTGAACACCGGCAACCGACGGCCGCCCGACTTCGATTGGCAGAGCGAAGAGCTTTTCGAGAACGCAAAGGCCCGCGGCTACGACTGGTCCTCGACACCCGACGGCTTCACCACACGCCCGAGCCTGATTACCCCGCATCCAACGCGGAAGATGAAGCTCGACTGGTTTGCCACGCGCGATCTATCACCGGTCACGTCTGAACTCGTGTCCGCTCTTGATCCGGATGGAAAGCCCCTGTCCGACCATGATGCCGTTTCTTGCGAAGTCACAGTGCCGTCCGCATAAGGTCGGCACGAAGCACACAGGACATCTGTGAGCAGAGGAAGCACTTCAATGTCGGGGAAAGTGGCAGTCCGTAGGGGAATCGAACCCCTCTTTCCAGGTTGAAAACCTGGCGTCCTAACCGATAGACGAACGGACCGCGCTTGGTGTGAGCGGGTATTTATGAGATGCTGCGCCTACGCGCAAGCGGTTTTTCGATAAAAAAAATATTTCTGTCATGTGCGGGCTTCGGCGCAGCCGTTTCCTGCATCACTGGCGGCCTCCTAAACGCCGGAATGAAGCTCCGGATCAAACATGGTTGCCAGCGCGCGCCCTCCCCGCTTTGAGCTATAAAGCGCCAGATCGGCATCATGACTCATCTTCTCTGCCGTAGGATGGCGGTATTGCTCGGTTGTGGCGATGCCCACCGATCCGGAAATCCGGCAGAACGCATCATGGAACGGAATCGGCTCTTCAAGGCGTGCGATCAATCTCCTGGCCATGTTCAGAAGTCGGTCTGGCGACGTCAGGTTTTTCAAGAGAAAGACGAATTCATCTCCGCCGATCCTCGCGATGACATCTTCCTCGCGCGTCTCCTCATTCATGATCTTCGCGACTTCTCTTAGAACCGCATCCCCTGCCGCATGTCCGAGGCTGTCGTTCACGGATTTGAAGTAATCAAGATCAAGATGCATGAGCGCGAACGTTGTGCGACGGCGTAAGAATTCTTCAAACGCCTGATCAAACGCGCGCCGGTTTCTCAGTCCGGTCAACATATCTGTGCTCGCCTGTTCTTCAGCGGCGAAACGGGCGCTTTGAAGACGCAGGTTCAACTGCTTCGTTTCATGAAGGACTGCAGATTTCGCCTCGACAAGATACAGCATCTCGATCGCGAGATCGGTGTGCGCGAAATCCCCGGCCGTGAACCGATAATCCGCCACTGCGTCCACGATGGAGATACCGAACGAGAGATTCAAAACACTCAGGTCGGACTGCCGGACAGGCATCGCCATGCCTTTCAATTGCGTCGGGATACCCGTCCTGAATTTGATGTAGAGCTTCGCGTGGTGAGGCACCGGGCCCTCTCCCGTCCCGCGACCATCATCATGGATGGAAAAAATGTCGCTGAGAGAAGACCCCACGAACGGCACGCAGCGTCGCATCTTCTCCAACGTCGGCCCGATATGCAGAATTATGCCCTCAGAATCATAGAGCACATGCATCGGCATAAACGTGTCGAGAAATTCGGGCTGTAGGATCGTGTTGTTCATTGCTCAGCCCACCGCGCGACCGGCCAGTTCGAATTGGCGTCCCTCTGAATAGGTGGCCTCTAAAAGATTGATGGTGATGATCTCCTCGCCGGAATCCTTCCACCCCGCATGCTCCAGGAAGACCAACGCTCCGTAGTCATCTGCCATCGCGCGCATCACGCCGACCATGGCGTAGCCAACGCCCGGCATCGTGCCCATGCAGGTCATGCGAAAGGTTCCGTCCTTCAGATTCTCAACCTTGAGCGACGGAACTTCGAGGTCCGGCAGAGCGAGTTTCGCGCGACCTTCCAGATCATTTAGGGAGAAGAGAAATTCGACGAAGTTTTCGCCGCCAAAACGGAGCAATCTGCGAATGGCTTCAAGGTTGGGGTGGGAGACGAGATAGGTGCCCAGATCCTCGAAAAAGGTCTCGACCGGTTTTTTGAGTTCACGCGCAGCCTGACCAAGCACATCAAGCGTCAGTTGATCTCGATAATTGAGCATCGGCTCGAAGTTGGCAAACTCGAGCCCTGCGCTGTCGGTAACACGTTGCCAGGTCTGGACGCCGTAAGTGTCCGTCACAAAGCACTGAATCGCGCGATTTATCATCCCGTGCATATGCCCATCTCCCGTTCGCCGAGGACTGGAGTAGGCATATGGAATTAAAAAATTACCAACATTCCCAAAAGGCTCTAGAAATTTCCGCCAAAGCGCAACCAGAGCGAGTGTCAGTCGAGCGTGGACAACCAATCCGGCAACTCAGCAATGCTCTCAAGCACGACATCCGCATGCGCATCGAGATCGCCACGCGTCGCCACCCCCGTCAGAACACCGACGCACAGCATACCCGCCGCACGGCCCGCTTCGAGATCATGGAGGCTATCGCCCACCATCACGCAGGCTTCCGGCGCAATCCCTAGACGCGCCGCCGCGCCTCGGCACGGATCCGGCGCCGGTTTGCCACCGTAACCGCTATCGTAGCCGATCACTTCACGAAAATGCGTTTCGATCCCTATACTCACCAGCTGATCTTTCGCTGCAACTTCAAAGTCATTGGTCACAACAGCGAGCGACAGACCGCGGCCCGTGAGCCATTCGCACACTTCCGTGAGGCGCGGGACAGCGACAGGATTGAAATCCTCGGGCTGCGGCTCCAGCCACCGGAGAATTTCCGCGTCCGTCCTCTGAGGGAAACAGGGGGAAAGAAGCTCAAGCACGTCGTCGGGCGTCCCTGCGATCACACGGCTGTCCGCCAGAAAAGAGGCGTTCGCCATATCGACCCCGAGCACCTTTGCGACGCGCGTCTGGTGGTCGCGATCGTCTCCACACATGCGCTCGATTGCCTGCACGGCCCACGGCCCCCAGCTCGCCTGAAAATCGATGAGTGTTCCGTCTTTATCAAAGAGGATGGCTTGGATCGGCTGCTGCAATCCCGGGCGCGGATTTGACATATCAGGTCCAGTTAATCTCTGCTCCACCCGGCAGAGCCTGTCGCGCGCGCATCGGGTCTTCGGGCGCGAGACCAGTGTCTTCGGCACAGCTTTGAACCCATGCGTCATCCATCGTTACGAAATCGAGAACAGCGGAAAAGAGCTCTGTCTCCTGCGCCGCAAGACGCTCCCGCAACTCCTGCTCGGAAATTCCCGTGGACCCCATAAAAACAGGGAAAAGCTCATCCTTCGAGATGAGCCATGTCAGGACTTTGATACCGATGATTTCGGCGGTTTCTTGCTTCATGTCAGGGGGCCACTCGGTGCTTCGAAACAGTTTATTAACCTTTCTGGCCCAGTTTCTTAACCAAACGCAACAGCGTAACGCGAAAGTTGACAGTGGCGGGAACAGAGAACGACCGTTTCGGAGAGGACAGAATGGCTGGCAGGATCCTCATTGCAGATAATGTGCCAACGAACCGCATTATTCTGAAGGTAAAACTGGCTGCCGCGTTCTATGATGTGAGCCAGGCAGCGAGCGGCGCGGAAGTGATTGAGCGCGCCGAGAGCGAGCGCCCGAACCTCATCATTCTCGATCTGACGCTCGGTGACATGAGCGGTCTGGAGGCCTGCTCGCGTCTGAAATCAAACCCCGTCACCGCCCATATCCCTGTCGTCATCATCATCCCCGCCATCGACAGCGAAGCAAAGATTTCGGCCCTGAAAGCGGGCGCAGACGAATTCCTGATCAAACCGATTGACGACCTGACATTGACCGCCCGTGTGCGCGCGCTCGTGCGTGCCTCCGCGACGTCTGACGAACTCCGGCGCCGGATGGAGACCGCGCGCGCCCTCGGCTTTTCCGAAGCGCCGCGCGCGTTTGAGACGGCGGGTCGTATCATGCTCATCGGACATAATACCGAAGAGGCGATGATGTGGCGGGCTGGGCTGAAGGGGCTCATCCACGATGAAATTATCCTCGAGAAAGCAAATCGCGCGCTCGAGCGTGTTTCGAAAGGCGAAACAGCCGACGTCTATGTCATCTCTGCACGCGCGAGCCGGCGCGAGGGGTTGCGCCTGATCTCTGATCTGCGGGCCCGTGAGGCCGCGCGGAATGCGGGTATCATCGTGGTGCATGACCAAAGGCATCGTCGAGAAGCTCTCATGGCGCTTGATCTCGGAGCGAATGATCTGATCCCACACGGCGCCGATCCGGAAGAGATGGTGCTCCGCCTCCGGATGCAGCTTCGGCGCAAGCGGGAAAGCGATATGCTCCAACGGACGGTCGATGAGGGGCTGAAACTCGCGACGCAGGACAGCCTGACCGGCCTATCGAACCGTCGCTATGCGATGCCGCATCTGGAGCGGATCGCGCGCGAGGCACGGACACGAAATCAACCCTTCGCGCTCATGCTGATCGATCTGGACCGTTTCAAAAGCGTCAATGACAGATACGGACACAGCACCGGAGATGCCGTACTGATCGAGGTGGCGCATCGGCTCCGTGACAATCTGCGCGGCATGGATCTCATCGCACGTTTCGGCGGCGAAGAATTCCTCGTGTGTTTGCCCTGCACGACGTTAATGGAGGCCCGCGCCGTTGCTGAGCGGCTGCGCAATGAAATCTTCGCCATTCCTGTGGCCCACGCCCCCGACGGCACGCCTGTTTCCGTGTCGGCCTCAATTGGTCTGGTGATGGGGGACGCACTCCCGGACTCGTCGCCCGCCCCAATCGCTCACCTGATCGAAGTCGCGGATCGCGCGCTCTATGTGGCGAAAGCCGAGGGCCGCAATCAAGTGACCCTCGGCCCCTACGCCGCATAAGGTGAAAATCTTTCCACTGAGCGCCTCGACTTACCTCAGTCTCTTTCCGGCCCGTGATCTTTGTGGTCCCCTTTGAAAGAGGGCGCGCGCGGCGGACGTTTCAGGGCCTCATCGAGCCGGTCGGCATAGGCGCTCCGAGCTTCTGGTGTCATGTCCGAGATTTGCTCGGCCACCAGACGTGTGCCGATCTCCTGCCGGTCCGCGAAACCGGTCTGCAAGTCAAAGAGCAGCCCTTCGAATGCGCTCTGGTCAAACGGTTCGGTCCGCAGGACATCCAGCATTTCTTCGAAAAGCGCCTGCGCCTCTTGCCGCGCGGCGCGCGCGTCACCCGCGTTCCTTGCGAACGCGCGGCCAAGATCACGACGCTGTTCCGGATTGAAGGCGCCCATAAAGGGGCCGAAGCTCATATCGCGCACCTGAACCTCACGGGCGCGATCACGCCCCTCATCCCATCGCAGAGCTGCGCCACCGACGATCCCGAGGATCACGATGTTGAGGGCCAAAGAGCCAACCAGAACCACGCGGCTCCACCGGATGCCCGTTTTCTTCGTCTCATCCGTCATCATCATCCCTCCGCAGCGAGTTCATAGAAACTCGGAACCAGATCATCGAGACCATACCCGTTTACGGCCTCATCATAGACACTTGTCGTATCCGCATATCCTGTCGCGAGGCTCGTGACCGCTCCTGGTGCTCCGAGACCGATGGCGATGCCCGTGACACCTGCAGTTGCGAGGCCCGCAACGGCACGCCATCCGCCGAGCGCAGCCACCGCAGCCGCAATCAAAGGATGACGGGTTTTCGGACGTTGCGCGTCGCGTCGCGAAACCTCTTGCGCGTCTCGCGCGTCGATTTCCGCGTTCGCATCGCTCAGGATACGTGCCATCAATGCCTCGGACGGTGTTTCGACCGTCTGCTGCGCCTCTGCAAAGAGCGCATCTAGCATTTCGTTCATCTGTTTCTCGTCACGATCCGTCATCTTCGAACCCCAATCTTTCGCGCTCGGAGGCCAAGGCCTTTGCCAGCGCTCTCTTGCCTCGCGCGGTCAAACTTTCGACCGCTTCGACGCTGATGTCCAAGGCCTCGGCAATCTCCGGATTTCCAAGCCCTTCGATATGGCGCATCACAACTGCCTGCCGTTGTCGGTCCGGCAACGTTGCCAGCGCCTTTTCAAGAGCGGACAGACGTTGACGTGTCATAATTTCCGCCTCTTGGCTCGGCCGGTCGTCCTCCGGCTCCGCAATTTCATCTAGTCCCGTTCCGCGCGCTTTCCGCAAGCGGTCGGTGCACAGGTTTGTCACCACACGGTAGAGCCATGTTGTGACCTTCGCTTCGCCCTGCCGCCATTCCGGCGCAATCTTCCAGAGGCGCAGCATAGCTTCTTGGGCGACGTCCTCGGCCTCTGCCCGATCCTTGAGTATCCGCGCCGCATATCCCAAAACTCTCGGCGTCAACCGATAGGTCAGAACCCGCGCAGCCTCTCTGTCTCCGTTGCCAAAAGCAACGAGCAGGGCCTCATCAGAGACATCATTAAGGGCGTCAAATGGCATCTGCATTACCGGCTCTGGGTAACGGAAACCCTTTCAGGCGTCCATCGTCTAGGGTGGAGGAGAGGCAATCTGCCTCTCCTCTCCCGATTGCTTAGTTCGCGTCTTCAGCGGGCTGGTCCGGCTGGATGAGTGGCGGCTGGCCATTCATCGGGCCCGTTCCGTCCATCGGTCCCATGCCTTGTCCCATACCGGGAGCCATGCCTTGACCCTGCATCGGCCCGTGCGGGTGCTGGCCATACACCTGACCGCCCTGCGGCATCATCCGCTGACCGTGCATTTGGGCGAAGCGTTGGTGGTCATGCTGACCGCCCATCCGCTCCATGCCACGGCCCATTTTGCCACTGTTCTGGCCCATCATCGCGCCCATCCGGCGTTGCTGCGCATTGGCAAGTTCGTCCTCGGAGAGCGCGCCATCGCCATCTGCGTCCAGACGATCAAACAGGCTGAATTGCGGACGGTTCTGAAGCTCTTCCTGGCTCAGAACGCCGTCGCCATCGGCGTCACGGCTCGCGATCATTTGCGCGGCGCGGGCTTGCTGGCGGGCGATGCGCTGTGCTTCCTGATGCGCAAACAGCTCATCTGCATCGACAGTGCCGTTACCATCCGCATCAATCTCGGCGAAACGTGCCGCTTTCATAGCGTCGATTTCGTCCTGGGTGATCTTACCGTCTTCATTGGTATCGATAGACGCAAAATCGAATTGCGGGCCGAACGGCATGCCGCCCATGGCCTGACCTTGCTGCATTTGGCGGCCCTGCATCGGAGCGGCCTGAGCGATAGCGACAGTAGCGCCCCCAACAACGGCAACGAGCGCAAGCGCAGATACAAACATATGACGTTTCATTGTAGGTTTCCCTTTTCTAAAGCTACCCTTGCGCGGGCTCCGTAAACCCCGTGTCCCGCGCTTTGATACTCTACAAACGGACGGCAGCCGGATTTCCGTCGCTGGCTGTCATGAAAAATGTTCTGAACCGGTCACATGTTGTTCACGCTCTTGGCATCTACGGCGGAAATCGTCATAAGAGGCCGGAACGCTCCGGGAGGGTGGAGCGAAGGGGAACAGCTTGCAATTCGCGACATCGCGCCGCAAAGACAAACGCAGTGCAATGTTGGATGCTATGGGAGCATTTCAGCAACCGGGCGCATTCGAGAGGCAACACAGACATGACTGACATGAGCACTGCCATGATTGATCACGCATCAAGCCACACGACATCGCTCCCCGATGAGCTTCCCGAACGCGAATTGCGTCCGGCGCTGATGCGCGGGTGGAAGCGGCGCTGCCCGTCTTGCGGAGGTGGCCCAATGCTCAAGGGCTATCTCAAAGTGCGCGACGCCTGCCCTGTGTGCAGCGAGCCTCTCTATCACCATCGTGCAGATGACGGTCCGGCCTATCTGACGATCCTGATCGTGGGGCACTTGATGGCACCGATGCTCGGGTGGGTGTTTATGGAGTTCCGTCCGGACCCGCTCGTGCTCATCGCCATTTTCGCCACAGGCTGCGTCGCCCTGTCGCTTTATCTCCTTCCGAGATTGAAGGGCATGATTGTCGCCTTCCAGTGGGCCAAACGGATGCATGGCTTTTCAGGCGAAGCAGACGCGTCATAGCGCCTTCGAGTAATGCACCCGTGAATACCCGTCGCTTTCACCGCGATGGGTCTCTGTATAGCCGAGCTTCGGATACATCACTTGCGGCCCCGTCATGACGGCGTTCGTGTAGACCTTCATCTCACCGGCCTTAGCCTGACGCGCTTGATGCTCAGCCTCAGTCACGAGACGTGTCGCAACACCGCGACCACGCGCGGCCTCTGAAACAGCCAGAACATCGAGCATCGCGGCTCCGTCCTCTTCGAAATAGATGTAGACGATGCCAAGCAATGTCTGATCGTCCATGCAGAGGGTCACACGCCCCGTCTCAATCAGCTGCATATAATCATAGAAAACCGGCGCAGGCGGCTTGCCTATCAAGGGCGTGTAGATCGCAAACGCATCGCGAACCAACGCCGAAACGGCGTCGGCATCCTTCGGGCCTGCTGAGCGAATGGTGATTGAGATATCAGTCATGGGAGGGAACTTAGCGAAAAGTTCGCCGCTTGGCACAGAAACATGTCCGCATAGCGCCTATGCGTTGGATCGCGTCCAACACGCTCAAAATGGATAAGACCGGCCCAGCCGCCCCCCGGCCGGTCCGGTCTATCCCTATGCACGCTTCAGGGACTTGAAACGTGCTTAGTTGCCGTTCCTGCCCCGACGTGTATCGGGATGCAGGGACGTGGCGAGAATATGCTCGGACTTGTGAACCACATGTCCGGCGTGACCGACGATGAGCGGATCCGGCTCTCCGATAAGTTCAACGTCCTTATCGGGGTAATCAATCGTCGACAGGAAATGGCGCATACAGTTGATCCGAGCGCGTTTCTTGTCGTTCGATTTGATGATCGTCCACGGGGCGTCGGCCGTGTCTGTGTAGAAGAACATTGCCTCTTTCGCCTCGGTGTAGTCGTCCCACTTGTCGAGGGACGCTTTGTCGATCGGAGAGAGCTTCCACTGTTTGAGCGGATCGGTCTCACGCGCAGAGAAACGGCGTTGTTGTTCGGCCTGCGTCACGGAGAACCAGTATTTGTAAAGGCGCGTGCCGGAACGGGTCAGCATCCGTTCGAATTCCGGCGTCTGGCGCATGAATTCGAGATATTCGTTTGGTGTGCAGAAGCCCATCACGCGCTCAACGCCCGCGCGGTTGTACCAGGACCGGTCATAGAGCACGAATTCACCGCTGGTGGGGAGATGCTCGACATAGCGCTGGAAGAACCACTGCCCCTTTTCACGCTCAGAAGGTTTATTCAGAGCAACCACTCGGGCGTGACGCGGATTGAGATGCTCCATGAAACGCTTGATTGTGCCGCCCTTACCCGCTGCATCACGGCCTTCAAACAGAAGCACAAACTTCTCACCCGTTTGCTGCGCCCAAAGCTGCGCCTTCAGCAATTCCGCCTGAAGCGCCACCTTTGTGGCCTCATACTCGGTCCGCGTCATCTTTTTGCGGTAGGGATATTTCCCCGTCTCGAACGCCGCACGGATTTTGTCCGGCGTCACAGTCGGAAAGCGGCGCGGTCCGGGCTGCGCCGCTTCATCCGCAGGCTGAACAGTCGTCACGGCGTCGTCCTTCACGGCCTCGGCGGGCTTGATCTCATGGACAGAGGCGGATTGGGCGGCGGGCTTTGCAGGCGTCGTCATACAGGCATATCTCCAGATTTGGCAGGAACAGCGTTTTCGCTGCTGTCATATCCCTGTTACACGAAACCCGCGTCTCGGGCCTTGATCTGACGCAAGCTTTTCGCACGCCGTCGCACAACAGCTTGCGCCTTATCCCTCCGGATGGTCTAATCCTTGACCAACTCCACAACCACAAGAATCGAGCGCGAGTTTTCATGTCTGACGATCTTCTCGGCGGCCAAGATCCGGCCTACGACGCCTCCTCCATCGAAGTCCTCGAAGGCCTCGAACCT
The DNA here is from genome assembly GCF_020165855.1 of Celeribacter litoreus. Taxonomy (GTDB): domain Bacteria; phylum Pseudomonadota; class Alphaproteobacteria; order Rhodobacterales; family Rhodobacteraceae; genus Celeribacter; species Celeribacter litoreus. Next base: position 760,292 of record NZ_JAIUFY010000005.1, on the reverse strand, counting down.
GTCCGCAAACGTCCGGGCATGTATATCGGCGGCACGGACGAGCGCGCGCTCCACCACCTCGTGGCAGAGATCCTCGACAACTCCATGGACGAGGCCGTCGCAGGCCACGCCAACCGGATCGAACTCACGCTCCACGCGGACTACTCCGTCACCGTCACCGACAACGGTCGCGGCATCCCCGTCGATCCGCACCCGAAGTTTCCGGACAAATCCGCGCTCGAAGTCATCCTCTGCACCCTCCACGCGGGCGGCAAGTTCTCTGGCAAGGCGTACCAAACCTCCGGCGGCCTCCACGGTGTTGGCTCCTCCGTCGTGAACGCGCTCTCCGACCTGATGGTCGTGCAGGTCGCGAAGAACAAGGAACTGTTCGAGCAACGCTTCTCCCGTGGCATTCCCGAAGGCCCCGTCGAGAAAATCGGCGCGGCGCCCAACCGTCGCGGCACCTCCGTCAAATTCCACGCGGACGAAGAAATCTTTGGCAAACACCGGTTCAAACCAAAGCGCCTCTTCACCCTCGCCCGCTCCAAAGCCTACCTCTTCTCCGGCGTCGAAATCCGCTGGAAATCCGAGATCGACGATGGCGAGACCCCGACAGAGGCCACCTTCCACTTCCCTGGCGGCCTCGCTGACTACCTGTCGGAAACGCTCGGCGCCGTCTCCACCTATGCCGACCGCCCCTTCGCGGGCACCGTCGAGTTCCAGCCGCGCTTTGGCGTGCCGGGCAAGGTCGAATGGGCCATCAACTGGACCCCGTCCCGCGATGGTTTCATCCAGTCCTACTGTAACACCGTCCCCACGCCGGAGGGCGGCACCCATGAAACCGGCTTCTGGGCCGCAATCCTCAAAGGCATCCGCGCCTATGGCGAGCTTGTGGGCAACCGCAAAGCCAAGGACATCACCCGTGACGACCTGATCACGGGCGGCTGCGCGCTTGTCTCCTGCTTCATCTCCGACCCCGAATTCGTCGGCCAGACCAAAGACCGCCTCGCGACCACAGAGGCCGCCCGCCTCGTCGAGAACTCTGTGCGCGACCACTTTGACAACTGGCTCGCCGCAGACACCAAATCCGCCGGCGCGATCCTCGACTTCCTCGTGCTCCGTGCCGAGGAACGGATGCGCCGCCGTCAGGAAAAAGAGACGCAGCGTAAATCCGCGACCAAGAAACTCCGCCTGCCGGGCAAACTCACCGACTGTTCGTCCAAGGACCGCACAGACACCGAGCTGTTCATCGTGGAGGGCGACTCCGCTGGTGGCTCCGCCAAAGGCGCGCGCAAACGCGAGACGCAGGCCCTCCTGCCGCTCAAGGGGAAAATCCTCAACGTGCTCGGCGCGGCGTCGAACAAACTGACCTCGAACCAGGAAATCAGCGACCTGTGCGAAGCGCTCGGCGTCGGCATGGGCACGAAGTTCAACGTCGAAGACCTCCGCTACGAACGCATCATCATCATGACCGACGCGGACGTGGACGGGGCGCACATCGCGTCGCTGCTGATGACCTTCTTCTACACCCAGATGCGCCCGCTTATCGACCAAGGCCACCTCTACCTCGCCTGCCCGCCCCTCTACCGCCTGACCCAAGGCGCGAAACGGGTATACTGCCTCGATGAGGCAGAGCGGGACTACTGGCTCGACAAGGGTCTCGGTGGCAAGGGCAAGATCGACGTGAGCCGCTTTAAAGGTCTCGGCGAGATGGACGCGAAGGATTTGAAAGAAACGACGATGGACCCGAAAACACGGAAATTGATCCGCGTGACCATCGACGAAGACGAACCCGGCGAAACCGCCGACCTCGTGGAACGCCTGATGGGCAAAAAGCCGGAACTGCGGTTCCAGTATATTCAGGCGAACGCGAAGTTTGTTGAGGAATTGGATGTGTGATTAGGGGTCTCGAAAGTCTTACTTTCGAGAAGTGGATTCATGAGAAGATATAAGTCTCTTTCGAATTCAAAGAGAGCGCGTATTGAAAAGCCTCTTAACATGGAAAAAGGATATGTGCTCGATTTCAGCAATCGCACAATTGAGGAATTTTTTGAAAAAGAATTCCAGATTGAATTTTATGATCCTCGTTTCAATGGAGGCGGCACCTCAAAAGCTAAAATACTTCGAGAGATTCTCGATACTGCGCCCCTCGCAATCACTGGACAAATTCTAAGGAAATTGTGGGACTATCGCGATACTCTTGATACAATTTACAAAGGCTGTGATCCAGATGAGGAAAAAACTCTGCGCGACAACTACTTTTCCGCCATCGCCGAGCTAGAGGGAGAAGAGGTGAGTGCTGACTTAGAAGCATTCACATTGCATTCAATAAGCGATGAAACGCTCGGCACCCTTCTCGAGGCTATTCAACGAGACATTCGCGACGACAAATATCCAGAAGCTATGGACCGCGTGCATACCTACTGCGTCAAGAAGTTTAGATTCCTCCTGCAAGAACATGGCGAAAAATCGGAAAAGTCGGAGCCACTGCATAGCCTCGTCGGAAAATACTCGAAAGTACTGGAAAAGAATAACAGTGCTGAGGAAATATCGCTTCAAATCCTGAGAATGAATATTTGCGTATTTCAAAAATTTAATAGCGTCAGAAACGACAAATCTCTCGCACATGACAACCATGCATTACTCGACGCAAGTAATGCTAGGTTCGTTTTTGATACAATATCTGCGGTTCTACGCTTCATTAAGTCTATTGACTCCAACTATGGCAGCTAATTTCGCGCTATCGGTTTACATAAATATCCAAGGCTCAATCAAAATCCCCCTCGGCACCCTTCCGCCCATCCCGAAAACGTGCGGAACACTTCCCTCTCCCCATCCGTTATTGTGTTGAAAACAGAAACGGAGGCAGATCATGTCACGCTTTACGAAACCGGCTCTTGTCGCCCTTATGGCCCTGACGGCCACGCCTGCACTGGCGAATAACGGGAATGGCAATGGCAACGGGAATGGCCATAAGGACAAGGGACCGAAGGTTCACCAGACCACGAACGTCTATGTCCCGCCGGGATGCACGCTTCCGCCGGGGATTCAGAAACAGATCGACTCGGGCAAGCGCACCTCGCTTCCGCCGGGGATTGAGAAGAACTGTGAACAAGGCAAAGGTTTTGCCAAGGGCGACGAGCTGCCTGAGGGCTATGTCATCATTGACGACTGGGTGCGCTACGGTCTCGATGCCCCGGATGACTACCGCTACGCTGTCTCGGGTGACACGCTCTACAAAATCGCCCGCGACGCGGCCATTGTGATCACCGTCGTCGGGATCGCCAACAACATCATGGCTGGCTACTGATCTCTGATCATCGGGTAGCTCTGAAAATTCGGGCGTGCGGTTACCCCGCGCGCCCTTTTTCTACTCCGCTTAGGTCGGGATCAGGCGACCTTCGTCAAGGCGGACAACGCGATCCATCTTGGACGCAAGCTCCATGTTGTGCGTCGCGATGAGCGCGGACAGCCCCTCCTCCCGCACGATCTCCATCAACACGTCAAACACACGGTCCGAGGTCGTCGGGTCGAGGTTGCCCGTAGGTTCGTCCGCGAGCAGCACGCCCGGCCTGTTGGCCAGAGCACGGCAGAAGGCGACACGCTGTTGCTCGCCCCCCGAGAGCGCGGCGGGACGGTGCGTGGCGCGGTCGGTGAGGCCGACTTTGTCGAGGAGGTAGAGCGCGCGCTCCTTCGCCTCCCGCTCCGGCGTCGCGTTGGCGAGTTGGGGCAGGACAATGTTGTCGAGCGCGGTGAACTCCGGCAGCAGGTGGTGGAACTGGTAGATAAAGCCGACCCCCGCCCGCCGCATCGCCGTGCGCGCGCGGTCGCCTTCGGTCGCCATTTCCTGACCTGCGATCTGCACGGAGCCCGCGTCCGGCTGATCCAGCAGACCCGCGATGTGCAAGAGCGTGGATTTCCCCGCACCGGACGGCGCAATGAGGCCCACGACCTCGCCACGGGCCAGCGTCAGATCAGCGCCGCGCAGGACTTTGATCTCGTTCGGTTTGCCACGGTTGTAGACCTTCTCGACGCCGTCGAGGTGCAACATATTACTCATAGCGCAGCGCCTCCACAGGGTTCATCCGCGCCGCACGACGGGCGGGCAGGATCGTGACGATGAACGAGAGGCCGAGCGATAGCGACACGGCTTTCATAATGTCGGCCAAGCGCAATTCGGCGGGCAACTCATAGATGCCACGGATTTGCGGATCCCACGCCCCGCCACCGGTGAACCAGTTCACGGCCGCGAGGATTTGGTCGATGTAGATGGAGAAGAGCGAGCCGAGGATGACGCCCATCACGGTGCCTATGACCCCTGTGAGCGCGCCACAGATAAAGAAGACGCGCAATATGGAGGATTGCGTGAGGCCCACGGTGCGGAGGATGCCGATGTCGCGGCCCTTGTTTTTGACGAGCATGACGAGGCCCGACACGATGTTCATGGAGGCGACGAGCACGATCACGGAGAGGATCACGAACATGACGTTGTCCTCGATGTCGAGCGCGCGCAGGAACGCCCCCGATGCGTCCCGCCATGTCCAGATGAGGCCCCTGTCGCCGACGGCTTCCAGAAGCGGATAGCTCAACTCATCGACGCGGTCGGGATTGGCGACCATGACTTCGATCTCGTCCGCTGCGCCCTCGAGGTTAAAGAACCGCTGCGCCTCCGCAAACGGGAGGTAAGCACGAGTTCGGTCGATGTCATAGCGACCGGCGGAAAAGACATAGACCACGTCATAGGACGACACCCGAGGCGTGGTCCCGAAGGCAGTTTTGGCCCCGTCTGGCGAGATGAGTTTGATCTTGTCCCCAACCGAGACGCCAAGTTCGCGCGCGACGCCGGAACCAATCGCAATCCCATTGTTGAAGTTGGTGACATCGCCGTAGGCCGCATCCGGTGAGATCGCGACGCGCGGGATGGTCATCAGGTCCTCAAAGTCGATACCAAAGACCTCAACGCCAGCGTTGGTCCCACTGTAGGAGGCCATGACCTGTCGCCGCACGAGGGGCGCCGCGCGCGTCACCCCCGGCACGTCCGAGAGGCTTGCGGCCCACTCGTCGTAGTCCGTGATCGCGCGTGAGGTTTTGCCGTCCTCAGACATATAAACCGTTGAATAGACCGTCACATGCGCGTTGGCGCCGAGGATGGTCGAAACGAATTCGTTGCGGAAGCCCGTCCGCACAGCCAGCGTGATGATGAGCGCCGCCACCGCCAGCGTGATCCCGACGAGCGAAATCCACGTCATCACAGAGACCCCACCCTCCTCGCGCCGCGCGCGCAGATAGGCAAAGGCGATTTTCCACTCGAAGCGGGAAAAAGGCTTGGTCGTTTTTGCCGCGTCCAACTGGCTGCTCCCTCAAGGATTTGCCAGACCATCTATGTTGCTTTGAGAAACGTCAAGCGCGCGGCCACGTCGTCGCCATGCACATCGCATCACGACTGTGTTCAGAAGGTGAGGCCCGCCTTCTGTTTGCGGCGCCTGAATGGCCAGGCCAGGAGGGCGAAGAGCCCGATCACGACACCATATCCGCCAATATACCCCGCGAAGGCCGAAATGCCGCCTGCGACCGAGAGCGGGAGCGCCGGGATGAAATCGTCATAGGTTGCTTGTGCCAAGGCGGTATCGGCGACGCGATGCGGCATGACCAGGCGTTCAAGCGGGCTCGCGCTTCGCAGGGCCGTGAGGTCTTCTGTCAACCGATCATAGCGCGCGATTGTCTCGCGCATGTCACGCCGTCTGTTTTCAAGAAACACGGAGCCGCCCATGGACGCCAGGGCTTCGTCGCGGGTCATATCTGCGCGCCTCGCCGAGGCATCAAAATCCTCGATAACCGTTTCGAGCGCCTCAACCTGACCGCTGAGACGTTGGGTGTATTGCTGGGTAAACTCTGGGAACTGGGAAACAACAGCGGCCCCCAACAGGCCACCTACAAGGGTGAGAACTCTCAACATTGCTGCCTCTTTTCCGTCTGATGCGGACTTAACAGCTTCGACGCTAACAGGATTCGTGAGATGCCCCAAACAGAACGCAGAGGCATTTCCGGAGATGTGCGGGTTTTCGCCATTGATTTGGCACCCATACAGTCTCGCGTTTGAAATTTGTGCACTTCACGCGCATTCACACAGTCGTGAGGTGGAAATCCGAAATCAGGCGAGGCGCGTAATTGGGGTAATTCATCAGAGGAGGACACGATGAAATTCACGCTCAAAACCACCGCCGCCGCCGCTCTAGTTGCGCTGACTGCCACCGCCTCTCAGGCTGAGACTGTTGTGGATATCGCCGTCGCAGACGAGCGCTTCTCCACGCTTGTTGCCGCTGTGCAGGCAGCCGGTCTTGCCGAAGCGCTGGCTGGATCTGGTCCGTTCACCGTCTACGCCCCCGTCAACGATGCCTTCGCCGCGCTCCCCGAGGGCACAGTTGAGACCCTTTTGATGCCGGAGAACAAGGATCAGCTGACAAACATCCTGCTTTATCATGTCGATGACCGGAACCTGCCCGCATCCGACATCCCGATGGGGTCCAACTACTTCAAACCGATGTTGGAGAGCGAACGCCTCTGCATCACCAAGGGCGCTGATGGCGTCATGATTTCTGACGGATCAGGCGATATGGCAAATGTCATTATTGCGGATATCAAGGCAGACAACGGCGTGATCCATGTGATCGACAAAGTGCTCCTGCCCGGCGACCGCCCGAGCTGTCACTAAACCCGTCACCTCCCCCCAGTGACAAAAAGCCCCCGAACTGTTCTTCGGGGGCTTTCTTTGTTCAGTGTCGTGTCGATCAGAGAGACGTGTAGATTTTCGCGATCTTCTCAATTGCGAGTTCCGGCGACAACTCTTCGCTTTCGCCGGTCTTGCGGCAGGTGACTTCGACCACACCGTTTTTCAGGCCACGCGGGCCAACGGTGATGCGCCACGGCAGACCGATGAGGTCCATTGTCGCGAACTTGCCACCAGCGCGTTCGTTGCGATCGTCATAGAGCGGCTCGAGACCGAGCGCCTCAAAACTCTTGTATAGGCTCTCACAGGCTGCATCTGCTTCGTCGTCACCTTGTTTCAGGTTTACGATACCAACGTGGAACGGGGTGACCCCCTCCGGCCAGATGATGCCTTTGTCGTCGTGGCTTGCCTCAATGATCGCACCGAGCAGCCGCGACACACCGATACCGTGCGACCCCATGTGAACCGGCACAGGTTTGCCATCCGGCCCCTGCACGGTTGCGCCCATCGCCTCGGAGTATTTCGTGCCGAAGTAGAAAATCTGGCCAACTTCGATACCACGCGCAACGCGGCGACGCTCTTCCGGCACTTCGTTGAACACAGCTTCGTCATGCGTTTCGTCCGTGCGGGCGTAGCGGGAGGTGAATTCCTCAAGCACGGCTTGGCACTGTTCCACGGAATCGTAGTCGATCTCGCGGCTACCAAAGGTCAGATCCGTGATTTCGCTGTCGTAGAACACCTCGGATTCGCCTGTTTCGGCCAGCACGAGGAACTCGTGTGTGTCATCCCCGCCAATTGGACCGGAGTCCGCACGCATCGGGATAGCCTGAAGGCCCATCCGCTCGTAGGTGCGCAGATAGCTCACGAGGTGACGATTATAGGCGTGGAGCGCGTCTTCTTTCGTCAGATCGAAAGTGTAGCCGTCTTTCATAAAGAACTCGCGGCCACGCATCACGCCGAAACGCGGACGGATCTCGTCGCGGAATTTCCACTGGATCTGATAGAGCGTCAGCGGAAGGTCCTTGTAGGACTTCACGTAGGAACGGAAAACGTCGGTGAACAGCTCTTCGGCGGTCGGGCTGTAGAGCATGTCACGGCCGTGACGGTCGGTGATGCGCAGAAGTTCGTCACCATAGGCGTCGTAGCGACCGCTTTCTTTCCAGAGGTCCGAGGACTGGATCGTCGGCATCAAGAGCGGGATGTGGCCTGCGCGCTGCTGTTCCTCGTGCACGATCTGCTCGATCTTTTTAAGCACTTTGAAGCCCAGAGGAAGCCACGAATAGATGCCCGCGGACTGCTGGCGGATCATCCCCGCGCGCAGCATGAGCCGGTGCGACACGATCTGTGCCTCGGCGGGTGTTTCTTTCAGAACCGGCAGGAAGTAGCGCGACAAACGCATGAGCAAAGCCCTCGACTGATCTTTTGTTTCGAACGGTCTATGCCATCGCACAGGCCCAGACAAGCCGCAGCACCCGCAAAACAGGCCATGGTCTACATACCGCAAATCATTTTGCTTTCACATGCGCCTTTCAGCAGGCTTTCGGACGCAGGATCAGGCTGCACAGGGCAGTTCCCCTTGAAACCCTCGCGCGCGCGGGCGATATGGAACAGAACGCAAAGCGATCAGCCCGGGGGAGACGGAATGGCGCTACCAGCCCGCGACCAAGTGAAATATTGGGGCGTCGCCACGGCGACCTTTCTCGGCTTTTTGTGGCTTATGGGGGATGTGATCCTCCCCTTCGTTCTCGCAATGGCGGTGGCCTACATGCTCGACCCGGTTGCGGACCGGTTGGAAAGCTGGGGGCTGAGCCGTATCGCCGCGACCGTGGTGATCACCGGCGTGGCGGTCATCCTGTTCATACTCACCGCGCTGCTCGTCATTCCGACGTTGATCAAACAGGCAACGGACCTCGTCAATGTGGCGCCAGAGCTGTTCAGTAATCTTCAAGCCTTCCTGACCGAGCGGTTTCCGGTCCTTCTGGATTCCAATAGCCAGTTGCGCCAAACGCTCGCGCAGATCGGTGAGACCGTCCAATCGAAGGGCGGCGAATTGCTCTCTGGCGCACTGGCCTCTGCTCTCAGCGTGTTCAACGTGCTGATGCTCTTGGTGCTCGTTCCTGTCATCACCTTCTACTTGCTGATGGACTGGGATCGTATGACAGCGAAAATTGACGGGCTTTTGCCGCGTGACCATGCGCCCGCGATCCGTCGCCTCGCAGGCGACATCGACCGCACCCTCGCCTCCTTCATCCGCGGACAGGGCACGGTCTGCCTCATCCTCGGCGCGTTCTACGCGACCGCCCTAATGCTCGTCGGGTTGAAGTTCGGCCTCGTGGCCGGTGCGATTGCCGGCGCTCTGACCTTTATCCCCTACGTGGGGGCCATTGTCGGCGGCCTGCTGTCCATCGGCCTCGCGCTCTTCCAATTCTGGGGCGAATGGCAGTGGATCGCCGCAGTCGTTGCGATCTTCGCGGTCGGGCAATTCTTTGAAGGCAATATCCTGACGCCGAACCTCGTCGGCTCGTCCATCGGCCTGCATCCTGTCTGGCTCATCTTCGCCCTCTCTGCGTTTGGCACAATGTTCGGATTTGTCGGGATGCTTGTGGCTGTTCCGGTCGCTGCGGCACTCGGTGTGATTGCGCGCTTCGCCCTCGACCAATATAGAGACAGCCGACTCTATAGGGGGCTCTCGGGCCAACTCGTCTCGCCCGAAAAAGACCAAGACAACGACGCGACCTGACTTATGGCCAAACAACTCATCTTTGACCTGCCCACGCGCGAAGCACTGGGCCGCGATGCTTTCTTCGTGTCTCCCTCCAATGCCGTGGCGCTTGCGACCCTCGACATGGCGGACACTTGGCCGTCTGGCAAATTGGCACTTGTTGGTCCGTCTGGCGCAGGCAAGACACACATGGCCCATGTTTGGGCGGCTGAGCGCAAGGCCGTGATCGTCAACGCGTCTGATCTGCCGAACGCCGATATTCCCGAACTCGCCAGCCATCGCGCGGTCGTCGTCGAAGACGCTGATCAACTAGACGGCACGCCCAATCAACGGCCCGCAGAAGAAGCCCTGTTCCACCTTCACAATCTGACGCTCGCGGAGGGGGGCCGCCTCCTCGTGACCGCGCGGCGTGCGCCAAACCATTGGAGCCTGACCCTCCCTGATCTCGCCTCACGGATGCAAGGGACGACTGTCGCCAAAATCGACGCGCCGGATGACTCTCTGCTCGCCGCGATGCTCGTGAAACAATTTCAGGATCGTCAGATCGCTGTGCCTGCAACCCTTATTCCCTGGCTCGTCAAACGCATGGAACGCTCCGCCTCCGCTGCGCGTTCGATTGTAGACAAACTTGATAAGGAAGCGCTGCGGAGTGCAAAGCCTGTGTCCCGCACACTGGCGGCCCAACTCCTTGAAGCTGAGGAATAAATCGGAAACCTACGGATCGCGAACAGCAAAAGCGCGATTGACGCCGCTGGCACGCTTTGGCAGTGTCAGCGTTGAAGAGGGGATGCGACTTGCCAGACATGTCTGACGTCACGCCGGCAGATTTGCCGCACGAAGATTGGGGTGTTTTCGGACGCCCTCTGTTTCTCGATGAAGAAGCCCGCGCACTGTCGCGGGTTGGCGTCGTGGACGTCGGGTCGAACTCTGTGCGCCTCGTCATTTTCGACGGCGCAGCGCGCAGCCCCGCCTATTTCTACAACGAAAAGATCATGTGCGGCCTCGGCGCCGGTCTGCGTGAAACAGGTCGCCTCAACCCTGAAGGCAAGATCCGCGCCATGTCCGCGATCAAGCGGTTTCAGAAACTGGCGAACGGGATGGGCATTCCGCCCCTGACCGCCGTTGCAACTGCTGCCATGCGGGAGGCCGAAGACGGGCCGGAGTTCCGCGAGGAGATTGAACGCGAGACGGGTCTCAACCTCTGGGTCATTGACGGAGAGGAAGAGGCGCGTTTGTCCGCGCAAGGTGTTCTGCTCGGCTGGCCCGAGGCAGACGGCCTCGTCTGTGACATTGGCGGCTCCTCTATGGAGCTTGCCGTCGTGTCGAACGGACAGGTCGGCAAACGCATCACTTCCCCGCTCGGCCCGCTCAAACTTCAGGGGATCAAAGGTGGTCGCAAAGGCCTCAAAGAGCACATTGCACCGATCATGGAAGAACTTGTCCAAACGATGGGCAGGACGCATAAGCGTATCTATCTGGTCGGTGGCTCATGGCGTGCGATTGCACGGATCGACATGGAACGACGGAACTATCCGCTCCATGTTCTCCATGAATACCGGATGTCGAGCCGCGCAGTAACCGATACGATCAAATTCATTCGCAAGAGCGATATGACCGAGTTGCGTGCAAAGACAGGCACGTCCTCTGCGCGTATGAGCCTCGTTCCGATCGCCTCCGAGGTGCTGCGCCAACTCGTGCGGAATTTCCACCCCAAAGAAATCTGTGTCTCCTCCTACGGCATCCGCGAAGGCATGCTCTACGAACAGATGCCGGACTCGATCAGGCAGCGCGACCCCTTGATCGAAGCCTGCCGCTTCTCCGAGCGCAAAGACGCGCGCATGCCGGGGTTCGGCCGCAACCTGCATGACTTCATCGCGCCGATCTTTCGGGCGCGTCACTACGAGAAAATGCGCCTCATCCGCGCCGCCTGTCTGCTTCATGACGTGACATGGCGCGCGCACCCTGACTATCGGGCCGAGGTCTGTTTTGACAACGCCACACGCGCGAACCTCGGTGGCCTCACCCACAACGAACGCATCTTCCTCGGGGTTGCTCTGCTCCACCGCTACAAGAACTCCCGCGAAAACACGCCGTTCAGCGATCTCATCGCGATGCTCTCGGATAAAGAGGTTCTGGAAGCAGAAGTTCTCGGGAAAGCGATGCGGTTCGGTGCTATGTTTACTGTCGCTCGTCCGCAAGATGTCGCGAAACTCGACTATTTCCCGAAGAAGAAGCTGCTCCGCCTTATGCTAGAGCCGGACGCAGAGGATCTTTTCGGCGAAGTGACAGAAGCACGTTTCAATTCGCTGGCCGCAAGCCTTGGTGCAGAGACCGAAGTCAAACTGCGTCGGAAACGGTCCTAAAGGTCGATTGCGTCCTCATCCTCAACCGGCGGCGGCGTATACTCCGGCGCATCGGGTTTGCGCCGGATGAGGATGTCACCATTCGGCAAAATGACGGGCGGCTCATAGGAATTGAGATCGACCATCAACCCCTGCAAATCTTCGAGCAGCGGCGACAGGTCGTCCATCAGGTCTTCAAGAAGCAACCGCCCCCCTTCCTGTAGCAAGTCCCAGCCATCCGGTTTCTCGGACGACTCCTGTGCCCAAAGGGGCGTGGCGACGAGGCTGGCGATGAGAGCGATATGTTTCATGCCCTCAATATAGGACACCGCAGACTACAATTCATCCCGGCAGCTCGAGATCAATCGACACAGGGAAATGATCTGATGCCACGAGCAAGGCGCGCTGCAACTCCGGCGTCTTGAAGCAAACCGGATCATCAAACGGGTGCCAGATGCGCCATTTCGCGTTAGGCCGAATTTCCGGCGAGACCATCACATAGTCCAGCAATGCGGAGAGATAGCGCTTGTCCTCTTCAATATAAAAACGCGCACTGGTCGGGCCCTGATTTCCGCGACGACAGAGCGCCTCTGCCGCATGGGGATCATAGAGACGCATCTCGGAAGGCACATCGGGATCTTCCCGTCCGAGAACGATTTCCACTCCCGAGCGCCCGAACAAATGCTCATATTCATCAAGGCCTGGACCATCGTTGAAATCGCCGAGCACGATGATCGGCTCTGCCTCCCGTAGATGCCCCTCTACCCGCTCACGCAACCAGATACACTGGGCGAGCTGTTTACGGCGGTTCTCAATGGAGATGCGGATGACATCATCGCGGGATCGGGCTCCGTGTGGGGCCTTGGATTTTACATGCACACCGATCATCCGGAATGCGAACCCTGTCTCGCGCACTTCCATCGCCAACTCCAAAGGCGGCTTCGAAAACCGCACCTCTTCGCGATCGCGGTCTGTGTCGAGATCGAGCCGATAAATGGAATTGAACGCAGGGGCCTCGAACTGATCGCCAAGATCAGCAGGCGCGCCGATCGGGTCGTGATGCGCGCTCAGCACAAGAGGATCATAAAGGAGCGCAATCTCTTGCTGCGTCTCGTTGATGAAACCGATCTCCACAGCCATCGCCCTGAGACCAGCCCAATCCGCAAATTGCTCAAGAGCACGGACAGTGTCGCGTCGGCGATTGGTGTCCGGCGCTTCAATGATCATGATGGCGTCGGCGTCCAGCGCGTTAAACACGATGCCAAGCGCCTCCAGTTGCATCTCGCGCGTGACATTGTGGCGGGCGGACCATTGGTCGTCTGCTTGAGGGCGTCCCACATTGTCGAACAGATTATCGAACCACTCGACATTATAGGTCGCGATGCGGATCACGGGACCCGCTCCGCTTCGATCTCTTCCCACGCGGCATTGATCTCTACCAGTCGATCAGAGGCGAGCTGCACGGCCTCTTCGGGCACACCGCGCGCAATCATGCGATCCGGATGCGTTTCACGCACGAGAGCGCGATATGCAGATTTGATCTCATCGAATGACGCTGTCGGCTCAACGCCCAACACATCATATGGGTCTTTCACCGCGTCCGGCACATAGCGTGCGCGCATCGCCCGAAATGCGCGCGGGTTCACATCAAAAATTTCGGCGACGCGCGTCAGGTATGCATCTTCGCCCGGATGATATTCCCCATCGGCCATTGCAATGTGAAAGAGCCCGTCCATGAGATCCATGAGCGGACGGCATTCATCGCCATACATCTTTTTGACGCTCGTCGCGTAGTCCTCAAAACCAGCGACATCCTGACGGGCCAGATTAAAAACGCGCGCTGCCGCCGCCTCATCCTCCTTCGCGATCTTGAAGACCTCGCGGAATGCTGTCACCTCATCGCGCGTAACGAGGCCATCTGCTTTCGCCATCTTGGCGCCGAGGGCGATCACAGCAATGGCAAAACCAACCCGACGCTCGGGTTCGGACCGAAATTGGTCGAAGACCGTCGCAAGGCTTTCGCCTGCACGGAGCGCTTTGAGTGCCTCGAGTATTCTGGACCAAATCGACATAGGATCACTTTACCCGCTGCGCGCGCCGGTGTCAGGCGACAATTCCTCGCAGTTTCCGACAATTGCGTTACAGCATCTTCTGCATGAACAGAACGTCGAGCCAACGGTCGAATTTGAACCCGGCTTGCGGAATGCGCCCCGCCTCTTTGTAGCCAAGCGCCTTATGGAACGCGATGGAGGCCACATTGTCGGCGTCGATCGCGCCAATCATCGAATGATGTCCGGCTTCCCGCGCGTGCTCCTCAATTGTAAGCATCAGAATACGCCCGAGGCCGTGCCCCTGCGACGCATCCGAGAGGTAAACGGAATGCTCCATTGTAAACCGGTAGCCGTTGTTTCCGGGCCGGAATTGATCATAGGTCGCATAGCCAACGACCTCCCCCGCCAGCTCAGCCACATAGAACCCCCGACCGCGCGACAGGCGGTCTTCCACCATTGCCGCCCATGCCTCCTCACTTCGCTCTTCTGACGAAAACGAGGCGGTAGACCCCGCGATCACGGGGGCCATAATGGCTTTCAGAGCGGCTGCGTCGGACGTGCGTGCGTCTCGCAAAAATGTTTTCTCTGTCATGCGATCCAAATCTCCCCCGATGGTGTGCCAATCTCGGCCATCAGACCCGGCGCGTCTGCCTGAACGATACGAACGGTCTCCATCGCCGCCACAAACGGAGACAAGGCGTCGCGAAGCCCATCCGCGTCCGGATGGGAGATTTTCAACCGTCGGAAGGTCAGACCCTGATCCGAAAGCGCTGGCGCAGGATGATCGGAATGCCACTCGATCAATGCCGGAAAACAGTTATCGAATGGCAGCACACCGGTCTCCGGCACAATCATCCGCCACGCATAATCTCCCCGACGGAACGACATGATCCGTCCTATTCCTGCCGGAGCAAATTCCAGAGCTTCTTCCAAATCCGGACAGGAAACGACCCAATTCGTCAGTCGCGCAACACCCCCGAAATTGTCCAGATCGAACCACCTCGGATACACTGGGCGCGGCGCCGCCGGATCAGGCGCAATCACTTCGAGATAGGATGCGTCCCCATCCGAGCCACGCATCCCAACGAGACGGTTTTCCGTCGCCATGTCCTCATGCTTGCCAACTGGGCCGAATTCTATATCCAACAGCCCTTCGATCGCGTCGCGCCCTTGCTCGAGATCGCCTGCGGAAACCACCAAATGGTCAATCCGATAGGTCATTCATCTTGTCCTTATTGAAACGCGCCGGAAAATCCCCATCTCCATATGACGCACCTTTATATCAACTTTTAGGAAAGAACAGAAAAAGACAATGCTCCTACGCAAATTGGAACAGTTCTTCGACAGTGAGATCTCCGGCGGCATCGTCCTCATGGTGGCCGCCGTCGCTGCCATGTTCGTGGCCAATTCCTCGCTTTACCCGTACTACGATGGCGCGTTGTCCTCGTATTTCTCCGTGAAAATCAATGACACAGGCCTCGCCAAGCCATTGATTCTCTGGATCAACGACGGCCTGATGGCTGTCTTCTTCCTCCTCGTGGGCCTTGAGCTCAAACACGAGTTGATGGAAGGCAAACTCAAAAACCCGCGCGACGTCATCCTGCCAGGCATGGCAGCTGTCGGCGGCATGGTCATGCCTGCCGTGGTTTATTTCGCCCTGAACATCTCCTCGCCTGAAACGCACTCCGGCTGGGCTATTCCTGCGGCGACCGACATTGCCTTCGCGCTCGGCATTCTTGCGCTCGTGGGCGACCGTGTTCCGTCCTCTCTTAAGGTCTTTCTGCTGACGCTTGCGATCCTCGACGACCTCGGGGCCATCCTGATCATCGCTTTCTTCTACACGGCAGAACTGCATCTGGATTACCTGTTCCTTGCGGCTATCCCGCTCCTGATCATGTATTTCCTGAACCGCGCAGGCATCCACCGGATCGCTCCGATCATCCTTCTTGGCACCGTCCTCTGGGTTCTCGTCCTGAAATCTGGTGTCCACGCGACCCTCGCAGGCGTGATCACAGCCTTCTTCATCCCGATGAAGGACAAGTGGGGCAAATCCCCGCTGCACGCGCTTGAGCACGCCCTCTCGCCGTATGTGTTCTTCATGATCGTCCCGATCTTCGCGTTTGCGAACGCGGGCGTGGTTCTCTCCGGCGTCACCCTCGGTGATGTGTTCTCCCCGCTGCCGCTCGGCATCGCACTCGGCCTGATCCTCGGCAAACAGATCGGCGTTTTCGGGATGACCTGGCTTCTGGTCAAATTCGGCGTCGCAAAGAAACCGTTCGGGGCCACCTGGCTTCACATCTACGGCGTCGCGGCTCTCGCAGGTATCGGCTTCACGATGTCGCTCTTCATCGGTGGCCTGTCCTTTGAGGACGCGTTCTACATGAACGAAGTTCGCATCGGCGTGCTCTCCGGCTCCGTGATCTCTGCGATCATCGGCTTCACGGTGCTCAAACTGGCGCCGTCCGCCGAAAAGATGCCGGTCAAAACCGCGAAGGAAGAAGATGCCAAAATCCTTCCTGACGCGGAACCGGTAAAGAATAGCTAAATCTAGGACACTAGAAAAACGAAAGGGCCGGAGGCAGATCGCTTCCGGCCCTTCTTCTTGGCAAAAATACTCAAAAACCCTGCGTTACTCGGTCGAAATCAGATCGAGGATCTGGCGCGCCGCTGCCGGAATATTGGTACCCGGACCGAAGATCGCCTTCACGCCGGCGCCATAGAGGAAGTCGTAGTCCTGCTGCGGAATCACGCCGCCACAGATCACGATGATGTCCTCGGCGCCCTGCTCTTTCAGCGCTTCGATCAGCTTCGGTGCGAGGGTCTTGTGACCAGCAGCCTGCGACGAAATACCAACGATATGCACGTCGTTGTCGATCGCATCCTGCGCGGCCTCTTCCGGCGTCTGGAAGAGCGGACCAACATCCACGTCGAACCCAATGTCGGCAAAGGCCGTCGCGATAACCTTCGCCCCGCGGTCGTGACCGTCTTGACCCATCTTCACCACAAGCATCCGCGGACGGCGGCCCGCTTTCTCGGCAAAGGTTTCAACGTCTTTCTGGATTTGGGCGAAGCCCTCATCACCCTCATAGGCTGCGCCATAGACACCCGCGAGCGTTTTGACCTCCGCGCGGTGACGCCCGAATGCTTTCTCCATCGCCATCGAAATTTCTCCCACGGTTGCACGGGCACGGGCGGCTTCGACCGCCAGCGCGAGGAGGTTGCCCTCACCGGATTGCGCCGCAGCCTCAAGCGCGCCAAGCGTCTCTTCGACTTTGGCGGCATCACGAGAGGCTTTGATCTTGTTGATCCGAGCGACCTGAGATTCCCGCACGGCCACGTTATCCACATCGAGAATGTCGATCGGGTCTTCTTTGTCCTTGCGGTACTTGTTCACACCGACGATCACTTCGTCGCCACGGTCGATATTCGCCTGACGTTTCGCAGCGGTTTCCTCGATGCGGAGCTTCGGCATGCCGGAGTTGACGGCCTTGGTCATGCCGCCCATCTCCTCGATCTCTTCCATGAGTTCCCAAGCCTTGTCGGCGAGCTCTTTGGTGAGGCTCTCGACGTAGTAGGAACCAGCGAGCGGATCGACCACGTTCGTGATCCCCGTCTCTTCCTGCAGGATGAGCTGGGTGTTACGGGCGATGCGGGCCGAGAATTCGGTCGGCAGTGCAATCGCTTCGTCAAGTGCGTTGGTGTGAAGGGACTGCGTGCCGCCCAGTGCCGCAGACATGGCTTCGTATGCGGTGCGGATCACGTTGTTGTACGGGTCCTGCTCCTGCAGGGACACACCGGACGTCTGGCAGTGGGTCCGCAGCATTTTGGATTTCTCGAGCTTCGGCTCGAACTCTTCCATCACGCGGGTCCACAGGTAACGCGCGGCGCGCAGCTTCGCGGCCTCCATGAAGAAGTTCATCCCAATCGCGAAGAAGAAGGACAGACGGCCCGCGAACTTATCGACGTCCATGCCCGCCTTGATCGCGGTGCGAACGTATTCGCGCCCGTCTGCGAGGGTGAAGGCAAGCTCTTGCACGAGGTTCGCACCCGCTTCCTGCATGTGGTAGCCGGAGATCGAGATGGAGTTGAACTTCGGCATCTCGTTCGACGTGTACTCAATGATGTCCGCGATGATCTTCATCGAGGGTTCCGGCGGATAGATATAGGTGTTGCGCACCATGAACTCTTTCAGAATGTCGTTCTGAATGGTCCCGGCGAGAACGGATTTGTCATGCCCCTGCTCTTCGCCCACCACGATGAAGTTGGCGAGCACGGGGATCACGGCGCCGTTCATGGTCATGGAGACGGACACTTTGTCGAGCGGGATGCCGTCGAACAGGATTTTCATGTCCTCAACGGAGTCGATGGCCACACCGGCCTTACCGACATCACCAACCACACGCGGGTGGTCCGAGTCATAACCACGGTGCGTCGCGAGGTCGAATGCGACCGACACACCCTGCTGACCGGCGGCCAGAGCCTTGCGGTAGAAGGCGTTGGATTCTTCAGCAGTGGAGAAGCCTGCATATTGGCGAATGGTCCATGGACGGCCCGCATACATCGTCGCCTTCACACCACGCGTGAACGGGGCGAGACCGGGGGTATTGCCGAGGTGCTCCATCCCGTCGAGATCGTCCTCCGCGTAGAGCGGTTTGACTTTGATCCCCTCAAGCGTGTCCCACTCGAGCGCCTCGAGCGGCTTGCCTCTGAGCTCCTTCGTGGCGATCTCTTCCCACTTTTTCCTGTCCGTCATGGTAGGACTCCTCTCCTTGGCGTGCCCATTTGCCCCACTTGGTGGACGGGCTTTGTCTTGGTTTGGTCCTCCCTGTCCCCTATATGTAGAGATAGTTGGGAGGTCCGATGAAACTCACTCAAATTCTAGCACTTACCGCGCTTTTTATGGCCCCGCTGGCTCCTGCAGTCGCGCAGGATAGCGAGATTGTCTTTGCGCAAGAGGCGGGCGAAGCCACGCTCTCTGATTTCAAATGGACGGCGCGTGTCCTGATGGTCTTCGCGGACACGCCACTCGACCCGAATTTCCGCGAACAGATGCTGCTCCTCGCAGACCGTCCCGACGCATTGATCGAACGCGACGTGGTGGTCCTCACCGACACCGATCCGGATGCGCGCAACCCGATCCGCTTGGAATTGCGGCCGCGTGGCTTTGCCCTCGTCATCGTGGACAAGGACAGCCGCGTCATGCTCCGCAAACCGTCGCCATGGGACGTGCGCGAGATCACCCGCGCCATCGACAAGACACCGCTGCGCCAGCAGGAAATCGAAAGCGGGCTGTAATCCGCCATCTTCGTAGGCGTGAGATCGGGCCAACGCGCCTCAGAGCACGAACCGGAGCATCCTGAAGCGGATGCCCCTGCACTCGTGCCTCGTATCGAGGCTTTCTCTGCTAGCCCGACCAAGGTCATGCGATCACTCGAATTCCATGATCACTTCGTCAACGGCGAGGCTGTCACCCGGCGCCGCATTGATCTTGGACACGATACCCTTGCGCTCTGCGCGCAGGATGTTTTCCATTTTCATCGCTTCAACGGTGCAGAGCGCCTGCCCTTCCTGAACCTCATCACCTTCTTCCACGTTGACCTTCACGATCAGACCCGGCATCGGGCACAGAAGCAGCTTCGATGTATCCGGCGGAAGTTTTTCGATCATGTATTGGGAAAGCTCGGCGGCTCGCGGGCTACGGACGTAGACCTTCATATCCGCGCCACGGGTCCGCATCCGGAAACCACCCGGGATCTTACCGACCTTGAGCGTCAGGGAGCCACCCGTCATACCGATGACAGCGAGGCTGTCGCCCGGCGTCCAGTCGCTCTCACAACGGATGGATTTGTCGCCGATGAGGACGGTGGATCCGTCCTTATCCGCTTCAACGGTCACAGGGAAATTATGCGCGCCGATCTGAACGACCCATTCGGAGCCCACGGTGCGCTCATGGTTGTCCATACGCCCCGACACGCGGGTGCGGCGGATTTCGGCAACGCGGTACATCGCGGCAGCGGCAGCGGCGACACGCTCCAAATCAGCTTCTGGCAGTTCAACGCCTGCAAACCCTTCGGGGTATTCCTCTTCGATGAAGGCAGTGGTGATGTTACCCGAGACGAAACGCGGGTGATCCATCACGGCGGACAGGAACGGCAGGTTGTGACCGATGCCCTCGACTTCGAATGCATCGAGCGCGTTGCGCATGTTCTCAATCGCGGACTCGCGGGTTTTGCCCCATGTGCAAAGCTTTGCGATCATCGGGTCGTAATACATCGAGATCTCGCCACCCTCGTAGACACCCGTATCGTTGCGCACGATGTCATCCTCGGTAACGATTTCTTCCGGCGGACGGTATTTCGTCAGGCGACCAATGGACGGCAGGAAGTTCCGATACGGGTCTTCCGCGTAGAGGCGCGACTCGATGGCCCAACCGTTGATGCCCACATCGTCCTGAGTTATGGAAAGCGGCTCACCGTTGGCGACACGGATCATTTGCTCCACGAGGTCGATGCCGGTGATCAGCTCGGTCACAGGGTGCTCCACCTGCAGACGGGTGTTCATTTCGAGGAAGTAGAAGTTCTTGTCCCCATCTACGATGAATTCGACAGTGCCTGCCGAGGTATAGTCCACGGCTTTTGCCAATGCGACAGCCTGTTCGCCCATGGCTTTACGGGTCTCGGCATCGAGGAACGGCGACGGGGCCTCTTCGATGACTTTCTGGTTGCGGCGCTGGATGGAGCACTCACGCTCGTTTAGCCAGATGCCGTTGCCATGCGCATCGCAGAGAACCTGAATTTCGATGTGACGCGGCTGCGTGACAAATTTCTCGATGAAGATACGGTCATCGCCAAAGGAGCTTGCAGCCTCGTTTTTGGAGGACTGAAAGCCTTCGCGGGCCTCTTCGTCGTTCCATGCAATCCGCATGCCCTTACCGCCGCCACCAGCGGAGGCCTTGATCATCACCGGATAGCCGATCTCGTTGGAAATTTTGACGGCTTCGTCGGCATCCTCGATCAGCCCCATGTAACCGGGAACAGTGTTCACGCCGGCCTCTTTGGCGAGCTTTTTGGACGTAATCTTATCGCCCATGGCCTCAATCGCACCTTTCGGCGGGCCTACAAAGGCGACGCCCTCGGCGGCCAGCGCCTCGGCGAATTTGGAGTTCTCGGAGAGAAAGCCATAACCCGGGTGCACAGCCTGCGCGCCAGTCTGACGGATGGCGTCCATCACCTTGTCGATGACGATGTAGGACTGGTTCGCCGGCGGCGGGCCGATGTGCACCGCTTCGTCGGCCATTTTCACATGCAGAGCGTTCCGGTCGGCATCGGAGTAGATGGCGACAGTTTTAATCCCCATCTTCTGAGCCGTCTTCATCACCCGGCAGGCAATCTCGCCTCGGTTCGCAATCAGGATCTTGTCGAACATGTCCTGTCCTCTCCCTTTTTAAGTCAGTCCCGCGCGGACGCCTGCCCGCACTCGGTTCGTCAGTTTCAAACACGAAAAAGCTCCCCGCGCGCGGTCGCACGGAGAGCTTTCAACAACAGTCTCGGAACGGCGCGCGAGGCGACCGTTCAGACGATCAGTATCAGTTACAGATGCCTGCGTCGTCGCAGTAGGTGCCAGCGAGGGCCCCGAGTGCTGCACCCGCAACGCCGTTTTCGTCGAGGGCATCCGCGACGATTGCACCAGCGGCTGCACCTGCGAGCGCACGTTCACCATCGGTTTGCAGACACGCGGTGAGCGCGCTTGTGGCGACGAGGGCGAGAAGAAGGATAGATTTACGCATTGGACTGCTCTTGCTTTCAGTTGAACTGAGCCAAGATTATCCCACTTGTTCAAAGCGGCATAGCCAAAACGACGATCGCAGCGACGATCGGCGGAACCGTGCGCATCCTTCGCGTAAAAAGAGCGGCGAGACCCGAACTGGGTACGAGAGGGCCTCGCCGAAGGGGAAGGGTAACGGTTTTCAGAACCGGCCGGAGCAACAATATCGACCAGCCTGTCTGCAACATGGAAGCTCTCCGCCATGCCCTCAAGGCATATGGCATTCTGACCGCCCTCCTCGGCGGCAGATTGCGCAAGCGCACTTATGCCAAGCGGAAAGCCGCGCATCAGTCGTCATACCCTTCGTTGTCGCCGTTCCACATCGCATCCCAGTCGGGCATTTCCTCTTCGCCCTCGGGCTCCGCGAACACCTCTGGGAACGAGGCCATGGCCTTCTTCAGGTCGATTTTGAGAAGCGCCTCATAGGACGTCGGATCAAACTCGTCAGGGTCGGCGGGCACAACTTCGCGGCCGAACAGCCAGGAGAGGCGTCCTGCATCGAGATTACCGCGCTCGAATTCTTCTTCACCGAAATAGGTCCAAAGCGCCGACATGAAGGCGACATCTGCCCGCTTGTCGACGGATTTACGGTCCTTGTAGCGTTCCAACCCCTTCAACGGCGTCACACCTTTAGGGTTCGCACGGCGAATGGTGAACTGGAAATCAGTCCCCGGCAGTCGCCCCGGAAACCCTTTGTGTTTTGTCATATAATCGCGTGCCATCAGCTCTCTTCCTCATTAGGTCTGCGGGCGATCAGGTCGATCTCGACCAATGCCCCGACGGCCAACGCGGTCACGCCCACTGTGGTGCGCGCCGGAAGCCTGTCAGAGGGGAAGTAGCTTTTGTATGTCTCATTGAACAGGGCATAGTCGCGTTCGAATTCCGTGAGAAAACAGCGGCATTGCACGATGTGCTCGGCTCCGAGGCCCAATTCGCCAATGATGAGCAGGAGATTGTCCATCACGCGGCGGGTCTGTGCCTCGATCCCTTCCGGCAGAGGCGCGTCAGGCGCGGCCGGATCAGTGGGCATCTGACCCGTCAGAATGACCCAGCCATCATCCTCGACCGCGTGCGAAAACGGGGCGACGGGGCGCGGACCGTTGGAGAACATGTGAAACTTTGGTGCCATTTTAAAATGCCTCCCATGCACAACCGGTGTCCTCGGGGCGATAGGCCTCGAATACCTGTGTGACCTCTGGTGCACTCTCTCCAAAAGGAACCTCTTCGGAGGACAGTGAAATGATGACCATCGACGGGCGCGGATTTGCCAGACGTGGCAGGGCATAATCGTTGCACAGGGCTGCGAGATCGGCCTCGACCTCCTCATAGGGCAACCGCGTCAGATAGGCTGGCAGCTCCGGTGCAAGAAACCGGAACCGCGCGGTCAGCCCCATGGCCGGACGGTCCATAATGCTCTCGAAGAATTCGACCGGCTGGCCAGACGGCACCACCAATTCCTGCGCCTCAATCGGGGTCAATTCCGCAGACGCCGCGAGCGCCATACAAACGGTGAGAGCCGCGACGGCGGACACTTTGGCAATCATGGCTCTCTCCTCTTGATCTGGCTGTGACGCGTCCAGCGCGCACGGTGGTTCGGGTTGTCGAGCACGCCGCGCAGTCGCGTCGTCGCATCCTCTTTCGGGTATGGACCGGCAATCGCGCCGCCGGCCGTAATCTCGATATCCGCCCCCACTTCGGACACACGCACCACCGGTGCAAATCCTCTGAGGGTCTGAAGCGCGCGCCACATGTCCTGCCGGACCTGTCGTGCGAGACGTTCTTTGTGGAGCCCCGCACCGCCGGGAATCACGGTCGACACCGAGAGGTCGAACCGAGCCGGAAGCTGGCGCGCCAATGTCAGCGCGCCGTCTTCCTTCAAGATATGCCAGCGATCACGCGCCATACGCTCATCCGCAGTTTAGAGCGGAATGTTGTCGTGTTTTTTCCACGGGTTCGACAACTTCTTGTTACGCAGCGCCGCAAAGGCCCGCGAAACACGACGGCGGGTGGAGCGCGGCTGAATCACTTCGTCGATAAACCCGCGTTCTGCGGCCACGAAGGGGTTAGCAAAGCGGTCTTCGTAGTTTTTCGTATGCGCTGCAATCTTGTCCGGATCACCCAAATCGGCACGATGGATGATTTCGGTGGCGCCTTTGGCCCCCATCACAGCAATCTCCGCAGACGGCCACGCGTAGTTGAAGTCACCACGCAGGTGTTTGGACGACATCACGTCATAAGCACCACCATAGGCTTTGCGCGTGATGACAGTCACTTTCGGGACGGTCGCTTCGCCATACGCAAAGAGAAGTTTCGCACCGTGCTTAATCACGCCACCGTATTCTTGCGAAGTGCCCGGAAGGAAGCCCGGAACATCGACCAGTGTCAGCACAGGAATTTCGAAGCAGTCGCAGAAACGCACGAAACGGGCCGCTTTCTTGGAGCTATCGATATCGAGACAGCCCGCGAGAACCATCGGCTGGTTCGCGACAACACCTACGGTTTGACCTTCGAGGCGGATGAAGCCAGTGATGATGTTTTTCGCGTGGTCTGCCTGAATTTCGTAGAAGTCGCCCTCATCGCCAATCGTATGGATCACTTCCTTCATGTCATAAGGCGTGTTCGGATTGTCCGGGATGATCGTATCGAGCGCTTCGTCGATGCGGTCGACCTCATCAAAGAACGGGCGCACCGGCGGCTTTTCGCGGTTGTTGAGCGGCAGGAAGTCGACAAGACGACGCACCTCAACGAGCGCCTCGATGTCATTCTCGAACGCACCGTCCGCAACGGACGATTTCTTGGTGTGGGTCGACGCACCACCGAGTTCCTCTGCGGTCACGACTTCGTTCGTTACGGTCTTCACAACATCAGGGCCGGTCACGAACATATAGGACGTGTCTTTCACCATGAAGATGAAGTCGGTCATGGCCGGCGAATACACTGCACCGCCAGCACACGGCCCCATGATCACGGAGATCTGCGGAATGACGCCCGAGGCCTCAATGTTGCGCTGGAACACTTCTGCGTAGCCCGCGAGACTGTCGACACCTTCCTGAATACGTGCACCGCCCGAGTCGTTCAGACCGATGACCGGCGCACCGTTCTGGACAGCCATATCCATGATCTTGCAGATTTTCTGAGCGTGCGTTTCGGACAAGGAGCCGCCGAACACTGTGAAATCCTGAGAGAAGACATAGACCATACGACCATTGATCGTGCCCCAACCTGTAATGACACCATCTCCGTAGAATTTGGTGTCTTCCATGCCGAACTCGGTGCAGCGGTGAGTCTTGAACATGTCGAACTCTTCAAAGCTGCCTTCGTCCAAGAGCAACTCTACACGCTCACGCGCCGTCAGCTTGCCCTTGGCATGCTGGCTGTCGATGCGACGCTGTCCACCACCCAGGCGGGCCTCATCGCGGCGATCGTGAAGTTCTTTAATAATGTCTTTCACGGGTTTGCCTCCTCGTCATTTCGCGGACACCATACGAGAGAGCAATAATCTTTCAAAGAAGAGTCTGGCAGATTTGCAAATCATGCAAATGACCCCTCCAGCTAACTGCAAATGTGCAAATTAACGCAGATCAATTCGCACTGCATTCCTGCATAAAACTGTCAGGAGACCTGTGCGCAAACGTGCTCGCAGAGCGATAGACAGGCGCAAATCGCACACTATTGTAGCGCCATGTTGCAAAATTCGAATAGCCGCTTTCTCGACAGGACGACGCCTCCGCACCTCCTGACCCTCGTCCTCATGGCCGGGGTCGCTGCGATGACGATGAATGTCTTCCTCCCCGCCCTGCCTGAAATGACGGAACATTTCGGGACGGAATACCGTGTGATGCAACTGTCTGTCGCGATTTTTCTCGCGGTGAACGCGGGACTGCAACTCGTGATTGGCCCGCTTTCCGACAAATACGGCCGCCGTCCGGTGCTGATCGTGGGTATCCTCATCTTCCTCGCAGCAACGGTTGGAGCGATCTACGCACCATCGGCCGAGATGTTCCTTTTGATGCGCGCCGCTCAGGCGGGGGTCGTGACCGCCATGGTTCTGTCGCGCGCAATCGTCCGCGACATTGTTCCTGGCGAAGAAGCCGCTCAGATGATCGCCTATGTGACGATGGGGATGTCCCTCGTCCCCATGGTTGCCCCAACGGTTGGTGGCGTGCTCACGAGCCATTTCGGCTGGCAGAGCTCTTTCTGGCTCCTCTTCTTTGTGGGCGTCGGGCTCCTATTGATCGTCTATTTTGACGCCGGAGAGACCGCGCCGCGCACCGGCGGTTCCATGAAGGACACACTCAAGGGCTTCCCCGACCTCCTCAGATCCCAGCGCTTTCTCGGTTACGCGATCTCCGCCGCCACAGCATCCGGCGCATATTTCGCCTTCCTTGGAGGCGCTCCCTTCCTCGGCTCGAACGTGTTCGGCCTGACCGAGAGCCAGCTTGGCTTCTACATGGCTGCGCCCGCTGTCGGCTACTTTTTCGGAAACTTTATCGCAGGCCGCCTGTCCACCCGGCTCGGCATGAACGCAATGATTTTTATTGGCGCTGCGATCTGCTGCGCGGGCGTCCTCGCGTCGCTGATCCTATTCCTAATCGACCGCGCCTCTCCGGAAACCTTCTTCTTCTTCATCACGCTCCTAGGCCTCGGAAACGGCCTACAACTGCCGAACTCGATCGCAGGCTCGCTCTCCGTGCGTCCACACCTCGCAGGGACTGCGGCGGGCCTCGGCGGCGCAATGTATATTGGCGGTGGTGCATTCCTGTCTGCCTTCTCCGGCTCCGTCCTGACCGAGGAAGGCGGCGCAACGCCGCTCCTTGTGATCATGTTCTGCGCGTCCTTCGCGTCCATCCTCGCCGCAATTTGGGTTGTAAAGCGGGAACGCGCGCTCGCGATGCAAGGCTAACCCGCACCGCATTCCCCTCTGGACAGAGAGACTTTGCAATGGCAAATCTTGCTTTGCAAAACCGAGGGAGCGGCACTCATGACCCAGCAGAAACTCTATGCAGGCGCGAAACTGCGTGAGACGCGGACGCGGCTTGGCCTGACGCAACGGGCCTTTGCCGAAAAGCTCGGCGTCTCCTTGCCCTACCTGAACCAGATGGAGAACAACAACCGCCCCGTTTCAACGGGCGTTGTTCTCGGGCTTGCGCAGGAATTCGGGTTTGACGTCACGGAACTGAGTTCAGGTGACGCAGAGCGGATGGTCACGGACATGCGCGAGGCACTGGCCGATCCCGTCTTTAATGATGGCGCGCCGCCGCTCGCAGATTTGCGCCTCGCAGCTTCTAATGCGCCCGCGCTCGCCCGCGCCTTCCTCGAACTCCATCGCGCCTACCGCCAGACCACGGAGCGTCTCGCCTCGATGGACGAGGCTCTCGATCGCGAGAACAGCCCGGCGCGCCCCTCTCCATGGGAAGAGGTTCGCGACTTTTTCCACTACTGCGACAACTATATCGACGCTGTGGACCGTGCAGCCGAAAATTTCGCGAGACCCCATGGCGAGATGCGCGATGTCGAAAAGGCCGCTATTGCGGAGCTGGAGGCACGTGGCCTGAGCATCCGTGAGGGGACCGAAGGCCTTCGCCGCTTTGAACCGTCGACTGGAGTTCTCACGATTTCATCCCGCGCCTCCGGCCCGACGCGGCGGTTCCAACTCTTGCATCAACTCGCGCTCGTGACGCAGGGCAAATTGCTCGATGCAACACTCGACCTCGCCCGTTTTCAAAGTGAAGAAGCCCGCCAGATCGCCCGCATAGGCATGGCAAACTATTTCGCAGGCGCCGCGCTCCTCCCGTACACGCCATTCCTGCATGCTGCGCAGGAATGCCGTCACGACCTCGAAGTCCTCGCGGAACAATTCGGCGCCTCGATCGAACAGGTCGCGCATCGCCTCTCCACGATGCAGCGCCCCGGCGCGAAGGGCATCCCCTTCTATTTCGTGCGCGTCGATCAGGCGGGCACCATCACCAAACGCCACTCTGCCACACGCCTGCAATTCGCCCGCTACGGCGGCGCATGCCCCCTCTGGAACGTGCACCAGGCCTTTGAGCGCCCGGGCCACTTCCTGCGCCAACTGGCGGAGACACCGGACGGTGTGCGCTACCTGTCGATCTCGCGCGACGTTTCCAAGCCCGGCGGCTCGTTCCACGCGCCTGTGCGCCGCTACGCCATCGGCCTAGGGTGTGAGGTGACACATGCATCGGAACTCGTCTACGCAGACGATCTGGACGTAACCAAGCCCGCAGCTTTTGAACCGATCGGGATTTCTTGCCGCATTTGTGAACGCCGTGATTGCCATCAGCGCTCCATCCCGCCATTAGAGCGTCGCCTGAGCATCGATCCCAACAGCCGAGGCACGCTGCCCTACCGGATCGAGTGAGGCGCTATTTCCGCCCTGTGAGGAAGATACCGCCGAGGATCAACACCGATGCACCGAGAAGGCGGAGACTGAGCCCCTCGCCCAGAAAGAGCACGCCACCCACAGCCGTGATGAGCGGCACAGAGAGTTGCGCACTGGCCGCGAGGGGCACGGAGATCGACGGCAGCAGTCGATACCAGAGCATGTAGCCGAGCGCCGAGGTGATCGCGCCGGACGCAATAGCCAAAGCCCAGCCAGCAGACGTCAATTCGATGGGAAGAAAGAGCAGGAGCGCGAGCGCCAATGGCGTTGTGCCAACAAAGTTGCGCAGCGTGCGACCAGACGGATCACCGCCTCCCTGCCCCCACAAGCTATAGAGCCCCCACGATACACCGGCGGCAGCCATCAAGAGGGCTGCGCCGAGTGGTGGAGCAGACAGACCTGGCAGCAACAGCCAACTCAACCCCACAAAAGCCAAGAGCATGCCGAGCCCACCCATCATCGAGAGGCGATGCCCACGCATCTGCGCAACCCCGATCATGGTGATCTGAACCAAGGCAAAGAGGATCAGCGCGCCCGTAGCCGCAGAAATGGCACGATAGGCGAGCGAGAAGCAAAGCGCATAAGCAAAGAGCGCGAGGACGGAGGGAACATCAGAACGACGCGGCACCACCTGCGAGCGACTAAACACCGCAAGTAACACGAGCATCCCCGCGCCCGAAACCAAGCGAACCGCTGCAAAGCTCGCACCCGCATTCATCGGATCAACCAAGGCTGCGCGGGTTAGAACGGAATTACCTGCAAAAGCCACGAGCGTCACAGCGAGAAGAAGATAAGGGGTCGGTCGCGTCTGGGTCATGCCCCACGCTGCGCCGAAAGCAGCAGGTCAGGCAAGCAGGACTTCGTGGCAAACGCGCAAAATGACAGCCCGCTCGCGGGTTTGTCATCTAGAGGCGATGTTTTTGAAAAGTGGCGCGGTTGACGGGGCTCGAACCCGCGACCCCCGGCGTGACAGGCCGGTACTCTAACCAACTGAGCTACAACCGC
>NZ_JAIUFY010000005.1:0-731234 GCF_020165855.1 Celeribacter litoreus | reverse complement strand
GGTGGCGCGGTTGACGGGGCTCGAACCCGCGACCCCCGGCGTGACAGGCCGGTACTCTAACCAACTGAGCTACAACCGCGCAGGGCCTCTAAAAGGCGACACCCGAAAGGGTGCTATATGGGACAGCGTGGCGCGGTTGACGGGGCTCGAACCCGCGACCCCCGGCGTGACAGGCCGGTACTCTAACCAACTGAGCTACAACCGCTCGCTGCCCGTTCAAGGACCGTGCCCTGAACGTGAGGGGCGTTCTATGGCGAGTGCGCGACCTCGTCAAGCGTGGAATCGTCGAAAAATGAACGCGGGCGGAAAAAACTTTTCCGACCGGTTCGCAACAGATGAAAGCTGCTTTCGCAGAGCCGCGCACAGCAGCGAACAGGCGGCACAACATTCCCCATCAAAACTGCCGGATATGGCGAAGTTGGAGGCGAAAATGCAAAAATAGATTGCATTACAAACTATTTTTATTCACATGCATTTCATGACCACTGATGACACCTCTCCCAAAACGAAATTCGGCTTCCAACTCGTCATGCTGACGCGTCGTTGGCGCAAAGCGATTCACACCGAACTGGCAGCCTCCGGCCTCACAGACGCAACGTGGGCCCCACTCGTGCACCTCGACGCGGAACGGGACGGTCTGAGCCAAACGGCCTTGGCGGATCGACTGGCTCTCGACAGCTCGACCGTGGTGCGTCTCATCGACCTGCTGGCAGAGCGCGAATTGATCGAGCGGCAAGTGGACCCCGACGACCGACGCGCGCGACGCTTGGTGCTCACCGATAAAGGCGACGTCGAAGTGGCACGGATCAAACACCACCTCGCGGAATTCGAGGCGGAATTGCTCAAGGACCTGACCGACGACGAAGTCAGAGACGTGATCAGAGTGCTCGAAAAGATCAGCACCGCATTGGATATATCGCAGGAGACGCGCGGATGACCTTGGACTGGTTCACAGCACGCGGGTTCTCTCCCGCTCGTCTCGCCTTCGCCGCAAGAACGGCCATCGCAGTGTGGATTGCCATCGCAATCGCCTGGACCATCGGGCTGGAGCACCCGCAATGGTCGGGGATGTCGGTCTGGGCGGCCACTCTTCCGACCCGCGGGCAGCTCCTCGAAAAAGGGTTATTTCGTGTCCTCGGATCGATCAGTGGCACTATCGCCGGTGTCCTCCTCGTCCACGCGATGCAAATCCACCCTGCGCTCCTCGTCGTCGGTCTCGCGGTGTGGGTCAGCGCCTGCACCTATGCCGGCAACCTTCTCAGAGGATTTGCAGCCTACGGCACCGTCCTCGCCGGCTATACCGCCGCGATGGTCGCCTTGCTCGACACAGGTCATCCGGAAAATGTCCTGAACCTCGGCGCAGACCGCCTCGCGACCGTTTTGGTCGGGGTCGCCGTCGCGACACTCGCCGGGTTTCTCTTTAGCAAATCAGAGGACGCGCCCCTCATCAAAGAGCGCGTCCTCGCCGTGCTCTCGGAAATTCTCACACTCGCCGCCGCGCACGCGCCGTCGGATGACGAGCGCAGTGCCCTCCTGTCTCACCTCGCCATGGTAGAAGACAGCCTCGATCCGCACAGCGCCGGCTCCATGCGCAATCATCAATCCATTCGCAGCACACGTGCCCTCCTGATTTCTGCGACACCGCTCCTCCTCTGGGATCACGGCACGCGCCCTCCGGAGGGGTTTGAAGAGCACCTCACCGATGCCGCTCAGAAGCTGACCGCCGGCGACATCGCTTCCGCGCGTCTGGCACTCACAGCGGCGGCCGAACTCGGCACCGTGTCCCCGCAGTTGCGCGAGACGCTCACCACCTTCGAACGCAGCCTCGCAAGCTGGCGCCTCCAACCCGAGCCGCCGATCAAATCTACCGTTGACCCGATTTTGCACCGCGATTGGGTCGGCGCGCGCGAGGCGGGTTTGCGCGCATTCGCAGCGCTGATTTTCTTTGGCGCAATTTGGCTTGCGAGTGGCTGGCACGTTGGCGGCTTCATGCTCCTGGGCCTCTCGATCATGCTGTCGATCTTCTCGACCTTCGAGAACCCGGAGAAAATGATGCGCATGGTTTTCAGTGGCCAGTTCCTCGGCGCACTGGGCGCGATTGCACTCAGATGGCTTCTCTGGCCCCACGCGGGCGACGAATGGCACTTGATTATACTTATGCTCCCAATGATTTTCATTGGCCCCTTCATTACTGCGCACAACAAGACGCAGATGATGAGCTTCGACTACAACATGGTCCTCTTGCTGATGTCGCAACCACACCTGCCCCTTACCGGCACGCTTGGTGCATCAGTCGAAATGGGCATTGCCGTGATCGTGGCCCCATTGCTCGCCATGATCATATATCGGGTCGTCTACCCGCCGAGTCTTAAACGCAAAGCGGATACGCTCGTCACGACCATGATCCACGATCTGCGAGATATGGCAAAAGATCCCAAACTGCTCGACACCCAAACTCATTGGCAAGCGCGTCTCTACCACCGGACCCTGCGCCTCATCCGCTTGTCCGGAAGCTCCCACCCGGCACAAAAAGAGGCCAGAGCGACAGCTCTCGCGGTGCTAAATCTCGGCCAATCTGCGACATGGTGCCACCGTATCACCCGCGACCCGGACAGCAGCGACTCGGCCCGCCGCATCGTACGCGCAATTCTGGCACGTCTGTCACAAATCTCGGACAACCCGTCCGCGCTCAACGCGACCCTTGCACAACAATCCAACCGCCTTACCGGCGCAGACGCCGCTCTCCTCCAAGACGCACGCCATGGCCTAGAAGCTCTCATGCCACGCCTTCAAAGAGCCCCGTAGGGGACCGCGACTTCAAGCGAGCGATGCATGAGACGCAAAATGCAACGTGAATGTGGGGGGATGGTGGGTCGTGAGAGGCTCGAACTCCCGACATCTTCGGTGTAAACGAAGCGCTCTACCAACTGAGCTAACGACCCGATGCGCAGCCATTTAGGCGATCTAATTCCGGGGCGCAAGTGGGTTCTGAAAATTCTGTCGTCGCTTTTGACATTTTTCTGTCATTTGGGAACACGAGGCCTCAGAGTCCCTGCCACGAAAAGAGGGCACGCCCCTCAACAGGAAACGTGCCCTCATCATCCCGGGGGGGGGAATTTCAGTGACTTTATGCTGGCGTGGTCAGCATCTTGTAGATTTCATCTTTCAGATGCATGCGTTTTTTGCGGAGCTCTGCGGCCGCCAAATCTTCCATCGGGTGAACATCGGTTTCGACGAGATGGACCTCTTCGTTCAGGGCATCATAATCAGAGACCAGTCGGGCGAAATGCGGATCGTTTGCTTTGAGAGCTGCGATCTGTTCGCTCAGTTCCGGGAAATCGACAACCAATCTGTGCGGTGTGTCTGACATGTGCGCCTCCTGTAATTCATGTCCTGTTTTCAGGAACAGTTTGGACGCGCCTCGCGGTGCTTCGCTTTGACAGGGATCAAGAAAACCGAGCAATCACGAAACTGCTTCGGCCATTCTCTTCCTGCGTGTTTCACGCCATGTGATGTAGGAGATCGAGAGAATAATCATGGCACCGCCGAGCATCACAAACGGGTCGAATGCCTCTCCGAAAAGCACCATGCCGAGGAGCATTGCCCAGACGAGTTGAACGAAGGTCACGGGCTGAACGACCGACTGCGGCGCGCAGGCAAAGGCCCGCATCATGGAGTAGTGTGCGAATGTTGCGAAAGCCGCCGTCAAAAAGAGCAGCGCGACCTCCAGAAGTGTGGGCGTCTGCCAGTGCATGATCGCGATAGGCGCAATCACAATGGGAACCATCGCCGACATCAGAAAAACAACGACTGTCGCCGGGAGGCGTTTGGTCAACGCATTGGCGAGAAGGTAGCTTCCCGCGAAGGCCATCGCGGAAAAGATCATCGCGACATGGCCAGGATCGAGGCTCCGAAAGCCGGGGCGCAGAATGATCAGGCCGCCGAGGAACGCCACAGCCATCGCGGCGATACGCGGCGGGGAGATACGTTCACCGAAAATGAGCACAGCCCCGATCGAAATGTAGAGGGGGTTCATGAAGTTCATCGCGGTCACTTCTGCCATCGGGATGCGGGTCATGGCATAGAACCACAAAGACATCGCAACCGCGTGGAACAAGGCACGGGCGACTGAAAGCTTCCAAACTTCCGCCGTGAGATTCGCATTGCGCACCGTTTTGATCATCGGGAGGAGGAAAACGAGACCGAGAGCGAAACGGAGAAATGCCGTCTCGATCACGGGTAGGCCACTACCCACGTATTTCACTAAGACGTTCACCATCACAAAATTGATCGTGACGACGAGCATCCAGAGGATGCCTTGGACTGTGGCGGGCATTGCTTTCATTCCGAGATATCTATCGCACTGACGCAGAGTTGCAATTCACGCGCCACGCACAAGGCCTAGCGCGATGCTCCACATCACCACGGCGATACCGCCATCGAGAACCCGCCACGCCGTCGGGCGCGCGAACACGGGCGCGAGGTAGCGTGCGCCGTATCCCAGCGAAAAGAAGAAAGAAAAGGATGCCAGAACTGCGCCGACCGCGAAGGCGGGGCGTGCCGTCGGGAAATCGGCAGAGATGGCGCCGAGCAGGACCACCGTATCGAGATAGACATGAGGATTGAGCCAGGTGAGCGCAAGACAGGTGAAGAGAGCCGCCCTGAGGCTCTGCGCGCCCGCCTGAGCAGCCTCTAGATGCCCCTGCCCTCTCCACGCGGCCACAGCGGCTCTGAGTCCATAGACTGTGAGGAAAGCCGCACCACCCCAGCGCATAACGGGGAGAAGGGACGGGAAAACCTCCGTGATCCGTGCGGACCCGAAGACACCTAGACCGATCAGGATCGCATCTGAGAGGGCACAGGTGAGCGCCACGGCAAAAACATGCGACCGCCGGAGCCCTTGACGCAGGACAAAGGCGTTTTGCGCTCCGATTGCGACAATCAAAGACAGGCCGGACATGAAACCGATTAGTGTGGCATGGATCATAGAAACGCTCCTGTGGCACATGTCTCAGGGAAAGAGACGTCCTTCGCAAGACACCCATGAACGAAAAACCCCGCCTCGATGGGCGGGGTTCTCAATTTTGGGTCTGAAGCAGCCTCAGAGTTGCGCTGCGACATCTTCCGGCACATCGAAGTTGGCCGTAACGGATTGAACGTCGTCATCATCTTCAAGAGCTTCAACGAGACGCATCAGCTTCTGAGCCGTCTCGAGGTCCACCTCGGTCCGATTCTGCGGCTTCCAGATCAGTTTGGATTCCTTGGATTCACCCAGTTCAGCCTCAAGCGCGTCAGACACGGCTGCGAGGTCGGTGTCAGCGGTGTAGATCCAGTGACCGCCCTCTTCTCCCTCTTCGCTCTCAACGTCCTCTGCGCCAGCCTCGATGGCGGCCATCATGACGGTGTCGGCGTCGCCCACTTCGGGACCATAGGAGATCTCACCCACACGGTCGAACATGAACGCCACAGAACCGGAGGTGCCGAGGTTGCCGCCCGCTTTGGTGAAGATGGAGCGCACATTGGACGCGGTGCGGTTCACGTTGTCGGTCATGGTTTCGACGATGAACGCGATGCCTTCCGGACCATAGCCCTCATAGCGGATTTCGTCGTAGTTCTCGGCGTCGCCGCCCATCGCCTTTTTGATTGCGCGATCAATCACGTCCTTCGGAACAGATTGGGTCTTCGCGGTTTTCACCGCCAAACGCAGACGCGGGTTCTTCTCAGGATCGGGGTCGCCCATTTTCGCCGCCACGGTAATCTCCTTGGCGAGTTTCGAAAACAGCTTCGAGCGAACGGCGTCCTGACGCCCTTTGCGGTGCTGAATGTTTGCCCATTTAGAATGGCCTGCCATGTGGCGCCTCCACAACGTAGAATAGCTTAGTCAATCGACTGGTTCGCGCTTCTATAGGCCATGCCCGCCCTGCCCTGCAAGGCCACCCGCGCCGGGATTGTTGCGAAACAGGGGAATTAGAGGGGCCAAATCAGGGGGATGACCGCCGCAGAGAGCAATCCGATCGTGAGATTGAGCGGAATCCCGACTTTCATGTAGTCCGTGAACTTATAACCGCCGGGGCCGTAGACCATGGTGTTGGTCTGGTACCCGATGGGCGTCGCAAAGGATGCCGAAGCCGCGATCATGACCGCCACCACGAGACCGCGCGGATCGATCCCCATGCTTTCAGCCAAACCGATGGCAATCGGCGTCACAACAACAGCCACAGCGTTGTTGGACACGAGCTCTGTCAAAACCGATGTCAGCAGGAAAATGGCCCAAACGACAAAGAACAGCGGAAGCCCGTCCAGAAGCGGCGCGATTGCCTTGACGATCAACTCCACGGCGCCCGAGGCTTGCAAAGCCGCACCAATGGCGAGCATGGCAAAAATAAGCGCGAGAAGCCGCCCTTCGACAAAGTCGAACGCTTCGTCCGCATCGATACAGCGTGTCACGAGGACAATCGCGACCGCCAAGACCGATAGCATCAGGATCGGCGCGACGCCGAAAGCGGCCAGAACAACAATCGATAGCATCGCAATGATCGCAATCGGAGCATGTGACCGGTGATAAGCACGTTCGGTCGGTTTGGACACGTCGCCCATATCCATGTCATTCGCCAGACGCTGAATGTCGGAGGGTGCCCCTTCGAGCAGGAGCGTGTCGCCCACCCGCACAACGAGGTCCTGAATTTTGTTCCCAACGTTCTGGTTCCGGCGGTGCACCGCGAGCACGTAGATACCGTATCGACGACGCAAACGCATGGAGCCGAGCGAGCGTCCGACCATCTTACAGCCGGGTGTGATCAGCACTTCCATGGTGGTGGTTTCAACCGCGGACACCTGGTCGACGCGCTTGAGAGATTTGTCGCGCTGAAGGCTCAAAAGCTCGGTAATCTTGGAGCGCATCACCACGCGATCCCCGACCTCGAGAACGAAGCCCTGAAGCTCATGCCGGTAGGATTTGTCGCCGCGAATAACGTCGATCAGACGCACACCGTCACGTTTGAACAGCTGAACGCCCGTGACTTCGCGACCGATAAGGTTGGAGTCCGGTGGGATCACAGCCTCCGTGAAGAACTTCATCTTTGAGCGGTTGGTCGAGAGCATCGCGGCAAGCGAATCCCGCTCTGGCAACAGGCGGCGACCGAACAAGAGGAGATAAAGCATCCCCCACGCAGTGACGACCAAACCAAGTGGCGCCACCTCGAAAATGGTGAACGGCTCAAGTCCCTGATCACGTGCCACACCATCGACGAGCAGGTTCGTAGAGGTCCCAAGGAGCGTGATCGTGCCCCCGAGAATAGCCGAGTAAGACAGGGGAATGAGGAGCTTGGACGGAACGGTCCCGAGTTTGCCTGCGAGTTGGACAAAGACAGGGATCATCACAACGACGACGGGCGTATTGGCCACAAAGGCAGAGAGAACCACAACGACGAGCAGTAGCATCGCAATCGCCACCGACGGATGCGTTTCCGCATAATTGCCGGCCTGACGGGTAAACCACTCGAGCGCCCCCGTCCGAACGAGCGCCCCCATCACGATGAACATCGCGCCAATTGTCCAAGGCGCAGGGTTTGAGAGAACCGCAAGCCCCGCCTCATACGGCAAAATGCCGAGCACAATCATCAACGCGACGCCTGCAATTGCGACAACTTCCGTCGGGAACATCTCTCGCACGAAGAGCACGAACATGATCCCCACGACGACGAGCGCGGTCATCGCTTCCGCCATCGGACTTAGGTCTATGAGATCCATGCAACCTCGCGCTCAAACACTACTTCGGCGGAACTATGGCCTGCGCGCGATACCTTAGACAAGCCGCAAAAGAATTTGGAATTTCGACTTTTTTGGCAAGTGCGGATGTTAAGGCGTGCTTTGTTCAAGTCGCCCGCCCACCCGAATTTGTTTGACACGCGACGCGCGCCCGGTCCGGTCATCGGTTTCCACATAGACGCCGGAGAGGGTGACATCCCCCTTCGCAGGTTCAAAGCGGCCTTTTGCCATCCCCGTCACAAAACGGCGCAGTGGTTCCGCTTTGTCCATCCCGATGACGGAGTTGTAATCGCCGCACATCCCTGCGTCCGTGAGATAGGCCGTGCCGCCTGGCAGAACTTGCGCATCGCCCGTGCAGACGTGCGTGTGCGTCCCGACAACGACCGAGGCCTTGCCATCACAGAAGTGCCCGATCGCCATTTTCTCGGACGTCGCCTCGCAGTGCACATCAATGAGCGCCGCCTGAATCGCACCGCCGAGCTTGTGAGTCATGAACACCTGATCGAGTGCCGAGAACGGATCATCAAACGCCCGTTTCATAAACACCTGACCGAGAATTTGCGCGACGAGAATGCGACGTCCCCGCGCATCTTCAAAGATGCGAACACCGCGGCCGGGTGCGACCTTTGAGAAATTGATCGGACGCACAATTCGCGTCTCTTTCTCGCAGAACTGCATCATGTCTTTCTGATCGAAAGCGTGATCCCCAAGCGTGAGACAATCCACCCCCGCGTCCAGTAGCGACTTTGCATGATCGCCGGAAAGGCCCATCCCGTTGGTCGCGTTCTCGCCATTCACGACGACGAAATCGAGACCCCACTCGCTGCGGAGCGACGGAATCCGCTCGATCACAGCTTTGCGTCCGGCCGAGCCGACGATATCTCCGAGAAACAGTATTTTCATGCGCCAAGCCTTAGTTGCCCGTCGCACTGATGGCAAGAAGTCCCGACGCATTGCGCGCGACAACCACTGTTTGCGACGTCAAAATGTGACGATTCCGCGCTCTGTCACAATGGCATCGAGAGGTGCGTCGGTGGGTTCGACAACGAGGTCCTCCACCTCTTGCGCACTGTAGGCAAAGCCAACGGCATAGACCTCACCCGACTTGCGGAGCTTCTCCAAGGTGCGGTCATAGAACCCGCCGCCATACCCCAAACGCTGCCCCTCACGGCTAAAGCCCAAAAGCGGAACGATGATCACATCGGGGCGAACAGGTTCTGAATGCGCTGGGATCATCGCGCCGAACGCGCCCTCGACCAAATCAGATTGCGGCGTCCAGAGATCGAAGCGCAGCGGCTGCGCCCGCGCTTCGACGATGGGCACACAAACAGGACCGAGCTTGGCCATTTTGTGCATCAGCGGGCGCGGATCGATCTCGCTCCCGAGTGGCATATAGCCCGCAATCACTTTGCCCCGAAAAGGCTTCAGAAACCCATAGAGGAGATCGGTCGCCACGGCATTGGCAGTGCCACCCTCAGCATGCGCCGCATCCCTCTTGAGACGAGCCTCGCGCCGGAGCGCTGCCTTCTGTTCAGCCTGATTTGTCAATGGAGTAACCTCATAAGAGGATGATGCCAGCGAGGCCGAGGAAGGCGAAGAAGCCCACGACATCCGTCACCGTTGTCACGAAGGCACCAGATGCGAGTGCGGGATCGACGCCTATGCGTTCGAGCACGACTGGGATACCGATCCCGGCGAGACCAGCGACCACCAAGTTGATCACCATCGCCGCCGCGATCACCCCGCCCAAGGCAGGAGAGCCGAACCAGACCATACCGACGATGGCCATGAGAATGGCAAAGACGATCCCGTTGGCCAGCCCCACGAGCACCTCACGACGGATCACCCGCCAGACGTTCGCGCCGGTAAGATCGCGCGTTGCAATGGCTCGCACAGCCACGGTGAGCGCCTGTGTCCCTGCGTTGCCGCCCATGGAGGCCACAATCGGCATGAGCACAGCGAGGGCGACGAATTGCGAAATCGTATCTTCGAACTGAGCGATCACGAGCGAGGCGAGAATGGCCGTCACAAGGTTTACACCGAGCCACGGAATACGCTGTTTCACCGTCTCGTAAACTCGGTCGGCGAGAGAGCCCTCACCGACACCAGCAAGACGCATGATGTCTTCTTCATGTTCTTCATCGAGGACGTTCATCGCGTCATCGATCGTGATCACGCCAACCACGCGCTCGTCCTCGTCCACCACAGGCGCGGAAATCATATGATACTGGTTGAACGCGTACGCCACATCGGATTCGCTCTCTTCCACGTGGAAGGTGCGGAAACCGGGTTCGAGCAATTCCTTGAGCGGCTGGCTCCGCGGGGCGCCGAGAATCTTGCCCAATGTCACATGACCGATCGGATGCATTTTAGGATCGATCAGCACCATGTGATAAAAATCTTCCGGAAGCTCCTCTGCCCCGCGCATGAAGTCGATTGCCTGACCGACAGTCCAGTGCTCCGGCCCCATCACGACCTCGCGCTGCATCAAACGACCGGCGGAGAACTCAGGGTAGCTCAGCGACTGTTCGACCGCGACACGATCCGCGTCTTCGAGCGTGGAGAGAATCGCCTCCTGCGCATCGTCTTCGAGGTCTTCAACGAGATCCACCACGTCATCCGAGTCGAGCTCGCGAACAGCCTCCGCAAGAACCTCCGGACGTAGAACGTGAATGACCTCTTCGCGGATGCCTTCGTCAAGTTCCGAGAGAATTTCACCGTCGAATTCAGCGCCATAGAGCAGGATCAAACGACGGCGATCAAAGGCATTCACCTGTTCGAGCAAGTCGGCGATGTCGGCCGCGTGGAGCGGCTCCATCAGCTCGACGAGCTTGTCCCGGTCGCCCGTATCGACAGCATAAAGGATCGCAGTGAGCTGCTTGCTGCTCAGCGAATAACCGTCTTCCTCATCTTCTTCGATGTCGGCTTCGTGTTCGACTTGGG
Source organism: Celeribacter litoreus (assembly GCF_020165855.1). GTDB lineage: Bacteria > Pseudomonadota > Alphaproteobacteria > Rhodobacterales > Rhodobacteraceae > Celeribacter > Celeribacter litoreus. The sequence goes on along the minus strand of NZ_JAIUFY010000005.1, from coordinate 720,524 downwards.
TGTCTTCTTCGACCATGCTCTGCCTATTCGATTTGCTGCGCCGACCTTATGATAGGATCTCTCTGAGAAACAGGGGGAAGATTGATTTACCTCGCTGTTTGAACGTCATAGTCTGCCAGACGAAAGTGCAAACCAGAAGGGCAGCAGATGGAAAAGCTGATCGCCGGCCAAGTCGTCACCTACACAGGCGATCCGTTTGAAATTCCGCCAGAAGAGGCCGTTCAGGTGCTCTCGGATGCTGCCATTCTGATCCGAGACGGGCGGGTGGTGTCCATCGGCGGGCGCGAACATATGCGCGTCAAACACCCGGAGGCAGAGTTTCACGACCATGGCCCGGCGCTCATTGTCCCCGGCTTCATTGATGCGCACGCCCACTACCCCCAGACCGCGATGATCGCGAGTTGGGGAAAACGACTGATCGATTGGCTCAACAGCTACACCTTCCCCGAGGAGGCCAAATTCGCGGATCGGGCCTACGCCGACGACATCGCGGCGCGCTATCTCGACCTGCTTCTGGCCAATGGCACAACGACTGTCACGTCCTTCTGCACCATCCACCCCGGCTCTGTCGACGCGCTCTTTGAAGCCGCCGAACAGCGGAACATGCGTGTCATTGCGGGCAAGACCTGTATGGACCGTGACACAGCGCCGGAGATGCTCCGCGACACTGCGAAAGCCGCCTATGACGAGAGCAAAGCGCTCATTGAGCGCTGGCACGGCAAAGGGCGTGCGGTCTATGCCATCACCCCCCGCTTCTCCCCCACATCGACGCCGGCACAGCTTGATGCACTCGGGAAGCTTTGGGCGGAACACCCGAGCTGCCTCATGCAAACGCACCTCTCCGAGCAAACGGATGAGATCGACTGGGTGAAGGGGCTTTACCCGACGGCGCGGGACTACCTCGACACCTATGAGCAGTTTGGCCTTGTCCGTGAAGGGGCTCTTTTCGGCCATGCGATCCACCTTGAGCCGCGGGAAATTGCGCACCTGAAGGCGATGGATTGCTCGCTGATCCACTGCCCGACCTCGAACACGTTCATCGGCTCCGGCCTTTTTGACATGGGTGCGCGGAAGTCCGAGGGACACCGCGTTGGCCTCGCCACCGATACGGGCGGCGGGTCGTCGTTCTCGATGCTGCGCACCATGGCGGCGGCCTATGAAATCGGGCAACTGACCCATACGGCGCTGCACCCTGCGCAACTGCTGTGGCTCGCCACTTACGGCTCGGCGCAGGCGCTCCGCATGGAGGATCGGCTCGGGTCCATTGCGCCGGGCATGGAAGCGGATTTGACAGTCATTGACCTTGCCTCGACCTCCGCCATCGCGCAGCGGGCGATCCGCGCTGAGACCATCTGGGAAGAGATTTTCCCAACGGTCATGATGGGCGACGACCGCGCAATTTCCGCGACCTATGTGATGGGCGAACGTGCCGTCGTTTAACAGCGACGCCCAAACACCGCCACACGCAGCCCTTCGGGCGCGAGACCGATCCCGATGTCCCGAAATTCCGGGGTGAGGATATTGGCACTGTGCCCCTCCGAGTTCATCCAGCCCTGAACCGCCAGTTCCGGTGTTGGATAACCCTTGGACAGGTTTTCTGCGACGAGACAGTAGGTGTAGCCCTCTGCCTTCACACGATCCCCGACGGAAGAGCCACCTTTCCCCCTATGCGCGAAGTACCCCTTTGCCGCCATATCGTTCGCATGGTCCTGCGCGGCACGGGAGAGTGGGCCATTGTCGCTCAGCATGGGAAGGCCGCGCCGCTGGCGTTCGGAGTTGATCAGCGCGATGACCTGTGTCGCTTCCTTGAGGGAAGCAGAGGGAGGAACGGGCGCGCGCTCCCCCACGCCAAGCGCGGGGTTACAGGCCGTAAGTAGAGCAAGTCCCATAATTCCTGCCAAAACAGAGAAGGATCTGCGATGTTTCGATGCAGATTTGGACATCCACGCCCCCTCCCGCCGCGATCAACCCTGCATCAACTCCGTCGCGAGACGGCGCTGGGTGTTGAGAATAGTGGTCATATCAACGGTCGTCATGCGACCATCGGCAACGACCTGACGCCCTTCTACGAACAGGTCCTGCACGGCCATCGGCCCCGCGAGCAGGAGCGCGGCTGGGTCCCAGCTCCCGGCGGCCTCAATCCCCGACATGTCCCAAATCGCGATATCCGCGCGCATACCGGGAGCGAGGTAGCCGATATCAGTGCGCCCCAGAACCTGCGCGCCGCCCCGCGTTGCTATCTCGAGCATCTCGCGCGGGCTCATCTTATCCGCTCCGTTCACGACCCGCTGAAGCAACATGCCGGTGCGAGCCTCTGCGATCAGGTTGCCGGAATCATTCGACGCCGATCCATCGACACCCAAGCCAACCGGCACACCCGCATCCCGCATCTGACGCACGGGGGCGATGCCGGAGCCAAGGCGGCAGTTGGAACATGGACAATGCGCGACGCCCGTTTTGGTGCGGGCAAAGAGCGAGATTTCCTGATCGTCAAGCTTCACACAATGGGCGTGCCACACATCGTCGCCGGTCCAGCCGAGCTCTTCGGCATATTGGCCCGGACGGCAGCCGAACTTTTCGAGCGAATAGCTGATATCCTCGTCATTCTCGGCGAGGTGGGTGTGCATCATCACGCCCTTGTCACGGGCGAGGATGGCGGCGTCGCGCATGAGTTCGCGCGACACGGAAAACGGCGAACAGGGTGCCACCGCAACGCGGATCATCGCGCCGGGGTTCGGATCGTGGAACGTATCGATAACGCGGATACAGTCGTTCAGGATGTCCTCTTCGCGCTCGACGAGGCTATCCGGCGGCAAGCCACCGGAGGATTCGCCAATGGACATGGAGCCGCGCGTGGCGTGCAGACGCACGCCGATAGACTGCGCGGCCTCAATCGTGTCATCAAGCCGCGCACCGTTCGGGAAGAGATAGAGGTGATCGGACGTGGTCGAGCATCCCGACAAAGCGAGTTCTGCGAGACCCGTCAACGCGGAAATGCGCATGTGATCCGGCCCAAAGCGCGCCCAGATCGGATAGAGGGTTTTGAGCCAGCCAAACAGGAGCGCGTCCTGACCACCGGGAACGGCACGGGTTAGCGTTTGAAACAGATGGTGGTGCGTATTAACGAGACCAGGCGTCACGAGACGTCCGCGCGCGTCGATGATGTGGGCGTCGTCGTCATAGAGCCCGTGTCCGACCGCTTCGATGACCCCATCGCGCACGAGGATATCCCCGCCCCGTATCTCCTGCCGCGTGTCGTCCATCGTGAGGATTACGTCCGCATTGCGAATGAGGAAACAGCGCTGCATCTGGGGGCCTCCGGAGCTATCTCGAGGTGAATAAGGTCAGTAGGTTGAGAGTATCGACACCGCCTGTGCGTGCAACTCTTTGCTGGCGGCGGCAAGCACGCGCCCGCCTTCGAGGACTGGACCGCCGTGCCAGTCAGTCACGATACCCCCTGCAGCCTCAATGACCGCAATCGGCGCGAGAATGTCGTAGGCCTGCAAACCGGCTTCAACAACGAGATCAATCTGTCCCGCCGCCAAAAGCGCATAGGCGTAACAGTCCATTCCATAGCGGGTGAGTTTGCAGCGGTGTGCGAGATCGTGGAAGGCCTCGCCCTCTTCTTCGCTCCCAACCTCGGGGAAAGTCGAGAAGATGATCGCGTTCTCAAGTGTCACATCCGTGCGGACCGCAAGGGCACGCTCGCCGTGCGGACCTGTGACCTTCGCCTGACCGAAGCCGCCAACGAACCGTTCGCCAATGTAGGGCTGGTCAATCACACCGTAAAGGCATTCATCCGCCGAGCGCACAGCGATAAGGACACCCCATGTCGGCGTGCCAGAAATAAAACCGCGCGTGCCGTCAATCGGGTCGAGCACCCAAGTGAGCCCCGATGTGCCGGGTTTTGGCGGAAACTCTTCGCCGAGGATCGCGTCATCCGGACGGCGGGCGGCGATCACGGCGCGCATCGCTTCCTCGGAGCCGCGATCCGCAACGGTGACGGGATCGAAGCCTTCGGTCAGTTTGGATTCTGTGTTGAGCGCCTGCCCGCGGAAATATTTGAGCGTGATCTCGCGCGCCGCTTCTGCGGCAGCCTCTGCGGTCGCGATGATGTCCGCGCGGTCCTGCTCACTCAATTGCATCCCACTCATAGCTTCCGCCTCGCTCTCAAATTCGTCTTGCCCCTTCGCGCCTAGACCCTCGGGCAGGCGGGGTCAAGAAATCCCCTGCTCTGCGCGGTAACGCGAAGTGGGCAATCGACTGACTGCACAAAAAAGCCCCCGCCATTCCTAGACTAGGGGCATTTTCATTCTGCTACACAGCGCGGGCCGTGACGCCGCCGGATCACGCAACGTCGGACAGCACGCGGGCAAGTTCGAACAGGCGGCGGCGCTGGTTTTCCGGAATTGCGTAGTAGGAACGCACCAGTTCGAGTGCTTCTTTGTCGGCGAGAATGTCGGAAGGCACTTTCGCGTCGGTTGGCTGTTGTTCAGCCGAGGCCGAGGCATCCATTCCCTCGAAGAAGAAAGCGACGGGTACATCGACAGCTTCGGCAATGTCCCAGAGACGAGAGGCCGACACTCGGTTCATGCCAGTTTCGTATTTCTGGATCTGCTGAAACTTGATCCCGACCTTTTCGGCGAGCTGCTGCTGAGTCATACCGATCATCCAACGACGATGACGGATCCGTTTGCCGACGTGAACATCCACGGGATGCTTCATTCTAACCGCTCCTTGTGCTCAGTCGCACTTTCTAACCTTTAACGTGTATCCCACAATCTGCGACCAAAGGCTTCTGACTCAACCTGTCTTTTTGGATAGGACTTGATTGATTTAGATCAAGACATTGAAATAAATGCAAATTATTGAATTAAAAAGATCATGAAAATTGATTCGTGGCTTAATATTGGCATTTTTTCGACTAAACCTGTGCGTGTTAATTGACCAATTGATGTTTTTTTATAATTGCACCGCAGCATGCCGGAGCTCGCCTCTCGAGGGGAATCACGAAAACCGCATTCATCCACTGCGCGATGATATCGCAAACATGTTCGGCCTTTTTCGTGGACAGACGATCGACAAAAAGAGAGAACGAATGCCATGACACAGACCAAGACCATTCGCGCCTGTCGCGTGACCTCTTTCGAGACGCCGCCCGCCCTTGAAACGATTGCACTAGAGCCGCCCCATGCCGGGGAGGTTCAGGTGGCCATCCGGGCCAGCGCGCTGAATTTCGCGGACACGTTGCTCTGCGTCGGGAAATATCAGGAGACCCCTGAGCTGCCCTTCACGCTCGGTCTCGAACTCGCGGGGGAGATTACAGCCGTCGGCGACGGAGTGTCCGGTCTCGAAATCGGGCAACGCGTCGCGGTCTATTCTGGTCAGGGCGGCCTCGCAGATGCCGGGAATTTCCCTGCAGAGCGTTGCATCCCCATTCCGGACGCGCTTGGATATGCAGAGGCCGCGAGCTTGCAGATCGCCTATTGCACCTCTCACATGGCACTGGATTACAAAGCCCGTCTTCAGCCCGGTGAGCGCCTCGTCGTTACTGGCGCGGCGGGTGGCGTTGGTCTCACCGCAGTCGAAATCGGCAAGATCATGGGCGCAGAGGTGATCGCGATTGCGCGCGGGGCAGACAAACTCGCCATTGCGAAAGCTGCCGGGGCTGATCACGTCATCGACGCGCAGGACGAGGATATTCGCGAGCAGATCAAGGCGCTTGGGGGGGCCGATGTGGTCTACGAAGCCGTTGGTGAGCCGCTCTATGAGGCCTGTTTCCGCGCCACCAATCCGGACGGGCGCATTCTGCTCATCGGTTTCGCGGGTGGAAATCTGCCGAAGATGAAGCCGAACCATATGCTTGTGAAAAACATCACAGCGATCGGCTTCTACTGGGCAGGATATCTCGCGTTCAATCCGGCGCCTCTGCAGCACTCGCTCAAAACGCTTTTCGAGTGGGCCGCCGAAGGCAAGATCAAGCCTCACATCTCGAACACGCTCCCCCTCGAGGAGTGGGAGAGCGCGCTGGATTTGATCCGGACGCGGAAAGCGACGGGAAAGGTTGTCGTAACGCCCTGATTACTGGGCCGCGAGACGGGCTGCTCGTCCCTGCGCAAATGCCCGGCGGATCAAATCAACCAAGTGGTCCGTTGCCTCAGTGCGACCTAACTCTGACCGATAAAAGGTGATCTGCTTCGTCGGAAGTTCCGGCAAGGCACCCCCATGCTGGATCGGTTCGCACAGGGGCGGCGTCGCTCCTTCGAGCATGGCGTGGACCCCGAGATCTGCGGAGACCGACGCCTCAATTGTGCGCGACTGGGTGCTCTCGATGGCCATTTCCCAGGGGATACCGGCTTTATCGAGTGCTTCCTGCACGCTTTTGCGGAAGAGGCACTGATTTTCGAACGCGAGCCGCAGAGGACGTTGTCGCCACGCCGCGCCGCCAATGGCCCCGACCCAGACGAGCGCCAGTTCCGCGAGCACTTCACCGCCCGCGTCAACTGTATCCTCGGTTCCAAGAATGATGTCAGCGTCACCGCGCGCGAAGTCTTCTTTAAGTTTGCGCGTGAACGATGAATGCAGAGTGACTTTCATCCGCGGATAGGCAGCATGGAATTGCTGTAGCACCTGCGGGATGGCCGGATAGACGATGTCATGGGGCACGCCGAGGATGATCTCCCCCTCATATTCCGTAGCTGTAAGGCGCGCATAGACCTCGTCGTTGAGTTCAAGCATCCGGCGCGCATAGGACAGAAGCTGTTCCCCCGCCGCCGTGAGCGCGATCTGCCGCGAGGAGCGGTCGAGAAGTTTGACGTCCATGCCTTCCTCGAGGCGCTTGAGCTGCATCGACACAGCCGACTGCGTGAGGTTAAGGGCCCCAGCGGCACGGGTCACACCACCGCAGTCGGCCACAGCCACAAAAGAACGCAAAGCGGTCAGATCAAGATTTCTCGGCATATCACACTCCGTGATGAAACTCTAAACAATCATTCATTTTACTTATGTGATCATTCCGCCAATATCTATCACAGGAAATGATGCATTTCCACACCAACTTCACAATTCGTTAAACCAACTCAAAAAGGAAGACCCGATGCAAACTCTGTCCCTCTCTCTTCGCTCCGGCGCGCGTCGTGCGCCCTCCCTGTTTTCCCGTTTCCTGAATTCTCTGGAACTCCGCCGTCAGCGCAAAGCGCTTGCCGCGCTTGATGATGCCTTGCTTGAAGACATCGGTCTGACCCGCGAAGACGCCATCCGCGAAGCACAGCGCCCATCCTGGGACGCCCCCTGCCACTGGATGAAATGAGCTGCGCCCACGCATGATGCAGTTTCGATCCCCACTCACGCAATGTGAGACCTAACCGCGCCCTTTTCCCGAAGGACGCGGTTTTTTTTATGCGTTTGCTTTTCTGATAAAATACGCGTGGGAAACGTCATTATCGACCCCGCATCATCTTGAAATCCTGCCTATCTCTGCCAATATCCCACATAACTCCCCGCATTCCGCGAGGGGGACGCCTATTTGACGCACAGGAGAAAGTTTTCAATGGCTGACTACAGAACGATCAACGCTGGTGTCGGCGCACGCTCGGCCGAGATCGACGCCGGCCTTCGCGCCCACATGAACAAGGTTTACGGCACCATGTCCGCAGGCCTCCTCATCACGGGGCTCGCCGCTTGGGCGATTTCCAACCTTGCTGTCACACCGGAAGGTATGCTGACCGGTCTCGGTCAGGCGATTTACATGTCCCCTCTGAAATGGGTGATCATGTTTGCACCGCTGGTTATGGTGTTCATGTTTAGCGCCGCAATCACGCGCCTGTCCGCCGCCGCTGCGCAGCTTTTCTTCTATGTCTACGCTGCGATGATGGGCCTGTCTCTGAGCTCCATCTTCCTCGTGTTCACCGGCATGTCCATCGCGCAGACGTTCTTCGTGACCGCTGGCGCGTTCGCTGGTCTGTCCCTCTGGGGCTACACCACGAAGAAAGATCTTTCCGGCTTCGGCTCTTTCCTCATCATGGGCCTGATCGGCATCGTGATCGCCTCCATCGTGAATATCTTCCTCGCCTCCTCGATGATGGCGTTCGTGATTTCCGTGCTCGGCGTTCTGATCTTTGCTGGCCTCACCGCCTACGACACGCAGCGCATCAAAACCGACTACATCGCCCACGCCCACGCGATGGATAGCGAGTGGCTCGCGAAATCGGCGATCATGGGTGCGCTGAACCTTTACCTCGACTTCATCAACCTGTTCATGTTCCTCCTGCAGTTCCTCGGCAACCGCGAGTGATCAGAATAGGTTTCTAAAATGACTAAGGCCGCCCCTCGGGGCGGCCTTTTTCGTTGTCTGGATCGTCGCGCCTCAGAGCGCTCTGGCCATCTGCACGGCGGGCAGGTGGACACCGGGCTTCAACGCAAGATCGACATCACCCGATGCTTTGAACCCGTGTGCCTCGTAGAACGCCAGCGCGGTGAGCGTGGAGAGGCAGCACATCGTCGTCACGCCCGTGAGCCGTGCGTTGTCGAGGATGTGGCCGAGGAGCACAGAGCCCACGCCGCGCCGCGTGTGGTCGGGATGAACCGCAACGCGCCGCATGTGACCGATCTCGCGCGGACCGACGCCACCGAAAGGTGTCGCCTGCGTCCAACCACCAGCGGCGATGATCTCTCCGCCACCGGTCTCCGCGACGAAGAAGGTACCGGAGTTCAGCAGACGGGGGGACGTATGCAAGAGCGCCGGAAGCGCTGCATTCAGGACGTTGGTGGAGTAGTGCTGTTTGAGAAGCTGACCATAGGAGGCGCGAAAGAGCGCGTCGATCTCCGCCGTGTCAGCCGGCATGGCGGCTCGTACGGTGAAGGGCACGCTCTTACGGGTCTCCTGCGCGCCCATCACTGCCAGAGCCTCACTTAGGCTCGAAGGCATCGACGAACAGGGCACCCCATCGGGCCGCTCCCGTTCTCTGAAATAGCTATCGTCGAATTCCAACATCTCTCTGTCTCCTTGTTGGGTTAAAAAACTCGAGGGAGAGAGAGGGAGGCGTCAGGTCAAAGAAAAACCGCGCTCCCCACTCTCGGGTCGCGCGGCTTTTGCATTTCGTAGTCTCGGAAGGTCTTACTTGATTTTGCCTTCTTTGTACTCAACGTGCTTTCGCGCAACCGGGTCGTATTTCTTTACGACCATCTTTTCGGTCATGGTGCGGGCGTTCTTTTTGGTCACGTAAAAGTGGCCCGTGTCCGCGGTCGAGTTGAGACGGATTTTAATCGTCGTCGGCTTCGCCATTGTCTTTACTCCAGTTATCTCGTGCGACGGGGGCTTCGGGCCATCCCGTGGAATCCTTGAAGCCCGCCTTTTACCCCTTTACTGGCCCGAGTCAATGGGGACAGAGGAAAAAACGGACCTAGCGGGACGGAAATCCGAAGAAACCGTAAAGACCGCAGGTTAAGCCTTGCCTCGGAGGATCAAAGGACGGGTTTTCCCATCGAAATATGAATCTCTGCCTGCTTCGCCTCATCAATCATCAGCGACTGCGCTAGGCCCTTCAGAAAGGTCTTCTCCGCATCCGTATCGACCGAGATTGCCATGAGTGCGGCGGAGTAGACATGCGTCGCCGCAGAGGATCCAGCGTCCTTCGCGAGCGCCATAGGATCCACAGGTGCGTCGATCTGATCCGCGACAAAGGCAATTTCCTCGTCTGACGCGTCAGTCAGCTGATCGAGAATTTTCGTCCGCTCCTCGGCGTCAATCTCGCCGTCCGCCTTAGCCGCCATAATCATGGAGCGGATCATGAGCTTCGCGTTCTCTTCCGCAGCATCGCCCACAGCAGTGCCTGCAGCCAAAGACTCAAACATTTCGGTGACGGTTTGCGTGCCCATCTGCGCCGCCCCACTCATGGAGGTGAAGAGAGACTGGAGCGCAGCTTCTGCGGCTTCTGACATATCCGCTGCCTGATTGCCGAGACCGCCCATCATGGTGCGCATGACTTCTGCGCTGCCGGGCACTCCCATCTTCTCGGCCATCTGCCCCATCTGATCAGCGACGCCACCTGGGTTGCCTGACTGCCGCATGGCTTCTCGCATACCGTCGAGGCCGCCCATCTTTTTCATCTTATCGACGCCTTTGGCTGCGGCAAAACCGACGGCCAATGTGCTCAGGGTGCGAACAAAACTCATGGGGGCATCTCCTATAAAACAAACATCTCAAAAGCATAGTGCATAGGAGATGCCGTTGCGACAATGGGGAAAAATCCGCGTGAGCAGGAGAGAGAGGCGTGGAGTGGTATGACGCGGACGGCCTGTAAGCCGGATTCTGTTCAGAGGCTTGCGCCCCCTCGATAACCATTCCTCTAGGCCTGCTGTTGCCAACAGGCTCAAGCTGCCAACCCGGGTTTCTCGGGCTTGAGCGACCCTGCGAGTGATCCGCGTTACCGCCGATCCCGCGCGAAACCCCTATTTGGCATTGCTCCCGGTGGGGCTTGCCGTGCCGGTTCTGTTGCCAGTCCCGCGGTGGGCTCTTACCCCACCGTTTCACCATAACCCCCGTGTGAGAGGGCAGTCTGTTCTCTGTGGCGCTATCCCTGGGGTTACCCCCGCCGGGCGTTACCCGGCACCGTTGCTCAAGGGAGTCCGGACTTTCCTCCCCCAAGGGTTTACCCCAAGGCGGCGATTATCCGGCCATCCGCGTCGCGTTGCGCTTAGGCGCTCGGCGCGCTCCGGTCAACGGGAAAGCGCTCTGCGAGGTCCTGCGCCATCGCCATATCGACACCGTCGAGGGGTCCTGTGTGATGCGGACGAAAGCGACTGCGAAAGGCGTGCAGAAGCGCCTCGAACGGAGCATCAGGGTAGCCGAAGGTATGGAGCGCTTGCACAAATCGAACATAATGGGGTTTCTGATCGCTCTCCGGAACCGAAAAGACAGACAAACCCCGCAATGCGAGCCTACGCCAGTCAAAACGCGGCCCAGGGTCAATCTTGCGCTCCGGCGCCATATCCGAATGGCCGATGATGCGTTCGGGCGGAATGGACCAGCGGGTCATGATGTCCGACAAAAGCGTCTCAAGCGCCCCGATCTGATCGGCGGCGAAGGGCGTCGTGCCGGTGTTAGCCAGCTCGATACCGATGGAGCGGGAGTTGACATCCGTCACATCGCCCCACTGCCCTTCCCCCGCGTGCCACGCGCGCATTTCCTCATCGACGAGGCGATGCACCTGCCCTTGCTCACAGATTAGGTAATGGGCTGAGACCTCAAATTCCGGCGCACAGAGGCGTGCAAGCGCGTCCTCGGCGGTCGGCATCGCCGTGTAGTGGATCACCACCATATCAGGCGACGCACCGTCCCTCCGTTCTCCGAAGTTCGGAGACGGGCGGTCGAGAAACGTCAGATCAGAAGTCAACTGAAGCGCGCCGGATCACTGCCGCGCGCTTGCAGCGAGGCGGAAGGGTGCGGGGTCCCAGCTACAGGCAAACCCGTCGCCATCAGGGTCAAGCCCTTTGCCATTTCGCTCTGGTCCGCCGCTCTTGAGGAAATCTTCCTGCGCCTTGTCGGGCGACGGATATTTCGCGCAATTGCGGGCCGCACGCGATTCTGCACCGGGAATCAGGCGCGAATAAAGCGGCTGGCCGACGTTGTTCGTGGTCGAGAGCGCAAATTCGACGATGGTCGCCGCGTCAGACGTCGGGCGCGACGGGAGGGCCGTCGGCTGGATCGTGACATAGGCTTCTTTGTTCGCGGCCACGAACGCCGCGTCTTCTTCGATGGAGCGTTCAGAGGCCACGGCGGAGAAATCATTCTCCGCCGAAATGCCGATCGAGTTGCTCACCGCAGACAGGTCGGCCATCTGGGTCTCGGCGGCGGCGATGCCTTCGACGGCTTCGTCGGAGATCGCTTGAGTATCGAGACCAGCGGTCGCCGTGGATTGGCCCTCACCATTCGCGATCAGTTCGGCCTCACGCTGCGCCTGATAGTCCATGTAGGAGCTAAACCCGACACCCGTCCCCGTATCGGGGGCGGTCGTCTGGCAGGCCGCCAAAGCAGCGAGAGAGATCAGGGCAAAAGAGGCACGACGCATCGCGAGGCTCCGGCAAAGGACAGGGTTACTGTCCATTACCACCATTTTTCAGGCTTGGAAACAAAGCCCGCAGAGCTCTCGAGAGAATGCGCGATATTCAGCAGATCGCCCTCTTCCCATGGTTTACCAATGAGTTGCAGCCCGAGCGGCAGCCCCGTGGCCGACAGACCGGCCGGAACGGAGATACCCGGAAGGCCCGCGAGGTTCACGGTCACGGTGAAGACGTCGTTGAGATACATCTGGATCGGATCGCTATCGGACACTTCTCCGAGGCCAAAGGCCGGGGACGGAGTGGCAGGCGTCAGAATCGCATCGACGCCTGCGGCGAATGCATCTTCAAAGTCTTTCTTAATGAGCGTGCGGACTTTGCGCGCCTTGTTGTAGTAGGCGTCGTAATACCCGGCGGAGAGCACATAGGTGCCGACCATCACGCGGCGCTGGACCTCGTGGCCAAAGCCTTCGGCGCGGGTTTTCTCATACATCTCGTTGATGCCTTCGCCCTCTGCGAGCGTCGCACGGTGGCCGTAGCGGACGCCGTCATAGCGCGCGAGGTTCGAGGAGGCTTCCGCCGGTGCGATCACGTAGTAGGTCGGGAGCGCGTATTTGGTGTGCGGCAGAGAGATGTCGACGATCTCGGCACCCGCGTCTTTGAGCATCGCTGCGCCGTCGTCCCAAAGCTTCGAAATCTCGTCAGGAATGCCGTCAATGCGGTATTCTTTCGGGATACCGATTTTCTTGCCTTTGATGTCGCCGGTGAGCAGGGCTTCGAAATTCGGGACCGGCAGGTCAGCGGAAGTCGAATCCTTCATGTCGTGACCACACATAGTCTCGAGCATGATCGCCGCGTCGCGCACGGATTTGGTCATCGGACCGGCCTGATCGAGCGAGGAGGCAAACGCCACAACGCCCCAGCGCGAACAACGGCCATAGGTCGGCTTGATACCGACGATGCCAGTGAACGCAGCAGGCTGACGGATGGAACCGCCGGTGTCGGTGCCGGTCGCGGCAAGGCAAAGATCAGCTGCGACAGCCGCAGCAGAGCCGCCAGAGGAACCACCCGGGGTGAGTTCGGAGTCTTCATTGCCCCGGCGCCACGGGTTGATCGCGTTGCCGTAGGTCGAGGTTTCGTTGGAGGAGCCCATCGCGAACTCGTCCATGTTGAGCTTGCCGAGCATCACGGAACCTGCGTCGAACAGTTTCGACGTGATGGTGCTCTCGTATTCCGGTTTGAACCCTTCGAGGATCGCAGACGCCGCCTGTGTCGGCACGCCTTTGGTCGCAAAGAGGTCTTTGATCCCGATCGGCAGACCGCACATCGCGGGCGCATCGCCAGCAGCGAGTTTCGCGTCAGCAGCTTTCGCCTGTTCGCGGGCGATCTCCGGCGTGTTGTGAACGAAGGCGTTCAAGACACCAGCGCCCTCGATCGCGGAGAGGCAGGACTCAGTCAGCTCGACAGAGGTGAACTCTTTTGCACGCAGACCGTCACGGGCCGCGGACAGGGTCAGTTTGTTCAGATCAGACATTATTCCACCACCTTCGGCACTGCGAAAAAGCCCTCGCGCGCGTCGGGCGCGTTCGACAGGATTTTCTCCTGCATGTTGCCATCGGTCACACCGTCCTTGCGGCGTTTGAGACGCTGCGGCGTCACGGACGTCATCGGCTCGACGCCGTCTACGTCCACTTCGGACAGTTGCTCGATAAAGCCGAGAACAGCGTTGAACTCATCTGCGAGGGCGGGAAGCGCGTCTTCCTCGACCCGGATGCGGGCGAGCTTGGCAACCCGGCGCGCGGTATCGATGTCGATGGACATGGGGCAATGCTCCGTAATCTTGGTCAAGTGAGGCTTTAGCGCTTGGGCGCGCGGCCTTCAAGCATGTGGTTGAGATAAACCGCGATCATATGGACGAGCATCACAGAATTCAGAATGTGCCAAAGGAAATGCGTGCCAAGCGGCAGTTGCGCGCATATCGGTTCATCGAGCCAGCGCATCGCGATAGAAACACAGAGGATCGTTGCACCAATCGCGAGGCCCCGCGCCGTTTGCGGCACGCTTTTGCGCAGCAAGATGGCGTAGATGAAAATCAGCAGCGGCACGGGCGCATAGGCCGACGACGATCCGAGGCCAAGCTTGGCGAAGAGCGGCATGGTCACAGCGGCATACGGGAAAAAGGCGGCTGTGACGAGCGCAGACTTCCATGTCGGCAGCCCAAAGAAATCGCGTGTCGCGGCAAAGATATAGACGAGGATGAAGCCCACGATGGGGATCGTGTCCGCAAGAGAGCCCCACTGCGTCGCGGTCGTGTGGAACGCAAACGACCCGAGGCCGATCAGGAACAGGATGATGGCAAGCGCGCGCGCCAGCGGCACACCTTTGGTGCGCGGGAAAATCCAAATCGCGGCGATGAGAAAGGCGGCATTCGTCACCGCATTCACCGGTTCGGACCAGAAAGTGAAATCCGTCCGCTCGCAATATGCGTCAAACTGGGTGCTTAACATAGACGTGTCCCATTCCCGTGCTACTCTGTGAGAGAACATAGGATTTATAGTAGAGGAAGTCTTCTCATGAAAATCACATGGTTGGGCCACGCTGGCTTTCGTATCGAGATTTCAGATCAGGTTTTGTTGATTGACCCATGGCTTGCAGGCAATCCCTCTTTTCCAGAGGGCCGTGAGGATGAGGCTATAGACGGCACGACAGCGATCTTCCTCACGCACGGGCACGGCGACCACGCGTCGAGCACACTCCCCATTTCGGCGAAAACCGGCGCCTCGATCCACTGTATTCATGAGCTGTCAATCATCCTCGGACAGGAAGGCGGCAACGTCACCGGCTTTGGCAAAGGCGGTACGATCACCATGGGCGAAGGGGACGCGGAGGTCACGGTCACAATGGTGAACGCGGTGCATTCCTCCTCCATCGACTACAAAGAGGGCGCGCCGGTCTATGCGGGGCAGCCGGCAGGCTTCATGATTTCGGGCGAAGGGCACACGATCTACGTGTCCGGCGACACCGACATTATGGCGGATATGGAATGGTTTGCGGATCTGCATGAGCCGGACATCGGCATCCTGAGCGCGGGCGGGCATTTCACTATGGATATGAAACGCGCGGCCTATGTATGTCAGAAGTTCTTTGATTTCAAAACGGTGATCCCGTGCCACTGGGGCACATTCCCCCTCCTCGCGCAAAGCTGTGATGAGTTGGAATTTGCGCTCAAAGAGGGCGTCGTGAAGGTGCCAGAGGTTCTGGTCCCGATCGAAATCTGAGCTTGGCTAGCGCTTGGCGGCGAAGAACTCTTTGAGAAGCGTCTCCGCCTCGCGCGCCGCAATCCCGTCGTAAATCTCCGGCACGTGATGGCATTGGGGATGGCTGTAGACCTTTGCCCCGTGCGACACCCCGCCGGATTTCGGGTCCTGCGCGCCGAAATACAGTCGCGCTATGCGGGCATTCGAAATCGCAGCCGCACACATCGGACAGGGTTCGAGCGTCACGTAGAGATCAAAACCGGGCAGACGGTCGCGCCCGAGCGCGGCACAGGCGGCGCGAAGCGCGACGATCTCTGCATGGGCGGTCGGATCGTTGTCCTCACGGGTGCGATTGCCGCCGCGCCCGACGATCTCGCCATCGGGCGACACAACGACGGCACCCACGGGCACCTCTCCGCGCGCTTCCGCCAAACGCGCCTCTTCGAGCGCGGTTTCCATGTAAGATCGAAACACCATGGCCTTTCCTGCCCCGTCGCTTCGGTGTTGGCAAGCATGACATTTGCTCTACGCGGCACCGCGTGAGAAGATAGAAGCAAGGCGTCGAAACACTTATATCTCTTTCAATGCATCTCCGAGCGGAGTATGAGCGCGCCAACGAAAGGCTCTTTCCCATGACTGACAGCGCAGACACCCCGAACAAGAAAACCCCTCCCGGTGACCGCATCGCGAAAGTGATGGCGCGCAGTGGCGTGGCCTCCCGTCGGGATGCAGAACAGATGATCGAAGAGGGCCGCGTGATGGTGAACGGGCGCAAGGTGACCTCGCCTGCCCTGAACGTCATGCCGAAAGACAAGATTTTCGTCGATGGCAAAGAGATCAAGGAAGCCGAGCCGCCGCGTCTTTGGCTCTATCACAAGCCCACGGGCCTCGTGACCAGCGCGAAGGACGAAAAAGGCCGCGAGACGGTTTTTGACAAACTGCCGCCGGAACTTCCGCGCGTGATGTCTGTCGGGCGTCTCGATTTGAACTCCGAGGGCCTGCTCCTCCTGACCAACGACGGGGAAATCAAGCGTCGTCTGGAACTGCCGGACACCGGCTGGCTCCGCAAATACCGCGTGCGCGTCAAGGGCACGGCATCTGAAGCGACGCTCGATACGCTCCGCAAGGGCGTCGAGATCGACGGCGAGAAATTCCAGCCCATGGAAGTCGTGTTTGATCGCCAACAGGGCGCGAACGCATGGCTCACCGTGGGTCTGCGCGAGGGTAAGAACCGTGAAATCCGCCGTGCCATGGAGCACATCGGCCTGACCGTGAACCGCCTGATCCGCATTTCCTATGGCCCCTTCCGTCTCGGCACCCTACAGCCGGGCGGCGTTGAAGAAGTGCGTGGCCGCGTGCTGCGTGACCAGCTTGGGCTTGAGGCCGATGACGACAAAGGGTTCGGCAAACCGAAGCGTGACGTCTCGCGTGGAGGCAAGCCTGGTGGTCCGCGCAAGGAAACACTCGGCCGCGATTCCCGCGACAAGAAACCTTTCGCCCGTGACGGTGGCAAACCGCAGTCTTCCGGCTTTAAGCGCCGCGATGACGATGGCTCCGAAGGGTTCAAGCCGAGAGGCCCGAAACCGGGTGGCAAACCCCGCTCCCAAGGGTTCAAGCGCCGCGATGACGACAGCTCCGAAGGGTTCAAACCGCGCGGTCCGCGTCCAGAGGGAGGAAAGCCACGTGGTGAAGGCTTCAAGGGCAAACCGCGCGGAGACAAACCGTTCGGCGACAAGTCCCGTGGCCCGCGCAAGGACGGCGACGCGCCACGCGGTGGCAAACCGTATGGCGACAAGCAGCGCGGTCCGCGCAAAGACGGTGACAAACCAGGCTTCAAATCGCACGGGTTCAAATCGCATGGTGGCGGCAAGGATGGCAAGCCGCGCTCTGCCGGTTTCAAATCTCACGGCGGCAAGCCGACGGGTGGTAAAACTGGCGGCAAACCGCGCAGCCGCGACTCCTGAGGGGGAAAGCGCGTGAAGCGCTCCCCTTAACCCTTTCACATGGCGAGATTCCTTCCTATGTTCGAGGAAAGGGTTTTCGACGTGTGGGGGTGGCGATGAGCGACAGCAAGTTTTCCAAACTGGCCTATTACCTTCTGGTCGCCCTGACGTTTTATGTGACGATCAAGGCGCAGGGGATGTAATGGCGAAACGCTACGGCTCCACCTACTCTCCTGACGGCACGGGCAAAGACGCGGAGAAATCCGCCCTCTCCGACGCCCGCCCGTTCGACGGCAAGAAACCGACACATGTCGGCGCCCGCTCCAACCTCCTGTTTTTCGCGGCCATTCCGCTCGCGTGGAAGGCATTTAGCGCCGAGCCCGTCGTCATGGCCGGATACCTCGTGGCGCTCGGTTGTCTGATGGGCGCGGCGCTCCTGACGCGTGAGGGGCTTAAGGCGCAAGAAGCCTATGAAGCCCGCAAGGTCGCGCGCCGTCCGGCAATCCCGCGCAAGATTTTCGGCTCTGCACTCACAGGGATCGGCCTCGGGCTCGTCGGCTGGTTTGGCTGGGGGCCGCTGGAAACCGTGCTTTTCGCCGTTCTCGGCGTAGTGCTCCACAGCCTCGCCTTCGGCCTCGACCCGTTGAAAAACAAAGGCTTTGACGAGGTCGATCTGTTCCAACAGGACCGTGTGGCCCGCGCCGTGGATGAGGCCGAGGCTCATCTCAAATCCATGCGGGACGCGCTCGAACAGGCAAACGACCGGCAGGCGCTCTCGCGGCTCGACAAATTCATCTCGACGGCCCGCGCCATGTTCCGGACGGTGGAGGACGATCCGCGTGATCTCACGGCGGCGCGAAAATACCTCGGGGTCTATTTGCTCGGCGCGAAGGATGCGACAGTCAAATATGCCGAACTGTGGACAAAGACCCGCAACACTCAAGCACGCGACGATTGGTTCGCGCTGCTTGATGATTTGGAGGCCAATTTCGACGCCCGTCACAAAGCGTTGCTTTTGGATGATAAGACCGATCTCGACATCGAGATTGAGGTCCTGCGCGACCGGTTGGCGCGCGAGGGGCTCTTGGAAAAGAAGACGTAAGAGTTAGCTCTTCAGGGATTAAGGGAATTTGAAATGTCAGAGACCACACGCCAAAAGGCCGAAGCCGCCCTCAAAGACATCGAAGAGGTGACGGCCGTCATTCTCCCCGAACCGAAGGGTGAGCTCATTGATCCCGCCGCATTGTCGGATACACCCGAGGCAGAAGAGGTCGCGCGGGCGAAAGCCGAGATCGACATGGCCGATACGAACTCGATCGTCCGCTTCGGCTCTGCGGCGCAGGCCGAGCTTCAGGTGATCTCTCAAGCCATGTTGCAGGACGTCAAAAACAAGGACGTCGGCCCCGCAGGGGATGCGCTTCGGTCGATCGTGACGACGATCCGCGGATTTTCCACTTCCGAACTCGATGTACGCCGCGAACGCAGTTGGTGGGAAAAGCTGATGGGCCGCGCTGCGCCGATGGCGAAATTCATTGCGCGCTATGAAGACGTACAAAACCAGATCGACAAGATCACCGACAACCTGCTCGGCCATGAGCACAAGTTGTTGAAAGACATAAAAGCGCTCGACATGCTCTACGAGAAAACCCTGAGCTTTTATGACCAACTCGCGATCTACATCGCGGCAGGGGAGCTCAAGATCAAAGAGCTTGATGAAGACGAAATTCCGGCGCTCGCGGCGGCTGTGGATGCGGCGCCGGAAGAAGATCAGGTGATCAAGGCGCAGGAACTTCGAGATCTGCGGGCCGCGCGGGACGATCTCGAACGCCGTGTGCATGATCTCAAACTGACGCGTCAGGTGACGATGCAGTCGCTGCCGTCGATCCGCCTCGTGCAGGAGAACGACAAATCTCTGGTGACGAAGATCAACTCGACCCTCGTCAACACTGTGCCGCTCTGGGAAACCCAGCTTGCGCAGGCCGTCACGATCCAGCGCTCTTCCGAGGCCGCACAGGACATCAAGGCGGCGTCTGACCTCACGAACGAGTTGTTGACCGCGAACGCCAAGAACCTGCGTCAGGCCAACAAGGCCGTGCGCGAGGAAATGGAGCGTGGCGTGTTCGACATCGAGGCCGTCAAAACCGCGAACTCGGAACTAATCTCTACCATCGAAGAGAGCCTCGCCATTGCCGACGAAGGCAAGCGCAAACGCGCGGCAGCCGAAGAGGAACTCAAAACCATGGAAGCCAACCTGCGCGACACACTAGCGGCGGCCAAGGCCACTGGCAACGCATCTGGGCCGTCTGTTCCGCGCTGATGGGCTGGTCGCGGCGACATATCTTTGGCTTGAGCGCAGGGATCATCTCTCTTGCGCTCTCTGCCTGTACGCCGCTGCCCTCCCCCGTTCCGCAGGCACGTCCCTCTGCGCCTGGAGTCTCTCCGACGCTGTCTGAGGAAGCTGCACGAAGCACGCGGAGTTTTGATCTCGAACGCTATTACGCGCGATTGCAAGCGGACCTTCTGACCCGTGACTTGCTCAGAACGGATGGGGGAGGGCCTGACGCGCCGTTCTCAAGCCGCCAGTTGGCGCAAAACTTTAATCAGATCGCCCTTCGCACGGAATATACCGCCGTCGGTGGGCGCTATATCGAACAGTCGGAGCCGCAGACGCTTCGCCGCTGGACCACGCCCGTTCGGCTCAGTCTGGAGTTCGGGGATGCCGTTCCTGACGCGATAAAGTCCGAGGACCGTGCGACGCTCACGTCGCTCACCCGACGTCTCAACCGCGCAACCAACCACCCAATTTCTGCAACGCATAGCGGCGCTGCGAACTTCCATATTTTCGTGCTTTACGAAAACGAGCTGTTCGATTTTGCTCCGCGGCTGACGGAATATATGCCGGGCATTGGCACCGACCTGATCTCGACAATCCAGACAATGGACCGCTCCACCTTCTGTGCCGTACTCGCGTCCGACAAGGACGACGACGGCAAGACCACCAACGCCGTCGCCGTGATCCGTGCCGAATTACCACCGCTTCAACGGAAATCCTGCTTCCACGAAGAGATCGCGCAGGGTCTTGGCCTCACGAACGACAGCCCCTATGCGCGCCCGTCGATTTTTAATGATGACGACGAATTTGCGACCCTCACCCAACACGACGAACTTTTGCTCCGCATCCTTTACGACCCGCGACTTTCCCCCGGCATGCCGCCCGAAGAGGCCGGCCCAATTGCAGCCGAGATTGCCCGCGAGTTGATGGGCGAAGATATCTGACGAAGGAGACCCACATGGGCATTTTCGATTTCCTGTCCGGCGAATTTATTGACGTCATCCATTGGACCGACGACACCCGCGACACGATGGTCTGGCGGTTCGAACGCGAAGGCCACGAGATCAAATACGGCGCGAAACTCACCGTGCGGGAGGGGCAGGCCGCTGTTTTCGTGCATGAGGGGCAGTTGGCCGATGTGTTCACGCCGGGTCTCTATATGCTCGAAACCAACAACATGCCGGTCCTGACAACGCTCCAGCACTGGGATCACGGCTTCAAATCGCCGTTCAAATCCGAAGTGTATTTCGTCAATACGACGCGCTTCTCGAACCTGAAATGGGGCACGAAAAACCCGATCATGTGCCGCGATCCGGAATTCGGTCCGGTGCGCATCCGCGCCTACGGGACCTACACTGTCAAGGTGTCCGATCCCGCGCTCTTCCTAACAGAGATCGTCGGGACAGATGGCGAATTCACCATGGACGAGATTTCGTTCCAGATCCGCAACATCATCGTGCAGTCCTTCAGCCGCATCGTCGCGGGGTCCGGCATTCCTGTTCTGGATATGGCAGCGAATACGGCGGATCTTGGCAAGCTCGTGGCGACTGAAATTTCCAAGGTCGTGGCAGAATACGGGCTGACGATCCCTGAATTCTATATCGAAAACATCAGCCTGCCCGAGGCCGTCGAAGCCGCGCTCGACAAGCGCACGTCGATGGGCATCGTCGGCAATCTCGACAACTACATAAAGTTCAACGCTGCCGAAGCCATGGGCGCGGAGAACTCCGCGATGGCGGCCTCGATGGGGGCTGGCATGGGCGCAGGTATCGGCATGTCCATGGCGCAACAGACACAGGCAGGACCGTGGGGCGCGCGCCCTGCCCCTACAGCCGCCGTTCAGACGCCGCCGCCCCCGCCGCCGGTCGAGCACGTCTGGCACGTGGCCGAAAACGGCCAGACCAAAGGCCCCTATTCGAAAGCTGAAATGGGTCAGATGGCGGCGAAGGGGGCACTCAAACGTGAAAGCTATGTCTGGACGCCCGGACAAGATGGCTGGCTGAAGGCCGAGGATGTGCAGGAACTCGCACAGCTCTTCACCATCGCCCCTCCGCCCCCGCCGCCGGGGGTATAAGCCCCGTGTGCACGCAAACCCGCGTTCAGGCCCCGAGTGATCCGGACCTGAGCCAATGCGATTACGGCGACGATTTTGAGCGCGCGTCAGAAATGGCGCGGCTCGCTATGGCGTTTTCGGGCTACCCTGTGCCGGAGCAACTTTTCCTCTCTGAGACCGCGAGTTGGGATCAGACGGGCGCGCCGAGCGTGATCGGCCAAGACACCATCCTCACGGCCCTGTCCGAGGTGTCTGCACCGGACGCCATCACCCTTACCCAGATCGTGATCGAAGGACGCGCGGCGACGGTCTCCGGCCACGCCCTGCGCGCGGGGCAGAGCCACCTGTTCTGCCATGTGCTCCGGTTTACCGACCCATCGCGCACTTGCCTCGCCCAGATCGTCAGTTTCGAACACCGCGGCTAGAGAGAGATTCCCATATGACCGGTGAACATCGTTTTCCCTGCGAAACCTGTGGCGCTGACATGCGATTCGACCCTGCGCGCGGGGAGCTAACCTGTGACCATTGCGGGGCCCATGAGTCGATTGAGACCGGTGGAGCGGCGCAACCGCGCGAGTTGAACTATGCCCAGGCCGTCAGGGACGGGCTTGGACAGGACCTTGCAGGCGCGGCTTCCGAGACCGAAGAATTGCGCGTGTCGGAATGCCCGAACTGCGGCGCGAAAATCCAGTTTGACGAGACAAACCACGCGACTGAATGCCCCTATTGCGCGACGCCTGTCGTGACGGGGACCGGCACGGTCCGTCAAATCAAACCCCAAGGCGTATTGCCGTTCTCACTCACGGAACAGACCGCGCAGGAGGCCATGAGCGCATGGCTCGGTCGTCTCTGGTTCGCACCCAATGCGCTCAAGCAATACGCGCGGAAAGGTCGCCGCCTCAACGGCGTTTACATGCCCTATTGGACCTATGATGCGCACACCGAGAGTGACTATTCCGGTGAACGTGGGACGGACTACTATGTAACAGTCAAGGTGAACGGCAAAACGCGGCGGCGGAGGCAGACGCGATGGCGTCGTGTGTCGGGCCACGTGCGCCGCGCATTTGATGATGTGCTTGTGCTTGCCTCGAACGCACTGCCGGTGAAATACACCCGCGCGCTGGAGCCGTGGGATCTTGCCGGGTTGGAGCCATATGTTCCCGACTACCTCGCGGGATATGCGGCAGAGGCTTACACCGTTGCGCTCGAAGACGGGTTCGAGCACGCTCAGGAGCGTATGAATGCGGTGATCACCCGCGACGTCAAGTTCGACATCGGCGGCGACCGCCAACGCATCCATGACCTGCGGACGCAGTATTCGCAAGTCACCTACAAACACATTCTCCTGCCAGTATGGTTCGCCGCCTATAAGTTCCGCGGCAAGACCTATCGCTTTGTCGTCAACGGGCGCACAGGTCAGGTGCAGGGCGAACGCCCCTACTCTGCTTGGAAAATCGCCTTTGCCGTAATCGCGGGTCTCATCGTGGCGGGTGCTATCGGATACGGGATCGCGCTTACGGAACAGGGCAGCTACTGACCGGTTTCCTCTTGCCTTGATAGCGCTAACGCGCATAAAAAGAGCATCAAAGTGAGACAAGGGAGAGCCTCATGATCCTCTGCGCCGGTGAAGCCCTGATCGATATGCTGCCACGCACATCCACGCTCGGGGAGGATTCTTATGCTCCCTACGCAGGTGGAGCCGTCTTTAATACGGCCATCGCTTTGGGCAGGCTCGGTGCAAAACCATCCTTCTATTCCGGCTTTTCTCAGGACTTTTTCGGAGACCTTCTCAAGTCAAAACTCGCGGAGAGTGATGTTGACGGCTCTCTGGCCGTCACGGCAGATCGCCCCTGCACCGTCGCCTTCGTCAAGCTGGTCGACGGTCACGCGACCTATGCGTTCTATGATGAGAACACTGCGGGACGCATGCTCACGGCAGAGGTCCTTCCGGACCTGCCCGAAAATCTAGACGCGCTGTTCTGTGGCGGCATTTCCCTTCCGGTCGAACCCTGTGGCGCGGCCTATGAGGAGCTGTTCACGCGCGCAGCCCCGACGCGTGTGACGATGCTCGACCCGAACATCCGCCCTGATTTTATCCGTGACGAAACCCGTTACCGCGCGCGGATCGAACATATGATCTCCATCGCCGACATCGTGAAAGTGTCGGACGAAGACCTGTTCTGGCTCTTGGGCGAAGCGCCTGTCGAAGACCTCGTGGCCAAACTCCTGACCCAAGGCCCGAAACTCATCTGTCTCACCGAAGGCGGCGACGGCGTGCGCGGGTTCATGGCGGACAAGGTTGTGCATGTTGCTGCTGAGAAGGTCGAAGTGGTTGACACCGTTGGTGCAGGCGACACGTTCAACGCAGGCCTCCTCGCCGCGCTCCAAAAGGCCGGCAAACTCACGAAAGAGGCGATTGCCAATCTCGATGCAGACACTCTAAAAGACGCGCTGTCGATGGGCGCGAGAGCGGCCGCAATCACGGTGAGCCGCGCGGGGGCAAACCCGCCGTGGGCCTCTGAACTGGAGTAATCATGCGCGCACTTATTCAACGGATTTCCGAAGCGTCGGTCAAAGTGGACGGTGAGATTGTCGGGCAAAGCGGCCCCGGTCTGCTCGTACTTGTTTGCGCCATGCGCGGCGATGAAACCGCACATGCAGACAAACTCGCCGCGAAGATTTCCAAGCTGCGCATTTTCAAAGACGACGCGGAGAAGATGAACCTTTCTGTCCGTGACGTCGGTGGATCTGCGCTCGTGATCAGCCAGTTCACACTCGCAGGCGACACCAAGGGCAACCGCCCCGGCTTTTCCACCGCCGCCGCACCGGATCAGGGCAAAGCTCTCTACGAGCACTTCACGCAGGCCCTCATCGCGCAGGGCGTCCCCTGTGAAAACGGAATTTTCGGCGCGGATATGAAGGTGTCCTTGACGAATGACGGTCCTGTGACCATCTGGCTCGACACGGACGCATAGACGCGCTGTCCCATGGACCTTTGACGCGTGATGTCCTAAAGCGACGTTGAACGATGAAAGGTCAGCCCCGTGGCGCAAGAAGTCATTCTATCGCTGGAAAACGAAGAGCAGACGGCGCAATGCGCCACCGCCCTCTCCGCGCATCTGCGGGCGGGCGATGTTGTGTTGCTCGACGGGCAACTCGCGGCGGGAAAGACCTTTTTCTCCCGCGCGCTCGTGCGGGCACTCGGCTCCGATGAGACTGTGACGAGCCCGACCTATACGATCGCAAACATCTACGAGACGCCCAAGGGTCAGGTGCTCCATGTAGACGCCTATCGCCTCAAGGGCGCGACCGAATTCTATCACCTCGGTCTTGAGGACGAGTTGGAGCATGGCATTGCCCTCATCGAATGGGGAAGCCGTCTGGGTGACTATTTCGATGCACCCTTGTCCATTCAGATTGGCTTCGGCGAGACGGAAACGGCCCGCACCCTGACGATTACGGCGGGTGCCCCCCGCTGGGCACCTGTTCTGGAGGCCCTCGCATGACATTGACCCTGATGCTCCAAGCCTCTAACGGCGTCCCCGCGCTCGCGCTCGGTCGCGGCGGCGAGATCGTGTTCGACAGCTCGAAAATCGAGACGCTCGTCGGATCGCGGGATTACCGGATGCTGTTGGAGACGGGGCTCTCGGAAATCGGCGCGGCTCTGCACGACATCACACGGATCGCCTGCGACATTGGCCCCGGCGGGTTGGGCGTGACACGCACGGCTGCAGCCTTTGCCAACGGGCTGGGCTTTGCGCTCGGCCTGCCGGTGCAAGCTGTGCCTGCGTTTGTGCTGCTCGGGGCTGAGGTCGTAAAAAACAAACCCGTTGTCATCCTGCGCAAAGCCGCCCGCCCACACGTTCACTTTGGCATCTATGAAGACGGTCGTTTGGTCGATTACGAACACTGTTTGCAGAAAGAGGCGCTTGCTCGGATCGCGACCATTCCCGACTATGACCTTGCAGGAAACGTCGAGATTGTCGGTCATGAGCCACCCGTGACGAACATGGCCTCAATGGAGACTTTTCTGTCATACCTGCTCGCCCAGCCGGAGGCAGAGCCAGACGCCCGCGCGTGGCCTATTGTGGAGGTGCTGTCATGACCCCGACCGTCGCAGAAATCGCAAAGGTTCTTGAAGAAGGCGGCGTTGTCCTCATTCCGACGGACACCGTGCTCGGCCTCGCTGCCTCCCCGACCTTTCCAGAGGCTGTGGATCGCATCTACGCACTCAAACAGCGCCCGCGGGACAAGAACCTACCCATCATGGTCGCCAATGAAGATCAGATTTTCGAACTGGGTGCGGACCTGTCCCTGAGCGCGGCCCAACTGATCGCGAGCAAATTTGTCCCGGGTGCCCTCACCCTCATTCTGCCGATTGATCAGACCCGCGCGCCCCACTGGCTCAAAGATCGCGTCGAGATCGCTGTGCGCATCCCGAATAACGATCGGCTGCTGGAAACGATGCGCATCGTCGGGCCGTTGATGGTGACGTCTGCCAATCTCTCTGGCGAAGCGACGCCCGAAACGACCGATGACGCCTGCGCCCAACTCGACGGGACACCCGATCTCGTGGTGCCGGGCGAGAGCGCTGCGCCCGCGCCGTCCACAATTGTGAACTGCATCGACGAACCTGTGCATATCGAACGCTTGGGCGTCGTGAGCGAAGAAGAGATTGCGAAGGTCTTGGAATGCGTGATCTGATCCTCGGCATTGAAACCTCGTGTGACGACACTTCTGTCGCCCTCGTGGACCGAAGCGGCCATGTCGCGGCAATCCGAACTGTGTCTCAGTTTGAAATCCATGAAGCATTCGGCGGCGTGTATCCGGAACTCGCCTCACGCGCGCACCTCGAAGCCATCCTGCCGACCATCGAAGGGGTGATGGCTGATGCCTCTGTCACGCCCAAAGACCTCACGGCGATTGGCGTGACCCGTGGCCCCGGCCTGATCGGGTCGCTGCTGGTCGGTTTGTCGACTGCTGAGGCCCTGTCTATGGGGTGGAATGTCCCCGCTTACGGCGTGAACCACCTGCGCGGGCATATTCGGTCCGTGGAGTTGGAAAGCGGCAGCACGGTCTTTCCGGCGGTAATCATGCTTGTGTCCGGCGGTCATACTCTCGTGGCCGAGCTCAAAGACCCATGGTCCTATCGCCTCCTCGGCACGACCCGCGATGACTCCGTGGGCGAAAGTTATGACAAGGTCGCGCGGATGCTCGATCTCGGGATGCCGGGTGGTCCGGCGATTGATAAGGCCGCGAAACTTGGCACGCCAGTTCTCCGCCTGCCCCGCCCGATGAAGAATGAGGGCTATGAATTCTCATTCTCCGGTCTCAAATCGTCTGTGGCGCGTCACATTGAACAGCATCCAGACGTCTCGACCGAAGACATGTCCGCTTCTTTCGTGGCCGCCTGTATGGACGTTCTCGCGGCCAAGGCTGACCGGGCACTGACCGAGTGCAAACCGAAGTCGCTCGTCATCGTGGGCGGAGTCGCGGCCTCCCCGCAGTTGCGTGAGGCGATGGCGGAAGTGGCTGGGAAACACGGCGTTGAGCTGTGCCTGCCGCCGACGAAATGGGCGACGGACAACGCGGCCATGATCGCGATGGCGACATGGGACTATATCGAGCGAGGGCTTCAGCCGGGATTGCAGCCGAAGCCGAACTTGAGCCTAGAGACGCCCTAAAGCACGCCCGACATTTTGAGATGTTCCCGCGCCTCGACGATGGCCGCGACTGCTGCGACGAGATCTTCGTCCCGCGTGCGGTGATTGACGAAGGCCGCGCGCAAACAGGTCACGCCATCCACTTTGGTCGTCGAGAACACCGCCTCGCCTGACAGTTGCAGCTCATGGGAAATGCGGGTGTTGAGCGCCGATTGCTCCTCTGTAGAGAGGCTAGCCGCAGCCGTGAACACGCAGATATTCGAGATGACGGGCGCCATGAGGTCCATGTCCGCCCGCTCCGCGACCTCTGAGGCGAACCGCGCAGCCTGTTGGCAATTCATCGTGATGGAGCCACCGAGCCGCGCCTCTCCGAGACTTTCGACGGCCATCCAAACTTTCAACGCGCGATCGCCACGGGACAGGTCCACGCCATAGTCACAGAACCACGGCTCCGCCCCGGCAAGACCTGCGGCTTGCCCTTCTAGATAGGCGGGGCGCGATGCGAAAGCCGCGCGTTGATCTGCGCCGTCGCGGATGAGGGCCAGCCCGCAATCGTAGGGAATAGAGAGCCATTTGTGGAAATCGCATGCGAGACTGTCAGCGCGTTCGATCCCGTCCGTGAGGTGCCGCCACGGCGCGTCTGCAAGACGTGTCCACGCGCCGAAAGCGCCATCGACATGAAACCAAAGCCCCTCATCCCGTGCGATATCTGCGAGCGCGTCGAGATTGTCGAACCGCCCCAAGTCCACCGACCCTGCGGTCCCGATCACGGCAAATGGACGAAGACCCGCCGCTTTGTCCGCTGCGATCCGCGCGCGCAACGCGTTCAAATCCATACCTTGATCTGTCTCGGGAATGCTGCGGAGCGCGTCTGAGCCCAAACCCAAAAGCTCCATTGCCTTGGCCGAAGAACTGTGGACCCCCGCTCCCGCGTAGGCCACGAGCGGTGCACCCTGTATCCCCTCTTTGCGTGAGGCCGCTCCGAGTGCGCGGGTGCGGGCAGACATGAGAGCGACGACGGTGGCTTGCGATGTGCCGGTCACAAGCACGCCAGAGGCCGTTTCCGGAAAGCCCATCACCCGCCGCGCCCAATCGATGACTGAACGCTCCACGTAACTCGCCACATGGTCGCGCCCGCCGCAGTTGGAATTCATCGTGGTCGCGACCAGTTCCGACAACAACCCGTGCGCGAGGCCCGTGCCATGCACCCATCCCCAGAACCGCGGGTGAGTGTTGCCAGTGTGATAAGGAAGGATTTCGGAGATCATCCGCCGGGTGGCTGCGACCTCACCTGTGCCGGTACCTGACAGCGCAAGCCGAGGGATGTCTTCGCGCGGCATGAGTTGCCATGGATAGTCTCGCGCGCCCTGAAGACGATCCACACAAAGGTCGAGGAGCGCATGAGCCTCAGCCCGAAAGCGGTCCCAATCCTCCGGATCAAGACCCTCGGTCGTGTGTTCGGTATCCATCCCTTGCTCCTCCCAAAGCTCGGGAGTGCATACTGGCCTCACGCCGATCGCTCAAGACCGAAGAGGCCGCGCAGGGCTCAGAATTCGAAACCGGGCAAGCTATCCATCGCCGATTTGAGCAATTCACCCCAACTCGTCGAAATCTCGAGATAGTAAGGATCGTCGCCCTCAATCCGGCGCTGTTGAGCCACTTTGTAGGTGTCTCTCTCAACGACCTGAAGATCAAACGGAAGGCCCACAGAAAGGTTCGCTTTCACTGTGCTGTCAAAAGAGACGAGCAGCAGTTTCACCGCATCCTCAAAGGACATCTGCGGGTCGAACGCGCGGACGAGGATCGGCTTGCCGTATTTCGTTTCGCCGATCTGGAAGAACGGTGTCTCTTTGCCAGCTTCGATGAAGTTGCCTTCGGGATAGATCAGGAACAAACGCGGCGGCGATCCTTTGATCTGACCGCCAAGTATCACGGTCGCGTTGAAGGCACTATCGGCGCGCTGGCCCTCGTCTGCATTGCTTGCGATGACCTCTTTAAGTGTGCGCGCAACAAGACGCGCAACTTGAAACATCGAGGGCGCTGACATGATCGACGGCTCACGGTCCTCGGGCGCTTTGGTGCGTTCATCGAGGATCGACACAAGCGCCTGCGTGGTCGCGAGGTTGCCCGCAGTCATTACCGTGAGAAGACGTTCGCCGGGTTCTTCCCAAGTAAACATCTTCTTGAAAGTCGAAATATTGTCGACGCCCGCGTTGGTGCGCGTGTCGGACATCATGACGAGGCCCGCATCGAGCATCATGCCAACGCAATAGGTCATTTCCCGTCAGCCTTTACTGCTGTTGTTGAATCACTTCGATTTCGACAGTGAGCGTTTCACCCTCTCCGCCGAATCTTGTGCCAATTACAGGTGCTGCCCCCTGATAGTCCAGACCTGTTGCAACGCGCACATAGCGCTGATCGGGACAAATTTCGTTCGACACATCGAATCCGACCCATCCGAGGCCATCGATATGGGCTTCGGCCCATGCGTGCGTGGCATCCTGAAGGGTGCGGTCGTCCATCATCAGGTAGCCGGACACATAGCGCGCCGGAAAGCCCATTTCGCGCGCGGCCGAGATAAACACATGCGCGTGGTCCTGACAGACGCCTTTTCCTTCTGCGAGCGCCTCTTCAGCAGTCGACTCTGTATCGCTCGCCCCGACTTCGTAGGTGACGGCCTCACCCACCGCACGCGACAGAGAATGCAGGCGCTCAAGATCATTCTCGCCCTCAAGCTTGCGCACCAGAGCGCGCACACCGCTGCCGGGTTTGGTGAGCGGTGTCACCTGCTCGAAGAACCAGAGCGGAGCGGGGCCAATATGACGCCCGACAACACCGTGCGTCTCGGAAATCTCCACGGTCCCCTGACAGGTGATCGTGAGTTCATGGGTGTCTTTCTCGAACGAGATCAGATCAACCACGTTGTTGAGGTGGTCGATGTAGTTGAGCTCTTTCGTGCCCCCGGTGACGGAAATCTCCCAATCGAGGACTTCCTGACCATGCGTGCTCTTTGGTGTTTTGCGAAGTTGCTGAAGCCCGTAGGTGACGGGATTTTCAAACGTGTAGCGGGTCGTGTGACGGATCGAGAGGCGCATGATGGTTACTCGTAGAAGCGGTAGTCTTTTTCAATCTGCGCACCGAGCTCTCCCAGAGCGTTCAGGACAGATTGAATATATTCGTGCAGACCGGCCTCGAAGACAACTTCGATGTCATTGTGCATGAAGCTCTCAACAAGCCGCTGCGCGAGGACAGACGACTCCGGTTCCGTTTTGTAGTCGGACGCCAGATAGCGCAGGTTTGCGTAGATTTTCGTCGCACAGAAGTTCAACGAGCGCGGCATGCGTTTGTCGAGGATCAGGAATTGCGCGATATCGCGGGCGTTGACCTGTGAGCCATAGGCCATCCGGAAGCCACCGCGCGCTGACAGGCTGCGCAAAATGGTCTCCCAATGCACGTTATCGAGCGAGGAACCCACGGAGAAGGCAGACGGCAAAAGCACGTAGTACTTCACGTCGAGAATACGCGCCGTGTTATCCGCACGTTCAAGGAAAGTACCGAGGCGCGCGAAATCATAGATGTCGTTCCGCAACATCGTGCCATGCGTCATCCCGCGCACCAGAGCCGTGCGTTGACGGATCACTTCGAGGACCGCTGGCAAATCCCGCTCGGTCACTTTGCGTTTGAGAATTTCCTGCGCCTTCATGTAGCAGCCATTCAAGGCTTCCCACACTTCGTTGGTGAGCGCGGTGCGCACAAGGCGCGCGTTTTGGCGGGCGGCGCTGATGCTCGACAAGACGGACGACGGATTGTCCTTGGAGCGGAGCATCCAATCGATAGCTCCGTCTTTCGTGACTTCGTCATGGGTCTCTTTATAGCCATGAAACATCGACGCGCTCTGCATCACAGAGGCCCATTCGTCATCATCCTGATCAAGGCGCGTGAGACCGATCCGTTGGCCGGTTTCAATCAGACGGGCGGTGTTTTCAGCACGCTCCAGATAGCGGTACATCCAGTAGAGGCCGTTTGCGGTTTTTCCCAGCATTGTTCTTTCCTCCTGCCCTTAGTCTTCCAGCACCCAAGTGTCCTTGGTGCCGCCGCCCTGACTGGAGTTCACCACGAGCGACCCCTTCTGCAGCGCCACGCGAGTCAGACCACCCGGCGTGATGTTGATGCCTTCAGGACTACACAGAACGAAAGGACGCAAATCGACGTGACGCGGTGCAAGGCCGGCCTTGGTAAAGATTGGCACGGTCGAGAGCGAAAGTGTCGGCTGGGCGATGTAGTTGCCCGGCTTCGCTTCGAGTTTCTTGCGGAACTCGGCGATCTCTTTCTTGCTCGCGGTCGGACCGATCAGCATGCCGTAACCGCCGGACCCGTGGACTTCTTTGACCACCAGTTCCGCGAGGTTGTCGAGCACATATGCGAGGCTGTCCGCTTCGGAACAGCGCCATGTCGGCACGTTTTCGAGGATGGCTTTTTCGCCGGTATAGAATTCGACGATATCGGGCATGTAGCTGTAGATCGCCTTGTCGTCGGCGATCCCCGTACCCGGCGCGTTCGCGATGGTGATGCCGCCGGAGCGGTAGACATCCATGATCCCCGGCACACCGAGAGCACTCTCCGGATTGAACGACAGAGGATCGAGGAAATCGTCATCGACGCGGCGGTAGAGCACGTCAATCGGCTTGTAACCTTCGGTCGTCCGCATGGCGACGCGACCGTCTACGACGCGGAGATCGTGGCCCTCGACAAGCTCGACGCCCATCTGGTCCGCGAGGAACGAGTGTTCGTAGTAGGCAGAGTTGTAGATACCCGGCGTGAGCACTGCGACGGTCGGCGTGCCTTCACACTTGTTCGGTGCACAGGCCGCGAGCGAGCGACGCAGGTTCGTCGGGTAGTTCTGGACCGGCTGCACGCGGTTCGTCGAGAACAACTCAGGGAACATCTTGAGCATCGTCTCGCGGTTCTCGAGCATGTAAGACACACCCGACGGCGTGCGCGCATTATCTTCGAGCACGTAAAACTGATCATCGCCCGTCCGGACGAGATCGATCCCGACGATGTGGGTGTAGACGCCACCCGGAGGGGTCATGCCCATCATCTGAGGGAGGAAGGCTTCGTTCCGCGAAATCATTTCGCGCGGGAGACGGCCGGCTTTGATGATTTCCTGGCGGTTGTAGATGTCGTGCAGGAACGCATTGATGGCACGCACACGTTGCTCGATCCCTTTGGAGAGCTTTTGCCACTCACGCCCTGCGATAACGCGCGGAATGATGTCGAACGGGATCAACCGTTCCTCTGCTTCTGAGCGTCCGTAAACGTTGAAGGTGATGCCGGTCAGCCGGAAAACCTCTTCCGCCTCACGCTGTTTTGCACGAAGCCGCTTCAGGTCTTCGCCTTGAAACCAGCTTTGGAATTCCTTGTAAGGATCGCGCAACTCGTCATTGCGGCCCCACATCTCGTCAAAGATCTTTTGTTCTTCATTCATGGAATAAAATTAATTCCTCCGCCCTACGCTTCACAATCGGATTCTCGGTTTCTGGAAACCGATTTCTCGACACGCCCGCATGCCGCTCATTTTTTCACCATGACACGAGAATGGAAACCCTGTTTATCCGTTCCAGTGTCACAGCCAAATGATCAGCTAACGCTACCATCCAGACTGCGCAGAAGATTTGTTCAAAAGCAATCGGTATACCACGGCACACATTGACTTGAGTGCCCTATTTCGGTTACCCGCATGGGCAAGCCCCGTAAGGCCACGTAAGGCATCGGGAAGAATCGTCAAACTGGAGGACCCTCATGGCCGACAAGACCCCCGACATCATTTACACCATCGTAGACGAAGCGCCCGAGCTTGCACGTGGTTCGCTCCTGCCGATCATTCAGTCTTTCTCCGATGCTGCGGGTGTCTCCGTTGCCACGCGCGACATCTCTCTTGCCGGTCGTATCCTCGCCCTCTTCCCTGATCTTCTCACCGAAGAGCAGCGCGTCTCCGACGACCTCGCGGAACTCGGCCAACTCGTAAAAACGCCGGATGCCAACGTCATCAAGCTCCCGAACATCTCCGCATCCGTTCCGCAGCTCGAAGCCGCCATCAAAGAGCTACAGTCCCAAGGCTACCCGATCCCGAACTACCCGGCCGATCCGCAGACTGACGAAGAAAAAGCTGTCCGCGCGAAATACGACACCGTTAAAGGCTCCGCTGTGAATCCGGTTCTGCGTGAAGGCAACTCCGACCGTCGTTCCGCCAAGGCTGTTAAAGAATACGCAAAAGCCAACCCGCACCGCATGGGTGAGTGGAAATCTACGTCCAAAACTACTGTGGCCGCGATGCCCGGAGATGACTTCTTCGCGAACGAAAAATCCGCAACCATCACGGCTGCACAGGCCGGTGGCGCGAAGATCGTCTTCACCGCGAAAGACGGCTCCGAGACCGTTCTCAAAGACGGCCTGAAGTACATCGAAGGCGAAGTCGTCGACGCGACCTTCATGTCCGCTGCTGCTCTGCGTGATTACATCAAAAAAGAAGTCGCGAGCATGGAACCCGGTGTTCTGTTCTCCGTGCACCTCAAAGCCACGATGATGAAGGTCTCCGACCCGATCCTCTTCGGCCACTTCGTGTCTGTCTACCTCGAAGACTTCCTCGCCAAGCACGGTGATAAGCTCGACTTCAACCCGAACTCCGGCATCGGCGCTCTGGAAAAACTCATCGCCGGCAACGCAGAGATGGAAGCTGACCTGAAAGCCGCGCTCGAAGCCAAGCCGCCGCTCTACATGGTCGACAGCGACAAAGGCATCACCAACCTGCACGTCCCGTCCGACGTGATCATCGACGCCTCCATGCCGGCTGTGATCAAAGCTGGCGGCATCGGCTGGGGTCCTGATGGCAAAGCGGCTGACACCAAGTGCTGTATCCCGGACAACTCCTACGCCTGCGTCTACGACGAGACCGTTGAGTACTTCAAAGAAACCGGCACGCTCGATGTCACCACCTGTGGCGCCGTGTCCAACGTTGGCCTGATGGCTCAAAAGGCCGAAGAGTACGGTTCCCACCCGACCACCTTCGAGATGTCTGCTGACGGCAAAGTCGAAATCGTTCTCGACAATGGCGACGTGCTGCATTCCCATGAGGTCGCAGCTGGCGATATCTGGCGCTCTTGCACCGCGAAAAAGGCTCCGATCCTCGACTGGATCAAAACCGGCATCGAACGCTTCGACGCAGAAGGCGCTGGCGCATTCTGGCTCGACGCCAACCGTGCACACGACGCGGAGCTGATCAAATACGTCGAACCGGCTCTGAAAGAAGCTGGCAAAGACATCCCGATCCTCGCACCGCGCGAAGCCACCCGCTTCACCTGGGAAGAAATGCGCAAAGGTAAGAACGTCGTCACCATCACCGGCAACGTGCTGCGTGACTACCTCACCGACCTCTTCCCGATCCTCGAACTTGGCACCTCCGCGAAAATGCTTTCCATCGTGAAGCTGATGAACGGTGGCGGCCTGTTTGAGACCGGTGCCGGTGGCTCTGCTCCGAAGCACGTCCAGCAGCTTCAGGAAGAAAACCACCTGCGTTGGGACTCCCTCGGTGAGTTCTGTGCGCTCGGCGAAAGCTACAACTTCCTCGCCACCAAATCTCGCCCGAAAGCCGCCGTTCTCGGCGCTGCGGTCGAAGATGCGACGCAAAAGCTTCTCCTCGAAGGCAAATCGCCGGAGCGCAAAGTCGGTCAGAACGACAACCGCTCCTCGCACTACTGGTTCGCACGCTACTGGGCAGAGGCTCTGGCCGCTCAGGGTGACGACGCAGACCTCGCCGCACACTTCGCACCGATCGCGGCCGCCCTCGCAGAGAAAGAAGCAACCATTCTCGCAGAACTCGCGGCAGGCGAAGGCAGCCCGGCAGATATGGGCGGCTACTACCATGCAGATCCGGCCAAAGTGGCAGGCATCATGCGCCCATCCGCAACGCTGAACGCCATCATCGGCTGATCAGCTTCTGACATCAGACCATGAGAAGAGCGCCCTCGGGCGCTCTTTTTTCATTTCGTCTCCGAACAAAGTGAAGATCGCCGACTTCGCTTAAGCAATCAGTAAGTAGAGCGCTCTAGTGTGACCCCATTGCAGTCAATGGAAAGCCACTATGTTCGCATTTCGGAAACCCCAGCCTGAGACGCCGCCCCACGTCCGTCACGTCAACGCCCTCGGGACGGCTTTGGACAGCACCCATATACTGATTTCGTGCTTCCCCGATGGCACCATCGAGGCAGTCAACGACGCATTCTGTGACATCTACGGCTATCAGGCAGAGGAAGTCGTCGGAAAGCGCTATAAGACGCTCGTCCGTAAAAAGGACTTCGTGGAGACTGACACACTCTGGAAAAAGATCCTTTCCGGAGAAGTGCAAAAACTCATCGTCCCGCGCCTTACCAGTGACGGAAAGGAAATCTGGCTCGACACCACCTACGCACCTGGACGCGATGACAAGGGGGAGATCAACGCCATCTTCGTGATCGCACGCGAGATTTCCCGCATGCACCTCAAGCGGCGGGAAAACCGGTCCAAAGAGGACGCGATCAAACGCACGATGGTCTACGTGGAATTCGACCTCTCCGGCCACATCCTCTATGCGAACGCACCGTTCCTGAAAGCGACCGGATATTCGCTGGACGAAATCCGCGGCAAACATCACCGGATGTTCGTGCCACCGAGCGAGGCGAACTCCCCCGCCTATGCAGAGTTTTGGTCAAAACTCGCGAAAGGCAGTTCCGAGACCGGACAGGTGAGACGCCTTGCCAAGAACGGCGATACCCTCTGGCTACAATCGACCTATGAGACTCTCATCGACCCAGAGGGCCAACCCTTCAAAGTGGTAAAATACGCCTTCGACATTACGGCGGCGAAGAACCTAGAGGCGGACGCGCGCGGGCAGCTTGACGCCATCCAGAAAATTCAGGCCGTCATCGAATTCAAACCGGACGGAACCGTGGTCCGCGCGAACGATATTTTCTGCGAGGCGCTTGGCTACACAGAGAAAGAGATCGTCGGCAAGCACCATAGCATGTTCGTCGATCCGGAGTTCACGCGGACCGAGGCCTATACAGAATTCTGGAAAGGCCTGCGCGCTGGCGAAACCATGAGCGGTGACTTCGAGCGCATCGGCAAAGCGGGCAAACGTGTCACCATCCGCGCGAGCTACAACCCGATCCGAAATGCCGCAGGCGATGTGGTCAAGATCGTCAAATTTGCTGTGGATACAACGATCTATCGTGTCACGGTGGATACGCTGAAAATGGGGCTGGAGGCCTTAACGCGCGGCGACCTCTCGCAAGACATCACCACACATCTCGACGAATTCGACACGCTGCGACTCGACTTCAACAGTGCGCAACAAAAGCTCAAGGAAACGCTTGGTGGGATCACCGATGGCGCTGGTATCCTGCGCGGCGAATCCGAGGCGATTGAGCAGGCCACAAACGATCTGGCGCGTCGGACGGAGCAACAGGCCGCGACGCTCGAAGAAAGTGCTGCGGCGCTTGATGAGTTGGTCGCCTCGGTGAAGGGCGTCGCGAATACCGCAGGCGAAGTTCAGCGCCGCTCGAACGAAGCGAAGGACCACACGGTGCAGGCCGGAGACGTCGTGGAGCGCGCAGTGAACGCCATGGACGAGATCGAAACATCCTCGAAACAGGTTGCCTCCATCACAAGCGTCATCGACGACATCGCGTTCCAGACCAACCTTCTCGCCCTCAATGCGGGTGTCGAAGCCGCGCGGGCGGGGGAAGCCGGGCGCGGGTTTGCCGTCGTCGCCTCCGAGGTGCGGGCCCTCGCGCAACGGTCCTCCGAGGCCGCCCGCGAGATCGCCACGCTAATCAGCACCTCCAACCAGCAAGTGTCCGGCGGCGTGGCTCTGGTGCGGGAGGCTGGCACAGCGCTTGCACGAATCCAGACGGTGATGGAGCGGATTCATGAGGGCGTCGCGCAGGTCGCAACCTCTACGACAGAGCAGGCAACGGGCCTCGGTGAGTTGAGCACGGCGGTCAACCAACTCGACCAAACGACCCAACAGAATGCGGCCATGTCCGAGGAAACCAACGCCGCAACGGTCAACCTGAGGAGCAACATCCTCGCCATGGAGCAGGAGTTGGCCTTCTTTGCGCTGACAGAGCCGACCGCGCGAACGGCCGCGACACCGCAACGCACGCTCCGCAGTGCGTAAGCTCAATAAAAAGGGGGCGTCACCGCCCCCTTCTCTGCTTTTATGTCCCCCAAAACTCACATCTTGAAGATGCGGTAGATGGCGGGGATCACCAGCACGGTCAGAGCCGTCGAAGACAGCAGACCGAACAGGAGCGAGATCGCCAGACCCTGGAAGATCGGGTCAGCCAGGATCACAGCCGCCCCAATCATCGCCGCGATCGCAGTGAGCAGGATCGGTTTGAAACGTGTTGCACCGGCCTCCAACAATATCTCGGTCGTCACCTTGCCCTCGTCATCCGCATTACGAATGAAGTCTACGAGCAGGATCGAGTTCCGCACGATGATACCTGCGAGCGCGATAAACCCGATCATCGACGTGGCCGAGAACGGCGCGCCAAACAGCCAGTGACCAATCATGATCCCGAGGAAGGTGAGCGGAACCGGCGTCAGGATCACGAGCGGCAGACGGAAGGACCCGAACTGCGCCACCACGAGGATGTAGATCCCGAGCAGGGCAACACCGAAGGCGGCCCCCATATCACGGAACGTCACCCACGTGACCTCCCACTCGCCATCCCACAAGAGAACAGGCGTGTCTGTCTCAAGCGGTTGACCATGGAGCGAAATCTCCGGCTTCATGCCTTCCGGCCAATCCATGGCGTCGAGTTCGTCGGCGACGGCCAGCATCCCATAGAGCGGCGCTTCGAACCGACCGGCGAGTTCCGCCTGCACCATCACGACGTCATAGCCGTTGTGACGGAAGATCGGGAAAGAGGTCTGCTCTTCAGTCAGCTCAACCACATCGCCGAGCTCAACCACACCCCGACCACCAGGCAAGGCGTTGGCCGGCACAGGCGTCGACATAGCCGTCGCGTCCAGAACGCGGTCGGATTTGTCGCGACCGATCACAATCGGGATCGGACGACGGCCTTCGCCGCGGTGCGAATACCCAACCGTGCTATAGCTGTTCAGCAGTTGCAGGGTTTGGGCGGCGTCAGATTCAGAGACCTGATAGAAGTTCAGATCTGACGGCTTCATCTCAGCGCGCACTCGACGTGCCTGCACCCCGAAGTTGTCGTCCGTATCGACGATGTAGTCGACGTTCTCGAAGGCTTCGCGGACTTTACCGGCCACGGCGCGACGGGTTTCTCCGTCAGGACCGTAAATCTCGGCGAGCAGTGTCGCAATCACCGGCGGACCGGGCGGCGGTTCGACCACTTTCATCGAGGTCCCTGGCGGCACATCAATGCCTTCGCTCAGCATCTCGCGCAGTTCGAGGGCGATGTCATGCGACGTGCGCTCACGGCTGTGTTTCGGCAGCAGCTTGAGTTGAACCTCGCCCATCTCCGGATTCTGGCGCAGGTAGTAGTGGCGCACCAGACCGTTGAAGTTGAAGGCTGCAGGGGTGCCCGCATGGGTCTGTGCGGATACGACCTCCGGCATGGTCATAGCAATGCGCGCAGCTGCTTGGGCTATCGCGTCTGTCGCCTCGACCGAAGAGCCCTCCGGCAGGTCAAGCATGACGGCCAGTTCAGATTTGTTGTCGAACGGCAGCAGCTTGACGGTCACGTCCTTCGTGTAAAGCGCACCGAGGGACCCAAAAGAGAGCACGATCACTGCGATCAGGAACATCCACGCAATGCGTTTCGATTTCAGGATCGGAGCCGCAACCTTGGCGTAGAATTTACCAAGCTTGCCACCGGGCATACCGTCATGATCATCGTCGTGATGAAGCTCCGCACGGCCCGCGATCTTGAGCATCAGCCACGGGGTTATCATCACAGCCACGAAGAAGGAGAAGATCATCGCAGCAGACGCGTTCGCCGGAATGGGCGACATGTAGGGCCCCATCAAGCCGGACACGAAGAGCATTGGCAGAAGGGCCACCACAACCGTGAGCGTTGCGACAATCGTCGGATTCCCGACCTCTGCCACAGCCGCCACAGCCGCACCAAACCGGTTCTGACCGGGCTTCTTCATACCCCAATGGCGCGCGATATTCTCGATCACCACGATGGCGTCATCGACGAGAATACCGATGGAGAAGATCAACGCGAAGAGCGACACACGGTTGAGCGTGTAGCCCATGATATAAGACGCGAAGAGGGTCAGCAGGATCGTTACCGGAATGACGATAGCCACAACGACCGCCTCACGCCAACCAATGGCCAGCAGAACGAGGATCACGATGGACACCGTTGCAAGGCCAAGGTGGAAGAGTAGCTCGTTCGCTTTCTCGTTCGCAGTCTCACCGTAGTCACGGGTGATTTCGATGTCGACGCTCTCGGGAATGATCGAGCCTTCCATGCCTTCGACACGGCTGAGAATTTCCTCGGCCACGATCACCGCGTTCGCGCCTGCGCGCTTGGCGATGGCGAGGGTCACGGCGGGGCGACGGATAACTTCGGCGTCGAGATCAACCTCACCATGTTCCCCCTCAGCGGCATCATGCGCACCTGCGCGGGTCAAGGTCGCAACGTGGTGCTCATCAAGGTCTTGCACAAAGTCGACATCAGCTACGTCGCGCACATAGACAGTACGACCATCGCGCGCGATGAGTTCGAGATTGCCGATTTCTTCCGGCGTCGTGAGGGTTTCACCCACGATCAGGCCGATCTGTTCACCCCCGTCACGCAGAAGGCCAGCGGGGCTCGCGGAGTTTGCACCCTGCACTTTCCCAGCGAGCTGCTGCAGCGTGATGCCATAGAGCGCGAGTTTTTCCGGATCGGGCGCCACGCGGAGCGCCTCTTCGGTGCCACCGATGACGTAGGTCAAACCGACGTTTTCGATCTGCGCGAGACGCACCTCCACTTCTTTGACGATCCGCGTCAGGTCGGCGGCGGTCATTTCGGGGTGATCCTCGGACGGGCTAAATGTCAGCGCGACAATCGCCACGTCGTTGATCCCGCGCCCGACCACGAGCGGTTCGGCAATGCCGACCGGCAGACGGTCGAGGTTGGCCATGATCCGGTCGCGAACGCGGACGATGGCGGTTTCTGACGGAACGCCGACTTCGAAACGCGCGGTGACCATGACGTGATCATCGCGGCTGTCGGAATAGACGTGCTCAACCTCGTCGATGCCCTTCACAATGGTTTCAAGGGGTTCTGTAACGAGCTTCAATCCGTCCTGAGCCTTCAGACCCGGTGTCTCCACGTGGATATCCACGAGAGGAACTGAGATTTGCGGCTCTTCCTCGCGCGGCAGAGCGCCGAGCGCGATGAGGCCCACGGCAAGCGAGGCCATCAGGAACAGCGGGGTGAGAGGGGAGAGGATGAATGCGCGGGTCAGACGTCCGGCAATGCCGAGCGCGCCCGTTGGTCCATGTGGATTATTCATGAGATGTCACCACCACATCGCCGGCGGACAGGCCGCTCAGGATTTCAACATAGGCTTCGCCGTCCATAATCACCGTATTGCCGGGCACGACCACATGTTCTGCTTCGTGTCCGTGGCTCACGATGGTGACGAAATCGAGCCCGCCGGATTTGCTCAACGCAGTTTCCGGCACGAGGAGCGCGTCACGTGTCCCGACCGGCAGGCGGACCTGCACACGGCGACCGACAAAGCTCGCGTCGATGCCTTCGACTTCGACGTCTGCTTCGACGCGGCCGCTCTGGATCAGCGGATAGATTTTCGCGAGGGTGCCTTCACGGGTCTCGCCATCCTCGGAAATCTCGATCTTGTCGCCTTCCGCGAGATCGCGGGCATAGCGTTCGGATACGCCGAGACGCAGATAGGCGCCACCGGAGGCGACCGTCGCGACATTTTCACCGGCCATGATGACCGCACCCTTAGCGACCGGCACATCAATCACAACACCGGCTTCGGGTGCGAGAACTTGCCCCTCTTCGATCTGGCGTGCGACGACCTGACGGTTGGATTGAAGCGCAGTGATCTGCCCTTCGAGAACAGTCACGTTGGTTTGGAGCGCCTGCAGGCTTGAGGTGGAGATCACGCCGCGGTCAGCGAGAGACTCGCCGCGCGTCAGATCATCCCGTGCTTTTTCAAGCTGCGAGTTGTAGGCGTCGAGTTGCGCGTCGATGCCCTCGATCTGGAAGAGAAGTTTGGTATCTTCAATCAGCGCGACACGTTGGCCCGCTTCAACAATGTCCCCTTCACTCACGTCGAGCGTCGTGATCGTCCCGCCGATCCGCGCGCGCGCGGGCACCTGATCACGGGTTTCGACCTCCGCGTAGACCGGCTTCCATTCGGTCACGGTCTGTGTGGTGATGGTCAATTCTTCGGAAACTGCGGGCAAAGCCGCCATCACAGTTCCGGGCAAAAGCAGGCATGAGAGCAGATGGGCGCGGCGCATAAGGACCTCGTATGTCTAGCGATTAGGCGGCTGCCTAATATTCATTTTTTTGCATATGTAGCAACTTTCGCTATAAACACAAGTATAAGCTCATTATAAATTCACAGGAATTCCCTATTCTGTCGCGGTTATGTGATTTTTGTTGTAACTGGGCCGCCCTTGACAGCGTTCGGGCCGGAAAATCCCATGTTGTCGTGCGCGATGGCGACGGTTTTGATCACCGCGTAACAAGTCGCGCCAAGCGTGAGTCCCAGGCCCGCCACAGACCTCCGCGTGATCTGCGCCAATAGCGCGCCTGCGCCCGTGTCGAGAGACACCATCACCGCCGCGTCGTTCACGTCGTGCATCGCCTTGATGCGCCCTTCCACCACGTTAAGTGCGGAGAACCCTTCCGGACGCTTTGTCGCAAGCATGACTTCGTGCGGTGGCACCCTCAGGCGAAGCTTGCGTCCCTCTGCACAGTTCGATCCGGGCACAAACAACCGCTCGCTCCCTGCGCGGAGCTCCACGAGACCGTCGGCGTGGCATTCGACAACTTCGGCTTCGATCAAGGCCCCACCTGCTGCGGCAGGAAGGACCGAAGGATCACTCAAAATGTCGACCGCAGCCCCCTCGCCTGACACGCGACCGTTCTCAAGCACGATGACACGATCTGCCAACCGCGCCATTTCGAGCGGGTTATGCGTCACGTAGAGAATTGGGATATCCGCCTCGTCCCGCAGTCGTTCGAAATAGGGAAGGATTTCTGCTTTCCGCGCTGCGTCGAGCGCAGAAAGGGGTTCGTCCGCCAAGATAATCTCTGGCTGCGCGATCAAGGTGCGGCCAATTGCAACCCGCTGTGCCTCTCCCCCCGAGAGGCCGGAGGGCCGTCGCGACAGCAAGTGTTCAATCCCGAGCATCTCAATGACGCGCTTCTCTTCGGCTAAGGACACAGTCGTCGGCGCATACCGCTTTCCGAAATCGAGGTTCTGTTGCACCGAGAGATGCGGGAACAGACGCGCGTCTTGAAAGATCGTGCCGATCCGTCGTTTGTGCGGGGCGATAAACCTGCGCGACGCGGTGTCATTGAGTATGCGATCACCGAGCACGACCTGCGCCTCGGTCGGCCGCATGAGACCAGCAATCGCGCGGATGGCTGTGGATTTCCCGGACCCCGACGGCCCGAACATCACGGAAATGCCACTCGGCACCTGAAAGGCGAGATCGACCTCGAAGTCGGCAAAGTGGTGGCGCAGTTGAACGGACAGACTCATCGGATGCCCTCCCGCCCGCTTCGTCGCGCACCGACACGACGCGCGAGAACCTCAGACACCGCGAGCGCAGACATCGCGAGAATGATCGACACGATCACAAGGCGGATCGCAGCCCCCTCCCCGTCCGGCACTTGCAGGAAAGCATAGATCGCAGACGGAAGCGTTTGCGTTTCACCGGGGATGTTCGACACGAAAGTGATGGTCGCACCGAATTCTCCCAACGCTTTGGCAAATGCGAGGACCGCACCAGCCAAGATGCCAGGCAAAGCTAAAGGCAACGTGACGCGCCAGAAAACGCCAATCGGTGACGCCCCTAACGCGGCGCCCGCTTCTTCGAAACGTTGATCCACGCCTTCGATCGAGAGACGGATCGCGCGCACCATCAACGGAAACCCCATGATTGCCGCTGCCAATGCCGCACCCGTCCAGCGGAATGCGAATGTGATGCCGATAGAATTCATTAAGGCCCCGACCGGCGCCTGCGGGCCCAAGAGGAGCAGTAGAAGATAGCCGGTTACAACAGGCGGCA
Source organism: Celeribacter litoreus (assembly GCF_020165855.1). Classification (GTDB taxonomy): domain Bacteria; phylum Pseudomonadota; class Alphaproteobacteria; order Rhodobacterales; family Rhodobacteraceae; genus Celeribacter; species Celeribacter litoreus. The sequence goes on along the minus strand of NZ_JAIUFY010000005.1, from coordinate 676,922 downwards.
GGATAAGAGGCAGGTGGACCAAACCGTTGAGCAATCCGCGTCCCGGAAACGTCCAACGCGCCAACGCATAAGCGGTCAGGATCGCAGCAGGCAAGCTACAGAGCGCTGCCCAGAACGCCACCTTGAGCGACAGGCTTACTGCCAAGGCCTCTTGCGGACCGAGGCCAATCACCTGCGAAATCCAGTCCGTGACGCTCATTCCTCCCCCAGAACGGTGAAACCGTTTGCTTCAAAGACGTTAAGCGCCTCCGGCTCTGATAGGAAGCTTAGAAAATCGTCGGCTGCGTCGCCCTTGCCCGCGCTCAGGACTGCCGCTGGATATTCAATTGGCGTGTGGGTCTCCTCGGGAAAGGTCGCAAGGACGGACACGCGCGGATCAGCGACGGCATCGCTCGCGTAAGTGACGCCGAGCGGGGCAGCCCCCAATGCCACCAGTGCCAGCGCCGCCCGTACATTGTCCGTCTGCACCACGCGCTGGGATGCTGTTTCCCATAGACCTAAAGACGTGAGCGCTTCTTTTCCATAAACCCCGGCGGGCACCGCATCGACAAGCGCCATTGCGATCCGTCCTCCCCCGAGAAGGCGTTCAAAGTCGGGGTCTTTCGCTGGCACTCCACCGTTGGCGCCCGCCATCTGCGCATTTCCGATGAGAACGAGTCGGTTGCCAAGAAGCGCGCGGCGCGTGCCCTCAACGATGAGCCCCTTGTCCTCCAGACGATCCATCCATGTCATATTGGCCGAGATAAACACATCTGCCGGAGCCCCCTGTTCGATCTGCCGAGCGAGCGCCGAAGATCCCGCATAACTCAGCACCACGTCGGTAGAGGTCCGGTCTTCATAGAGAACTTCAATCTCATCAAGTGCGGATTTCAAACTCGCCGCCGCGAAAATGACCGCTCCTTCGCCACCGGCATTCGCCGCCGAAGTGGTCGAGGGCGTGATCGTAAGGAACACGATAGACACAGACGCCACGCGTCTGGCTTGCGTGAACACGCCTCGCATAGCTGCAATCGCTTCAGTTAGGCCCATAGGATTGTCTCTTCGCGGATGAAGTAATCGAAAATTAAGAATGCTTTGCGCGAACATAACAAGAGCTGCGCTGCCTCCGAAAGGCACAAATCACGACACCGCAAACGCTCGAATCGTCATCGTCTCAAAACCCGACAAAAACCTTCCACCTCTGCATTGCAGCAATTCGCATGTCAGAAAAGTAGACAAAGCGGACGTTATCGCCCAGAAAATAAGCGCGTTAGCGCCACACACCCCCGACATCCATAAAATCTTCATGTGAATTCCTCGTGTAATCAGGTTACGTTGCGGCAAGTGCACAGTTGAGAACGAAGGCAATGTTTCGCTTTGCTCGCGTCTGGTTTTGAGTGGTAGGGGTTCAATCAGGAGCCTCGTGTTGAGAGTAAATCCGGGTTTGGAGACCTAATTATATGACGTACACATCGAGATCTTTCCCCACGGATTCTAAGCGGATTTCAGCGCCTGTTACGAAAAAGTCCGGACTGTATCGCGATTTTGGGAAGCGTATCTTAGACATCCTTCTCGTGATTGCTTCTCTCCCCATCACATTGCCCGTCATCGCCATCGTCGCTTTGTTGGTCAAAATGGATGGCGGTCCCGCTTTCTATTCACAGCGCCGTATCGGCAAAAACGGTGAGAGCTTTGAGTTCTACAAACTGCGGTCGATGCATGTGAACGCAGACGCGATCTTGATCAAAATGTGTCAGGAAGATCCTGAGATTGCCCATGAATGGACGACCTATCAAAAGCTCCGCAACGACCCGCGGATTACGAAAGTCGGCAACTTCATCCGCAAGACATCGATTGACGAACTTCCTCAACTTCTGAATGTCTTCCGTGGTCAGATGAGCATTGTCGGCCCCCGCCCGTTTCTCCCGAGCCAACAGTTGCTGTATGAAACCGCCAATGGGTCCGCATATTTCGAAATGCGCCCGGGCCTGACCGGTCCCTGGCAGGTCTCCGGACGTGGTGAGACAAGCTTTGTCGAGCGTGTGAACTTTGACAACGAGTATTACCACAAGATGGGCCTCTGGGCAGACTTCACACTCATTTTCCAAACCGTCTGGGTCGTCGTAAAACCGAACGGCCACTGAGCCCCCGCGACTGCTGAAAGCAGCGCCAAACCAGATACAAAAACGTCCCCAGTCCGCACACTGGGGGCGTTTCTCCATTCAGTCGCATGGGAACGCAACGACCGTCAGGAATGCGTGTCCTCGCGAGGCGGTTTGACGAGGGATTCGAGGGTGTAGACCAGAATCGCCATGCCGATTGCGCCCATAGTCGCAACACCAAGGAACACGATGAGGTCCACGGCTCCGCCGATGTCGGAAATGCCGGAATGCGTCATGGTCATCACGAACCACACGGCGAGAACCGCACCGACAGGCATGGAGACTTGCGCCCAAAGGAATTTGCGCCAACTCACAGAACGATCTCGGATCAGCACAAAGGCGTAGGCGAGCGTCACAAGCGCCGCCACCACGACCATCGCCCAGAAGAGACCTCGCCCGAAGATTTCCTCGAAAACAGCGATCAATGTTTCAAATGTCATGTCTTTCATCGGTGTTCCTCCTCAAGCCTTGCCACGCAACATGGCGTTATACGTCGCCTTGAGAGCGACCTCTTTCATCAGCCAAGAAATCCACAACTCTTCGAGTGGCGGTATGATGCCGGGGAAGGAGGGGGTCAGGTTGTTCTGATAATCAAACTCGACGAGCATCGCGCGGCCGATCTTTGTGATCATCGGACAGGAGGTGTAGCCGTTGTAGGTTTCCGAAGGCGACTTGCCCGCGATGGCGGAAACGATCTGGTCTTCGACCACGGGCACCTGCCATTTCACAGAGGCCGCCGTTTTCCCCTTTGGAACCCCTGCCACATCGCCAAGCGCCCAAACCTCCGGATAGCGGAGGTGCTGTAGCGTGGACATGTCGCATTCGACCCATCCCTGATCCGTCCACTTATCCGCCCAGGAGAGACCCGACTGACGGATCACCTCGGGCGCACGTTGGGGCGGGATGAGGTGGATGTAATCATAGTCCATTTCCTGATCGCCGTCAGGCGACGCGAAGGTCACACGTTTCGCGCCCGCGTCAATGGATTTCACTGTCTGACAGTAGATCGGATCAATGCCGCGATCCCCGAAGAGCATGCGCACCTTCTCAGAGACAATCGGCACGCCGAAAAGCGAGGTCTGCGGTGCGACATAGCTGATTTCCGCTTTGCCGCGGGTGCCTGCACGCCGCAGGCGATCATCAATCAGAAAGGTGTGTTTGAGTGGCGCGCCGGCGCACTTCATTTCGGTCGCCGGACGGGTGAACACGCCGTGACCGCCCTCCTCAATAAATTTCGACGCGGCTTTCCAAGTCGCGGCGGCATATTGCGGTCCGGCGTAGAGCGCTCCGATCCCATTGTTGCCGACCATATCGAGTGAGAAACCGTCAATCGCATCATGGTCCAGAACCAGCCCCGGGGCCACGACGAGGAAATCGTAGGAGAGCGTCTGGCCACTCTCTGTCGCTACGGTTTTCGCGACGGGGTCGATGGCAGCGGCCTTCTCCTGAATGAGCGCAACGCCTTTCGGCAGCCAGTCAGTCGTGGCGGACAGCACATAGTCAGCGGGCTTCAGACCAGCAGCGACCAAGGTCAGCCCTGGTTGGTAGAGATGCTCTTTTCGCGGATCAATGAGCGTGATCTGCGCACCTTCGAGGCGATCCATCAACCGGTTCGCGAGGGCCGTCCCCCCTGCGCCCGCGCCGATGATAACAATCTTCGCGTTGGTCTTGAGGCCCGCTGCCTGAACCGCGCTGGACGTCGCCGCAAGCGCCGTTGCACCCGCTGCGAGGCCGAGAAATCCGCGGCGACCGATGGTCGGGGGATTGGGTGAATTCATGTCTTCCTCCATATATTATTATGCATATTTTTGCATATATTTAGGTAGATTTACCCGCGCGAATACCGGCGGACAAAGGTTGGAAATGAGGGCTTCGGAGATGCGGAACTGTCTCCCCGAAGCCCGAGCACCTGAAGGGACTCAGAGCAGGTTTACGGCGCACGTGGTCGAATGGTGCCGCAAACCGGAGTGATCAGGCGGTGTCGTCGTGCTCATCCGTGAGACGCGCGTCCTCACGCATCTCGAGCCACATGGCGTTCAGAACGGCGAACATGGCCGCGAGTGGAAGGCCGAGAAGCCAGGCAAAATACCACATTGTGACCTCCTTTCTTTAGTAGCTGTTGGCGTTCTTGCTGATGTCGTCCTCGGTGACCTTGCCCCAGAGCACTTTGTAGACCCATGAGGTGTAGGCGAGGATGAGCGGCATGAAGATCACGGCACAGACCAGCATAATGAACAGCGTCAGGTGAGAGCTGGAGCTATCCCAAACTGTCAGCGAGCTATTCGGATCGACTGTCGACGGCAGGATGAACGGGAACATCGTCAGGCCGACCGAGGAGATGATCCCAGTGATGCCGAGTTTGGACCACAGGAGCGTGGAAACTTCACGCCCTACGCGCAGCCCTCTCACAGCCATTGCGATCCCGACAAATGCCATGACCGGCGCGATTGCGATCCAAGGACGGTCGCCGTAGGCCGACAGCCACGAGCCGCCGCGCATCACGTCGGAATAGAGCGGGTTGCTCGGTCCGTCTTTCACGATCTCGCCCACGATCTGATACCCGTCGATCCCGAGCGCGAGCCAGAGACCAGCGAGCGCATAGCCACCTGCGGCCACCAGACCGGCGGTCGTGCCGATCTTACGAGCACGTGCCTGAATCGCCCCCTCGGTTTTCAGACCGAGCCACGCGGCACCGTGCATCAGGAGCATGGAGAGTGATACGACACCCGCGAGCAGAGCGAAGGGATTGAGTAGAAGCAGAAGCTTCATGATCGCGTTCCCATCATAGCGCGGCATGAGCATGTCCGGCGTCAGGTGGAATGGCACGCCTTGGAGCACGTTGCCAACAGCCACACCAAAGACGAGCGCCGGAACCGCACCGCCCACAAAGAGCGCCCAGTCCCAGTTCCGCCGCCACCGCGCGCCTTCGCGTTTGGAGCGGTATTTGAACCCGACCGGACGCAGGATCAGCGCGGCGAGCACAAGGAACATAGCGAGGTAAAAGCCGGAGAACGACACCGCGTAAAGTGGTGGCCACGCAGCAAAGATCGCGCCGCCCCCGAGAATGAACCACACCTGGTTCCCTTCCCAGACCGGCCCAATGGTGTTGATCACCACGCGGCGCTCCGTATCGGTTTTTCCGACAAAGGGAAGGAGCGCCCCTACCCCCATGTCAAACCCGTCGGTGAGGGCGAACCCGATGAGCAGCACACCAAGGAGCAACCACCAGATCACACGCAGGATTTCGAAGCTGATAAGTTCATGCAAGATCATGTCAGTTACTCCGCAGGTTCGGCCGCAAAGGGCCCTTTGCCGTCATGGGTGCGCAGGCGGTGGGAATGGCGCTCCATCCATGTGTCCGTTTCCTCGACGTCCATGTAGGGGCCCTTTTTGATGTATTTGATCATCAGACCCATCTCGACGATGAAGAGCACGGTGTAGAAGATCACGAAGCCCGCGAGCGTGATCAGAAGATCGGTGATCGAGAGATGCGATGCCGAAAGCGCCGTCGGAAGCACGCCGTCGACTGTCCAAGGCTGACGTCCGAATTCGGCGACAAACCAGCCGAGTTCTGCGGCAATCCAGGGGGCCGGAATGATGATCACCGCCGCCCGCAATGCCCAGCGCGGGAACTGCATTCCTTTGAACGAGGCGCGGTAGAAGAAGTAGACCATCACCGCGATAAAGCTGAACCCGAGACCGACCATGATCCGGAATGCCCAGAAGAGCGGACCGACGCCCGGGATCGTGTCCTCGGCAGCCATTGCGATCTGCTCTTCGGTCGCGTCACGCGGATCTTCCACATAGCGCTTGAGCAGCATGGCAAAACCGAGATCTTCGGAGTGATCCTCAAACGTCGCGCGCACGTCGGCAGACGTTGCATCACGTTGTTCGCGGATCGTCATGAGCGCGTCATAAGCGATGATGCCAGACCGTATACGGTCATCGGCCTCTGCAACCAGATCCTCAATTCCGGGGATTTCCTGCGTGAGAGAGCGCGTGCCGATCAGCCCCATGACATAAGGGATGTGCACGGCATAGTGCGTCTCGCGGGCTTCCTTGTCTGGAATACCGACGAGCGTGAACGAAGCAGGTGCTTCGTGCGTTTCCCACATGCCCTCGATGGCGGCGAGTTTCATCCGCTGCGTGTGCGAGGCGGAGTAGCCGCTTTCGTCACCGAGGATGACAACAGAGAGGGCGGAGGCGAGACCGAAGGCCGACGCAATCGCGATCGAGCGCCGCGCCAACTCGATATGTCGGCCTTTCAGGAGATACCAAGCGGAGACACCCAGAACGAACACAGACGCCGTCACGTAACCGGCAGACACAGTGTGAACGAATTTGGCCTGCGCGACCTCGTTGAAAACCACTTCAAAAAAGTTCGTCATCTCCATACGCATGGTGTCCGGATTGAATTCAGCCCCCACAGGGTTCTGCATCCACCCGTTCGCGATCAAAATCCAAAGCGCCGAAAAGTTCGATCCGATGGCGACCAGCCACGTGACGATTAGGTGGGCGACGCGTGAGAGTTTGTCCCACCCGAAGAACATGAGGCCTACGAACGTCGCCTCCATGAAGAAGGCCATCAAACCCTCAATGGCGAGCGGCGCGCCGAAGATGTCTCCGACGTAGTGGCTATAGTAGGACCAGTTCATCCCGAACTGGAATTCCATCGTGATCCCGGTGGCGACACCGAGCACAAAGTTGATCCCGAACAGGGTGGCCCAGAATTTCGTCATCTGCCGCCAGATCGGGCGGCCAGTCATGACATAGACTGTCTCCATGATCGCGACGATGATCGACAGACCAAGCGTCAGCGGCACGAAGAGGAAATGGTACATGGCTGTCATTGCGAATTGCAGACGCGACAGCTCGACTACTCCGAATTCCATTTTCCTTTTGCTCCAGTTGCGCGAAAACATATTTCGCAAATGTATGTTTTGGTCAGATAGCGCGTGCGAAACGCGCGCACTTTGACCGAAATCAATAAAAGATATATTTCAGATAAGTCTTATTTGGATTGCGACATGACGTCCCTTTCGAGGACGTAGCAATCACTTGCCCGTGATAGCTATGCGCCGAGCGTCACGATCCGGTCCGCAGCGCCGTGTTCTTCCGCCCGATGTGCGGCCATCAGCACCGCGGTTGAGGGTAGTGCAGAGCGCAGTCCCGCCAACACCTTGGCCGCCGTCCCGTGATCCAGCCCCTCTGTTGGCTCATCGAGCAAGAGAACCTTTGGCTGCATCAGAATCGCCCGTGCGAGTACCAGTCGACGTGCCTCGCCACCCGAGAGCCCTGCCCCGCGTGGACCGAGCTTTGCCGCGAGACCGCCTTTTGCCTCAAGCACCTCGTGCAAACTTACAGCCTCCAGCGCCGCCCAAAGCGCGGCATCTTCGGCTTCCGGCGCGGCGAGACGCAGGTTCTCTGCGACAGTTCCCTGAATGAGAGAGGCGCGCTGGCTCACGAGTGCGAGTGTGCCTTGCGGGTAAGACGTCACGTCCTGATCATTCAGCCTTACGGTTCCTTCGATGGGCAACAAAGCCCCAGTCGCGAGCAAAAGGACTGTACTTTTGCCGACGCCGGACGGCCCCTTGAGAGCGACCCACTCGCCCTGTTCGATGTTCAGATCAAATGCGCTGAGCACAGGCTGCGCCCGCCCGGTCCGAGAAAAGCTAACCTGATCGAAGGAGAGCCGCGCAGGCTCCGTCAACGCACTGTGCCTTACCTCCTGCGGAACCTCATCTCCGAGCATCTCCTCCACACGCCGTGCCGCGCCAGACATGCGACCGATCTCGGAGACGGCCCGCCGCAGGGGCGCGAGCGTTTCCATCAATGCCAGAGCCGCAAAGAACCCGATGGCTGCACGTGCAGGCGTCAACGACCCAGACTCCACCATCGCGCCCCCGATCCAAAGGGCAGCCGTCGCGGCGATCGCGCTGACTGCCATCATCAACGCACCAACTTCGCGCTCAATACGATCCGTCAGTCGCGCAAACGCCTGCCGCCGGACCTCCGCCTCGGCCACCATGGCCTTTTGGGTCGAGAGCACACCGTAGACGGAAAGATCCTCTCGCGCGCTCACCAGATCGATGAACCGGCTCTTGAACGCCTGCCCCGCAGCCTCGGTCTTCCGCGACGTTTCCGCCGCGCGCCGTACGCCCCAGAGAAACACACCACCGCCGCCCACGACAAAGATCAGGAAAACTGCGACACCTACGGCAGGCGCGACCAGCCAAGACAGGAAGATCAGTGCCAAAACTTGCGTCGCAAGGCCCGCGATCAAAGGAATGAACAGCCGGATGGGCACTCCGTCGAGCGCGTCGACATCGGCGATGATCCGGTTTAGGGCCTGCGCGCCCCGCAGTCGCAAAAGGCGATCATGGCTGCGTCCGGACAGGCCGGACAGCAACCCGACGCGCAGTTTTGTCAACGCTCGTAAAGTCGCGTCATGCGTTAAAAGGCGTTCACCATACCGCGTTGCAGTGCGCCCGATGGCGAGGAACCGCACCATCGCGGAGGGCCGAAACACGTCGAACACGGCGCCGACGCCCGCCAGTCCGGCAGCAGAGGCCGCGACGATGAACCAGCCGGACAGCCCCAAAAGAGCGGCTCCCATCGCCAGCACGAACATCGAGAGACCCAAGCCTCGCAACAGCGCCACGCGCTCCCCCTCGACCATCCTTCGGAATATTCGCCAGAGCCGCGTCATGGGCTCACCTCAATGACTTGGTCCATATGCGCGATCAGGTCGGGATCATGTGTCGCGATGATAAGTGTCGTGCCTTGGTTCGAAAGTTGTAACAGACCGTCAGTGACGAGCTGTGCCGTCTCCCGATCAAGGTCCGCCGTCGGCTCATCCGCGAGCAGGACATCAGGCCGCGCCGCGAGTGCGCGCGCGAGCATCACACGCCGCGCTTCCCCTCCGGAAATCCCGCCGCCCGTTTCACCGAGCAGGGTGAGATCGCCTTTTGGCAATCCCTCCAGAACGGGACCAAGTGCGGCGGCATCAATCACATCCGAAGACAGATCCTCGCCAAACGCCACATTGTATCGAAGAGATCGCCCTAGAAACATCGGAGCCTGCGGCATCCAACCGAGCCGCGCGCGCCACGCGTCTGCCGTGTCCTCCGAGAGCCCCTGCCCAGCGACCTGAATCGTGCCGGAGGAAGGCAAATCCAAGCCTGCCAAAAGTCGAAGCAACGACGTCTTCCCAGCACCGGAGGGTCCGACGAGCGCAACCTTCGCACCTGCATCAATCTGTGCGTCAGGGTAGCCTATCTCGCGCATACCCCGCTGCACCGCCAATCCCTGCCACGCGAAAGTCGCCGCGCCAGGCAGAACTGGCGCAGGCGCGCCAGAACCCAGCATGGTTTGCCGTTCTTCGGCATCCCAGTCTGCGAGCTCTCCGACGACTGCGAGTGCCGACGCCTTGTCGTGCCACGCGGCCGACAGATCCCGAAGCGGTTGGAAATAGTCGGGGGCAAGAAGAAGGAGAAAGATGCCTGCCCACGGCGTGATGGCGCCACCATAGGCGCCCCAAGACAGCTCACCCAAAAGCGAGAACCCGACCCAGACCGCGACCATCGCCACCCCAAGCGCGGCAAAGAGTTCGAGCACGGTGGAGGACAGGAACGCAATTTTCAGGACCGCCATGGTGCGCGCGCTCAAGTCATCCGCCGCCGTTTCAAACTGTGCGACCAAGCGTGGGGCCGCGCCGAGAAGCTTGATGTCAGCAAGTGCCGCAAGCCGGTCCACAAGCAAATCCCCAAGCGAACCGATCTCTTTCATCTGGCGCTCCGAGGCGTCTTTCGCGGCAAAGCCCACCAAAGCCATGAACAGCGGGATAAGCGGCCCTGCAATGAGAAACACCACCCCGACGGCCCAAGAGTGCCAGAACGCGAGAAACAGGATCACGAACGGCACCGTTTTCACCCGCATCATCGCGGGAGCATAGCGCGTCAGATACGGCAAAAGAGAATCAAGCTTTTCGCCCGCGAGCGCCGCGAGTGCACCGGGTCCGCCTATGGCAGACGTGCCGAGCGCCACAGCTTCCCGTTCCAGAATGTCTGTGCGGGTCTGCGTGATGATCGACTGACCCGCGCGGAACAAAAGTCCTTCGGAGATCGTGTTCAGACCGATACGCAGCAACGCGAAGGCAAGAAAGCTCAGCGCCGTGAGCGGGATGGTAAACGCCCCATCTCCGGTGAGCAGGCGCGCAAAGCCAGCGGCGACACAGGCGGCCTGAGGCACCCACAAAAGCGCGGACAAAGCAGAGAACCAAGATGCCAAGCGAATAGCACGCCTTTCCCGCGACAAAAGCGTCTCCAGCATCCGCTTCTCTGCCGATGGCTCTTTTTTCGTCCTGTTTGTCATACGCGCGTTATCCGGCAGTGATCTACCAACTTGGGGTTTAGCTGGCATGCCGATCCCGTCTTTTCAATCCAAGGCGCCCAAAGAGTGCGTCCCTGCGTCGGGGTGTCGCGCAGCTCCCCTCAACAAACAGAAAGAATTCGGAGCAGGCAAAACATTCTCTTGGCGCGCTATTAAATTTCGAGTATTCGCGAATTATGGAATTAAATAAGTTCGACTCAGACATCGCCACCACGGCATTTGCCGCCCTCGGGCACCCCGGTCGCCTTTCGGTCTTCCGGCTCCTGATGCGGTTCGCCCCGCGCCCCGTGCGGCCCTCCGAGATTGCGGATGCGCTCGGACTAAAGCCGAACACCCTTTCGGGCTATCTCGCGGACCTGAACGCGGCGGGACTCATCTCTGCCTCGCGTGACGGGCGTTCGCTCTATTACAAGGTGGAACTGCGCACGGCTGAAGGCTTGGTCGGGTATCTCGTCAACGACTGCTGCCGTGGTCGCCCAGAGGTGTGCGCGCCTCTCGCGGCACGCGGCGACGGACCGACCCGCCCCTACCGCGTGCTCTTCCTCTGCTCCGGCAACTCCGCACGCTCCATCATCGCAGAGGCCCTCCTGCGCGATCTTGGCGGCGAGAAATTCATCGCCGCGTCGGCAGGCACCCGTCCGGCGGGCGAGCTGAATGCACGCGCGCGCAGCCTGCTCGAACGCGAAGGACACGACACGCTCGGTCTCTGGTCGAAAGACATCGATCAGGTCAAAGCCCTCCACCCGAACGGCTTCGATTTCGTGTTCACGGTCTGCGACACGGCAGCCCAGGAAGACTGCGCGACATGGGCTGGCCCTGCCTTCTCTGCGCATTGGGGCCTCCCCGACCCCGTCGCTGTCGAAGGCAGCGAATCCGAAAAGGCGCTCGCCTTCGCCAAGACCTATGACGGCCTGCGCCGCCGGATCGAAACCCTGACCGCGCTGCCCGTCGATCAACTCGACCGTCTCGCGGTTCAAACCGAAATTGACACGCTCTCTACGATCTAAAAGGACCTCCCATGCCTAAAATCGCCCTCAACGGCCTCGGCCGCATCGGAAAACTCGCGCTACGCGACCTCTTTGACCGCGGACTGGGCGAGCAGATCGTCTTGATCAACGACCTCGCAGGTGATGCGGAGCAGCATGCACTCCTGCTTGAGTTTGACTCCGTGCATGGCAAGTGGGCGGCAGATATTTCGCATGACGCAGACAGCCTGACGGTCAACGGCACCAAGATGGCCCTGACCCGTCAGTCCAAGATCGAAGACCTCCCCCTCGCCGAGATGGGTGTCGACATGGTCATCGACTGCACGGGCGTCTTCAAAACCGAAGCAAAAATCGCCCCATATTATGCCGCAGGCGTGAAAAAGGTCGTGGTGTCTGCCCCCGTGAAAGACGGCGGCGCGCTCAACCTCGTCTACGGGGTAAACCACGATCTCTATGATGCGTCCGAACATGATCTCGTGACGGCAGCGTCCTGCACCACAAACTGCCTCGCGCCTGTGGTGAAGGTGATCCACGAGAACCTCGGGATCAAGCATGGCTCGATCACGACAATCCACGACATTACCAACACCCAGACCATTGTGGACCGCCCGTCGAAAGACATGCGTCGCGCGCGTGCCGCGTCGATGAACCTGATCCCGACGACGACCGGTTCGGCCACGGCAATCACGCTGATCTATCCGGAACTCAAAGGCCGGTTGAACGGTCATGCCGTCCGCGTGCCGCTCCTGAACGCGTCCATCACCGACTGCGTGTTCGAAGTGGAGCGCCCGACCACCGCCGAAGAGGTCAACGCACTCTTCAAAGCCGCGTCCGAAGGCGAGCTTTCTGGCATCCTCGGTTATGAGACCCGTCCGCTCGTCTCCACCGACTACGTGAATGATCCACGCAGCTCCATCATTGACGCGCAATCCACCATGGTGATCAACGACACGCAGGTGAAAATCTACGCATGGTATGACAACGAGTGGGGCTACTCCTGCCGCTTCGCTGACATCGCCCGCATGGTCGCAGGGCAAATGTGATGACCTCGCCAGCTACGCCAGACGCACCGGCCGGAAACCCGCTCCGCGCCTATATGGCCGTGACCGCCGCCTATTGGGCCTTCATGCTCTCGGACGGCGCGTTGCGGATGTTGGTGCTGCTGCACTTCAACGGCCTCGGGTTTTCCCCGTTGCAACTGGCGTGGCTGTTCCTGCTCTATGAGATTGCGGGCATCGTGACGAACCTCTCGGCCGGATGGCTCGCAGCGCGGTTCGGTCTCGCCTCCACGCTCTTTGGCGGGTTGGGGATACAAATCGTTGCGCTCATTGCCCTGTCCCAACTCGATCCCGCATGGTCCGTCGGGGCATCGGTTGTCTACGTCATGGCGGTGCAAGGCGCGTCCGGCGTGGCCAAAGACCTCGCGAAGATGTCGTCGAAGTCCGCCGTCAAACTCCTCGCCCCGAAAGGCGACGGGACTTTGTTCAAGTGGGTTGCAGTGCTCACAGGTTCAAAGAACGCAATCAAAGGCCTCGGCTTCTTCATCGGTGCGGCGCTCCTCGCGCTCGCGGGGTTCAAGGCGGCGGTCTGGGGCATGGCCATTGTGCTCGCGGCGATCTTCATTGCAGTCGCGCTCTTCCTGCCCAAAGGCCTGCCGACCGGCAAAAAAGGCACAAAGTTCTCTGCCGTCATCTCCAAAGACCCGCGGATCAACAAACTGAGCCTCGCGCGCATGTTCCTTTTCGGGGCACGGGATGTCTGGTTCGTCGTCGGCCTCCCGATCTATTTCGAGCATGTGCTCTCTGACGGAACACCCGAGGGCGCGCGTCAGGCGTTCTTTTTGACCGGTGGCTTCATGGCGCTCTGGATCATGGCCTATGGATTGGTGCAGGGTCTCGCGCCGAAGCTCCTCAAATCGAAGACTACGGACGAGCACGCCACCGTCCGTGTCGCGAGCCGCTGGGCCGGATATCTCACGCCAATCCCCTTCGTCCTCGCCGCGCTGTCGCTCATCGCGGGTGATCCTGCGCTTTGGCTCACGCTGTCGCTCGTCGCGGGGCTCTTACTCTTTGGATTTGTGTTTGCGGTGAACTCCTCCGTGCACTCCTATCTCATCCTCGCCTTCGCGGGCGCGGAGCGCGTGACGCTTGATGTCGGCTTCTACTACATGGCCAATGCGGCGGGGAGATTGCTCGGGACTTTGCTCTCCGGACTGTCCTACCAAATTGGCGGATTGAGCCTCTGTTTGGCCACCGCAGGCGTTATGGCGGGTCTCAGCCTGTTCTCAGTCAGAAGACTTCAAACCTGACCAAAAGGTCTATAAAATAAGGGAAATTCGCAAATTTCTTTGCAATCTGAGCCCGTTGCCCCCGAGGTTTGAAAACTTTCCGGTGCCGTTTTGCAAAAACCCGTACGAAAGTCTCGAAACTTTGCGGGAAAAGGGCTTTACCAGACGCGGAACACATGTCTATCAAACCCCTCACAACCAAAGCCCAACAAGGGCCGCACAACTCGAGGGACTACTCATGACCACGCGCGATATCGTTCTCATTGCCCTATTTACCGCACTCACTGCCGTTTTGGCGGTCGTTCCGCCCATCACTTTTCCGGTCCTTCCCGTGCCAATTACGGCGCAATCCCTCGGCGTTATGCTCGCTGGTGGCATCCTCGGCGCGAAACGTGGCGCACTGTCTCTGATCCTCCTGCTCGTCCTCGTCGCAATCGGCCTGCCGCTTCTTGCCGGTGGTCGTGGCGGTTTCTCCGTCTTCTTCGGCGCAACGGCCGGCTTCCTGTTCGGTTGGGTTATCGCCGCATTCGCAATCGGCTGGATGACCGAGAAATTCTGGAACGGCCTGTCCTTCGTCTCCGCGACTCTCATCTGTGTCGCAGGCGGCATTGTGGTCATGTACGCCATCGGCATTCCGTGGATCACCTTCTCCGCAGGCGTTCCGATCGGCAAAGCCTTCATCGGTTCCGTGACCTACATTCCGGGTGACATCGTAAAGGCCCTGATCGCCGCAGGCGTGATGGTCACGGTGAAGCGCACCTACCCGATCATCGGCCAAGCTGCCTGATCGCCATGACAATGATCTTTGACAAGGTAAGTGTTACGCGCGGGGGACGAGATGTCCTCCGCGAGATTTCCCTCACCTTGTCAGAGCATCGCATCGGCATCATTGGCGACAACGGGTCCGGCAAAAGCACCCTGTTGCGCCTCTTTAACGGCCTTCAAAAACCGAACACCGGAAGCGTTCGTTTCAAAGATCACACCGACGATCTGCGCCACCACGTTGGCTTTGTGTTTCAAAATCCAGACAATCAGATCGTCTATCCGATGGTCGAGGAAGACCTCGCCTTCGGCCTCAAATCCAGAAAGCTGTCGAAAGACGATACGGATGCGCGCATTCAGGCCGTTCTCGAAGAACTGGGCATCGGCCACCTGCGCACACGCTTGACGCATGAGCTGTCCGGTGGCGAGAAACAGCTTGTCGCGCTCGCGGGCGTTCTCGTGACCCAGCCCGAGTTGATTGTGTTCGACGAACCGACCACCCTTCTCGATCTGCGCAACAAGACCCGCTTTATGCGGCTCCTTGGAACGCTCTCGCAACCGGCTGTTGTCGTATCCCACGATCTTGACTTGCTCATGGGATTTGACCGCGTTCTACTGATTGAAGACGGGTGCATTTCCCAAGACGGGTCGCCGGACATGGTCATCCCGGCCTATCGCGCGGCGCGCGAATGCTGACAGAACTCTACATCCCCGGAGACAGCCCGCTCCATAGCGCGAGACCCGCTTGGAAACTTGCGGCACTTTTCGCCTTTTGCTCCACGGTCTTTATTGTCGCGCACCCGCTCACGCTCGTCATCGCCTTGGTACTTGCTGCTGTCGGATACATGATGGCGGGGCTTAACGCGTCTCATGCCTTCGCAGCGATCCGCCCTGCGCTCTTCGTGCTGGCGATCATTTTCGCCGTTCAGATTTGGCTCGCGGATCTTGGGACCGCGACCTACGTCACACTGCGCTTTGTCGCGCTTTTGGCAGCAGCGGGTCTCGTCACCTACACCACAACAGCGAGCGCCTTCACAGACGGCATCCTTGCCCTACTCTCGAAAGCCCCCGCGTGGGTGCCCCGCGACAAAATCGCGCTCGCGATGTCGTTGGTGTGGCGGTTCATTCCGATGATCCGGAGCCAGTTCGAAGAGGTCAGAGAAGCCCAGCGTGCGCGCGGGCTGGACCGGAATATGGTCGCCCTTCTCGTGCCACTCATCGTCCGCATTCTCAAAAACGCCGACGAAATCGCAGAGGCGATCGAGGCCCGCTCGCTCGATTAAAGCATCCGCTTCAATCCGGATTGAACGGTGAGGAGCTTGGGCAGATACGCCTGAACGAGCGCCTCGGGATCATCTTGAGTGGCAGCCATGCCTGTATTGAGCGCCGCAACAATGTTCCCGCGCCCGTCGGTGAGAGGCACGGCAATCGACCGCAGTCCAATCTCAACCTCTTGATCAATGATTGCATAGCCATTCGTGCGCGCATCTTCGACCTTCTGCATGATCGCGTCCGGGTCGGTCACGCTGTATTTCGTCCGCGGACTGAGATCGGACTCTTCCAAGATCGCGCGCGCCTCATCCGGAGCCAGCGCCCCGAGCAGGACACGCCCCATGGACGTGCAATGCGCGGGTAGCCGCGAGCCAGGCATGAGGCCGATGGACATCACCCGCTTTTGCGCCGCGCGGGCGAGGTAGACGATCTCTGTGCCGTCAAGGATGGAGACAGAACAGCTCTGTCCGATCTGCTCGGTCAGTTGATCGAGCCACGGCTGGACAATCTGCGGCAGGGGCAACGAGGCAATCGCCCCCATTCCGAGGCGCATCGCGCGAGGAGTCAGCGTAAAGAACTTTCCGTCATAATCGGCGTATCCGGCGTGATGCAGCGTGAGCAGGCAACGCCGCGCGGTCGCACGATCCAGACCAGTCATCTGCGCCGCATCTGTGATGGTGAGTTTCGGAGTGCCCGCACCGAAACATTCCAGAACCCGAAGGCCCTTTACCATCGAAGACATGACATCCGACGACCTGCCCACCATCAACTTTCCCCTCACAATTCGAACAATCGTCACAATACGGACAAGTCGCGCGAAAGCTAGGGAAAATCAGCTCCGAAAGCGGATCAATAGGCGAGACCGCCAGCCTTCACTCTTTCAGGATAAGCGGTGCGCGCGAGAGCGTATTTCCGACTTCCGCAGCTTTCGCTGCGAGGCGTAGGAATTCTTTCTGCTCGTCAGAATCAAGGCCGGACAGGATTTCGCCCTGAAACTGACGCACGAGCGGGGCGAGTTCATCGAGCACGCTTTCACCCGTCGCCGTAAGTGTGACCGTCTTCGCGCGACGATCCTGTTCGCTGACCCGTCGTTCGACGTAGCCTTTTCCTTCCAGACGATCGACCACTCCGCCGATGGTCGCGCGGTCGTAAGCGATCATTCCCGCCAACCGCGCCTGATCGATGCCGGGGTTGGCTCGAATCGCATTCATGGCCGCAAATTGCACTGAGGTGATCGAATAGCCTGCCGCTTTCGTGCGCTCCTGAAAGACCGACAGCGAAATCTGGTTGAGGCGTCGGATCAGGTGGCCGGCCATGTTATGTATTTCTAGTTTCGCCATTTTTCCCTCACGTGCACGCTCCCACCATGCGCGCAAACTTTGCCCTATTGGCAAGGTTTCATGAGGTGCGTCAATAATAAGTATGCTTACCAGATTGACATAGATCAATAGTAAGCATACTCATTATGAGGCGCAACGGGAGTGCGCCCATGACATAAGAGGAGGAGCTCACATGTTCTTTAAACCGAATTTCACACGCGCCAAGCTGCTCGGCACCATTGCTGCCGCATCCATCGTTTCCGCCACATCCGCATTTGCTCAGGACGTCACGCTGATCATGCACCACTTCCTGCCGCCGGTCGCGAACGCGCATAAAGTGATGCTTGAGCCATGGGCCGAAAAAGTGATGGCCGACAGCGACGGCCGCATCGACGTCCAGATTTATCCGGCCATGTCCATGGGTGGCAAACCCGGCGAGCTTTACAGCCAAGCGCGCGACGGTACCGCTGACATCGTGTGGACCCTGCTTGGCTACACCCCCGGCGTTTTCCCGCGGACCGAAGTTTTTGAGCTGCCGAGCGTCCACAAAGGCTCCGCAACGGACACAACGATCGCTCTCAACGCATCGCTCGACATGCTCGCGGAAGATTTCAAGGACATCCACATCCTCTTTCTGCATTCCAATGACGGCAACCTGATCCATTCCGGCAACAAAGAGGTCACGACCTTTGAAGACCTAGCTGGCATGAAGCTCCGCACACCGTCCCGCACTGGCGCATGGCTCATCGAGAGCCTCGGCGCTGAGCCGGTAAGCCTCCCTGTTCCCGCCGTTCCGGAAGCTATGGCCAAGGGCGTGATCGACGGCGCGATGACCACCTACGAAATCGTGCCCGCGCTCAAACTTCAGGAACTCGACAAATTCACCGCAGAACTTCCGGACGGTGACCGCTTCGGCACCGCTGTCTTCATGCTTGCCATGAACAAAGACGTCTACGAAGACATGCCGGATGACCTGAAAGCCGTCATAGACGCGAACTCGACCGTTAATGTGTCCGCCGAAATCGGCGCCATGTGGGAAGCCTTCGAAGACGGCGGCATCAACGCGCTCGACGGCGCCGGTGTGACGCGTCACGTCTTCTCCGCCGAAGAAGCCGCGAAATTCGAGGCCGTCAGCGAAGAAGTTGTCGCCCGCTGGGTCGGTGAGGTGACGGAAAAAGGCATCGATGGTGCCGGCCTTGTCGAGAAAGCCCGCGCGGCCGTCGCCGCCGCACACGGCGGGTAATCTCACAGGATACTCCCACGGTGGCGGAGACCGCTCCGCCACCGAAATATAAGAACCCCCTAACGCACCCAAACCGGGAGGCATGCTATGCACGCTCATGTGACGCGCTTGGCAGACGTATTCGCTATGCTTGGAGGCGCGATCCTCTTTGTCATCGTGATGGTCACCACCACCAACACCGGCGCTTTCATTCTCGATCGTATTGTTGGCCTGTTCGGCCTCAACGTCTCTGGCCTCCCCGGCTATGAAGATTTCGTTCAGCTCGCCATTTCCGGCGCGGCCCTCATGTTCTTCCCTTACACGCAGGCCTCGCGCGGCCACGTTGCCGTCGATCTGTTCGTGGCAAACGCACCGATGCCGGTCAAACGTGTGCTTGATCACATGTGGCTGACCCTGACTGCGGCGATTGCCCTGTTCCTCGCCTATTGGATGTTCCACGGAATGCTCGAGTCCCGTTCTGATGCCGCAGAAGCCGGTGTCCTCGGCTGGCCCATCTGGCCCTTCTACCTCCCCGGCATCGCGTCCATGGTCCTCTGGGCCGTGGTCTCCGTCAGCCAGATTTTCGGAGACACGCGCTATGCTTGATCCCATCACAATCGGGGTGATCGGCCTCGTTGTTCTCTTCCTGCTTCTAATGCTGCGCATGCCTGTCGGCATCGCGATGATCCTCGTCGGCATCGGCGGCACCTACGCTCTGTCTTTGGCACTGCCCTATGTGCGGTTCGTGCCCTACCTGCGCCAGTTCAAATCGCTCCTTTGGGAGAACGTCGCGAACTATGACCTCTCGGTCGTTCCGCTCTTCGTTCTCATGGGTTACATCGCCGCCGAAGCCCGCCTGTCGTCGGACCTCTTCAAAGGCCTTGAAGCCCTCCTCTCGCGCTTGCGCGGCGGGGTGGCGATGGCAGCGATCGCGGCCTGTGGCGGCTTCGGCGCGGTCTGCGGTTCGTCCCTCGCGACAGCAGCGACCATGGGCAAAGTGGCTCTGCCGGAACTCAAAAAACTCGGCTATGCAGACCGTCTCTCTGCAGGTGCACTCGCAGCAGGTGGCACGCTCGGCATCCTGATCCCGCCGTCGGTTGCGCTCGTGATCTACGCGATCATCGTTGAGGGCTCGATCCTCAAGATGTTCCAGGCCGCTGTGATCCCCGGCCTGCTCGCCGTCTTGTCCTTCATCCTCGTGATTGCCGTTCTGGTGCGCATCAACCCGAGCCTCGCCCCGGAACCGCGTCCGATGCCGCGTGAAGAACGCAACATCGCGCTCAAACGTCTATTCCCGGTGATCGTGATCTTCGGCGCGATCATCCTCGGCCTTGGCTTCGGTCTCTTCACGCCGACCCCTGCCGCGTCCATCGGCGTGTTCCTCATCGGTGCCTACGGTTTCGCGCTGCGCGCCATGACCGGCGAAGGTCTCAACATGGCCGGCTTGCGCCGTGCGTTGCAGGCGACTGCGATCACCTCCGGTATGATCTACCTGATCCTGTTCGGCGCAGAGGTGCTCAAGGGCTTCTTCACCCGCTCCGGTCTCCCGCAGGCCCTCTCTGAGTGGGCCGCGACCTCCGGCATGGATCCGATGCTCGTCCTGATTATCATGCTCATCGCCTTCGTGATCCTCGGCTGTTTCATGGAGAGCCTCGCGATGATCCTTGTTGTGGTGCCGTTCTTCTGGCCGACGCTGATCGCGCTCAATGGCGGCGACTACGTGACGGCAGACGCCGCAGCCTTCGGGATGAACAACGAAGACCTGAAAATCTGGTTCGGCATTCTCGCGCTGATCGTGGTCGAACTCGGGCTGATTACACCGCCCGTTGGCCTCAACGTGTTCATCATTTCCTCGCTCGCCAAAGACACGCCCATGTCGACGGTCTTTCGCGGTGTCATGCCCTTCCTCGGCTCCGAGGTCATCCGTGTGGGCCTCATCCTCATGATCCCCGCACTCACACTCACCATTCCACGCCTCATTGGCGGCTGAGACTGAAAAAGGAGACTACCATGTCTGATCTTCCCATCATCATCGCCGGTGGCGGCATTGGCGGCCTCGCCGCAGCCTGTGGCCTCGCCCGCAAAGGTCATCGCTCCATCGTCGTCGAACAGGCCCCGGCCCTCGGTGAAATCGGCGCAGGCATCCAGATCGGCCCGAACGCCTTTCACTGCTTCGACTATCTGGGCGTCGGCGACGAAGCCCGCGAGAAAGCTGTCTACATCGACAAGCTGCGTCTCATGGATGCGCAAACCGCCGAGGACATCACCTCCATCCCGCTCGATGAACCGTTCCGTGAGCGTTTCAAGAACCCGTACGCAGTTGTGCACCGCGCCGATCTGCATGGTGTTCTGCTGAAGTACTGCGAGGACAGCCCGCTCGTCGATATCCGCACCTCCCATGTTGTGGAAGGCTATGAGCAGGACGGCACATCCGTGACGCTCAAGGTTAAAGACCGCGATCCGATCAAAGGCTCCTTCCTGATTGGCGCCGAGGGCCTGCGTTCCCCGATCCGTGGCCAGATGATTGGCGACGGCGAGCCGCGCATTTCCGGCCACACCACCTACCGCTCCGTCATCCCGACCGAGCAAATGCCGGAAGACCTCCGCTGGAACGCGGCGACGCTCTGGGCCGGCCCGAAGTGTCACATCGTCCACTACCCGCTCAAAGGCTGGAAGGTCTTCAACCTCGTCGTGACCTACCACCGCGACGTGAAGGAAGCGATTGCCGGTCGTCCAGTGTCCAAAGAGGAAGTCGCGCAAGGCTTCGAGCACATCCACCCGAAAGCCCGTCAGGTCATCGAACATGGCTCTGACTGGAAACTCTGGGTGCTCTGCGACCGTGATCCGATCTCCAACTGGGTCGACAACCGCGTGGCGCTTTTGGGCGATGCCGCCCACCCGATGCTGCAATACTTTGCGCAGGGTGCGTGTATGGCCATGGAAGACGCCGTCGCCCTGTCGCACTGCATCGAACACTACGGCGAGAATGTCGAGCGCGCGCTACAAATCTATCAGGAAATGCGCAAGGTCCGCACCGCCCGCGTTCAGATGAACTCCCGGCTCATCGGCGAATACATCTACCACCCGGACGACGCGAAAGCCGCTGTGCGCAACCACGTGATGTCCAACATGTCTCAGGACGAATGGTACGACCAACTGTCCTGGCTCTACGGCTCCACAGGTCTCGACGACACGACCGTGAATGCCGCGCTCAAAACCGCCGCTGAATAACTCCTCCTCAAGAAACGCAAAAAAGGACAAACCCTATGGCATATGTCTTCCCCCCTGCTCCGCAGGCCACTGTCGCCGTCGATGGCACGGATGATCGCCTCCCGGTGCGCCGCATCTTCTGTGTCGGTCGCAACTACGCCGCTCACGCCCGTGAAATGGGCAAGGATCCGGATCGTGATCCGCCGTTCTTCTTCACCAAACCGGCAGATGCCGTGGTCGAAACCGGTGAAACCGTCGCCTACCCGCCGCAGACCGAAAACTTCCACTACGAGGCCGAACTCGTCGCCGTAATCGGCAAAGCGGGTAAGAACATCGCGGAAGAGGACAGCCTCTCCCACGTGTGGGGCTACGCCGTCGGCAATGACCTCACCCGCCGCGATCTGCAGCTCGTTGCCCGCGAACAGGGCCGTCCGTGGGACTGGGGCAAGGCATTCGACCGCTCCGCCGTGATCGGTCCGGTGTTCCCCGTCGAGAAAGTCGGCCATCCGGACAAAGGCTCCATCAAACTCACCGTGAATGGTGAAGTGAAACAGGACGCTGATCTGGCGGAACTCATCTGGTCCGTGCCGGAAGTCATCTCGATCCTGTCCCACTCCATCGCGCTCGAACCGGGCGACCTGATCATGACCGGCACGCCTGCTGGCGTTGGTGCGATGGTGCCGGGCGATGTCTGCGTCGTGTCCATCGAAGGTCTCGGCTCCATCGAGACCCCGATCGGTCCGCGTGAGGCCTGATCCATGACCATGAAGTTGCACAACTTCTTCCGGTCCTCGACCTCAACGCGGCTGCGTGCCGCGTTGAACCTCAAGGGGTTGGACTACGACTACGTGCCTTACGTTCTACGTGATGGGGAAACTCGGACGCCGGAGTATCTCGCGAAGAACCCGCAGGGCCTCGTTCCCACGCTTGAGAAAGAAGACGGAAGCTTTCTGACGCAATCTCTCGCCATCATGGAATGGCTGGAGGAGACCCATCCGGAACCGGCCCTCTTGCCTGCGGATCCCGATGGCCGCGCCCGCGTGCGTGGGCTGTCCTACATGATCGCCTGCGAAATCCATCCGCTCAACAACCTGCGCGTTTTGTTCCGCATTCGCGATCAGTTCGGCGCGGACGAAGAGGCGCAAAAAGAGTGGTTCACCCATTGGGTCACAATCACCTTCGACGCCCTAGAAGCGGAGCTTTCCACGTCGAAAGACACCGGCATCTACTGTCACGGCGACACGCCGACCATGGCCGACTGCTGTCTCTATGCGCAGGTGTGGAACAACAAACGCTTTGCCGTTGCCCTCGACGCATGGCCCACGATTTCGCGCATCTACGCGGAACTCGACAAATTGCCCGCCTTCACCAAAGCGGCCCCGCCCAATCAGCCCGACGCAGCCTGACGCGTCCAATCCAGACGGGCGCAGCGTGACGCGCCCCGACTTTACGGAGGAGAATACCGATGTTGACCGACGAGCGTAGCCACGAGAGCGTGGAACACGGCATGCAGCCCGAGGACACCCCGGAACTGCGCGAGCTCTATAAAGGGTTCGAAGAGAACAACCTGCTGCCGCTCTGGACGCAGCTTGGCGATCTGATGCCGATGACGCCGAAATCGAAAGCCGTGCCGCACGTTTGGCGCTGGTCCGATCTGCTGCCGCTCGCGGAAAAATCGGGTGAGCTGGTGCCTGTCGGTCGTGGCGGGGAACGCCGCGCGATCGGCCTCGCGAACCCGGGCCTCGGCGGCAACGCCTATGTCACCCCGACGCTCTGGGCCGCCATCCAATATCTCTGCCCGGGTGAGAACGCACCGGAACACCGTCACTCTCAAAACGCGTTCCGTTTTGTGGTTGAGGGCGAAGGCGTCTGGACCGTTGTGAACGGTGATCCCGTCCGCATGTCGCGCGGGGATCTCTTGCTCACGCCGGGTTGGAACTTCCACGGTCACCACAACATCGCGAACGAGCCGATGGCATGGATCGACGGTCTCGACATTCCGTTCAGCCAGCAGATGGATGTGGGCTTCTTCGAGTTCGGTGCAGACCGCGTGACCGACAACGCAACGCCGGACTATTCCCGTGGTGAGCGGCTCTGGTGCCATCCGGGTCTGCGTCCCCTGTCGCAGCTCCAGAACACGGTCTCCTCGCCCATCGGGGCCTACCGTTGGGAATTCACAGACCGCGCATTGACCGAGCAGCTTTTGCTCGAGGACGAGGGCCAGCCCGCAACCGTCGAACAGGGCCACGCCGCCATCCGCTATGTGAACCCGACCACCGGCGGCGACGTGATGCCCACAATCCGCTGCGAATTCCACCGCCTGCGTGCAGGCACCCAAACCGCGACCCGCAATGAGGTCGGCTCCACTGTGTTCCAAGTGTTCGAGGGCAAAGGCGCGGTTGTGTTGAACGGCGTCGAGCACAAGCTCGAAAAAGGCGACATGTTCGTCGTGCCGAGCTGGGTCCCGTGGTCCCTGCAAGCCGAGACACAGTTCGATCTGTTCCGCTTCTCGGACGCGCCGATCATGGAACGTCTGGGCTTTATGCGCACGATGATCGAGGGGCAGGAGTAATGTCCCTCACAGAGACGGATATTGCCGCCCAAGAGGCGCTCAAGGCCCGTCTAGGCAAGGGGGCGCGGTTCGACGCCCCCAACGCGCCTGCTGAGGACCTGCTCCTCGCGCGGCGGGGCACGGCCTTTTTTGCGCGAAAGCTCATGGAGCTGTCGGATGAGGCGCTCTTTGAACCGTCTGCCATCACCGGTCTAACCCGCGCGCATATTCTCGCACGGGTGTGCTACGAAGCACGGTATCAGGCGCTCGCGCTCGAGGCTTTGGATAAGGGCGAAACGCTCGAAATTCCGGAGGAACTCCCGTCTCTGGAACTGGCGGCAACCCTTCCGGCGCGGGCACTGCGATCCCTTTTCCAGCATTCCGAAGTGCACCTGAACGTCTGTTGGCGCGATCTCTCTGAGGAAAAGTGGGACGCGGAGATCACCCTCGTGGACGGCACGAAAACCACGCCACGCGCGCTTCCCATGATGCGTGCGAAAGGCATCTGGCAAGGTGCACTCGATCTAGGCTGCGGCGCACGGATGGCCGATCTGCCGCCAAGCCTGCGTCACTAAACCCTCCCCCGCGCCATCGGCGCGGCGGGATTATTCCTCGAGCAGATGCTCGTAGCGCGCGTCTGTCAGCGTTTTCATGAACGCGACGAGCGCATCAACTTCGCGGTCTTCCAACGCGGGACCGGTCGTCAATTCTTCCATCGACAAGTTTTCCGGCACTTCCGGCGCGGCAAAAGGCTCTTCCGTTTCAGGGTTGATCTTCCGCGCCTCGGATTTCGTGTTGTAGGTGTTGTAGAAGAGCACAACGGTCCGCAGATCCTCAAACACACCGTTGTGCATATAGGGACCGGTCACGGCGATGTTGCGAAGCGTGGGCACCTTGTGACGTCCAGACAGGTGCGGCTGTTTGTTGACCCCGCCGAGTCCGCGGTCTTTCTCCAAAACGCCATTCAGCGCCCGAAGGTCCGTATTTTCCGGCACGCCGATATTGTGGAATTCATAGTTCGTAAACACCTCGCCCTCTGACGCCGGGCGCGGATTCAGTTGGTGGCAGATGTTGCAGTTGGTGAACTGCTGCGAAAAGAACAGCGTCTCTCCGAGCATTTCCTCGCGCGAGAGTTCCGCCTCACCCCGCAAGTAACGATCATATTTGCTGTCGAACGGCGCAAACTCATCGGTGCGCTCAAACGCTGCAATGGCACGCGTCATCGCGGAATAGGCTGCGTCCGTGTCGTCAAACACGTCCGCTCCGAACAGGGACGTCATCGCCGCGACGTAATCCGGATTTTCCTCCAGACGCGCCACAACCGCGGCGGCGTCGGGCATTGCCATTTCAATGGGGTTAAGCGGAGGACCACCTGCCTGTTCTTCGAGCGTCGCAGCGCGGCCATCGTGGAACTGACCACCGGCAAAGACGCCTTCCGCGATCTCGCTGAATTCTGGCGAGAACATCGCATACATCGCCGTCGGCGCGTTGCGGTCGCCAATTGACTCCCCGTCGTCCCCGATGGACGCAAAGCCACCGCGAGCATCCGTAAACGCGCGCTCCGGATCATGGCAGGTCGCGCAGGCCTGCGTGCGGTTCTTCGACAGGTTGGTGTCGAAAAACAGGGCCTCGCCTAGGGCTTCGAGTGACGTAATCTCATCGGCTGCGAGCGGCGCAGCAAGCAGCGTGGCGGCGAGAGCGAGGCTAAGAGCTTTGAACGGCATGATGGCTTTCGATCTTTCGGTGTCTCTGCTCGGGGTTTCTCCACGGCAGGGCGACATTTATCCGAGCTTTTCACTCAGAAAATTGACCCGTGTCAAGTCGGGCGCACACTGCTGCGACCACGGCGCGCTTAAATCAGCACCCCACCGAGAATAAAGCCGACCACCAAGAGACCACAGATACGCGAAATCCTGTCTTTCACCGCAAAGATGATCGGATCGTCATGCATTTCGCCACGGTGGGTCTTCATCACGATCCAACTCACCCAGAACAACAGGACGAGGCAAATCCCCCAGAGGATTTCGGGGTTCGGATACATCAGAACGACCTGATCGGAGTTCATGTAGAGCGCGAGCACGAGAACAGAAATATAGCCGGCTCCAATCGCCATTTGCGAAATGATCGCGAGGTCTTCGACGTGATACCCGCGCCCCGTTGGTCCCAATTTGCCCTCTTTCATGTTGTCCACAAGCTCCGCCTGACGTTTCACGGCCGCGAGCGCAAAGAACAGGAAGATCGAGAAAGCCAATAGCCACATCGACAGAGGGATTGCCGCGGCGACCCCGCCAGCGACAATCCGCATCGTGTAGAGCCCTGCGAGAACGCAGATGTCGATCACCATGCGGCGCTTGAAATAAAAGGAATACGCAGTCGTCATGGCGTAGTAGCTCAGAAGGACGAAGAGAAAGGCCGGTCCTGCCAGCAGTGACAGTATCAAACCGCCCCCGAACAACCCGGCCGCGAGGAATGACCCGTGCGCAATTGGCAGACTACCCGCGGCGAAGGGGCGCTTGCACTTGCGCGGGTGTGCACGGTCGGCTGACAGGTCGAGTAGATCGTTAAGAACATAGACCGACGAGGCGACAAGCGAGAACGCAACAAAAGCCAGCAGTGACACCGCGACGGTCGCCAAGGTGAATTGTTGGGCGAGCATCATCGGCAGAAACACCAGAATATTCTTCAGCCACTGATGCGGGCGCAGAGCCTTCAAATATGGCGCATACTCACGTTGTGAGGAGCCGAGGTGCTCGACCGGCACACCAAGCGTCGCGGCTTTTTCCCGAAGGGCCTCGGGCGCATTCACCGTGACGGCGCTCAAACCTCTCGGCCAAACCGCGAGATCGGCTTCATGGTCGCCCATGTAGACGAACCCTCCCTCCCCGTAGGTCTCCACGAGGAAAGCGGCCTTTTTGTCGCCTTTGAGGTTGCGCTGCCCATCCGATCCATAGACCGCGTCGAACACACCGAGATGCGCGGCGATCCTGTCCGCGATGTCCTGATCCGTTGCCGTAACGAGCGCGACTTGCCCGCCCTCCGCACGATGGTTGGCGATGTAGGCGAGAACCTCCGCATTATAGGGAAGCGTCTCCACATCGACCGGCGCGCTCTGGGCCAGAGCGCGTTTGAGGGCGGCTTTTCCGTCAGCAAGCGCCGTTACAGCCCGCAGAGCCGAGCGCCAATTCTGGGAGGCCGCGCTCCAGAAGCTTTCATACAACATGTCAGACTTCAAAAGCGTACCGTCGAGGTCAACGGCCAGAATCGCGGAAGTTTTCTCAGGTTCGCTCACGTCGCGTCCCTTCACCTGTGTTTGGAAAGCCTGTCGGGCTCACTCTGCATATGGGTCACAAACTCGCTTTGAAGAACAGAAAGCGCAAGACCTATGGGAGCAAAGCAGGTGCGCATGAAAAAGACGGGGCAAATCCGCCACTAAGATGTGCTTCGGCGTCTTGACGCCCCCCAGAGCATCGCCTACATACGGTGCTCACGAGCGCGGGCGTTGTGTAGTGGTAAGACCTTAGCCTTCCAAGCTAATGACGCGGGTTCGATTCCCGCCGCCCGCTCCAAATCTTTCTGACATCAGAGATTTTTGATCGAACGCCTCTCTTGTGGCGCGCTTAGTCGATTTTCGGTCATCAAGACGAAAACGGGGCCCCGAAGGACCCCGCATCACTCAAGCTTTCGCCTGCGCTCACTTCTCAAATGCACAGCCGGCCGGAACGCCGAGTTTGGCCATGACCTTTGCAGCCGGACACCAGCCGGTGAAAGACGACTGGATCATGTTGGCACCGATGAACACGGTGAACCACATGAAGGCGGGGTGAACGAATTGGGTGAGCAGCACGCTGATGAGAACCATCGTGCCTGCGAAGCGGAACATAGCGCGGTCAAGTGTCATGGTGGACTCCAAGAGATGTGTTTGACAGACATATATCAAACCTCTCCGCCTCATTCAAGATAATGAATATGTTTGTTTGTCGAATTATCGAGACCGCATTTTGAACGCGCCTGACGCGGTGGCGATGAGTTCGCCCGTCTCGTCCGTAATTTTACCTTCGGCAAAAAAGGTCTTGGCCCCGCCGCCGACCCGCTTTCCTTCCGCGATCAGAGTTTTTCCTTTTGGACGAGAGAGATAGTTCACCGTCAGGGTCAAAGTCAGGTTGTTTTGCCGGACCTCGGGATCCCCCGTAAAGGCCCCCGAATACCCCATCGCCGTATCGAGAAGCATCGCATAAATGCCGCCATGCGGAATGCCGTGCCGGTTGAGGTGCTGTGGTCCGATAGGCAACTCCAAACGCGCTTCGCCCTCGACCCAATACGTAAAAATGAGGCCGATATGCTCGGAGGCCCCCGCCATTTTCTCCCACGTGTGCGCGTTCAAATCCGCGGTCATCAGTCGATCTCCTCGATCAGATCGGGGCCTTGCGCCCGATTGGAGTTCACAGCGGTTCCGACCCTGTGAAACGTCAATGTCTCATCTGCCGCTGCCGTCATCAGGCGCGCGGCTCCGCGACCTTCTTCACCGAGCCATTTTGCCCAGTTCTCGGCCTGTAGGATCACCGGAATCCGGTGATGGATTTCCGCCATATGCCCCGTTGCCTCGGTCGTGACAATGGCACAGCTCGAAATCCTGTCCTCACTAGCCCCCCACTCTTGCCAAATGCCTGCAAAGACCATCGGGCCCTCGTCAGCGGGCTGAATGAACCACGGGAGTTTATCCCCACCCTCGGGCCGAAACCATTCATAGAACCCGTCTGCGGGTATGAGACAGCGTCGCTGACGGCAAGCCTCACGGAAAGCCGGCTTTTCGGCGATCGTCTCCGCGCGTGCATTAATCAGGAGCGGCCCGTCCGTCGGTGTCTTGTACCAACGAGGCACAAAGCCCCAGCGCATTGGCACAAGCCTGCGGCCATTGTCTTCCCGAAAGACCACATGTATTTGCGTCGTCGGGCAGACGTTGTAATTCGGGATATCAGGTAAATTGTTGGCTGGCGCGGCCTCAAAAAGGCGCGCCATCGCATCCGAGGCGTGAGTTATCGCAAATCGTCCACACATGGCACACAGTTTAAACGCTCAGACAGCGGGGACCAGCGCTGATCGTGCGTGTGGGCCATTCACGAGGGGATGACAGGTCGCACTCGCGATACACCGGCGGAATGGCTTTGCGTCCTTGTCTCCTCACATCGTTACTTGCGGATCGCCACCCAGTTTCCCTCGCAATTATTGATTCCGTCAAAGCTCCCCTCGAGACGATCCCCGACCAGTCGCCCCGTGAGATGTCCCTGTGGCTGCTGCTGATAAATGAATTCAGCTTGCAAAAAGAGGTCGTCGAAAACACGTCCTGAGACCTGATAGGACGCGCCGTAAGGATTGCTGGCTTCTCCGGAAACGACGCCGTTCATGATCACCAACCCGCCGTAGCCGTCAGAACACTCCTGGCCAACTGGACCATCGACATTTCGTGAGTGATAGGACCCGAGCCATTCGCCATCAAGCGGCGTCGGCTGCCCCACGGGTTCGTTGGACACACATGCAGTGACCACAAACAAAAGCGGCGCCACGCGACCCACAAATTTCATCAGTTCCATGATAACCCCTCCTCCCCAGAAACGGTCTTATTATGTTAAAGATTGAAAAACAGGAGGGGCCATGACCTGCGTCATTGCATCGCTTGCGCCGACCATTTCTGGTGCGCACATTCTGGCTCAACTCTTCCGACGTGGCACGATGAGGGTGACGGACGGGGTTAGCGATGCGCTTTTCGCGCGATGTCGATCTTTGCTTCCATCATCGACATTTCTTTCATGATCTTGTGGCGCTCGGTCCTATCACCAGTATCGCGCAGCTCCGCGCGGAGCTTTTCTAGCTCACGTGTCAGGGAGACGAATTCCGGCACACCGCCGTTTTCCTTAATCACCCGATTGAGCAGCGCATTTTCCGGATCGTTCTCGTGCGGGAGCGGTTTGCCTGCGCCGGACAGGTTTTCGAACTCCCCGTTGCGCTCGGCTTCCGCGATCTTCTGGTTGATCAGGTCAATGAGGGGGTGGTCCATTTACGCGCCCCTTGCTGCTTTGAACCGTGCAAGGCTCTGCTCGGACCAAACCTCTTTCGGCTTGTAAAACGCCTCGAACACTTGCGCGCCTTCCGGCAATACGACCCACGGCAGTTTGGTCGTCGTGAAAATGTGGACATCGGGCACGATCTCTGCGCGTTCTTCCAAAGTCCCGCAACGCACGAAAGCAAACGCATCCCCAGACCCCGCATAATGCGACCAGAGCGCAACCTTACACGACGGACATCTGGCAATCGTTTGACCGTGGCCCGAGTTGGAAGGCGTCACCACCATTTCCGGCTCCCCCTTCGTGACCTTAACGACCGAGGTCTCCACATAGGCGTTGAGCGCAAAGGCAGAGCCCGTTTCCCGCTGACACCAGGTGCAGTGACAGCAGTGCACGATCATCGGATCGGCCGTGACCTCGAATTCCACCTCTGAACATGTGCAGCGTCCGTGGATCATTTCTCTGCCCTCCCAAGCAAAAAGCCCCCGCATGATCGCGAGGGCTTTCCAATTTGTCTATATCCTACCGCTTATTTCACGGTGATACGGCCATCGGTGTAAGGCTGATAAGGCGCGTTCTCGATCATGTACTCTGCGAGCACGTCTGCGAGGTCCGGACCGAAGTCATACACGTTCATCGCATCGACGAACATTTTGTAACCGTCGCCGCCGTTGCGGACGTAGTTGTTGGACACAACGCCGTAGACCTTGTCCATCTCGATCGGTGCGCCGCCGACCATCACGTCGGAGATGCGGGATCCGGCCTCTGCGGACGGATCGACGGTGAAGGACATACCAGCCACCTGCGGGAAGCGGCCTGCGCCCTCTTCCATCTGGGACACACCGTTTTCAAGCGCGGACACCATGGTTTCGCCGGTCACTTCAAAGGTTGCGAGCGTGTTCTGGAACGGCAGAACCGTGAGAACGTCGCCCATAGTCACCATGCCGCCCGGGATGGACGCGCGCACACCGCCACCGTTCTGGATAGCGATCTCTACGCCTTGATCCTTCACACGGTCGAGCATTGCGTCAGCCACGAGAGTGCCCATCTGACATTCCACAGCGCGGCAGGTGTCACGGGAGCCGTCAATATCAGCCGCGGTTTCAGCGACGATTTTCGCCTTCATCTCCGCAATCGGCCCAGCGAGCTCGGCCACGCGCGCTTTGATTTCGGCATCTTCTTCGACAGACGCGTCGAGCAGGATGGTATCGCCGGTGGCGGCCGTCACATTGCCCTCGTCGTCAAAGGTCAGCTCAAGATGACCGACATATTTTGAATACGCATAGGCCTGAACCACCGGAACACCCCCCACCATAGTCGGGTAGGCATAGGCGCCTTCTTCGGTGTTCGAGAACTTCGTATGGGAGTGACCGCCCACGACCGCATCGAGACCGGACACCTTCTCAGCGATATCCATGTCTTTGGTGACACCAACGTGGTTCAGTGCGATAATTTTCGTCACGCCTGCCTCGGTCAGCATATCCACATCGTGTTGCAGGTTTTCGATCTCGTCAGAAAAGATCACCGCAGCAGACGGGCTGGACGTTTCGACGGTGTCCGTCGCCAGGGCAGAAACGATGCCGATTTTTTCGCCGCCCACTTCGAGGATGACGTGATCCTGAAGCTTACCAGCCAGAATGTTGGACTGGGACACATCGAGGTTGCCGGAAAGGACCGGGAACTTGGCACCATCGAGCAGTTTCAGAAGACCTTCATCACCATCGTCGAACTCGTGGTTCCCAACGGCCATGGCGTCAAAGCCGATCTTGTTCATGAACTCGATTTCCACGTCACCCTTGTAGGTCGTGTACATAAGAGAGCCCTGATACTGGTCGCCAGCGTCGAGCACAATGACGTTTTCGCCATCAAGTTCCCCACGCAACTGATTAATCATGGTTGCAACGCGTGCGACCCCACCGAAGCATTTGCCCTCGGCATTGTCCTCTTCGCCGCAGGTGGAGTCGTACTTGCTAATCGGTTCGATCCGGCTGTGCAGATCATTTATGTGAATAATATGCAGAGTGTATTCGGCATGGGCCGCGCCAGCCAGAAGAGCCATAGCGGCGGACGTGGAAAGAACTTTTCTGAGCATGAAGTGCCCCCTGTTGAAACATTTACTGACCTGAGCCTGACGTTTCTTGATCAATGAGTCAAAGCCTGTCAGCGGATAGGCGCTACATCCGTAGCGTAAAGTTTTTGCGTCGCTGAAATCACAGGCAGGCGAATTCGATGAATTTCGGGCATCACCGCGCTTCAAAACGCATGTTCTCTCACTTGGTCACGTGCCTGCTTTCACCCTGAAATGCACATCACCTTGCACAAGCGGACACAGACTTGAACCTTCCACAGAACCGCATTTTTCCTCATACTTTCGAAAAAGCACACCGTCTTCAAGGACACCCCGCATGACTGCCACACCCCGCAAACCGAGCCGGATTAGACTGTCTGTCTTCGTCTTTCTCGCTGTCTACCCGCTTGTGACCGCCCTCCTCTACCTGTCCCTTCCGCTCACACCGGACTGGCCGATTTGGCAGAGAAACCTCGTCATCGTTCCGATGATCGTCCTGTCGATGGTTTTTCTGATTATCCCGACGATCCACAAACGCTGCCACCGCTGGCTTTGAGCGCGTAAAACTGCCCCATTGACCCCGCATCGGAATAGGGGCATCTCAGCTACATGCTGATTTACAAGATTTTCCGCGCGCCTGAATGGGCTGCACTGCAAGAAGCAGGTCAAACTGACGGGGCTCCCGTCGATCTGGCCGACGGTTACATCCATTTCTCGACCGGTGAGCAGGCCGCTGAAACGGCGGCGAAATGGTTCGCGCAGGAGGATGGTCTCTATCTGCTCGCTCTGGAGAGCGAGACACTCGGCCCGGAGCTGAAATGGGAGCCGTCGCGCGGCGGACAACTCTTCCCCCATCTCTACCGCACCCTGACGATGGACGACATCGAGTGGGCCAAACCGCTTCCCCTCGGCCCGAACGGCCATGAATTTCCGGAGGACCTCTGATGTCGCTTTTTGAACAGCTCGGCATGATCGCCCTGCGTCGGTTCGATCCGGAGAAATCCCACCACCTTGCCCTGACGGCATTGCGCGCCGGTCTCGCAAGCCTGCCGGGGCCTGTCACCTCACCGCGTCTGAAAACGACCTTTGCCGGCATCGATATGCCCAACCCCGTCGGCCTCGCAGCAGGGTTCGACAAAAACGCGGAAGCCATCCCGCAGCTCTCGCGCGCGGGCTTCGGCTTCATCGAAGTCGGTGCCGTGACCCCGCGCCCGCAGCCGGGCAACCCGAAACCGCGTCTCTTCCGCCTCACCGAAGATCGTGCGGTGATCAACCGCTTTGGCTTCAACAATGACGGGATGGAAGAGGCCTGCAACCGCCTCGCGCGCTGCCGACACTCGAACCACCGCACCGAAATTCCGATCGGTCTGAACCTAGGCGCGAATAAAGATAGCGAAGATCGTGCGGCTGACTTCGCGAAGGTCTTGGCGCACTGCGGCAATTTCATTGATTTCGCCACCGTGAACGTCTCTAGCCCGAACACCGAAAAGCTCCGCGACCTGCAGGGGCCGGAAGCGCTCGAGGCGCTGCTCGCAGGTGTGCTCGATGCACGCAAGGGTCTGGATCACAATGTACCTGTCCTCTTGAAAATCGCGCCCGATTTGTCGGAGACCGAGATCCAAGAGATTGCAGAAGTCGCGCGCAAATCCGGCATTGACGGCGTCATCGCCACCAACACCACCCTGTCGCGTGATGGTTTGAAATCTTCACATAAAGCGGAGGCTGGCGGCCTATCAGGGCGCCCGTTGTTCGAAAAGTCCACTCGCGTGCTCGCGCAACTGTCACGCGGTTTGGGCGACGAAGTGCCTCTGGTGGGCGTTGGCGGAATTTCCTCCGCGCTCGACGCCTACACGAAAATCTGCGCCGGTGCGTCGATTGTGCAAATCTATTCCGCGATGGTGTATCAGGGCCTTTCACTCGCCCCGCGCATCGCGCGCGGCCTCGATGACTTGCTCGAAAAGGACGGGTTTGAGAGCGTCTCGGAAGCTGTCGGGACAAAGCGCAGCGACTGGCTCTAAGGTCTCAGGTCGTCTCGACAGACGCCTCCAACGCCGGGTATTTCCACAAGAGGCTGGCGCAGCGCGCGACGTAGCTGATCAACATCGCGGCCCAGAGGCCATGGTTGCCGAAGATCGGGATCAGTGTGAGCACCGCAACACTGTAGACGGCGACCGTGACGAACATCATGTTGCGCATGTCTCGCGTCCGCGTCGCACCGATGAAGATGCCGTCGAGCATATAGGCTCCGAAAGCCATGAGCGGGGTCACGGCCATCCACGGCAGGTAGCTTCGCGCCTCAGCACGCACATCGACAGCGGTCGTCATCACATCGATGCCCCACCCACCGAAAGCTGCGAAGACAAGCGTCATGAACACGGCGGCGATGCCCCCCCAGAGAGATGCCAAAAGAGCCCCCCGACGGAACGCGCTACGAGACCGTGCACCGAGAGCGTGTCCGACGATGGCCTCAGCAGCAAAGGCGAACCCGTCCAACGCATAGGCCGTGATCTCGACAAACTGCATAAGGATCTGGTTCGCCGCGAGTGTCAAATCGTCAAATCCCGCACTCAGGAAAGTAAATGACACAATAATCACCAAGAGCAGGACCGAACGGATCAGGATATCTGTGTTGACCTTCGCCATATGGATGAGACGCACCCGATCAAAAACGCAGTGCCATGCGCGCCACTCCGGTGTCCGGAGGATGTCGCGACAAAGCCAAAAGCCCAGCGCAGCACCACTCGTCTCTGCAAGAACGGTCGCGAGAGCAACGCCCTGAACACCCCAACCAAGTCCGATGACAAACCAGAGATCGAGGAGAATGTTCAGCCCGTTCATCCAGAGTTGAAGCACCAGAACGCCGCGCGTGCGCTCCTGTGCGATGAGCCATCCCGTGATGCCAAAGAGTGCAATCGCGAAGGGAGCTGACCAAATCCGGATTGCGATGTAGCCACGGGCGAGGCTTTCAACTTCCTGCGTGGCCGGAGAAATTTGAAACGCGGCCCACAAGAGCGGCATTTGCAACATGATGAGGATCACGCCGCTGGTGAGCCCGATCATTAAGGCTCGGGTCAAGAGCGCGGCGACCTCGCCGTCATCTCGTGCCCCGCGCGCCTGTGACACGAGGCCAGTTGTTCCCATCCGCAAAAAGCTGAAAACCCAATAAAACGAGGCGAGGATAATAGCCCCAATCCCGACGGCTCCGATCGGCGCAGCGGCTCCCATTTGCCCGACAACGCCCGTATCGACCGCACCCAAAATCGGAACGGTCGCATTGGACAGGACAATCGGAAGCGCGATTTTGAGCACGCGCCGATGGCTCAGAGCGACGGGAAGCGTCTCCATCTCAGGTGTCCGAGGCCCCGTCCGGCATCAAGAAATGGCCGGTCGCCTGCACGATCGGCCGCGCGCGGTTGTCTTGCCATGCCTCGACCTGGACGGATGCATAACGGCGACCGGCGCGGGTAATCTCGGCACGCGCATAGGCGTCGCGCGGCAGGCCGGACCGAAGATAGTCGATCGTCAGATCAATGGTTTTCGGGAACTTCGGCAGAACGCCCGTGGTCTCACCGGACTCGATCTTTGGCCACACCAGCGTCCATGACAGGGAAATCAACGCCGTCACTTCCAAAAACGCAGCGAGCGCCCCGCCGTGAAGTGCGGGCAATGCGGGGTTTCCGATAAGGTCGGGGCGGTAAGGCATCACAGCCGTCAGTTCGTCACCTCGACGTTCGAATTCAAACCCCATGAAAGAGATGTAGGGAACACGCGCGACCAGTTCGGAAAGCGCAGCATCACGGCGTTCTTTGACGACTTGGACAGGCTCAGGTGCACGACGGTTCATTTCGAGCCTCTCTCAACAGCAAACGCCCCTGACGCCGCAGCAACGGGCACGTCAGACGACCCGTCATGCGCCGACACCCGCACGAAGGCAACGGAACGGGTCATATGATAACAAATCGCATGGGCCGTAATCGTCGCGCCCGGTTTGGCCGCGCGCATGTAATCTATCCGCAGATCGAGCGTCGCGGTCGCGTAGCCCGCTTCAGGATGGCTCATCACCGCCGCACCGGCGCAGGTGTCCATGAGTGCAGACACGGCCCCTCCATGGATCACGCCCGTATCGGGATCGCCAATCAGCTTTTCCGCATATGGCATCGCGATCTCCGCTTCGCCTTGCCCGATGCTCTGAAGGGCCATTCCCAAAGCCTGACAATGTGGCAAAGTCTCGACAAAGGTGCGGGCGCGTTCGGTTTTATTTTCCAAGTCCGCGGTCATACAGGGCCTCTCTGGGGTGGCAGCGCCCTATATTTCGCAGCGCGCCACGCGAGCGGCAAGGGCAAAATCTTGAATTGGCGGCCCTCCCAAAAGTTACGCGACGGCACGCCAAGGTTTTGTTTCCTTGATCAGGCGCCGCGGAGTTGACTAAGGTTCGCGCATACAGGGAAGGCCATTTGCCAAACTGAACCAAACAGTTTAGATGAGGCGCGAGGAGAGAGAATACATGCCCGATCAACGTCTCACGTTTAAGGAGATGTGCGCAGAGTTCGATGTGACCCCGCGCACGCTCAGGTACTACGAATATATCGAATTGCTGGCCCCTGAAAAGGAAGGCCGTTCGCGGTTCTACACGCCACGCGAAGTGGCACGCATGACGCTCATATTGCGCGGTCGGAAATACGGGTTTTCTCTCGAAGAGATGCGCCAGTGGCTCCTGATCTACGAGGAAGAGGGCACCAAAGCCCAGGCCGAAGCCTTCGTGAAACTTGCAGACCGCCAACTCGTCGCGCTCGAAGCACAAAAGGTCGAGCTTGAAAAAGCAATTGCCGAACTTCAGGAACTGCGCGAACAGACAGTTCGCAACATCGAGTCTGGCGAAGCACAGCCAGCGCTTCGGGAAACGTCGTAACGTCACGCGCCCCCCCATTCTCTTTGCGCCGCGCCGCTAATCCCTTCGGAGAACCGGCGTGGCGTGACGCCCCGCGTTCACATTCAAGTGCAACGCTCGTCTAAAATGATGCCTTTAAAGCAGCATCAGATCCGACATAAAGTCATAAAAATCAGCAACTAATGGTACAAATCACCTCTTCTGACGTGAAACTCTGTTTTTTCACGCCTCAACGCTTGCGCATCTTGCCGTCGGCAAATATCCACCTAAATCCGTAAGGTAATAATTAACATTTTTCGGGACAAACTGCGCGACACATCGTGACGCCACGTTTTGAATGAACTGTTTCCTGCGTTCTGATTAGGGTGATTGGGAAGGCGCGACCTCCGCACCCCTTGGATAGCGACACCTGCTCCGATAAAGCAGGC
Source organism: Celeribacter litoreus (assembly GCF_020165855.1). Taxonomy (GTDB): domain Bacteria; phylum Pseudomonadota; class Alphaproteobacteria; order Rhodobacterales; family Rhodobacteraceae; genus Celeribacter; species Celeribacter litoreus. The sequence goes on along the minus strand of NZ_JAIUFY010000005.1, from coordinate 639,338 downwards.
CGTCTTGAAGGTTAAGAGGAAGTGTCGAAGTGACAACCAATGAGGTGATGACCATCCGCGAAATGTGCGATACCTTCGAGGTAACACCACGCACACTGCGCTTTTACGAAGCTAAAGAACTGCTTAACCCCCAACGTCAGGGGCAGAAGCGGCTCTTCACGCGTCGTGACAGAGCGCGGCTCACGCTGATCCTGAAGGGCAAGAGATACGGGTTCGCTCTGGAGGAAATCCGACAAGTCCTCAATCTCTATACCGAAAAGGACCGCGGCGAAGAGCAGATGCGTGCAACTTTGAAGGCTTATCAGGACAAACTCGCAGAGATGCAGGCGGAACAAGCCGAACGCGCCAGGGTCATGGCCGAGTTGGAGGACGAAATCCGGTTTGTCGATGAACAAATCGCTGAAGTGACGCGCGGGGACTAAGCAGTCCTTTCTCCCCGCGCACTGCAAAGGGAGAAACGCCATGCCGAGTTACACGGCTCCTGTGAAAGATATCCAATATGTTCTGCACGATCTGCTGAAGGTCTCGCAGAGCGACATCCCCGGTTACGCCGACCTTGAGCCCGAATTTACCGAGGCGATCCTCGAGGCTGCAGGGCAACTCGCCTCGGAAGTTGTCGCCCCTCTGAACACCGTCGGCGACAAAGAGGGTTGCACCTTCGAAAACGGTGTCATCACCACACCGACCGGTTTCAAAGAAGCCTTCGAAGAGGTTAAAGAGGGCGGCTGGACCGGTCTCGACTTGCCCGCGGAATATGGCGGCCAAGGCATGCCCTACCTGATGGGCACCGCCGTTGGCGAAATGCTCTCCGGCGCGAACCAAGCGTTCACCATGTATCAGGGCCTGACCCACGGTGCGGCCTCTGCGATCCTCGCGCACGGCACCGATGAGCAAAAGTCGACCTACTTGCCCAAAATGACGTCCTGCGAATGGACGGGCACCATGAACCTCACAGAACCGCATTGCGGCACCGATCTGGGCCTCATGCGCACGAAAGCCGAGCCGCAAGCAGACGGCAGCTACAAGATCACCGGCCAGAAGATCTTTATCTCCGCAGGCGATCACGATCTTTCGTCGAACGTCATCCACCTCGTCCTCGCCAAAATCGCAGGCGGCCCCGAGGGGATCAAAGGCGTCTCCCTCTTCATCGTGCCGAAGTTCCTCGTGAAAGAAGACGGCAGCGTTGGCGCCCGCAACGGTGTCTCCGTAGGCTCCATCGAAGAAAAGATGGGCATCCACGGCAACTCCACCTGCGTGATGAACTACGACGATGCGACCGGCTACCTCTTGGGCACGGAACACAAGGGCATGCGCGCGATGTTCACCATGATGAACGAGGCCCGTCTCGGCGTCGGCATGCAGGGTCTCGCACAGGCCGAAGCCGCCTATCAGAACGCGGTGATCTACGCCAAGGACCGTTTGCAAGGCCGTGCGGTGACGGGTGCCGAAAACCCCGACGGCCCCGCCGACCCGCTGATCGTGCATCCCGACATCCGCCGCAATTTGATGGATCAGAAGAGTTTTATCGAAGGCGCGCGCGCCTTCATGCTCTGGGGGGCGCAGCTCATCGATCAGTCGCACCGCTCCAAAGATGCGGACGCCGATGGTCTCATCTCACTTATGACTCCCGTGCTCAAAGGCTTCCTGACCGACAAAGGCTATGAGGCCACAGTGAATGCGCAACAGGTCTATGGCGGCCATGGCTATATCGAAGAATGGGGCATGTCCCAATTCACCCGCGACGCACGTATTGCGATGATCTATGAGGGTGCAAACGGCGTGCAGGCGCTCGATCTCGTGGGCCGCAAACTCGCGACCGATGGCGGCAAGCACGTCATGGCGTTCTTTGAACTGGTCAAAGGCTTCTGCAAAGAAAACGGCGACGGGGATATGGCCGAGTTCACCGGTCCGCTGAAACAAGCCTCCAAAGACCTTCAGGGCGCAGGCATGTTCTTCATGCAGAACGGAATGAAGAACCCGAACGCGGCGCTGTCAGGTTCGTATGACTTCATGCATCTGTTCGGCTACGTCTGCCTCGGCCTGATGTGGGCGCGGATGGCAAAAGTCTCGCTTGAGGCGCTTGCGAATGGCACCGCCGATCCGGAATTCCACCAGAACAAGCTCACGACGGCCCGCTATTTTATGGCGCGTCAGCTTCCGATGACGGGTACGCTCCTGAAACGCATCGAGTCCGGTGCCGATCCGGTGATGACCCTGCCCGCAGACGCGTTCTAAGGCGCATTCCAAAACACTTGATAGGCCCCAATCACGAACACGGGGCCTATCGCCAACCTGTCATATACACAGAATAAACTGACGGGACGTCACAGAATGCACCTGCTCTGGAATGACGCGGCGTTCTACTGTTTCATTGTGAGAAGACAGGTATCTTAGACTCGAACGTCACGCACGGATGACACGGGCCGCACACAGACCTCTCACTAGAGGGACACGCCCCATCCGTCGCGGACCTGAGGAGGATTGAATGACCGAAGCTTATATTTACGACGCCCTGCGCAGCCCGCGCGGCAAGGGCCGCAAGGACGGGAGCCTGCATGAGGTGACCTCCGCCGCGCTCTCTGCGCAGATGCTCAATGCTGTCAAAGACCGCAATGGCCTCGAAGGGCACGCAGTTGAGGATGTGATCTGGGGCAACGTGACCCAAGTCGGGGAACAAGGCGGCTGTCTCGCACGCACCGCCGTGCTCGCGTCGGAGCTGGATCAATCCATTCCCGGCCTCGCGATCAACCGCTTCTGCGCCTCCGGTATGGAAGCCGTGAACCTCGCTGCCAACCAAGTCAAAGGTGGCGCAGGCATGGCTTATATCGCAGGCGGCGTGGAGATGATGGGTCGTGTCGCTATGGGCTCTGACGGGGCGGCAATTGCCGTGGATCCGTCGATTGCCATGAAGACCTACTTCGTGCCGCAGGGCATCTCCGCTGACATCATTGCGACCGAATACGGGTTCACCCGCGAGGAGGCCGACGCACTCGCCGTCGAGAGCCAGAACCGCGCCGCTGCCGCGTGGCAGGACAACCGATTTGCGAAGTCCATCGTGCCGGTGAAAGACATCAACGGGCTGACCATTCTCGACCGTGACGAATACATGCGTCCGGGCACGACCGTGGACGCGCTCGGCCAACTCAAGGCGTCCTTCAAAGACATGGGCGAAGTCATGCCCGGATTTGATAAAATCGCCCTGATGAAATACCCGCATCTGGAGCGGATCGAACACATCCACCACGCGGGCAACTCGTCCGGCATTGTAGATGGCGCTGCGGCCGTCCTCATTGGCAACAAGGAATTCGGCGAGAAATACGGCCTCAAACCCCGCGCCCGCATTCGCGCCACTGCAAAGATCGGCACGGACCCGACCATCATGCTTACCGGTCCAGTGCCCGTGACCCAGAAAATCCTCGCAGACAGTGGCATGTCGATCAACGACATCGACCTCTTTGAGGTGAACGAGGCCTTTGCCTCCGTCGTCATGCGCTTCATGCAGGCGTTCGACGTCGATAGCTCCAAAGTCAACGTCAACGGCGGCTCCATCGCCATGGGGCACCCCCTCGGCGCAACGGGCGCGATCATCATCGGCACGCTTCTGGACGAGTTGGAGCGCAGCGGCAAAGGCGTCGGCCTCGCCACGCTCTGCATCGCTTCCGGCATGGGTGCCGCCACCATCATCGAACGCGTGTAAGGGAGGGAACGCTATGACTGATTTTCATTACTCCGTAGACGCGGATGGCGTCGCCTTCATCACTTGGGACATCCCGAACAAGTCCATGAACGTGCTCTCGATGGAGGGCATCGCGGAACTCGACGCCTGCATCGACAAGGCGCTCGGCGACGAGGCTGTCAAAGGCGTAATCATCACCTCCGGCAAAGACACTTTTGCGGGCGGGATGGACCTTAACATCATCGCCAAGATGAAGGACGCGGCGGGCGACAACCCTGCGCAGGGTCTCTTTGACGGGCTGATGAACATGCACGGCATCTTGCGCAAACTCGAACGCGCTGGCATGGACCCGAAGACCAACAAAGGCGGCAAACCAGTTGCGGCCGCCCTGCCCGGCACGGCGCTTGGCATCGGGCTCGAACTCCCCCTCGCCTGTCACCGCATCTTCGCGGCGGACAATCCGAAGGCCAAGATCGGCCTGCCGGAGATCAAGGTCGGCATTTTCCCCGGCATGGGCGGCACGACCCGCGTGTCCCGCATGGTTGGCGCGATGGCCGCGGCTCCGGTCCTGCTCGAAGGCAAGATGCTCAACCCGAAGCAGGCCAAAGGATCGGGCATCATCCAAGAGGTCGTCGCACCGGAAGAGTTGCTCGCCAAAGCGAAGGAATGGGTGCTCTCCGCAACAGACGCGGACATCGTGAAACCATGGGATGCGAAGGGCTGGAAAATGCCCGGCGGCGCGCCGTATCATCCGGCTGGCTTCATGACCTTTGTCGGGGCGTCCGCCATGGTCAACGGCAACACGATGGGCGTGTATCCGGCGGCGAAAGCACTTCTGTCCGCGGTCTACGAAGGCGCGATGGTGCCGTTTGATACTGCGCTCAAAATCGAAGCGCGCTGGTTCACCAACGTGCTGATGAACCCGTCGTCCTCTGCGATGATCAGGTCCCTTTTCATCAACAAGGAAGCGCTCGAGAAAGGCGCGAACCGTCCTGCGGTCGCGGACCAGACCGTCAAGAAAGTCGGCGTCCTTGGCGCAGGGATGATGGGCGCAGGCATCGCCTATGTGTCGGCCAATGCGGGCATCGAGGTCGTGTTGATCGACATGAAGCAAGAGGCCGCGGACAAAGGCAAAGCCTATTCTGAAACCATCCTCGACAAGGGCATCAGCCGCAAAAAGGTGACGCCGGAGAAAAAAGAACAGGTTCTCGCCCGCATCAACGCGACGACCGATCTGGAGGCTTTGAAAGGATGCGACCTGATCGTTGAGGCTGTGTTTGAAGATATCAGCGTGAAAGCGGAAATGACGAAGAAGGTTGAGGCCATCGTCGGCGAAGACTGCATCTTTGCCTCAAACACCTCGACCCTGCCGATCACGCAACTCGCGAAGGCGTCCGTGCGTCCGGAACAGTTCATCGGCATCCACTACTTTAGTCCAGTGGACAAGATGCTCCTCGTGGAGATCATCAAGGGCAAGGAAACCGGTGATGTGGCCGTAGCCAAAGCGCTCGACTACGTACGCCAGATCCGCAAGACGCCGATCGTCGTGAATGACGCGCGCTTCTTCTACGCCAACCGCTGCATCATCCCCTACATCAACGAGGGTGTGCGTATGGCGGCCGAGGGCGTGGATCTGCCGCTGATCGAGAATGCTGCGAAGCTTCTGGGCTTCCCGCTCGGGCCGCTTCAGCTCATTGACGAGACTTCCATCGATCTCGGCGTAAAGATCGCAAAGGCAACGAAGGCCGCCATGGGCGACGCCTATCCGGACGAAGCCGTGGATGAGGTTGTGTTCTGGATGTTCGATCAGGGGCGTCTTGGGAAAAAAGCAAACGCGGGCTTCTATGACTATGATGAAAAGGGCAAGCGCGGGTTGCTTTGGGAGGGCTTCAACGCCGAGTTCCCGACAGCCGACGCCCAGCCCGATCTCGATGAGGTCCAGCACCGCCTGATGATGGCACAGGTTCTCGAGGCCGTCCGCGCGCTCGAAGAAGGTGTGCTCGAAGACATCCGCGAGGGAGATGTCGGCGCAATCCTCGGCTGGGGCTTTGCCCCGTGGTCCGGCGGTCCGTTCAGCTGGCTCGACATCATCGGTGCCGCGAAAGCGGTCGAAATTTGCGACAACCTCACCGCAACGCATGGCCCGCGCTTCGAGACGCCGAAGCTCCTACGTGAGATGGCGGCCTCGGGCGAGACGTTCTACGGTCGGTTTGGCACAGGCGTGGATAGCAAGGCGGCCTAACCTATGCGCCGATAGAAATCAGGCCCTCCCCTCGCGGGAGGGCTTTTTCTCAGGCGTCCTTTTTCGCGAGTTCAGCAAACATCTGCTGACCCTGAATTTGCGGCGCCATGGTGCACCAGCGGTCTTCGACCTGCACATAGTGTGCGTCCATTTCTTCGGCGTGGACGATGATCCGCCCCGGCTCGGTGGTGACGGGGGCGACGATCATATTTAGGAAGAGGGCAAGCGCCTCTGCAGAGATACACATAATGGGCTCCGTTTGGTTCAACTTGGCCTTCGCGCCTCCCAACACGAGGATGCATCGACACTACACGCCGCAGCCTCCCACATCCAAAACTCTCGCTGCAGCGCAGCAATTGAGTCCGAATTGTGGCGAAAACCTTCGCCACATTTATAGCTTTTGATTATTTCTTGGGCGCTATGGGATCATCAAACCCGTACCCGAACCGCGCAATGTCAGTCGCGCAAATGCGCGCAATGAGCTCTGCATCTGCTGCCGAGTAGTAGCCGCGATAGTCGCTATCCCGTACTGAGGCGTTCGCTTGAGGGATCGGTGACAGATCGAAGCCCAGATGCTCCCATAGAGGCACGAGGTCAGTTTCCAGCGCTTCAATTCTCGCAAAATGCGTTCCGCGCTCCTGCCCTTCCCCATCCCGGAGATAGGACCCATAGGGCACCCCGAGCGCTTCCCTCGTCTCCGGTGCATTCAGGAAATCGGAAAATGTATGCACCTTCGCCAATCGCACGGCATCGTGGTCCCACGTCTGATCACGAAGCCAATGATAATAAGACACGGCCCGATCCCACGGATTACGAACGAGTGTAAAGATGAAGAAGTCGTCGAAATCCTCACGCGGCACGAGACCTTCGATGTCGCGCAGAGTGGAGTGCTTCCACAGGCGTCCAGCAGCGGAGAGGGACTTCACCCGTTCACGCCTGCGGATTGCCTTGGGCGTGTCACCAATCAGGATGTCATCTGCTTTCGCACGGGTTTCCAGTGCCGCCGAAAGCGCGGTTCCGCCCGTCTTAGGAATGTGGACGAAAATGTAACGACGACCCGAAGAAATAATCATATCTCGCAGATTAGCCCCTGTCGCACTGATTGTCGCCCCCGCCATTTCAGGGTAAGTTGTCGCAAACACAACCACAAACGAGCAGACCGCGCATGATCGCGCTGACCAATTACGACCGGATCGAAGCTACCGGCCTTTGGCTCCCCGAGGGGGAAAGTCAAAGACGCTCTGTCGTTGTCTCTATTGGTGAAGCGACTCTGACACTTTCGGAGACACGCGAAGACGGACATGCCCTCGCGCATTGGTCGCTGCCGGCCATTGAGTTGATCACTCCTGAGGGCGAATTGCCGGCACGCTTCCGTCCGGGTCCGGACGCCACCGAAGAGCTCGAACTCGATGACGACATTATCGTTGATGCCATCTCAAAAATCCGACGTGCCATCGACAAGCGCCGACCGCGCCCCGGGCGTCTACGGAGTGCGATCTACGGCGTCGGCGCAGCATGTGCAATCGGCTTGGGCGTGTTCTGGCTTCCTGGCGCTCTGATCCGGCAAGCGGTGCATATTGTTCCAACCGTGACGCGCGCGGAAATCGGTCAGGAATTGCTCGGGCGTATCCGCCGCCTGTCGGGCCTCCCCTGTGACACCGTTCACGGCGCCCGTGCGCTAGAACGTCTGAAAACACGCCTCTTTCCCGAGGGCGGGGGCCAAATCATCGTTCTGGCGAGCGGCGTGAATATCTCTGAGAACCTTCCGGGCAAGATCGTCCTATTGAACCGAAGTCTTGTTGAAGACCATGAGGACCCCGCCGTTGTTGCCGGATATGTCCTCGCGGAACTTGAACGCGCTCAAGAGGAAGATCCGCTCGAACGCTTGCTTCGGTCTGCGGGCCTCATGACATCGATCCGCCTTTTGACGACTGGACATGTGCCTGCAGATATTCTCGACGATTATGCAGAGAGCCTTCTGACGGCCCCACAGGCCGAGGTGGAGACAGAGGCCCTGATCCAACGTTTCGCAAACGCACAAGTCCCGAGCACGCCCTACGCGCTCGCATTGGACATCACTGGCGAAACGGTGCTCCCGCTGATCGAGGCAGACGGCGTGCAAATTCCGGAGACTCGCCCCGTGCTTCAGGACGGAGACTGGGTCGCACTTCAGGGCGTCTGCGGCGCATGACCGCGCGACGGGCCACAAAAGAAGACCCCCGCCGACTGCGGGGGTTCTTTTTTATTGTTCTGCCTCGGTAACTCAACGCGACTAAGCGTGCGGATGCGTCCAACACAAACCCCAAAAAAGAGGTCTAAACGGGCGCTGCCTGCCCGGGCCGAGCATGTGACCGGCCAGAACCTTTCTCAACGCCTTTCGGATCATGCGTGAGCCGAAAGACAGCCATCCTGTGGGGGCGCCGAACTACGACCCGAAACTCTTTCCGAACACGAAATAAAGCGGCCCGACACAAGATATTGTATCGAGCCTAGCTCAGAACCGAATCGGTGTTAAGAGAAATTTTAACTTATTTTGTCCCGAACAGACGATCGCCTGCATCACCAAGGCCAGGAACAATGTAGCCCTTCTCATTCAGGCGCTCATCCAGCGCTGCCGTCACGATCGGCACGTCAGGATGCGCTTCTTCCATCCGCTTGACCCCTTCGGGCGCCGCCAGAAGGCAGAGGAACCGGATGTTAGTCGCGCCGGCCTCTTTGAGTTTATCGATAGCCGCAACAGAAGAGTTGCCGGTTGCAAGCATCGGATCAACGGCGATGACGAGACGATCTCCGAGATCTTCGGGAACCTTGAAGTAGTATTCGACCGGCTGGAGCGTCTCCTCGTCGCGATAGAGTCCAACAAAGCCTACGCGCGCGGATGGCACCAGTTCGAGGATACCGTCGAGGAAACCGTTCCCTGCCCGCAGAATAGAAATCAGCGCGAGTTTCTTCCCGTCGAGGGTCGGCGCCTCCATTGTTTGCAGCGGCGTCTCGACGGTTTTTAACGTCATGTCGAGATCACGTGTAACCTCGTAGGCCAGCAGCAGAGAAATCTCGCGCAGCAACTGACGGAACCCCGCCGTAGAGGTCTCCTTGTCACGCATAATGGTCAGCTTGTGTTGGACAAGCGGGTGTTTAACAACGGTCAGATGATCAAGCATCGGCAGGCTCCAGTTTCTTCGCGACCTCCCCACGGGTCGCCTCATCACAAAAGGCCGCATCAAGTGCGGTCTTATTCAACTCCATAAAGTCTTCGACCTCCCAGCCAAAGGTTTCCGCGAGGCGGTCAAACTCTTGTCGCATCGTGGAATGGAAAAACGGCGGGTCGTCGGTCGACACGGTCACTTTCACACCGCGTTCGCGCAGCTTGGCAATCGGATGGTCGGACCACTTCGGATAGACCTGAAGCGCGATGTTCGAGCCGGGGCAGACTTCGAGAACGATACCTGCCTCCGCAATCTCATCGACGAGGGCAAGATCTTCGATTGCGCGCACGCCATGACCGATCCGCTCTACTTTCAAATCGCGAATGGCGTCACGGACGCTCTCCGGCCCGCCCCATTCGCCCGCGTGAGAGGTCAGACGCAACTCGGCCTCCCGCGCCATATCAAAAGCGTAGGCAAAATCGCCCTGTTTCCCCATAGCTTCATCGCCACCCATGCCGAAACCGGTGACAAACGCACCAGCCGTCTCGGCAGCGCACCGTGCGGTTTTCTTCGCCTGATCCGGTCCAAAATGGCGCACACAGGTCGGGATTGCGCGCATAACGATGCCTTCTTCCGCCTCCATCTCATCCGCCGCCTGCTTGATCGCAGCAAGGTAGTCGCGCCACGCCGACACATCGCCACCTCCGCAAAAATCGGGGGCGAGAAAGCTCTCTGTGTAGACGACATTGGACGAAACACTTTCCTCCAACACAGCCCGCGTCAGGCGATAATAGTCCTGCGGCGTCTTGAGAACGGAGGTTGCGGCCTCATAGACCTTCAGAAAATCCCAGAAATCTTTGTATTTGTAAGCTCCACGCTCATCGAAGATGCCCGTCAGATCGACTTTCTTCTCGGCAGCGAGCCCACGAATGAAGGACGGCGGCGCAGCGCCTTCGAGGTGCATGTGTAGTTCGATTTTGGGGAGGTCGGTGATGCTCAAAGAAAACTCCTTCCGGGGCCTTGTGCCTCAAGACCAAGGTGTTCGGCAATAGACGCAGCCACATCGGCAAACGCGACGCGTCCGATGGGCTTCGGCCCGAGACCATACCCGAGCACCGGCACCATTTCACGGGTGTGATCCGTTCCCGTCCACGTCGGGTCATTGCCGTGGTCGGCGGTAAAAATCAAAAGGTCACCCTCTTTGACGCGCTCATAAAGGCGGGCAATCTGTGCATCGAACCATTCGAGGTGCCGCGCATAACCGGAGACATCGCGGCGATGGCCATAGAGGCTATCGAATTCCACAAAGTTGGCGAAAACGAAGGACCCATCAGGCGCTTCGTCCATCACGTCGCAGAGATGGTCGAAAAGGACAGCGTCCGTTCCCTTGCGCACCTCATCAATCCCCTGCATCGAGAAAATGTCACCAATTTTGCCAACCGCATAGACGGCGCGCCCACCGGCCTTCGCCCAATCACAGATCGTCGGCGCGGGCGGGGCGATGGCGTAATCGTGGCGGTTGCCTGTGCGCGTAAAGCCTTCTTCGGGTGAGCCAACAAACGGCCGCGCGATCACGCGCCCGATTTTCATCTCGTGAAGCGTCGGCGCAATGTCTTCGCAGAGCTTCAAAAGCCGCTCGAGACCGAAATGCTCTTCATGCGCGGCAATCTGAAAAACGCTGTCGGCGGAGGTGTAGCAGATCGGCCAGCCGGTCTCGATGTGCTTGGCTCCCCATTCTGCGATGACCGTTGTGCCCGAGGCGTGGCAATTGGCGAGCGTACCGCCCGCACCGCAGGTATCGGCAACTTGCCTCATCAACTCTTCTGGAAAGGCCGGCGTCTCTTTCGGGAAATACCCCCACTCCCAAGGAACCGGCACTCCGGCGAGTTCCCAATGGCCTGACGGCGTATCCTTGCCCCGGCTGACTTCAGCCGCGACCCCGTAAAGCCCCATCGGCTCAGCCGTTAGCCCCGGCGCAGGATCGGACGTAGCATGTCCCATAGCCGCCCCGAGGCCCAAAGCATCAAGATGCGGCAAGTTGAGCGGGCCGGACCGCCCGTTCTCAGCCTCTCCATTTGCACAGGCCTGCGCAATGTGCGCGATGGTGTTCGCGCCCGTATCCGGCTTGTCCTCGTTAAAAAACTCGTCCGCATCCGGCGCGCCGCCGAGGCCAACAGAGTCCATAACGATCAAGAATGCTCTCGGCATTATTGCACCTTCTCAAAAATCAGCGGCGTCTCGACTGGCGCGTGATCAGCAACTTGCACGGCTGCTCTGAACGCGGCTTCTGCCCGATCTGCCTCCTCCGGCGAACTCGCGTGGATCGTCGCCATGAGGCTATCAGCATCGAGATATTCGCCGATCATGCAACAATTCGAAATCCCGACAGCCGGATCAATCTTTTCGCCGCCCTTCAAACGACCGCCGCCAAGATGCACAACAGCCATCCCGAGCGCATGCCCGTCCATCGCGGAGACGTAGCCCGCCTGATCTGCGGACACATCGCGCACCACCGGCGCAGAGGGCAAACGATCCCGCCAGTAATCGACGAAATCGGCCGGACCGCCCAGTTCATAAATCATCTTGCCGAGCCGCTCAGCGGCAGACCCATCGGTCAGCGTATCCCGCACAGCCCATGTCGCCTGATCGAGATCATCGGAGAGGCCCGCGAGCACCATCAATTCGCCTCCCAAAGCACAGGTGACATCGCAGAGGATATTATCCACCTCGCCCGTCGTGAGGGCCTCCATGACACTCATGATCTCCAGCGCGTTTCCGATCGACGGGCATAGCGGTTGGTTCATGTCGGTAATGAGCGCGGAGGTTTTGCATCCCGCACCGTTCGCCGTCGTCACGAGGCTCTGAGCCAAGGCTTTTGCCTCCTCAGGCGTAGTCATAAACGCCCCAGACCCGCATTTGACGTCGAGAACCAACGCCTCCAACCCCGCCGCGAGTTTTTTTGAGAGGATCGATGCAGTGATCAGGTCGATGCTCTCCACCGTGCCTGTCACATCACGGATCGCATAGAGCCGTTTATCTGCAGGCGCGATTGAGCCAGTGGCCGAGACAATCGCGCAGCCCACTTGCTCAACGATCTGGTGAAAACGGGCGTCAGAGACTTCGGTTTTGAGGCCCGGAATGGCTTCGAGCTTGTCGAGCGTCCCGCCCGTATGCCCGAGCCCCCGACCGGACACCATCGGCACATAGGCCCCAAGCGCGGCCAAAGCGGGTGCAAGCAGGAGCGACACGCAATCCCCGACACCACCCGTCGAATGTTTATCAATCGCAGGCGCTGGAAGATCCCATTGCATCACGTCGCCACTGTCGCGCATGGCGAGCGTGAGGGCCACACGTTCCGGATCGGACATCCCATTCAATAGCGCAGCCATCGCAAAGGCCCCCGCCTGCGCGTCCGTCACTGCCCCCGTCGCGAGACCCTGCGCAAAGAGCATGATCTCGTCCTCGCTTAGCGTGCGTTTGTCTCTTAGCTTTTCGATGATCTGCCGGACATCCATGATCAGGCCCCTACCCGTCTGCCAGTTAGTCCATATGCTCGGTCGTGAACGCGCCAGGCAGCAGCTCGCCAACGGTCATTGTCAAAACTTTACCTGTGCGAGACATCATGGACACTTTGACCTCGGGGGACGCGAACTCGCGAAGTTTCTGGCGGCATCCGCCACATGGCGGGACCGGATCATCGCTGTCGCCAATCACGGCGACCTCTGCAATTTTGGTCTCTCCACCCAAAACCATTGCCGCAATTGCCCCCGCCTCTGCGCAGGTGCCCTCTGGATAGGCGGCGTTCTCGACATTCACCCCCGTGTAAATATCGCCCTTCTCGGTCCGGATCGCCGCACCAACCCGAAAATTGGAATAAGGAGCATAGGCTTTGACCTGAGCCTTCGCGGCTTCATCGAGCAGAGACATGTGGAGAAACCTCATTTTTGACTATCTGGTCGAGTCTGCGCCGCACATCCCGAATATGCAAGCAGGATGCATGCCTTCCGCGCGGTTCAACGCCCTAAATTTGCATCCTGAAAAATTTCGCGCAATGATTGCGCTAACATCACAAATCTCTGAGACACCGACCGCCCTGCCCCCTTGCACCCCGCCCGCAGAGAGGCGTAGAGCCACAAGCAAATGCACGACGTGAACTCTGAGAAAAAATAGTTTAACACTAAACTTATTCAGAATCGCCTCACGAGACTGACTCACACAGGGAGGCCAGAAATGGCAACGGACAAGCGCAATGAGAGCCTGAGACAAGCCGCTCTCGATTATCATGAGTTCCCGAAACCCGGTAAGCTTGAGATCAGAGCAACCAAGCCAATGGCAAACGGCCGCGACCTCGCGCGCGCCTACAGCCCGGGCGTTGCTGAAGCCTGCCTTGAGATCAAAGACGATCCCACAACTGCGAGCCGCTACACCGCGCGTGGCAACCTCGTCGCCGTTGTCACGAACGGCTCGGCTGTGCTCGGCCTCGGAAACATCGGCGCAGCGGCCTCCAAACCCGTGATGGAAGGCAAAGCCGTCCTGTTCAAGAAATTCGCGAACATCGACTGTTTCGACATCGAGGTGAACGAGAGCGATCCAGCGAAGCTCGCTGAAATCGTTTGCGCGCTGGAGCCGACGTTCGGCGCGATCAACCTCGAGGACATCAAGGCACCGGATTGCTTCATCGTTGAACAAATGTGCCGCGAGAAGATGAACATCCCCGTCTTCCACGACGACCAGCACGGCACAGCCATCGTTGTGGGCGCCGCCGCGACCAACGCGATGCGCGTCACGGGCAAATCTTTCGAAGACATCAAAGTCGTCTCCACCGGCGGCGGCGCAGCTGGCATTGCCTGCCTCAACATGCTGCTGAAACTCGGCGTGAAGCGCGAGAACGTCTGGCTCTGCGACATTCACGGCCTCGTCTATGAGGGCCGCGAAGAGGACATGAATCCGCAAAAGGCCGCCTATGCTCAGGCGTCCGATCTTCGCGAACTGTCTGAGGTGATCGACGGCGCCGACATGTTCCTCGGCCTCTCCGGTCCGGGCGTCCTCAAGCCCGATATGATCAAGAAAATGAAGAAGCAACCGATCATCTTCGCCCTCGCCAACCCGACGCCGGAGATCATGCCGGATGAGGTCAAGAAGGTCGCGCCGGACGCTATCATCGCGACCGGCCGTTCGGATTACCCGAACCAGGTGAACAACGTGCTCTGCTTCCCGTTCATCTTCCGCGGCGCGCTCGACGTTGGCGCGACCGAGATCAACGACGAGATGCAGCTCGGCTGTATCGAAGGAATTGCCGCCCTCGCCCGCGCCACCACGAGCGCCGAAGCCGCGGCCGCCTATCAGGACGAGCGCATGGAGTTCGGACCGGAATACCTCATCCCGAAACCGTTCGACCCGCGCCTGATGGGTGTCGTGGCCTCCGCCGTGGCGAAAGCCGCGATGGAGAGCGGCGTGGCGACGAAGCCGCTCACTGATATGAAGGCGTACAAAGACGCGCTCGATCACTCTGTCTTCAAATCCGCGCTTATCATGCGTCCGGTCTTTGCCGCTGCGAGTCAGGCCGAGCGCCGCATCGCCTTCGCAGAAGGTGAGGACGAACGCGTTCTACGCGCCGCTCAAGCGATGATCGAAGAAACGACCGACAAACCGATCCTCATCGGCCGCCCCGAAGTCATCGCAATGCGTGCCGATCGCGCCGGCGTCAAAATCCGTCCGGGCATCGATTTCGAAGTTGTGAACCCGGAAAACGACAGCCGCTACAAACAATACTGGCAGGCGTATCATAGCTTGATGGAGCGCAAGGGCGTGACGCCTGACCTCGCAAAAGCGATCATGCGCACGAACACCACCGCCATTGGCGCGATCATGGTTCAACAGGACCACGCAGACAGCATGATCTGCGGCACGTTCGGGCAGTATCTCTGGCACCTCAACTACATCACCCAGATCCTCGGCACAAAAGAGCACCAGCCTGTCGGCGCCCTGTCCCTGATGATCCAAGAGGACGGCCCGCTCTTCATTGCGGACACGCACGTTCACACGGAGCCCACGCCGGAGCAGATTGCAAACACTGTCATCGCAACCGCGCGTCACGTCCGTCGATTTGGCATTGAGCCGAACATCGCGCTCTGTTCGCACAGCGAGTTCGGCAACCTGAACTGCCTGACGGGTCGCAAGATGCGGGCCGCAATTGAGATCCTCGACTCGGAGCCGCGTGATTTCTGCTACGAGGGCGAGATGCACATCGACAGCGCACTCACCCCAGACCTACGCAACCGGAACTTCCCGCACTCGCGCCTTGAAGGCCCCGCAAATGCCTTGGTCTTTGCAATTGCAGATGCGGCCTCCGGTGTCCGGAACATTCTCAAGACGAAAGGTGGCGGCCTCGAAGTCGGGCCGATCCTGATGGGCATGGCCAACCGCGCGCATATCGTGACCCCGTCGATCACGTCGCGCGGCCTTCTCAACATGTCTGCAATCGCGGGCACACCGGTCGCCCACTACGGCTGAGGCCCTCAAAGCCCCACGCATCGCCAGAAACTCCAAGCGCCCTCGCCTCGCGGGGGCGCTTTTGTTTGCAATACAGGCTGCAAAAACAAGAGTTTGCAAACTGCTTTTCTGCATGTGTTTGCGAATTTTTTATAAACTTTTTGAACGCACCCTGATAACAAAGATGCCGGAGAGGGCGTTGGCCCGCGTGACTAGGCGCGTGACATTCCATCGCAGTATAGCAGCCTTTGATGGAATCACCCGCGCGGCCGATCACGCATTGATTAGCGAGGAGGACGCGAAGCGTGGCATACAAAGACGTATATGAGGCCTGGAAAGCCGACCCGGATGGTTTCTGGATGCAAGCTGCCGAGGAGGTGCATTGGTATAAGAAACCTTCCAAAGCCCTGTTTGACGAGAAAGCACCGATCTACGAGTGGTTTTCCGACGGGCTGACGAACACCTGCTACAACGCGGTGGACCGTCACGTTGAGGCCGGTCGCGGCGATGAAATCGCCATCATGCACGAAAGCCCGATCACCCACTCGACCAAGGGCATCACCTACAAAGAGCTTCAGGACCGCGTGTCCTCTCTCGCCGGCGCGCTCAAAATGCGCGGCGTGGAAAAAGGCGACCGCGTCATCATCTACATGCCGATGATCCCCGAAGCGCTCGAAGCCATGCTCGCCTGTGCCCGCATCGGCGCCGTCCACTCCGTCGTCTTCGGCGGTTTTGCTGCCAACGAATTGGCCGTCCGCATCGACGACTGCACCCCGAAAGCAATCATCGCGGCGTCCTGTGGTCTCGAGCCGAACCGCGTGGTCCACTACAAACCGCTTCTTGATGAAGCCATTGAAATCGCCGACCACAAGCCGGAGTTCTGCGTAATTTTCCAGCGTGAGCAGGAAGTCGCGAAACTCATCGAAGGCCGCGACTTTAGCTGGCACGGCTTCCAGTACGGTGTGAAACCGGCGGAATGTGTGCCGGTCGAGGGCAACCATCCTGCCTACATCCTCTACACCTCCGGCACCACCGGTGCGCCGAAAGGTGTCGTGCGCTCCACGGGCGGGCATCTCGTGGCTCTGCACTGGACCATGAAGAACATCTACAACATCGACGTGGGCGACCGTTTCTGGGCTGCGTCTGACGTGGGCTGGGTCGTGGGTCACAGCTACATCTGCTACGGCCCGCTGATCAAAGGCGCGCAGACCATCGTGTTTGAGGGCAAGCCGGTCGGCACCCCGCACGCAGGTGTCTTCTGGCGCATCATCCAGAACCAGCGCGTCAAATCCTTCTTCACCGCCCCGACCGCCCTTCGCGCGATCAAGCGTGAGGACCCGACAGGTGAGTGGATCAAGCGCTACAAACTCCATGACCTACAGGCGATCTTCCTCGCCGGTGAGCGTGCGGACCCTGACACGATCAAATGGGCTCAGGAAAAATTCGGCGTGCCGGTGATTGACCACTGGTGGCAGACAGAGACCGGTTGGGCAATTGCCGCCAACCCGCTCGGCATCGAGGAGCTTCCGGTCAAGATCGGTTCGCCCTCAGTCGCCATGCCCGGCTATGACATCGACATCCTCGACGAGACCGGCCATCCGGTCCCAGCGGGCGAACTGGGCGCCATTGCGATCAAGCTGCCGCTGCCCCCGGGCACTTTGCAAACGCTGTGGAACGCTGAAGAGCGCTACAAGAAGAGCTATCTGACCACCTTCCCCGGCTACTACGAGACAGGCGACGCGGGCATCAAGGATGAGGACGGCTACGTCTACATCATGGCGCGCACCGATGACGTGATTAACGTCGCGGGCCACCGCCTCTCCACCGGCGCAATGGAAGAAGTCCTCTCCGCCCACCCCGACGTCGCGGAATGCGCCGTGATTGGTGTCGCAGATGCGCTCAAAGGCCAATCCCCGCTCGGTTTCCTCTGCCTCAACGCAGGGTGCGAGCGTGACCACGCCGAGATCGTCAAGGAAGTCGTACGCGACGTCCGGAACGAGATCGGCCCGGTTGCGGCCTTCAAACTGGCATGTGTCGTTGATCGCCTTCCTAAAACCCGCTCCGGCAAAATCCTGCGTGGGACGATGGTGAAGATCGCGGACAATCAGGAATACAAGATGCCCGCAACGATTGATGATCCGGCGATCCTCGACGAGATCAAGGTTGCCCTGCAGGGGCTCGGCTACGCCAAGGGCTAATCCGGCCTCGCCATTAAGAGAATGAAAACGCGGCCTGAGAGGGCCGCGTTTTTTCTTAGACGAACTGTTCTCTGAGCAGCCTTTCTTCGAGGCCATGCCCCGGATCAAACAGAATACGATGCTTCACATCCGGCTCGGAGGCGATTTCCACCCAGAGCACATTGCCCGCGTGGCGGCTATCCGCATCGGCCATCACCGGCCGTTTTTCAGGCTCCAGCACATCAAAACGCACCTTTGCCGCACTCGGAAGCAGTGCACCACGCCAGCGACGGGGCCGGAACGCGGCCATTGCTGTCAGCGCCAGAACATCGGACCCGATCGGCAGGATCGGACCGCGAGCGGAATAGTTATAGGCGGTGGAGCCAGCAGGCGTGGACACGAGCACACCGTCACAAACCAGTTCCTCCATCCGGACCTTGCCATCAATCGACACGCGCAGCTTTGCCGCCTGCGGCCCCGCGCGCAGCAGAGACACCTCGTTGATCGCGAGCGCGTGACGCATCCGACCCGTCTCGCTCGCGGCCTGCATCGAGAGCGGGTTGATCACTTCCTCTTCGGCCTCAGAGAGCCGCTCAATCAGGTCCTCTTCACGGAATTCGTTCATCAGGAACCCGATGGTCCCGCAGTTCATCCCGTAGACTGGCGTGTCGAGAGCCATCGTGCCGTGCAGGGTCTGAAGCATGAACCCGTCGCCACCAAGCGCAACGATCACTTCTGCTTCGGACAAGGGGACAGACCGATAGCGGGATTTGAGGCTTGCGAGAGATGACTGGGCGATTTCGGCATCACTGGCCAGAAAAGCAATTTTGACCATACCGGGTCCCTCTTCCTGTCGTTCGGCGCCTCATTATGGTCTCTCGACCAAACACCGCGATTTTCTCAACGCTTAGCAAAGCTTTCTGCGGATTTCACGCCTTTTCAGTGCGGCCTCCTCGCCCCACTCCTGTGCACAAATGGATCAGACGGTCGCGCATCGGAAACATTTGCGCTTCTGACCGCAGGTTTCAACGGCAGATTCAACATGATTATGCAGCGGATGAGGGTTTTCGAACTGTCACATTCTAGGTAAGAAGCGCGCAATACTCCCACGCTGCCAAGGAGCAAAGCATGTCGACCAACGTCCGCGACGCCGGTTTCTTCACCGAGTCCCTCTCCTCCCGTGACCCTGAATTGTTTGCCTCGATCACCGATGAGCTGGGCCGCCAGCGTCACGAGATCGAACTCATCGCCTCGGAGAACATCGTCTCCTCGGCCGTGATGGAAGCTCAAGGCTCCGTCATGACCAACAAATACGCCGAGGGCTATCCGGGACGCCGTTACTACGGTGGTTGCGAATACGTTGACGTGGCCGAGAACCTCGCCCGCGACCGCGCGAAAGAACTCTTTGGCTGCGAATTCGTCAACGTTCAGCCGAACTCCGGCTCTCAGGCGAACCAAGGTGTCTTCACCGCGCTCCTGCAGCCGGGTGACACCATCCTCGGCATGTCCCTCGACGCCGGTGGTCACCTCACCCACGGCGCCAAGCCGAACCAGTCCGGCAAATGGTTCAACGCGATCCAGTACGGCGTTCGCAAGCAAGACCAGCGCATCGACTACGATCAGGTGCAGGAACTCGCCACCGAGCACAAACCGAAGCTGATCATCGCCGGTGGCTCCGCGATCCCGCGTCAGGTGGACTTCGCAAAAATGCGCGAAATCGCTGACTCCGTGGGCGCTTACCTCATGGTCGACATGGCACACTTTGCAGGTCTCGTAGCAGGTGGCCAGCACCCGTCGCCGTTCCCGTACGCGGACGTCGCCACCACGACGACCCACAAAACCCTGCGCGGCCCGCGCGGCGGCATGATCCTCACCAACAACGCGGACATCGCGAAAAAGGTGAACTCCGCGATCTTCCCGGGCATTCAGGGCGGTCCGCTCATGCACGTCATCGCCGCGAAAGCCGTGGCGTTCGGCGAAGCTCTGCGTCCGGAGTTCAAAGAATACACCAAGCAGGTGATCGTGAACGCGCAGGCGCTCTCTGACCAGCTCATGAAAGGTGGCCTCGACATCGTCACCGGCGGCACCGACACCCACGTCCTGCTCGTCGACCTGCGCCCCAAAGGTGTGAACGGTAAGATCACCGAAGCCGCCCTCGGCCGCGCGCACATCACCTGCAACAAGAACGGCATCCCGTTCGATCCGGAGCCGCCGATGGTCACCTCCGGCGTGCGTCTCGGCACCCCCGCCGGCACCACCCGCGGCTTTGGCGAAGCAGAATTCCGTCAGATCGCAGACTGGATCGTCGAAGTGGTCGATGGCCTCGCGCAGAACGGCGAAGAAGGCAACGCGGAAGTCGAAGCCAAGGTGAAAGCCGAAGTGGAAGCCCTCTGCGAGAAATTCCCGCTCTACCCGAACTTGTAAGTTCAGGGCATTAACGACAGTTTAGAGGGGCCTTCGGGCCCCTTTTCTTTTGTAGTTTAATGAGTTGCTCCATGTCTCAACCCACTTCACTGGAACGCCGCCTCGGAGACTGGCTCCGTGCCCGCCTGCCCCATGCGTTGACCGAACTGGTGATGTTCATCGTCAAAATGGGCTGGGCATCG
This sequence comes from Celeribacter litoreus, assembly GCF_020165855.1. Classification (GTDB taxonomy): domain Bacteria; phylum Pseudomonadota; class Alphaproteobacteria; order Rhodobacterales; family Rhodobacteraceae; genus Celeribacter; species Celeribacter litoreus. The sequence continues at coordinate 618,999 of NZ_JAIUFY010000005.1, read as the reverse complement.
CTCTTTGGCGGCCTGCTCTTGATCGCAATGATGGTCACACACGCGTTCTGGCAGGAGGACTGGGCCTTCGCGCGCTACGATGCTCTCTTGCTCTACGCTTTGAGCCTGCAAGTGCTGTTTCTGATCTTCCGCATGGAGACAATCGGTGAGGCGAAAGTCATCCTTCTGTTTCACCTCACGGGCACCATCATGGAGATTTTCAAACTCCATATGGGAAGTTGGGATTACCCTGGCGCGGGGCTCATCAAAATCGGTGGCGTGCCCCTCTTTTCCGGCTTCATGTATGCCTCTGTCGGGAGCTTCATGGCGCGGGCCATTCGCCTCTTTGACATGCGGTTTGCGCCCTACCCGCCCTACTGGGCGAGCCTCGTCTTCGCTTGCGCCATCTATCTGAATTTTTTCACACATCATTTCGGCCCCGACATCCGCATTGCCCTCTTCGCGGCCTCACTGCTGCTCTACGCCCGCACCCGTGTGTGGTATCGGATCGGCCAGTGGCACTGGATGCCGATGCCCGTCGCAAGCGTGCTCTCCGCCTTTTTTCTCTGGGTCGCGGAGAACGTCGGAACCACCACGCGGATCTGGCTCTACAAGGGGCAGATTTCGGGTGAGATGGTCAGTCTCTCGAAGATGGGGTCATGGTATCTCTTGCTCTACGTGAGCTTTGTGACCGTGACACTGGTGCAGCGAGAGGCGCTTTGCCCGCGCTCATTCACACCAGACCGCGCCAGACCATAACAGCCAAGACGAGCGCGATCGTCACGAAGATGACAAACGCAATCGCAGCCACGAGATCGAGCAACCTATTCTTGCGGCGGGTCGCGACGTCCTGACGCTCAAGGAAATACCGCAATTCCTTCAGCGCCTTATTGGTCTTCTTGTGGTTCACCTGCTGCGCCAGTTTCGGGTGCGCCTCAAGCGCCATAGCATCAACAATCACCGCAGATTTCTTGCGCGCCCAACGGGGCAGACGGCGGCCAGCGTGGCGCACTTTGGCCTCAAACCCCTCCCCCAGACGCACGCCGAGATTGTCCCGCAGGAGCGTGGCGAGGGCGTCGGATTGGTCGGTCACAGATTGGCTCATAACCGACATTTAGGGCCTTTGCTGCGCTGCGCCAAGGCGCTAAATGTGGTGCATGCTCAATACCCTCCTCAACGGTCAGCCGACCGACCGCGCACCGCTCCTGATCGTCCATGGCCTCTTCGGGTCCGCCCGCAACTGGGGCGTGATCTCGAAACGGCTTTCCGATCAACGCCTTGTGGCCTCTGTGGACCAGCGCAACCACGGCGAGTCCCCGCGGGGTCAGACGCAGAGCTACTGGGATATGGCGGCGGATCTGGCGGAGGTGTTGGAACCGTTGGTGGCGGAGCACGGGCCAATGCATGTCATGGGGCATTCTATGGGCGGGAAGGCTGTGATGGTGCTCGCGCTCCAGCGCCCCGACCTGATCAAGTCCTTGATTATCGCGGATATTTCTCCCGTCTCTTACAGCCACGACAACACGCCGCTCATTGACGCGATGCGCAAGGTTGACCTGTCGACCGTTGAAAAACGCTCGGATGCAGATCGGCAACTCGCCCATGATGTCCTCGACGCTGGCGTGCGGGCGTTTCTATTGCAAAGCCTTGTTGTGAAAGAGAAAAAGTGGCTTCTGAACCTCGACGTGCTCGAAGAGGAAATGCCGAAAATCACCGCTTTCCCCGAGGTGTCGGGCCAGTATGACGGACCCGTGTTTTTCCTCTCCGGCGGGGAGAGCACCTATGTGGAACGGGACCATCGGGAACGGTCTAAGGCATTGTTCCCAAATGCGAAATTTGCGTCCATTCCGGGCACGGGCCACTGGCTCCATGCCGAAAAGCCGCGGGAGTTCGAGGCGGCGATGCGGGCGTGGATGGAGGCGGTGGACGCGAAGGGCTAAACCCGCTTAGCCACCCGCGTCACGCCGCGCTCACATCCGCTCCCCCAAACGCGTGGAATGCGTCAGGAGAACTCTTCCGTAATCCGCTTCGACACGAACCAAGTCACTGGAATCGCAACAACAAATCCAATCGCCGCGGCGATCAGGATCGGTTGAAGCGTGTCCTTACCCATGGTCAGAGCGACCACAACAAAGGTGCCCATCAGGGTGGTGGAAATCAGTGAAAACAGGATACCGGCGAGGCGGTTCATGGGGTCTCTCCATTACATTCAGTCGCGCGCATATATTCATAAGGCGATTCCAGAATATAACTTTGATCCGCGTCAAATCGGCGGTCGGCAAAGCGTCTGACATGTGTCGGACAAGTGTCGGACCCCGCGAACGCTCCGGCGGCCCTTCGCGCAACACCCGCCCGACCAAAGCCGCGCCATATTGCCCCCTCCCCCGAACGGCGCTACGAAATGAAAGACGATATTTTCCGGAGACACTCCCATGAAACGCAGCCTTCTGATCGGCCTCGCCCTCTTCGCCCTCGCCGCCTGTGAAACCATCGAAGGCGCAGGCCGCGATATCTCCACCGCAGGTCAAGCCATCTCCAGCGCAAGCCGCGACGTCCAGTCGAGCCTCTGAGCCCTCAGGGAACCAGACCGCCCCCGCCCGCGTTGTCCCTCCAAACGCAAAGACTGGAGTGTGACATGAAACGTGTAATCCTGATGGGCGCCGTCCTCTTTTCCCTCGCCGCCTGCGAAACCATCGAAGGCGCTGGCCAAGACATCTCCACCGCCGGCGGCTACATCGCCCAAGAAAGCCGCGAGGTCCAAAGCGGGATGTGATGCGGTAGCGTCACGAGCGAATTCGGAAGCGCCTGCCCTTTGGGTGGGCGTTTTTTGTTTTCTTGCCGAGAAATGTCTCGAAATCTTAAAAATGCGGGCACCGAATTTTCCGAGTTGATGTAGTCTATGTTCATTCAAAGTTTATTAAGTGGCCTGCGTTGGAAAAATACGAGTTATTATTCACAATCTTTCTACCCGCTGCGTTGTTCTTCTGCGGTTTTAACTATGTGCAGTCATATTACGCATTTTTCGAGGTTAGCACTGCAGAGCTAGGACTGGAGTTTCAGTCGATACTTGCTCATTCGGTAAAAGCGTTAGTGCTCTTAATGACACCGATGGTTACCGTAATTTGGTGCGTTCTCGCAATTTTGACCTCTCTAGCTGCCTGTGCAGTTAAGAAATTTCTATGCAAAAACGTTGAGAAGACGGCGCTTGAACTGACATTGCGCTACGCACCACCGAGTTTTGCACTCTTTGTAATAGCTCACCTTTTGGCTGTCTCCGGTGACTTAGGGAGGGATGAAGCTCGGAACGATGTAAAAGATCTCCCGGCTCTCTTTCTTCAAAACATTTCTCAGAAAGAAGGTGCAGCCAAGCATTATGCATTTATGACTGAGCAAAAGAACCTACGTTTCCTAGCCACATCAGCGACCCACACAATCGCGGTTCAGGTCTATCCCGCTGACGGCACATCAGCATTGGAAATTGTTACTATCAGAATTCCCCACGACACCGGATTAATTACAAACGTTAGGGATTATAAATGAGTAAGTTTTATCGGCTCATTCCGCTGAGCTTCATGTGTCTTTTTAGCGTCGATGGTCTGATTGCCCAAGACAGCGCAGGCATCGCATCTGGAACAAAGGCAGTAATCGAAACCACATACATTTATCTCTGGGAAGCGAATGGGCGCTATCCACCTCCTGTTGCAGAACTAAAAAGCGTCATTAAAGGGAAAAATGATAATGGTCTTTCAATTGTAGAAGCAGTTGCGTGCGGTGAAACTGAGGTCAAACAGTATCAAGTCACAACAATCGATATAAGTAACGAGAATTGTGCTCCAGGCGAGAGCATGAGAGGCCCGTTTTCAATCGAAGTCCTCTATGAGAGGTCGAACAACATCGAACAAATTTTGACTTCGAACGACGGGCAGATTGCAGTCTTCGCGAACAAAACGGACCCTGTCTCGTATAAATTTTCGAATGACGGCGAGGAGATTACGTTCGATTTTCGAGCTAAATTGAATGGCAAGTATGAGCCACTTTCCCTAGAGGTTCAGAGTGTATTGGAAGCCTCAGACGGGATGTTATCGATCGTGGTTGAGCCCCCAAGTTTCGCATTGGAATAGCGACATTGGGATTTGGTTAACTAAACGAAACAAAAAAGCCCCGCTCTCGCGGGGCCTTTTTTAATCGTCCATCTTGAGCGCAGAAATAAACGCTTCTTGCGGGATTTCTACTTTCCCGAACTGGCGCATCCGTTTCTTACCGGCTTTCTGCTTCTCCAACAGTTTCTTCTTCCGCGTGGCGTCGCCGCCGTAGCATTTGGCGGTCACGTCTTTGCGCATGGCGGAGAGGGTTTCGCGGGCGATGACCTTGCCGCCGATGGCCGCTTGGATCGGGATTTTGAACATGTGGCGCGGGATCAGGTCTTTGAGCTTTTCGCACATGGCGCGGCCCCGCATTTCGGCGCGGTCGCGGTGAACCATCATGGAGAGCGCATCGACCGGCTCTTCGTTCACGAGGATCTGCATTTTGACGAGGTTGTCCTGACGATACTCGGTGAACTGGTAGTCAAAGGAGGCGTAGCCTTTGGTGACCGATTTCAGGCGATCATAGAAGTCGAACACCACCTCGTTGAGCGGCAGGTCATAGACGGCCATGGCGCGGGTGCCGGCGTAGGTCAGGTCGAGCTGAATGCCACGGCGGTCCTGACAGAGTTTGAGCACGTCGCCCAAGTATTCGTCGGGGACCATGATCGTCGCCTTGATGCGCGGCTCTTCGACGTGGTCGATGAGGGTCGGGTCGGGCATGTCGGCGGGGTTGTGGAGGTCTTCGACCGTGCCGTCCTTCATGTGGATTTTGTAGACCACGGAGGGGGCGGTGGTGATGAGGTCGAGGTCATACTCGCGCTCGAGACGGTCGCGGATCACTTCGAGGTGCAAAAGCCCGAGGAAGCCACAGCGGAAGCCGAAGCCCAGCGCGGCGGAGGTCTCCATCTCGGCGCTGAAAGACGCGTCGTTGAGCTGGAGTTTCTCGATGGCGGCGCGGAGGTCTTCGAAGTCGTTGGCATCTACGGGGAAGAGGCCACAGAACACCACGGGGATGGACGGTTTAAAGCCCGGCAGCGGTTTGTCGCACTGCTTTTTCTCGTGGGTGATGGTGTCGCCGACCTTCGTGTCGCGGACCTGTTTGATAGACGCGGTGAAGACGCCGATCTCGCCCGGCCCAAGCTCCGGCCAGTCGGTCATTTTGGGTTTGAGCACGGCGAGCTTGTCGATCTTGTAGGTCGCCTTGGTCTGCATCATGCGGATCTGGTCGCCCTTTTTGACGACGCCGTCGATCACGCGGATCATCACGACCACGCCGAGATAGGGGTCATACCAGCTATCCACGAGCATCGCCTTGAGCGGCGCGTCGCGCTCGCCCTCGGGGGCGGGCAGACGGGTGACGATGGCTTCCAGCACGTCGGGGATGCCGAGGCCGGTTTTGGCGGAAATCTCGATGGCCTCGGAGGCGTCGATCCCGATCACGTCCTCGATCTGCTCACAGACGCGCTCCGGCTCTGCGGCAGGCAGGTCGATCTTGTTGAGCACGGGCACGATGTCATGGTCAGCGTCAATCGCGGTGTAGACGTTGGCGAGCGTCTGCGCCTCAACCCCCTGCGTTGCGTCCACCACGAGGAGCGAGCCTTCAACCGCCTGCATCGACCGGGAGACCTCATAGGCAAAGTCCACGTGGCCGGGGGTGTCGATCAGGTTCAACACGTAATCCTGCCCGTCGTTGGCCTTGTAATCAATGCGCACAGAGTTCGCCTTGATCGTGATCCCGCGCTCGCGCTCAATGTCCATGCTGTCGAGCAACTGCGCCTGCATATCGCGATCGGACACGGTGTTCGTCGACTGGATCAACCGGTCGGCCAGCGTCGATTTCCCGTGGTCGATGTGGGCCACGATGGAGAAGTTGCGGATGTTTTTCAGCTCGGTCATGACAGGCCTTTAGCGCGTGAAGGTTTGGCTGAGTTCTATGCTGTGAAAGGGGGGAAATGGCAAGGGGGTTGAGTGCAATCTTGGGGTGCTCTCATTGACGAACGGGGGTTTATCTGCGTTCGCCCTCGGCACCCCTCCGCCGACCCTCTCCCTGCGACAAACTCCGCGATTGAAAGCTGGCCTCGGTTTTGGCACACTTCCCCTCATACTTCATGGCGACGGAACCCTGCGGAGACGGGGCGCGCTTTGGATCAATGAGGCAGAGAGATGACACATTCCTTGAAAGCTCGGACGGTAAAGACTTTGGCTGCAACTGCGGTTCTGGTTGCGGCGACCCTGTCGCCCCTGACCGCATCGGCGCGGACGATTGAAAAGGCCTGCATGGCCTCCGACCGTGCGGCGAACAATGTGGCGCTGTGTGGTTGCATTCAGCAAGTGGCGGACATGACGCTCACCAACAGTGATCAACGGCAGGCGGCGAAGTTCTTTGAAGACCCACAAAAAGCGCAGGACATTCGCCAATCGGACAAGGAGAGCCATGAGGCCTTCTGGCTGCGCTACAAAGAGTTCGGAAACGTCGCCGCCGAGTATTGCGGCTGACCCCCGTCAGGGCATTCTGCGCGGACTACGCGTCGAGCGCGGCGAGGAGACCGTCGGAGGCGGCTTCGATCAGGTCGAGCGTTTCATCGAAATCGCGCGTGTAATAGGGATCCGGCACGGATTTCTCTCCGGTCTGCGGCGCATATTGCATCATCATGGTGACGGGTGTGTCCGAGCCGGGCTTGCCCGCCTTGGGGCGCAGGCGTTCGACATCACGCAGGTTGTTGCCGTCCATGGCCACGATCAGATCAAAGCCTTTGAAATCGTCAACCTTGATCTGTCGGGCACGCAGGTCGGACATATCGTAACCACGCGCGCGGGCCGCGTCCTGCATCGGAGGATACGGAGGCTCGCCCACATGCCAGTCCCCGGTTCCGGCGCTGTCGACCATGACGGATTTCCCCGCAGTTGCGGCTTTGGCAGCAAACACTGCTTCAGCAGAAGGCGAACGGCAAATATTGCCGAGACAGACAAAAAGAATTTTCTGCATAGGCGCTCCTTTCGGCACTCGCAAACCTTGCAGGAATGAATGACTGCGATCAGGTTAGTCTCCGAAACCCCATCCGACAACAGGAGGTCCGAATGTCAGGCGGAATTTTTATACTTTCTGGTGCAGGTCTGTCTGCGGAAAGCGGATTGCGCACATTTCGGGCAGAGGATGGTCTCTGGGAAGATCACCGTGTTGAGGATGTCGCAACACCGGAGGCCTTTGCCCGCGATCCAGAACTGGTCCAGCGGTTCTACAACATGCGACGCGCGCAGGCGGCTGAGGCTGCACCGAACGCCGCGCATGTGGCGCTCGCACGGTTGCAGGAGGAGCACGACGGGCCGGTCCACCTCGTGACGCAGAACGTCGATGACCTGTTGGAACGTGGCGGCGCGAAAGAGGTGATCCATATGCACGGCGCCCTCAGGGACGCGCTCTGTGCGGCGTGTGAACACCGCTGGCCCGCACCTATGGAAATGGCCGTGCCCGACCCCTGCCCCGCCTGCGGCGCGCCCGCGACACGTCCGGACATCGTCTGGTTCGGCGAAATCCCCTATCACATGGAGCGCATTCAGGACGCCCTCGAAGAGAGCGGCCTTTTCGTTGCGATCGGGACCTCGGGTGTCGTCTATCCCGCCGCTGGCTTTAGCCAGATGGCCCGCGCCTATGGGATCAAGACGATGGAACTCAACCTGGAGGCCTCGGGCGGGCGCTTTGACGAGATCCGCGAAGGCCCCGCGACGGAGATTGTGCCTGCATGGGTGGCGGAGATTCTTGGTGGCTGAACACGGCCTGAGTATTTTGGCCAAGAAGAAGACAGCGGCCTCAACCGGATAGTAACCAGTCGCACCCTACCCTCCTCTCGCGGAACAGGCGGGAGCGCCGATGGCCGCCCAAGGAGAAGACGCGCCGTTTCGTGTGGCTGAAACCCCTTCCGAACGTCCGTCACGGTGCGGAGCATCGGCAACCGGCGCGCACCCTTCTGCTTCTTCTTGGTTTAAATACTCACATTAGCGGAACGCCGGTCCATGGACCCAAGTGGAGAGTGAGTAGCGTTCGCCCGAGGTCACGGGCGTCACACGGTGGAGCACGAAGGACGGAAACAGGATGGCAGAGCCTTTGGCGCGGTCTGCTTCGCGGATGTTCGCGTCGGGCTGTAGCTCCAATGCGCCGCCTTGATAGTCGGAGGGTTCGGAAAGCTGCACCACCATTGTGAGTTTGCGACGGGAGGCGAGCGCGCCCTCACCCACGTCGGAATGCCAAACGAAATGCCCCTCTCGCTCCGCGCCGTAGCGGGCGACCTGCGGGCTTTCGCCGAACTCGGTCAGGGCGAAGTCGAAGTGACTTCGGTTGGCTTCGGCCACCAGCGCCATGATCCGCTCCATGATCCATTCGCCCCCTTCGCGCTCGTCGAGCCAGGCGAGATCGGCGCGGCGCAGGTTATGGTCCGACCGGTTTTTCACAAGACCAGCGTCCGCGAGGTCTTCCTCACGGGCCAGCGAAATAATTGCATCACACTCGGCGGGCGAAAACGCCGCCTCGAACGCATAGACACTCAGCATCTCTCGGGACTCTTCAATTGTAGAGAAAGCGCGCAATGAGGGCCGAAATTTCCCGCATCACGATGGAGCGTCATTTACGCTGATTTTTGAGTCGCGCAAGAAAAAAGGCACGCCGCGAAGACGTGCCTTTCACAGAAATGATGCGTGGCCTCAGTTGCTCATCTGGCCGTTTTTCATGCCCGTGCCGTCCATGGGCATCGTGCCTTCGACGCGCTCCATATCGACGGGGATGTCTACCGTGATATCACCTGCCTTCTCGAAGGTGAGCGTGACGGTGATGATATCGCCCTGCGCCATCGGCTTGAGCAGCCCCATGAACATGACGTGGTCCCCGCCACGGGCGAGCGCATGGGTGCCGTGGGCGGGGATGGTGAAGCCTTCGGGCACGTGCATCATCTTCATGATGCCGTCGCCCATCTCTTTGTGGGTGTGGAGTTCGGTGATCTTGGAGATGTTGCCTTTGGCATCAATGAGTTGATCATCCTCGTCGCCGCTGTTTTCAATCGTGAAAAACGCCGCGCCGGTCTTGGCCATCATGCCGGAGGAGCGCGCATAGGGGTCGACGATGGTGATCTCTGCAAAGGCCGGAATCGCGAGGGTGCAGGCGGTGAGGCCCGCCAGAAGAGTGGTTTTGAAAGTCATAATTGGTCCTTGGATGTCTTGAGAGCGTTTGGAAGTCTCAGACAACCGGCGGCGCGCGGGCGCGTGCTTGGGGCAGGACGTTCTCATGCGTATCGAGCGCCAGAGCCAGCGGAGCAAATCGCGTCACGGTCTGTTCGGGCGGAAGCAGGTCGAATGCTTCCGTCACCCCCGCGATCACGGAGAGCGCACAATCGGGACAAATGTGGCTCGGGCCGATCGGCTGGCCGTCGGCGTCTGTGAGCACAGTCACGGGACCGGTGCCTGTGCAGAGCACAACAGAGCCTGTCGCATCGCGCATGGTTCCACGCGCCACGGCCATGGATTGGGACGTGACGATCAGCAGGAACGCGACCAGAAGGGCCTTTATGGTGCGAGTGAGACGCATAGTGTCCGGCACATTAGCGGGAGGCGTGCGAAAGCGAAAGAGACCGAATGCCGCAGAAATAGCGTGACGGCAGTGCGCGCAAGACGGGCGCAAAAAGAGAAACCCCGCAACGGGTACTCCATTGCGGGGTCAATCTCTGAAGAAATCAGAAAAGATTAAGCGGCAGCTTGGGCTTTCGCGATGTCTTTTTTGATTTTCAGTGCGTTGTCCGACAGCTCTGTGTCCTTTGCTTTCGCAAGGAACGCGTCGAGACCACCACGGTGGTCAACGGAGCGCAGAGCAGCAGCGGAGATTCGCAGCTTGAAGGAGCGGCCGAGGGTTTCCGAAATCAGCGTCACATCGTTGAGGTTCGGAAGGAAACGGCGGCGGGTTCTGTTTTTGGCGTGGCTGACATTGTTGCCAGTCATCGGGCCTTTACCGGTCAGTTCGCAACGACGCGACATGGGTTCATCCTCGTTTCTACTTTCGAAAGCGAATGCTCTCGTAGTTTAAAAGACTCATATTCTGTCTTGATCGGCCCCCTTTTACGCGCACGCGTTCCGGACGCAAGTCCGAAAAGCCTTTTGCGATACGTGAAAAGACCGATTTCCAACAGAATATAGACACCGCCCGAGGGACAGCGTCCGAAATTCAGTGGGCGGTGCTTAAGCGATAGTTAGAGAATCGTCAAGCCCTAGCGCACGTTCTTCGGCACCCTAGCCATGTTGAAGCGCACTCAGGACATCTGCCGCCGCATGCCCCGGTGTCATCTCGCCAGCGGCGACCCGTCCAGCGAGGCCTGTAATCATGGATTTGAGCGGTTCTTTCTCCAGCTGCCCCAAGAGTCCATGACGGATTTCCTGCCCGAACCAGTATTCGGCCTGCTCGGAGCGGCGTTTGTCGAAGAAACCGTTCTCGCGCCGCCACTCGATGAGCGTATTCATCTCGCCCCAGGCTTCTTTGAGGCCCTTCTCTTCGATGGCGGAGACGGTCATGGCCTTGGGGAAATCCGTCGGGTCTTGCGGGCGTTTGCGGATCAGGCGGAGCGCGCCGGCATAATCGGCACAGGTGCGTTGCGCGGCGGGTTTGAGGTCGCCGTCGGCTTTGTTCACGAGGATCAGGTCCGCCATTTCCATGATGCCGCGTTTGACGCCCTGCAATTCGTCGCCGCCCGCAGGGGCGAGGAGCAGGAGGAACAGATCGGACATTTCGGAAACCACGGTTTCTGATTGGCCCACACCCACCGTTTCGATGAGGATCAGGTCATAGCCTGCGGCCTCACACAGGGCGACGGCCTCTCGCGTGCGGCGGGCGACGCCGCCAAGTTCGGATTGCGACGGAGACGGGCGGATAAAGGCGTTGCGCTCGCGTGACAGCAGTTCCATCCGCGTTTTATCCCCGAGGATAGAGCCACCGGAGCGCGACGACGACGGATCGACGGCGAGCACGGCGACCTTCAGCCCTTCTTTGATGAGCATCATGCCGAAGCTCTCGATAAAGGTGGATTTGCCAACGCCCGGCGTGCCGGAGAGGCCGAGGCGGAGCGCTTGGCGACCGGATTTTCCGACCTCTTCCATGAGCGCGATCGCCTGTTCGCGGTGATCTGCACGGGCGCTTTCGACCAAGGTGATGGCGCGCGCCAACGCACGGCGGTTTCCGGCGATGACCTGTTCGGCAAGCTCTTTGATGTCCATCGTCTCCCCCGGCGTTCTCTCACTCGCTCGCGTTTTTTCCCGCAGCCGCGCGCGATTGTCCACCCCTGCCCTCTTTTCGGGACTAGTGCTTTCGACCATAAGAGGCGCATGTTCACACCGCGCCTTCCGATTGATGATGTCTTAGACGAGCTGACCACCGCCATTCGTGCGGAGGGGCGGGCCGTTCTCATGGCGCCTCCGGGGGCGGGCAAGACGACGCGCGTTCCGCTCGCGCTGCTGCCGCATGTCGAAGGGCGGATTGTGATGCTGGAGCCTCGACGGCTCGCGGCGCGGTCTGCGGCGGAACGTATGGCGGAGACGCTCGGGGAAACCACGGGAGAGACTGTGGGCTACCGCATTCGCGGAGAGGCGAAGGTGTCGAAAGCCACGCGGATCGAGGTTGTGACCGAAGGCATTCTGACACGAATGCTACAATCGGACCCCGAATTGAGTGGCATCGGGGCCGTAATCTTTGACGAATTCCACGAAAGGTCGCTGAACGCCGATTTGGGCCTCGCGCTGACGTGGGAAGTCTGTCAGGCGCTGCGCGATGATCTCGTGCTGGTGGTGATGTCCGCGACGCTAGACGCCGATCCGGTGGCTGCGCTGCTCGACGGGGCACCCATTGTGCGCTCCGAGGGCCGCGCCTATCCGGTGGAGACCCGATGGCTCGATGCACCCATGCGCAAGGGGCAGCGGTTGGAGCAGGCGGTCGCGGACCTCGTGATCGAGGCGGTGACGCAGGAGGCTGGATCGGCGCTCGTGTTCCTGCCCGGCGAAGGAGAAATCCGTCGGGCGCAGGCGGCGCTTGAGGGGCGTGTACCAGCGGATTGCGTGATCCGGCCCTTGTTTGGCGCGATGAAATTTGCAGAGCAACGCGCGGCGATTGCGCCTGTGAAAGAGGGGCGGAAGATCGTGCTCGCCACCTCTATCGCGGAGACCTCTCTGACCATCGAGGACGTGCGAATTGTCGTGGACGCCGGACGCGCGCGGCGGGCGCGGTTTGATCCGGCGTCGGGCATGTCGCGCCTTGTGACGGAACGGGTGTCAAAGGCCGAGGCCGAACAAAGGCGCGGGCGTGCGGGCCGTGTGTCGGAGGGGACGTGTTTCCGGCTCTGGACGAAGGGCGAGGAAGGTGCGCTCTCTGCCTTTGCGCCGGCCGAGATCGAGACGGCGGACCTCGCGGGATTTGCGCTCGAACTGGCGATGTGGGGGGCAACGGAGGACGATCTAGCGTTTCTGACGCCGCCGCCTGCGGGGCCACTGGCGGAGGCGCGTGCGCTGCTGGTGAGCCTCGGGGCGTTAGACGCGGACGGGCATATTACGGCGCACGGAAAGGCGCTCGCGGCAAAACCGCTACATCCGCGGCTTGCACATATGCTGCAAATCGCGGGCAGCAATGCGGCGGAATTGGCCGCTCTATTGAACGAACGCGATCCTTTACGGGGCGCTGGCGTTGATCTGTCTCTCAGGACCCGCGCGATCCGGTCGCCCGGCAATGCGGACCGTGGGGTGATCGAACGGGTGAAGCAAGAAGCCAAGCGCCTGCGCAGCGGGTTGCCTCAAGGCGACGACCTGAGCCTCGGAGAGATGGCGGCGCTGGCCTATCCGGACCGTGTGGGCTTGCGGCGTCCGGGGGATCAGCCGCGGTATCTTTTGTCCGGTGGCAAAGGCGCTGTGATGCCGGAAGGGGACGACCTCGCCAGCGCGCGCTTGATCGTTGTGACCGACACCGACGGCGCGCCAAGGGACGCGAGAATCCGACAGGCGGCGCAGATCAGTGAGAGCGAGCTACGCGCGCTCTACGGCGGTCAGATCGCGTGGCATGATGTCTGCGATTGGGACAAGCGGGAAAAGCGCGTCGTCGCACGGCGGCGGGAGATGTTTGGCGCGCTCGCGCTCGACGACCGTCAATGGAAGGACGCGCCGAAAGAGGCAATTGCGCGCGGGGCGCTGGTCGGGTTGCGCCAGATCGGGCTGCCATGGACGGATGCGGCGAAGCGGTTTGCGGCGCGGGTGGCCCTGATGGGCGACGACTATCCGGAGATGGCAGACGCGGCGCTGATGGAGACGCTTGAAGACTGGCTCCTGCCCTATCTCAAGGGGGCAAAGACGGAGGCGCAGTTGCGCAACCTCGACATCACGTACGCGCTCAGAGCGATGCTCGACTGGGATCAGATGAGCCGCCTTGATCGCGAAGTGCCTGCGCATTTCGAGAGCCCTGTAGGGCGCAAGCTGCCGATTGATTATTCGGGTGAGGCACCGGAGGTGACGGGGCGGATTCAGGAGTTTTTCGGCACGACGGTTCACCCGACGGTGGGGCCGAAGCGTGTGCCTTTGAAAGTGGTTCTGACGTCGCCGGGGCATCGTCCGGTGCAGGTCACCATGGATTTGCCGAATTTCTGGAAGACGTCTTACGCCGATGTGCGCAAGGACATGCGCGGGCGCTATCCGAAGCACCCGTGGCCGGAGGACCCGACAGAGGCCGATCCGACGCTACGGGCGAAACCGCGAAAACGCTGACGCGCAAACCCGTCTTTAGAGTTGTGCAGCGCTATGGGCCGTTGTGCCCCCCCATGGACCGTGATGGCCTGCGCCACCGTCGGTGCGTTCGAACCCGTGCGCACCGAAGAAGTCGCGTTGCGCCTGAACGAGATCGGTGGTGCCGCGGCCTTGGCGGAGCGTATCGAAATAGGCAAGCGCATTGGCGAAGGCCGGGATCGGCAGACCTGTGATGGCAGCATAGGACACGACGCGGCGGAGTGCGCGGACGCCGGTCTTCACGAGGTCTGCGAAGCGCGGCGCGAAGAGGAGCTGGCCATGCGGCAACCCTTCGCGGATGGCGGAAGCCATGTCATCGAGGAGCGCGGAGCGGATGATGCAGCCTTCGCGCCAGACTTCGGCAGCGACGGCGAGATCGGTGTTCCACTCATAGGCCTCGGACGCGGCGGCGAGGAGTTTGAAGCCCTGATCGTAGGCAATGATTTTGGCGGCGAGGAGCGCGGCTTCGAGATCCTCGACGGGCGGGATCGGCGCGGCCTCTGCAGGTGTCTCGGCAAAGAGCGCTTCACCGGCAAGGCGCGTTTCTTTTTCCGAGGACCAAGAGCGTGCGGCAACGGCGGCCTCGATGGTCGAGGGCGATTGGCCGAGTGTGATGGCCTCAATCGCGGTCCAGCGGCCGGTGCCCTTCTGGCCGGCCTTATCGACGATCACATCGACCATGGGCTGACCGGTTTTGGGATCGGATTCTTGGAGCACTTTCGCGGTGATCTCGACGAGATAGGATTCAAGCGTGCCTTTGTTCCATTGCTCGAACAGAGCACCGATTTCGGCAGGCGCGTGGCCAGCGCCGTCGCGCAGGAGGCCGTAGACCTCTGCGATCATCTGCATGTCGGCGTATTCGATGCCGTTGTGCACGGTTTTGACGAAGTGACCGGCGCCATCAGGACCGAAATGCGCGGCACAGGGCGTGTCGCCGTGTTTGGCGGAGATGGCCTCAACGATATCGCGGATCACCTCATAGGACGACGCATCGCCGCCGACCATGATCGACGGGCCGTGCCGCGCGCCCTCTTCACCACCGGAGACGCCCATGCCGAAGAACTTGAGCCCCTTCTCGCTAAGAGCTGCCTCACGGCGGCGGGTGTCGTGGAAATTGGCGTTGCCGGCGTCGATGATCATGTCACCTTCATCAAGGAGCGGCGTAAGACTCTCGATCACTGCATCCACGGGACCGCCTGCTTTCACGAGGATAATGATGGCGCGCGGGGTCGTCAGGCTCGCCACAAGCTCTTCGTAGGATTTCGTCCCAACCACATTGGAAGCGAGGTCGCCCGCGCTCGCGATGAAGTCATCTGTGATGGAGGTAGTCCGGTTGTAAACCGCGATGGGAAAACCGTTTTCAGCGATATTGAGCGAAAGATTGGCGCCCATGACGCCGAGCCCTACGAGTCCGATCCGTGCTTGTGACATAGGTCTGAGACCTCCTTGGTCATTTCCTGAACAGCCTTTGAAAACGTCTTCACCGCGCGGATTGCGACAAAAGACAGCGCTAACACTACATATATCAACATGGGACAGAGGCAAGGGCGATACCGCAATGCAGAAAGAAACTTGCTTTTTCGATTCGGCGGAATTATGTATATACGTCAGATAGACAAAAAACGACGAGCACACGCATCATATGCCACCACTTTTGAAATCCGCATGGGCAGGGGTTATCGACCCGCTGCTGCGCCGCCCCAACCATGTGCAGTCCGCTGCGCTCTGTTGGCGTGACGGCAAGCGTGGCAAGGAAGTGCTGCTCATCACCTCACGCGACTCAGGCCGTTGGATCATCCCGAAGGGCTGGCCCATTGACGGATTGGACGGTGCGGGCACGGCCGCTCAGGAAGCCTGGGAAGAAGCCGGTGTGAAGCCTGTCAAAGTGAGCCGCAAGCCGCTCGGCCTCTATCACTATGTAAAGAAGCTCAACAACGGGGTGATGGCCCCTGTTGAGGCGACGGTTTACTCGATCAAAGTCGATCACCTGGAAAAAGACTTTCCGGAAAAGGACGAACGCACACGCCGCTGGGTCACGCCGAAACAGGCTGCGGCGCTCGTCGAGGAGCCGGAACTGAAGGACCTGCTGCGCGACTTCTGAGACGCGCAAACCGTATTTTCCCCATATTTCATGGCGCGAACCGGCGTTTTGTCGGGGCAACACTTGAAATGAGGCCTCTCGCGCGGTAGCGACACCCCCGAATGTAACGCTTTTGCGACACATAAGGGACAACGCGACCGATGGCCGGACCAGACAACTCCAAAAAACAGTGGCACACGCTCGATAAAGATCTCAACCGGATCAATCGGGTTGAGCAGGCGACCTTCCATGTTGCCCGTCCGATGGTGGGGCTCGGGGTTGCGCTCGCGTTCATCATCGTCGCGGGACTTGCTGCGGCTGTGCTCTTTGGCGGGCAACAGGGGTCCGCGGTCGTGATCGCGGCGGCGGCGCTCGGCGCCTACATGGCGATCAACATCGGGGCGAACGACGTTGCCAACAACATGGGGCCTGCCGTTGGTGCGAATGCGCTGACCATGGGCGGGGCCATTGTGATTGCGGCACTTTGTGAGAGCGCAGGCGCGCTTCTCGCTGGCGGCGACGTGGTATCCACGATCTCGAAGGGCATCATTGATCCGTCCTCGATGGCGGACAGCAGAATTTTCATCTGGGCAATGATGGCCGCCCTGCTCTCCTCTGCGCTTTGGGTGAACCTCGCCACATGGATCGGCGCGCCGGTGTCCACCACGCACTCCGTTGTCGGCGGCGTCATGGGCGCAGGGATCGCGGCGGCAGGCTTTGCCACGGTGAATTGGGCCTCGATGGGCATGATCGCGCTGAGCTGGGTCATCTCCCCTCTGCTCGGCGGCGTGATCGCAGCCGGCTTTCTGTGGTTCATCAAAGCGCGGATCATGTATCAGCCGGACAAAATCGCAGCTGCACGTCGCTGGGTGCCGGTTCTGATCGGGATCATGATGGGAACTTTTGCGACCTATCTGTCTGTGAAAGGCCTGAAAAAGATCGTCTCCATCGACCTGCCCACCGCTCTTCTGATCGGGGTCATCGTCGGTGCACTTTGCTACATCGGCTCTGCGCCTCTGATCCGGCGTCAATCCGAAGGCCTCGAGAACCGCAACAAGTCTCTGAAAGTGCTGTTTGGCCTGCCGCTCGTAATCTCCGCCGCCCTTCTGTCCTTTGCGCATGGCGCGAACGACGTGGCGAACGCTGTTGGTCCGCTCGCCGCCATTGTCCACGCGAACGCCTTCGGGGAGTTTGCAGGCAAGGTGAACATCCCGCTTTGGGTGATGGTGATTGGTGCTTTCGGCATTTCGTTCGGCCTCATCCTGTTCGGCCCGAAACTCATCCGCATGGTCGGCAGCCAGATCACCAAGCTCAACCCGATGCGCGCCTATTGCGTCGCGCTCTCTGCCGCGATCACTGTGATTGTCGCAAGCTGGCTCGGCCTGCCCGTGTCTTCGACGCATATCGCCGTCGGCGGTGTGTTTGGCGTCGGGTTCTTCCGCGAGTGGTATCATGAGAAACGCGTGGGCGAGACGGCACGGGCGAAAGCCTCTACACGGATCGCCGCCGAAGAGCGTCGCCGCCGCAAACTCGTGCGTCGCAGCCACTTCATGACGATCGTTGCGGCATGGGTGATTACTGTTCCGGCAGCCGCGCTCATTTCCGGTGGCGTGTTCTACCTCCTGTCCCATTTGCTCACCTAAGAACGCAAGATCAGCGCCGTTCCGCGCACCTGTCGAAAAGTCAGGGCACGTAATCGCGCCAATCTGTGCTAGAATGGGTCATTCGGCAGCCATGGGGGAGGGCATGCCAATGACACCCGAGACTTTGCTCAACGCCGCGGAAAGCTTCGCAGAGCGCTATGATCGCGTGATGGTACCGGTCATATTCCGGCCGTGGGCGCAGGAACTTCTTAGATCGCTCGCACCCGGGAGCCGGGACCGTGTTCTCGATTTGGGCTGCGGAACTGGCGCTGTGTCTCGGACGATCATGGCAGAGGGCTACGCCCCGAAAACTCTCACCGGCGTCGATATGAACGCGGAGATGCTCGACGTCGCAGAGTTGCGCGCGCGTGACCAGGGCATTTCAGTCGATTGGCGAGAGGCGGAGGCGAGCGCCCTGCCCTTTGAGGCCGGTCAATTCGATATCGCGTATTGCCAACAAGCGCTGCAGTTTTTCCCTGACAAGACTGCTGCGCTTTCTGAGCTGCGCCGCGTTTTGCGGCCAGAAGGGCGTGTCGCCTTTTGCGTTTCTCGCCAGCTTTCAGAGAACCCCCTACTGGAAGCTCAGGCGCACGCCCTTGCATCTCATGTCGGACCGGACTCAGCGGCTGCGGTCGAGGCGATTTGCAGCCTCTATGATCCGGACGAGATTGCTCGCCATTTCGACAACGCGGGCTTCTCAAGCATCCGCATCACGCGCGTTAGCTTGACGTTGCACCATCCGGACGGTCGGGTCTATGCAGACGGAGCGATGGCTGGGATGCATACGGGGGACAAGCTCTCAGCGCTCTCTGAGCGCGCGCGCGAGGCCTGTATTGATACGTTCCTGCAGGGGCTCGGGGAGTATTTTGACGGGCAGGCCATCACCTTTCCGCATGTTTCCAACGTCATCACGGCACACGCCTGATTGCTGGAACCTAAAAAAGAAACGGCCTCACACCCGAAGGCGGAGGCCGTTTTATTCGGTCATATCGTAAGGATTAGCTCTCAACGCACCAGCGCATGATCGACTTTTGCGCATGCAGACGGTTCTCTGCCTCGTCAAAGATCACGGACTGCGGACCATCCATTACGTTGTTGGTGACTTCATCGCCACGGTGAGCCGGCAAGCAGTGCATGAAGAGTGCATCAGGTTTCGCAAACGACATGAGTTTGCGGTCGACGCGGTAGGGGCGCAGTTGATTGTGGCGACGCTCACGGGCAGAGGCCGGATCGTGCATCGACACCCATGTGTCGGTCACAACGAGATCGGCGCCGGAAACAGCCTCTTCGGCATCGCGGGTGATCTCGATGTTGGAGCCTTTCGCACGCGCGCCTTCGACGAATTCCATTTCCGGGTCGAGCGGCTGGGGACCTGCGAAGGTCATATCAAAGCCGAACTGGCCAGCGGCGTGCAGGAAGGACGCGCAGACGTTGTTGCCGTCGCCGAGCCACACGACTTTCTTGCCTTTGATGGAGCCACGGTGCTCTTCGTAGGTGAGGATGTCGGCCATGATCTGACAGGGGTGGGTGCGGTTTGTCAGGCCGTTGATGACGGGCACAGAGGCGTATTCAGCCATCTCGAGGAGCGTCTGCTCTTCAAAGGTCCGGATCATGATCATGTCGACGTAGCGAGACAGAACGCGCGCGGTGTCTGCGATGGTTTCGCCGTGGCCAAGCTGCATGTCGGCGCCAGACAGCACCATGGTCTGGCCACCCATCTGACGCACGCCCACATCGAACGACACGCGGGTCCGGGTGGACGGCTTTTCAAAGATCAGCGCGACCATTTTGTCTTTGAGCGGCAGCTCGGCATCGAGCGCGGCCTTCGGCTTGTCGTGGCGCGCATTCTTCGTGAGCTTCGCGGTCTCGATGATGCGGTGCAGCTCTTTTGCGTCGGTCGTATGGATGTCGAGGAAGTGTTTCATCTTTCTCACTCTCTTCTTATTGCATTTCGAGGGCGGATGCGGCGGCGTCGATACGCGCCACGGCCTCGGAAATGTCTTCATCGGAAATGTTGAGCGCAGGCAGGATACGCACAACGTTATCGGCGGCAGGCACGGTCAAAACGCCCTGCTCATAGCCTTTGGCGACGAGATCAGCAGGCGCGACCTTGCACTTGAGACCGAGCATGAGGCCCTCGCCGCGCACGGCTTCGAATACGTCGGGGTGATCGGCCACGAGGCCTTCGAGCTTCTGGCTGAAAAGCCCCGCTTTGCGGTTCACCTCTGCGAGAAACTCCGGATCGGAGACCGTTTCCATGACTTTGAGGCCAATAGCACAGCCGAGCGGGTTGCCGCCATAGGTGGAGCCGTGGGTGCCTGCGACCATGCCGGACGCAGCTTCTTCGGTCGCGAGCACAGCGCCGAGCGGGAAGCCCCCGCCGATGCCTTTCGCGACCATCATGATGTCCGGCGTGACGCCAGCGTATTCATGGGCAAAGAGTTTGCCGGTCCGCGCGACGCCACATTGCACCTCGTCAAAGATGATCAGGCAGCCCTTCTCGTCCGCGATCTGGCGCAGGAGTTTGAGCGCCTCGTCAGGAACGACGCGGATACCGCCCTCGCCTTGCACCGGCTCGATCATGATCGCGGCAGTTTTGTCGGTGACGTGATCGGCCACGGCGTCCCAGTCACCATAAGGCAGCGTCATAAAGCCCGGCATTAGCGGGCCAAAACCTTTGACCATCTTCTCGGAACCGGACGCCGCAATCGCGCCGGTCGAACGGCCGTGGAAACAGCCCTCGAAGGTGATGATCTCGATCTTCTCCGGCTGGCCTTTCTCATACCAGTATTTGCGCGCCATCTTGATGGCGAGCTCGGCGGCCTCGGTGCCGGAGTTGGTAAAGAAGCATGTGTCGGCAAAAGTCGTCTCGACGAGTTTGTCGGCGAGCGCCTGTTGGGCCGGAATTTTGTAGAGGTTGGAGACATGCCAGAGCGTGTCGGCCTGATCCTTGAGGACCTGCGCAAGCTCCGGGTTCGCGTGACCAAGGGTGTTCACGGCGATGCCTGCCCCGAGGTCGAGGAAACGTCGGCCATCCGCCTCAAAAAGCCAGGAGCCTTCACCCTTCACGAACGAAAGCGGTGCCCGGTTGTAGGTCGGCAGAATGGTCGAAATCATCGAAGTCATGTCCTCTGAATTAGGGAGGCCCAATGGGTGGCGAAAGGCCACGGGCCTGTCAACGGTCTGGAAGGGGTTTTTCGGGGTATTTGCGCGATATTCGCGCGATTTGCGCCGCTTTGGGCGCGAATGAACGGACGTCTGACGCAATTAGCGTCGACGTCGGGACTCAGTGGCGTATGTGCGGGTCATGTTCATAGGTCCGCGAAATAGGGTTCTAACAGATTTCTGTCAAAGGAATTTTGATTGCTGGTCGCGAATTTCGGCGCCGCTCAGGCAAATCAGTCCGGGCTGAGGAATTTGGAATTGCCCACGGAGGTGTTGCTCCCGCCGACAGTGATGCGTTTGGTCGCGGCTTTGGGTGTTTCGACCGTCGTCGCCCCAACGGCCAACTGCCGCTTCAGCGCAGCGATCTTGTCTGTGATGGCACCGCCCACACCGAGCTTTTTCTCGTCATAGAGCACCATGGCAGAGACGACAGAAACGATGGAGAGCCGTCCCCCGTCATTGGCGAAGACAGGCGCCCCCGAGGAGCCGTAGGTGATGTCGCAGTCGAAACCGTAAACGTCGTCGCGCACATCAACGAGATGGCATTCGCGTTGAATGGAGAGCGCGCTGTTGCGGCCCTGACCGTAGGAGGCTGCGGTCAGATTCCCCTCCGGCACCCCGCCGCGATGGATGAGAAACGGCTTCGCCAAGGCGGACGGGATTGGAGAGGCCAGTTTGATGAGGGCCACGTCATTGCGGATATTATGCTCCGTCACGCCTTTGCGCATATCGTAGGACGGAGATGCGGCGACGGCGATGCCCGCAGACGAGGCAACAAACTTGCCGTTTCTGAGCCCCGCACGGAAGAGGAAGCTCTCTGCGGGATAGGGCCTGTTCGCCTCATCCAGAACGCAATGGGCGGCGGTCAGCACAATATCGGACGAGATCAGAACACCGGTGCAGGTTCCCGTGCCGATCATATCAACGCGCCCGATCGCCTCCCACCCGATCAACTCCGCGCGGCGATCTGCGCGGTCGAGTTCGGTGGGCAGACTATCGGCCGCAAAACCGAGAGACGGAAAGAGCGCAATGATCAGGCAAATGAGACGCCGCATAATATCCTCGTGCCAACAGTCAGAAGCACGATGTCCCAAATACGGCGCCGATGCCATCACGATTTGAGTTTTGTTCCGTTCTTGAAGAACCGCCAGTTGATCACGATCACGACAGCAGTCACGGACGACATCACAAGCAGACCGAGCCACGGGGAACTGTCAGATGTGCCGATGATACCGTAACGCACGCCGTCGATCAGGTAGAACACCGGATTGAGGTGGGTGAGGACTTTGAACCACTGCGGCAGGGTTTCGACGGAATAGAAGGTGCCTGACAGGAACGACAGCGGCGTGATGATGAAGTTCGTGATCGCGGCCATGTGGTCGAACTTCTGACTGACGATACCGGCGAGCACGCCAAGACCACCGATGAAGAGCGCGCCGAGCAGCACGAAGGCGATGGCAAAGAGCGGATGGTGCAGCGGCAGACCAACGAAGATCGCCATGACGAGCCAGATTGCGACCGCCACGATCATCCCGCGCGTTGCGCCGCCCGCGAGGTAGCCAACGACAAGTTCCGTCGGAGAAAGCGGCGGCATCAGCGTATCAACGATGTTGCCCTGCACTTTCGAGATCATGATCGACGAAGAGGTGTTCGCGAAGGCGTTCTGGATCACCGTCATGGTGAGAATGCCGGGGGCGAGAAAGTGGACGAAGGGCACGCCCATCACGTCACCGCGCGAGGGGCCGATCGCCAGCGTAAAGATGGTCAGGAACAGGCCTGCTGTCACCAAAGGCGCCAGAAGCGTCTGGGTCCAAACTGCGAGGAAGCGAAAAACCTCCCGCTTTGCGAGAGTCGCCAAACCGAGCCAGTTGACACGGCCAAATCGACGCACACCCATTTTCAACTCACCTTGAGCCATTTCCATTGCCTCATTCTATTGCTATAAAGCAGTCTTTCCGGAATATCGGCCGGATATTTCCCGCCCGCGCCCGCTTGTAACCGCGTCCGTGGTGCTTAAAATAGGGGAAAGAGCAAATTCTCAAGCGGCCTTGCACGCAAAACACTTGTGCACGGTCGTTTTTGGCTGGCCTATGCGGCCAGTAGATTAACGAAGGAAGCATCCATGTCCTGGACTGATGAGCGCGTCGAACTTCTGAAGAAAATGTGGGGCGAAGGCCAATCCGCCTCCCAGATCGCCAAGGAACTTGGCGGCGTGACGCGCAATGCCGTGATCGGCAAGGTGCACCGTCTTGGCCTTTCCAACCGCGCAGGGTCCGGCGCTGCGGCGAAACCTGCTGCCGCACCGAAAGCGAAACCCGCGCCGAAGCCCAAGGTCGAGGCCAAGCCGAAGCCTGCGCCAAAGCCGGCTGCACAACCGGTTGAAGCCGAAGCTGCGGAAGCACCTGCACCGCGCCCGACCCCGCCGGCTCGCCGCCAAATTATTCCCGCAGGCCAGCCCCTGCCGCCGCAGCCGTCGACCAACGAGATCCCTGCCGAGGCCCTCGCCAAGGTGAACGAGGTCGAGAAGAAGGCAAAGAAGATCTCCGTGATGGAACTCACCGAGAAGACCTGCAAATGGCCGATCGGTGATCCGGCAACAGAGGACTTCTGGTTCTGCGGCCTGCCGTCTCAGGCTGGCAAGCCCTACTGCGAAGCCCACGTCGGCGTCGCGTTCCAACCGATGTCTTCGCGCCGCGACCGTCGCCGCTAAGTTTTAGGTTGATAACCAGAAAATTTTGAAAGGCCGCCCCACGGGTGGCCTTTCGCGTTTATGGCTCGCGAGTTCGTGAGGTCGGCGCGAATCCGCCATCTGTTCTGCGCGAAAGCGCACAGAATTTGTTTGAAGGCGTGGAATGTTTGAAAGCGTGGAGAGGCATTAGCTTCGGGGTGTCTAGAAACGCAACACTATGCCAAAGAGAGCTTTGACATCATGAAAAACTTCCTCCTCACCTCCGCACTGGTGATCGGCGCGACTGCCGCAACTGCTGAACCGGTCAAATACGC
Organism: Celeribacter litoreus; assembly: GCF_020165855.1. Taxonomy (GTDB): domain Bacteria; phylum Pseudomonadota; class Alphaproteobacteria; order Rhodobacterales; family Rhodobacteraceae; genus Celeribacter; species Celeribacter litoreus. The sequence continues at coordinate 595,258 of NZ_JAIUFY010000005.1, read as the reverse complement.
ACTGGACCCGTCGCACAGCCAGATCGTGTTCACCTACAACCACCTCGGTTACTCCACCACCACTGGCATGTACTCCGGCTTTGACGGCACCATCATGTTCGACAAAGAAGATGCTGCTGCCTCCTCCGTCGAAGTATCCTTCCCGACCGACAGCCTCTACACCGGCTTCGCCGAGCGCACCGCACACTTCCTGACCGGCGACTTCTTCGGCGCAGAAGAAAACCCGACGATCTCCTTCGTGTCCACCGGTATCGAAGTCACCGGCGAGACCTCCGGCCTCATCACCGGCGACCTGACCATCAACGGCATCACCAAGCCGGTCGTGCTCGACGCAGTGCTGACCCAAGACATGCTTCACCCGATGGCAAACGCTCCGTGGGTTGGCTTTGACGCCACCACCACCGTGCTGCGTTCCGACTTCGACATGGGCATGTTTGCACCGTACGTGTCTGACGAAGTGGAAGTCATGATCTCTATCGAGGCTACCCCGGCCGAGTAATCGACCAGACATTCGAACGACGAAGGCCGCCGGAGAAATCCGGCGGCCTTTTTATATTGAGCTTTTGGGGAAGAAGGTTCGGCCCGTTGCGAGGGCCGAACAGAAGTTATTGAAGCGTCGCGGTCAGAGCGGTGGCAACTTCGACGGAGTAGCCGACCGTGCTTTCGTCCTCATAGCCGGAGCCAATACCGTAGTCCCGACGGTCGAGCGACGTAGCCCCCACCATCGTAGCGGTGTCTCCGTCAATCGTGAGATCGAACGTCAGCGTGACAGGCACTTCCTGACCAACGAGCGTCAAGGTTCCGACGGCTTCGTGCGCGGTGCCGTCAACGCGGGTGATGTCGCCCGCGAACGTCGCAGAGGCAAACGCCCCGGTATTGAAGAATTCAGGACCTTTTGCCTGTTCGGTCACCGTGCCGAGGGACAGAGAGGTCGTGTCGATCATCACCGAGACTTCTCCCGCTCCGCTTTTCGGATCATAGGCGATCTGAGCGTTCCAGTTCGCAAAGCTGCCTTCGACTGGCGCGCCCATCTGAGCGACAGTGATCCCGAGCGAGCCTTCCTCGACGGTCCAGATCGGCAGATCACTCTGCATCTCCGGCGAGGTTTCTGGCACGACAGAGGCTTCACGCTCCACTTCTTCGGTCTCAACCGTCGGTTCAGGCGGCTCAGGCAGGGTCAGCGGCATAGCGATGCCAGCGCCCCAAAGGAGCACGGCAGCGAGCGGGATAACGCGCGAGGCGTGAACACGACCGCCAGCCTCACCTGCGTCTCGGCCTTTCAGCATTCGGGCGAGGAGGCCATCACGGTCGATGATTGCGTGTTTGAGCGCGCCAGCAACGTGCAGGCCGACGGTGATGTAGATGATCCACGCGGACAACCCGTGCACCGCACCGGCGGCGTGGGCCACAGATTCGGACTTCGGGACGAAGGGAAGCCCCTGCCCGAAGGGCCAGAGGATCGGCGCGAAACCGGATTCTGCGGCATGCGTGATCCAGCCGGAAAGCGGCATAACGAAGATCGCGCCGTAAAGTGCCCAGTGGACGAATTCCGCGAGGTGGGTTTCTGCCTTGCGGTCCGGATGAAGCGGCACGGGTTTGGGCTGGGTCATCGCCCAAATCACGCGGAGGATTGCAAGGAAAAGCACGGTGACGCCAAGCGTCTTGTGCACGGAGTAAATCGTTTGCAGCCGTGCCACAGTGTCCGCGTTGCGCGGTGTGGCTTCACCGATCAGGCCGAGAGCGAGATCGAACAAAATCAAAAGCGCGATGGCCCAATGGAAAAAACGGGCGGCCGCGCCGTAGCGGGTCGGGGTATTGGTCAGCATGAGCCGGGTCCTTAGAGTGCGTTTTCCCTAGACCTAAACATTTTTGCGGATTCTGTAGTCTGGGCAGACCACACAGTCTCTGTGCGCCGATTGACGAAAGCTATGGAGCCCTTGCACAGAATTAGGGCGCCCGAAGGGGCGCCCTGCACGGCCAAGGGGGGAGGGCCGAATTTCAGAAAGTGCGCGTCCACCCGACGGAGGCAGAAATCTGGCTCATGTAGAGCTCGACGTCGCCGCCACCCATCGTGATATCGACAGGCCCTGTCACAGTGTTTTCAGGCACATAGGAAACAGAGAAATCGATCGTGTCACGGTCGTTGAGTTTTTTGGACCCGCCAACAGCAAAGTGATGTTCGACGATACCTGGGGCCAGAACACCGAGCGCCACATCCGCGCTCGAAATCGGGTTGGTGGCGTAGGCATAGCCGGCCCGCCACGTCATTGTATCAGACGCCACCCATTCGACGCCCACGCGAAGAACCTCGACATCATCCCAGCCAAAGCCCGGGCCACCATTTGTTCCGAACGGCGTTCCGTTCATCGCATTGCTCACCGCCGGGACACCCGAATAGAAGATTTTCTGATAGTCGAGCATCAGCGTAACCGCAGGCGAGGTCTCATAGGCGAGGCCGAGCGTCACGGAGGCAGGAATATCGAAGTCGCCACCACCTTCGAAAAGGCCCGCATATTTGTCGAATTCGCTCATGTCGAACTTCGTTTGCGCTGCGAAACCGAGCGTGAGTTGATCGGTCACATCATACTGAACCCCGAACTTGAGACCGACGCCATAGGAGAAATCGTGGCCGTTGTCAGAGAAGTGTGCAGGATCAATGGAGTTCGCGGACAGAGCCGAGAGACCGGTCGCTTCGAAGGCTTGCACGGCAACGGTCGGAGAAAGGCCGTAGGAGAGGCGACCGACTTTGTTGGCGAAGGTCACGGACAGGAACATCTGGGTGAGATCGACGCCGGCGTCACCCGCACAGAAGACACCGCTTAGGCAATTCGGGTTCGCGACGTTCTCGTAGGTCGTGTTCATCCCGCCGTTGCCGTAGGCCGCAAAGTTCAGCACGGCACCGTTGGCCAGCGGCTTGTTATAGGCGAAGTTCGGAACAGGAAAGTAATCGGACCCGGATTCCCATGTGCCCGGCGCGATAAAGCCGGTGCCGGTGCCGGTGTAGCCGCGCTCCGGCGAAAAGATCTGGAGGCCAAGGGATAGTTCTTCGCCAAGCTCGGCGACGCTTGCGGGATTGGTGGCGACGGACATGGCATCCTGCGTGGCGGCAACGCCTGCCCCTGCAACACCGCGTGCGGCAGGACTATAGCCGAGCGCGAAATAGCCCTCGGTCGCCTGCGCCACCATCGGCAGGGAGATTGCCGCACAGGTCAGCCCCATGCGGAGAATACGGTTGGTGTGTTGAGAGTTCATTCTCGGCCTCCAAATTCCAGAGGGCAGGCGTCCCCCGCCCGGCGTCATGTCAACGCGCGTTTCGCGCGCGCCGCCATAGACACTGGAAATCACTTAATCGCCAGCACAAACGTGATCGAGATCAAGTCATTGTCACATTTCGATAAATGCATACCAGAACTGTCAAAAAAGCCGGAAACCTTCTTTCCACTAGCGACGCAAAACTGTCCGATCCCCGATTTTCAGACCCATCTCAGCCAACACCAACACACATGCGCCGTGCCTTTCCCGAACGCCCAATCGCGTGTATGAGCCTCTTATGAGCACAAACCCACCGAATCTCCGCCCCGATCTGGCCCCCAAAGCCATGTTTGACGACACCCGCCGCGCCGGTCAGCCGACGATTGGCATGGTCTCGCTTGGTTGCCCGAAGGCGCTCGTCGACAGCGAACGCATTCTGACGCGCCTGCGCGCCGAAGGGTATCAGATCAGCGCCGACTACGCGGGCGCGGATGCGGTGGTGGTGAACACCTGCGGTTTTCTCGATTCCGCGAAGGCAGAGAGCCTTGAGGCCATCGGTGAGGCGCTTCAGGAAAACGGCAAGGTGATCGTCACCGGCTGTCTCGGCGCAGAGCCGGAATATATCACCGGCGTCCACCCCAAGGTCCTCGCCGTCACCGGTCCGCACCAATACGAACAGGTGCTCGATGCGGTGCATGGCGCCGTGCCACCCTCGCCTGATCCGTTTATCGACCTGCTGCCCGCGACCGGTGTGAGCCTCACGCCACGCCATTTCAGCTACCTCAAGATTTCCGAGGGCTGCAATCACGCCTGCAAGTTCTGCATCATCCCCGACATGCGCGGCAAACTCCAGTCGCGCCCTGTCCACGCCATTCTGCGTGAGGCGGAAAAGCTCGTGGACGCGGGTGTCAAGGAACTGCTCGTCATCTCGCAGGACACCTCCGCCTACGGCCTCGACCGCCGCTATGACACCCACCCGTGGAAAGACCGCGAGGTCCGCAGCCACATCACCGACCTCGCGCGCGAGCTGGGTCAACTGGGCGCGGCGGATGATCTCTGGGTGCGGCTCCACTACGTCTACCCCTACCCCCATGTGCGCGACCTGATCCCGCTCATGGCGGACACGTCGAACGCGGTCCTGCCCTACCTCGATATCCCGTTCCAGCACGGCCACCCCGACGTCCTCAAACGCATGGCACGTCCGGCGGCCTCGGCCAAAGTGCTCGACGAAATCGCAGCCTGGCGCGACATCTGCCCCGACATCACCCTGCGCTCGACCTTCATCGTCGGCTACCCGGGGGAGACGGAGGCGGAATTCCAATACCTTCTCGACTGGATGGACGAAGCCCAACTCGACCGCGTTGGCTGCTTCCAATACGAAAACGTCGACGGCGCACGCTCAAACGCCCTGCCCGATCACGTCCCTGCGGAAGTCAAACAAGAACGCTGGGAACGGTTTATGGAAAAGGCGCAGGCCATTTCCGAAGCCAAGTTGGAGGCCAAAGTCGGCACGATCCAGCAAGCCATCGTGGACGACATCGACGAAGACGGCATCGCCACCTGCCGCACCAAAGCCGACGCGCCGGAAATCGACGGAAACCTCTTTATTGACGAGGGGACCGAGGGGTTGAGTGTTGGGGATTTGGTTTTTGTTGAAGTTGATGAGGCGGGTGAATACGATCTGTGGGGTAAGCTTACTTAAAGAGAATTATTTAATGTCGAATGATATTATCGAAATTGGTGAAAACCAACTAGACTTCAAAACCCTGCAAGAGCTTTATAACGACCTAACTGGAAAGACTGAAGCAAACAGCATTCAACTCGATTATGCCGTCACTGTAAGGATGTCTGACCTCGAGCAAGTGAACTACACCATTAAGCAGTGCGCAGTCTCGCATGGGGCGATATTGAACAATTGCTCTGTAACGGTCTTCCATTCTAACAAAAGCAAAGAACAGTTCAGCAGCTTTGACCGCTTTAAGCTCTACAATAAAGGAAATTCATCTCCGATAGAAAATATCTATCTCGAATACAATTACTTGATAAGAAATGCTTCGAGCGGAAAAGCCGCAGCGTATAAGATCGGGCTTCATACTTCTTCGACGCTTGCTATCGCAGAGGGTGAAAATCGTCTGCCGATCTCTTCAATGAGGATTAGAAGGTTTTTTTCGCTCTCGCCGATACGATGCAAAGTAAATTTTGTCGATTATGTCGTTGGACGATCCTTTCTTCAGGCTGTGCAAGAATGGGCTGACGGCCTCGACCGCAAAATGGATAATAAGGTTGTTGAAACTGCTCAAAAACACAGTCACTGGGCAAATCCAATATTCGCGTTTGGCTCGACTGCATTGTTTTTATATTTTTCCGGCGCTGCATTCGCGCGCAGTAGTATTGACACGTTGACTGGGCTCGCGTCACAGCTTCTGTACGTGACAGCCGCTGGGCTTCTCGTATGGTTACTGGGCTCTTTTCTCGGTCGAATTGTCGAACTAGGGATCGATCGTTTTCAGAACTTTTCGATTATACTTCTTAATAAGGGAGATGATCGCTGCCATAGCAAGTTTAGCAAAAACAACCGAACTGCAGCCATCCAATCTGTTTTGGGCATCGGGTCTGTAGTCGGCTTGAACATTCTATCCAATTATCTTTCAAAATTGCTCTTTAGCGCCTGACCATAGGGTGGGGGCTGAAAGCGCCCTCTCACTCTTGATTGCACACCTTCGGCGTGACGCGGAAACTCGGGCGCTCGCGATGCGTTGCATCGCGCGGGTTGGTCTAAAGCCGAACGGTGCCGATCAAGAGAGAAGCGTCTGCTCACCCCATCCCGCTCGAATTGTTCCCCCGCTTCGCAGCCCGCCGTTTGTCATCCCTCCAGCTGATCACAGAGATCAAGCCCCACGAACCGAGGTAGACCGCGCCCAGCGCCAAGAGCCAGCCGCCGTGGACGGGGCCGATGGCGGCGCGGGCGTAGAGGTCGTCGACGGATGTGAGTGGCGTCGGGTGGACGAGGAGTTTGCCGAGGTAGGCCACCGTCTGGATCAGCAAAATCCAGAAGTAATTCCGGCGGATGCGGCGGCCGATTGCGACGCGAAGCGGCACGTGATAGGCGGGATAGAGGTAGTCTTTCGCCAGCACCTTTTGCCAGTCGGTTTCACAGGTGACGGCCTCGCGGTCCAGCATGGGCACGAAGAAATGCGTCTCCATCCACCTACACCGCGCGCGCCAGACGTTGAAATAGCGATAGCGCCTCGCCTCCAACATCAGAAAGAAGATGATAAGAATCCCCACGAGCAGCAAAGGCAGCGGAGAGGCCGAGGGTGTGGCAAAGGCGATGGACAGGGCGATGCCCAGCGTCACAACCGCCCAGTTAGTCGATGTGTCGAGCCGCGTGCGCCAGAGCGTGGAGCGGTAGACCTCTCCCCGATACAGGTGCGCGAATGCCGTAATTTCGGCATCCGAGAGCGCGGTATACGCTTTCGGTTGATGGTCTTGCATGTCTCCTCCTGTCCCAACTCTGCACAGCGCACGGGGCGGTGGCAAGTCTCTTGACGTTCGGCCCTCCACTGCCCACTCTGCGCCCAAAGGGAGGCGCATATGCTCAAGAATTACAAAGACCTGCTCGCCGCGGCCCATCAGATGATCGAAACGATCCCGACCGAGACCGCGATCGGCATGATGAAGGAAGACGGTGTGCAATTCGTTGACTTGCGCGACCGTCGCGAGTTGGAGCGTGAGGGCCGTATTCCGGGGGCGTTTCATTGCCCGCGCGGGATGCTCGAATTCTGGATCGACCCAGAAAGCCCGTATTACAAGCCGGTCTTTGGCGAGGACAAAAAGTTCGTCTTCTATTGCGCGTCAGCGTGGCGCTCGGCGCTTGCCACCAAAACCTGTGTGGAGATGGGGTTTGATCGCGTGGCCCATGTGGCGGGCGGATTTACGGCGTGGAAGATGCACGGCGGGCCGGTCGAGGCCGTGGCGCACAAATAAAGGTTAGTCGAGTTCGGAGGCTTCGCGCGTCTCGGGCGTCTCGTCGCGCTCATATGTGCGGAAGGCGCCTTCCATGAGAAGCCGCGCATAAAGGCCGCGAATGTCGTCGAAGACTTTGCCGTTCTCGTCACTCAGTCGGTTCTGCGGCCCGAGTTGGAGCCAATCCTGCCTGCCCGTGAGAACGGCGTCGTCCTGATCGGGCACGAGCACCTCTGCGAAATCCGTCAGAGTGCCCTCGCGTGGCGTGCCGGCGTCTTTGGGACAGGGTGACTGAAGATAGACGCCTTCGAGATAGACCGGACGACGCGAAACGATGCGGCGGTCGATGAGGCGTTCGTGAAACATCGGCCTGAGAGCGCGCAATTGTGGAAGCGAATATTCAGCCATGTGCCAACTCCGCATGATCAAGATAATGGCGCACCGCATCCTGCACATGGCGAAAGCGGTCGCCGCCCAAATGTTTACCGCCATACCAGCGGGTCACAACAACGATTTGGCCCGTTACACCCTCTCGTTCAAGCATACGCAGGATCACCATTCCGGCACCGCTCTCGCCATCGTCGTTTTTGAGAGGCGTGCCATCGGGAAGGATAACGCCCCATGTATTGTGCGTGGCTTTCGCAAATTTCTTTTTACGGCAAAGTTCTTTGATGAATGCTTTTGCCTCCGCCTCGGACTGACAGGCGCCGCCGGATACGGCGTATTTCGATCCTCGGTCAGAGATGATGCCATCGTAAATCTGCATGCAGACTGATTACACCGCTCAACCGATGAGCACCACCACCCATGCGACGCCAGCGGCGATGGCGGTCATGGTCACTGCGGCGGAGCCCGCGTCCTTAGCCGACTTTGCGAGCGGATGGATTTCCTCGGAGATGTGATCCACCGCGTCTTCGATAGCGGTGTTGAAGAGTTCCGCCGCCAAAACGAGGATGCCCAGCGCGAGGATGAGTGCTCTTTCTCCGGTGGTCATATCAATCACAAATGCAGCAATGGCCGAGACGAGGTTCGCATAGACCCAACTTCGAAATGAATCTTCCGATGTCCAGGCGTAGCGCAATCCAGCGATGCTCCAGAGCGTCCGCCAGACAAGGTGTTTCAACGCAAAACCGATCTTGTTGACCATGCGACCCCTCCCCCTCCTGATGATTTCAGAATGGCGGAGTGAAAAAACTGTTTCAAGTCCTGCAATTTTCGCGACGGAGAGCAGCGGGATCTGCGTTTAACGAGTAACCGAGACGAAAAGACGTAAGGAAAATTCAAATGTTACGCAAATGGGCCACACCACTGACGATTGCGAGTTTCACGATTGTCGGAATTACTGGTGTGCTTTGGTATTTCCACCAGGTGACGGGGATTGCACGTTGGATGCATGAGATTATCGGCCTCGCGATGGTTCTGATCGTCGCGTTCCATGTTGTCCTCAACTGGCGCCCGTTCAAACTCTATTTCAAACGCCCTGTCGGCCTCGCCGTGATTGCGCTGGGCGTCGTCTTGACAGTTGGCGCCTATGCATGGCCGGAAGCAGAAGGTCGCGCAGGGGGCCCGCCGAACTTTGCAGCCTTTGGGGCCTTCGCGGATGAAACGCTCGGTACACTCGCACCAATCTTTGACACCGACACCGGCACACTTATCGCGCGGCTGGATGCCGCAGGGTATGCGGGCGCCTCCGCTGAGACCACCGTGGAGGATCTCGCTGGGTCGAACACCCGCGCTCAGATGACCGTCTTCTCCGCGATGGTCGTCGATGCGGCAAATGCCGGACAGGGTGCAGGCGGCATGGGTATCGGCGCAGGTGCCCAAGGCAACTGATCGCAGTCGATATCAACGCAGACAAAAAAGGACCCCACGGGGTCCTTTTTCTCTCTCAGCCTCATGCAAACCGGAAAGGGAAACGGTCTACGCTTTGGCCTCGATCTGTTGATTTTGGACAGCGCGCAGATAGCCGAGTTCCTGCGTATTCAGACAGTAGTCCGGCGCAAAGTCCTGTGCGCCCTGATGCTCCAGAAGCCAGAGAATGCAGGCGTCATGCTGTGTGCAATTCCCGCAGCGCGCCTCCATCGCGGCGACTTCTTTCTCGGAGAGGGCACCTGAGGACGCTGCGCGCGTGACATCCGCGCCCAAGCGCTCAGCCATACCATGCATAAGGCAGGCGGTTCCCGGGCGGAGTTCCGTGTCAGTCGTCATAGATCTGTCCTTTCAAAATCGTCTGTGCGTTACGAGGAGCCGTCGGCGAGGCCCTGTAGTTCGGCCCGGTTGCGGCAATAGGGCGGTGCTTCTGCCGCCGTCACGTCAAGATCCCGATGCAGGTCGAGAAAGCGCGTGCAAAGCTCCGGCTCTGTGCAACTCATGCAGCGATAGACGCGCTCGACCGCATGTTCTTCACTCGGTTCTTCCCCGCGCTGCGCGCGCTCCTCAAGGTCTACACCAAGCGTTGTCGCCATGCGTTCCACCAAGCGCGCATGGGTCTCAAAGGTCCCGAACCGTTTCATAGCAGTCTCCCAGCAAGCAGTTTCAACATCCCACCGAAAAGGAAACAGACGCCCCCGCCCCGAACATTGATATGTATCAAAGCGGACCCTTTCGGCTCTGATTGGCGTGATTTGGTTGATGAATGCGAAAAAATGGTGCGCAATTTTCAGAAAATTCGAAACTGATCCGGCGCGCACCCAAAAGACAGACGAGCACAAAACGAATCTGATCGGTGGTTTTCTGGGGAATTTAGGTCAGATCACAGAACAGAATTCCGCGCGGCGGAGCACGATCCGTGTTGCATTTGCGCGGGAGAGGGATAGCATCGAATTATGTTTACAATCGAACACGAATTTGACGCGACGGTCGTCACCCTCGTAGACGAAGGCGAAAGCGTCCTTCAGGAGGATGTGACCATTTCCGCTTTCGACGAATGTGTCACGGTCGAACAACTCGATCCGCGCACGGATACGGTCCAGAAGATCACCTTCTCGATGCAGCAGTTGCGTGACCTCGGAGCCGCGCTGGATCTACCGGAGGGGGCCTATCGGCTCACGAATTTGGCAGACTGAGCCGTCAACTGACGCGAAACACCTTGTCCCGTGAGGTTTCGCCCCGCACGAGCACAAGCGCTGATTTCGGGCACCCCATACTCTTGGCCAAGAGCTTGACGACGTCTTTCGTCGCTTTGCCGCCCTCCGGCACTGTGGTGACGTAGACGCGCACCAGCCCGCCTTCGACAACCACCGCATTTCGCGAAGCTTTCGGCGTGACGCGCACGGCAAGCAGATCACCGTCTAAGGCCGCTTCAAGCGCTGCTTTGAGTTCTTCTTTATTCATGTTGCGCTAACTAACACGGAGCGGTTGAATTTGCGCGCAAAAACACCGACATCTTCGGGGAAACGCAGTTCACAGAAAGCCCGACATGCCTGAACAGAACCAACCCGTTCTCGACTTCCTGCTCTCTCGCCGCTCCCGTCCGGCCAAAACGCTCAAAGGTCCGGTGCCCGACCGATCGGAACTCATGACCATCTTGACCGCAGCGGCGCGCACACCGGATCACGGGAAGCTGGAGCCTTGGCGCTTTATCGTGCTTGAAAAGGCGGCTCTGACCCGTCTGGCCGATATGATCCCCCCTCTGGGTGAGACGCTCGGCGTCGAACCGGAGAAGATCGAAAAGCAACGCCGTCAGTATGCGGATGCCGACCTCGCTGTCGCAGTTGTCTTTTCCCCCAAAGAAAGCCCCAAAGTCCCGCACATCGAACAGGTCTATTCAGCCGGTGCCGTGTGCCTCGCGACGCTGAACGCCGCACTTGCGTCCGGCTGGGGCGCAAACTGGCTCTCCGGGTGGGCATCACACAATCCTTCCTTCTGCGAAGAGGGTCTCGGTCTGGAACCGCATGAATCCATCGCGGGCCTTATCCACATCGGCACGGAAACTTCCGCCCCGCCGGAGCGCCCGCGTCCGGACCTCGACGTCATCGTGAGCTGGGTCTCCGAGTAATGTTCGGAGACTTCGCGAAAGCGATTGGCCAGCTTGGCGACAAGCGATTTCAATCGGTTCTACTGAAGGGCGTGGGGCTCAGCCTCGCGCTCCTCATTGCGATCTATCTCGCCTTCGTCTGGGTCATTGGCATCTTCGTCCCCGACACACTCACCCTGCCCTTGATCGGAGAGGTGTCCTGGATCGACAACGCACTCTCCATCGGATCGGCGTTTTTCATGATCCTGCTGTCGGTTTTTCTGATGGTGCCGGTTGCGTCGGCCTTCACCGGCATTTTTCTCGAAGAAGTGTCCGAAGCCGTAGAAGATCGCCACTACCCCGACCTTCCCGAAGTGCCGCGTCAGTCGCTCACGGACATGGTCATGGACAGTCTCGGATTTCTCGGCGTGATCATCGTCGCGAACCTGGTCGCCCTCGTCCTCTACCTGCTCCTGAACATCGCCGCGCCGATCATCTTCTGGGCGCTAAACGGCTTCTTGCTCGGGCGGGAGTATTATCAGATGGTCGCCATGCGGCGCTTGGGACGTGAGGGCGCAAAAGCCGCGCGTCGACGTCATATGCCGAAAATCTGGCTCGCAGGGGCGCTGATGGCCATTCCGCTCACCATCCCACTCGTGAACCTGCTCATCCCGGTGCTCGGCGCGGCCACCTTTACGCATATGTTCATGCGCCTAGAAGGCAGCCGCCTCTGAAGATCAGCTATCCGCGACAGACGGCAGTTTTGCGGTCCAATCGAGATCGTGCCACGTGATCCAACCGGACAGGATAATCGTCACAAGCACCGCCCAGATCACAGTCGCAAAAAGCGTAACCCAAAGCGCCTTGCGCTTCGGGTTGTAGTTCGCCGGCGCACCGTCATGCGTCCCGTCCACCTTCTCACCCATGTCACCCTGTGTCTTCAGGCCGATGGGCAAGGCAACGAGCATGGTCATGAACCATGTGACAGCATAGAGAACGATCGCGGACGTAATGGCCATGGGATCAGACCTGTTCCAGCTCGATCAGGCAGCCGTTGAAGTCCTTCGGGTGAAGGAAGAGAACGGGTTTGCCATGCGCGCCGATTTTCGGCTCGCCAGTGCCGAGAACACGGGCGCCTTCGGCTTTAAGCTTGTCACGGGCGACGATGATGTCATCGACTTCGTAGCAGATGTGGTGGATGCCACCGGCAGGGTTCTTATCGAGGAAACCCTGAATAGGAGAGCCCTCGCCAAGCGGATACAGAAGCTCGATCTTCGTGTTCGGCAGCTCGATGAATACAACGGTCACACCATGATCCGGCTCGTCCTGCGGCGGATTCACTTTTGCACCAAGGGTGTTTGCGTATTGTGCGCTTGCCGCTTCCAGATCAGGGACAGCAATAGCAACGTGATTGAGACGACCGATCATCTAGTTTCTCCTCCAAAACTCGCTCGCACCGCTTATCGCGTCTGATCCGCGCGCTCGCAAGCCCTAAGGGGCGATCTGCGACCAACGGCGCACTTCGGCAAACGCTCGGTTAACGCCTCTTTCACCAATTTCATCCCTAATGGTCAGCAAATCCGGATGGAGCCGAGAGATGACAGTGAAAGACAAACCACTCGATATGATGCCGACCGCCACGGCGCAGCGCCCCCTCGCGGGCCTGACCGTTCTCGTGGTTGAGGACAGCCGCTTCGCCTCTGAGGCATTGCGTCTCTTATGCCTGCGATCGGGTGCCCGCATCAGACGGGCGGACACGCTCCACGCCGCCCATCGCCACCTGAAGGTTTACAGGCCAAATGTGGTCATCGTCGATCTCGGCCTTCCTGACGGCTCGGGAACGGACCTGATCGCGGAACTCAACAACGCCCGACCACGCGTCGATGTGATCCTCGGGATGTCTGGGGATAGCGGTGCGGAACCGCTCTCGGAGGCGGCGGGTGCTGACGGGTTTATCGAAAAGCCGATCTCAAACCTCGGGGCGTTTCAGGAATGCGTCCTCTCTTGCCTGCCCGATGACTTCCGCCCCAGCGGACTGCATACAGTCAACGACACGGATATCGCCCCCGATCCCGAAACTCTCAGAGATGACTTCACCCATATCGCAGAGATTTTGACGGCGGACCATGGAGAGAACATGCTTGATTACATCGCGCAGTTTCTCTCGGGCATCGCGCGTTCTTCGGGTGACACCGAGATGGAAAGCGCCGCCCAGTCCCTCGCCTTTGATCGGGAGCAGGGCCTGCCCTTCCAGACGGCCCTGGCCCGTATCGAGAACCTGCTGCGAAACCGGATCGAGCCGCGCAAAGCGGGGTGAGACGCCAGCACGCCAAGAAAAAAGGCACCGTGATAATCACGGTGCCTTTTTGTCATTCTGTTCCGAATTTCACTCTTCGCGCGGTAGAACCCGAAGGTGCAATTCGCGGAGCTGTTCGTTGGTCGGCTCCGACGGTGCATTCATCATGAGATCTTCTGCGCGCTGGTTCATCGGGAAGAGCATCACTTCGCGGATGTTTTCCTGATCGGCGAGGATCATCACTGCACGGTCGATGCCGAGAGCACAGCCACCGTGCGGCGGTGCGCCGTATTGGAAGGCGTTAACGAGGGCGCCAAAGCGCTTCTCGACTTCGTCCTTGCCGTAGCCAGCGAGTTCGAACGCCTTGAACATGATCTCCGGCTTGTGGTTCCGGATTGCGCCGGACACGAGTTCATAGCCGTTACACGCGAGGTCATACTGATAGCCAAGCACGTCGAGCGGGTTGCCTTCGAGCGCGTCCATCCCGCCTTGCGGCATGGAGAACGGGTTGTGTTCGAAATCAATGTCGCCGGTCTCTTCATCCTGCTCGTAGATCGGGAAGTCCACGATCCAAGCGAATTTGAACTGATCGCGCCAGTTTTCGTCTTCCGGTGCCTTCGGGGTTTCTTCCCAAACGGTCATGCGGGCTTTGCCGGCAACACGCTCAAACGCCTTCGGCTTGCCGCCGAGGAAGAACGCCGCATCGCCCACACCAAGACCGAGCTGCTGACGGATGGCTTCCGTGCGTTCTGGGCCGATGTTTTTCGCGAGCGGACCAGCTGCTTCCATGCCTTCGCCCTGATCGCGCCAGAAGATGTAACCCATCCCCGGCAGCCCCTCTTGCTGGGCAAACTTGTTCATGCGGTCGCAGAACTTGCGGGAGCCGCCTTTCGGGGCCGGAATAGCGCGAACAACGTTGCCTTCCTGCTCCAGAAGCTTGGCGAAGATCGCAAAACCGGAGCCGCGGAAGTGTTCGGACACGTCCTGAATTTTGAGCGGGTTGCGCAGGTCCGGCTTGTCGGTGCCGTACCACAGAGCCGCATCACGATAGGAAATTTGCGGCCAATCGCGGTTCGACTTACGGCCTTTGCCGAATTTGTCGAACATGTCGGCGATCACCGGCTCCATCACATCAAAGATGTCCTGCTGGGTGACAAAGGACATTTCCATGTCGAGCTGGTAGAAGTCGGTCGGCGAGCGGTCCGCACGCGGGTCTTCGTCGCGGAAGCACGGTGCGATCTGGAAATATTTGTCGAAGCCGGACACCATCAGAAGCTGTTTGAACTGCTGCGGGGCCTGCGGCAGGGCGTAGAATTTGCCCGGGTGCAGACGGGACGGCACGAGGAAGTCGCGCGCACCTTCCGGCGAAGAGGCCGTGATGATCGGCGTCTGGAATTCGTTAAAGTTGTTCGCCCACATCCGCTGACGCAGGTCGGCGACGACTTGGGAACGCATGATCATGTTGCGCTGCATCTGTTCGCGGCGCAGATCGAGGTAGCGGTACTTGAGACGGGTCTCTTCCGGATACTCCTGATCGCCAAAGACCATGAGCGGCAATTCGGCTGCTGCGCCGAGGACCTCGAGGTCGCGCACGAACACTTCGATCTCACCGGTCGGCAGTTTCGGGTTCACGAGTTCCGGATCACGCGCTTTCACGGTTCCGTCGATGCGGATACACCATTCCGAACGGACCTTTTCCATCTCGGAGAACACCGGACTATCCGGATCGCAGAGCACCTGAGTGATCCCATAATGGTCGCGCAAGTCGACAAACAGGATGCCGCCGTGGTCGCGGATGCGGTGCACCCAGCCGGACAGACGAACGGTATCGCCCACGTTAGATTGGTTCAGATCGGCGCAGGTGTGGCTGCGATAAAGGTGCATGTTCAGGTCCCTTTGGTATTTTGGGCGGCGTTTCGGCGGTCGTACATCGCTCGAGGTGATACACTCGTCTCAGAGGGGAAAGTCAAGCCTCCGCCCCGGTCAGGACGTGACTAATCTTGCTTGTAAAGCATCGCTCTGCCAAAAACGGGCGAATTCTTTCAAGCGATCGAGAAGTTGGAACTTTGTTCACCCTTAAAACCACTCCCACTCCGCAAGAGCGACAGCCCCTCGATGTATTCTCTAAAATCGTATTGGCCCTCGGCGCCGTTGCGTTCATGGCTTGGGCCTTCAATACGTTCTGGGGAGGTTGGGCACCCGATTTGTCCGCACTTTATATCGCCGGCCATGCCTACGACATCGGAGCACCCGATCTCGTCTACCAGCCGGCCTCCGATCCCCGCGACAATTCCACGCCGATCGCATGGAAACAATTACTGCAGGAGCTCGGAGAAGCGGATCAGGTAGCCTATCCCTATCTCTACCCGCCGATGCTTGCGAAGATCGCGGCACCATTGACCGGCCTGATCAGCCCGAGGGATTTCTTCAAGATTTTCTTGGTGGCGCAGGTGACGATGCTTGCGAGCATGCCTTGGCTCGGATGGCGGCTCGCCGCGCCAAAAAACGTATCACCAGGATTACTCTTCCTGATCGGCTATCTGTTCCTCTTCACTTCTATCGCGAGCTACACGGCTCTCGTGCACAATCAATTGCAGATCACCATAAGCTTTCTGATCCTGCTGACATTCAACCTGTACCGCCGCGGTTTTCTGATAACGGCGGGTGTCCTTCTTGCGCTGGCCGCCTCCCTCAAACTGTCCCCTGCTATCTTTGGCATTCTGTTTCTCAAAGACCGCGCTTGGAAAGCTGCGGTCGCGGCGGTTTCGAGCGGCGCTGTATTCTTGGCGGTCTCTGTCTCTGTCGCCGGTTGGGACATGCATTTGGCCTGGCTCTCCCTGTTGGATTGGGCCGATCACCTGACGATCATTTCGAAAATCAACTTTTCGCTTGAAGTGCTTCTTTATCAGAGCTGGCACACACTCAGCGGTGCGACGTCACTCGGCATCGGACTGGATAGTCCCGCTTGGACAGCCATTGCACCAAAGATCATTCTCGGTCTGGTTCTGATTTCCGTAGCTTCTAGGCAGAAGACGCCCCTGCCGCTGGCACTTCTGACCGTCGCATTGGCCACAGCACTTTTCGGACCACTGGGTTGGGCGCACTACTTCATCCTGCCGCTGGTGCTGTTACCCGCATTGTTTCTCAGGTTCTCCAACATCGAGGCGGGTCTATGGATCATCGCGTATCTGATCACATTCAGCTACTCCTCGTACCAACACCTTTCCGACTTTGAACGCCCGCTCACGGCTACAACTTGGGTCCC
This sequence comes from Celeribacter litoreus, assembly GCF_020165855.1. Taxonomy (GTDB): domain Bacteria; phylum Pseudomonadota; class Alphaproteobacteria; order Rhodobacterales; family Rhodobacteraceae; genus Celeribacter; species Celeribacter litoreus. The sequence goes on along the minus strand of NZ_JAIUFY010000005.1, from coordinate 578,524 downwards.
GACACTTGTGGCGCTCGGGCTCTTGATTCGCCTCGTTTTGCGTTCATTCTCCTCGTCGGAGTCGGCATCGGACATGTAGACCGGAAAGCGGTGGCTCAGGACAACCCCATTGGCGTAGGGAAAAATCCCGAGAATCCTGCAAGGGGCCTTGCACCCAATCGCGTCATGGCTATAACCCACGACAATTTGCGCGCACCCTGCTAAGGGGTGTCCGAAGCTGCACAAACATAGCCTGAGGTCTGCCATGCCGAAGAGAACCGATATTTCCTCCATCATGATTATTGGTGCGGGGCCGATCATCATCGGGCAAGCCTGTGAATTCGACTATTCCGGTGCGCAAGCCTGTAAAGCGCTCAAGGAAGAGGGCTACCGCGTCATTCTCGTGAACTCGAACCCCGCAACGATCATGACCGACCCGGGCATGGCGGATGCGACCTACATCGAGCCGATCACGCCGGAAGTCGTTGCCAAGATCATTGAGAAAGAACGCCCCGACGCGCTCCTTCCGACGATGGGTGGTCAAACGGGCCTCAACACCTCGCTCGCGCTCGCCGACATGGGTGTGCTCGACAAGTTCAACGTAGAACTGATCGGCGCGAAACGCGAAGCCATTGAAATGGCAGAAGATCGTAAACTCTTCCGCGAAGCGATGGATCGCCTCGGCATCGAAAACCCGAAAGCCGACATCGTTGCCGCGCCGAAGCGCGAAGACGGCTCCTTTGACATCGCGGCGGGCATGAAGATCGCCATGGGCGCTCTGGAGCACATCGGCCTTCCGGCGATTATCCGTCCGGCCTTTACTCTCGGCGGCACTGGCGGCGGCGTTGCGTATAACCGCGACGACTATGAGAAAATCTGCCGCTCCGGTCTTGAGGCCTCTCCGGTGGCTCAGATCCTCGTCGATGAATCCCTTCTCGGCTGGAAAGAATACGAGATGGAAGTTGTGCGCGACAAAGCCGACAACGCCATCATCGTCTGCTCCATCGAAAACGTGGACCCGATGGGCGTTCACACCGGCGACTCGGTCACGGTTGCTCCGGCACTGACGCTCACCGACAAAGAATACCAGATCATGCGTACCCACTCGATCAACGTTCTGCGTGAGATCGGCGTGGAAACCGGCGGTTCCAACGTGCAGTGGGCTGTGAACCCTGCCGATGGCCGTATGGTCGTGATTGAGATGAACCCGCGCGTGTCGCGCTCGTCCGCTCTGGCGTCCAAAGCGACCGGTTTCCCGATTGCGAAAATCGCTGCCAAACTCGCCGTGGGCTACACGCTCGACGAACTCGACAACGACATCACCAAAGTGACACCTGCGTCCTTTGAGCCGACCATCGACTATGTCGTCACCAAGATCCCGAAATTCGCCTTTGAGAAATTCCCGGGCTCCGAGCCGAACCTGACCACCGCGATGAAATCCGTGGGTGAGGTCATGGCCATTGGCCGCACGTTCCACGAGTCGATGCAGAAAGCCCTCGCCTCCATGGAATCCGGCCTCACCGGTTTTGACGAGATCGAACTGCCGGAAATGCCGAAGGCTTCCGACATCGTCGAAGCAGACGGCAATGAGACCACCCTGCCCCGCATCCTTCTCGGCGCAAACGAAGCCGCCCAGCAGAAGATCGACAAGAGCGTCACCCGCGAGCTTGCGAAAGCAACGCCGGATCGTCTTCGCGTGATCGCTCAAGCCATGCGTTTCGGGTTCACCGACGAGGAAATTCAGGAGATCAACTCTTTCGATCCGTGGTTCCTCGCCCGTATCCGCGAAATCATGATTGCGGAAACCGAAGTCAAAAAAGACGGCCTGCCGGTCACCGAAGAAGGCCTGCGCGCCCTCAAGATGATGGGCTTCACCGACGCACGTCTCGCCAAACTGACTGGCCGCGACGAAGCCAATGTGCGCCGTGCGCGTCAGAACCTCGGCGTCAAAGCCGTGTTCAAGCGCATCGACACCTGCGCCGCAGAGTTCGAAGCACAAACGCCCTACATGTACTCCACCTACGAAGCCCCGATGATGGGCGAAGTCGAGTGTGAGGCACGTCCGTCCGACCGCAAGAAAGTCGTCATCCTCGGCGGTGGTCCGAACCGGATCGGTCAGGGCATCGAGTTCGACTACTGCTGCTGTCACGCCTGTTTCTCGCTCACGGAGCAGGGATACGAGACCATCATGGTCAACTGTAACCCGGAAACCGTGTCCACCGACTACGACACCTCCGACCGTCTCTATTTCGAGCCGCTGACCTTTGAACACGTGATGGAAATCTTGCGCGTGGAACTGGACAACGGCACGCTGCACGGTGTGATCGTTCAGTTCGGCGGCCAGACACCGCTCAAACTCGCGAACGCGCTCGAAGCCGAAGGCATTCCGATCCTCGGCACCTCGCCGGACGCAATCGACCTCGCAGAAGACCGCGAGCGTTTCCAGGATCTCGTGAACCGTCTCGATCTTAAGCAACCGACCAACGGCATCGCATCGACCGACGCGGAAGCGATTGAAATCGCTGCTGGCATCGGCTTCCCGCTCGTGATCCGTCCGTCCTACGTGCTCGGCGGCCGCGCGATGGAAATCGTCCGCGACATGGATCAGCTGAAACGCTACATCTCCTCCGCTGTGGTCGTTTCCGGCGACAGCCCAGTTCTGCTCGACCACTACCTGTCGGGTGCAACCGAGGTGGACGTTGATGCGCTCTGTGACGGTGAAAAGGTTCACGTGGCGGGCATCATGCAGCACATCGAAGAAGCCGGTGTTCACTCCGGTGACTCCGCCTGTTCGCTGCCGCCCTACTCGCTCAAGCCTGAGATCATCGAAGAGCTGAAACGTCAGACCGAAGCACTCGCGCTCTCGCTGAACGTGGTTGGCCTCATGAACGTGCAGTTCGCTGTGAAAGACGATGTGATCTACCTCATCGAGGTGAACCCGCGTGCCTCCCGTACCGTGCCGTTCGTCGCGAAAGCCGTGAACAGCCCGATCGCCTCAATCGCTGCGCGCGTTATGGCGGGTGAGAAACTCGACACCTTCGACCTCGTCGCTCCTGAGGGCACCGGTCGCTACGCCGTCAAAGAGGCCGTTCTGCCTTTCGCCCGCTTCCCAGGTGTGGACACGATCCTCGGGCCGGAAATGCGTTCCACTGGTGAGGTCATGGGGGCAGACAAAACCTTCGCGCGAGCCTTCCTCAAGGCGCAAATGGGCGCAGGCACCGATCTCCCGCGCTCCGGCAAGGTCTTCCTGTCCGTCAAGAACTACGACAAGAAACCGAAAATGGTCGAAGCGATGCAAACGCTCGTTGATCTCGGGTTCGAAATCGTGGCGACCCGCGGCACCGCGAAGTTCCTCAAGGAGCACGGCATCGCGAGCACCATCGTGAACAAGGTCTATGAGGGCCGCCCGAACATCGTCGACATGATGAAGAACGGCGAAATCTCTCTGGTTCTGAACACGACGGAAGGCAGCCAAGCGCTTGAAGACTCGCGCGAAATCCGCTCCGTCGCGCTCTACGACAAGATCCCGTATTTCACCACCGCCGCTGCCTCCCACGCAGCCGCAATGGCGATCAAGGCGCGCCTCGAGGGTGAAGTCGAGGTTCTGAGCCTCCAAGACGTTTGAGCGACATTCGCCTTACAGAATTGAGAAACGCCCTGCATTTCGCGGGGCGTTTCTTTTTGCGGCGCGGCGAAAAATCTTGACTTATGCCCCGCCCTGCCCCATTTGACGCTCAACCGACACCCCATGCTGCCGCGTGAGCAGCTGCGCCGAGAGGGCGCTTCAGGTGGCGGAGACGGGCCAATGGCCCACAGGTTCCCATATCACGCAGGGGTCCGGCGGAAAGACGGGGTGCGCATATGGCCATCTCCGGTGACCTTTTCCGCGACCAACCAAGCGTTCGCTCCGGCGGGCGTGTCATCGCGTGTGGGCCCGCCCACCAAAGGACATATATGACTGATTTTTCCATGCTCGGCCTCAAGCCGAAGCTTCTCGATGTGCTGAAAGACATTGGCATCGATACCCCGACCCCGATTCAGGCGCGCGCCATTCCCGAAGTGATGAATGGCCGCGACGTGATGGGCCTCGCCCAGACTGGCACCGGCAAGACGCTGGCCTTCGGCCTTCCGCTCATGCACATGGCCTACTCCGACGGATCGAAGCCCGCGCCAAAAACAGTGCGCGCACTCATCCTCGCGCCGACCCGTGAGCTCGTGAACCAGATCGCAGATGGTCTGTTCCCGTTCATCAAAGGCAGCCACCTGAAACTCAACCGCGTTGTTGGCGGCGTCTCGATCAACGCCCAGATCAACCGCCTCGATCGCGGCACTGATATTCTCGTGGCAACGCCGGGTCGTCTCATGGACCTGATCGACCGCAAGGCTGTGCGCCTTGACGAGACCACCTTCCTCGTGCTCGATGAAGCCGACCAGATGCTCGACATGGGCTTCATCCATGCGCTGCGCAAACTCGTCCCGATGCTCGCACAAGAACGTCAGACGATGCTCTTTTCCGCGACCATGAGCAAAGAGATGAACGAGATCGCGAAAAGCTATCTCAAGTCTCCTGTTCGTATCGAGGTCTCTCCTCCGGGCAAAGCCGCGGACAAGATCGAGCAGGAAGTCCACTTCGTGCCGCAGCCGGAGAAATACGAGCTGCTCAAAGAGCTGCTCTGCGATCACGCAGACGAACTTGCGCTCGTCTTCGCCCGTACGAAACATGGCGCAGAGCGTCTCGCGAAGAACCTCGTCCGCGATGGTTTTGAGGCTGGCGCAATCCACGGCAACAAATCTCAGGGCCAACGCGAGCGCACGCTCGCCGCAGCGAAGAGCGGCAAGCTCAAAGTGCTCGTCGCCACCGATGTCGCCGCGCGTGGTATCGACATTCCGGCGGTGCGTCACGTTTACAACTTCGAACTTCCGAACGTGCCTGAGAACTTCGTGCACCGTATCGGTCGGACGGCGCGTGCCGGGCGCGACGGCAAAGCGGTCGCTTTCTGTGCACCGACCGAGCTCGACGATTTCCGTGCAATCCAGAAGGTTATGAAGATCAAGATTCCAGTGGCAACATCTGCCTCTTGGGCCGCTGATGACCAACCGGCGGCACCGAAACCCAAGCCGCAACGTCGCGGTCGTGGTGGAGGTCAACCGGGCCAAGGCAAAGCGCGGGCCGGCGGAGGTGGCAAACCGAATGCGCGCCGTGGTGGCGGCAAGGGCCAGGGCAAACCCGCCAACGGGCGCCCCCAGCGCCAGCGGTCGCGCGCATAAGTTAGAAACACAAAAGGCGGCTCACCGGCCGCCTTTTTCTATGCTCACGTTGCGAGTGGAGTGGATCAAGTCGCTTCCTGTTCGAGGTGCAGCTTCATGTTGATCAATACCTGCTGCAATTCGAGCGTCTCGCGAAGAAGGCGCTTCGCTTCGTTGAATGTGATGATCCCGTCTTCGATCGCGTCGGAATATTCCCCCATCAAGATCGCAAACCGCTGCGACAGCGCGACAACGTCGGTGTTCACGCCGCCCGGATGCGGGTTGTTGGTGCGGGATGCATCATAGGACAGGGTGATCCCTTTCAACTCCGCCAACGCGGAGGTGACGTGCGGATAGCTTGCTGCAGCTTCAAGCTGGGCCACGGCATCCGCTGGAATAAACCTGTCCGCATGTTCCGCAGCCGTTGAGTAGTAACGCCCGAGAGTGGCCTTAGATTTGCCCGTCAAAGCACATGCCGCCTCAAGACCCACGTCTTTCACGAGGGCTTCGGTGTGCTTTTTCAAATAATTTCCCGCAGCATTCATGGCTCACGCCCTATCTGAATAATAAAATTGCGTGATCCCTGATGGGGAATTCGCCGATTCATTTCCCATTAATTTGACGATTTTATTATGACACACAAGTCGGGTTACCGCGTTCGTCGGAATCAAAAAGAATTCGGTGCAGAGATGCATCGGATCGGGTGGAAGCCTCAACAGGGGGGGAAAACGTTAACAAGTACCTTTGTCTAGCTCCTCATCCCCAAGCCTTCGGGCGCGCTGGACATGTTTTATGGTAAACCCCGTTTTTATGGTTTCCACCCGTCAATATCAGGCACGGGTCACCTTTGGTGGCCCGTTTCTGTTTTTCAGGTAACAGACCGCATTCTGCCCCTTGATCCTGCGGCCCCGTGTCTGGCACATGATCGGCATGGCAAAGCTCTATTTTCATTACTCGACCATGAATGCGGGCAAATCGACGCTCCTGCTTCAAGCATCCCACAACTACCGTGAACGCGGGATGGAGACCTACCTCATCACGGCGCGGTTTGATAACCGTGCGGGCGAAGGCCGGATCGGGAGTCGCATCGGGATCGGGACAGATGCAGATACCTTCGAGGAAGGTGAAGACCTCTTTGCCAAGATCAACGCCCGTTTGGCGGACGGCCCCGTCACCTGCATTTTCGTCGATGAAGCTCAGTTCCTGACCGAAGAGCAGGTTTGGCAACTCGCGCGCGTCGTTGACGATTTGAAAGTGCCCGTGATGTGCTACGGGTTGCGCGTCGATTTTCAGGGGCATCTTTTCCCGGGGTCGGCGGCGCTCTTGGCGCTTGCTGACGAGATGCGCGAAGTCCGCACGATCTGCCACTGCGGAAAGAAAGCGACCATGGTGGTGCGGATGTCTGAGACTGGCGAGGTACTCACCGAGGGCGCACAAGTCGAGATCGGCGGCAACGAGCGCTACGTGTCCCTCTGCCGCCGCCATTGGCGTGAGGCGGTCGGAGACCACCCCACCTGAGCTTCAGTGCAGGCGCCCGCCTTTCGGAACGTCCAAAGACGGCTGAGCCAAAACGACGTCGCCGTTCTCATCAGGGAAGCCGAGTACGAGAACCTCGGACATGAACCGCCCGATCTGACGCGGCGGGAAATTCACAACGGCCATCACCTGCTGCCCTACGAGCGTCTCCGGCGCATAATGCACCGTGATTTGCGCCGAGGATTTCTTTTCACCGATCTCCTCACCGAAATCGATCCAGAGCTTGATCGCGGGCTTGCGCGCCTCCGGATAGGGTTCTGCCCGCAAGATGGTGCCGACGCGCACTTCAACCTTCAGGAAGTCATCAAAGCTAATCTGGTCGCTCATGCGAGTTCCTCGTCGCGTTTGATTGCGGCTGCAACGGCACGCTCCATAAGAACCGGAAAGCCGGTTTCCTCATCCATGAGCACACGCAGGGCTTCCGCAGTGACGCCACCTGGTGAGGTCACATTAACACGCAGTTGCGCCGGATCTTCGTCAGACGCTTCGGCCAATTGCCCTGCCCCGCCAACGGTTGCCTTGGCGAGTTGCATCGCCATTTCGGCAGACAAGCCAGCCTTTTCGCCCGCAGCGGCCATGACCTCGATCAGGTGGAAGACATAGGCCGGACCGCAGCCGGAGATTGCAGTCAGCGGACGGATTTGGGCCTCGGTTTCGAGACGCACGACCTGACCGACGGCTTTGAGCAACTCTTCCGCGAGGTCGATATCTTCGGCGGAGGCGACAGCGTTGCCGACAATCCCCGTGATCCCGCGACCAATCGCAGCCGGTGTGTTCGGCATTGCACGGATGATCGGGGTCTTTTCGCCGAGCATCTCCTCGTATGTGGCAATGCTGATACCAGCGGCGACGGACAGGAAAACGGTCGACCCGTTCCCAAGTGCCTGAAGGGTCGGGAGCGCATCGCCCATCATCTGCGGCTTCACTGCGATCAGAACGATGGCGGGGTTTTCCGGAAGGTCCGTGTTCAGGTTCACCCCTGTGGCCTGCAGCCACTCCGACGGATACGGATCGAGCACAGTGACAGAAGACGCAGGCAAGCCACCATCGAGCCAACCCTTGAGCATGGCCGAGCCCATTTTACCGCAGCCCAAGAGAACCAATCCGCGTGTTTTCAGATCATCCATTTTTTCGCCTCACTCAAAAGAAATACCCCCGAAGGATTCGGGGGCACTCTATCAATCATGCCCAAACGTGCAACGCAGGCTGGGTCTTGCAAATTTGTGGCAGCTTACGCGCGCCCGTAGGCCTCGTGGATCGCGACACTCATGGCCTCTTCCGGCGTTTGGTCGGACCAAGCAACGAGTTGGAAGGCCGGATAGAAGCGCTCGGACGCTGCGACGGCAGAGCCGATCAACCGGTCGACCTGCTCCGGATTGGCGATCTGACCACCGGAGAGCACGAGACCGTAGCGATAGACCATGATCTTTTGCTCATCCCAGTAGGTGAAGGCACCGGTCCAGATCTGGTCATTCGCGCGATTGAGCACTTCGAAGAGTTGCGGCAGCTTCTCCTCCGGCGGCTCCATTTCAAAGGTGCAGATGAGGCGCAGAGTCTCGTCATAATCGGACCATGCGAGCGTGATGGAGTATGTGCGCCACTGACCCTCGACCGCCATGGCGATCTGATCCTCAGCAACCCGATCAAATTCCCACTCATTGTACTCGCACAAGTGCTCGCACAGGTCGATCGGATGGATTTCGGTGGAGAATTCTTGCTCAATAAGCGACATATGCAGCCTCGTCTGTTATGCGTCAGAGTGGCGTCGCGACATCCCCATGCGCGTCCGTAGAAGGCGGCCACTATGACTTGGTGCCTGCTCTAAGGGTCGGTTTGTTTTCCGCTTCCCTTACTAGATATGGTGTGATGAAAGCACCGAACCTGTAAAGCGAAATATTTGCGTTATCCCCACCAAACGCCCGCGCTCCACAGGATGCCTATTTTTTCCACAGGGGCTGTGGATAGCTTGTGGATAAGAAAAACCTATAAAAAAAGGCCCCCTACAGGGAGCCTCCAATCCGTAAAAACCACCGCGTAAAGCTTAGGCTTTTTTCTCAGCTTCAAGTGCATCAAGGCGCTTCTTGAGCGCTTCATTCTCTTCGCGGGCCTTCTGAGCCATGGCGCGCACCGCGTCGAACTCTTCTCGGGTGACGAAATCGCGGTCCGCGAGCCAACGATCTACGAGGCCTTTAAGCGCGGTATCAGCTTCGTCCTTCGCGCCTTGAGCCACGCCCATGGCATTGGTCATCAACTGGGAAATATCGTCGAGGATCTTGTTGCGGGTCTGCATGGCTGTCTCCGTCCAGCGAATTCTTGAAAGGTTGTGATCTATATGGGCCGGTCCGAGACAAATCACAAGGTTGACTTCCCCTTTGCGGTTACGACAGTTGCGGTCATGTTGACTCTGCCTGCTGTAATCGCATTTCCCGACCTCTCGCCCGTGATCTTCGAAATTGATCTCGGGTTCTTCGTCTTTGCGCTGCATTGGTACGCGCTGGCCTATATCGGCGGCTTTCTGATCGGATGGGTGCTGATCCTGCGAGCGCTGAAAACTGAGCGCCTCTGGAGCAATGGTGTGCCCCTGACACGCGAAGAGTTCGAGGATTTGCTCACGTGGCTGATTGCAGGCGTCATCCTCGGCGGGCGTCTCGGCTATGTGCTATTCTACAAACCCGCCTACTATTTCTCGAATCCGGTCGAAATCCCGATGGTTTGGCAAGGGGGCATGGCCTTTCACGGCGGCTTTCTCGGTGTCATCGTTGGCGCAGGCATCTGGGGCCTAAAACATAAGAAGCCACTTCTATCCCTTGGCGACCTGCTCGCGATGGCAACGCCGACAGGATTGCTCCTCGGGCGGATCGCGAATTTTGTGAATGCCGAACTTTGGGGCAAACCGTGGGATGGGCCGTGGGCTGTGGTCTTCCCTGGCCCCGCCGCGCAATCCTGCCAAAACGTCGGCATGCTCTGCGCGCGACATCCCTCCCAGCTCTATGAAGCAGGTATGGAGGGGCTGATCCTCGGCACCCTCATCCTGTCGCTCGTGTGGTTTGGCGGCGCTCTGAAGCGTCCCGGCTTCATCATGGGGCTGTTCTTTGCGGGCTATGGCCTCTCGCGTTTTATCGTGGAATTCTTCCGGCAGGCCGATGCACAGTTCATCACTGCCGCCAATCCCTCCGGCGCCGTCTTTCTCGGGATGCAGATGGGACAACTTCTGTCCCTTCCGATGATCCTGATCGGCCTCTTCTTTATGCTGCGGGCCAAATGGACATGACCGCGCTCAAAGACATTCTGATCCGCCGCATTCGTCAGACAGGGCCGATCACTCTCGCGGACTACATGGCCGAATGCCTGCTCCACCCTGAGCATGGCTACTACACCACGCGCGATCCGCTCGGCGCGACAGGGGATTTCACGACGGCACCGGAGATCAGCCAGATGTTCGGTGAGTTGCTCGGCCTCGCCCTTGCGCAGAGCTGGCTCGATCAAGGCGCTCCGGATAGTTTTATCCTCGCCGAACTCGGTCCCGGACGTGGAACACTGATGGCGGACATCCTGCGCGCCACCCGCGCTGTGAAAGGCTTTCATGAGGCCTGCAACGTTCATCTCGTCGAGGCCTCCCCGATACTCCGCAATGCACAGCGCGCGGCAATGCCGGACAGAGAGATCACATGGTGCGACCAGATCACCGATCTCCCCGATGCGCCGCTCTGGCTCGTCGCGAACGAGTTTTTTGACGCACTTCCCATTCGCCAGTTCACCCGCAAAGGCGGAGGCTGGGCTGAAACTCAGGTCGGCTTTAAGGATGACGCCCTGGCCCTCGGGTTGTCTGCGGCCTCACCGCTCTCCGACTTGCGTCACCGCCTTGCCGACACGACCGACGGGAACATCGTCGAACTCTGCCCCGCCGCCGCGCCGATCACAGACGAGATCGCGACGCGCATTGCAACACATGGCGGCGCCGCGATCATTGTCGACTACGGGGATTGGCACTCTCTTGGCGACACATTTCAGGCGCTCGAAGCGCATGAGATGGTCGATCCCCTCGCCCGCCCCGGGCAGGCCGACCTCACCGCCCACGTCGATTTCGAACCGATCGCTATTGCCGCGATCCGCACCGGTGCCGCCGCATCGAAAATGATCGAGCAAGGGCACCTGCTTGCCCGCCTCGGCATCCAACAGCGCGCCGAACGGCTCGCGGAACGGCTCGACGGAAAAGCGCTCGAAAGCCACATCCGCGCATTTGAACGGTTGACCTCTCCCACAGAAATGGGAACGCTTTTTAAAGCTGTGGCCATCGCGCCCGCTCCACACTTGCTGCCTCCGGGGTTTGACGCATGACGCTTGATATCATCCGATCTGACGCACTGAACGGGTTCCAGCACGGCTTTTTCACACGAAAGGGCGGTGCATCTTCAGGCGTTTTTGACGGCCTGAATTGCGGCCTCGCTTCGTCCGATCAGTCAAACATTGTAGCAATAAACCGCAGCCGTGCAGCGGCAGCGCTCGACCTGACACCAGCTGATTTGTTCCCGGCCTATCAAATTCACTCTGCTGATGTCGCGACCGTCACCGGACCCGCATCAGGCCCCGCCCCCAAAGCAGACGGATTGGTCACGGCGACGCCAGGAATTGGTTTGGTCGTCCTGACCGCTGACTGCCAGCCCGTTCTGTTTGCAGATCGTGAGGCAGGCGTTGTGGGAGCGGCCCACGCAGGTTGGAAAGGCGCGATTGGTGGCGTTCTGGAAGCCACGGTCGACGCGATGGTAGCCCTCGGCGCGACGCGCGAGAACATCAGCGCAGTCATTGGCCCGACGATTTCACAACGAGCCTATGAAGTCGGCCCTGAATTCTTTGACGATTTCATGCAGGATGATCCCGACAACGCACGCTTCTTCGCGAACGGAGAGGGAGACCGTTATCTGTTCGACCTGCCCGCCTTCGGCCTACACCGCCTGCGATCTGCGGGGGTCGGACACGCGGAATGGACACGCCATTGCACCTATTCTGATCCGTCGCGCTTCTATTCCTACCGCAGATCATGCCACCAGAAGGAGGCGGATTATGGCCGCCTGATCACCTTGATCCGCCTATGACGAACGGTCGCGCCGGCATGTGTCACCAACCTCAGCCCGCAACGAATCACCTGTACTGATTTTATGCGCACGAACCATGTGCGCAAAAACACAAAGCATCAGCCGCCGCACCGGGATTTTTTGTTCAAACCTTCATCAGTTTGCGCGAGATAATGGCGAAAAATTGGAAACAAAGAATAAAATTTAGAAAAACAATTTCAAAAAATAGATCAATTGTAATTTTTTTTTGACAGACCGGTCATTAATCTGGGATTTACGCGGGACTGGTATTCGGTGGGGGCCGAGAACAGTAACGAGGTTTCGATGTCGCCGATTTTTTCCGGTGTGCGTATTGCTCATGTTGATGCAAACGCGTCTTCCAATAGTTTTAATACGACGACTCCACCTCACGCGTCTGAGGCGCCGAGCTCTCGCCCTCTGATCGACCCGTTCGCCGCCGTTCCGACATCTGTTCCCGCACATTGTGAGGCACGTAAAACCCAGCTGTCCCAGCAGGAATGGTCTGCCCGTTCGTCGAAATCGCTGAGCTTCGAGGAACCGACGCGCCGCGTCGAGATCCAGTGGCTCGACGACAACAACCAACTGCAGTCGGCTCACCCTGCCACACCTGCTCTGCCAATCATCGAAAACGCATTTAACGCATTTGCGCGAGGCGCGCTCATCCCAACGCGTCACGGACGCATTGCGGTTGAAGACCTGATGCCCGGCGATGAGGTCGAGACGGTCGAAGGTGACTTTGAAACCGTTGTCTGGACGGGGGCAATGTCACTCGATAGTCGCGGTCGCGACGGACGCAAGCCAGAGCGCCTGTATCGTATTATGGCGGATACCTTTGGTATGGATCGACCTGCCCCGGATCTGATCCTCGGCGCTGGCGCACGCCTGCTGCTTCGCTCCGAAGGACTGAAAGCATCGCTCGGCACAGATCAGGCGTTGGTGCCAGTGCCGAGCCTCGTGGACGGTGTCTCCGTCTTCGAAGTGACGCCGATCTCGTCGGTGATGACATATCACTTTGCGTTAAACTGCCACCGAATGATCCGTGTGAACGGTTTGGACGTAGAGACTTATCATCCGGGCGCTTCCGCAACGGGTGAACTACAGGGCGAATTGCGTGAGCGCTATATGGCGCTGTTTCCGCATTTGTCCTGTCTCGGAGATTTTGGGGCTTTGTCCCACTCGCGACTATCGTCAGCAATGATTGGTGACCTGTCGCCCAGATAAAAAGTTTCAGCCGGCCGGCGGGGGACCGTTGGCTTTTCCACGAAAACGGTTCGCTCAAAAGGCGAACCGTTTTTTTGTGTCTCATGAAATGAGGGGATCAGGGTCGCGAGGCGACCGCCTCAGGCGTCTTGAGCGACACGGGCCTCGAGCACATCGAAGGGCACGCCTGGTTCATCCTTCGCACAACGGATGACGAGAGACGTTTTGACAGACGCGACATTCTCCGTCGAGAGCAACTCACCCGTCAGAAAACTCTGGAAGGTCGACAGGTCAGGCGCAACGCATTTGAGGATGAAATCCACTTCGCCATTGAGCATGTGGCATTCGCGCACAAGCGGCCATTCACGGCACCGAGCCTCGAATCGGGACAGATCTGCCTCGGCCTGGCTCTGCAGACCGACCATCGCGAAGACCTGAACCTCGAAATTGAGCGCACGGCTATCAACAACGGCATGATACCCCTTGATATAACCGCTCTCTTCGAGAGTGCGTACGCGACGAAGACAGGGCGGCGCAGAGATTCCCACACGCTTCGCCAGTTCGACGTTGGTCATACGGCCATCTGCCTGCAACTCGGCTAGAATTTTACGATCGATCTCATCGAGTTTGTGCGACGGCATTGTATTTCTCCGGACCTCTGTCCAACGGCAAAATTTCTAGACAACTGCGCAGTTACGCCCTTGCGCGCAACATTCTTTCCCATTTAAGGCGGAAACATGCAAGAGCATTTCGCGCACCCTATGCGCACCACGCGAGCACCTGCTCATTTTTTCACCAGCAACTTGCGTGATGCAGGGTTTGATATGCGCTCAAGCGGTGTCTATATCGGGGCCAACGCGAAAGACAACACGAAACACGAGAGGTCCCGATATGGCGGACACGAAACACACGAAAGTTCTGATCATCGGCTCCGGTCCTGCTGGCTACACTGCGGGCATCTATGCCGCACGCGCTATGCTCTCCCCGATCCTTGTGCAAGGCATGGAACCGGGCGGCCAGTTGACCACAACGACCGAGGTCGAAAACTTCCCCGCCTTCACGGAGGTGCAGGGTCCCGACCTTATGGTGAAGATGCAAGAGCACGCCGCAGCGATGGGAACGGAGATCATCTCCGACATCATTACGGAACTCGACACCGATGCGCGCCCCTTCGTTGCCAAAGGTGACAGCGGCACGATTTACACCGCTGACGCCGTTATCCTCGCGACCGGCGCACGCGCTAAATGGCTGGGCCTTGAAACGGAAGAGAATTTCAAAGGGTTCGGCGTCTCCGCTTGCGCGACCTGTGACGGGTTCTTCTATCGCGGGCAGGAGATCGTTGTGATCGGTGGCGGCAACACCGCAGTTGAAGAAGCGCTCTTCCTCACAAACTTTGCCTCCAAGGTCACCCTGGTTCACCGCCGCGATGAACTCCGTGCCGAAAAGATCCTCATCGACCGTCTGATGAAGAACGAGAAAATCGTGCCGCTTTGGGACAACGAACTTCTTGAAGTCTATGGCGACGAGAAGCCGATGAAAGGTGTCAACGGCATCAAAACCAAGAACGTCAAAACCGGCGAAATCACAGACATCCCCGCCCGCGGCGTCTTTGTCGCTATCGGCCACGCCCCAGCGAACGAACTGGTCAAAGACAAGCTCGAGCTGCACAACGGCGGCTACGTCTACGTCAAACCCGGCACCACGGAAACGTCGATTCCCGGCATCTTTGCAGCAGGTGATTTGACTGACCATAAATACCGTCAGGCGGTCACATCTGCTGGCATGGGCTGCATGGCTGCTCTCGACGCCGAACATTGGCTCGCGGCGCAGGAATAACATCTCGGACGCTAACACCAGAAATCCGTTCTGGCCTGCACTGCTTTTATGCAGTTCATGTTCTAAAATACGGGAAAAGTGAGGCCTTCAGGCCTCATTTTTTTATGCGTTCTCATCCGGTGTTGAATTTTTAAAGGGAAAAAGGCTAAGCCCGCCATAGGCCTTCGTTCTGTTGGACAAAGGCGTTTTGACCGTTGAACTGTACCAGCCAAAAAAGGCGATTTGCATGGCCGAGAATCTTGCCCCGATCCCCGAGCTCTACGTCTCTTACGAGAGCGCTCAGAAACTGAAAGTAGAGGCAGCAGACCTCGTGAGCTGGGACTTGACGCCCCGCCAGATCTGCGACCTTGAGCTCCTGATGAACGGTGGTTTCAACCCGCTCAAAGGCTTCCTCTCCGAGGAAGATTACAATGGCGTCGTCGAAAACATGCGCCTTGCTGACGGCTCTCTCTGGCCGATGCCGATCACGCTCGACGTCTCCGAAGATTTCGCAGCAAGCCTTGAAGCAGGTCAAGACATTGCCCTGCGCGATCAGGAAGGCGTGATCCTCGCCACCATGACCGTCACCGACAATTGGGTGCCGAACAAATCCCTTGAAGCTGAAAAAGTTTTCGGCGCCGACGACGACAAGCACCCTGCCGTCAACTACCTGCACAACACCGCTGGCAAAGTTTACCTCGGCGGCCCGGTGACCGGCATCCAGCAGCCTGTTCACTACGATTTCCGCGCCCGCCGCGACACGCCGAACGAACTTCGCGCCTACTTCCGCAAGCTCGGCTGGCGCCGCGTTGTTGCGTTCCAGACCCGCAACCCGCTCCACCGTGCGCACCAGGAACTCACCTTCCGCGCCGCGAAAGAAGCTCAGGCCAACCTTCTAATCCATCCGGTTGTCGGCATGACCAAACCGGGCGACGTTGACCACTTCACTCGCGTCCGTTGCTACGAAGCCGTTCTCGACAAATACCCGCAGTCCACGACGACCATGAGCCTCCTGCCGCTCGCCATGCGTATGGCTGGCCCGCGTGAAGCTGTTTGGCATGGCCTGATCCGCAAGAACTACGGCTGCACCCACTTCATCGTTGGCCGTGACCACGCGGGCCCGGGCTCCAACAGCCAGGGTGAAGACTTTTACGGCCCGTATGATGCGCAGGAACTCTTCCGCACGCACCAGGAAGAAATGGGAATCGAGATGGTGGACTTCAAACACATGGTTTGGGTTCAGGAACGCGCTCAGTACGAAGCCATCGACGAGATCGAGGACAAGGACGAAATCACCATCCTCAACATCTCCGGCACCGAACTTCGTCGCCGTCTGGCAGAAGGTCTCGAAATCCCTGAGTGGTTCTCTTTCCCTGAAGTTGTGAAGGAACTGCGTCGCACGAAGCCGCCTCGTTCCAAGCAGGGCTTCACCGTGTTCTTCACTGGCTTCTCCGGCTCCGGCAAATCCACCATTGCAAACGCTCTGATGGTCAAGCTGATGGAAATGGGTGGCCGTCCGGTGACGCTGCTTGACGGTGACATCGTTCGTAAGAACCTGTCCTCCGAGCTCGGCTTCTCCAAAGAGCACCGCGACCTCAACATCCGTCGCATCGGCTACGTCGCCTCCGAGATCACCAAAAACGGTGGTATCGCGATCTGCGCTCCGATCGCTCCGTACGCGACCACCCGCCGTGCTGTGCGCGAAGACATCGAATCCTTCGGTGCATTTATCGAAGTTCACGTCGCTACCTCCATCGAGGAATGCGAAAAGCGTGACCGCAAAGGCCTCTACAAGCTCGCCCGCGAAGGCAAGATCAAAGAGTTCACCGGCATCTCCGACCCGTACGACGTTCCGGAAAACCCGGAACTGCGCGTCGAGACCGAGGGCACCGATGTCGACAACTGCGCACATCAGGTCATCCTCAAGCTCGAAGCTATGGGCCTGATCGCAGCTCAATAAGCGCCTCGCGTAACAAAATATAAGAAGCCCCGGCACTTCCTGCCGGGGCTTCTTTCTTTCAGGCATCACTCTCAGTGTCGATCAGTGTGGCGACATGCGTTTCAAGAGATCGTCTTTGAGCACGAATTGGTGGAAAAGCGCCGCTGCGACGTGAGCGATCACAAGCAGCACTGTCAGGTTCACGAGCACCTCGTGAACATCGCCGGCCTCACGAACGCCCCCGAACCAGGCGAGCAAACCGACGACCGGCGTCAGGATCATCGCGACATAGAGCGCAATATGCGCAAAGTGCGCGGCCTTATCCATGAGCGGATGCGGCGCGGGCGGCAACTCAGGCGCGCCCTGAATGAGACGGACAATTACGCGCAAGACCATGAGAACAATCGTCGCAATACCGACAATCACATGCAGCTGCGCCGTCAGGCTGTCGTTAATACCCGTTTGAGAAAAGGTGCGAAGCGCGCGCCCCATCCCGTCAGAGACAATGTAGTTAAAAGCAAAGGTCAAAACGACGGCCCAATGCAGCAATTTCTGCAGGCCCGAATAAGAGGCGGAAGTTTTCATGAACATCTCCGGAGCGAAGGAAGGTATGCCTCGCTCAGTCTAACCGCAGAACAAGGCCTGAAGTGGATATTGTCACGCGACGCGCACAATCCAAGGCCATACCGGCATTTCTCCGCGTCGGTCGCCTGCGCCAATTCGCCGCAAACCGGCCGCACAAAAGAAAAGGGCGGCACATAGCCGCCCTGCTTCATCTCTCAACATATCGTCTAGTGGACGCTGACGGGCGCCAAATGGTGCTCTCGCGCCAGCGCAAAGGCCAGCCGCTTGTTCGCCACGAGGGCGAGACGCGTGCCTTCGCTGTCATTGACCGAATACAAGAGATCCAAACCCTCGGCCTGTGCCTGCACGTCTTCCGGCAAATCCGCTACGGCAACCGGGCGCACATAAACGATCTTTTCTTTTGCTTCCCCATCTGTGGGGATATGCGGGTAACGGGTTTCCATGACTTATCCCTTCCTGATCTGAATGGTCTGCACAACGCTCTCTGGCTGGGTTCGGCTCAAATCGATATGAAGCAAGCCGTTCTCCACAGAGGCTCCAGTCACCTCAACACCGTCGGCTAAAACAAAGGACCTCTGGAATTGCCGCCCAGCGATTCCGCGATGGAGGAAAACACGCGACGAATCTGTCTCTGGCTGACGTCCACGCACCACAAGCTGCCGATCTTCGAGCGTGATCGCGAGATGGTCTTCTGCGAAGCCGGCCACGGCGAGCGTGATTCTGTAAGAATTGTCTGAGGTTTGCTCAATATTATACGGTGGATAACCACCGGCATCTGACTTTGCTGTGCGCTCGACCAATCGTTCCAACTGATCAAACCCGAGCAAGAACGGATGGGCCCCAAAGCTCACTTTCGTCATCGACACGTCCTTTCAATAAAGCGACTGGGTCAGTGTTACGGTCCCGATTTCGGCAACCAGTTTCCCTCTAAATATGGGGGAGCCGCGCACCCCCTTCAAGAGCCACTTCTAAAGCTTTGAGATTTGAAGATTTGCGGATAGACTGTTGGAGTGGATGCTTTTCGCGACCATCTCTGCGTGGAAATGCAAAGCTCCGTACTTACTGAGTCCAAAATAGATAGAAGACACCGCCATGAACGTGTCCAACCGGATGGATCAAACTGAAGTGCTTCGGATCAAACTCGAAGTACTCAAGCGCGAACACCGCGATCTCGATGCTGCGATCGAAGCCATGCAAGAAACAGGCCACCTAGATGCCCTGCGCCTGCAACGTATGAAAAAGCAGAAACTCGCCCTCAAAGATCGGATCGCGCTGATCTCGGACCAGATTACCCCTGATATTATTGCGTAAGCCGCGTGCCGCGCTATAAGTCCCCTCAATAACTTTCAAACGCGAGGGGACACCATGAGCGTCGACGTCGGCATCATTATGGGCAGCCAGTCTGACTGGCCCACCATGAAACGTGCAGCAGAAATTCTGGATGAATTGGGCGTGACGTACGAGACGAAGATCGTTTCGGCGCACCGGACACCAGATCGCCTGTGGTCCTACGGCAAGGAGGCTGCTTCGCGTGGCCTTAAAGTGATTATTGCGGGCGCCGGTGGCGCCGCCCACCTGCCAGGCATGATGGCGTCAAAAACCCGCGTTCCGGTGATTGGCGTTCCGGTTCAAACCCGCGCGCTTTCCGGCGTTGATAGCCTCTATTCCATCGTCCAGATGCCGAAGGGCTTCCCTGTCGCCACCATGGCAATCGGTGAAGCGGGGGCAGCCAACGCAGGTCTCATGGCCGTCGGCATTCTCGCCACGCACGACGAGGCTCTCGGCGCGAAACTCGACGCTTGGCGCGAAGCTCTCTCCGCCTCCATTCCGGATGAGCCGACCGATGACTGAGCCCCTTTCCCCGAACGCAACGATTGGCATCTTGGGCGGCGGCCAGTTGGGTCGCATGCTGTCTGTCGCGGCGTCCCGCCTCGGCTTCAAAACATGCGTGTATGAACCCGGTGGCGATTGCCCTGCGTCGCACGTCTCGAACTACCATTTTCAGGCCAGCTACGAAGACGAAGATGCGCTCAAGAAATTCGCAGCCTCCGTCGACGTTGTCACCTATGAGTTCGAGAACGTGCCGACATCGGCCCTCGACCTGATTGAATCTCTGGTCCCGATCCGTCCGAACCGCAAGGCGCTCGCGGTCTCTCAGGACCGTTTGACCGAGAAAGCATTTTTGTCCGAACTGGGCCTTCAGGTTGCGCCTTACGCGGCTGTGGATGATGAGGTCGATCTCGCCGAAGCCATCGAAGAAATCGGCACACCGTCGATCCTGAAAACCCGTCGCTTCGGCTATGACGGCAAAGGTCAGGCACGTTTGATGTCGCCTGACGATGCGGAGCAGGCCCTCAAAGACATGGCGGGCGCACCTGCGGTCCTCGAAGGGTTCGTAGACTTCACGCATGAAGTGTCCGTGATTGCAGCGCGCGGTCAGGCGGGGGATATCTCCTGCTTCGATCCCGGTGAAAACGTGCACAAATCCGGCATCCTGCACACGACTACCGTTCCTGCACGGCTCTCGCCGGCACAGCGGACGGACGCAGTCCTTCTGGCTGCCAAGATCCTGAATGCGCTTAATTATGTGGGTGTCATGGGGGTTGAACTCTTCGTGACGAAGGGCGGCCTCATCGTTAACGAGATCGCACCCCGCGTGCACAATTCCGGCCACTGGACCCAAAACGGGTGTGTGATTGACCAGTTCGAGCAGCACATTCGCGCTGTCGTCGGCTGGCCGCTCGGTGACGGGAAACGTCATTCGAATGTCGAGATGCTCAACCTGATCGGCGATGATGTGGATCGCGTTCCGGAGTTCGCCAAAGACGGCTCTGTTGGCATTCACCTCTATGGCAAAGCCGAAGTGAAAGCCGGTCGCAAGATGGGGCACGTCAACAAGATCTTGGGTCCGGCCTGAGATCCACCAGCTTCAAAAATCCAAATCCCGCGGGCTTACGTTTCTCGCCCGCGGGTCAACTCTTTTGAAAATTCGCCGACAGCGACATTCGGACTCGAGACCGCTTAGGACACCTTTGCCTCGGTCAAATGCCGATATGCATCAGGGAAAATAAGACGATTGCTGCTCATCCCGGTTCCGGGCGCAATCGGATAGAGCGACGTGTATTCAGGGAAGAACGGGATTTCGAGCTTCGATGCCGCCAGTTTGGAGAAGCCGACGCGGCCGAAATACTTGGTGTCACCAACGACCACGACGGCTTTCGCACCCTCTCGTTTCGCATGGTTCATGGCGCGGACAACCATCTCCCGCCCTGTGCCTCGCTTTCGGTGTGACGGCGAAACCGCAAGGATGGACAATGCCCACCACTCTTCAGGGTGAACCATGCGTGCGCAACAAACATAGCCGAGCATCGTATCACCGTCGTATGCGATCCGCTCCATAGCCATCGCGTCTTCCGCACGAAGTTCCTTCGCAAAACGATACATTTCCGGCCCATCGAAAGCCTGATCAAGCAGGATCGAGACAGCGATCTCATCCGCCTCTGTCAATGCGCGCAAATACATATCACTCATCCCTAAGTTATGCCTTTCCTACCAGTGACACAGATTCATTGTCAGAAAAACACATCATGTGAATTTTCTTCGCAGCTGCAGCATTTGTCGACATCCACTTAAAAGTGCGCGACTTTTTTTGCGCACCAAAAGCAAAGTGCCCGAGAGCACGGCACATTGTGCGCCACAGCAGGAAGCAATATGCACTGTTTATGACACCGAATTCGGCAAGATCAGCACGCTTCATGCCGAACGGGATCTGACTGCGGGAGCGCGCCTCAGAGATCAGCGTAAAGCTTTACGACCGCATCCAGGTCGACATACATCGCCTCAATATCCCAAGACAGTTCCTGCAGCTCTTTCTCGGTAAGCGCCTTTTCCCCGACACCCTGCAAGATCGCATCCATCACCGCCCAATGTTGCCAGATGGTCGCATTTACCTCGAGAATATGGTCATTCGGTGAGGGCGGAAAGCCTGCGTCAGGGGCACCAAAAGTCAGATTGAAAGCGGTGCTATGAAACATCTGAGATGTTTCCTGCAGGGCCAGAAAGGCCTCATTCTCTTCACCCGAGGAACTGATTGACGCGAGGCAGGTCTGCTTTCCCATCCGCTGCAGTAGCATTCTCTGACGCCCAGAAAGATTTACAAGCTTGGCCTGTTGCGGATCAAGATGGGCTCCGACAGCGTTCGCCTCGCGCTCGAACAACAGGACGAGGTCATTCGAAGCCTTCAGCAGCCGTTCACCAGCATCAGAGAGACGAGACAGCTGTTCAAATCCGATGCGGCGCGCGTTCAGTTGTTCCGAGATCTGCTGGTCAAACGGGTCCCAGAGGCTTTCGATCAATCCGATTTGCAAGAGGATATTCGGATCTGTTGCGGGTTCGAGATGATTAAATCCCCCACTAGTTTTGAGCTCTGAGAGAGACGAGACAAAGAGCGCGGCAGAATCTTCGAGAAGCTTCTGATGCGCCTTCACATCGACCTCCATCGCGATGAAACAGGCCGAGCGCACCATCCGCTGCGTCAGCATTCTCTGACGACCAGCGATATCGATTTTTAGGGCAAGATGCTCACTCGCGAACACTGGTGAACAGGTAAGCGCAATGAAAAGCGCGAATACAAAACGGGTGACTGCAGACATGTTCCCTCCAGACAGGCAGGTGCTTTGCCTCACGATAGGAGGAAGCCCCTAAGGAACCGTTACGCGCGCACGAAAAAGGGCCGCGAAATGCGGCCCTCCTCAAATCTTGCGATCTTGGTGCTACATGCGCACCATCCCAAGTGGGATGGATTACATCATGCCGCCCATGCCGCCCATGCCGCCCATGTCCGGCATGCCAGCGCCTGCGCCGCCATCTTTGGACGGTTTGTCGGCAACCATGGCTTCCGTGGTGATCAGCAGACCTGCGATGGAAGCAGCGTCTTCCAGAGCGGTGCGGGTCACTTTGGCCGGGTCGATCACGCCGAAGGAGAACATGTCGCCATATTCTTCGGTCTGAGCGTTGAAGCCGAATGCAAGGTCGTCGGATTCACGGACTTTGCCAGCAACGACAGCACCGTCAACACCAGCGTTCTCTGCGATCTGACGCAGCGGAGCTTCGATGGCTTTGCGCACGATGGTGATACCAGCGTCCTGATCAGCGTTTGCGCCTTTCAGAGCGTCGAGGCCTTTACCAGCCTGAACGAGAGCAACACCGCCGCCCACAACGATGCCTTCTTGAACGGCAGCGCGGGTTGCGTTGAGAGCATCGTCCACACGGTCTTTGCGCTCTTTCACTTCGACTTCGGTCATGCCGCCGACGCGGATAACAGCAACACCGCCAGCCAGTTTGGCAACGCGCTCTTGCAGTTTCTCACGGTCGTAGTCGGAAGTGGTTTCTTCGATCTGGGTGCGGATCTGAGCAACGCGTGCTTCGATCTCTGCTTTCTCGCCAGCGCCGTCGACGATGGTGGTTTCGTCTTTGGAGATGGTGATTTTCTTAGCGGAGCCGAGCATGTCCATGGTGACGTTCTCAAGCTTCATGCCGAGGTCTTCGGAGATGACCTGACCGCCGGTGAGGATCGCGATGTCCTGCAGCATGGCTTTCCGACGATCGCCGAAGCCCGGTGCTTTCACAGCTGCGATTTTCAGACCGCCGCGCAGTTTGTTCACAACGAGAGTTGCGAGCGCTTCGCCTTCAACATCTTCAGCGATGATGAGGAGCGGTTTCTGGGACTGGATGACCTGCTCGAGGAGCGGAACCATCGGCTGCAGCGAGGAGAGTTTCTTCTCGTGCAGGAGCACGATGCAGTCGTCGAGTTCGGCGAGCATCTTGTCCGGGTTGGTCACGAAGTACGGGGAGAGGTAACCGCGGTCGAACTGCATACCCTCAACCACGGTGGTCTCGGTTTCCATGCCTTTGTTCTCTTCAACGGTGATCACGCCGTCGTTGCCAACTTTCTGCATCGCGTCTGCGATCTGCTGACCGATTTCTGCTTCGCCGTTGGCGGAGATGGTGCCAACCTGAGCAACTTCAGCAGAGTCGTTCACCGGACGTGCAGCAGCTTTGATCGCTTCCACAACGTTTGCGGTTGCGAGGTCGATGCCGCGCTTGAGGTCCATCGGGTTCAGACCAGCAGCAACCTGCTTGAGGCCTTCTTTGATGATGGCTTGGGCCAGAACGGTGGCGGTGGTGGTGCCGTCGCCTGCTTCGTCGTTGGTGCGGGAAGCAACTTCCTTCACCATCTGTGCGCCCATGTTTTCGAACTTGTCTTCAAGCTCGATCTCTTTGGCGACAGACACACCGTCTTTGGTGATGCGCGGTGCGCCGAAGGATTTGTCGAGAACCACGTTGCGGCCTTTCGGGCCGAGGGTCACTTTCACTGCATCGGCGAGGACGTTCACGCCTTTGAGCATGCGGTTGCGTGCGTCGACGTCAAACTTGACTTCTTTAGCCATTGTTCACTCCGTAAATTGGGTTGATGTGGGTCGGTCTCAGGCGTCGCTTAGGCGATGATGCCGAGGATGTCCGACTCTTTCATGATGAGAAGCTCTTTGCCGTCCACGGTGATTTCCGTGCCGGACCATTTGCCAAAGAGAACGATGTCGCCCTCTTTCACAGAGGGTGCGATCAGCTCGCCGCTGTCTTTGCGAGCGCCTTCGCCCACAGCAACGACTTTGCCTTCGGCGGGCTTTTCTTTTGCGCTATCGGGGATGATGAGACCACCAGCGGTCTTTTCTTCGCTCTCAACACGTTCGACCACAACGCGGTCGTGCAGCGGTTTGAATGCCATCTTCGAGGCTCCTTCGCTCAAAGTTTCAGTTTCGGGCCACCCTCTCACAGGGCGGTGGTAAATCAATCGTTAGCACTCACCTCAGGAGAGTGACAACGACGCATAGTTAGGAAGGAGGCGGGAGTGAGTCAACAGGGGAGAGGGGGAAAAATTTGCCTAGCCACGCCCTCATCACTCGCCATACACTCGACGAAGTCATCGGAGCCCATTTTGACTTACGAGCTTTCCATTCAAGACATGATCGATCGCGTTAGCGAGACCCCGCTGTCGGTTGCGGAGATCACGGAAGGATTCAAGTCCGGGGATGAGGCCCCGTTCAAGTATGGGCATTGGGAAGTCGTGCGAGATGTCTGCGAAGGCATAAGTGCCAATATATGGGAAAGTCTCACCACCAAGCAACAGATCGACAGGCTGTGCGAGGTCATTGAACTCTGGCCCTGCTACGCGACCTCCCACCACCTGTTCCAATTCTATGTGGAAAGCGCTCAAGCCGATCCGGTTGCGACAGAGCACCTCTGGGGCAGGATCGTTGGCTATCTCGAACGTTTCGGAACACCACAATGCGATGCCCTCGAATATGTTCTCTGGGTCGACTTTTTTGAGGACCAATCCACCTGTGAGGCGGCATGGCACGGCCTGATGTGCATGGCTTCGGATCGGAAGGTTCGCGACCGTATCCTGATCAATGCCGGCCCCGTGCCTTATGTGCTCAAAAAACCGATCTATCATCAAATGATCAAGTTCCCCGACGAACATGAAGCACTTGCGGAAAGCCTCGCACACAGTAAGCAAGATTATTTCGGTGACATCGACCGCAAAGATGCTCGAAAACTGGTCAAAAGGTTGGATTTGCCCCGCTCTGATGAGTTCGTTGCTTACCTTAAGGATAATTTGTGACCTCTTCCGTCTCCAAGGTAGGATCGGGCCCTTCGCGCATCCTCACCCCATAAACCCCCACCTCAACCTTTTCAAACCACCCATAATGATTGTCCCGCATCATCCGGGTGGCGTGTTTGACACCCGTGGCCTTCGCCACCTCAGCTCCCTTAGACGGCCCATGCTCCAACAGATACGCCCGGCATTTCTCCGCATCTTGACGGTAGGCGGTGACGCGGCCACCGGCTTTTGAGCCGCCTAAATTCGGGTCCCCCTCCCGCCGCGCGAACTCGGCCAAGAGCTTTTCCGTCTTCGCCTTATTCTTGCGCGGAGTGAACGGCCTCGGGTCATGGTGCACCTGCACCGTTCCCTCCGCCACATTCACAGAGATCACCCCAAGTCCCAGCCGCTTGCACAGGCCAATATTGGCCTTGAACATCCGCCAGCCCGCCTTGCCCTTCCACCGCGGCACGGCGAGGTAGACGTGGTCGCTCATCGCTTGCCGCGCGGTGCCTTGTTGCAAGAGCTGGAGGGTAAAGCCGGTTTTCAACTCGATGATGACTGGCACGCGGTCTTTGACCGCCACCACATCCGCGTCCCGCACCTCTGATTTCACCACATATCCCAGCGCCTCGAAATGCGCTTTCACGGGGGGATAGAGGTCGGTTTCGCGGAGTTTCACCATAGGCTCTGTGATAGCGCGGGCACACAGCGGAACCAAGACGAAAGACCGTCCCCTGTGAGCGTTCACAGGAGGTGACAAGCTATGCTGCAATGCATATAAGGCGGGCGAAATCACAGGAATCCATGGGACAGACATAATGACCACGCTTGTTTTCGGCCACAAATCCCCCGACACCGACTCCACCGGCTCTCCGCTGATCTGGGCTTGGTACCTTAACGAAGTCAAAGGCGTCGACGCCAAAGCCGTTCTGCTCGGCGAGCCGAACACCGAGGCTGCGTTCGTTGTCGAGAAATGGGGCTTTGAGAAGCCGGAAATCATTTCCGAAGTTGCTGAAGGTCAGGACGTTGTCATCGTCGACACCAACAACCCGGCCGAACTGCCGGACGCGATCAACGACGCAAACGTGACCGCGATCATCGACCACCACAAACTGGTTGGCGGTCTGGAAACCAAAGGCCCGATCGACATCACCATCCGTCCGCTCGCCTGCACCGCAACCATCATGTACGACCTGATGGGCGAAGACGCCGACAAGATGCCGGACAACATCAAAGGCGCAATGCTCTCCTGCATCCTGTCCGACACGCTGGAATTCCGTTCGCCGACCACCACCGACGTGGACAAAGAGCTGGCCGAGAAACTGGCCTCCGAGCTGAACATCAACCTCGGTCAGTATGCGTCTGAAATGTTCGAAGCCAAATCCGACATTTCCGCGTTCTCTGACGCCGAGCTGATCCGCATGGACTCCAAAGAATACGAAGTCGACGGCACCAAGTTCCGCGTCTCCGTTTTGGAAACCACCGCGCCGAAACTCGTGCTCGACCGCAAAGCCTCCATCATGGAGAGCTTCAAAACCGTGGAAGCCGAAGACGGTGTGGATCAGGTTCTCCTGTTCGTTGTCGACATCCTGAACGAAGAAGCCACCTTCTTTGCTCCGAACGATCTCTGCAAAACCGTTGCCGAGAAATCCTTCGGTGCGACCGTTGAGGGCGACAGCGTTGTTCTGCCGGGCATCATGTCCCGCAAAAAACAGATCATCCCGAACCTCAAAGTCTGATCGACTTTTCGCGTTCAATGAGATTTTAAAGGGGTGCGATTTTCGCGCCCCTTTTGTTTTGGAGGCTTCATGTCCCCTGCCCTGCTTTTTCGCCTGACGAGCGCCCTATCCTTCGCGCTCTGCGCTGGCCTTCTGATCGCGCCTGCGTTCTTTGGCGCGACTTTCGGGCTGGACCCGTCTGTCGGGGGTGAGGTTATGGCGCGTCGTGCGGGGCTACTCTTTGCACCCATTGGCCTGATCTACCTACAACTTGCAGGGACTGAGCAGAAACAGGTGCAACGCACGCTCCTCTCTGCGGGACTGTTGCTCATGATCACAATGGGCCTTCTCGGCCTCACCGAATGGGCGCTCGGGCGCGTCGGCCCGGGTATCCTCGTGGCCGTACTGACCGAAGCCCTTTTTGCAGCTCTTTATGTGAAAGCGATCCGCAATGCTTAAGACCCCCGACTTCATGCGCGAAATGAAACGCGGAGAAGAGGATGCTGTGACCGCCCTTCTTACCGCAGCCTTCGGGCAAAAAGACGAAGCGCAACTGGTCGAAGCCCTGCGCAAGTCAAAGGCCATCGCCGGCGAGATGGTTCTCCCCATGGACGGCGAGGTCATCGGCTATGCGGCCCTATCGAAAATGGTCAGTCCAAAGGGATGGCTCTGCCTTGCGCCTGTCGCGATCCGTCCGGACCTGCAGGGGCGCGGTTATGGGCGGCGGCTTGTTGGGATGATCAGCCAGTGGGCGGAAATGTCGGGCCAGACCCTCGTCGTATTGGGCGACCCGACATTCTACGCGCGCTGCGGTTTCAAACCGATTGCGGCGGATTTCACATCCCCCTACCCGCTCGACCACACGCTCACAGTCGGCCCCGCAAAAGGGAAACCCAAAGACCTCACCTATCCGAAGGCCTTTGGTTAAGGGCGCTCTGTCCGTTCAGTGACGGCCATTCCCGCCTTGACGGTCTGACGGACCACTGCTCGTCCCGTCGCCGAGGCCGCTGTTGTCGCTTGCCATACCCTCAAGCTTGCCGCGCGCTTTGCGGACCATAACACCGTTCATTTCATCTTCACCGTCGGTGTCCTCGGACTTTGCCTGATTTTCATCGTGATACTGCGCGAGAACAGTATCGTCGTCGTCCATCCACGGGTTGGCGTGATAGGCGAAAGCGGGCCCGCTCAGGCCGATTACCAAGACTGCACCGATACTCAACTTCACGTTCGTCTTTTTCATCGTTGTTTTCTCTTAAATGACAAATGGCGACTGCGGAAACCGCAGTCGCCCCACTCAGATCATTAAATTCATATTTGTAAATATTTAATATAGAGAGGATCGCAGACCGGCAAAATACCGCGCATCACTCTACGGAAACGGTCTGATAGCCACTCTTGATTTGCGCGCTCATCCCACCCTGGATCGAGATGATCTGGTTCGGAATAGTCCCTGCAAGCATTTCCGCCGCTCGGCGCGTCCGGTTTCCCGAACGACAGATCAAGATCAGATCACGCCCATCGGAAATCTCCGGCCCGACTTGCGCCATAAAACTGTCAGGGGACTCGAATGTCACCAACATTGCCCCGTCGATCACTCCGGTATCGGCCCATTCCTCCGGCGTCCGGATGTCCACGATGAGACCGCCTGTGTCTTTCATCTGCGCTACGGTCATCACACGCTCCTCGAACCCCGCCGGGGCCTTGGTCGCGTTCAATGCCCCGAACCCTGCTGCGACGACAGCTGCGCCACCGAAAACAATGATACGTCGCTTAACATGGCTCTGCATGTGCTCAACCCTCCAAACTTTTCCGGAAAGTGCGTCAAAGCCCGCCATTTCTCAAGGCCCAGAACGTCGCAGGCGCTTGATCGCAGGCTGACACTTTTCTTTCGCACGAGAGACCTATAGCAATGCAGCAAGCCACGAACGGAGCACCGTATGACCCGCCTGATCCAGAACCTCTCGGAAATCTCGACAAACTATGACGCCTTGTTCGTCGATCTCTGGGGCTGCGTCCACAATGGGGTAAAGGCATTCCCCGAGGCCTGCGCAGCACTTCAGGAATATCGCAAGACGGGCGGCAAAGTCGTGCTCGTCACGAACTCTCCGCGTCCGTGGCGGAGTGTTGCTGACCAGATCGCGGGCTTCGGCGTCCCTGAGGACGCCTACGATGCAATCGCAACCTCTGGCGACTCTGCTCGTATGGCAATGTATCTCGGCGTGGTTGGCAAGAAGGTTTGGCACATCGGCGAAATGTTCGAGGACGACTTCTTTCAACCAATGGAAATTCTCGACGACGCACTCGACATCGAAGTTGTTCCGCTTGAGGAAGCCGAAGGCATCGTGGCCTCCGGCCCCGAGGACCCGCTCGCCGATCCGGAGCTTTATCGCGCTCCCTTCCTATATGCGAAGCAGAAAGGCATGAAACTCCTCTGCGCGAACCCCGATATCGTCGTGGACCGAGGCGACGTGCGGGAGTGGTGTGCCGGTGCGCTCGCTGCGCTCTACACCGAGATGGGCGGTGAAAGCCTCTACTTCGGCAAACCCCATCCACCAATCTATGACCTCGCCCGCCGCCGTCTTGCACAACTCGCACCGATTGAAGACCACCGCGTTCTTTGTATCGGTGACGGTATCGGCACTGATGTGATGGGCGCCATTGGCGAAGGGTTCGATGTCCTGTTCATCACGGGCGGACTCGCCGCCAAAGAATTCGGAGAGGACCCGAATGCGCCGGACCCAGTGCGTCTGAAAACTTTTCTGGCAGAACAGAACCTCTCCCCGACGGCGGCGATTCCCTTCCTGCGCTGAGGCAGCGCTTCGATCACAAGTCATTAGAAGCGCGGGCGTGGACCCGCGCTTTTTTCATTAAACCTTACGACCAAAGTTGAATTTTGTACGAAATTTATTGTCCAAATTTGCGCAAACATAAAAATTTTCTTGCGCGCAATATTGTTTCCCTGCGAAATTTCCTCTATGCTGCACTGCAACAAATGAGAGGATTCGGAGATCATGTTGGACAATTTGCCTCGCGGAACCATCTGCATCGAAGACATCGAGATCGGTATGACTCGCCATCTTCGCAAGACTGTGACTGACCACGACATCGCGTTGTTTGGTGAGGTCTCGACCGACCGCAATCCGGTTCACTTCGACGATGCCTATGCGGAAGACACGATTTTTGAGGGACGGATCGCTCACGGCATGCTGACCGCCGGTCTCGTTTCCGCCGTGATTGGCGAACAACTCCCAGGTCACGGATCCATCTACCTCGGTCAAACACTCAAGTTTCTCGGCCCCGTCCGCCCGGGCGATACGGTATTCACGCAAGTCACCGTGACCGATATTGATCATGCAAAACGCCGGGTATCTCTTGATTGTCGATGCATGGTGGGCGATACCGTGGTGCTGAAAGGCGAAGCCCTCGTGCTTGCGCCGAGCCGGAAATTCGACTGAGATGCGCGGGGCTTCCCGCGAGGAGCCCCATGCAGATCCACACGCACTGGAAAACGATCCCAGAAACGGCCAAAGGCTGTTCCGCGGCCATTGGAAACTTTGACGGCGTGCACCGTGGACATCGCCGCGTTATCGATCTGGCATGCAACAACGCTCCTCTCGGCGTCGTTACTTTCGAACCCCACCCGCGCGAATTCTTTGCTCCTGGCGCACCGCCGTTCCGCCTGATGAACGCAGAGGCGAAAGCAAACCGTCTCGCCAAACTGGGCGTCGATCACCTATTCCAGCTCCCATTTGACGCTGAAATGGCGCGCATGACCCCGGAAGAGTTCGCCCGCGAGATTATCAAAGACGGGCTCGGGCTGTCGCATGTCGTTGTCGGGCGCGATTTCCATTTTGGCTCCAAACGTGCCGGCTCGGTCGAAGACCTCAAACGGTTCGGCGCTGAGATGGGCTTTGAGGTGACGATCGCCGAGCTTCTTGAGACCGATAGCGGCATTTCTTCGTCCTCTGCCATCCGCGTCGCGCTTGCCGAAGGCGATCCGCGCAAGGCGGCCGAGATGCTCGGACACTGGCACCGCATCGAAGGTGTCGTCGGTCACGGAGACAAACGTGGCCGCGACCTAGGCTTCCCGACGGCGAACATGTCTGTCGCTGGCCTGCATGCCCCGAAATTCGGAGTTTATGCTGTTCTCGTCGATGTTCTTTCCGGCCCGCACAAAGGTCACTACCATGGCGCGGCCTCGCTCGGCGTGAAGCCAACTTTCGGCGCAAACCTGCCTTGCCTCGAGACCTTCATTTTTGACTTCTCGGGCGACCTCTACGACACACATCTGTCGATTGCGTTCGTAGACTACCTCCGTCCGGAAATCGTCTACACAGGGCTCGAACCACTCATCGAGCAGATGCACAAGGATTGCGATCTCGCACGCGAAATCCTCGGGGCATTGGAATGAGCGTCCGGAAGAAATTCTGGGAAACCATACCATACACGAAGATGACCGCCGAAGAGTGGGAGGCACTCTGCGACGGCTGCGGCAAATGCTGCCTCAACAAGATTGAAGATGCGGATACGGGAGAGGTCTTTCTCACCCGCGTCGCCTGCCGGTTGCTGGATGATCAGTCCTGCCAATGCGGGCAATATCAAATCCGCAAAAACCTTGTTCCGGAATGTATCGTCCTCACCCCTGAGACCATCGAACAACACGCCTACTGGATGCCATCCACCTGCGCCTATCGCCTTCTCTGGCAGGGCCGCCCCTTGCCGGACTGGCATCCCCTTCTCACAGGCGACCCTGAGAGTGTGTATGCCGCCGGCGTCTCTGTGCGCGGCATGACGGTACCGGAGTTCGAGGTTGCTGAAGACGAGTGGGAAGACCACATTATTGAGGAGCCGACCTGATGTTTTTCGGATCAGACAACACCTCTCCGGCACATCCCAAGGTTCTTGAGGCCCTGACGGCGGCTAATGAGGGCTATGCGTCCCCCTATGCGACGGACCGTTGGACCGAGGAACTGACAGAACGACTCCGTGACCTCTTTCAGGCACCAGATGCGCTCGTCTACCCCATGACCTCTGGCACGGGCACCAATGCCGCCCTGCTCGCCGCGATGAGCCCGCCTTGGGGCGTCGCCTATTGTCATGAGACCGCGCATATTGAAGTGGACGAACGCGGGGCGGCGACATTCTATGGCGCGGGGCTCAAACTGAAGGCCCTCCCTGCAGCGGACAGCCGGATCGCCCCCGAGGCGCTTGTGGCGGCTATCGCAACCGACAAAGCAGGACATGGTGTGCACGCCATGGTGCCGTCCGCAGTTTCTGTCACGAACCTGACGGAATTCGGCGAGGCCTATACCCCCGCACAACTCGGCGCGCTCGCCGACGCAAGTCGCCTCCCCATGCATCTCGACGGCGCGCGCTTCTCGAATGCTCTGGTCGCGACTGGCGTCTCCCCTTGGGAAATGACGCGCGAACTTTCGACGCTCTCTCTTGGCGCAACAAAGAACGGGGGCATGGCGGCGGAAGCTGCCGTGCTGTTCGACCCCGCACTGCAGGAGGCCTTTGAAAGCCACCGGATGCGTGGCGGTCACAACCTGTCCAAGGCGCGCTATGTCTCTGCACAGATCCTCGCATGGCTCGAGAACGATCTGTGGCTTGAGCTCGCGGCACAGTCTAACGCGATGGCCGCGCGACTGGCGAAGGGGCTCAGCGAGGTTGGCGGAGAACTGGCCTATAATCCGGACGGCAACATGATCTTCGCGCGCCTACCGCGCGCGATGCACGCGAAGGCCCTCGGCAAAGGGGCGGTCTATAACCTCTGGGGCACGGACACCTCACTGATCGGCGACCCCGAGACACCTTTGCTCGCACGGTTCGTGGCTTCTTGGTCCACGACCGAGGCCGATGTCGATGCGCTATTGGCGGCATTCGCGGACTAATCAGCCCGCGACACACGGTCAGAGCGTGGCCAGATGTTCGTCGAGCATGTCGAGACGATCGCGTCCCCAGAACCGCTCGTCCGTCTCTTTGACGATGTAGAACGGTGAGCCGAACACACCTGCTGCCAAACCTTCCTCAAGGTTGCGTGGGTAGGTCTCGGCCCCTTCCAACATCCCTGTCATCGAGAGCATCGGATCAAACCCTGCGGTCTTCAGCGCCTCGGTGATGACCTCATCCTGAGCGATATCTTTGTCGTCACGCCACATTGCTGCGGACAACCCGTTCACCAACGTCCCCATATCACCGCCGCCCGCGTTCTGTGCTGCGATCACTGCGTAGGCAGCAGGGGCAACATTCGTCGGCCAGAAAGGCGGCTCAACATTCATTGGCAGGCCGGTCTTTGCCTTCAGGCGCTTGAGCTCCTGCATGCGATAAACTTTGCGCCCTTCCCCGCGATTTGCGGGGCGCGGAACGCCAAGCCGGTCAAATGCAGTCATCAAATCGAACGGCTTGTAACTCACAGTCGCTCCGTGTTTTTCCGCGATCTTTTCCAGTCGTCCGTCAGCCAAATAAATCCATGCGGACAGAAAAGAGAAATAATAGTCAATATGTGCCAAATTCAGTCCTTTCGCGGCCTCAGGGCGTGTTTCCAAAAAGCTACCCGAGTGGTAAGCGGTGTCAACGTTACGATTCCGTGACGCTTTCGGCCATATTGACCCTGGGGACTGCTGCTATGCCCACGACGAACGAGCCCAAACTCATTTCTGGTAATGCCAACCGAACACTCGCGAATGCTATGGCACGCCGCCTGTCCATGCACCGCGGCATGTCGATCGAACTCTGCGACGCACGTGTGGAACGGTTCAACGACGGCGAGATTTTCGTCGAAGTGTATGAGAACGTCCGTGGCGAAGATATGTTCGTCGTCCAGCCGACCTCCAATCCGGCCAACGACAACCTCATGGAACTCCTGATCATCACCGATGCCCTGCGCCGCTCGTCTGCGGGCCGCATCACTGCTGTGATCCCCTACTTCGGCTACGCCCGTCAGGACCGCCGCACCAAAGCGCGCACCCCGATCTCCGCAAAACTCGTCGCCAACATGATGGTCGAAGCCGGCATTGAACGCGTTCTGACGCTCGACCTGCACGCGACCCAGATCCAGGGCTTCTTCGACATCCCCGTCGACAACCTCTACGCCTCTCCGGTCTTTGCGCTCGACATCAAGCACAACTTCAAGGGCGGCATGGACGACATCATGGTCGTGTCTCCGGACGTTGGCGGTGTGGCTCGTGCTCGCGAACTGGCG
Source organism: Celeribacter litoreus (assembly GCF_020165855.1). Lineage (GTDB taxonomy): Bacteria > Pseudomonadota > Alphaproteobacteria > Rhodobacterales > Rhodobacteraceae > Celeribacter > Celeribacter litoreus. The sequence goes on along the minus strand of NZ_JAIUFY010000005.1, from coordinate 544,545 downwards.
AAACGCATCGACGCGCCGCTCTCCATCGTGGATAAACGCCGCGAGAAGCCGGGTGAAGTCGCCGAGATGACTGTCATCGGCTCTGTCGAAGGCAAGAAATGTATCATCGTGGACGACCTCGTGGACACCGCAGGCACGCTCTGCAAAGCCGCTGACCTGCTCATGGAGCACGGTGCAGCTGAAGTGCATGCCTACATCTCTCACGGCGTTCTGTCCGGCCCTGCTGTTGAGCGCGTGACGAACTCCAAACTGTCCTCGCTCGTCATCACCGACTCCATTGAGGCAACCGACGCCGTCAAAGCCTGCAAGAACATCCGCATCGTTCCGACCGCGCCGCTCTTCTCGCAGGCGATCATCAACACCTGGAACGGCACCTCCGTGTCGAGCCTGTTCGAGGACAAGACCCTCGTGCCGCTCTACGAAGGCGTCTACCACCCGTAATCGGGCACAGGTTCCAAACATACGAAAGGCGCGGGAATTCCCCGCGCCTTTTTCGTTTTCAACCTATCGACGCAAACCGGTTAAAGATCCCAGTCGTCCACATGACGGACCGGCCCCATCGCGATCCAGTCGGCTCGCACGCGCGCAATCTTTGTGTCACCCCATGTCCGGAAAACGATCACAAATCCGTCCTCTGCAATCATCTCCGCCGAAATATCGACGCGGTGGTTCGTGCTGTTGTCGATGTCGAGCATCGAGAGAGAGACCTGCACCATTGGCGCGCGCATGAAATGTTCGTCAAACTCCACAACACGGCGAAGTTCCCGTGGCCCCTTGCCGGTCCACATGGCACCGCCATCCTGAAAATCGGAAAACAAGAGCAGAGATCCCTGCGCGACCCCCAACTGGTGACTATCAATTCGTAACATCGTCTCTTCGGCCTTTTAGCGCCGCCAGATTGCCCCAAATTGTCTTTGAATGTGAAGCAAAAAATCCACATCCCATTGCACAGAGGCACGCACCGCGACACCCGACTTTGACCTCCGCGCGATGAAGGAACAGTACAAAAGAAAAAGCCCCGCAGAACCTGCGGGGCTTTTCAAATTCGAAGTCACATCAACTCAGAGGTTGGTGTGGAACCCGAGGTCCTCGGCGATATGCATGAGATCGGCAAGGAATTTCTGCGTCAGGTGATGCTCTTCCGGCTGAGCTTCTTCGTGGGCTTTGGTGGCCTGCGCGATGAGGTCGGTGACGACCTCTTGGGACATTTCGCCCCGCGGCAGGGCCATTTCGGCCAGAACGGAGATCGTGTCGGCGGACAGCTCGGCAAAGCCACCCGTGACAACGTATTGCTCTTCCGCACCTGCACCTTTGGCGGTCAGAAGACCAGGGCGCAGGGAGAGGATGGTCGGCTCGTGGCCGGCCATCGCAGTGATATCACCTTCAGAACCCGGGATTTGAACCTGTTCAACTTCCAAAGACGCAAGTTTGCGCTCTGGAGAGACAAGATCGAATTGGACGTTAGCAGCCATGAATGGCCTCCTTCCGGGTTAAAGATCAGGCAGCTTCAGCAGCCAGTTTCTCGGCTTTCTCGAGCACTTCCGCGATGCCGCCAACCATGTAGAAGGCTGCTTCCGGCAGGTGGTCGTATTCGCCAGCCACAACGGCTTTGAAGGACGAGATCGTGTCTTCGAGCGGAACCTGAACACCGTCGGAGCCGGTGAACACTTTCGCAACGTCGAACGGCTGGGAGAGGAAACGCTGGATCTTACGGGCGCGAGCCACGGTCAGCTTATCTTCTTCAGAGAGTTCGTCCATGCCGAGGATGGCGATGATGTCCTGCAGCGACTTGTAGCGCTGAAGGATGTTCTGAACCTGACGTGCAACGTTGTAGTGCTCTTCGCCAACGATCTGCGGGTCGAGGATACGGGACGAGGAGTCCAGCGGGTCCACAGCCGGGTAGATGCCGAGTTCGGAGATTGCACGGTTAAGAACGGTCGTTGCGTCGAGGTGAGCAAAGGTCGTTGCCGGTGCAGGGTCGGTAAGGTCATCCGCAGGCACGTACACAGCTTGGATCGAGGTGATCGAGCCGTTCTTGGTGGAGGTGATGCGTTCCTGCATCGCGCCCATGTCGGTTGCCAGCGTCGGCTGGTAGCCCACAGCGGACGGGATACGGCCGAGAAGTGCGGACACCTCGGAACCTGCCTGCGTGAAGCGGAAGATGTTGTCCACGAAGAACAGAACGTCGGTACCGGACTGGTCACGGAACTGCTCAGCGAGGGTCAGACCGGTCAGAGCAACACGTGCACGTGCTCCCGGAGGCTCGTTCATCTGGCCGTAAACCAGAGCCACCTGGGACTCTTCGAGTGCGTCCGGCTTAATAACGTTGGATTCGATCATCTCGTGGTAGAGGTCGTTACCTTCACGGGTACGTTCGCCAACACCAGCGAACACGGAGAAGCCCGAGTGCACTTTTGCGATGTTGTTGATGAGTTCCATGATGAGAACGGTTTTACCCACACCTGCACCACCGAAGAGACCGATCTTACCACCTTTGGAGTAAGGTGCGAGAAGGTCGATAACTTTGATGCCGGTCACGAGGATGGAGGTCTCGGTTGCCTGCTCGTCGAAATCCGGCGCTTCTGCGTGGATCGGACGGGTCTCAGTTGCGTTCACCGGGCCTTTTTCGTCAACCGGCTCGCCGATGACGTTGAGGATACGACCGAGGGTCGCGTTGCCCACCGGGATGGTGATCGGGCCGTTGGTGTCGGTCACTTCCTGACCGCGCACGAGACCTTCGGTTGCGTCCATAGCGATGGTACGAACCGAGTTCTCGCCGAGGTGCTGAGCAACCTCGAGAACCAGGCGGGAGCCGTTGTTGTCGGTTTCAAGGGCGTTGAGAATGGCGGGGAGCTCGCCGTCGAACTGAACGTCGACAACGGCGCCAATCACCTGCGTGATCTTGCCTTTGGACTGTGCCATGTTTCTTTACTCCGGGTCTTAGAGCGCTTCAGCGCCCGAGATGATTTCGATAAGCTCGTTGGTGATGACGGCCTGACGGGAACGGTTATATTCGATCGTCAGCTGGTCGATCATGTCGCCTGCGTTGCGGGTAGCGTTGTCCATTGCGGACATCCGCGCACCTTGCTCCGAGGCACCATTTTCCAGGAGAGCCGAGAAGATCTGAGTTGCCACACCGCGCGGCAGAAGGTCGGCAAGGATGCCTTCCTCGGAGGGCTCGTAATCGTAGAGAGCACCACCGGCATCCTCATCAGCTTCGTAAGCCGCAGGGATGATCTGTTGAGCGGTCGGGATCTGGGTCACGACGTTCTGGAATTTGGCATAGAAAATCGTTGCCACGTCAAACTCGCCGGCATCGAAACGACCAAGAAGGTCCTTCGCGATGTCTTGCGCGTTCACGTAACCAATTTTCTTAACCTCGCTGAGGTCCACGTGGCCGATAGAAAGATCCGCGAAGTCGCGTTTGAGCTGTTCACGGCCTTTCTTGCCAACCGTGAGAATTTTCACGGTTTTGCCTTGGGCCTTGAGCTCGGCGATGCGGGTCTTTGCGAGCTTCACAATGTTCGTGTTGAAGCCACCACACAGACCTTTTTCGGAGGTCATGACAACGAGCAGATGCACATCGTCTTTGCCGGTCCCGGCGAGGAGCCGGGGCGCGGTATCGGAGCCACCTACCGAAGCCGACAGCGACCCGAGCACAGCGTTAAAACGCTCTGCATAGGGGCGCGAGGCCTCAGCCGCATCCTGTGCCCGCCGCAGTTTTGCGGCGGCCACCATCTGCATGGCCTTGGTGATCTTCCGCGTGGATTTCACGCTTTCGATCCGGTTTTTGAGATCCTTGAGGCTGGGCATTAAAGCTTTCCTTCAGGATTAAGCGTAGGTTTTGGCGAATTCGTCCAGAACCGCTTTGAGTTTGTCAGCCGGCTCGCCTTTGATCTTCGGATCTTCGTTGGTGATCCAGTCGAGCACGTCTTTTTTCTGGCCGCGCAGGAACTCGAGGAGTTTCTGCTCGTATGCGCCAACTTCAGACACCGGAATGCTGTCCAGGTAGCCGTTGGTGCCTGCGAAGATGATGCAGACGATTTCGGCGTTGGTCAGCGGGGAGTACTGCGGCTGTTTCATCAGCTCGGTCAGACGCGCACCACGGTTCAGAAGTTTCTGAGTTGCGGCGTCGAGGTCGGAACCAAACTGAGCGAACGCTGCCATCTCACGGTACTGAGCGAGGGAGAGTTTCACCGGACCAGCAACGGAGGACATTGCCTTCGTCTGAGCCGAGGAACCCACGCGGGACACGGAGAGACCGGTGTTCACAGCCGGACGGATACCTTGGTAGAACAGCTCGGTTTCGAGGAAGATCTGACCGTCGGTGATGGAGATCACGTTGGTCGGAATAAACGCAGAAACGTCGCCGCCTTGGGTTTCGATGATCGGCAGAGCGGTCAGGGAGCCAGCACCGAAGTCTTCGTTCAGCTTCGCAGAACGCTCGAGCAGACGCGAGTGAAGGTAGAAAACGTCACCCGGGTAAGCTTCACGTCCCGGCGGACGGCGGAGAAGCAGGGACATCTGACGATAGGACACAGCCTGTTTGGACAGGTCATCGTAGATGATCAGAGCGTGACGGCCGTTGTCGCGGAAGTATTCAGCCATTGCGGTCGCGGCGTACGGTGCAAGGAACTGCATCGGAGCCGGATCGGAAGCGGTCGCTGCCACAACGATGGAGTATTCGATCGCGCCGGTTTCTTCGAGCTTCTTAACGAGCTGAGCAACGGTGGAACGCTTCTGGCCAACAGCAACGTAGACACAGTAGAGCTTCTTGCTCTCGTCGTCGCCTGCAGCTTCGTTGTAGGACTTCTGGTTGAGGATCGCGTCGAGCGCCACAGCGGTTTTACCGGTCTGACGGTCACCAATGATCAGCTCACGCTGGCCACGGCCGATCGGGATCATAGCGTCCACGGACTTGAGGCCGGTTGCCATCGGCTCGTGCACGGATTTACGCGGGATGATGCCCGGTGCTTTCACGTCAGCGATGCGACGCTCGGAGAATTCGATCGGGCCTTTGCCGTCGATCGGGTTGCCGAGACCATCAACGACGCGGCCGAGAAGACCTTCGCCAGCCGGCACGTCCACGATGGACTTGGTGCGCTTGACGGTGTCGCCTTCTTTAATGTCACGGTCGGAACCGAAGATAACCACACCAACATTGTCGGCTTCGAGGTTGAGTGCCATCCCGCGGATACCGCCGGGGAACTCGACCATCTCACCGGCCTGAACGTTATCGAGGCCGTACACACGTGCGATACCGTCACCGACGGAGAGCACGCGGCCCACTTCAGCAACTTCGGCCTCTTGGCCAAAGTTTTTAATCTGCTCCTTAAGGATCGCAGAAATTTCAGCTGCCTGGATTCCCATTATCCGACCTCTTTCATTGCATTCTGGAGGGAGTTGAGCTTGGAGGCGACCGACGTGTCGATCATCTTCGAGCCTACCTTAACGATAAGACCGCCGATGAGTTTCTCATCCACGGTCGCATTGATGGAGACAGTCTTCCCGAATTTCTCGGAAAGCGTCTTGGAGAGTTGGTCTACCTGCGCCGCAGTCAGCGCCTTGGCAGAGGTGACCTCGGCGGTCACTTCGCCGCGTTCTTCAGCCAGAAGCGCGTCAAGCGCAGCCACAAGTTGCGGCAGGATGAAGAGACGACGGTTTTGAGCCATCATTGCCAGAGTGTTGGTCAGGATCCCGGAGAGACCTGCCTTCTGGGCTACGGCTTTGATCGCGCCTTCAAGCTCTTCACGCGTGTAAATCGGCGAAGAAATCAGAGCGTTCAAGTCATTGCTTTCAGAGAGCGCTGTCGACAGCGTCGCCACGTCCCCCTCAAGCGCCGTGATGGCATTGCTTTCTTTGGCCAGTTCAAAAACGGCCGTTGCATAGCGTGCGGCGATGCCGCTGGAGATCGAAGCTGGTTCGGACACGTCCACCCTTCCGATGTCTTAGGGCCGGCCCCCGGTCACTGCCGCACATTGGACAGCATCAGGAACAGGCAGCTTGATTGACCCGCACAACGCGCGCAGGCAGCAAAATCAGAGCGGATGTAGCAGAGGACCATCATTGTCGCAACCGTGTTGAAACAGTTTAGCGCCAACAGCAATAAAGTTGCTTTGTAAACATTTCAGTAACTTAAAGGCATTCCGCCTACGCATGCGCAAAAAAATTTCTCTCTGGAAAACATTTGTTTCACGGATTCGTGCGATTCCGCGCCAATTGGGGCCGAATTGCAGTTTAAAGAGGATAGCGATAGCCGTGCCGCTGTCTCGCGCCACATGACGTGGATCGCAACGCCCCACCTGTGAGGGAATTAAAAGTGGTGCGCACCGATCCCGTTCAGTGGCGCACATGTCGCTGAACGGTCAGGTTCTAGATCGGCTTTACGCCCGGCACAGGGCGCAGCCCCTCAAGAACACCTGACGTGCGACGCGCAGCCTCGGGGCTGCCGGTGCCGGTTTTGGCGTAAACCTGTTTCGAGGCCTCAACGATCAGAACGCCGCCCGCCAGTCCGTTCGACAGCTTTTGTCCGACACGCTCCCATACCGGACCCCAGCGAAGCCAGAAACGGCGATGGGACGGAGGTTGAAACAAAACAACAGCCTGCCGCTCAGGCACAAAACGCGCACGGCGCAGCTGCGTTTCAAGCTGCCCTGCGCTGTAAGGGCGACCGTATCCAAAAGGTGTGTTATCAGAACGGGACCAGAGTCCGGCGCGGTTCGGAAGTACGAACATTGCCTTTCCACCAGGCCCGAGAACGCGCCAACACTCCTCCAAGAGTGCATCAGGGCTTTCCGTCGTCTCGAGCCCATGCATCACAATGAGTTTGTCCACCAATCCGGTTTGGATCGGCCATCGTGTCTCTGGCACGAGAGTAGACACGTTCGGCATTCCAGCCGGCCAGTGCATGACCCCCTGTTGATCAGGCATCAGGCCAACGACACGCCGCGCATCTGCGAGGAATGGCCGCAATAGCGGCACTGCGAAGCCGAACCCCGCGACAGTTTGGCGTTCTGCATTCGGCCAAAATTCCACAACCTGATTGCGGATCGCCCGCTGCGCGGCACGGCCCAACCCAGTGCGGTAATAGAAATTTCTTAACTCTACGACGTCGAGATGCATTGCAATCCGCAGCTAATCGCCCAATTGGTAATGGCAGCATAAACGCAAGACACGGGAGAATGCCATGCTAGAGATTGTGACCGTAGCCGCCCTGAGCGACAACTACGACTTTCTGGTGCGCGATCCCGCCTCCGGCCGCACAGCTCTCGTTGATGCCGCTGATCCAGCGCCCATCCTTGAAGAGCTGTCAAAACGGGGCTGGCAGCTCGATGAAATCTGGCTCACCCACCACCATTGGGACCATATCGATGGGGCGAATGGCATTGTCGAAGCGACTGGCGCCAAAATCACTGGGGCGAAAGCCGACGCGCACCGCCTTCCCCCGCTTACACGTGTGGTAGAACCGGGAATGTCTTTTGATTTTGCAGGACATAAAGTCGATGTCATGGCCGCCGATGGTCACACCGTGGGGCATGTAGCGTTCTATATTGAAAGCGCAAAGGCCCTGTTTACTGCAGACAGCCTGATGGCTCTCGGGTGTGGGCGCCTCTTCGAAGGCAGCGCAGAGCAGATGTGGGACACTCTGAGCAGCTTTGCCTCACTGCCAGACGAGACGGTTGTTTACTCCGGTCATGAATACACAGCATCGAATGCACGGTTCGCCTTGACGATTGAGCCTAACAACGCCGCTCTCAAGGCGCGCGCAGATGCCATCGCTGCCGCCCGTGAAAATGGTTTGCCAACGGTGCCTTCAGTCCTCTCTGAAGAAAAGGCCACGAATCCATTCATGCGAGCGGCTCTACCGGAGGTGAAAAGACTGTTGGGCATGGTTGATGCGCCGGATGCAGAGGTCTTTCGAGAAATCCGGGCGCGCAAAGACGCATTCTGAACACAGGCCGCTCGGGGCGGCCGTAATCAGAAAATGTTGAATCGTCAAAGCCTACGCGCGGCGTCTTGTTTCCGTGTCAAGAGTCCATATGTGAATCTGTAAGAAACCTATTGGACGGCCTCCGAAAGCGCTCAAAACTTGGCGCTCACGAAAAAATTCGACGGGTTTGACGATTTTCCCCTTGAAGCGCGAGCGTTTCGACCGAACCTTATAAGTATGAGGCCACGGTCATCTGTGCGGGGCCAAAGCTCCTGGCAGAACCGATCGCGCCCTCGAACAACCGACCGCGAAGGAGCACCCAGGACGTGCCATCATTTTCGAACACTCTTGAGCAAGCCATTCATGCAGCCTTGGCGCAGGCAAACGCCCGCCGCCACGAACTCGCCACGCTGGAACACCTCCTGCTGGCGTTGATCGACGAACCCGATGCCGCCCGCGTCATGCAGGCGTGCAACGTGGACCTCGAAGAACTTCGGAAAACGCTGCTGGATTACATCGAAGACGATCTCTCTACGCTCGTCACCGATGTGGAAGGCTCTGAAGCGGTTCCGACCGCCTCATTTCAACGCGTGATTCAACGTGCTGCGATTCACGTTCAATCGTCTGGCCGCACTGAAGTCACCGGCGCGAACGTCCTCGTGGCGATCTTTGCTGAACGCGAATCCAACGCAGCCTACTTCCTGCAAGAGCAGGACATGACCCGTTACGACGCGGTGAACTTCATCGCGCACGGTGTAGCGAAGGATCCGTCCTTTGGTGAACAGCGCCCGATCACCGGTGCCGACCAGAGCGAAGAAGAGCAAGCGCAAGCGACCCAGACCCAAGCGCCTGCTGAGGACAAAGAGTCCGCGCTCGCGAAATACTGTGTCGATCTGAACAAGAAGGCGATGAAGGGCGATGTCGATCCACTGATCGGTCGTGCGCACGAAGTCGAGCGCTGCATTCAGGTGCTCTGTCGCCGTCGCAAAAACAACCCGCTTCTCGTGGGCGATCCTGGCGTAGGTAAAACAGCCATTGCCGAAGGCCTCGCGAAGAAAATCGTAGATCACGAAACACCGGATGTTCTTGCGAACTCCACGATCTTCTCTCTCGACATGGGCGCCCTGCTTGCAGGCACTCGTTATCGCGGTGACTTCGAAGAACGGCTCAAAGCCGTCGTGAAAGAACTCGAAGATCATCCGGATGCGATTCTCTTCATAGATGAGATTCACACCGTGATCGGCGCCGGCGCGACCTCTGGTGGTGCCATGGACGCGTCGAACCTGCTCAAGCCTGCTCTGCAGGGTGGCAAACTGCGTTGCATGGGGTCTACGACTTACAAGGAATTCCGCCAGCACTTCGAGAAGGACCGCGCCCTGTCCCGTCGTTTCCAAAAGATCGACGTGAACGAGCCGTCCGTCGAAGATGCCGTGAAAATTCTCCAGGGTCTCAAACCCTACTTCGAAGAGCATCACGAAATCCGCTACACGAACGATGCGATCAAGACGGCCGTGGAACTGTCCGCGCGCTATATCCATGACCGCAAGCTGCCGGACAAAGCCATCGACGTGATCGACGAGGCAGGTGCCGCTCAACACCTCGTCGCCGAGAGCCGCCGCCGCAAAACGATCTCCCCGAAAGAGATTGAAGCTGTGGTCGCGAAAATCGCGCGCATTCCTCCGAAGAACGTCTCCAAAGACGATGCTGAGGTGCTCCGCGATCTCGAGGCGTCGCTCAAGCGAGTCGTGTTTGGTCAGGACAAAGCGATCGAGACTCTCAGCTCCGCCATCAAACTGGCGCGTGCGGGTCTGCGGGAACCACAGAAGCCGATCGGCAACTACCTCTTCGCCGGTCCGACCGGTGTCGGTAAAACCGAAGTTGCGAACCAGTTGGCCGCAACCTTGGGTGTCGAACTGCTCCGATTTGATATGTCGGAGTACATGGAGAAACACGCGGTATCGCGCCTCATCGGCGCACCTCCAGGCTATGTCGGCTTTGACCAAGGCGGTCTTCTGACAGACGGCGTTGATCAACACCCGCACTGTGTGCTCCTGCTTGATGAGATCGAGAAAGCTCACCCCGATGTCTACAACATCCTGCTGCAAGTGATGGATAACGGGAAGCTCACCGACCACAACGGTCGCACGGTCGACTTCCGCAACGTGATCCTGATCATGACCTCGAACGCAGGTGCTGCGGAACAGGCGAAAGAGGCCATTGGCTTCGGTCGCGACCGTCGCGAAGGTGAGGATACGGCCGCCATCGAACGGACCTTTACGCCGGAGTTCCGGAACCGTCTCGATGCCGTCGTTTCCTTCTCGCCGCTGCCGAAAGAAGTCATTCTTCAGGTGGTCGAGAAATTCGTGCTGCAGCTTGAGGCCCAACTCATGGACCGTAACGTGCACATCGAACTCACCCGCCCTGCCGCGGAATGGCTCGGTGACAAAGGCTACGACGACAAGATGGGCGCACGCCCGCTTGGCCGCGTGATTCAGGAATACCTGAAAAAGCCGCTCGCAGAAGAACTCCTCTTCGGCAAGCTGGCGAAGGGCGGTGTGGTCAAAGTCGGCGTCAAAGACGGCGAACTCGATCTCCGGATCGAAGAACCCGGCGCGCCGCAGATTGGCCGCTCGAAAAAGCCGCCTCTTCTGACCGCGGATTGATCCAGTCTGTAAGACGACGAAAAGCCCCGTTCCTTGACGGGGCTTTTTCTTTGCGCTTTCCTGACCTTCCCCGAGCCAAAGTGTTTTCATGAAAGCATATTTACTTTTTCCCCTTCTTTTCAGCGCAGTCCCTGCCCTCGCGCGGGACCCGATCTTGGCACCGCCATTGGATTGCGAGGACGGGACCTCTTGCTACATCCAGAACTACGTCGACACCGACCCAGGCCCGGGAGCCGCGGATTTCACCTGTGGGCCCCTGTCCTACGACGGCCACAAGGGCACTGATTTCGCGCTGCCCACGCGCCTAGAAGTCTGGCGCGGCGTTGACATTCATGCGGCCGCGCCCGGCACCGTATGGGCGACCCGCGATGGAATGGATGATTTCCCACAAGACACCGAGGGCGCTCCTGATGTATCGGGCAAAGAATGCGGCAATGGCGTCGTTATCGATCATGGGGACGGATGGCGTACGCAATACTGCCACATGAAAAAGGACTCCGTCCGCGTAGAACAGGGAGAGCGGGTGTCTACCGCCACCGTGCTCGGACAAATCGGGCTCTCCGGCCTAACAGAATTCCCGCACGTCCATTTTGAGGTACGCAAAGATGGCGCAGTCGTGGACCCTTTCAATCCCGAGGGTCTCATTTCCTGCGACGAACCGAAAGTTCTCGGAGGCACGCTTTGGGATCGCGGCATGATCTATCGAGCGGGAGGTCTCCTAGACGTCGGAATCGCGACAGACATTCCCGCATACGACAGTGTGAAGGCCGGCACGGCACACATGTCAGACGTTACTCCGGACAACCCTCCGCGCGTGGTTTTCGGCTTAGCTTTCGGCGGCAAAGCGGGCGACGTGATGCGGCTCACTCTCTTCGGCCCCGCGGGCGAAGTGTTCAGCGATGACCACGAACTTGAGAAACCGCAGGCTCAGTTCTTTCGCGCGGTGGGAACATACGCCGCAATAGATTGGCCAGCCGGACGTTATTGGGCGACCGTAGAGATGATGCGGGACGGGATGGAGATCGACCGCGGAGAAATTTCTGTCGAGCTCAAATAGCCCCGCAAAGCGGTCTATTTTTCCGTGAGTTTGAGTTCGATCCGCCGGTTTAGTGCGAGTGCCTCGGGAGCGTCCCCAATGGCCACAGGCTGGAATTCCCCAAAGCCCGCAGCAACGAGGCGCGATGGATCGAACCCGAGATCTTCGACCATGTAGCGCACAACTGATAGCGCTCGGGCCTGACTGAGTTCCCAGTTGTCACGGTAGACGCCCGCGCCGGAGAGCGGCGTCTTATCGGTATGCCCGTCCACACGAATGACCCAATCGATCTCCGGCGGAATTTCTGCCGCAACTTCGGCCAGCGTATTCGCGACGCGCGCGATCTGGGCCTTCCCGCCATCACCGAGGTCCGCAGACGCCGGTTCAAACAAAACCTCGGAGCTAAAGACAAACCGATCCCCGACGATCCGAACGCCTTCGCGGTCACCCAAAATCTCGCGCAGACGCCCGAAGAATTCGGAGCGGTAGTTCTGAAGCGATTTCGCCTCTTCCTCCAACCGACGGCGTTCTGCCTCTTCAAGAGCAGCTCGCGCACGCTCCTCGGCGGCCACTTGCGCCAAAGCCGAATTGAGCCTTTGTGTCAGGCTATCGATTTGCACCTCGTTGTCGCGGTCCTTTGCCTCCCGAACGTCGATAGTTGCTTGCAGTGCGGCGAGTTGATCGCGCATTTGGGCAATCTGCGCATTCAGGAGGGAAATCTTGCGCTCCCCCTCTGCGGACAGGGCCTCTTCGCTCGTCAACTGCTCCTGAACAAGCGCGAGAAGGGCCGCCTGTCTCTCTCTCTCCGTGATTTCCGTATCAAGCTGCTCTTGCAATGTATCCCGCGCAGAGCGCGCCGCAGCCAGAAGCGTCAGCGTGTCCTCGGCATCCTTCCGCACGGCTTCGAGCGCGAGGGTCATCGCTGTCAGTTCTTCCTGCGAGGATTTGAACCGCTCCTGCAGGGCCTCCAACGCTGCCGCGTCAGCGATGCGATCCTGCTCCGCCTGCGATAGTTGGCTGCGCGCCTCCCCCAAGGCGAGTTCCCGCACTTCCGCTTCGTCCCGCAACTCCGCAACGAGCGCTTCGAGCGCCTCACGCCGCGCAGCAGCCAAGCGTGCTGTCTCCGTTGCGGCATCAATTTCGTCCCTCGCTTTTGCGAGCGCAAGTTGAGCGGCTTCCTGTTCGCTGATGAGTTGCGCTTTCGCGGCTTCCAAATCCTCGATCTGGGCGGCAAGTTGCGCGCCCTCGGTCAGAGCAGCGTCCCGCTCCGCAAGAAGGCTTGCAACTTGCGCCTCGAAACTCGCAATCCGTGTTGTCAGCTGGGCGTTTTGGGCCGTTAGCGAATTGATCTGTGCCGCTTGCGCCTCCGCAGTCGCGCGGGCCTCTGTCAGTGTCGCCTGCAGGGCCCCCACCTGCCCCTCAAGACCACTGCTTCGCTGTTGCTCAAGCCCAAGCGCCTGCGCGAGCGCCGCAACTTCGGCACCGAGCGCCTCAAGCTCATGTTCCTGTCCGGAAATCGTGTCGCGGAGCATGGATTGCACGACCATGAAGATTGTGAGCACAAACATCAGCACCAGCAAAAGCGCCGTCATCGCATCCACGAAACCCGGCCAGATCGAGCCGGACATACGATGAGAGGCGCGGCGCAAGACGGCCATTACGCGTCCTTAGCGCCGAGTTCCCTCAGCGCACGGCTCACGCCCGCAATCTCGGCACGCACCTCGGCCATGCTTTCCTGCCGCCCGGCAGAGAGTTCTTCGAGAATGCGGAGCAACTGGACATCGATAGAGCGCAAGCGCATCCTACTCTCTGCGTCGATAGCCTCTGACTGGCTTTGCACCATCAGTTGTTCGAGCAACCGTTCCTGCCCTTCGGCAACCCGCGCCAGAACCGCACTGGTTTGGGTATCGCCTTCGAGATGGGTCATCATCCTCGACACCGCGTCACTCAACTCGCCGACCTGTGTTTGAACAGCCGTCCGCGCCGCTTCGGTCCGCGCGAAGAGATCGCTTAGCCCTTCCATCTGATCGGACATGTGATCAAGGATGGTCGCAACAACGCTTCCTTCGCCACTTTCGCTCTCTGCGGCAAAGCCGATGCGAGTGATCGTCGAGAGCCATTCTTCAAGTTCACGGAAAAAGCGGTTCTGTCCGTGGGAGGCGAAGAGTTCGAGCATCCCGACGACCAGAGACCCCGCAAGGCCCAGAAGTGAGGAGGCAAACGCCGTGCCCATTCCGCCAAGCTGGCTTTCGAGACCGGTCATCAACTGCCCGAGGGTATCGCTCACATCCGCACCTTCCTCAGGAGAGAGCGAGCGGATCGTGTCGACAAGCGCCGGAACTGTCGTCGCAAGGCCATAGAACGTCCCGAGAAGGCCAAGGAAAATCAAAAGGTTGGAAATATACCGCGTGATGTCGCGGGCTTCATCGATGCGTGTCGCCACAGAATCGAGGATGGAGCGCGCGGAGGTCGCGGAAATCTGGCTCTTTGCTCCACGGCCACGCAGAAGCGCTGCAAGCGGGGCGAGCAAGCGCGGGGCTTTCTTGCCGCTGACCTGTGGACGTTGGCCGGAGAACCGTTCGATCCAGTTCACGGACGCGACGAGCTGCACCACCTGCAGAAAACACGCGAGAATACCGATGATGAAGACAATCGCGATAAACCCGTTGAGATACAGGTTCGCTAGGAAAACGGGGCCAACACGCGGCAGCGCCACAAACAGTCCAAACCCAACGAGTCCGAGGACGATGATCATCAAAGTGATCTGTCGCACAGGTTGGGAAAAGTATTTCAGCTCGGCCTTGAGATCGGGTTGGTCCATGGACGTCCTGACCAGTTGAGGAATTCGGCCCCACGATAGGGGCTATAACCTCATCTGCCAACACGCGATTTTGTGAATCACGTCGCGCACTTATGTCGAACCATCTCAGAGAGTTGTGTGAGTTCCGGATCTTCCATCCCGAGTTCCGCGAGATGCATCGCCGTTGAGAACAGATACTCCGTATTCGGCCCGCGACCGCCTGTTGCACGCGCGATAACTTCAGCCTGTTCATCGAGACTGAGCGCGCCCGTGTATTGTTCGTGCGCGGTATCCACCACATAGGCCAAGGCCTCGACTGTGCGCCCGTCTTCGAGATGCAGGGTTTCCTGCCGCTCGAGATACGCCGAAGACACCAGCTCCCGCTCGCGCAAATCCTCGAGCGCCTTTGCCGCAACCTCAGGACCAATCCGGAAGGCCAATCCATGACAGCATTGTCCTGCAACCGCATCAAGCGCGAGGACGAGACCGGGTTCTTCAGGTGTCCCGCGATGATGGATAGACCACATACAGAATGACCGGGCATAGTCTTCCAGTCGCGCCGGCACGCGCTCCACGAACTCGAAACCGGGGTTCCACATCAGCGATCCGTAGCCGAACACCCAAAAGCCATGCGTGCTCAGCTCTTCCGACATTGTGATCGTTCGTGTCATCTGCGGTCTTCCCTCGGTTTTCTGCGCCCGTTAAACACGTCGCAACGCGGCAATGCAAAGGCCGAAAACGAGAATTGTCGAGGACGACGTCATGCGCAAGGTACTCTGGCTCCTTCTGACCGCTGTGGTGCTTTACTTCGGATACTGGATGATCGGCGCAAAGGGCACCGAGGCAGCGATCTCCGAATGGATTGCGGCGCGCGAACGTGAGGGATGGCAAGCCGAGGTCGCCGAGATCGAGACCAAGGGCTTTCCGCTCCGGTTTGACACGGAAATCGTCGAACCCCGTTTTGCCGATCCGCGCACGGGAGCCGCGTTTTCCACCCCGCGTCTCGAGATTCTGAGCGAAAGCCACCGCCCGACACGGTTCACCGCGCGCCTCGCCAATGAAGTCACCCTCGCCTCTCCGTATCAGCGGCTCGAGATCACTCAGGACATGGCAGAGGCTGATCTCTTCGTCGCCCCTGGCCCCAATCTCACGCTTGAGCGCGCTGCGACGCGTATTGAGGGGTTCACCCTCGCGTCGACACTCGATTGGGGACTGACGATTGACAGGGCAGAGATCATGAGCGAGCAGCGCGCCGATGCGCCTCTGACGCATGACATCACGATCCGCGCCGCGGGTGTGGAACCGACCGGGGGCCTCCTAGAGCAACTCGACCCCGAGGGGCTTTTGTCCGACAGCCTCGACGTTGCGGACGTTAAAATTGCAGCAAGTTTTGACTCAGCGTGGGACATTCATGCGCTGGAGGGGCCGCGCCCTCAGCCGACACGGGTCGAGATTGAAACGCTCTCGCTCGACTGGGGCAGCCTCTCGCTCAAGGTCGCGGGTGAGTTTGCTGTGGACACACGCGGCTACCCCAACGGCACAATTGCGATCAAGGCCGTTAACTGGCGTGAAATGATTGAACTGGCCGTCGCATCAGGCGCGATCCCGCCCGACATGAGCAATCTGGCGATGCGGGCGGGTCAGATGCTCGCCAACATGTCAGGTCGCAAGGACACGATTGACGCCGAACTCACGTTGAAAAACGGCATGATCTCGATGGGTTTCATTCCGCTTGGGCCGGCACCCAAGATCGCGCTGCGCTGAGACCGCAAATCCGAAGACCTCAGGAGCCTTTCTTGGAACGGCCGAAATCCGGTGCATCTGTATCCTGTCCGGCCTCGATGATGCCTCGACGAATGGCGCGGGTCCGCGTGAAATAGTCATGCAGATGATCACCGTCGCCCGTGCGGATCGCACGTTGCAGGGCAAAGAGTTCCTCGGTGAAACGCCCGAGGATTTCGAGCGCTGCGTCTTTGTTCGTCAAGAACACATCACGCCACATGGTCGGATCTGACGCGGCGATACGCGTGAAATCACGGAAACCAGCGGCCGAGAACTTGATCACTTCCTGATCCGTCACGCGACGCAGATCGTCGGCGACGCCAACCATGGTGTAGGCGATCAGGTGCGGGACGTGAGACACGACGGCACACACGGTATCGTGGTGCTCCGGATCCATGCGTTCGGTATTGGCCCCCAGTGCCGCCCAGAAATCTTCGAGCTTTTTGACTTCGCCTTCATCCGCGCCCTCGGGTGGGACAATCAGGCACCAACGATTGTCGAAAAGTTCTGCGAAACCGGAGCGCGGACCGGAATGCTCTGTGCCTGCCATCGGGTGCGCGCCAATAAAATCGACGCCGTCCGGCAGATGCGGCATTACGGCGTCAAGGACCGACTTTTTGACGGAGCCAACGTCTGTGACAATCGCGCCGGGCTTCAGCGCACCGGCGATCTCTTGCATCACGGCTTCCATCGCGCCGACGGGCACGGCGAGCACGATGAGATCAGCCTCTTCGACGGCTTCCGCAGCCGTCTCGCAGACGCGATCCACAAGACCGATTTCACGTGCCGTATCCCGCGTTGCTTGGGAGCGGGCATAACCGGTGATGTCACCGACCACGCCAGCGCGGCGCATGGCCAACGACATGGACCCCGCGATGAGGCCAAGGCCAATCAGGGCAACGCGGTTGTAGATCACATCAGACACCAACCTGAGCCTCGCGGAAACGGCCAATCGTATGCGCAACACGACGACAGGACGCCTCGTCACCCACTGTGATGCGCAGGCAGTTCGGCAGACCGTAACCTGAGACGCGGCGCACAATGATGCCGTTTTCTTTCAGGAACTCGTCGCAGGCACCGGCCTCTTCCTCGTTCAGGAAGCGCGCCAAAATAAAGTTCGCACAGGACGTGTCGGACGGGATGCCAAGCTCCATGAGAGCCTCCGCAAGCCACGCGCGCAGTCGGGTGTTGTCCTCACGGCATTTCTCAACCCAGTCGCGATCCTTCACAGCCGCTTCAGCAGCCGCGAGTTGCGGCTCCGAGAGGTTGAACGGACCGCGTACGCGGTTCAGCACGTCAATGATTTCCTGCGGGCCGTAGCCCCAACCAACACGCACACCACCAAGACCGTAGATCTTCGAGAAGGTGCGCGTCATCACGACGTTGTCCCGCGCCTCAACGAGCGCAGCGCCACCGTCAAACCCTTCGACGAACTCGGCATAGGCCCCATCAAGCACGAGGAGCGTGTGGCTCGGGATTTCCGACGCCAGACGGGCGATCTCACGCTGACCGATCATGGTCCCCGTCGGGTTCGCAGGGTTGGCGATGAAGATCAGCTTTGTGTTCTCATTGCAGGCCGCAAGGATCGCATCAACATTTACGACGCGCTCATGTTCCGGCACACAGATCGGCGTCGCGCCAGCCGCGCGGGCCGAGATTTTGTACATGGAGAAGCCGTGCTCGGTGTAGATCACCTCGTCGCCGACACCCGCATAAGCTTGGCACAAGAAGGTGATGATCTCGTCCGAGCCGACACCACAGATCACGCGGGATGCATCAAGACCATGCACCTCGGCAATCGCGGTCCGCAGAGCCGTGTGATCCGTGTTGGGATAACGATGCAGGTTGTGCGCAGCCTTCGCAAAAGCCGTCTTTGCACTTTCCGGCGCCCCGAACGGGTTCTCGTTCGAGGACAGCTTGATTACATTATCAACACCCTGAACATGGCTCGCGCCACCCTGATAAAGAGTGATGTCGAGAATACCGGGTTGCGGTTCAATCAAACGGGTCATGTATCCACTCGTCCTAGATTTGCCCGCCACTCTTAGCGCCCTGCTGCGCCCATGACCAGAGAAGAGAATAGGCTCTCATGCCCTCCCCGCGCTTTTGTTGCCTCCGCGCGTCAATTGGGTGCTCTGCTGCGTGAAGTGCGCCGGAATTTCACCCTTTAGGAGCACCAGAATAAGCGCGTTTTTTCAGAGGATTTCGTCAATTTCAGAGACCTCACGAAATCATCTACGACCCCAAAAATTAGGTCCGACTCGGACTTAATGTTATACTTTGGTCTTAAATCTCACATCTGAGGTACGGGAGGACACCAGATGAAACGCAGATATTCACGCAAATTCAAACACCACATCTTCGGCTTGGGCACCGCTGTCACGTTGATCGCGGCACCGATCGGAGCCACCGCACAGGGTGTTTTGACGGACGGATGGACGGGGCCAGTCGCAATGGACGGACACACGCTCGACCACGCGATGGCCGCGCTTAATGAGTTCGTCGCAACCAAGCAGGCCCAGAGCGATATGATGGCTTCGCTCCATGAGGCCCCGTCCGGCGACTTCGCAGAGGTCGCGCTTGCAAGTGCGCGCACGCCACTCGACCGGTCCGAGTTTGAACTCAACAGCTTCGGATGGCCAATCAGCGGCGGCATGTCGCTCGACCAGCATCTCGTCGCCTTCAACGAAGACATGTCAGAGCGCGGCGACAGTTTGTTCCTAAAGATTGCGCGTGCCGAAGCAGACACGAACCTCGATTTCGGCACGGTGGCATCCGATGTCCATCTCGGCGCAATCGACGGCGGACGCATTTACGACGATGTTACCCTCGACCAAGAGATGATCTCACTGCGCGAAGGCATGCGTGAGTTCGATGATCGCCTGTCGCGGCTGTCGCGTTCTGTGCCCGACGTCACGGGCACCTCGTTCGACCGGTATGTGGAGTCGCTCGCCCTCTTCTAACGACACCACACAACAACACGAAAAAGGCCGCCCACTTGGGCGGCCTTTCGTAATTCTTCGATTTTCGGCTCAGACTTAGTTCTGAGCGTAGAATTCGATGACGAGGTTCGGTTCCATCTGCACAGCGAACGGGACGTCAGAGAGGCCCGGAGTGCGAACGAAGGTTGCGGTCATCTTGGAGTGGTCGGCGTCGATGTAGTCAGGAACATCACGCTCGGTCAGTTGAGCAGCTTCGAGAACGATTGCGAGTTGCTTGGACTTCGCACGAACTTCAACAACGTCACCCTCTTTCACGCGGTAGGACGGGATGTTGACGCGCTGGCCGTTCACGAGAACGTGGCCGTGGTTCACGAACTGACGTGCCGCGAACACGGTCGGAACGAATTTCGCACGGTACACGACAGCGTCCAGACGGGACTCGAGCAGACCGATGAGGTTCTCGCCGGTATCACCTTTCATACGCTCAGCGTCAGCGAAGATGCGACGGAACTGTTTCTCGGTGAGATCGCCGTAGTGACCTTTGAGTTTTTGCTTGGCGCGGAGCTGCAGACCGAAGTCGGAGAGCTTGCCCTTGCGGCGCTGACCGTGCTGGCCCGGGCCGTATTCACGACGGTTAACCGGGGACTTCGGACGGCCCCAGATGTTTTCGCCCATGCGGCGGTCGATTTTGTACTTGGCAGACGTGCGTTTGGTCACGATCTGGATCCTTTCAGTTTGTATGAAAGGTGCTGTCCTTTCCGTCGGGCTTCTTCCCTCGGGCGACAGGTCATCCCCTTGCGGGGGCCACCAACACCAAATAGTCAACCGGCGCACATTTCTGCACACCGGATGGCGGGCTTATACAGCGGGGAAAGACAGAGTCAAGCGCTCCGGAGCCAAATTCGGCGACCTTGACGACAAGGACCGCAAAGACCGCCCTACTTTGCCTCCGCACACACCTCGGCAGCGGTCGCACCGAGTGCCGAAATGGCCGCATCGACCAAAAGCACGACCATCATCCCACGTTTTCCGCCGTTGATCACGACCTGCCCATGCGCGGGCACCCCGCTCGCATCAATCACAATGGGCACACGCCGTTTCTGCCCAAACGGGCTGATCCCGCCGGTATGAAACCCTGTGAGCCGCTCGGCCTTTGCAGGCTCCATCATCTGCGCGGACTTCCCGCCCAGAGCTTTCGCGAGCTTTTTCATCGACAGCGATGCGTTTGACGGGATCACAGCACAAGCAGGCTTGCCATCCAGTTCGACCATCAGCGTCTTGAGCACGCGTTCTGGCGGCCAGCCGATCGACGCAGCCGCGTGAAGACCAATCGGCCCCTCCCCGCCGCCATACTCATATTCGAAAATCTCGTATGAGACGCCCGCAGAATCGAGAAAACGGGTGGCTGGTGTCGCTGTGCTCATGATCAAAGGCTCCGCTCGTTACGCGGTGTATAAAAGGGCTCCCGCTCTCACGGAAGCCCTCTCAACTTGTCACCTTCAGATACTCGCTACATCAAACTCGGCAGCCACAGCGCAATCGACGGGAACACCAGCAAGAGACCAATCCGCACGATATCGATGGCGATGAACGGCACGAGACCACGGTAGATGGTTGTCAGACCGATATCCCTTTCCACCGAATTGATGACGAAGACGTTCATCCCAATAGGCGGCGTGATCAGGCCAAGTTCGATTGCCATGACGACCATCACACCGAACCAGATCGGATCAAACCCGAGACCGGTTACCACGGGAAACAGGATCGGAACCGTCAGCACAACCATCGCCATCGAGTCGAGGACACATCCGAGCACTAGATAGAGAATAAGGATCAGCACCATAATCCCATGCGGCCCGAGCGGTAGCGACGTCAGATACTCCGCCACCTGCTGCGGTGCACGGGTGATCGCGAGGAAATAGGAGAATAGCAGCGCCCCAATGAAGACGAAGAAGATCGAGATCGAAATCCGCAGACTGTCGACGAGACAGAACTTGATATCTTCCCAGTTCAGGCGGCGGCGCGCGAGACCGATTACGAGGGCGCCTACTGCGCCGAGCGAAGCGGCCTCGGTTGGCGTCACAACACCAGCGTAGATGCCTCCGACGACCAACAGGAAGAGAAGCGCAATCGCCCACACGTCCCGCAGGGATCTGAACCGCTCCGGCCAGCCTTGCTTTTCACCCACCGGCATTTCATCGGGACGCATGTAAGAGATCGCAGTCACGGTGAGCATATACAAGGCGACGGCGAGCAGCCCCGGAACGAGGCCCGCGATGAACAGCTTGCCAATATCCTGCTCAGTGATGATCCCGTAGACCGCGAGCACGATCGACGGCGGGATCAGGATGCCGACGGTGCCGCCCGCTGCAATGACGCCAGAGGACACCGAATCCGAATATCCGACCCGGCGCATCTCCGGCAAAGCAACCTTGGTGAGCGTAGCAGCCGTGGCGATGGAGGACCCGGAGATGGCGGCGAAACCTGCACAGGACGCAATCGTCGAAAGAGCAAGCCCGCCGCGCCGATGACCAAGCCAGGCACCGGCCGCTCGGAACAGTTCGTGGCTCATGCCAGAGCGGGTCGCAAAAGCTCCCATCAGGATGAACATCGGAATCATCCCGAGGTGATAGGTTGTTGCTGTTGAAAGCGGTGAGAGTGAGACGAGGCGCAGCGCCTGCGACGGGCCGACAACCGCCGCGAAGCCTCCGATGCCCACAAGGCTCATAGCAATCGCAATCGGCACGCGAATGGCCATCATGAGAAACAGGGCAATAAAGCCCACGATCATCACGGTTTCCCGATCCATTTTGACCTCTTTATCTTTATTCTTCTACGGCGCGGGCCTGAGTGTCCGCATGCGCCGTCGGCGTGTTGCCTGTCAGGATCAGCCAGAGCCGCAATGCCGTCGTGAGCGTCGCAAGTCCGGCTCCGATCACCATGAGCCAATAGGCTGGCCAGATCTCGAACCGCAAATCGTAGGAATGCTCACCCGTCGCATACACATCCTGAGCATTCTTCGACATCATCATGGTCAGCACTCCAAACGAGATGAGCACCAGTGTCGTCGAGATCATGTCCATCACCTTACGGAACACCTTGCCGGCCATCTCATAGAGAAGATCGACTGCGATATGGCTGCCTGTATAATTGACCGTCGCCACGCCCCAGAAGATCGCAACCCCGAGCGCCAAACGACCAATATCGTGACTGTCAGGGATCGGCGCGGAGAATGCATAGCGCATGACGGCTGAGCCGAACGCCAGCAAGGTGACCAACCCCATCAGAAAGGCTGCGGCGGTTTCCACCCAGCCGGAGATGGTGCGGAGCCCGAAGGCTCCGCTTTTCGTTTTAGAACTTTGCGTCATGAGCTTCGAGACGCTCCACAAAAGAGTTGTAGATCGCATCTGCGTCGAGTCCCTTGGCCGTCACAGAGGCTTTCCAGTCATCGAGAAGGAAGGCAGACGCCTCTTTCCATTCCGTCAACTCTTCGTCCGAGAGTGCAAGCACGTGATGATCCGGGCTTTCTTCGAAAAGACGTTTGCCCTCATTGTCGAACTCGACCCAACCTGACGCAATCTTTGCACCCCACTGCGGCGAGCAGTGATCATCGATAACTGCCTGCTGGCGCTCTGAGAGGCTCTCGTAACGGTCTTTGTTCATCGCGATGATAAAATTTGTCACGTAGAGCGGCATATCCGGATGGTAATGGACAACATCGTCCATGCCGAAGATCGAAATCGACCGCCACGGGAAGGTAATGCCATCAGCGGCGCCGCGCTCGATCACTTCACGAGCCTCGGACGGGCCAACCTGAACAGAAGAGCCACCCATGCTCTGCACGAGGCGACCGATGGTGCCGTTTGCCGGACGGATAGTCATGCCTTTCATATCGGCCGGAACGCGAATTTCCTCGGCGGAGTGCAACGTGCCCGGATCGTGCAGATGCACGACGCAGAACTTCACATCGCCCATCTCTTGCTCTTTGTACTCAGCATACCACTCGTT
Source organism: Celeribacter litoreus (assembly GCF_020165855.1). Lineage (GTDB taxonomy): Bacteria > Pseudomonadota > Alphaproteobacteria > Rhodobacterales > Rhodobacteraceae > Celeribacter > Celeribacter litoreus. The sequence goes on along the minus strand of NZ_JAIUFY010000005.1, from coordinate 521,384 downwards.
CATAGCTTCGGTGCCGCCGAGGCCGGATTTGATGAAGAACGGCAATTCGCCCAGCGCCATGATCGGGAAACGACCAGGCGTGTGGCCCGGGTTTGCCCAAACAAAGTCGGCTATGCCGAATTTGGCAATGTCATACTCGTCCTCTGCCTTGCCGAGCTGACCAGCCGGAAAAAAGCTGATGTCGAGCGTCCCGCTCGAGGCTTCGCGAATGCTGTCGGCCCAGACCTGAAAGCCCTGGGAATGCAGGGGGTGCTGCGTCGGCAAGTCATGTGAAAAGCTCATTTCCACAACTTTGTCTTCCGCCACCGCGGCGGTTGTCAAAAGCGCAGCACTCATCGCGCCGGCAAGCCAGTATTTCATAGTATCTCCTCCACTATTGGGTCGCTGATGGCCCCTCGCCATGTCACGACTCCTCCTCGCGATTAGACCTTACGACACAAAAACGATACGTCAAATAAAAATCGTTTATTTTTTTATTTCCGTCAAAAGCGCCTCATCCTCGACATTTTGATTGCGGAGTGGCAATGCTAGTGAAAGCAATACTAATTCATGAACCCAAGGCCGTATACACATGCCGAACTCCTTGCCCATGGGCGAAAATTCCACTTCGGGAAGCTCCGCAGAGACGAGCAAAAAGACCGCCATCCAAACGGTCCATGAAAAGCTGCGGGAACGGGTCATCTCGGGCGAACTCGCCCCTGGAGAGCGGCTGCACGTCGACAAACTGCGTCAGGAGTTCGGTGTTTCGACGTCCACAATGCGCGAGGCCATCTCGCGTTTGCTGATCGACACGCTCGTCAGCTCGGAACAACAACGCGGTTTTCGGGTCGCGCCTTTGTCGCTCAAGGATTTTCGGGACATCACCGACACACGGAAGCTGATCGAAGCTGAGGCGCTCCGCATATCTCTCGCGAACCGTGACGAGGCCTGGGAGGCCGATCTCGTCTCCGCCTATCACCGTCTCTCACGTATCGAAGAGCGCCTGATCGGTCAGGACAAAGCGGAATTCGCCAACGACTGGGACGAATGGAACGCGAACTTCCATGACTGCCTTGTCCAGAATTGCGACAACGCTTGGCTCAAACGGTTCCGCCGGACGCTGCACCAGCACTCCTACCGCTACCACCGACGTCTCGTGCGCGACCATTCGCTGCGACGGGACGTGCGGGAAGAGCATAAGGGCATTTTTGATGCGGCCATCGATGGCGACGTCGAAACATGCGTCGCGCGCATCGAGGCGCATATCGAGAAGTCCTACACAGACCTCATAGAACAGCACGACTTGTCTGACTAAGAAAAGCCATCGACCGGGCGCAGAACGCCCGATCGCCTCTTTAGATCGCTAGTCCTTCGTGACGAACTTCTGTTTTCCGGCGACGCCCCAGTTTTCTTTGGGGACCTCGCGGATACAGACACGGATCGCCTCAATCGGCGCACCGATGGCTTCGACGGTTGCGTCCGTCACCTTTTCGATCAGTCGCGCCTTCGCCTCTGGCGTGCGGCCTTCGACGAGCGTCACTTCAATAAACGGCATCGCTCATTCTCCGACCTTGAACCCGATCTGACCGAGGCCCTCGACCTCCAATAGAACTGACTGCCCCACCGCCATCGGGATTGCCGCCGTGGCGCCACCCGCGAGCACGATATCACCGGCCTTCAACTCCTCCCCCGCCGACGCAACCATCCGCGCGGCGGAGACGAGCGAGCGCACAGGATGCCCGAGAATGGCAGCAGAAGAGCCGATCTCTCCTGCGCGGCCATCGATATTCAGGACCATGCCCAGGTTCGAGATATCCGTCTCGGGGTTATGCCATGAGCCGACCACGAAACCTGACGAAGACGAGTTATCCGCAATCACGTCGCCGACGTCGAACTTGAACGCCTTGTATCGGCTGTCGATGATTTCGAGTGCGGGTGCCACGGCCTCGACCGCCGACATCGCCTCCAACGCGGAGACCTCGCCAGACAGAGGCTTCTTCATCAGAAACGCTATCTCCGGCTCAACACGCGGATGGACGTATTTCGCCATCGAAACGACGCCGCCCTCTTCTTCGCGCATACCATCGGTCAGACGCCCCCAAACGACATCGGAAACGCCGACTTGGATCATCTTCGCCCGCGACGTCAGGCCCATCTTGATGCCAACACGTTTCTCACCGCGTGCGTAACGACGCTGCATCGACAGCGCCTGCACGGCGTAGGCCTCTTCGACAGAGAGTGGTTTCTCGTCCGAGAACTGCGGGATTTCGGTCGCTGTCCGCGCCGCCTCATCTACACTCTCGGCGATCTTCGCCAAATCCATCATTCTGCAGCCTCTTTCGCTTTGACCATGTCGAGCGCAACATCGACGATCATGTCTTCCTGCCCGCCGACCATATGGCGTTTTCCGATTTCAACAAGGATGGCCCGCGTATCGAGACCATACATATCCGCCGCGCGCTCTGCGTGACGCAGGAAGGACGAATATACCCCTGCATAGCCGAGCGTCATGGTCTCGCGATCCACGCGTACCGGACGGTCTTGAAGCGGACGCACGAGGTCTTCGGCGGCATCCTGAAGCTTGAACACATCACAGCCATGCTCCCAGCCGTAGAGATCTGCAACGGCAGCAAAGGCCTCAATCGGTGTATTGCCGGCACCTGCCCCCATCCCCGCGAGGGAGGCATCCACGCGAAACGCTCCGTGTTCCACGGCGACAACAGAGTTTGCGACTGACAGGGAGAGGTTTTCATGCATATGCGCGCCGATCTGGGTCTCCGGCTTGAGCACCGCTTTGTAGGCGTCCATCCGCGCGGCCACGTCGCTCATCGTCAGACGTCCGCCGGAATCCGTGCAGTAGACGCAATCCGCACCGTAACTTTCCATGAGCTTTGCCTGCTCCGCGAGATTCTCTGGCGGGTTCATATGCGCCATCATGAGGAAGCCGGACACATCCATGCCCATCTCCTTGGCCGCAGCGATGTGTTGAGCGGCGACGTCAGCCTCCGTGCAATGCGTCGCAACCCGAACGGAAACAACGCCTGCATCATGCGCCTTCTTGAGATCCTCAAGCGTCCCGATCCCCGGCACCAAGAGACAGGTCAGCCTCGCGCGCTTAACGACTTTCGCCGCCTCGGAAATCCATTCGACATCGGTATGTCGTCCGAACCCGTAGTTAAATGTCGACCCCGCAACACCGTCGCCGTGTGTCACCTCAATCGCATCCACACCGGCCTCATCCAACGCCTCCGCAATCGCGCGCACATGGCCCAGATCGTATTGGTGACGCATCGCATGCATGCCGTCACGAAGCGTCACGTCCTGAATGTAAACCTTGGTCATGTTATGCGGCCTCCTCGACCCAGTTGCGCTTGTGGACGAGAGCCTCGGCGGTCTTCATCGCCGCCGATGTCATAATGTCGAGATTGCCTGCGTAGGCCGGCAGATAATGCGCAGCGCCTTCGACCTCGAGGAACACGGAGACCTTCAACCCCGTGAAGGTGCCGCCACTCTCCGGAATGTAGAGCGGGTTGTTGTCACCGAAATGCTCGAACTGGACGTCTTGTTTGAGACGGTAGCCGGGGACATAGCTCTGGACTTCAGCGACCATCTCCATGATCGATTTCCGGATCGCCTCCGGGTCCGCATCTTCGCAAAGGCAATACACCGTATCGCGCATGATGACCGGCGGTTCGGCCGGATTGAGAATGACGATGGCCTTTCCGCGTTTTGCACCGCCGACGACTTCAATGGCATGGGCTGTGGTCTCGGTAAATTCGTCGATATTCGCACGCGTGCCCGGCCCCGCCGATTTCGACGACACCGACGCGACGATTTCGCCGTAGATCACCGGAGAGACGCGGTTCACAGCAGCCACCATCGGGATTGTCGCCTGACCGCCGCAGGTCACCATGTTCACGTTCATCGCATCGAGATGCGCATCGAGGTTCACCGGCGGGATCGCAAAAGGGCCAATCGCCGCGGGGGTCAAGTCGATCACTTGCTTGCCATCTTTTTGCAGCACGTCGTTATGCCGTTTGTGCGCCCCCGCCGAGGTCGCATCGAACACGATCCGAATGTCTTTGTACGCGGGCAGCTTCAGCAAACCATCCAGCCCCTCATGCGTGGTCGCGACGTTCAGACGCGCGGCACGGGCGAGACCATCGGAGGCGGGGTCGATCCCGACCATGGCCGCCATTTCAAGCACCTTGGAGTTGCGCATGATCTTGATCATCAGATCTGTGCCGATATTGCCCGACCCGATGATCGCACATTTGATCTTTTCCATTACCTTATTCCTTTGCGAAAGCTGCACGAACAGACCCAAGACCATTGATCCGGGCTTCGAAAACATCGCCGGGTGCGGCGGTGACAAATGGGCCGAGCGCCCCGGAAAGAATGACATCCCCCGGACCAAGCGGACGGCCAGCAGCCGCCATCGTTCGCGCGAGCCAGAGAGACGCGTTCAGCGGTGACCCCATACAGGCGGCCCCGGCCCCGACCGAGACAGGTTCGTTGTTCTTCGTCATGACCATGCCGCACAGGCGGGGATCAAAGTCGCTCAGTCCCTTCGGCGTCTGGCCGAGAACATAGACACCTGAGGACGCATTATCCGCGACGGTGTCGGTGATCCGGATGTCCCAGTCCTTGACGCGGGAGCCGACAATTTCGAGCGCCGGTAACGCGTATCCGATAGAACCGATGAGTTCGACCATCGTCAGGTGTTTGCCCGTCAACGGAGCCGAGACGACATAGGCGATCTCCGCCTCAACTTTCGGCTGCTGAACAGCCGACAGCGGGATTTCTTCGCCATCCATGTATTCCATATCCGCAAAGAGCATCCCGTAGTCCGGTTGATCGACGCCCAGTTGCTTTTGCACCGCGACGGACGTCAGGCCGATCTTGCGACCGGAGAGCACTCGTTCGTCACCTTCCAACCACCGGTTTGTGTTGATTTCTTGAACCGCGTAGGCGGCGGCGACATCGCCCTCGTCAATCAGGTCCCGAACAGGCGCACCCGACACGCCGCTCTGCCAAGCCTGCCAGATCCGGTCCGCAGCCTTTTGGATACTTGCTTCGCTCGTCATCTATCCGCCCCTCAGAGTTTCACACAGACATTGGTCAGCTCGGTGTAAAACTCGAGACCATGCACACCGCCCTCGCGACCGATGCCGGAGGCCTTCGAACCACCAAAGGCCGTGCGTAGATCGCGCAGGAACCACGAGTTGACCCAGACGAGACCCACATCGATATGACGCGCCACGCGGTGCGCCTTTGTGAGGTTCTCGGTCCAGATCGCCGTGGCGAGGCCGTATTTCGTATCGTTCGCCAGCTTGATCACCTCTTCTTCGCTGTCGAACGGCGCGATATGGCAAACGGGACCAAAGATTTCCTCTTTGATACAGCGCGCATCTTCCGCGAGGCCCGTCCAGATCGTCGGTTCGACCCATGCGCCCCCCTTCAATGCGTCCGGCATCTCCGGCTCCCCACCACCGGTGATCACGGTCGCCCCCTCTTCGACGGCGAGCTTGTAGTAGGACATGACCTTGGATTTGTGCTCTTGCGAAATGAGCGGCCCCATGGAGGTCTCCGGATCATCGGACGGACCGAGCTTCATCATCTCGACGCCTGCCTTCAGGCGGGACACGAACTCGTCGAAGATCGGGCGCTCGACATAGACACGCTCTGTGCCGAGGCAAACCTGACCGCAGTTCGCAAAGGCGGATCGGAGCGTGCCCTCGATGGCTTTATCCATGTCGGCGTCCGCAAACACGATGCCCGCGTTTTTTCCTCCGCATTCCATAGAGACCTGACGCAGCCCCTTAGCCGCAGATTGCATGATGACCTCACCTGTGCGGGTTTCGCCCGTGAAGGTGATGGCGTCCACATCGGGGTGCGCGGTGAGGAATGCACCTGCGCTGTCCGGACCAAAGCCGTGCACCACGTTGAACACACCTTTCGGCACACCCACCGTGTTCATCACTTCGCCGAGAAGCGTGGTTGTGAGCGGCGTTTCTTCCGACGGCTTTACGATCACCGTGTTGCCCGCAGCCAAGGCAGGGCCAACCTTCCACGTCATCAGCAGGAGCGGCAGGTTCCATGGGCTAATCACGGCAATCACTCCCTTCGGCTTGCGCACACCGTAGTTCACCGCGCCGAAACCGTCAGGCGTGTCGAGCATGAAGCTCTCTGTCGGGACGTTCTTCACAAGGTCCGCAAAGATTTTGAAGTTCGCTGCACCACGCGGGATATCGACATGTGAGGCGAGCCCTTTGGGTTTACCCGTATCGAGGATTTCCGCCTCGAGGAAATCATCGAACCTGCGGTTGATCTCATCCGCCACGGCATGGAGCAATTCGGCACGCGCCGCCGTCGTCATGTAGCCCCAGTCACCATGGAGAGCATCGCGCGCCGCTTTGACCGCCGCGTCGACTTCGGGCTGCAACCCCTCATGGACGATCCCGATCTTTTTGCCCGTCACCGGCGAAATGTTGTCGAAGGTCTTTCCGGATGTTCCCGAGGTGAACTCTCCGTCGATAAAATGCATCGCCTCTTGCGTGAAGCTCAATAGCCCGTCTCTCATCTCTATGATCCCTATTGCCTGTGAGGCCAAAGGCGGCGCGCCCTCCCTCACAAAGCTCTCCTCTTTTAATCGATGTTCCCGAGCCAGCGCTGCCTCCAAGCACGTCTCCCACGCATCCCGCGCGCACATCTTGGTCTGAACATGCGACCAATTAATCGTTCATGTCAATTAAAAACGATATTTTTAAATATAATCGGTGTTGATGCCGCGCACGCAAAAATATCGACAACGAAAAACCCCGCAAACACAGGTTTGCGGGGCACCGATGAGAGAAATGGTCGTGCGTTTGAGACTCAGGACGAGACGTCTAGCGGCGCCCCTCAATGGCGAGCGGCTGCCGACCAGCCACTTCGAGACGCAACTGTTCGATGTCGCGTTTGGGCGGATTCCCGAAGAGGCGGGAGTATTCGCGGCTGAATTGGGACGGGCTTTCATAGCCCACGCGGAAAGAGGCGCTCGCCGCGTCCAGATGATCGTTCAGCATCATCTGCCGCGCTTCGTTCAGGCGCAGCCACTTCTGATACTGCAGCGGGCTCATGGTTGTCAGTTCACGGAAATGCTGATGGAAGGTCGAAACACTCATCTGCGCCCGATCTGCGAGGTCGTCCACGCGTAGCGGCTCTGCGTAGTTCAGTTTCATCCAATTCACGAGCGAGAGAATACGCTGGTTCGTGCTCCCTGCCGCAACGAAGGACCATAGACGGCCACCCTGATCACTCAGGAGAAGGCGGTAATGGATTTCTTGCAGGATGAGCGGGGCCAGAAAGGAAATCGCTTCGGGTTCATCCAAGAGACCGATAAGCCGCTCCAACGGTGAAATCAAAGCAGGCGTCACCTGTCCGACCGCGACGCTTCTCCGGTCCGGACGCTGGCGTGGCGGGATGACATCGCGGGCGACCATCTCGGCGAGCATGCGCTGATCGAGGCGCATCATGAGCCCAAGACACGGGGCCTCGGGACTGGCCTCTATAATCTGTGTCTGTCCGGGAATTTCGAGCGACGTGATGAGAAAGCCCGACGGATCGTAGCGATGCGGGGCACCGTCGACGAGCATCTGCTTGGCCCCCTGCGCCACGACGAGCAACGCAGGCTCCACGAGACAGACATCCGGCTCGGTCGGCCGTGTGCGCCGGAAAAACGCCAACCCGTCAATCGGGGTCGAGGCATCTTCCGCGTCACCGCACCATGCCGCGATCATGTCCGCCAAGCGGGCATGTGGCTCTTGTCCAAATCGGGTCTCGAGGTCGCTCATAGGTCAAATGTCCAAATGGGATCGCAGGGCCGCCCGAAAGCAGCCCCGCCAGTTTATCACAGGTTCTCGGAGAAGAAGCTGGTGAATTTGTCGAACGGGATCTTGTCCATCTGGTCGTAGAGGTCTGTGTGAGTTGCACCTTCAACGATGAACAGTTCCTTCGGCTCTGCTGCGTTCTCAAAAGCCGTCTCGCTGAAGTAGAGAGAGTGTGCTGCGGAACCGTGGACCAACAGGACCGGACGCGGCGCGATCTCGTCGATGTAGGTCAGCAGCGGCATGTTCATGAAGGACAGCGGCGTGGTCAGCGTCCAGGAGCCATTCGAGTTCACCGAACGTGCGTGGAAGCCGCGGTTTTCGTCCGTGTAGTAGGCCGCATATTCTTTGACGAATTGCGGAGCCTCTTCCGGCAGGTTCTGCAGCGCGGTCGGACCATAGGCCGGAGTGCCGGATTCTGCGTCAGCCCAACGGAGTTCGTTCAGCGCCTTGCGGCCCTCGATGCGCTGCTCTTTCGTGGTGCTGTCGAAATAGCCCTGCGACATCATACGGCTGATATCGTACATGGTGGAGGTGGCCACTGCCTTGATACGCGGGTCGGCCGCAGCAGCATTCAGGCCCATGCCGCCGAAGCCACAGATGCCAAGGATACCGATACGCTCACGATCTACATTGTCTTGCAGGCCAAGGAAGTCGACAGCTGCACTGAAGTCTTCGGTGTTGATCTCGGGAGATGCGAGGTTGCGGGGTTCGCCACCGCTCTCACCGGTGTAGGAGGCGTCGAATGCAAGGGTGACAAAGCCGCGCTCTGCGAGCACTTGAGCGTGCAGGCCGGAGGATTGCTCTTTTACCGCACCGAACGGACCGCTGATTGCGATTGCTGCGAACGGGCCGTCCGCTTTCGGGGTGTAGAGATCACCGGCGAGCGTGATGCCGTAGCGGTTGGTGAAAGTGACCTTCTTGTGGTCTACTTTGTCGCTTTTCGGGAATGTTTTGTCCCAGTCTTGAGTAAGTTCCATGGTGTGTCCTTTTCTTACAGGTCGCTGACATCTGCGTCGGCGTTGAGCATGAGATAAGGCACCTCTTCCGGAGAGAGGTAGAACATTGCCGCGCAATTCTTGCCTAATTCTCCGAACCACCGCATTTTTGAGAATCTCGACTATCGGAGGGACGCAACCACACAGCGGCCTGCCCCGGGCTCGGCATAGCGAATGTGCACCCCAAACCACTGGCTTTGAAGGAAGAAACGCAACTTATGAATTAGGGTAATGAGTGGCGTGCATCGAAACAGCCTAATCCCTGACGGCCATCAAACCATCTTTTTGATCAGACAGTCGCACACAGCGACAATTGATAAGAAAGGATATGCCATGAAAAAGCTTCTGGAAGGCAAAACCGCAATCGTAACCGGAGCAAGCAAAGGCATCGGCTATGCAATTGCAGACCTTTTCTCTGACGAAGGCGCCAACGTCATTTTGACCGCACGCGGCAAAGAGGGCCTCGACAAGGCCGTCGCAGAGATCAATGCGAAGGGCGGAAACGCAATCGGCGTCGTGGCCGACAGCGCAGATCGTGACGCTCCGCCGCGCGTCTTCAAAGAAGCCATCGAAAAGTTCGGTCAGGTCGACATTCTCGTGAACAACGCCGGCGTCGGCGAGATGTTCGCAGTCGAGAAGACCACGGACGACCACTTCGACGAACTCATGCAGATCAACCTCGCAGGCCCGTTCCGCTATGCGCGTGAGGCCATCAATCACATGATGCCGCGCAACGAAGGCCGCATCATTAACGTCTCCTCCGTGAACGGCACGAAACCGATCTGCGGCGTCGCCTATACGACGACCAAAGGCGGCCTGAACACCATGACGCTCAACATCGCGATCCGTTTGTCCGGCACGAACATCCGCTGTAACGCGATTGCGCCGGGCGTGACCGACACCGACGCAGCCCGCGCTTGGGCCGCAGGCGAACAGGAAGGTGGCGGTGAGATGCTCGAATTCTCCGACAAATACACCAACACGACGGTGCCGGGGACCGAGCCGATCGACCAGGCCTACGCTGCTCTCTATCTCGCATCCGAGATGGGCCGCGCGGTCTCCGGCCAAGTGATCCAAGTGGACAACGGCCAGTTCCTCTAATCCACCGCACATGGGACGGTGGACGGCGCGCGAGGCAACTCGCGCGCCGCTTTTCTTTTAGGACGCGTCTTGGTCGATGGCTTCCAGAACCTCGTGAAGTCGGACAGCATCGGCAAAGCTCGGCGCGGAGCGCGATCCGGTCCGAATGTCCTCCGCCATGCGCTGATAGACACCTGCGACGTTCCGAGCGCCCGGAAATTCCGGCAGCCCCTCATTAACCGCCGCATCCGGCATCTGCTCGGTAAGGTCGTCATCGCCACGCGCACCTGTGATCGTCAGTTGCACCATCTGCGCATGACCAAGACCTGCGGTCACTTGGATCACGCCCTCGGTCCCGTTAATCTCCCAAAGGAAATTGGTGCCCTTCGTCGTGCCACCGCGGTAATGCACGGACAATGCCGCACCGCTCTCCAGTGCGCCCTGAACCATAACCTGATCGGCGGCGGTTTTAGGGCGGGTTTCGTCTTTGTCAGTAATCACGACGGTTTCGAAGTTGCGCAACTTGGTCGCCTTCAGCGCCCCGAAGTCACCCAACACATCCCGCACAGCCGCGAGCGTGTGACCCATCGGAATATCTTCCATGGTCGCGCCATTCGCTTTGTCGAAGAGGTAGTAGTAGACATCTGACGTCTTGTCCGCCCAGTTGCCACCAGTCCCGACAATCGACGTCGACAGCACCTGACCGACAAAGCCCTCATCGATGAGCTTCTTGAGATGCAGGACTTCCGGTGCGCAACGCGCCTGCGTGCCAGCAACGGCGACGACGCCCTTTTCTTCGGCAAGCGCCGCGAGTTTCTGCGCCTCGACCAACCCGTTGCCCAGAGGCCATTCGCAGTAAACGTGCTTTCCGGCTTCGAGCGCGAGTGTCACCAGTTCAAAGTGATACGGCACCTTCACAGTGACGACCACAACGTCGATGTCTGCTGACACGACAAGATCAGCAGGCGTGTCATATGCGGTAAGGCCAAGCGCCTCTGCCGTGCGCTTTCCGCTTTCTGGCGTGCTGTTCGCGACGCCGACGACTTCGAACGTGTCAGAAAGCGCCTTCAGCGCGGGAATATGCGCCGTTGCGGCCCAGTTGCTGTCCGGATTGAGGCCAATAAATCCTACGCGGATGGGAGAAGTCATTCTTTTTGCTCCGTATTGTACAACGTGTGGACGGCTTGCCGAATTTGGACAAGCCACGCGCGATGCCCTCCCAACACCCCACGCAACTTGCGGCGACAACCGCCCGTGATAGATTGAAATTTAGAAGTCGCACCTCACATCACTACGGTGGTTTCGCGCGAAGACTTGCCTGATCCGATCAACACAGAGGCCGAGATGCTTGATTATCGCCCCTCACTGACGTCCCGCGCGGCGGCAATTGCCAAGGCGGGAGAGACCGTTGAACTCACCGAAGGTGTCGGGCTGTTTTCGGCCACCTCAACATCGAGCCCTCTTGCGCTCTTTCTGGACCCAGTCGCGATCATCGTTTTCCAAGGGGAGATGGAGGTGACGATCGGCTCGGCTATCCTGACCTATCGTCCGGGCCAGAGCTTTGTTGGGTCTATCGCCATGCCTGTCACGGGACGCTTGACGCAAGCCACCACTGCAGAACCCTACCTCGCCATTAGCCTTTCGCTTGCGCGTGAGACGCTGGCCGATCTGCTGGCGGAAGCCCCTCAGGTCATGGCGCAACAGGGGAAATGTTATGCTTTGGGTCCGGTTCCAGAGGGCATTCCAGAGGCTTGTGACAGGCTTCTCTCGCTGCAAAGCGACGATGACCGCACCATTCTCGGCCCCATGATCCGGCGTGAGATTCTTTGGCGCCTTTTGCGGGGGCCGCAGGCGCCTGCGTTGCACCAGATCGTCGCCGCCGATCCGCGCCTCGCGCAAGTGCGTCGGGCGCTCGGCTGGATTCGTGAACATTTGTCAGAGACCGTGCCGATCCGCGATATGGCCAGTTGCGCAGGCATGAGCGAGGCAAGCTTTCGACGCCATTTCAAGGCCGCGACGGGAATGAGCCCGCTCACCTACCAGAAAACTCTGCGTCTTCAGGCGGCGCGGAGAGCGATCCTCGGCGGAACAGAGATCGCCCGCGCGGGGTTCGACGTCGGCTATGTCAGCCCCTCGCAGTTCAGCCGCGAATACGCGCGCCTGTTCGGACTGCCACCCTCGCGCGACCGCGCGCAGGTTTTGGCCGGACAGGCCTGAGCGTCATTTCAAACCATTGAGCACCAAACGAACCGCCATGCCGTAAGAGGTGCGGAAATGTTCCTTGGCGAACATATGCGCGAGATCGTCCGGCACCTCATCCGGCTCACGTCCGGCAGCAATGTCGAATTGCGCGGCGCCCTGCATCGACAGCATCAACACCATGCTTGCCTCCCGCGTCCGGTCGAGTGGCGCACCGGTTTGCTCGCTGATCACCTGCGCCACACGCAGCCCCATATCGCGCATCCGGCGTTTCTCAGCGAAAAGCGGTTCTTCGGCGACATTGCCTTCGATCACCGTAAAGAGCCGCGCCAGAAGAGGCAGAAACAGCGGCACGTCCGCAGGCGCATTCACCAACACATCCGCGAGCGTCTTTGGTGTTGCCGTTGCCTCGATCCGGGACACGACCTCTTCCATCGCATCGACAAAGAGCGCGAGCAGCAATTCTTCTTTCGTCCGCGCGTAGAGGTACAGCGTCCCCTTTGAGACCCCCGCCTCTTTCGCGATGGCGTTCATCGTAACAGCGTCGAGCCCCTGAGTCGCGACCATCGCGCGAGTCGCTGCAAGGATAGCGCGACGGCGCGCTTCTTTCTCATCATCAGAGCGCGCCCGTTTCCTGTTATCTGGCAGGGACATAACAGTTTTCTCCTCACAGGTTGCGAATTTCTCTTGATAACTGACCGATGGTCATTATTTATATGACCATAAGTCAGTTATAAAACAACGCCGCCGAAAACACCAGCCTCGCGCCGTTTGCGCCACGCTAGACGGCACGCTCGCAAATCAAAAGGACCTAAGAGATGGCCCACATCCAATGGACCGATGCCGACATCCCAGACCTCACCGGCAAATGCATCCTGATCACAGGCGCGACCTCCGGACTTGGACGCGCAGAAGCAGAGATGCTGGCGCGTAAAGGGGCCGCGCTGGTTTTTGGCGTGCGCAACATAAGCAAGGCGCAAGCTGTCGCAAAAGACATCCGAGAGGCGACACCGGGCGCCCAGATCATCGTGCGGGAACTGGACCTCGCGAGCCTGACGTCGATCAACAGGTTTGCATGCGGCGTGATGACCGAACTCTCCACGCTCGACGTTCTCGTGAACAACGCGGGCGTCATGGTGCCCCCTTACGGCCACACGGAAGACGGGTTCGAGTTGCAGATGGGCACCAACCATTTCGGCACTTTCGCGCTAACCGGTCTGCTGCTGCCGCTGCTGCGGAAAACTCCGGGAGCACGCATTACCGTGACTTCCAGCATCGCGCATAAACAGGGAGATCCTGATTTGTCTGATCTCGACTGGACACGTCGCAAGTACAACGCTTGGAAGGCCTATGGCGACAGCAAGATCGCCAATCTGCTCTTCGCATACGAACTGGTGCGTCGTCTCGGCTCCAACGGCCCGAAAGTTGTCGCCGCCCACCCCGGCTGGACCCGCACCGACCTCCAACGTCACTCCGGCATTGCGCGCTTTTTGAACCCGCTAATGGGCATGCCCCTCGCACAAGGTGTGCTGTCGCCTCTGCGGGCCGCAACGGATCCGGATGCGCAGACCGGCGACTTCTTCGGCCCAACCAAACTCGGCCAGATGCGCGGCTACCCTGAACGGGTCGAGCCGAAAGCCCTCGCCCGCGATCCCGACCTTGCCGCTGCTCTCTGGGAAATTTCCGCAGAGCGCACCGGCGTCACTTATCACTTCCACTAGTTGGACATGACCATGAAGACCTCCTACCTCGCAGCCGCTCTTGTCACGACGACGCTGGCGACCCCTGCCCTCGCCGATAGCATTGCCGACCTCGTTAAAGGGCGTGAGGACATCGCGCTGCCGCTCGCACTCGACGTGAATGATGCGGCGCAGATCGACACCGCCGTTGGCCGCGCTGAAGAGCATTTTGGTCGCATCGATGTGTTGGTGAACAACGCAGGCTTCGGCTACTTCGCTGCGATTGAAGAAGGCGAGGACGATGAAATCCGCCGCCAGTTTGAGACCAACGTGTTCGGCCTCGCCGCCGTCACACGTCGCGTGCTGCCCGGAATGCGCGCGCGCGGTGCAGGGCATATCTTCACGCTGTCGTCGATGGGCGGGCTGACCTCACACCCCGGCCTCGGCTACTATTGCGCCACGAAGTTCGCGGTCGAAGCGCTCTCCGAAGCGCTCGCGAAAGAGACAGCACCACTTGGCATCAAAGTCACAATTGTAGAACCCTCAGGCTTCCGCACCGATTGGGCCGGACGATCTGCCGCTGACCCGAAAACCGTCATCGACGATTACGCCGAAACCGCAGGGAGATTGCGCGAGATTCTGCATGAGGACTCCGGCAGCCAACGCGGCGATCCGGAGCGCGCAGCCCGCATCATGATCGACGTCGCCGCGCAATCAGAGCCGCCACTCCGCCTTCCGCTCGGGTCCTATTCCTACAGCGCGCTTTCCGCGCGTCTCGAAGAATTGAAAGAACAATTCGAAGCGGTGAAAGATCTGACGCTGGCGGCAGACTTCCCCGAAGGCGAATAACTTGACCTCATCCGGAAACCCCGGAAAAGCTTGGGGGATCGGCAACGATCGCACCACCTCACCACGGAGACTTTCATGGGACTTTTAAACGTGTTCGCCGCTGGCATCGTCGCATGGCTGGCTGGCCTCGGCTGGTATCACCGCTTCGGAACCGGTCGCGCGACGCGCCCGCGTCTCGTCGCAGCTGTTGCTCTTCCAGTCATGATCCTCGTGGCCGGCTTCCTCCGCCATATTTACATGGTCTCCGGCCTGACATCCGGCATCCCGTTGGGCCTAATCGCCGGAATGGGCGTCGGGCTGTTCTTCATCTCACCGTGGCTCTGGCTTCGTGATCTGGCGCAGGGACAGGCAAACCGCAGCACTCTGATCGATGCGGGCTATGCATGTGTGGCCACGGCAATCATGGGCGCATTGCTCGTCGCTTTCTAACGCGACACACAAAACCAAAGGGCGGCGCCTCTCGGCACCGCCCTTTTTCATTCCCTAGGCCGATGTTCGGCCACGCTCATCGCGTCAAATTACCCGCACTTCGAGTGACCGCAGGATGCGCAGGTCATGCACCCTTCGACCATCCGCATGTCATACTGACCACAGGACGGGCAGGCCTTGCCACGCGGCTTTTCACCGACTGCGACCACCTCGGACTGCGGGTCAGTTTTGAGACCCATGCCTTCGCCTTCAATGAAGCCTGTCTCGATGAGGTGCGTTTCAATCACGCCACCGATCGCCGCGAGGATGGACGGGATGTACTTGCCTTTCATCCAGGCACCACCGCGCGGGTCGAACACAGCTTTGAGCTCTTCCACGACGAAGGACACATCCCCGCCGCGACGGAACACAGCAGAGATCATCCGTGTGAGCGCGACGGTCCAGGCGAAGTGCTCCATGTTCTTGGAGTTGATGAAAATCTCGAAGGGACGGCGATGCCCGCCATGCACGATGTCGTTGATCGTCACATAGATCGCGTGCTCCGAATCCGGCCACTTGAGTTTGTAAGTGTTGCCCTCAAGCTGCTGCGGACGGTCGAGCGGCTCGGACAGGTAGACGACCTCTGCGCCCTCGTCCTGCTCCGGTGCTTTCTCAGAGCTTTCCGAGACGGACAGAACAGAGCCAGTTACGTCGTTCGGACGGTAGGTGGTGCAGCCTTTACAGCCGGTGTCCCAGGCTTCCATGTAGACGTCTTTGAAATCGTCGAAAGAGATGTCTTCCGGGCAGTTGATCGTCTTGGAGATCGAGCTATCGACCCACTTTTGAGCGGCTGCCTGCATGCGAACGTGATCGAGCGGCGCGAGGGTCTGTGCGTTCACGAAGTGCGCTGGCAGTTCCGCATCCGCACCGAATTTCTCGCGGAAGAGTTTGACGGCGTAATCGACAACTTCTTCCTCGGTCCGCGATCCGTCTTTCTGAAGAACCTTGCGGGTGTAAGCATAGGCAAACACCGGCTCAATCCCGGAGGATACGTTGCCTGCATAGAGAGAAATCGTGCCCGTAGGAGCGATAGATGTCAAAAGAGCATTGCGAATTCCGTTTTCTGAAATTGCATCTTTCACATCTTGATCCATCTCTTTGAGCGATCCGGAGGCCAGATACTTGTCCTTATCGAACAACGGGAAGGCACCCTTCTCTTTCGCCAACTCAGAGGAGGCGAGATAAGATGCGCGCGCGATCATCTTGAGCCATTTCTCAGTCATCGCAGCCGCTTCGACGGAGCCATAGCGCTCGCCGATCATCAGAAGCGCGTCGGCAAGCCCCGTCACGCCCAGACCGATACGGCGCTTGGCGGCGGCTTCTTGTGCCTGCTGCTCGAGCGGGAAACGCGATGCGTCGACCACGTTGTCCATCATGCGCACAGCGGTCGCGACGAGTTCGGAGAGCTTCTCCTCATCCATCTTCGCATTCTTCTCGAACGGATTGGACACGAGCGTCGCGAGGTTGATCGACCCAAGCAGGCAGGCGCCATACGGCGGCAGCGGTTGCTCTCCACAGGGGTTCGTTGCCGCGATGGTCTCGCAATAGGCGAGGTTGTTCATCTTGTTGATGCGGTCGATGAAGATCACACCCGGCTCGGCGTATTCGTAGGTGCCTTTCATGATCTTGTTCCAAAGATCACGGGCATCGACGGTGTGATAGACTTTGCCGTCGAATTTGAGTTCCCACGGACCGTCGGCTTTCACCGCCTCCATGAAGTCATCAGTCACGAGAACAGAGAGGTTGAACATGCGCAGACGAGCTGCGTCCTGTTTGGCCTCGATGAACTTTTCGATATCCGGGTGATCGCAGCGCATGGTCGCCATCATCGCACCGCGACGCGAACCTGCGGACATGATCGTCCGGCACATCGCGTCCCAAACATCCATGAAGCTCAGCGGGCCGGAGGCGTCTGCAGCGACACCTTTCACATCGGCGCCTTTCGGACGGATGGTCGAGAAATCATAGCCGATCCCGCCGCCCTGTTGCATGGTAAGGGCTGCTTCTTTCAGCATGTCGAAGATGCCGCCCATGCTGTCAGGGATCGTGCCCATCACGAAGCAGTTGAACAGCGTCACGGCGCGGCCTGTGCCAGCCCCAGCGAGGATACGACCAGCCGGAAGGAATTTGAAATCTTCGAGCGCGTGGTAGAACTTTTCCTCCCAAGCAGCCGAATCTTTTTCGACGGCAGCGAGCGAGCGCGCCACGCGGCGCCAGCTATCCTCAACAGACAAATCCTGCGCCGTTCCATCAGCGTCCTTGAGACGGTATTTCATATCCCAAATCTGTTCGGCGATGGGGGCAGCAAAGCGTGTCATGTGAGTCTATTCCGGTATTGATTGGCAGCAGTCAGGGCGTGTGCTTTAGCGTTCTCGCGGACAGAGTTCAACGCCTCATCGCCCGCTTGAAGTCTCTTTCAATCGACCTATACTATACCACAACTTGGGGGTGAAGCGTGGCCGACCACATAAATCTAGTCAAATTATGCGTGGGCGTCGACTCCTTTGAGGAGCTCGAAGGCTATATTTCTCTCGCACCCGGCATTGCACGCGGGCACGTCACGCGTATGTGGCCGAAACAAGAGGAAAAACTCCTGAACGGCGGATCGCTCTACTGGGTGATCAAGGGTGTCATCCAGGCGCGCCAACGGATTGTGGGCCTTGAAGAAGTCTTTGGATCGGATGGCGTGCGTCGCTGTCAGATTATGCTCGACAAAGAGTTGATCCGCACCGCAAACGCCCAACGCCGCCCGTTTCAAGGCTGGCGCTATCTCAAACCGGAGGACGCCCCCGCAGATTTGCCGCGCGGGCGGAAAAGCGAACCCGATCTACCACCGGACCTTGCACAAACGCTGGCGGAAATTGGTGTGATCTAAGTCGCTCTGCGACGGGGTTTAATCCCCGAAGCCGAGCATCTCTTCGAGCTTGACCATCGTCGCGCGTGTCTCATCCGTCCACGGCGCGGAACGGCTCTTGAACAGTGTGGCCTGAGAGCGGTGAACCGGTTCGCCGCTCAGAATCTTCAGATGGTTCGCGCGCAGCGTTTCCCCCGTCGACGTAATGTCCGCGACGGCCTCGGCTGTGAGGTTCTTCACAGTGCCTTCCGTCGCGCCTTGGCTATCCACAAGCTGATAATCCGCAACGCCGTGCGCCTTGAGAAACTCTCGGACGAGGTGGTGATACTTGGTCGCGATGCGCAGGCGGAACCCATGACGCGCGCGGAACGCCGCAGCGGCGGCATCGAGATCGTCAAGCGTATCCACATCTACCCAGCACTTCGGCACCGCGATGATCAGGTCTGCGTGACCGAAGCCCATACGCGCGAGTTCCGACACTTTGCTGTCCCAAGCGGAGAGCTTGTCCCGCACCAGATCAGATCCGGTGACGCCGAGGTGAATACGCCCGGCCGCAAGTTCACGTGGAATTTCGGAGGCAGACAGCAGAACCAGTTCCAGCCCATCGATCCCTTCGACAGCACCGGAGTATTCGCGCTCCGCACCGGCCCGCGACAGGGTCACACCGCGCTCGGAGAACCAGTCGAACGTCTTGTCCATCAACCGCCCTTTGGAGGGCACGCCCAGTTTCACAACCATCACGCGTCTCCCTTCAGAGCGAGCATCAGACCTGGCCGCATCACGCCACCGACTGCGGGAATCGAGCGCCCCTGCCCGAGCACTGCCGTCAGCGCGTCATAGCGCCCGCCAGTTGCCACGGGGGGCAGATCGGGGCGGCCTTCGGCATAAAAGCCAAAGACGAAGCCGTCGTAGTATTCCATTGAGGTGCGGCCGTAGGAGGCCTCAAAATCGAGGTTGTCGACATCGACCCCACGCTTCGCCAGCGCTTCACAGCGATCTCCCAAGAGGCTCACAGCCCTGGAGATTTCCGGCAGATCAACGGCGATATCGCGCAGTTGCGACAGGACGTTCGGAAGCGTTTCCTTCAGCGACAGGATATCTTCGAGCAATTCGATTTCGCCCTCGGAAATCGGAGCCTCTGTGGCGTCTTCTTCGAGCGCATTGATCCGCTGTTCAATCTCGCTCTGCGCACGCAGACCGATGAAGGGAGCTTCGGCCTCTTTCAGGTTGGCGCGGACGCGATCAAGGTTCTGTTTGCGCAACTGTGTGCCAGCTGCGGAGAAACGTGTCATCAGCGCGCGGAACCGACGCGGGCGCCAGATGTGGCGCAACAACGCCGCGCGGCGGCGTTCGGTCGTTTTCAGACCACGGACGGCGGCCATGAGAATGCCGATATCCCCAGTCGCGGCGCGAAGGTCCAAACCGTTGAGCGCATCGGCAAAAGTCGCAAAGACCTCGGCATCCGCGGCGGCAGGATCCGAGCCGTCAAAGACCTCATAGCCCACCTGAATATACTCATTCGCGCGGGTCGGAACGTCTTCCTGTTTGCGGAAGACTTCGCCGGCGTAGGTGTAGCGCGCAGGCTCTGCACCGTCGTCCATGTGCTGTTGCACCATCGGCACGGTAAAGTCCGGACGCAACATCATCTCGCCGCGATCAGGGTCCGTAGACACATAGGCGCGGGCACGAATATCTTCGCCGTAGAGATCAAGCAGGACTTCGGCAGGCAGGAGAATGTCCATCTCCACACCCTGCGCGCCCTGCGCCTCAAAAAGCGCTTTGAGGCGCGCGGCCTCTGCCTTCACCTCGGCTTTCGGAATATCCAGACGGGCCATCAGTTGTAGCTCTCGATGATTTCGCGGACTTTCGAGACAAGCTCTGCGCGCGGCACTTCGTATTGGTTCGGGCGGTCTTTCCATTCTTCGAGCGACGCGCTCTGCGCAATCTTCGCGCCGAGGATCAGGTCTTTGATCTGGACAACACCGCGGTCTGCTTCGTCACCACCCTGGATGATCGCAACAGGGCTTTCGCGTTTGTCCGCGTATTTGAGTTGGTTGCCGAAGTTCTTCGGGTTACCGAGGTAGACCTCCGCGCGGATGCCTGCCTGACGCAGTTCTGTGACCATCTCCATGTAATCGGCCATCCGGTCGCGATCCATGACAGTAACAACAACCGGCCCTTGCGCGGTCGACCCGATCCGGCCCGTGGCACGCAGCGCGGCAAGCAAGCGGTCCACACCGATGGACATGCCGGTCGCGGGGACCGCTTGGCCAGTGAAACGCTTCACAAGGTCATCATATCGCCCGCCACCTGCGACAGAACCAAACTCACGCACGCGGCCTTTCTCGTCGGTGACTTCAAAGGTCAGTTCCGCTTCATAGACGGGGCCGGTGTAGTAGCCGAGGCCACGGACAACGGCGGGGTCGATCACGATGCGGTCGGGGCCGTAGCCTTGGCCCTCGAGAAGGGTTGCAATCTGACGCAGTTCATCGACGCCTTCCTGACCCGTTTTTGCCTCTCCGACGAGGGAGGCCAGACGATCAAGCGTCGTCGCGTTGCTGTCTTGGCGGCCATTCACGAAGCCGAGGATCAGTTCGACCTGTTCAGTCGCAAGCCCCGCACCCTTAGTGAAGTCGCCGCTTTCGTCTTTGCGGCCCTCGGTGAGGAGCGCCATGACGCCCGCGTCACCAAATTTGTCATGCTTGTCGATGGTCCGAAGGACAATGCCGCGCACGTTGGCGAACTCTTCAGTATCCGGCAGGCCAGCAGCCTCCAGAACGCCATCGAGCACTTTGCGGTTGTTCACGCGGATGATGTAATCGCCGCGCGGAATGCCGACGGCCTCCAGCGTGTCAGACAGCATCGCGCAAATCTCAGCGTCCGCAGCCACGGACGGCGCGCCGACGGTATCCGCATCGCATTGGTAGAACTGGCGGAAACGACCCGGACCCGGCTTTTCATTGCGCCACACCGGACCCATGGCAAAGCGACGGTAAGGCGTCGGAAGATCCTGACGATATTGGGCGGCAACACGGGCCAGCGGTGCTGTCATGTCATAGCGGAGCGCGACCCAATCGGAATCATCTTCCTGCCATGCAAAGACGCCTTCGTTCGGGCGATCCACGTCCGGAAGGAACTTGCCGAGCGCCTCAACGGTCTCGACCGCAGAGGTTTCCAGAGCTTCAAACCCGTAAAGATGATAGACTTCAGCGATCTGATCGAGCATAGCCTTGCGCTCGGTCACCTCGGTGCCGAAATAATCACGAAAGCCCTTCGGCGTCACTGCCTTGGGGCGCGGGGTTTTCTTGGGCTTGGCCATGTCTGGTCCTTTTGCACACGAACTTGCGGGCGGCATATCGCAAGGGGCGCAGAGGGGCAAGCCGAGCAAAGGCGGACACCGATGAAACTTGGCCTTTTTCGCCCGCGAAGGGCACGCAACAGCACGGAGGAGTTGAAATGTCGAAAGAGGATCGCATCGTCGCGCTCGAAGAACAGGTCGCCCACCTCACCAAAACGGTCGAGGAATTGTCCGATGTCGTCGCGAAACAGGAGCGCATTCTTGAAGTGGCTGAGCGTCGCTTGGGCATGCTGATGGAAGCTGAAGCCCTGCGTCAGTCGGATACTGAAGGATCCATTGCGCTCGCGGATCAGCGTCCGCCGCATTGGTGAAACGGGGGCGGGTTACTCTTCGACCTCGTGTTCTTCTTCGCTGACCAGCTCGCCTGCATTCAGCAAGAGTTCGACCCACGCGTTCCCGCTCTCGAATTGGGGGTAGACCGTCACAAAGGCAACCTGTTGGTCGAGCGGCCCCCGCTGATCAGCGGGGCACGGTTTTCCACGGCCAACGCCACAGCTTTGCCGTTTAATCTTCTCATAGGCTTTGTCGGCATCGGACCAGCGCGTGTCGTTGCTGTCCTCGTAGCGCAGAAACTCGTGAAACTGTGCGGAACCGAACATGACGAGGGAGGCCGTGACCTGACGCGCGCACCCGTCTGAGAAACCGGTGATGTACTGAGAGCGCGGCTCCGTGCTCTCGGCGTCAGAGTCGTAAAGCTTCCATTGAGCCGACCCCGTGCTCGGGCTTTGCTCGACCTTCTTGCCCATCTTCCGTTTGCTGATCTCACAATTCACACCGATCTCACCGAAGGGCAGAACCTCTCCTGTTTTTACAGTCGAAACAGGAGCAACCTCCTCCTTTTCGCCACCGGACAGAAAGCCGAAGATGGATTTCTTCGGGGCGTGAGCAGTCAGTTCGCTCGGAGCCACTTCCTGCTCGACCCCAAACGTCTCGGGACGCGGAGAAAATGCGATCTCTTCGACATCTGTGGAGGTCGCTGGGCTTTTAGGCTTCAGGAAGCTGAAGAAGCCTGATTTCGACACTTCGGCTTCAGCCGGGGCTTCAACTGCGCCTTCCTCCGACTCGGCGACCGGAGCTTCCAAACCCGGCAATGACATCTGACAGGCGCTCAGGCCCAGCGCGGCGCAGAGTGCGATCCAACGCATCAGAAATCCTCCACGAGGATCACCCCATCCACGTGTTTGATCGCGCCTTTGACCTCAGGCGTAATGACGAAACTCTGCGGAACCTCGATGTCGACTTCGTTGGGGTAACTCGGATCCATGATGCAGAAACTGACCGACCCACGCGCAGGCTGACGCGCATCCTGCGTCACGCGGTTGAGCAAATCGCTGATTTGCGCGATCGCCCCGACTTCATCACAGAAGATCTTGAGACCAACCCCGCCCGCATCCGCGACGATGGTTTCCATCGGCGCAACCGAGCGGATCATCGGGTCGAACTGCCCATCATCAAACCGCGCTTCTAGCGTCATGACGACCTTGTCATGCGCCTCAAAGATTTGCAGCGTCGGCTCGTATTCGCCCTTTTTCGGGAACATCGCGACACCGGACAACTGGCCCGTCGCATCCGAGATGTTCATCCGAAAATACCGCGTTCCCTTGCCCGACTTCATCGGACGGAAACCCGACACCATGACGCCAACCTTGACCATCGCGGCGCCGTCGGCCTCCGCTTTGGCCTGCGCATCTGCGAGGGTCGCAATCTTCTTGCGCTTTAGCGCACCGGCATAATCGTCGAGCGGGTGGCCAGAGAGGTAGAAGCCAATCGCTTTCTGCTCCTCCATCAACCGCTCAGACGCTACCCAGTCCGCCACAGGCGACAGACGTGGTTCGGGCAGGTCCTCTCCGGCATCGCCAAAGAGCGACACCTGATTGGAGGCCTTCTGTTCGTGGATGGCAGCCGAATACTGCACCAGCGCATCAAGGCTCTCGAATACACGGCGGCGGTTACTATCGAGCAGGTCAAACGCACCTGAACGTGCGAGCATCTCCAACGGACGCTTACCCACCTTCTTCAAGTCAACGCGGCGGGCGAAATCGTAAAGCGTCACGAACGGCTTGCCTTCGCCGTTCTTACCTCCGTCCAATCGCGCGTTGACGATCAACTGCATCGCTTCCGCACCGACATTTTTCAGCGCGCCCAGCGCATAGACCAGTTTCTGATCCACCACATCGAAGGTCGCGAGAGAGCGATTCACGCAGGGCGGAACGATTTCGATATCGAGGCCGCGCTTGACCTCTTCGGCGTAGATCGACAGCTTGTCCGTGAGATGGATATCGCAGTTCATCACACCGGCCATGAACTCGACCGGATGGTTCGCCTTCAGCCAAGCGGTGTAATAGGACACCACCGCGTAGGCCGCCGCGTGGGATTTGTTGAAGCCGTAGTTCGCGAACTTTTCGAGAAGGGCAAAAACCTCTTCGGCCTTCTTCTGATCAACTCCGTTCTTCTTCGCGCCCTCAACGAATTTCGGGCGTTCGGCGTCCATCGCCTCTTTGATCTTCTTACCCATCGCGCGACGCAAAAGGTCGGCGCCGCCGAGAGAGTAGCCCGCCATCACCTGAGCGATCTGCATCACCTGCTCCTGATAGACGATGATGCCCTGCGTCTCTTCGAGGATGTGGTCGATGGTCGGGTGAATGGACTCAAGCTCCTTGCGCCCGTGTTTCACGTCACAATAGGTCGGGATGTTTTCCATCGGGCCCGGACGATAAAGCGCCACGAGTGCGACGACGTCTTCGATACAGGTCGGCTTCATCTGACGAAGCGCAGTCATCATGCCCGAGCTTTCCACCTGGAACACAGCGACCGTTTTCGCGTCGGAATAGAGTTTGTAGCTCTTCTCGTCATCCAGAGGGATAAGGTTGATCTGGTTCTCACCGCCCGGCGCGGGTTCATAGAGCTGCGTGCCGTCCGGCGCGATGTGGAGCGGACGACCGTTCTTGAAGATCAAGTCCATCGCGGACTGAATCACCGTGAGCGTCTTGAGGCCCAGAAAGTCGAACTTTACGAGGCCCGCCTGCTCCACCCATTTCATATTGAACTGAGTCGCGGGCATATCGGAGCGGGGGTCTTGGTAGAGCGGGACAAGACGGTCAGTCGGACGGTCCGCAATCACAACACCCGCCGCGTGGGTCGAGGCGTTCCGCAGGAGGCCCTCGACCTGTTGGCCATAGGTGAGAAGACGATCCACGACCTCTTCGTTGCGGGCCTCTTCGCGAAGTTTCGGTTCGTCTTCGAGCGCCTGCTTGATCGAAACCGGTTTGACCC
The DNA here is from genome assembly GCF_020165855.1 of Celeribacter litoreus. Classification (GTDB taxonomy): domain Bacteria; phylum Pseudomonadota; class Alphaproteobacteria; order Rhodobacterales; family Rhodobacteraceae; genus Celeribacter; species Celeribacter litoreus. The sequence continues at coordinate 496,779 of NZ_JAIUFY010000005.1, read as the reverse complement.
CCTCGACGGGGATCAGTTTCGAGAGGCGGTCCACCTGACCGTACGGCATTTGCAGAACACGCCCCACGTCGCGCACCGCCGCCTTGGACAGTAGCGCACCGAAGGTGATGATCTGAGCCACCTTATCACGACCGTATTTCTGCTGGACGTATTGGATCGTTTCCTCGCGGCGATCCATGCAGAAGTCGATGTCGAAGTCGGGCATCGACACACGTTCCGGATTGAGGAAACGTTCGAATAGGAGGCTGTAGCGGAGCGGGTCAAGGTCGGTGATGGTCAACACATAAGCGACGAGCGAACCTGCACCAGACCCCCGCCCCGGCCCGACCGGAATGTTGTTGTCCTTCGACCACTTGATGAAGTCCGCAACGATCAGGAAGTAGCCGGGGAAGCCCATCTGCTCGATGATGCCCAGCTCGAATTTGAGGCGTTCCTCATACTCCTCGCGCGGCGCGGCAGGTTCGATCACAGCAAGACGCGCCTCTAGACCGTCCCACGCCTGTTTGCGAAGTTCCTCCACCTCGTCATCAGCGAATTTCGGCAGGATCGGATCGCGTTTGTACGCTTTGAACGCACAACGCTTTGCGATCTCGACAGTGTTTTCGAGCGCTTCGGGCAGATCCGCAAAAAGTGCGGCCATTTCTGCCGGTGATTTGAAATAGTGCTGCGGCGTCAGACGTCTACGCGGCGTCGCCTGATCGACATAGGCGCCTTCGGCAATACAGATGAGCGCATCATGCGCCTCATACATGTCCGCCTTCGGGAAATAGACGTCGTTGGTCGCAACGAGCGGCAACCCGAGGTCATAAGCCCACTCGACGAACGGACGCTCTGTGAGCCGTTCCGCCTCGGTCAAACTGCCATCTTCGCCCGGATGGCGCTGCAACTCGACGTAGAGTCGCTGCGGGTAAATGTCCCGAAAGCGCTCCAGAAGTTGACGCGCCTGTGGCATGTGGTTGTCGGAAATCAGCTTGCCAATCGGCCCGAGTGCCCCGCCCGTCAAACAGATCAGTCCCTCAGAGAACTCTTCCAACTCCGCGATAGTGACCTGTGGGATGCCTTCGTGCTTGTCCACGTAAAGGCACGAATTGAGGCGCATGAGGTTTTCGTAACCGGTCTCGTTTTGCGCGAGCAGCACGACCGGCGCAGGTGCCTTGGGCTTCTCCCCCGGCTGCGCTTCCACATAGGCGACATCCACCTGACAGCCGATGATCGGCTGTAGCCCCGCGCCTTTTGCATATTCGGAAAACTCGAGCGCACAGAACAGGTTGTTCGTGTCCGTCACCGCGACCGCGGGCATATTCATGTCCGCAACCATTCCACTCAATTTCTTGAGCCGCATCGCCCCTTCGAGAAGCGAATATTCGGTGTGCACACGGAGATGGATAAATGTTGGATCGCTCATTTGCGGGACAAGCTACCCAAGCCGCGAAGACAGTCCAAGCCCAAAAACCGGTTTATCCACAGCTCGCTAAATCTGCACTCTTTTTGATCATTCGAACAAAGCCTGAGCGTTTTTACTGCGAGAAGAGCTTGCAAAATCACTCGCGGAGCGGTTTTGATCACAATAATGAGCACAGGCTTTCCGCCGCATCGGGCCTGTGTCGAGGGAAAAGAAAGCGGCTGGTCTGACCGTATGGAGATCACTTTTCGGCTTAACGGCGAAATCATCACAACTAATGAATCGCAGACACGCACACTCCTTGATTATCTCAGAGAGACCCGCGGACTGACGGGAACCAAGGAAGGCTGTAACGAAGGAGACTGTGGCGCCTGCACCGTCATGGTCGAAGACGTAGACGGCAAAAAACCTCTGAACGCCTGTATCCTTTTTTTGCCCCAGTTGCAGGGCAAATCGGTGACGACCGTCGAAGGCTTGGCAAAAGACGGTACGCTTCATCCGGCGCAGACGGCGATGATCGAAGAACACGGGAGCCAGTGTGGCTTTTGCACCCCCGGCATTATCATGTCGCTCGTCACCGCGCACGCGAACGGGAACAAGGCGCACAAAGATGTTCTCGCCGGAAACCTCTGCCGCTGCACAGGTTACGCGCCGATTTTGAAAGCTGCCCGCAAGATTGAGAACGCGGCCGTCCCGGACGGTTTAGACCATGTGCCGTTCGATGCGCCTTCGATCGTTGAGCGTCCGGAAACCGCCGACGAGCTGGCAGGTATTTATGCAATGCGTCCGGACGCGGTTCTGGTCGCGGGCGCCACTGACGTGGGCCTTTGGGTCACCAAACAGATGCGCGAACTGGATGAGATCATCTTCCTAAACGGCGTCTCTGACCTGAAATACATCACCGAGACCGAAGACAGCTACGAAATCGGAGCCTTGACCCCGATCGCCGATTTGGTCGGGTTGTTCAAATCTTCCTCGCCATCACTCTCCGAAATGTATCGTCGCTTTGCCTCGACGCAGGTGCGTGCAGCCGCCACCCTTGGCGGGAATATCGCCAACGGCTCCCCCATCGGGGATAGCCCGCCGCCGCTGATCGCCGCGGGCGCCTCTCTGACACTTCGCAAAGGCGAGGACCGTCGTACCATTGCGCTTGAGGACTTTTTCATTGCGTATGGCAAACAGGATCGCGGCGCATCGGAGTTTGTCGAGAGCGTCACCATTCCAAAGTCCGGCCTCAACGACCTGAAGGCCTACAAGCTTTCCAAACGGTTCGATCAGGACATCTCCGCAGTCTGCGGCGCGTTCAACATCATTGTCAAAGACGGCACCATCACCGATGCGCGGATTGCGTTTGGCGGCATGGCGGGAACACCGGCCCGCGCGAAAGCTGTCGAAGCATCGCTGATCGGACAGCCGTGGAACGAGGCGACGATTGCAGCCGCCCTGCCCGCCTTCGCGGAAGACTATCAGCCCATGACCGATATGCGCGCCTCTGCTGCCTATCGTCTTGAGGCCGCCCAAAACATGCTCCGCCGTTACTTCGCTGAAAGTCAGGGCCTCGCGACCTCGGTTCTTGATGTGAAGGAGGGCGCATAATGGCTGTTGGTTCCGCACTCCCGCACGACGCTGCGAAACTCCACGTTACCGGAGAAGCCCGCTACATCGACGACATCCCGCTTCCGGCAGGCGCGCTGCACCTTGCGTTCGGCCTCTCGACCATCGCGCATGGAACGATCACGGCGATGGATTTGGACGCTGTCCGCTCCGCGCCGGGGGTTGTCAAAGTCTTCACGGCAGAAGACTTCGGCGATCATATCCCCGATTGCTCGCCTTCTCTCGGTGACGAACCGCTTCTGACCTCCGACCTCGTGCAATACATCGGCCAGCCGATCTTCCTTGTTGTCGCAACATCTCACCACGCTGCGCGCAAGGCCGCGAAGCTCGGGAAGATCTCTTACGATGAGAAACCTGCGCTGCTCGACTATGACGCCGCGATGGAGGCCGAGAGCCGCTTTGAAGACGGCCCGCGCATCTACAGCTGCGGCGACAGTGCCACCGCCATTGCCAGCGCCCCGAATGTGATCGAGGGCACGATCGAAATGGGGGGCCAAGAACACTTCTATCTCGAAAGCCAAGCCGCTGCCTGTGCCCCACAAGAGGGCGGCGACATGATCGTCTATTCCTCGACGCAGCACCCGTCTGAAATCCAGCACAAAGTCGCTCATGCCCTGCATGTGCCGATGCACGCAGTGCGCGTGGAAACCCGTCGGATGGGCGGCGGTTTCGGCGGCAAGGAATCGCAGGGTAACTGGCTCGCCATCGCCTGCGCCATCGCAGCAAAAGAGACCGGAAAACCTTGTAAGATGCGCTACGACCGTGACGATGACATGATCATCACCGGCAAGCGCCACGACTTCCGCATTTCCTACACCTGCGGCTTTGACGAAGACGGCCGCATTCTCGGCATCGACTTCCTGCAACTGACGCGCGCGGGGTGGTCGATGGACCTGACATTGCCGGTCGCGGACCGTGCGATGCTCCACGCCGACAACGCCTATTACCTGCCAAACGCGCGGATTGAGAGTCACCGGCTCAAGATGAACACCCAGTCCAACACGGCCTATCGTGGTTTTGGTGGGCCGCAGGGCGTTCTCGGCATTGAACGCGTCGTCGATCACATCGCACACACACTCGGCAAAGACCCGATCGAAGTTCGCAAACTCAACTATTACGACGAGATGGTGGTCCCGACTGCAGGTGACGGCTTGCCAGAGGATCATGTCGTCGGCGTCGAGGGCGAACCGACCTCCTTGGGCAGCGTCGAACATACCGACGGGCACGCCGCCCAATCCGGCGGTCAGATGACACCACGCGGCAAGCTTACGCCCTACGGTCAGGAAATTGAAGATTTCGAGCTGCACAGCATGACCGCGAAGCTGCTCGAAACCTCGGACTACGTGAACCGGAAAGCGGCCATCGAAAAATGGAACACTGAGAACCCACTGATCAAAAAGGGCCTCGGCGTCTCCCCCGTCAAATTCGGGATTTCCTTCACGCTGACCCACCTCAATCAGGCGGGTGCTCTGGTCCACATCTACAATGACGGCTCGATCCACCTGAACCACGGCGGCACTGAGATGGGCCAAGGTCTGTTCCAAAAGGTCGCCCAAGTCGCCGCGCAGGAATTCGGCGTGTCGATGGACAAGGTGAAGATCACCGCGACCGACACTGCCAAAGTCCCGAACACCTCTGCGACGGCTGCGTCGTCCGGCTCCGACCTCAACGGCATGGCTGTGAAAAACGCCTGTGACCGCATCCGCACTCGCTTGGAGGTCTTTATCCTCGACCGCTTCGGCGACAGTGATGTGACCTGGTCCGAGGGGCGCGTGAAGTTCGGCAGCCACGATATGTCGTTCGAAGAGCTCGTGAGCCTCGCCTACATGAACCGCGTGTCGCTCTCGTCTACGGGCTTCTACAAGACGCCGAAGATTGAGTGGGACCGGATCGCGGGCAAAGGACGTCCGTTCTTCTACTTCGCTCACGGGATCGCCATCACCGAGGTCGCGCTCGACACGCTCACCGGCGAAAACCGTATCCTGCGCACTGACATCCTGCACGACGCAGGCGCGTCCCTGAACCCAGCGCTCGACAAGGGGCAGATTGAGGGTGGTTTCATCCAAGGCGCCGGTTGGCTCACGACCGAGGAACTCTGGTGGGATGAGAAAGGCGTGTTGAAAACGCACGCCCCGTCGACCTACAAAATCCCCGCATGCTCCGATGCGCCCGACGTATTCAACGTCGATCTCTGGGATGGCCGCAACCGCGAGGACACGATTTACCGCTCCAAAGCGGTCGGCGAACCGCCCTTCATGCTCGGGATTTCCGCCTTCCTCGCACTGTCTGACGCCTGCGCGGCCTGCGGTCCGGCCTACCCTGCCCTGAATGCACCCGCGACGCCCGAGGAATGTCTCGCGGCGATCAAACGCGCACGCGGAGCCGCAAAAGCATGAGTTTCGACCGCAAAGCCCTCGCCTCGGCAATTGAGCAGCACAGCACAGTCGCGCGTGTTGTTGTCGCAGAAGTCCAAGGCTCCGCCCCACGTGAGGTCGGCGCCTCCATGCTCGTGTGGCAGACGGAGAGCGGCTTAGGGCAGTCCGGCACCATCGGTGGTGGCACGTTGGAGTTTGAGGCCGCAAAAGCCGCCTTCACCGCTCCACGGCTTCAGCGCCTCCCTCTTGGTCCTGCAATGGGTCAATGCTGCGGCGGGGCTGTCACGCTCCTGACCGAAGTGTTCGAAACCGCAGACATGGTTCCCGAAGACCTCTTCGCCCGTGGCCCGGGAGACATGCCCTTCGCCGTCAAAAAGGCACTGGCAGACGCGCGTGCCAAAGGTGTGGTTGCGCCGAAACTCTACGGCGACTGGATGGTCGAACCGATCACCCGTGCGTCCCGCCCGCTTTGGGTCTGGGGCGCAGGCCATGTCGGGCGGGCTATCGTCGGAACGCTCGCGCCTCTGCCGGAGTTCGACATCACTTGGGTCGACACCTCGGCGGACCGCTTCCCCGAGATCATTCCCGAGGGCGTGACGCCACTGAGTGCGGCGCACCCCGAAGATGCGGTCAAATATGCGCCAACAGATGCAGAGCATCTGATCCTGACCTTTTCCCATACTCTCGATCTCGAGTTGTGCCACCGTCTCTTGGACCACGGCTTCTCCTTTGCTGGTCTCATTGGCTCACGTACGAAATGGGCGCGGTTCCGGTCCCGCCTCACGGCGCTCGGACACACGAATACAGACATCAGCCGGATCACCTGCCCGATTGGTGCGCCTGAACTCGGCAAACATCCGCAGGCAATCGCAATTGGCGTCAGCGCCCAACTGATTTCGCGAGACATTCACACCCTTCAAGAGCAGGAGCGAATAGCGTGACAGCACTATTGAAACTTGAGGGGCTCACCCGAGAATACCCCGGCGTGCGCGCGAATGATGACGTTAGCTTCTCCATCGGCGCGGGCGAGGTGCATGCCCTTCTCGGTGAAAACGGCGCTGGGAAATCGACGCTCGTCAAAATGATCTACGGTTTGGAAAAGCCGGACGCGGGCCGCATGGAACTCCGTGGCGAGCCCTACGCGCCCGTGAACCCGCAAGCCGCACGCGCCGCTGGTGTCGCGATGGTATTCCAGCATTTCTCGCTGTTCGAAGCTCTCACTGTGGCCGAAAACGTCGCGCTCGGCATGGAAAACCCGCCGAAGATGGGTGAACTCGCAAAGTCTATTCGCGACGTCTCCGAGACCTACGGGCTTCCGCTCGATCCGGACCGCATTGTTGGCGACCTGTCTGCGGGCGAACGTCAGCGGGTAGAGATCATTCGATGCCTGCTCCAAGATCCGAAGCTGTTGATCATGGACGAGCCAACATCAGTGCTCACGCCGCAGGAGGTGGAAATCCTCTTCAAAACCCTGCGCAAGCTTCAGTCCGAAGGCACGTCCATCCTCTACATCTCACACAAGCTCGAAGAAATCCGCGCGCTGTGTGACGGGGCCACCATCCTGCGCCTTGGCAAGGTCGTTGGCGAATGCGACCCCAAAACGACCACCGCCCGCGATATGGCGGAAATGATGGTCGGGCAGACGCTCCACGTTCCGACGCGCGAGGCGGGCGAAGCCGGAGAGGTTTTGCTAAAAGTCGAGAACTTGAGCATGGCCTCCTCAAACCCGTTCGGAACGACGCTGAAAAACGTGTCCCTTACGCTACGCGCGGGTGAAATCCTCGGGGTTGGCGGCGTTGCAGGCAACGGGCAGGACGAGCTGTTGTCGGTGCTCTCTGGCGAAGCAAAAACGGCCAAAGGCTCGGTCACCTTCCTTGGTGCGGACATTAGCAACCTCGGCCCGAACGCCCGTCGCAAGATCGGCGTCTTGGCCGCACCGGAAGAACGTCTCGGTCACGCAGCCGCTCCGAACATGAGCCTCACGGAGAACGCGGTTTTGACCGCCACAATCCGCAAGAAGCTCAGCAAGAACAATTTCGTCAACTGGCGCGCCGCCGAAGGGTTCGCGAAGGACGTGATCTCGACTTTCGACGTGCGCACCCCAGGGCCGGCCTCAGCCGCACGATCCTTGTCTGGCGGCAACTTGCAGAAATTCGTGATCGGTCGCGAGGTGATGCAGGACCCGAAGGTCCTTGTGGTGAACCAGCCGACATGGGGCGTGGATGCCTCTGCCGCCGCCGCCATTCGTCAGGCCCTCATGGACCTCGCCGCTCAGGGCGCAGGTCTGATCGTCATTTCTCAGGACCTCGACGAGTTGATGGAAATCTCCGACCACTTCGCCGCCCTGAACGAAGGACGCCTGACTGCACCGCGTCCGGCTCTCGGCCTCACTGTGGACGAGATCGGCCTGATGATGGGCGGTGCACACGATATGGAGGTGGCAGATGTCTAACACCTTCAACGCAACAGACACGACGACGGGACAGGTTTATCAATGATCAAGTTTATCAAACGCCCGCAGCCGTCGAAATTTTGGACGCTTGCGACCCCACTGTTGGCGGTCATTCTCACCATGATCCTCGGCGGCCTGTTGTTCGCCGCCATGGGCAAAGATCCGTTCGAGGCGATCCGCACCATTTTCTGGGATCCGCTCTTCAACCCGCAGTTCGCGGGTTACTCACGTCCACAACTCCTCGTGAAAGCCGGTCCACTCATCCTGATCGCTATCGGCCTCTCGCTCGGCTTCAAGGCCGGCATCTGGAACATCGGGGCCGAAGGGCAATACATCATGGGTGCGCTCACGGGCGCAGCGGTGGGCCTCGCGCTCTATCCGCTTGAAGCATGGTGGATCTTCCCGCTTATGATTATTGCAGGCGCGATTGGCGGCTTCGTCTGGGCCATGATCCCCGCCATTCTCAAGACGCGGTTCAACACGAACGAAATTCTCGTCTCGCTCATGCTCGTCTATGTGGCCGAACAAATCCTCGCATCCGCAGCCCTAGGAGCGCTCCGGAATCCAGAAGGAAACGGCTTCCCGGGCTCTCGGAACCTGAGCCAGATTGAGTGGATGTCGAACCCGGAACTTATCTCGGGAACTGGTGCTCACTGGGGCGTCATTGCGGCGCTTGGTGCGGTTGTGGCAACCTATGTTCTTCTCAACAAACACATGCTCGGTTTCCAAATCCGTCTGACGGGTGAGAGCCCGCGTGCAGCGCGATTTGCGGGTGTGAAAGACAAATTGCTCGTCATGTTCTGTCTCGGTGCGGCTGGTGCGCTCGCAGGCCTTGCCGGTCTATTCGAGGTCACGGGTCCAGCGGGTCAAATCTCCATCGACTTCGGCTCTGGCTACGGGTTCACCGCGATCATTGTGGCCTTCCTCGGCCGCCTGCATCCGGTCGGTATTCTACTCGCTGGCCTCTTGCTCGCGCTCACATTTATTGGCGGCGAGTTGGCCCAGTTCATGCTCGGCCTGCCCTCCTCCGCCATTCAGGTGTTCCAAGGGATGCTCCTGATGACGCTCCTCGCGATGGACATCGTCGTGAACTACCGCCTGACACTCGTGAAGAAAGAGGTCGCGTAACATGGATTTTGGTTCGATTAATCCCGTCATCCTGCTGGCCTCCCTCATGGTGGCCTCGACCCCGATACTTCTTGCCGCGCTCGGCGAAATGGTCACGGAAAAATCCGGTGTTCTAAACCTCGGCGTAGAAGGCATGATGATCTTCGGCGCGGTCTGCGGATTTATCGCGGCGGTCGAGAGCCAGTCTCCGGCCATCGGGTTCCTTGTCGCCGCCATCGGCGGCGCGGCGCTGTCCATGCTGTTCGGCGTGTTGACGCAGATTTTCCTGACCACGCAGGTGCCAGCAGGTCTCGCGCTCACGCTCTTCGGAACCGGTCTCGCGTCGCTTCTCGGGCAGAACTATCAGGGCATTTCTCCGCCGCGGATGCCGGAAATGCACATCCCGCTGCTTAAGGATATCCCGTTCCTCGGCCCCATCCTGTTTGAACACGACGCCATCGTCTACCTGTCGATCCTCGCGGTCTTCGCTGTCTGGGCGTTTCTCAAATTCACCCGTGCGGGCCTCGTGCTCCGCGCCGTCGGTGAAAACCACGCTGCGGCCCACGCTCTCGGCTACAAGGTCAAACTCGTCCGCTTTGCCGCCATCGGCTTTGGTGGCGCGATGGCGGGTCTTGGCGGGGCCTACATCAGCCTCGTGCGCGTGCCACAGTGGACCGACGGGATCACCGCCGGCATCGGCTGGATCGCTCTCGCCATCGTTGTGTTTGCGAGCTGGAAAGCTGGTCGCATCCTGATCGGTGCATACCTCTTCGGCGGGATCACGGTCCTGCAGCTCAACCTTCAGGCCGCTGGCGCAAAAGTTCCTGTCGAGCTTTTGTCCATGTCGCCTTTCCTTGCGACCATTCTGGTCCTTGTCGTTATTTCCGCACGACGTCATGGTGCGTCCAACGCACCGGCAATGCTCGGGCGGATTTTCCACACCTCGTGACGTTCGCGAGGCTTTGTTTCCAAAAGGGGAGATTATTTATGAAACGTAGAACTCTGCTGACCGCTGCCGCGGCATCCGCGCTCGCACTCGGTGCGGCAATGCCGTCCTTTGCGCAAGATCCGGTCAAAGTCGGCTTCATCTATGTGGGCCCGCGCAACGATGGCGGCTGGTCCCAGCACCACCACGAAGCTGCTGTCGATATGGCAGAGCACTTCGGCGATGCGGTTGAGCTCGTCGAGCAGGAAACAGTGCCGGAAGGTGCAGACGCAGAACGCGTCATGACACAGATGGCTCTGTCCGGCGTGGACATCATTTTTGCGACGTCCTTCGGCTACATGGATCCGGTCATCAACGTTGCCTCCAAATTCCCGAACGTGAAATTCGAGCATGCGACGGGCTACAAAACCGCTGAGAACGTAGGCGTCTATTCCGCACGCTTCTACGAAGGCCGCGCTGTTGAGGGCTACCTCGCAGGCAACGTGACCGAGAGCAACAAAATCGGCTACATCGGCTCCTTCCCGATCCCCGAAGTTATTCGCGGCATCAACTCCTCCTTCCACCACGCCAAACTGGTGAACCCGGATGTTGAAATGTCTGTCGTTTGGCTCAACACCTGGTTCGATCCGGCAAAAGAAGCTGACGCTGCTCAGGCTCTGATCGACAACGGCATCGACGTTGTGCTTCAGCACACCGACTCCACCGCGCCGCAGATCACCGCGCAGAAGGCTGGCAACGTCTACACCTTCGGTCAGGCCGCTGACATGGCTGAATTCGGCCCGATGCCGCGCATTTCCTCCATCATCGACCTTTGGGCGCCCTACTACATCGAGCGAGTTCAGGCGGTTATCGATGGCACTTGGGAATCCGACAACACCTGGGACGGTATCGGTGCAGGTATGGTCGGCATCGGCGAGATTTCTTCCGCAGTTCCAGCCGACGTCAAAGCCGGTGCAGAAGCTCTGCGTGACGGTATCGCGGCTGGCGAAATCCACCCGTTCACCGGCCCGATCAACAAGCAGGACGGCTCCGTCTGGCTTGCTGAAGGCGAAGTCGCTGACGATGGTACCCTGGCTGGCATGAACTTCTACATCGAAGGCATCACTGGCGAGATTCCGCAGTAAGTCGTCCAGACCGATCTACGGTTAGGAACGAGGCCCGTGCATTCGCGCACGGGCCTTTTTCATTGGGCAACCGCACATATATGCGAGATGTGAAATATGTTTGATGCTGATCAAAGCAGCCCCTCCGACCGCGTGCAATTCAACCCTCAAAGAACACGCGAACCAGGAGACCCCAATCATGAAATGGGCCGAAAAAAACGAAGACATGCGTAACGCGCTGCGCGCACTCAACAAAGCCAACCGCAATATCCCCGCAGGCTTCGGCGCAATGTCGAAAGCAGCGATGGAAGGCGAACATCTCGATGCAAAAACCAAAGAGTTTGTTGCCCTCGCAATCGCCATCGGTGTGCGCTGTGAGCCCTGCGTCGGGTTCCACGTAGAAGCTCTCATGAAACAAGGCGGCACTCGCGATGAACTCGCGGAGATGCTCGCAATGACCGTGCAAATGGGCGGCGGCCCCACACTCATGTATGCCGCGAAAGCATTGGAAGCTTGGGACGAATTCGAGGCGAATGCGGATTGATCCAGCCACCAGTCAAAATGGAACAGGCGCCCGTTACAGGGCGCCTGTTCTGATTTTTGAAGCCTTTCGCAGCGCGTTTACCCACGCGACACAGAACAGACCTTGCCACCGTCAGGTTTGCGGCTGCACTTCATTTCTAGCGGCGCTTCCTCTTTTTCACCAAACAACCAGACGCTGACTTTTTCGAAGAAGTGGGAAATCTTCTCGCCGATTGTCGCATCTTCCGGCAGCACATCTTCGTCAACAATCACAGCCGCCTCGGCAGCTTCTTCTTCCTCGGCCCCTTCGAATGGCACAATTTCGAATACGCGTGCCTCTGAACCCTGCGGCGGTGCCGCGATACGTTCGGTCGACAGAGCAGGCGTGTCGTCTTTCCCCATGAGATCGTATGTTTCCATACCTCTTACATTATCAGCGACAGCCTTCATCACACTGGTCTGCGCGCCCGAATATTGGACGTAAACAAGAGCTGAAATCGTCAGGCCAACTATGAACCCGACCAAACTCATGGTTTTTCCAAACGTCCCCATGGATACCCTCTCCCGGAATCAAAAATTAGTTTTCACTGACTTTAACAGAACAAATCTGGCATGGGCATGGCACGGGGAAAAAACGCAACCATTTTTCCGCCCGCTGTTCGCGGTGTTAAAATCGTGGCTGCTTGCTCCACCGGCACGCAATTTGTAAGTTCCGCCCAAAGAACCGATCTGCGCGCCTGCATAAAGCACATTTTTGAGGACCCTTCCGTGAAAATCTGTCGAACCAAAAAAGACATCCGCGACACCGTTCGCGCGTTTCAGGCCGAAGGGCTCACCGTGGGCCTTGTCCCGACGATGGGATATCTTCACGACGGGCATATGACGCTTGTCCGGACAGCGAAAGCGAATGCGGATCGTGTCATTGCTTCAATCTTCGTGAACCCGACCCAATTCGGTGATGCCGCTGATCTGGACGCCTACCCGCGTGACGAGGCCCGCGATTTCGCCCTCCTGGAAGCGGAAGGCGTCGACGCTGTGTTCTGTCCCTCCGTCGAGGAGATGTATCATCCACAAAAGCAGACCACCGTTCTGACCGAGGATCTCGACAAGGTTCTGATGGGCGCACTGCGCCCCGGCCATTTCAAGGGCGTCTGCACGGTTGTGTCGAAACTCTTCAACATCACGGGCGCGGACAAGGCGTTCTTTGGTGAGAAAGATTACCAACAGCTTCTCGTCATAAAGACCATGGTGCGCGATCTCGACATTCCCGTCGAAGTAACAGGCGTCCCAACAGTTCGCGAGGTGGATGGACTGGCCATGTCGTCGCGAAATGTGCGCCTGACGCCCGAGGACCGCAAAGCCGCTCTTATTCTGAACAAAGCACTGGCCTACGCCGATTATGAGGCTTCCGACGGACGCACCGCAGTCGAGTTGGAGGAGCAAATCCGCGCCTTCATCGCCCGTGAACCGCGCGCGCAGTTAGAGAGCGTCGATGTGCGTGACGCAGCGACACTCGAAACCGTGGACGGAAAGATCGCCGGACCGGTGGTAATCCTTCTGGCCGCACGTTTCGGCGATGTGCTACTGATCGACCAACGCGTCGCCGATCCGAGTTGATATCAGGATCACCGCCCCGCGACCGAGGAGGAAAACCCATGTCGAGCCAAACCGAAACCATCCGCCGTGTCACCGTGCCGCAAATCCGCGCCCGCAAGGGCGGAGAGCCGATTGTGTCGCTGACGGCCTACCACGCCCACACTGCGGCCATTGCCGAGAAATACTGTGACTTCCTACTCGTGGGCGACAGCCTCGGGATGGTGATGCATGGCATGGAGAGCACCGTTGGTGTGCCTTTGGACCTGATGATCATGCACGGAAAAGCCGTGGTGCGCGGAACCAAACGTGCGCTTGTTGTGGTGGATATGCCTTTCGGATCCTATGAGGAAAGCCCGTCTCAGGCCTTCCGCAATGCTGCGAAGATCATGAAAGAGACCCAGTGTCAGGCCGTCAAACTCGAAGGCGGCGCGCGCATGGCCGAGACGATCAAGTTCCTGTCGGAGCGTGGCATTCCTGTGATGGCCCACATCGGCCTAACTCCGCAATCCACGAACATCATGGGCGGGTTCAAGACGCAGGGCCGTGACGAAGACGATTGGCAGTTCCACATCGACGACGCTCTCGCCGTAACCGAGGCAGGCGCCTTCGCGCTCGTCGTTGAAGGGGTTGTCGAACCGCTCGCTGACAAGATCACAAAAGCCGTCGACATTCCCACCATCGGGATTGGCGCGTCGAAAACCTGCGACGGGCAAATCCTCGTGATGGAGGACATGCTCGGTCTGAACGACTGGGTGCCGAAGTTTGTGAAGAAATTCGGCAAGGTCGGTGAAGCGATCGAAGAGGCCATTGCGGACTATGCGGAAGACGTTAAATCCCGCGCCTTCCCGACAGCGGACAATGTCTACAACACCAAATGATTTCAGGGCGCCTTCGGGCGCCCTTCTTCGTGTGGTATGCTCTTCATGAGCTGCTCTGATCTTTGAGCAGACAGGGGCACCCTTGCGCGCAGGCGCACAGAACCCGTTCAGGCGTCGCTCTTTACGCAGAGGGGGCAATCCCCACATCATAGGGCAACAGCACATACGAGGAGTCACCCATGACATTCCGTCCCGTTAAATCCACGTCCGAAGGCCAATACACACTCGAAGGTGCCGGTGTGCACCTGTATCGCGCCTTTGGTTTCCACAAGCCACGCGAATTCGATCCGTTCCTGTTGTTTGACGATTTCCGCAACGACGATCCTGCGAAGTTCGAAAAGGGCTTTCCGTGGCATCCCCACCGCGGCATTGAGACAATCACCTACGTGCTCGACGGCGAAGTCGAGCATGGAGACAGTCTTGGCAACAAGGGTGTCCTCGGCGCAGGGTCCGTCCAGTGGATGACCGCAGGTTCCGGCATCATGCATCAGGAAATGCCACGCGGGAATATGAACGGTCAAATGCACGGTTTCCAGCTCTGGGCCAACCTGCCCTCGAGCCTGAAAATGACGACGCCGCGCTATCAGGACATCCGAGCCAGCGACATTCCGGAAATCATCGACGACGATGGCACGAAGGTAAAGATCGTCACAGGGAGCTTCTGGGGTAAACGCGGGCCGGTGGACGGCATTGCGGCCGATCCAACTTACCTCGACATTTCCGTACCGCCGAACACGCGCAAGGTCCTGCCGGTCGACACCTATGCCAACACCTTTGCCTACATCTTTGCTGGGTCGGCCTCTTTCCGTGATGCGTCGCAACCCTACGGTGTCCGCGTCGAAAAAGAAGTGAATGGCGAAGAGATCAACATCCGCGACATGTCGGGCAACCGCACGCTCGTGAATTTCGACACGGGAAATGAGATCGTCGTGAACTCCGGTCCGGAGGGCGTGCGTTTCTTGCTCATCTCCGGCCAGCCAATTCAGGAACCGGTCGCATGGCACGGTCCGATCGTTATGAACACGCGCGAAGAGCTGTTTCAGGCGATGCAGGATCTCAACAACGGCACGTTCATCAAAGATCAACGCGACCACTAAACGTAAAAAGCGCCCCGCGAGGGGCGCTTTGCGCATCTCGTCACATCTTTCTGACAGGGAGCTGTGCGTGCCGAAAGTCGCGCTGCTCAGATGGCAGCGACTCTTTCCTTCCAGCTTGAAACCTCCATCCGTGCTTCTCCCGGCGTTTTGCCGTAGGCTTTCGCCACAAGTTGCACGAGACGATCTCGGTCTCCCTCGACTTCGTCGAGGTCAGCTTCGGTCAATTCAGACCATTCCTGTTTCGCTTTGCTTTTGAAGCGAAACCATTTTCCTTCAATCGCAGTCCAGCGCATGTTCACTCCTTTTGGGCCTCTTACATGTGGTCAACGAACGACCTCGAAAATGGTTCCATCACCTCCAAAAGCAAGCGCATCCAAACGCTCTGTCTTTTTTCTCTTTTTTGATATATACTTAATCATCTCCTCCCGAGATGCGCATCAGGCTGGACGGGTCCTAGCAGGATTTTTCTGATGCGCGACATATCGCACTAAAGGGGACTGACGATATCGCAGATACCGTCAGTAAGGGGGGAAAAATGAAATACACGAAAATTAAGATCTTCACGAGAGCGGTGGCTATCACCGTCATGCTCATGAATGTGGCAGCGCTTTATGCGGCCCTTCCACCAGAGCGTTCGATGAAACCAAAGGCTGATGTTCTCGTCGTTCGCAATGACTTAGGGGGCAACGTCGTGAGCCGCGTTGAAAAACTGCGAGAGCTGAGCAGCAAAGAAACGAAAGTGATGCTGCTAGGCCCGTATTGCCTCTCGAGTTGCACTCTCTATCTCGCAATGGAGGAGGTTTGTGTCGCACCGAAAGCGCACTTTGGCTTCCATGCACCCGAACCGGCATATGGCCAAAAACTTACTGAAGAAGAACTCGACGAGTGGTCGGTCTACATTTCGAATTTCTATCCGCCTGAGGTTAAGGCGTGGTATCTCAAAAAAGCACGGTATCAGCATGGCGCACCGCTGATGCTGAGTGGTTCCACCCTCATTTCGTTCGGCGTGGAAAATTGCGATGACTGGCCAGCTCCACCGCGCGCCGAGATGCCCTCAGGGGAGGACCATATCGGGGGGGCTTACTCCGTCAGCGAAGTTACAGATATTCAATAGAACACGCTCGCCCATCTCTCTGCGGCCCTCGACCGTCGCAGAGCCCATATGCGGCAGGAGGACCACATTCGGCAGATCGCGCAAACGCGGGTTGATCTGGTGTCCGCGCTCGAACACATCGAGCCCAGCACCACCGATTTCCCCTGCCCGAAGACCACGGGTTAACGCGTTCTCGTCGACCACTTCGCCCCGAGAGGTATTCACGATGACGGACGTCGGCTTCATCAACTTGAGGCGACGCGCATTGATCAGGTGATAGGTGGCCGGCGTGTGCGGAGTATTGATCGAAAGGATATCAATCCGCGACAGCATCTGATCGAGGCTCTCGAACCAGGTGATGCCCAAGTCCGCCTCCGTCTCTTCGTGGAGACGGCGGCGATTGTTGTAGAGGACGTTCAACCCGAAGGCGCGCGCGCGCCGCGCAACAGCCTGTCCGATCCGCCCCATCCCCAAAATACCGAGTGTTTTTCCGTTCACACGCTGCCCGAGAAACGCCGTCGGTGCCCAGCCGGTCCAATCGCCGCGCTGCATGAGCTGATCTCCCTCCGGCATCCGCCGCATTACTGCGAGCATGAGCGCGATCGCCATATCCGCCGTATCTTCGGCCACAACCCCCGGCGTGTTGGAGACCTGAATACCTCGGGCACGCGCAGCGGCGATGTCGATATGCTCAATCCCAACTCCGTAGTTCGCGATGAGTTTGAGCCGCCCACCAGCCTCTGAGATCATATCGGCGTCGATTTGGTCGGTGATACATGGCACAAGGACATCGGCCTTTTGCATCGCTGCAATCAGATCCGCCCGATCGAGTTTCTTGTCCTCCGCGTTCAGCTCCACGTCGAAGAGCTCCTGCATCCGCGTCTCGACCTCGCGCGGCAAAGCTCGCGTGATCACAACCTTGAGCCGTTTGCGCTCCATGCCACTCCCTCTCGCATTTTTCAGTGCCATATTTGCAAACCCGATTGCATAGGAGCAAGCCGTAAAGGATACTTGGCACAGGTCTTCGACATATAAATCAATCACGGAGACCAGCAGGCGACTTCGAGCAGATCAAGGTTGGAAATGGTGAGACGTGTTCTTCGAGCGGCCCGAGGAGGCCTGAAGCATCTTTGCGCCCTGAGCGCGGGGCTTGCACTAGGCGCATCCCTCCTGATGAGCGCATCTGCCCAAGAGACCACATCGCCTGCGCGCGGGCCGGTCACGAATCTCCCCCTGCCTCGCTACGTCTCTCTCAAAGCGAGTGAGGCGAACATCCGACGCGGCCCGTCCCTCTCGCACAGAATCGACTGGGTGTTCACGAGACCGGGCTACCCGCTCGAAGTGATTGCCGAGTTCGGTCACTGGCGTCGCGTTCGGGATATCGACGCGGCCACCGGATGGGTTCACTTCTCCCTGATTTCTGGGGTGCGTACCGCCCTCGTCACTGAAGAGACCATCGACCTGTTTTCGCGCGCGGACACGACCTCGCGCCTCGTTGCGCAGGCGGAGCAAAACGCCATCCTGCGTGTGCTCGAATGCGACATCTCATGGTGCCGCGTGAGCGCCGAAGGCTACAAAGGCTGGGTGCTCAAATCGGGCATCTGGGGCGTCCGCTCTGATGAAATACTCGAATAACCGAGCTGTTTCATTTTTTGCATAGTCGGTTTGCAGGCGGAGATTTGACATGCAAACGGTAGACGTCAATCCACTGAGCGGGTAATCCGCAAATATGCGCGACACTCATCTAAACCTTTCTGCGGGCATTGCTTCCGTCTCGGTCGCCCTGATCTTGGTGATTGCCAAAATCTGGGCTGTTTCCCTGACAGGGTCGATGTCGATTGCAGCCTCCCTCGCGGATAGCGTCATGGATTTGCTCGTCGCCTCGGGCGGCCTCATGGCAATCTGGTATGCGTCTCGGCCACCGGATGACGACCATGCGTTCGGCCATACCTCTGCCGAAGACCTTGCAGCCCTCGCACAATCCGCCTTTCTGATCGTCTCGGCCGGCGTAATCAGCGTCACTTCGGTCCGACGCCTCTTCTCCCCCGCTGCGCCCGAGATTGCGTCTGAAGGGGTCGGCATTGGCGTTATGGTTCTATCTATTGTCCTGACTGTGGCGCTAGTTCTGTGGCAGCGACATGTTTCGGGTAAGACGGGCTCCAAAGTCGTCGCGGCCGACAGCCTGCACTATCTCGGCGACCTCATTCCGAACCTCGGCGCAATTCTCGCGCTGTTCGCCTCGACCGCGTTCGGATGGAACCAGCTCGACAGTGTCGTGGCCTTGGGTGCAGCAGCCATCCTCGTCATAGGCGCGATCAACATCGGCAAATCGGCGTGGGACGCGCTCATGGACCGCGCGGCTCCGGACGAGATTGTGGAGATGGTCGAGCGGATGGCAAAAACGCAGGACGGTGTTTACGCCTACCACGACCTCAAGACACGGATGGCGGGCGCAAAGCCGTTCATCAACATCCACATCGAGGTGAACGGGGATCAAACCCTGCGTGAGGCGCATGCGATCTCTGCAGACCTCAAACGGCGCATTCTCGCAGAATATCCAATCGCCGATGTGATCATCCATAAGGATGTTGCAGGCGAGGCGGACTAACCGCCTCCCCCGGTTTCACAGAGAGCATTCACTCTGCCGCGAGCAACCCGCGGCCTTTGAGCAGAGCCTCAACACCCGGCATCCGGCCACGGAAGGCTGTATAGAGCAACTCTGCGTCTTCGGACCCGCCTTTCGACAGGATGTTCTCCTCGAGACGTTTCGCCATCTCGGGATTGAACGCGTCGGTCTCTTCGAATGCCTCGAACGCATCCGCATCCATCACTTCGGACCACATGTAGCTGTAGTAACCAGAGCTGTAGCCGTCGCCCGAGAAGACATGCGCAAAATGCGGCGTCGCATGGCGCATGGTGATGGCGCGCGGCATCCCGAGACGGGAGAGCGTCTCTGCCTGAGCTGCCATCGGATCAGCGGGCGCATCCCCGTCATGGAAATCCAGATCGACAAGCGCGGAGGCCACGTATTCTACCGTCGCGAACCCTTGGTCATAGGTCTGAGCCGCGAGGAG
The DNA here is from genome assembly GCF_020165855.1 of Celeribacter litoreus. Classification (GTDB taxonomy): domain Bacteria; phylum Pseudomonadota; class Alphaproteobacteria; order Rhodobacterales; family Rhodobacteraceae; genus Celeribacter; species Celeribacter litoreus. Next base: position 477,520 of record NZ_JAIUFY010000005.1, on the reverse strand, counting down.
ACGTTCAAGCATATCTTTCGGCATCGGCTCACCTGTTTCGGCGTGGACGGCGAACTCTTCGAGGACGGCTGGAACCTCCAGCCAGTGTTCATATAGCTGGGACGGCAATTCGACGAAATCGCGCGCAACTGATGTGCCGGAAATCGACTCATAGGTCACGTCAGAGAGCATCTGATGAAGGGCGTGGCCGAATTCGTGGAACAACGTGCGCGCATCATCATAGGACAGCAAAGCGGCCTCTCCATCCGACGGTTTGGCAAAGTTACACACGTTTAGGACAATCGGGCGAATGTCACCACTGAGCTTCTGTTGGCTCCGCATCGCTGTGCACCATGCGCCGGAGCGTTTGGAGCCGCGTGCGAAATAGTCACCGATGAAGACCGCGATGTGCTCGCCTCCACGGGTCACATTCCACGCCCGCGCGTCGGGGTGGTAGGTCGTCACATCCAGTGGCTCGAACTCCAGCCCGAACAGGCGGTTGGCGCAGGTGAACGACGCTTCGATCATCTTTTCAAGTTGGAGATAGGGCTTCAGCTCCGCCTCATCGAGGTCATGCTCAGCCTTGCGGCGGATCGCCGAATAGTAGCGCCAGTCCCACGGCTCCAACTCGCCATTGATCCCGTCCTCCGCCATCATACCGGCGAGTATCTCTGCATCCTTTTCCGCAGCGGTTTTAGCAGGCTCCCAAACGCGCATCAGAAGATCACGCACCGCATCCGGCGTCTTCGCCATCTCGGTCTCGAGCTTGTAGGCAGCGAAACTTTCATAGCCCAAGAGCTTTGCCCGCTCTTCGCGGAGTTTCAGGATTTCGGCGGCAATCGCACGGTTGTCATTCTCATTGCCGTTCTCGCCACGGGCCGCCCATGCCTTGAACGCCTTTTCACGCAGATCGCGACGGGGAGAGAACTGGAGGAAGGGAACGATCAAGGAGCGGGACAGCGTGACAACAGGACCTGCCGCGCCCTTTTCTTTTCCTGCCGCGCGGGCGGCATCGATGACGAACTGGGGCAGGCCTTCGAGGTCCTCTTCCGCAAGATCCATGAACCACGCACGCTCATCGGCCAAAAGGTTCTGGGTGAACTCGGTCCCGAGGCTCGCAAGGCGGGATTTGATCGCGGCCATGCGGTCTTTTTCTTCGCCTTCAAGTTTCGCCCCCGACCGGACAAAGGATCGGTAGGTGAGCATGAGAACGCGCTCTTGCTCGTCCGTCAGGCTAAGTGTGTCACGGCTTTCCCATAGCGTTTCGATCCGCGCGAAGAGTGCTTTGTTCGCCGTGATTTCCGAAGAGTAGGCCGACAGCATCGGAGAGAATTCCCGCATGAGCGCATCGCGCGCGTCATTCGTATCCGCGCCAGCCATCCCGTAGAACGCGCCGAGCACTTTGGACAGGAGGGCATCCGCCCCTTCCATCGCCTCAATGGTGTTCTCGAAAGTCGGGGCCTCGGGGGCGTTTGCAATGGCCTTGATCGCCGCGAGGCCAGCCTCAATCGCGGCCTCAACTGCAGGCTTGGCATCCTCATCACGGAGCGCCTCGAAGGGCGGCAGATTGAAGGGGGTTTCCCACTCGGACAGGTAAGCGTTTGTCATGCATGTCTCCTTTGAGAGACAAGCTATGGCGCGCCCGAGGGAAGGAAAAGAGGCCGTCGCGCTTTTATGATCCGCAAACCGGACAATCGTGGCGCTTTTTAATCTTGATGGTGCGCGTCTCGGCATAGAGCGCGTCGTAGATCATCAGCCGCCCCATGAGGCCCTGCCCTGCGCCGGTGATTTCCTTGAGCGCTTCCATCGCCATCATCGTCCCCAAGACGCCCGGAAGTGGCGCGGCAACGCCCGCCTCCGCACAGGTCGGCACCATGCCCGGTGCGGGGCGTTCAGGGAACACACACTCATAACAGGGGCCACCCTCATGGGCCTTATAAGTACTGATCTGGCCTTCCCACTGGGTGATCGCGGCAGAGATCAGCGGCTTACCTTTCGCCACACAGGCAGCGTTCACGAGGTAGCGGGTGTCGAAATTGTCGGTGCCGTCGAGGATCAGATCGTAGTCATCCAACAGGTCCACTGTCTCCGCATCAAACGTTCGGTGATAAGGGCGCACCTTGACGTAGGGGTTCTGTGCCGTCATCGCATCCATGGCCGAAAACACCTTGGGCCGCCCGATGTCCTCGTCGCGGTGGATAACCTGCCGCTGGAGGTTCGTGATCTCGACCACATCCGGATCGATCACCCCGATCGTGCCGACGCCAGACGCCGCGAGGTACTCGAGCACAGGCGCGCCAAGGCCACCCGCGCCGATGACTAGAACCTTCGCCTCTTTGAGCTTCTTCTGCCCAGGCCCGCCGATTTCACGCAGCAGGATGTGCCGCATGTTGCGCGTGATTTCCATGTCGGGGGCTGCGGGAGCCCTAGGTTCACTCTTTGTGACACGAGCTTTCAACGCGCGAAGCCCAAACCGATACCCGATCACGATGACCGCAAAGCCGCCGAGGAGCAGCCACTCACCCAAAGAGGCACCAAGCGTCAATTGGATCGGATGACCAACCGGCAGCACCGCTTTGGCGAGCACCACAGCAAGATAGAGAACCCCGATCATCGCCCATCGTGCCCGCGTCGGCGCGCCGGTCACCCAGCCGATCCCCCAGAGCACTGCCGCGATGATCAGAAAAAGCGTCATTTGCGCCCCGTCGACCCGAATCCACCTGTCCCGCGCGCGGTATCAGACAAGTCTTTGACCGTCTCGAAACGTCCCTGCACCACAGGCGCGACAACGAGTTGGCCGATACGTTCGCCGTGGGTCACGTGAAACGGCTCTGCGCCGTGATTGATCAGAATGACCCCAACCGGACCGCGGTAATCCGCGTCAATCGTCCCGGGCGTGTTCACGAGAGAGATCCCATATTTCAGCGCAAGGCCGGAGCGCGGGCGCACTTGCACTTCGTAACCCTCCGGAATTTCCATCGCAAACCCCGTCGGGATAAGCGCGCGCATGCCGGGTTCGAGCATTACACCGCTCTCACGTTTCTCAGGCGGGAAGTTCGCACGAACATCAGCCCCCGCGGCATGGGCGGTTTCATAAGACGGCAGGGCGATCTCTTGATCCGCTTCAGGGAGCCATTGGATTTTGATTTGGATGGTCATGAAATTGGCCTCAGAAAAGGGTCATACCTGTGTCAGGTGATCGGCAATGCGGTGAGCGAGTTGGCGGGCGACTTCTTCTTTGCCCATGCGTGGCCATTCATCCGCGCCACGCTCCGTGATCAGAACAACCGCGTTCTCCGACCCGCCCATGATGCCGGTCGATGGTGACACGTCATTGGCCACGATCCAGTCGCAGCCCTTGCGTTTGCGCTTCGCCGTCGCGTGGGAGATGACATCATCCGTCTCAGCCGCAAAGCCGACGACCAAGGTCGGACGCCCCTGCTCCATCTGGCTCACACCAGCAAGAATGTCGGGATTTTCTGCGAAGGTCAGAACGGGCAATTCACCCTTCACCTTTTTGATCTTCGAGCCGCTCTCCGAGGCAACGCGCCAATCTGCAACAGCGGCAGCAAAAACAGCGGCATCGCAGGGCAATGCGGCCTCGACGGCATCTTTCATCTCTTTCGCGGTCTCAACAGGGATGACCTTTACCCCGCGCGGAGGCGGCACATCGGCGGGACCCGTGACAAAGCTCACAGTCGCACCGAGATCACGAAGTGCTTTTGCAATCGCAGTCCCCTGCGCACCGGAAGAGCGGTTCGCGATATAGCGGACCGGATCAATGGGTTCATGCGTCGGGCCGGAGGTGACGAGGATATGTTTGCCCTTAAGCGGGCCGTCGGTGAGCACCGCGCGAATTGCGCCGATGATATCCGGCGTTTCCGAGAGGCGACCGGGGCCGAACTCGCCACACGCCATCATGCCCTTTTCGGGACCGACGAAATGAATACCGTCTGCTGCTAACTGAGCCACGTTCCGCTGGCAGGCGGGATGTTCCCACATGCGCACGTTCATCGCGGGCGCGGCAAGAACGGGCGTGTCAGTTGCCATAAGGAGCGTGGAGGCGAGATCGTTGGCCAATCCGTTGGCCATTTTCCCGAGCAAGTCAGCGGTGGCGGGAGACACAACGACGAGATCGGCGGCACGGGACAGTTCGATATGGCCCATCTCGGCCTCGTCTGTGAGATCGAATAGATCGCGGTAAACTTTTTCGGCTGCAAGCGCAGACACGGACAGCGGCGTCACAAACTCTTCGGCAGCTTTCGTGAGCACAGGGATCACGCGCACACCTTCTTCGCGAAGCCGCCGGATCAGGTCTAGCGATTTAAAGGCCGCGATGCCGCCGCCAATGATCAGTAGAATGGTCTTACCGTTAAGCATCGAGCGCCCTGCTCCTCTTACCCATCAGGTCGGACAAGGTGTAGGGCGCTGCCCTCCTGAACTCAAGTGTCAGTTCAGGAGCAGGCTCAGAGCCTCACCGTGACGGGACAGGGTGGTCCGCATTTTTTGGAAGGCAGCGGCCTCGAGCTGACGCACACGTTCTTTGGAGAGGGACAGTTCCTCGCCAAGGCTCTCAAGCGTCCGCGGCTCATCGGCCAGTTTGCGTTCGCGGAGGATAAATTTCTCGCGGTCGGTCAGTTCATCCATCGCATCGTGGAGCCAGACTTTAAGCTGCATCTGGTCATGTGCCTCACCGACCATCTCTGCCGTCGTCTCGCCCTCATCCGCGAGTGTCTCGATCCATTCACGGCCCTCTTCGTCACCCGACTGCTGCGCATTGAGGGAGAAATCGGAACCGGAAAGACGCCCGTCCATCATCTCAACATCACGCAACGGAACGCCTAGGTCTGTCGCAACGAGCTGCAGGAGTTGATCACGGTCGAGTTTTTGACCCTGCGCGAGAGCTTCACGCTCAAGTCGGGCCTGTACACGACGCATATTGAAGAAGAGGGATTTTTGGGAAGAGGTCGAACCGGTGCGAACGAGAGACCAGTTGCGCATCACGTAGTCCTGAACACTCGCCTTGATCCACCAAACGGCGTAGGTCGAAAAACGCACTCCGCGATCAGGATCAAACTTCTCTGCGGCTTTCATGAGGCCCAGTCCGGCCTCTTGGATAAGATCGGGCATCGGCGCGCCGTACCGTTTGAATTTGGCTGCCATCGAAATTGCGAGGCGCATGTAGGCGGTGACTAGCCTGTGCAAAGCGGCTTCGTCCCGATGATCTCTCCAAGCGCGTGCGAGTTCCAGTTCCGTCTCTGCATCGAGCATCTCCGCCTTCATTGCCTTGCGCGGTAGTGCGTTCTCTAATGCAGCTCCATCAAGTGCCATGCGTCCGATCTCCAGATTTTTTCTTGCCGTTCAGCTTCCCTGTCGGCAACCGTTTGCGCCGCGTGGCGCGTCCTGTTACCGCTACTGTAACGCAGCAACCTCCGATTTGGTTTCACGATCATGTGCAAAAAATTCACCCTTGTGCTTGGCGGCGCCTCGTCGGGCAAATCCGACATTTCTGAAAAGTTATGCATTTACAGCAACTTGAACCTAACATACCTAGCGTCCGCCGAGGTCTACGACGAAGAAATGCGCACAAAGGTTGAGCAGCATCGCACAAAGCGGGACGCGAATTGGCGCACAATCGAGGAACCTTTGCGCGCCGACGCGGTTATTCGCGCCGCCCAAGCCGACGAGGTTCTCCTGTTCGACTGCGCGAGTCTCTGGCTCACCAATCACCTGCTCGCGGATCACGCGCTTGACGAAGAAACTGATCAACTGATTGCTGCGATCCAGGCAACACCCGCGGAAATCGTAGTCGTCTCGAACGAGGTCGGTCTCGGGATTGTGCCCGACAATGCCCTCGCCCGTCGGTTTCGCATCGCGCAGGGCCAACTCAACAGGCGCCTCGCGAGTGAGGCCGACTGCGTTATCGGCGTTATGGCTGGTCTCCCCTTCGCGCTCAAAGGCGCTCTGCCGGAGGGTCTTGCATGAGCCGTCTCTGGCTCATCCGTCACGGGCCGACGCATGCAAAATCTTTCGTCGGTTGGACCGATCTGCCGGCCGACTTGTCGGATCACGCCGCGATTGCGCGGCTCGAAGGGGCCCTGCCGATCGTGCCTGTCATCTCCTCCGACCTGACCCGCGCCATCGACACTGCAAGCGCTGTTCAGGCCAACCGCCCCCGCCTCGCCCATGACCACCGTCTGCGGGAGATCAACTTCGGCGACTGGGAGGGCTTGGAGTGGCCCGCCATTGAGGCGAACCATAGCGATCTTGCACGCGCGGTGTTTGAAACGCCGGGGGACACGGCTCCGCCGAATGGTGAGAGCTGGAACGCATTTTCAGCGCGCGTGCACGAGAGCGTTCTGACGCTCAAGGGTGAAACTGTGATTGTCGCGCATATGGGCGTCATTCTGGCCCTGCTGCAAAAGGCACTCGGCGTGTCCGCCTATGAGGCAATGAGCCACAAAATCGACCCACTCTCCTGCACGATTATTGAGTGCCCTGGCGGGGTGAGCGGGCATGGGTCCGTCGCGCAGTTAAATCACAAATATTGATATGATTTACATCAAATATTAATTTTGGTGATTTCAAAAACTCCGATAGTCTCAGCTCAGCTATGCGGAGTTTCATATGACATACGATATTTTTATCGGCGATAAAAGCTTTTCGAGTTGGTCCCTGCGCGGCTGGCTCCTCTTCGTCAAATTCGACATTCCCTATCGGGAAATCATGGTCGGGCTCTACAGCGGCACCATGAAGGAAGACCTCGCGCCCTTGGCCCCTGCCCGCTTTGTTCCGACGGTGCGCACGCCCGAGGGGTGGGTCATCGGCGAAAGCATCGCGCTCGCAGAAACTCTGGCAGAGCGTCATCCCGACGCTGGACTTTGGCCGATGGATGCACAGGCACGCATCTATGCCCGCTGGCTCGTCGCAGAGATGCACGCAGGTTTTGGCGCGCTGCGCAATGCCTGCCCGATGCAGCTTCTCCACCAGTATAAGGGTTTCGAAGTCTCCGACGCTGTCAAAGCGGACATTGACCGACTGGAAACTGTCCTCAGTCATGCCTTCGAGAATTTCTCCGACGACGGCCCATGGCTCTTTGGCAACTACACTGCGGCGGACGCCTTCTACGCCCCTGTCGCGGCACGGATCGCTGGCTATGGTCTTCCTGTCTCGGAGCGTCTTCAGTCCTATGTCACCGCCCACCTGACGGACGCAAGCTTCAAAGCGTGGCGCAAAGACGGCCTCAAGATCAGCTATGACCCCGTGCCGTATGCAATTGATCTGCCGACCACTGAATGGCCCGAGCCCGTCTAAGTCACTCGTTTTCTTCCCGTTAACCAATTGCTAACGGCCTCTGCGATACCAGTGGTTAGAATTGGTTAACGGGAGTTCAGAAGGATGGTCGCACGGACCTTTTCCGTCGCCTTTGAAGGCGTAGAGGCGCGGCGGGTCGAAATCCAATGCGCGATCTCTCCCGGCCTGCCCGCGTTCACCATTGTTGGCCTGCCGGACAAAGCCGTCACAGAGGCCCGCGAACGCGTTCGCGCCGCGCTCTCGGGCATGCAGATTGCCCTGCCCTCCAAGAAACTTACGATCAACCTGTCACCGGCGGACCTGCCGAAGATCGGGTCGCATTTCGACCTGCCCATCGCCATCGCGATCCTCGCCGCAACGGGCCTCATCCCCGAAGAAAAAGCCGCGGAAACACTGTCGCTCGGGGAACTGGCCCTCGACGGCTCCCTCGTCGCCGTCCACGGCGCACTCCCAGCCGCGCTAAAAGCCGCGGAACTGAATTGCGTGCTGGCCTGTCCAAAGGACTGCGGCGCAGAGGCCGCGTGGGTCGGAGCGACCCCCGTTTATGGTGCACGAAGCCTTGCTGAACTCATCCGCCACTATACTGGCGACCGCCCCCTCCAAACGTCTGAACCCGGAGAAGTCACAGCCTCAAAACACGAAAGAGACCTCCGCGACGTCCGAGGACAAGAGCGCGCGAAACGCGCCCTCGAGATCGCCGCTGCTGGTGGGCACCACATGTTCATGATTGGCACTCCAGGCTCCGGTAAATCCATGTTGGCGGCGCGGCTTCCGTCCATCCTGCCGCCTCTCACAGCGCAAGAAGCCTTGGAAACCTCGATCATCCATTCCCTCGCGGGGCTCTTGGATGAGGGCGGGATTTCGAGGTCGCGCCCCTTCCGTGAGCCGCACCACACCGCCTCCATGGCCGCCATCGTCGGCGGCGGGCGTGGGGCGCAGCCGGGGGAAATCTCTCTGGCGCATAATGGCGTGCTCTTTCTCGATGAATTTCCGGAATTCCCGCGCGGCGTCCTCGAAACGCTGCGCCAGCCGATTGAAACAGGCACCGTCATGGTCGCCCGCGCCAACGCACACATGCAGTATCCGGCGCGGTTCATGCTCGTGGCGGCGGCGAACCCGTGCAAATGCGGGTATCTCCCTGACGTCGCCCGCGCGTGCAACAAGGCCCCTCTCTGTGGGGAAGATTACATCGGACGCGTGTCCGGCCCTCTCATGGACCGGTTCGATCTCCGCATTGAAATGCCGCCCGTGCAATTCGAGGCGTTCGATCTCCCACCGAGTGGCGACACCTCCGCAACAGTTGCCCAGCGCGTCAATGCCGCGCGGTCGATACAAGCCGCCCGATTTGAAGGCACAAACTTCCGAACGAACGCCCAAATCGAGGGACAGCGGCTCGAAGAAATTGCGTCGCTCGACAGCGAGGGGCGCGAACTTCTGGCGAAGGCGGCGGAGAAACTCGGCCTATCTGCGCGGGGCTATCATCGTGTGCTCAGGGTCGCGCGGACGATTGCAGACCTTTCGGGCAGTGATGCAATCGCACGTCCTCACCTCGCCGAAGCGCTCAGCTTTCGAGTGGTGTCCGGCGTCCTCAACTAACGGCTTTGACAAACTCGGCGGTTTCTCTGATCGAGTTCCGAGCCTCAGGGAACACCCCGTCAAACATCTGCCAAACGTGCGGCGCACCCTTTGTCAGGCTGAGCGTCACCTGTGCGCCCTGCGCGCGCAGATGCTCCGCCATCCGCACGCTGTCATCGCGCAAAATTTCACTGTCGGATGCCTGCAACAGGACGGGTGGGCAATTCGGATAGGCCGCAAACATAGGTGAGACACGCGGATCTTCCGCAGGAAACCCGCCGAGAATCATGTCTATCAGAACCTTCGCCCGCTCAGCCGGGAAGAAGTGATCGCTCTCTGCGTTGGTCTGATGGGACGGGCTCGACACGGTCAAATCAGTGAAAGGCGACCATGCATAGGCACCCGCAGGCGGTGTGCCCGCCTCACAAAGTTTCGAGAGCAGGGAAAGCGCCAAACCGCCACCGGCGCTATCGCCGCCAATGACGACCTCTTTGGGCGAGAATCCTGACGCGATTAAAGCCTCCCAAACCGTCCCTGCATCTTCATACGCGGCAGGGGCGGGATTTTCGGGCGCTAGGCGGTAGGCTGGTAGAAAAACGGCCCGACGCGACAGCATCGCCAGACGCAAAGCGAGGCGATGGTGTGTCTGCGGACTCCCCGCGACGTAGCCGCCTCCATGGAAGTGCAGAATGACTCGATCCGGAATAGCCATCGGCGGTCTGATCCAGATACCCGGAAGCCCCATCGCATCATGTTTGACCACATCGTCCGAGAGAATTTGCAGCGCAAGCCGCGCCGCGAGATCCATGCCTTTGCGCATAGGCACAGGGTTTTCAGCATGGGTAAAGGCGGTGCGGACAACGGGGCTTAGAACGCCCGAAAAGATCCGCATCCGCAAACTCATGGTCTTGGCCTCACGCGCGCTTGGCTTCGATGGCTTTCCAGATGATCTCGGCTGTGTTCGTGCCGTCGAACCGTTCGAGTTCCTGAATGCCGGTCGGGGAGGTCACGTTGATCTCGGTGAGATAATCGCCGATCACGTCGATGCCGACAAAAATCTGACCCTTCTCCTTCAAAAGCGGCCCGATGCGGGCGCAGATTTCGAGGTCGCGCTCGGTCAGACCGATTTTCTCCGGACGACCGCCGACGTGCATGTTCGAACGGGTCTCGCCGGCCTGCGGCACGCGGTTGATCGCGCCAACGGGTTCGCCGTCCACGAGGATCACACGTTTGTCGCCTTTGGACACATCCGGCAAGAATTTCTGCACGATCATCGGTTCGCGGGACATGCCGGTGAAGAGTTCGTGGAGCGAGGACAAGTTCCGGTCATTCGGATCGAGACGGAACACACCAGCACCGCCATTGCCGTAGAGCGGCTTGAGAATGATGTCGCCGTGCTTTTCCTTGAACGCTTTGATCGTCTCCAGATCGCGTGCGATTGCGGTCGGCGGCGTCAGGTCGGGGAAGGTCAGGACGAGCAGTTTCTCAGGGTAGTTGCGCACCCAGAACGGATCATTGACGACGAGCGTGCCCGGCGTGATCAGCTCAAGCAGGTGCGTTGTCGTGATGTAGCCCATGTCGAAGGGCGGATCCTGGCGGAGCCAGACCACATCGTATTCGCCAAGATCAACCTCAGTCATCTCGCCGAGCGTGTAGTGATCGCCTTCGACGCGGCGCACTTCGAGGGGCCATCCGCGTGCGGTGACGCGACCCTCTTGGAAGGCCAAATGATCCGGCGTGTAGTAAAACAGCTCATGTCCCCGTTTCTGGGCTTCTTCCATGATGCGGAAGGTGCTGTCTGCGTTGATGTTGATCGGACCGATCGGGTCCATCTGAATCGCGACTTTAAGGGCCAAGGCTGTTCTCCATCCTGTCTTTCTACCTAGATGGACCAGCCCCGCGTTTCGTTCAATGAGAATGTCCTGTGCGCGAACTCACAAAAGGTTATGCCATAAGCGCATTTTCGAGAATTTCGACGACACCCGCCCCATCTACGAGCGCCACATCGAGCCGCATCGGAGTGTTTAGTCCCCCCGGCATCGCGCCGATATAGGCCTCTGCGCTCGCGCAAAGTCGCGCGATTTGTCGTGCACTGAGGCTCTCGGCGGCTCGCTCGTGCGTGCGAGAGGCTTTCACCTCAACAAAAATCACCTCGCCGCCGCGCGCGAAGATGAGATCAATCTCCCCGCCCGGGCCGCGCCAACGCTGCTCCAACTTCTTGCATCCAGCCGCAAGATATTCGCGTGCCACGGCCTCCTCCGCAGCGAGCCCCTTGTGATAAGCCTGCTCTCCCCGACGGCGGCGGGTGGCACTCGGAGGGCTCACTTGCGCATCATTGGGCATCGCAAATCCTAATCGTGTCTAGGTGTCTTCACGGGACATCTTGAGCGCCATTTGGTAAACGTCGCGTTTCTTCAATCCGGTTTTAAGCGCGACTTCGGCCGCCGCGTCTTTTACAGACATCTTTTCCAAGGCACTTCTCAGAGCCGTCTCGACATCTTCCTCGGACGCTTCTTCTCCTGCACCACGATCCACGAGGAGCACAATTTCTCCTTTCACCGGAGCGTCACGCAAACTGAACTCCAACTCGCGGAGCGTGCCCTTGCGCACCTCTTCAAATCGCTTCGTCAACTCGCGGCACAGTGCGGCTTGCCGCTTTTCCCCGAGCGTCTCACAAAGCTCTTCAAGCGTGCGATGAATGCGCTTCGGGCTCTCGTAGAACCCCAGCGTCGCCTGCACATCTGCAAAGGAGGAGAAAAACTTCAACCGCGCACCGCGGGCCGCGGGCGGGAATCCGGCAAACAGAAACCGGTCAGACGGCAGCCCCGAAATCGTAAGGGCGGCAATCATTGCTGACGGGCCCGGCGCAGAGGTTACAGGCACGCCCGCCTCAATCGCCTCTCTGGACAAAACGAACCCAGGATCTGCAACCAAGGGCGTGCCCGCCTCGGACGCATAGGCGACAGATTTCCCCTCAGCCAACAGGCCGAGCAACCGTGGCCGTGCCTGCGCACCGTTGTGATCGTGATAGGCAATGACGTGACGCCCGTTCAGCGGAACGCCATGAATTTCCATCAGCTTGCGCAACGACCGCGTATCCTCTGCAGCGAGAACGTCAGCAGACGCAAGAATGTCGAGTGCCCGCAACGTGATATCGCGCGCGTTGCCGATTGGCGTCGCGACGAAATAGAGACCGGCGGAAAGCGGCTTGGATTGGTAAATCAATGCACCCTCGGGTTTTGGGACGTTTACTCTTTTGTATCGGTCGCTTAGTCTGCCCGCACATTCGAGGGGGACCAACTTGCGGACTCCCTTGATCACCGAAGTTTTCTTCAGGAGTGTTACGTCCTATGTTCGCCGTTCTGCGTGCCGCCCGCAAGTCGCTTGCCAAAATCACCCTCGGCTTGTCCGTTCTTGCCCTCGCAGCCTGTGAACCCGGCGCATTTCCTGTCGGGGGCGGACCCGTGATCAATACGAGGGCTCCGGTTCCGGTCGCCCTGCTCGTCCCCTACGATTCGCAGACTCCAGGCGACATCGTCGTCGCGCAGTCCCTCGAAAACGCCGCGCGTCTCGCGATTGCGGACCTCGACGGCGCCCAGATCGATCTGCGTGTTTATCCGACCTCCGGAATTGCCGAAGGGGCTTCTGTGGCCGCGTCTCTGGCGGTGAAGGACGGCGCAAAAATCATTCTCGGTCCGGTTTACGGCGGCTCTGCGCAGCTTGCGGGTCTTCCGGCGCGGAATGCGGGCATCAACGTTCTGTCCTTCTCCAACAATCCGGACGTCGCAGGCGGCAACGTGTTCATCCTCGGCCCGACCTTTGAAAACACGGCCGACCGCCTCGTCTCCTATGCGCGCGCTCAAGGCAAAAACCAGATCATGCTGGTGAACGGCAATAGCCCGGCTGAGATCGCTGGCGCAAACGCGATCAAAGGCGCCATCGCAGGCAATGGAGCATCCCTCGTTGCAGAGCAGAGCTTTGAACTAACCCAACAGGCGGTCATTCAAGCCATTCGGCCCATCGTGTCCACCGCTCGGGAGACCGGGGCAGACACCGTCTTCTTCACATCGGGCAATGACGGCGCGATGCCGCTTCTGGCACAGATGCTTCCGGAAAATGGCATGACATCGCCAGACCCGCAGTTTGTTGGCCTCCAGCGCTGGAACGTGCCGAGCTCTGCGCTAACTCTCCCTGGGCTGCAAAACAGCTGGTTTGCCATTCCCGACCAGATGCTGACCGCAAACTTCTCTTCGCGTTACACCGCCGCCTATGGTGAGCCGCCGCACGCGTTGGCCGGTCTCGCCTATGACGGTATCGCCGCTATCGGTGCACTCGTCGAAGCGGGAGATCAGAACGCGCTCACAGCTCAGGGGCTGACCCGCGGCTCCGGCTTTGTCGGCGTAAACGGAATCTTCCGTCTTTTGCCCGACGGTACAAACCAACGCGGCCTCTCGGTCGCGACGATCCAAGATAATCAGGTAGTTGAGATTGACCCTGCACCAAGAGCCTTCGCCGGCACCGGCTTCTAATACTCCGACGCTCGCCGAGATCATTCCGGCTCCAGAGAGCCATCTGATTTGCGCAGACTCTGCCATCTTTGACGTCCCTGCCGTATCCGCCGCGCTTGAGGCGGCATGGGCGGACGCCGGAGATGCCGCTGCCGTGCGCAAAGCAACGGTGCAGGTTCTCAACGACGCCCAAGCACGTGGCCGCGAAACCATCAAGGCCGCCATTTGCGAGGCCCCCCGAAACGCCCGCCCCGCGCTCAAAGCCTATGCATGGCTGACGGATTGTATCGTCACATCGGTGCTCTTCACCGCCACGCAAAAACTCCACCCGAACCCGAACCCCACCGCGTCTGAAAAGATCGCCGTGCTGGCCGTCGGCGGATATGGACGCGGTGAAATGTCTCCGCAGTCCGATGTCGACCTGCTGTTCCTTGCTCCCTACAAAATCAACGGCTGGATCGAGAGCGTGGTCGAAAGCATGCTCTACATGTTCTGGGACCTGCATCTTAAAGTTGGACATTCCACACGGACGATCAACGACTGCGTCCGTCTGGGCCGCGAAGATTTCACAATTCGTACAGCGATGCTCGAACTGCGGCACCTCGCGGGAAATCGCGAACTGTCCACCGAATTGCACATCAAACTACGCGACAGCCTCTTCCGGAACACTGCGCGCGAATTTATCGAAGCTAAACTCCTCGAACGCGCCGAGCGTCACCGCAAGCAAGGCGGACAGCGTTACGTTGTGGAGCCGAACATCAAAGAGGGCAAAGGCGGTCTGCGCGACCTTCATACGCTGTTCTGGATCGCTAAATACGTTCACGGCGTGCGTAACACGGCGGACCTCGTAAAAGCGGGCGTCTTCACGGCCGAGGAATATCGCGAATTCGAGGAAGCAGAGACCTTCCTCCATGCGGCGCGCAATGCGCTCCATCTCATTGCCGGACGTCCGAGCGAGCAACTGACCTTCGATATGCAGGTCGAAGTCGCGGACTTCCTAGGCTACGTCGATCACAGCGGTCGCCGCGCGGTCGAACATTTCATGCAGGATTTCTTCCGCCACGCGACACGCGTCGGCGAGTTGACCCGCATCTTCCTCACTGCGCTTGAAGCGATCCACGTCAAACAGGAACCCGCTTTGCAGCGGCTCCTGAAGCGCCGTAAAAAGATTGGCGATCAATACGAGATCATCCATAACCGCCTGAACATTCGGGACCGCAAAGAGTTTCTCTCCGACAAACTGAACATCCTTCGTGTTTTCGAGGAAGGTTTGCGGACGGGCTACCTGCTCCACCCCGATGTGATGCGCCTGATTTCCGCCAACCTTGATCTGATCGACGCCGAGATGCGCAACACGCCTGAGGCGCAGCGCATCTTCCTCGATCTGATGCTCAAACATGGCAATCCGGAGCGCGCCTTGCGCCGGATGAACGAACTCGGCGTGCTTAGCGCCTTCATTCCGGAATTCCAGCCGATCGTCGCGATGATGCAATTCAACATGTATCACAGCTACACAGTGGACGAGCACACCATTCAGGTCATTTCCCAATTCGCTCAGGCCGAGCGTGGTGAATTGACCGAAGAGCTTCCGCTCACCTCAAGCATTCTCAAAGCGGGCATCAACCGAAAGGTGCTCTATGTCGCGATGCTCTTGCATGACATCGGCAAGGGCCGTGACATCGACCACTCTGTCCTTGGCGCACAAATCGCGCGCAAAGTGGCCCCTCGCCTCGGGCTGAAGCCTGCGGAATGTGAAACGGTCGAATGGCTGGTCCGCTATCACCTGCTTATGTCCGACATGGCACAAAAACGCGACATCTCCGATCCGCGCACCGTCCGCGATTTCGCCAAGGCCGTAAAAACGAAGGAGCGTCTCGACCTACTGACGATCCTGACCGCCTGCGATATCCGCGGGGTTGGCCCGGACGTCTGGAACAACTGGAAAGCGACACTGATCCGCAACCTGCATACGCAGACATCTATTGCACTCGAACATGGGCTCGAAGAGGTCAACCGCGACGCACGTGAAGGCGAGGCCAAGGGCGAACTGCGGTCCCGCCTGTCCGACTGGAGCGCTGCCGAAAAACGCCGTGAAATCCAGCGCCATTACGGCCCCTATTGGCAGGGTCTCCCCTTTGCGGCTCATGAGACTTTTGCGCACCTGCTCAAAGATATCCGTCCGGACGAAATCCGCATCGACCTGCATCAGGATGATGATCGCGATGCAACACGCGCGTGCTTTGCTCTGGCCGACCACCACGGGATTTTCTCCCGTCTCGCTGGCGCGCTTGCTCTCGTCGGTGCAAACGTTGTCGACGCGCGCACCTTCACGACGAAGGACGGATATGCGACGCCGGCATTCTGGATTCAGGACAAGGATGGAAACCCGTTCGAGGAAAGCCGCCTGCCCCGCCTGCGCCAGTCGATTGAGAAGAACCTGCGCGGTGAGGTCATCACCGGTGAGGCGCTCAAGTCGCGCGACAAGATCAAGAAGCGCGAGAGCAAGTTCAATGTGCCGACGTCGATCACCTTCGACAACGAAGGCTCTGAAATCTTTACGATTGTCGAGGTGGACACCCGTGACCGGCCTGGTCTGCTTTACGACCTGACCCGCGTTCTCGCCGAAAACAACATCTCCATCGTGTCCGCCCAAATCGCCACTTACGGGGCGCAGGTCGTCGACTCTTTCTACGTCAAGGACATGTTCGGGATGAAGATCCACTCCGAGAGCCGCCGCAAAACGCTCGAGAAACGCTTGCGTGAAGCGATCGTCGACGGGGCAAAACAGGCCCACAGCGCATGAAGCCGATCAAGCTGATCCGCGGGTTTGTGACCGTGGGGGGCTGGACCCTGATGAGCCGCGTGCTCGGGTTCGTCCGTGACGCGCTCATTGCGGCCTATCTCGGAGCGGGACCGGCGGCGGAAGCCTTCGTTGTCGCGTTTTCTCTGCCGAACATGTTCCGACGTTTCTTCGCGGAAGGAACGCTCAACGTCGCCTTTGTGCCGCTGTTTTCGAAAAAGCTAGAGGCCGAAGAGGACGCGAAACGCTTCGCCGAAGACACGTTCTCCGTTCTTGCGACAATCTTGATCGGCCTGTCGCTCATAGCGACGGTTTTCATGCCTATTCTTGTCTCAGCGATGGCCGCAGGGTTCATCGGCGACGAGCGCTTTGACCTCGCCGTGGACTTTGGCCGGATCGCGTTTCCCTACATCGTGTTCATTGCCCTTGCGGCGCTCTTTTCGGGCATCCTGAACGCCACAGGCCGGTTCGCCGCCGCGGCAGGCGCGCCCGTGCTGCTCAATGTCATCCTCTCCGCCGCGATGGTTGGGGCGGCAAAGCTCGGCTATCCGGTCCAAGACGCGCTCATCTGGTCTGTGCCACTTGCCGGCGCCGCGCAACTCTTTGTGGTGTGGCGCGCCGCTGCGCTTGCGGGTTTCAATCTCCGCCCGCGTGTACCGAAGCTGACGCCGGAACTCAAACGTCTATTCATTCTCGCTGGACCTGCCGCGCTTGCCGGTGGGGTTGTCCAGATCAACCTGCTCATCGGTCGTCAGGTCGCCTCTTTCTCCGAAGAGGGGGCGCTGCAATACCTCAACCTTGCGGATCGACTGTATCAGCTACCGCTCGGCGTTGTAGCCATCGCAATTGGCATCGTCCTCCTGCCCGACCTCTCCCGCCGCCTTCAGGCCGGAGACGGCGCTGGCGCGCGGGACGCCTATAACCGCGCCTTTGAATTCGCCCTGCTTCTGACTGTTCCAGCAGCCGTGGCCCTGATCGTCATTCCGGAACCGCTCATCTCCTTCCTGTTTCAGCGCGGTGCGTTCTTGCCCGAAGACGCTTCGAAGACAGCCGTCGCGGTCGCTATTTACGGCCTCGGCCTGCCCGCCTTTGTGATGCAGAAAGTCCTTCAGCCGCTCTACTTCGCCCGTGAGAACACGAAAACGCCGTTCCGTTTCGCGCTCTATGCGATGGTGATCAACGCGGTTGTGGCCATCGGCCTGTCATTCGTGATCGGCTATGTGGCGGCGGCTGTGGCCACGTCCCTTGCTGCGTGGGGCATGGTCGCGATGCTCTGGTTCGGCAAGGGAGACATGGGCGAAGACGTGCGTTCGGACGCACGCCTCAAGTCACGTGCACCACGTATCCTGATCGCCTCGATTCTGATGGGCGTGGTTCTTTATGGCGCAGAGCTGGCCCTGAGCCCGATCTTCGAGCTCTCGCGGGGTCTCGCCACGCTCTTGCTCGTCACCATTGGGATCGTCGGCTACTTCGTGATCGCTCACGTCGTCGGAGCCGTGCGCCTGTCGGAACTCAAACGCTCCGTCAAACGCGGCTAATCACCGCTCTCGCAGCCGAGCCAGAAGACGCACAAATGCGCCGGGGCGCAAACCCGCCGCAGTCGCAAAACCTGCGGCAAATCCGGCAAGATCTGCGACCCAATCGGGCGAGCCGCCGAAGAGCACGCCAAACACGAACTGAATGCCCATCAACAGCGCGATGAGCCGAAACGCCCCGAGACGGTTCTGCCCGAGATTTCCAAGCCCGATCCAAAGGATAAAGGAATAGGCCCCGATAAACCCGTAGGCCGCGGGATAGGCCCCTGCGAGCGGGCGTTCGACATCGAGGATGAGGCCATAGGCCAGCGCACCAACAATGGTCGAGACGACGAAAATCGCCAAGACCGCAAAATTGCCAAAAACCTCACCCACCATCTTCCCCATCGCGAGGATGAAGACCGACGCCATCAGAACATGCGTGATCGAGAAATGAACGAAGGCATAGGTGAACACGCGGCGCACGTGCTCGAACGGCCACATGTCGAGCATGCGCATCTGTTCGAACACCTGATCAAGAAAACTGAACTTCTGCAGCGCATCCAGACGCCAGCCCACCGCTTCCGGCCCGCCAACGAGCCCGAGATTACCGACTTGGAAGACAAGTTCGATTCCCCCGAGCAGCATTACAATCGCGACAACCGCAGGAGGCAGCGCATTGAAAGGGTGCTCGAAGCCAAACTCTTCCTGATCATGGGACATAAACGGGGCCTTTCCTTGACGCTCTGGTCCGGCATAGGTAAGCGATGTGCACCTATTATTCCAGAGACGGAGTCCCAGATGGACAAGCCTGCCTTTACCCCCCGCGTATTTTCGGGGATCAAGCCTTCGGGCGGGCTCACCCTCGGCAACTACCTCGGCGCGATCAAACGCTTCGTGGATATGCAGGGCGGTGAGTTCGAAACCATCTATTGCGTGGTTGATATGCACGCCGTCACCGTCTGGCAAAGCCCTGAGGATCTGAGACACGCAACCCGCGAAGTCGCCGCCGGCTATCTCGCCGCAGGCATCGACCCAGACAAGTCTATTCTGTTTAACCAGTCCCGCGTGTCCGCACACGCCGAACTTGGCTGGCTCTTCAACTGTGTGGCGCGTGTTGGTTGGATGAACCGCATGACCCAGTTCAAGGACAAAGCTGGCAAGAACGCGGAAAACGTGTCTCTCGGCCTCTACGCTTATCCGTCGCTTATGGCAGCTGACATCCTGCTCTACCACGCCACGCACGTGCCGGTGGGCGAGGATCAAAAACAGCACGTCGAGCTGACCCGCGACATCGCGAACAAGTTCAACCACGACTACAAGGTCGACTTCTTCCCACAGTGTGATCCTGTGATCGAAGGTCCGGCCATGCGCGTGATGAACCTGCGCGACGGCACGAAGAAAATGTCGAAGTCCGGCGAGAGCGACATGGAACGCATCAACATGACCGATGATGCAGACACCATCGCGAAGAAGTTCAAAAAGTCGAAAACCGACCCCGAGGTGTTGCCGGAAGAGATGGAAGGCCTCGCCAACCGTCCTGAGGCGCGCAACCTCGTGAACATCTACGCAGGTCTCGCAAACATGACCGGCGAAGAGGTTCTGGCGGAATACGGCGGTCAGGGCTGGGGTAAATTCAAGCCTGCGCTTGCTGACCTCGCGGTTGAACACCTCGCGCCGATCTCGACCGAGATGAAGCGCCTCATGGACGATCCGGCCGAAATTGACCGCATCATGGCGAAAGGCGCTGACAAAGCGAAAGCCATCGCCGACCCGATCCTCGACAAAACCTTCGAGATCATGGGCTTCGTGCGCTGAGCGCGAAACGAACTGAACCAATATAAAAGGGCGCCTCATCGGGCGCCCTTTTCTGATTAGGTGCTGATGCACTTAGCAATCAGATCAGTTTCACCTTCGTGCCAACTGCAACGCGCGGATAGAGGTCAGCAATCATCTCGTTGTAGAGCCCGATACATCCGTCAGAAGACCGGCGCCCGATCTTGCGCGTGTCATGCGTGCCGTGGATCCGGTAGTATTGCCAGCTGAGATAAAGCGCATGTGTCCCGAGCGGGTTTTCAGGCCCCGCAGGAACAACAGCAGGAAGCGACGGATCACGTTCCCTCATCGACGGCGTTGGGGTCCATGTTGGCCCCTCTTTCTTCCCGATCACCTCGGTATAGCCGCGCCGTGTCAGTTCTTCCGAGATCGGAACGGATGTCGGGTATAGCTTGTAGGTCCCGTCCGCGCCCCAGAAATGCAGCGCACGGCTCACCGTATCCGCAACAATCGCGCCGGAACCTAGGGTGTCAAAGTGCTCGCGCCAGTAGATCGTGCGGAAGCTGGAAATATTGTGTCTCGCCGTGTCCGGCGACTTCATGTCCTCCGGCAGCGTCAGCCCGATTTCTTCTGCGAACGCCATGCGCCCGAGAAACGGTGTCGCCAAACCTGCGAGGACGAGGCGTCGTCGTGTCAATTCCGTCATTCTGCATTCCGTTCTGCGTCTCGTTTGGTCGACAAAAGAGGGACACAGGGCGAGATAGGCAAATCACATTCAATTCATCGATGGACACAGGGAAGGTTTTTCCAGGCACTCAAAATTTTCGCCTACTGTCATGAGTCCGTTTCAAACACCACTTAGAGAGAAAAATCGAAGGGTACGCCCTCAGGTCCCCAACTGAGCCGTATGTTCTCTCGTTCAGCCCTTCTTGCCGATCCATTCCCCTTTTTGATCCGGCAGTGTTGTGGCCCCCGACATGTTCATGCCGGGGGCTCGCATCCCGCTTGCGTCACGCGCGATGCTCCGTCATCATCGCAGGACCCGAAACGGGAAGATTAAAGGGGCAACCATGCGCAAGTTTCTCGTCATTTTGGATGACAGTCGCGAGTGTCTGAACGCGATGCGATTTGCGGCGATGCGGGCTGCGAAAACAGGCGGGGGTGTAACGATTCTCTCCATCATTCCGCCCGAAGAGTTCAATCACTGGATCGGGGTGGCGGACCTAATGCGCGAAGAGACCCGTGACCGGATCGTTGCGCACTACGAGGTGTTCGCCAAATGGATGCGGGATCGTCAAAACGTCGATCCGGATCTTGTTATTCGCGAAGGCGAAGCTGTGCATGAGATTCTCGCCCAGATCAAAGAGGATCCTGAAATCGGCGTCCTCGTCCTCGGAGCTGGCACGGAGAAATCCGGCCCGGGTCCATTGGTGTCTGCTATGACAAAACAGGCTGGTTTCTTGCCCATCCCTATGACCCTTGTCCCGGGAGAAATGTCGAAAGAGCGTCTGGAGGCGGTGACATGACGTCATCGGACTACGCAGATGCGCCCGACGCATTCAAAGCGTTCTTGGCCGACGCGCGAGGCCGAATGGGACACGCCGTAGAAAACGACGACGTCGCCTGCTCCGCAGTGGATGCCGTATTGCAAGTCTTCCGCAGACGGCTCACCCCGCCGGAGGTGATTGCCTTCGGAGATGTTCTACCCGCAACTTTGCGCGCGATGCTCGTTTTTAACTGGAAAGTAGACGCGGTTCCGGTGCCATGGGGCAGTCGATCAGAACTGGTGCGTGAAGTGATGGCGATGCGCAAGAGCGATGGCTTGACGCCGCTGAATGTCATCGACGCCACGGCCTTCGCTCTCTGGAAACACTGCGACCCTCTGGCCCTCGCAAAGGTGCTCTCCGAACTAGGAGCAGGTGCCCAAGAGTTCTGGGGCATGCCTGCAGAAGTCACAGAAGAACTCTTGGATCAGCAGAGCTAACAAATTAGAACCGTTCTAATTCTTGACTTTCAGCGCACGAGAGCGCATATCCGACCCCAACAGTAAGGAATAAGCGCCATGTTCATCCAGACCGAATCCACGCCGAACCCCGCAACTTTGAAATTCCTGCCGGGACAGTCCGTTCTCGACAGCGGCACCGCAGATTTTCCAACGAAGGAAGCGGCAGAGGCTTCTCCGCTTGCTGCCCGCATTTTCGCGGTCGGCAACATCACCGGTGTGTTCTTCGGCTCGGACTTCGTCACCGTAACAAAAGATGAAGCAACCGACTGGGATCACGTGAAACCGATGATCCTCGGCGCGATCATGGAGCATTTCCAATCCGGCGATCCGATCATGGCTGGTGAAGCCACCGCACCCGCAGGTCATGCGGAACATGATGGTCCGGACAGCGCAATCGTCACTCAAATCAAAGAACTTCTGGACACCCGCGTTCGACCGGCGGTGGCACAAGATGGTGGCGACATCACCTTCCACGGGTTCGATCGCGGCATCGTCTACCTGCACATGCAGGGCGCTTGCGCGGGCTGCCCGTCCTCTACCCTGACGCTCAAAATGGGCATCGAGAACTTGCTGCGCCACTACATTCCGGAAGTGCTCGAAGTACGCCCGGTGGCCGCCTGACCCGTGTCCGGCCTCACGACTGAAGCTATCGCGGCCATTCATGCCGCCTGTTTCACGATGCCGAGGCCATGGTCCGCAAAAGAATTCGAAGACCTCCTTTCGATGAAGGAGGTCTTTTTTGTGGCCGGACCAAACGGGGCGTTTGCCCTCGGTCGCGCGGTCCTAGACGAAGCCGAGCTCCTGACCATCGCGGTTCCCCCAGATGCGCAGGGCCAAGGCTATGGACGCACAACCCTACGCGCCTATGAAGACGCAGCGCGCGCTCATGGCGCGGAAACCTCCTTCTTGGAAGTCGCCGCCACGAACGCACCCGCGATCTCGCTTTACCGCTCCGAAGGCTACAGCGAATCCGGACTACGCAAAAACTATTACACCGCCCCGGACAGCTCGAAATACGATGCGCTCATCTTTGCAAAGCGCTTAAAACCGCCGGTTAGCGACTAATTCGCCACTTCGCTGCCTCTTCGCGCGGCACAGACACGCTCAAGACAGGGTTCCGTTGCGACCGTTTGGTCAAAAATGGCAAAATCTCTATTGACCCTTCGTGAGTGACACGCCCTAATCTCTCTAAGCTGTGCGATTTTCGCAGGCTTGCTCGGGCCTCGTCCTGCCACAACAGTTCCGCTCGCGGGAGAGGACCCCAAGACAAGTATCTAACGGGAGAATACTAATGAGTTTCACCAAGTCCTTGCTCGGCGCTGCGGCTGCCCTTGCCCTGACCTCCGGCGCGGCCCTCGCGGATCCGGCGATCATTTTCGATCTCGGCGGCAAGTTCGACAAATCCTTTAACGAAGCTGCCTACAATGGCGCAGAACGTTGGGCGGCCGAGACCGGCGGTACCTACCGCGATCTCGAGCTTCAGTCCGACGCTCAGCGTGAACAGGCTCTGCGCCGCTTCGCTGAAAACGGGTTCAACCCGATCGTAATGACCGGTTTCCTCTGGCCGACCGCGCTGGAAACCGTTGCAAAAGACTTCCCCGACACCAAGTTCGTCGTGGTTGACGCCGTGGTGGACCTGCCGAACGTGCGCTCCATCATCTTCAGCGAGCATGAAGGGTCCTACCTCGTCGGTATCGCTGCTGCATATGCATCCGAAGGCGACACCGTGTCCTTCGTCGGCGGCATGGACGTTCCGCTGATCTCCAAATTCGCTTGTGGCTATGCCCAAGGCTTCAAATCTGTGAAACCTGAAGGCAAGGTCATCGTGAACATGACCGGCACCACCCCGGCCGCATGGAACGATCCGGTGAAAGGCGGCGAACTGACCCGCGCCCAGATCGCAGAAGGCTCCGAAGTGGTCTTTGCCGCAGCTGGCGGCACCGGTCTCGGTGTGCTTCAAACCGCGGCTGACGAAGGCGTTCTTTCCATCGGCGTCGACAGCAACCAGAACTACCTCCAGCCGGGCTCCGTGCTGACCTCCATGGTCAAGCGCGTTGACAACGCAGTCTACGACTCCTTCGCTGCCGGCATGGACGTTCCGACCGGCCTCGAAATCTGGGGTGTTGCGAACGGTGGCGTTGGCGCTGCGATGGACGAATACAACGCAGAGCTCGTGTCCGACGAGATGAAAGCTGCCCTCGAAGACGCAGAGGCAAAAATCATCTCCGGCGAGATCATGGTGCACGACTACACCACCGACGACTCCTGCCCGGCCTTCTAAGGGAACGACAGGATGAGTGTCCAAACGGATAAGGGGCGGCAGGAGACTGCCGCCCCCACCGCATCCGCCCCCGCCATCGAACTGCGCGGGATTTCCAAAGCCTTCGGTCCGGTGCAGGCGAACAAAGACATCTCGATCCGGGTCGAGAAAGGGACGATCCACGGGATCATCGGCGAAAACGGCGCGGGCAAATCCACGCTGATGTCGATCCTTTACGGTTTCTACAAAGCCGATGCGGGCGAGATTTTTATCGACGGCCAGAAAGTCGACATCACCGATAGCCAGGCGGCGATTTCCGCAGGAATCGGCATGGTGTTCCAGCACTTCAAACTGGTTGAGAATTTTACGGTTCTGGAGAATGTGATCCTCGGCGCAGAGGACGGCGGGCTGTTGAAGCCGTCGATTGCGAAGGCGCGCAAACTTCTGAAACAGCTCTCCGATGAATATGAACTGTCGGTCGATCCCGACGCCCTGATCGAAGACCTCTCCGTGGGCCACCAGCAACGGGTCGAGATTCTCAAGGCGCTCTATCGTCAGGCAGACATTTTGATCCTCGACGAACCGACGGGTGTTTTGACTCCCGCCGAAGCGGATCACCTGTTCCGCATTCTCGACGGTCTGCGTGCCGAGGGCAAAACGATCATTCTCATCACGCACAAACTCCGCGAGATCATGGAGAGCACGGACACCGTGTCCGTGATGCGACGTGGCGAGATGACCGCGACGGTGAAAACCGCAGAGACGTCGCCCGAACAACTCGCCGAACTCATGGTCGGGCGCAAAGTCTTGTTGCGCGTCGACAAGGCGGCCGCAACGCCGGGCGCACCGATCCTTGAGGTCGAAAACCTACGCGTGAAAGACGACCAGGGCGTTGAACGCGTCAAAGGCATTTCCTTCGAAGTGCGCGCTGGTGAGATTCTCGGGATCGCAGGCGTGTCAGGCAATGGCCAAACAGAACTGCTTGAAGTGCTCGGCGGCATGATGGACGGCACCGGCACCATTCGGATGAATGGCGAAGAGATTGATCTGACCGGGAAATATTCCGATGGCAAATCGCGCCGCGCCCGCGGCATCGCGCATGTGCCCGAAGACCGGCATGACGAGGGCCTGATCCTCGAGTTCCAAGCCTGGGAAAACATGGTCTTTGGCTACCATAACGCGCCAGAATATCAAAAAAACGCACTTCTGATGGACAACGCCGGCATCAAGGCAATGACCCAGAAAAGCATGGATAAATTCGATGTGCGTCCGCCAAACCCGCTGCTGGAGGCAAAGAGTTTCTCTGGGGGCAACCAACAGAAAATCGTTCTCGCCCGCGAGATCGAGCGCAACCCGGACCTGCTCCTGATTGGTCAGCCCACACGCGGCGTCGACATCGGCGCGATCGAATTTATTCACCAACAAATTGTCGCCTTGCGTGACGAGGGAAAGGCAATCTTGCTCGTCTCGGTGGAACTGGATGAAATCATGTCGCTGTCCGACCGCATCGCAGTGATGTTCGATGGAAAAATCATGGGCGAACGCCTGCCCTCTGAGACAAACGAGGGCGAACTCGGCCTCTTGATGGCGGGTATGACGGGAGAAGACGCATGAGCAAAATGCCAAAATGGGCGGATGCCGTTCTCATTCCGTTGATCTCGATCCTGCTCGCGTTCTTCTTTTCGGGCCTTGTGATCATGGCCATCGGGAAAGATCCGATCGTCGCGATCAAAACCATGGTGCAGGGCGCGTTCGGTTCGACCCAAGGGATCGGCTACACGCTCTACTACGCCACGAACTTCATCTTCACCGGCCTCTCGGTCGCGGTGGCCTATCACGCTCGGCTGTTTAATATCGGCTCCGAAGGTCAGGCGACACTCGGCGGTCTCGGCGTTGCTGTGGTCTGTCTGGCGGTCCCGTGGCCGCATTGGACGCTCGCGCTCCCCGCAGCCATGATTGGCGGCGCGGCTTTCGGCGCGGCATGGGCGTTTATCCCCGCCTATCTCCAGGCCAAGCGCGGCAGCCACATCGTGATCACCACGATCATGTTCAACTTCATCGCCTCCGCGCTCATGGGCTATGTCCTGTTGAACGTCCTGAAGGTCCCCGGCTCCATGGCTGCAGAGAGTGCCAATTTCGGCCCCGGCGCGCATCTGCCGACTTTCCATGAAATGCTGGCACCTTTTGGCATCAACTTTAACAAGAACGCCCCAGCGAACGTCTCGTTCCTCGTCGCACTTCTTGCGTGTGTGGTGTTCTATTTCCTCATTTGGCGGACGCGGCTCGGCTATGAAATCCGCGCATTTGGTCAATCTGATACCGCCGCACATTACGCAGGTATCAACCGCGTGCGCATCGTCATTATCGCGATGCTGATTTCTGGCGCTCTCGCCGGTCTCATGGCGATCAACAACGTGATGGGCGAAGCGGAACGTCTGATTGACAATGCGGTTGAAGGCGCGGGCTTCATAGGTATCGCGGTGGCGCTAATGGGGCGCAACCATCCGATCGGTATCTTCCTGGCCGCAATCCTGTTCGGCTTTCTCTATCAAGGCGGCGCCGAGCTTGCGTTCTGGGAATCCATCCCGCGCGAACTGATCGTCGTCATTCAGGGCCTCGTGATCCTCTTCACTGGCGCGCTCGACAACATGGTCCGCGCACCGCTGGAGAAACTGTTCATCGCCCTCGACAAGAAAAAGGAGGCCTAAGAGATGGACTATCTCACGGTTATCCAAATCCTCGACAGCGCCCTGCGCTTGGCCACTCCTCTCCTGCTGACCTGTTTGGCAGGCCTGTTTTCCGAGCGCGCTGGCGTCGTGGACATCGGCCTTGAAGCAAAGCTTCTCGCTGCTGCCTTCCTATCCGGTGCGGTGGCTCATACGACCGGTTCGATCTGGATTGGCCTCGGAGCAGGTGTCGCCGGATCGCTTGCCTTCTCTATGCTGCATGGTCTCGCCTCGATCACCTTCAAAGGTGATCAGTTGATCTCCGGCGTGGCTCTCAACTTTCTCGCAGCGGGTCTCACCGTCGTCATTGGTCAAGCGTGGTTCAAACTGGGTGGCCGCACACCGTCGCTCACTCCAGACGAACGCTTTTCCTCGTGGGAACCGAGCTTTACAGAAGCCATGTCCCACATTCCGGTTATCGGGCCTGCGGCTGACGAATTGATCGCCGGACATACGGTCTTGACCTACATCGCGCTCGCAGCTGTGCCGCTCTCCTGGTGGGTTCTCTTCCGGACGCGCTTCGGCCTTCGTCTGCGCGCGGTCGGTGAAAACCCTTCTGCGGTGGATACGGCAGGCGTATCAGTCGTGGCCCTTCGGTATGCCGCCCTGGTCATCGCGGGCGTTCTATGCGGGCTGGCGGGCACCTACCTTGCATCCCTTGCTGCAGGATTTGTGAAAGATATGTCTGCAGGTCGCGGCTATATCGCTCTCGCTGCGTTGATTTTCGCTAAGTGGCGCCCTTGGTACGCGCTCTATGCGACGCTGCTCTTCGGCCTCTTGGAAGCCATCGGCAACCGCTATCAGTCGATCTCCGTCGGCGACTTCGTGATCCCCGTTCAGTTCATGCAGGCCCTTCCCTACATCCTGACCGTGATCATTCTCGCGGGCTTCGTCGGCAAAGCCATCCCGCCGCGCGCGGGTGGCCAGCCCTATGTCAAAGAACGCTGAGGAAGCGAACAGGACGACCAAACGGGCCTTTCGGGGCCCGTTTTTCTTTCGTGCAGCACTGTCAAGCATTTGACGCCCCGCACAATTCAAGGCATTCCTGACAGAAAGCCCCCGCACAAAGGCGCCTGATGCAACTTTTTCTTCCCATCGCCGAAGTCTCTGTGAATGCCTTCACCCTTTTGGGTTTGGGAGGGCTCGTGGGTGTCCTGTCCGGAATGTTCGGCGTCGGTGGTGGGTTTCTGATCACGCCGCTGCTTTTCTTCGTTGGCATCCCTCCAGCAGTCGCCGTGGCCACCTCCGCGAACCAGATCGTCGCATCCTCCGTCTCCGGTGTTCTCGCCCACTTCAAACGCAAAACTGTCGATCTGAAGATGGGCTTGGTCCTGCTTGCTGGCGGCTTGGTCGGCTCCGCGATCGGCGTGCAGATTTTCAACCTTCTCAAAGCAATGGGCCAGGTCGACCTCCTCGTCACGCTTTGCTACGTCGTCTTCCTTGGCGTCATCGGCTTCCTGATGCTGATCGAGTCCCTGCGCGCCCTAAAAAGGGCCAAGAACCGACCGGGGGGGCGCCCTGAGCGCAAAAAGCATCTTTGGGTTCACACCCTGCCCTTCAAGATGAAGTTCCGCGCCTCTGGCCTCTACATCTCTGCGATTCCGCCGATTGGTGTGGGGCTTATGGTTGGGATGCTGGGCGCGGTCATGGGCGTTGGTGGCGGGTTCATCATGGTGCCTGCGATGATCTACATCCTCGGCATGCCTACGAAGGTGGTGATTGGGACATCACTCTTCCAGATCATTTTCACTGCGGGTTTCACAACCCTCTTACACGCCTACACCAACCACACGGTGGATGTGCTTCTGGCGTTCCTCTTGCTGGTCGGCGGCGTGATTGGAGCGCAGATCGGCACCCAAATCGGCCTCCGTCTCAAAGCCGAGCAACTGCGGATCGCACTCGCCCTTTTGGTTCTTTTGGTCTGCCTCAAACTCGGTCTGGATCTACTGATCCCGCCCGGCGAACTCTACTCTTTGGAGCGCTGATATGTTGATCCGCCTCCTCGCCGCGCTGTTGTTTCTCTTCCCTCTGTCCGCGCATGCGGAACAGGTCGTTGCCGCCTTGAGCCAGACCCGCGTTTCAGTGAATGCGAATTTCGACGGATCCGAGATTTTGGTCTTCGGCGCCGTAAAGCGCGACGCGCCGCAGCCACAGGACTCTCCGCTCGATGTCATCATCACCGTCGCAGGGCCCGAGAAAGTCGAGACGATCCGGCGCAAGGATCGGCGCTTTGGCATCTGGATCAATGTCGAAGCTCAGATTATCGGCCACACGCCGACATTCTACACGGTTGCGACCACACGACCGCTTGATGACATACTGCCCCCTCTCACGGATAGCCTTTGGAAAATCACCGCAGAGAAACGCATCCTCCCCGCCTTGCGCGGCGATCCCGCGCGTGAAGCACTTGTGCGCCTTCGCATCGAAGACGATCTTTATCGGACCCGCGAGAACGAAGTTTCGCTGTCGCAGGATACGCTGTTCAACACGGCCATCGCCCTGCCCGCCAACATCACCGAAGGGAACTACGTCACGCGTATCTTCCTGCTGCGGAACGGTGAGGTGATCGACAGCTACGGCACGTCCATCAATGTGCAGAAGGTTGGCATCGAAAGATTGCTCTACAATCTCGCCTATAATCAGGCGCTCATCTACGGGATTATGGCGCTTGCGATTGCCGCCATCAGTGGCTGGGCCGCGTCCGAAATCTTCCGTCTGATCAGACGTTAAATTGCGGCTCGGCGGGCTCGGACTCGAGAGCGAATGCCACAGTTTGGGCCGTCAGATCCGACACCGCCAGCGGCTGCGACGGCTTCGCGAGGCGTGCGCGGGTGACCCAGAGGAGCCGCTTCTCTGCGCGTGTGATGGCAACATAGGCCAGACGTTTCCATAGCGGAATGCCCGCTTCCATCCGTCCGGCGCGTGCCGCAGCATAGAGATCAGGCGCGAAGACCTGCACATTCTCCCACTGCGAACCCTGCGCCTTGTGAATGGTCACCGCCGCGCCATGCAGAAAAGTCGCCCCCATACGCGCGGCGTAGGGGATGAACGGTTCTTCTTCGTCGAGGCTCTCAATCTTGATGATCGAAGCTGCACCGATATTCGGGCTTTCCGCGCCAATGACATGAAGGCGCGAGAAACCGGGCTTGCGCCCCGGCCCGAGGTAGACGACCTGAGCACCCTTGATCAAACCGCGCGCTTCAAGGTCGAGCCGTTTCTTCCGGTGTTTTGCGGGCAATTCAATCCCGTCACAAATGAGCGGCTCACCCGGCAAAAGCGTATCTTCCGGCGCATCGAACACGGACCGAAACGCATGGATCAGACGGATGCGTGTTGCGTTGCGCCAGACGAGCACGGGAGACCGCGCCATGAGATCGCTCTCGACACGGCCCGCGTAGACGACGCGCTCATCGCGCGCGGCGGCCTCTTCGATCATCCGCTCGAACTGTTCAAACCCTAGCTCGGGGTCGGCCAAGGCATGCGCGAGATCGAGGATCGGGTTGTCTGCTTCCTGACGGTGGATGCGATGGAGTATGTGTTTCTTCTCCTCCGGCATCGCATCGAACACCATTTCGCCCGACTGGTTCACAGGGGCAAGCTGGGCAGGATCGCCAAAGAGGACCAGCGTCGGAAAAATTTCCTGAAGGTCCTCGAACTGACGTTTGTCGAGCATGGAGCTCTCGTCAATGAACCCGATATCGAGCGGGTCCTCGCGGCGCTTCCAACCATTGATGAAATCGGACCCACGCAGCCCTGCTGCAGCCAATGCACCAGGGATGGATTTGTGGGTCTGGTAGAAGGCGTAGGCCCGATCAAGCGCCGCATCGGTCAGACCTTCAATTTGCAACCCTTCGATGTCCGGCCGATCCCCATTCCCCGCGAGCCATTCGGCAATCGCCTCATATTCCGGATCATACACCGGCGTGTAGAGAATACGGTGGATCGTCGTCGCAGGCACGCCGCGTGTGCGCAGAACAGACGCCGCCTTGTTCGTCGGCGCGAGAATGGCGAGCGTGCGGCGATCCTTGCGCCGTTTGCCTTCCCAATCGCCGGACACGATATCAACACCGGCCTCGTCAAGCGCTTTGTAAAGCTCTGAGAGCAAAAGCGTTTTACCAGATCCTGCCTTGCCGACGACGGCACAGACTTGCTCTGTGCTATTCGCCTTCGGTGTGACAATGCCCTCTTCCAGATCAACACCAACCCGCGACAGCATCTCTGCAATCGCGTCAAAGGCTTCGGCCTGATCTGAGGAGAATGTCACCGTCATGTCGGGGACCATAGTGGTCCCCAGCAACGGGCGCCAGTGGGAATAGACAGCTCTCGGAGCCGTCATGCGATGGCGCGTTCCTGTTGGGTATAGCCCTCATCAAACGCCATCCGGAACCAGCACTTCGACGTCTCGCGGTCAACTCCGGCGCGTTCAAGCGTGGGCACAAAAACATCTTCATGCATTTCCCAGAGGCCGACACCGACCGCGCCGCGCCCCTCACCGGACCGCCCGAGCACGTCTGGGTTCAGGCCCATCAGGGAATAGATCCGCTCCATCCGTGGGTCGAACACGCCAACGAAATGTTTGAGACCGAATTCCTCCATGATTTCACCGGCACCAAGCGTGAGGGCCGCCGTAACCCGACGGTCCGCGCCGGGCGCGAGGCAAAACCTTGTGCATTCCCATATGAAGGGGCTTTCGATCCGCACGCCGTCGGTCAAAAAGAGGAAATGGTCGTTGACCATCGTGTCGCCCGTCGTCGGCAAAAACCGCATGGACCCACCATGTGTGCCGTCCGGCTTTTGCCAGATGACGTAGAGCGGGTTCATATCGTCGTATTCGTCCCGCTCCTCCCCCTTTTCATTGACCTGCACCTCCCATCCGAGGCGGTTTTTGAATTGCTCTGCACGGTCGCGAAACATCGTGTCGCGCAGGCGGGGGAAGTGGCGAAGGTCTTGTCCGTAGATATAGCGCAGCATGGGTTTGTGCTCCTGTCTCCATCAGCTGCAACCATGGATACAGAAGAACATTTAAAGAACAGACACCACCAGCGTACGGTGGTTGGCACAAACTCTCAGACGATGATCAACCCGTTTGACAATGCCCGCGCGACCGCGTGGGTCGTGTTCAGTGCGCCGAGTTTGTGTCGCGCCGCTTCGATATAGACACGGAGCGTGTGTTCGGAAATTCCCATTTCGGCGGCGGCCTGCGCACGGCTCAACCCCTTAGCAATGTGCGTGACAGCCGCGGTTTCGCGCGGAGAAAGTGTCGGCGCAGGTGCGCTTTCTTCCCGCGCATCGAGCGCAAGCGCGCGTTTGTTGAATTCGTGGGCGATGATGACGAGGTCCCGCTCCGTCTCCGCGATCAGGGTTTCCCATGCCTCATCAGAGGACGTGTCGTTGATCGTAAAAAGCGCAAACTGGCCGTTCGGGCCACGGATCGGGATGGAGTATCCTTGATTGCCCACTCCATGCGCCAAGGCATCGTGTAGGAACGCTTTCGCCGCTTTGCTTGACCAGTCGAGTTGCTTCCAATTGACAGGCGTAAAGCGTTGGAAACATCCGAAGATCACCGGGTCCATACGCAGGTAGTCTTTTTCGAGGTAACGATCGACCCACTCCGAGGAATAGGTGCCCGCTCCGAACCGTTCTCCGACGCTATTTACCCAATGGTAGACGACATGGCTCAACCCGAGGAGATCGCGCAGGCGCTCTGTCGCGCTCTGGAAAGTCTCCAGATTCTCAACCCGCTGAATATCCTCCAGCAATTCCTGCAACCCTGCCTTCATGCGCACCTGCCTGTTTCACGATGCCCTGCGTCTCGCGGTTGGACAGTTCGGCGGCAATGACGAGGCAGGTATCTCCGAGTTGCTCTGCACTTGCGCTTAGGCCGTTCTGTTCTGCAAACGTCCGCAGGTCAGCAAGTACATCAAGTATCCAATCGTTTCGCATGTAAACCCTCATTTCAGCGATATTTCGGTGGCATAACTCAACTCTAGGCAGGCATCGGAAACCTGAACATTCACGGATTCACCCTCCCCAGAAATAGCGAGGGGCGAACAGCTAACCCTATGAATTCAATAAACTGTTGTTTTTTCACCCTTTAAGTCTACGCGCCGCCCCTACGATCCAGTCACGCAGACCGTCGAGAGTCGCAGAATCGGCACCGACAACCTTGAGTTGCAGAAATCCAACACCCACAAAAAATCCCGCCCGGCGCAAACCGAGCGGGATAAAATTTAGGCTGACCCTTCGGATCAGGACTTCGTCGGACCTGCGTCCAGAACATCCTGCAAAGTGTGCAGACCGGTTTTCGGCGCCTGAACGAGCACGGACATGTTGCCCGGCTTGTGCTCGTTGCGGAGCATTTTCATGTGTGCCTCCGGAATCTCGGCCCAAGTGAACACTTCGGACATACACGGATCGAGGCGCTCTTCGCACATCAGACGGTTCGCAGACGCTGCCTGTTTCAGGTTCGCGAAGTGGCTGCCCTGAAGACGCTTCTGGTGCATCCACATGTAGCGCACGTCGAAGGTGCAGTTGAAGCCGGAGGTGCCGGCGCAGATCACAACGATGCCACCCTTTTTCACGATGAGCGTGGACACTGGGAAGGTCGCCTCACCCGGATGCTCGAACACCATGTCGACGTTGTTGCCTTTGCCGGTGATGTCCCAGATCGCTTTACCGAACTTGCGGGCCTCTTTGAGCCACTCGTTATACTCCGGCGAGTTCACTGTCGGGAGTTGGCCCCAGCAGTTGAAGTCCTTGCGGTTGATCACGCCTTTGGCGCCCTGATCCATCACGAACTGACGCTTGCTCTCAGCCGAGATCACGCCGATTGCATTCGCACCAACGGTGTTGGCCAGCTGGATCGCATAGGAACCGAGACCGCCGGACGCGCCCCAAACGAGGACGTTCTGACCCGGCTTGAGCTCATGCGGGTGGTGACCGAAGAGCATACGGTATGCGGTCGCGAGCGTCAGCGTATAGCAGGCGCTTTCTTCCCAGGAGAGGTGCTTCGGACGCGGCATCAACTGTTGCGCTTGAACGCGGGTGAACTGCGAGAAAGAACCGTCGCCGGTCTCGTAACCCCAGATACGCTGCGTCGGGGAGAACATCGGATCGCCGCCGTTGCACTCTTCGTCGTCGCCGTCGTCTTGGTTACAGTGAATCACGACTTCATCGCCGACTTTCCAGTTCTTCACCTTGTCGCCAACGGCCCAAACGATACCGGACGCATCAGAGCCTGCGATGTGGTAGTCCTGTTTGTGCACGTCAAACGGGGAGATCGGTTGGCCGAGACCAGCCCAAACGCCATTATAGTTGACGCCCGCCGCCATCACGAGAACGAGCACTTCGTGGCTGTCGATCTGCCATGTGTCCACGACTTCCTGTTTAAAGGACTGAAGCGGCTCGCCGTGACGATCGCGACGGATTGCCCACGCGTACATCTTCGGCGGCACATAGCCCATCGGCGGGATTTCCCCGATCTCGTAGAGTTCTTTTTCCTCGGCCATGTAGACCGGCTGGTTCGTGTCGAGCGCCATGTCTCTTCCTCCACTTCTAAAAGGTGCCCTTCCGATCGCGGCACCCAATTCCTCTGCCGCGATGCAGAATCGCGGTGTTGCTGTCACTGTGATAAGGCTAGCAAAGTAATTATGCAATGCATATGCTACTAATTTTGTAATTTTATAACCGAGCGGATGCAGAAAATTCTAAATTCTCTTTTTAAATCAACAAACTTAGCTCAAAATTCAGCGAGAAATTTCGTTACGCCAATCAAAATTATGCGAAATATTCTGTCTCTGCCGCATTGCGGCGAATTGACAATGGCACAATATTCCACGCATAAAGCCACCTGAGAAATAATGTTTCAAACTTCATCTGGGGAGGTTCGCAATGACTGAGGGAAAATCCGAGATCAAAAAAGATCGCCCATGGCTCTTCCGCACCTATGCGGGCCATTCCACTGCAAAAGCATCGAACGCGCTCTATCGGACCAACCTGTCCAAGGGGCAAACGGGCCTCTCTGTGGCCTTCGACCTGCCGACACAGACCGGCTACGACAGCGACCATGAGCTCTCTAAAGGCGAGGTCGGCAAGGTTGGCGTACCTGTCTCACACCTTGGCGACATGCGGATGCTCTTTGACGAGATCCCTCTGGAGCAGATGAATACCTCCATGACAATCAACGCGACTGCACCGTGGCTCCTGTCGCTTTATATTGCCGTCGCAGAGGAACAGGGTGCCGATGTCTCCAAGCTTCAGGGCACGGTTCAGAACGACATTATCAAAGAGTATCTCTCGCGCGGCACATATGTGTGCCCGCCGCGCCCGTCCCTGCGCATGATCACGGATGTTGCCGCCTATACGCGTGAGCATCTTCCCAAGTGGAACCCGATGAACGTCTGTTCCTACCACCTGCAAGAGGCAGGTGCGACGCCGGAGCAGGAGCTGGCCTTCGCACTCGCGACCGCCATCGCGGTTCTGGACGATCTGAAAGAGAAAGTGCCAGCAGAGGCCTTCCCGACGATGGTCGGGCGCATCTCCTTCTTTGTGAACGCGGGCATCCGCTTCGTGACCGAGATGTGCAAAATGCGCGCCTTTGTCGAACTGTGGGACGAGATCACCCGCGAACGCTACGGCGTCGAGGACCCGAAATTCCGCCGCTTCCGCTATGGCGTGCAGGTGAACTCGCTGGGCCTCACAGAGCAGCAGCCGGAGAATAACGTCTACCGTATTCTCATCGAGATGCTCGCCGTCACCCTGTCGAAAAACGCCCGCGCCCGCGCGGTGCAGCTTCCAGCCTGGAACGAAGCCCTCGGCCTGCCCCGCCCGTTCGACCAGCAATGGTCCCTACGGATGCAACAGATTCTCGCCTATGAGACCGACCTCCTCGAATACGAAGACCTGTTCGACGAAAACCCCGCTGTGGAACGCAAGGTCGCCGCACTCAAGGAAGGCGCTCTGGATGAGTTGAAAACACTCGATTCGATGGGCGGCGCGATTGAGGCGATCGAATACATGAAGTCCCGCCTCGTGGAGGCCAACGCAGAGCGGATCACCAAGATCGAAGGCGGCGAGACCGTCGTGGTCGGCGTGAACCGTTGGACAGTGGGCGAACCCTCCCCGCTGACCACAGGCGACGGGGCGATCATGAAAGCCGACCCAGAGGCCGAAGCCGATCAGATCAAGCGCCTCGAAGCTTGGCGTGCTACCCGCAACGAGGCCGCTGTGCAAGCCGCCCTCGCCAAGGTCCGCGCCGCGGCCCAATCCGGCGAGAACATCATGCCCTCATCTATTGAGGCGGCCAAAGCGGGTGCCACGACCGGCGAGTGGGGTGACGTCGTGCGCTCTGCCTTCGGCCAGTACCGCGGCCCGACCGGCGTTTCCGCCAACCCGTCGAACCGCACCGAAGGGCTCGATGAAATCCGCGAAGAAGTATCCCGCGTCTCCGCCGCTCTGGGCCGCAAGCTGAAGTTCCTCGTCGGCAAACCCGGTCTCGACGGTCACTCCAACGGCGCCGAACAGATCGCCGCACGCGCCCGCGATACCGGCATGGACATCACCTATGAAGGCATCCGTCTGACGCCTGCAGAGATCGTAGACGCAGCCAAACGAGATGAGGCGCACGTTGTGGGTCTCTCGATCCTCTCCGGCTCCCACATGCCGCTTATGGCGGAACTGATGGATCAGATGCGTGCCGCAGGGCTCGGACACGTTCCGGTGGTTGTTGGAGGCATCATTCCGGAAGAAGACGAGAAAGCCCTTCTCGCAATGGGCATCGCCCGCGTCTACACGCCGAAGGATTTCGAGTTGAACCGCATCATGTTCGACATCGTGGGCCTCGTCGATCCGGCGAGCAAAGCGGCTGAGTAAGCCTCCGGGGTCATTGCCCCATTATCGAATAGAAAAGCCCCGCGCCAGTCCTCTGGCGCGGGGCTTTCTCATAACATCTTAGCCGACCTCAGAACGCCATTCTGAAATATTCGGCGCTGTAGTTGTATTCCATGCCATCACCACAGAACCCCATGTTCATGTTCGAGGTGCCGGAAATCGTGCCGCCCGAAATAATCGAGGCCCCTTCAATCCCGTCAGCGTTTGCGGAGAATTCTACGTCTGAGTTCGCGATGATCTGGCTACCATACATGTGAAGATCGGAGGTAAAGGACACACCGCCCATGGTGAGGATCACAGCACCGCCACCCGGCGCACAGTCGTCGTCGAGTCCGAGGACGAGGCTCGCCGGAGAGTTGAAGCTCGATTTCGACGTCGAAGTTGTCACCAGAAGCGAGTCAACAATCTGGATGCCTTGATCAAACTTGACCTCACACGAGGTGAGCAGCACAACGCCCTCAAGATAGTCACCTCTGAGCGTCGCCTTCGCACCCGGGCAGGTCAGATAATACACCAAACCAGGAAGAAGGGTGCTGACATCGATCTGGTTCCCGTACACAGGAACCGGAAACGGTGCCGTTGTATAGCTTTGCAAATAGGTATCTTCGCCAGCCATGAGGCTGTCGATCATGTCCGGCAGGCGGTTAACGACACGGATACGGTAAGCTGCCTCGCGCAACGCTTCATCCAAGCCGTCGTTGCTTTCATCGCCAGATTGCGGAAGTTCAAGGTCATCCAAATCCGTCATCGAAACCACGGTGCCGGACTCGAAGAAGTTATTAGAGTTGATCGACACACCACCGTTCGCGTGGATGCAGAACCCGTTAAAGTAACTGTTGTTCGATTGGATATCGACTTTCTCATCGGCCACGAACCCCTCAATGAAGCAGGTCGGGACGTAAGTCACAAAAACAGAGTCCAAATTCGTATCGAAGGTGTCGATACCCACGAGCTTGAACAAATATGTGGAAATGCCATTACCGCTCGCTTCGTCGCGGTGGATGTTCACACGGACCGCCCCCTTGGCGTCTTCATCTGCCGTGAAGCTCCGGGTCTCGTAATCGAAATCACCGAATGTGATATCGTTCTCTGACACCACCGTCTTGTAGTCATCAAAAGGCATCATCGCCTCGACAACTTCGAGCGCAGCAGCCTTCGCAGTATCGGCGTCATTGAGTTCGCGCATATAAATCGCGGCATGCGCCGCCGCGTCCGCCGTGCTTTGCATCAGCGTACGATCTGACCGCAACTTCGCAAAGTCGATGCCGATGGCGGCAAAGGCCGCGAACGCCACAAAAAGCAACATGGCAACAATAGAAATGCTGCCATTGTCACCACGCGAAAACTCGGAGTTAAACTTTTTCAATCCGGCAAATCTCATCTCAATACTCCACATACTGTGTAGATGACGCTGAAATTTTGAAATCAAACCAACTTCCGTAGAAGCTTGTAATGAGAACGTCCGATACAGGAACAACCGCGAGGCTCGTGATCATCTGACTGCCCACACTCGACGTATAGGTCGCATCGGCAGAAATATCGGCAAGCTGAGCGAGCACAAACGTGTCAAGCTCAGTCGTGTCCTGAAACACTCCGACGGAGAACATCCGGTTTGCGTCGGTGACGATCTGCTCCATCTTCGTCTTGGTAAACAAGACGTTGCTGACCTCCGCGGTGAACACGAAGAACAGGATTAGGAAAGGCAACCAAATTACGGTTTCGATCGTCGCCGAACCGTCATCACTCGTTCTGAAACCCTTGAATACACGCGTCATTTTGCGTCTCCACGCCGGCCAGATCTTTAGTCGGGACTCACAAACGAACCACCGTGCCATATTTCCCCAAAATTCAGGGCTTTTGCACGCCACAATTGTGGCAAGAAAACGGCAGTCGCTCTGAAAGAGAGCCTTTTGCATCACAAATTCAGATCAAAAGACCTGATCCGCGACTTTTGCACACATATTTGAGAACAATAAACCAGTTAACACGAATCAATTTCCCGCAGCGCAACAAAACTGCGGAGCGCTATCTTCAAATTCTCAAAGCAGAATTCCAACTCCGACGCTATACAATTCTCCGTCGCGCTGGCTTTATGGTCACAGATTTTTACGACTAGCAGGAGTGCCGCGATGCCGACACCTCATATATCCGCAAAGCCTGGCGAAATTGCCGAAACCGTTCTGATGCCAGGCGATCCGCTGCGCGCAAAATGGGCTGCGGAGACCTACTTGGAAAACCCTGTCTGCGTGAACGAAGTGCGCGGAATGCTCGGCTTTACGGGCACCTACAAAGGCAACCGTGTCACCATCCATGGGTCCGGCATGGGGATGCCGTCGCTTTCGATCTACGCGAACGAGCTAATTACCGAGTACGGCGCAAAGACCCTGATCCGTATCGGCTCGGCCGGCGCGATGCAGCACCATATCAAGGTGCGCGATGTGATCATCGCCATGACCGCAACGACCATGGGCGGCACCCCGTCCGCTGGCTTCTTCAAAGAGATCAACTACGCTCCATGCGCCGATTACGGTCTGCTCGAAGCCGCTGTCGCAGCCGCCCGCCTGAAATCGACCGGTGTGCATGTCGGCAACATCTATAGCTCCGACGTTTTCTATGCGGAGCGTCCCGACCTTGACGAAGTCTTGATCCGTCACGGCATTCTCGGAGTGGAGATGGAAGCAGCCGAACTCTACACAGTCGCCGCCCGTCACGGTGCCCGCGCCCTCGGCGTGATGACTGTGTCCGACCACCTCCTGACGCATGAGGCCCTGCCCTCAGATCAACGAGAAAAGAGCTTTGGCGACATGGTCGAGATCGCTCTGGAGGCCGCCTTCGCATGAAAATGCCAAAACGCAAACTGGGCCTGAACGGCCCTGAAGTCGGAGCCATCGGGTTCGGCTGCATGAGCTTTGCCGGTTTTTTCGGTGCCGCCGATGATGACACCTCTCTCGACACGCTCGCCGCCGTCGAAGCCGCGGGGATCGATTTCTGGGACACGGCCAACATCTATGGCATGGGGCGTTCCGAGCGGATCGTTG
Source organism: Celeribacter litoreus (assembly GCF_020165855.1). Lineage (GTDB taxonomy): Bacteria > Pseudomonadota > Alphaproteobacteria > Rhodobacterales > Rhodobacteraceae > Celeribacter > Celeribacter litoreus. The sequence continues at coordinate 438,137 of NZ_JAIUFY010000005.1, read as the reverse complement.
GGCAGTACTTGAAAGAGACAGGTGCCCAAGTCACCCTCGCCACAAAGGTCGGAATCATCCCTGGGCCGCCTCGCACCTTCAGCAACGAGGAAGACTACATTCGGGCGGAGCTCGAAGCCTCTCTTGAAAAACTGAACCGCGACAAAGTCGAGCTATACTACATCCACCGCCGGCAACAGGAACTGCCCGTCGAAACCGTCGCAGAGACCATGGGCAAATTGATGGAGGAAGGCCTGATCGACGCATGGGGCCTCTCCGAGGTCGCGCCGTCGACAATCCGTCGCGCGCACAAGGTCGTTCCTGTGACCGCCGTGCAGAACGAATACTCGCTCTGGACCCGCCAACCTGAATTGGGCGTAATCCAGACCTGCGAGGAACTCGGCATCACCTTCGTGCCCTTCTCACCTGTCGCGCGCGGCGCCCTCACCGATGTCGATCTCGATCCGACCGCCTTTGACGCGCATGATTTCCGAAAAGCGAACCCGCGCTTCATGAGGCAGAACTGGTCGGAGAACATGGACTACGTCCGCGCTTTCCGAGCTTTCGCAGAGGCAAAGGGCGTCACCACGTCAGCATTGGCTCTCGCCTGGGTTCTGCATCAGGGGGATCACCTTATCCCGATCCCGGGAACTCGGACGGGCGAGCACCTCGCAGATTGGGCCGACGCCGCAAAGATCGGCCTCTCGGAAGATGACCTTTGGGAAATCGAACAAATCCTCCCCGTCGGCTGGGCTGCCGGAGACCGGTATTCGGACGCTCAGATGGTCGGCGTCGAGCGCTACTGCTAAACAACAAAAGCCCCGCTTTTCGGCGGGGCTTTTCATGTGATCCGGGTCAGCCGTCGGATCCTGTTCCGGAGGATCAACCTCCGAAAACAAACTTATTCGTAGTAGGCGTACATCTCGTCGAGCACGTCGAGTTTGCTCGTGGAGACCTGCTCACCTTTCACAATCACCGGAGAGGTCGGGGCGTAGTATTCAAGCCAGTCAGCGACTTTCATGGTGGATTCTTCGGTGTCAGCGTTGTTCAGCGCAACGTCGTGCAGGGTCATATCGTCAGCTCCATTCAAGGGTCGTTTCCGCCCTCCCTTGTGCACACAGGTATGCTGAAGCTGCGCGATTGACATCCCCTGATGTCGCATAGTCGTCATGCGGTTGCTGCAATGCAGAAAGATTACCGCTGACGTTCGAGACGCGCCGCGCAATGCTTTGGCTCGCTCTTTTCGGTCTCTGCGGCCCCCTGACAAACCTGACACTTCCACTGGCGAAGCTCACCTTCGCGACCAACCTGACGCCATCGGCAATTGCCGGTTTTCTCGTTCCGCATGAGATACATGCCGAGATAAAGCGCGATAAGGATTATAGGGATGAGGAGTAGCATGGGGGACAGATAGTGCGCTTTAGAGGCAAAGGCGAGACCTATCAGAGACCAAGTGCCTCTCTCACATTGCGGCTCTGTTGGTTCCGGTTGTGGTGTCCCCACTGGCGCACATCAACGGAAAAGTCCGGTGACAACCACTCTGCGATTCTCTCGGGAGTATCGCGGTCGAGATCGAACTCGAGAAAGCGTGCGTCCGCCTCCGAGAAATAGGCGCGAACCTCCGAGGAGTGTCGATCATAATAGCCACCCCACATCTCAATCATCTCGGCCTCCCCAACGCCCGCGAGCTTACAGCAACGCTGCAGATACCGCCCGCCGGAATGCGCCGCACGGGACGCGAGCCAGTCGCGTTTGTCACGCGTATTAAACAGAAAATAGGCGTCCGGATAGGCCGTATGAAGGGCGCGGAAATACCGCGCGCCCTCTATTAGGATCCGACCCGACAGATGGCTCATATCGGAAAAGACGCGAATGCCCTCGTATCCCGCAAACGGTGCGCGTCCGAGCGACAGGTTCGTCACCATCCGCTCCGCGAGCGTCCGCTCTTCTGCATCGCGCCAATGGATCGCGGAATAACCACTCTTCTCCATCATCGTGTGAAACGACAGCGTGCCGCATCGGTTGAAACCGATCTGAACGACGATTGGAGCGCGAGAAAGTGTCAAATGGAACCTGCCGGACGTCAAAATCTGAAAACTACGCTGCCCCGACCCTGCCGCCTTTGCAACGCTTTCTAAAACGAAAAAGGCGCGCCCAAAGAGCGCGCCTCGAAACTTTTTGCGAACCGCTTAGTGCGTGCGCTCGAGCATCATCTTCTTGATGTGCGCGATCGCTGCGGCCGGGTTCAGACCCTTAGGGCAGGTCTTCGCACAGTTCATGATGGTGTGGCAGCGGTAGAGTTTGAAGCTATCTTCAAGGTAGTCCAGACGCTCACCCGTGGCTTCATCGCGCGAGTCGATGATCCAGCGGTAGGCGTGAAGAAGTGCAGCCGGTCCAAGATACTCGTCGCCGTTCCACCAGTAGCTCGGGCAGGAGGTGGAGCAGGAGGCGCACATGACGCACTCATACAGACCGTCGAGTTTCTTGCGGTCCTCAATGGACTGACGCCACTCTTTTTCCGGGCGGTTGGTCTTGGTTTCCAGCCACGGCATGATGGAGGCGTGCTGCGCGTAGAAGTGCGTCAGGTCCGGAATAAGGTCTTTCACAACGGCCATGTGCGGCAGCGGGAAGATACGGACATCGCCCTTGATCTCGTCGAGACCATAGATACAGGCGAGCGTGTTGATCCCGTCGATGTTCATCGCACAGGAGCCACAAATCCCTTCGCGGCAGGAGCGGCGGAAGGTCAGCGTCGGGTCGATCTCGTTCTTGATCTTGATCAGCGCGTCCAGAACCATTGGACCACACTTATCCATATCGAGGAAATAGGTATCCACCGACGGGTTTTTCTCATCATCAGGGTTCCAGCGATAGATCTGGAACTTCCGGACATTGGTCGCGCCTTCCGGCTTCGGCCAGGTCTTGCCCGTCACGATCTTGGAATTCTTTGGAAGGTTGAATTGAACCATGTCAGTCCTCCTTGCGGCGCAGGGCCGGTCTTTTTCCTAAGTGGCCCGCTTGCGGGTATTTCATCCGCCCATAATGGGCATTTCAACTACGTCTTTCCGAACATCGCGTGATCGATGTCCGCCTAAAAAGGTTTCCGACAAAACCTCATTTTCTCTTCACAATCCGTCATGCCAGTACCTCTCTTCCGAGATTGGCAAATTCAGACTCTAGATCGGAAAAACCGAGATCGGTTTGTTCCAACAGTTTTCGCAATCCAGCATCCGCGAATGCAAGGTTCAGCAGCGCGACAAACGCGGGTTCGTCCAGCATCATACGCCAACGCTGTTGCAAGTCGTTACCACGGCTATTTGCTTTCGCGTCCTTGCTGGTCGATGGAGCAAAGGACGAGCCACCACCATACTTGGAAGTTTCGCCAACAGAGTTGTCCAAATTGTCCAGACCAATCTGCGCGAGCAGCCCAGAACGATATGTCGCATCCACAACCCACTGATCGAAGAACACCGCCGTGATCTTGTCCGGTTGGTTCACCGATTGGGTCAGCAACTGCTTATAGCGCAGGATAAATGAGGCGATTTCCAGCGGGCTTTTTACGCCGCGTGGCGTCCCTGCCTCACGCTCGGTCACGAGTTTGTAGAACGATGCCAACCAATTCGGAAAGCTTCTCACGATGAGCAGGTTCTTCCAGACCGTCCCCTTCGGATAACCCTGCGTCCATCGCTCCATCGCCGCGTCTACATGCATCCGCGGCACTTGATCCTCATAGGAGGCAATCTGGAGCTTCCACTCGGAACGGATTTTCTTGAGGTTTTTGGCGTGGGCGTGCCGATTGCGGAACGGAGTCCCGCGCACCTGGGATCCAAGTTCGATAGTCTGGAAGGTATCGAGCGGATCGCCGGGCGTACAATCGTTCATGAAAAGGCTCGCGTCGCCCATATTCCGCCGTAACCAATCGATAACCGCATGGTTTCCGGACCTGCGCATTCCGAAGATACGCAGGTGCACCGGAGGCACCTCTTGGCTAGATGGCGGATACAAGTCCACGTTTTGTCTCGTTTGACCGATTGTTGATAATTTCGCCCCCGAAAGACAACCTTCGGGGGCGTAGTGTCTTAGAACGTCCGCGCTTTCGGCGCGATCTTGGCGAGGCTGATGCCACCTTCTTCTTCGGTGGTCAGCGGGGCCTCGATGATCGGACGATAGCTGAGTTCGACCTGATTGCCATCGACGCGCGAAATGGTGTGGATACGCCAGTTCTTGTCGTCGCGCTCCGGGTAGTCCTCGTGTGCATGGGCGCCGCGGGATTCTTTGCGGGCTTCTGCACCGTGGATGGTGGCCAGAGCGTTCGGCATCAGGTTGGTGAGCTCGAGTGTTTCCATCAGATCGGAGTTCCACACGAGGCTGCGGTCGGTGACGGAAACGTCGCCCATTTTGCCAGCCACGGCGGTCATCTTCTCGACGCCCTCTTTGAGGGTTTTGTCGGTGCGGAACACGGCTGCGTCGGCCTGCATGGTGCGCTGCATCTCGAGGCGCAGCTCTGCGGTCGGGATTGCACCCTTCGCGTGACGGAGGCTGTCGAAGCGGTCGAAGGCCTTCTCGACAGATGCCATGTTGAGCTTCGGGTTCGATGCGGCGCGATCAACGACTTTACCGGCGCGAATTGCGGCGGCGCGACCGAACACCACGAGGTCGATCAGCGAGTTGGAGCCGAGACGGTTTGCACCGTGAACGGACGCACAGCCCGCTTCACCCACAGCCATCAGACCCGGCACAACGGCGGTCGGATCGTCTTTGGTCGGGTTCAGAACCTCACCGTGATAGTTGGTCGGAATACCGCCCATGTTGTAGTGCACGGTCGGCAGAACCGGGATCGGCTCTTTCGTTACGTCCACACCGGCGAAGATTTTCGCGGATTCGGAGATGCCCGGCAGACGTTCTGCCAGAGCCTCGGCCGGAAGGTGGCTGAGGTTCAGGAAGATGTGGTCGCCATGCTCCCCCACACCACGACCTTCGCGGATTTCCATGGTCATGGAGCGGGACACGTAGTCGCGCGGTGCGAGGTCTTTATAGGTCGGCGCGTAACGCTCCATGAAGCGCTCGCCTTCGGAGTTGGTCAGATAACCGCCTTCACCGCGGGCACCCTCGGTGATCAGACAGCCGGAGCCGTAGATGCCGGTCGGGTGGAACTGGACGAATTCCATATCCTGCAGCGCGAGACCCGCACGGGCCACCATGCCGCCACCGTCGCCGGTGCAGGTGTGGGCAGACGTCGCGGAGAAGTAGGCGCGGCCATAACCACCGGTCGCAAGGACAACCATCTTCGCGGAGAAGAGGTGGAAGGTGCCGTCATCGAGTTTCCAGCAGAGAACACCCTGACATTCGCCGTCTTCCGACATGATCAGATCGAGCGCAAAGTATTCGATGTAGAATTCTGCTTTTTCTTTCACGGACTGGCCGTAAAGGGTGTGCAGGATCGCGTGACCGGTGCGGTCAGCAGCCGCACAGGTACGCTGAACCGGCGGGCCTTCACCGAACTCGGTGGTGTGTCCACCGAACGGACGCTGGTAGATCTTGCCTTCTTCCGTGCGGGAGAACGGCACTCCGTAGTGCTCGAGCTCGTAAACGGCTTTCGGAGCTTCACGCGCGAGGTATTCCATCGCATCGGTGTCACCGAGCCAGTCAGAGCCTTTGACCGTGTCATACATGTGCCACTGCCAGCTATCCGGCCCCATGTTGGACAGGGATGCGGCGATACCACCTTGGGCGGCAACGGTGTGGGAGCGCGTTGGGAAAACTTTGGTTACACAGGCCGTGCGCAGACCTTGCTCAGCCATGCCGAGCGTCGCGCGCAGACCGGACCCACCGGCGCCAACAACGACCACGTCGTATTCGTGGGTTTCATATTCATATGCTACTGTCATTATCTTTATTCCTTGCCGCGCATCACTGAATGGCGAGTTTCAAAAGGGCGAAGAGGCCAGCCGCCATCAGCGTGTAGCAAAAGCCCGCCACGGCGATCAGCGTCAGCTTGCGCTTGATGCCGCCGACGTAGTCTTCGACAGCTTCGTCCACTTCGGTTTTGAGGTGAATGATGCTCCCCACGAGGCAGAGCGCCGTGATGATTGCGATGCAGGGGCTGCTGTAGAAGCTCAGAGCTTCTTCGAAAGAATGACCGACGGCGTAGCCGAAAGTGAAGATGAAGAGCGGCACGAGAATGACGAGCGAAATAGAGGTCGCAATCGTCAGCCAATGATGCTCCGCGCCGGTTCCGCCGGATCCCAGACCCGTTGCACGTTTACGGTCAGTGAGAAAGTTCATGGCTATCCCCTCAGAAAATCAGAAACACAACGGCGGTCAGCACGGTCAGGGCGGTCGCCCCGATGAACATGCCCCAGCCCATTTTCTCGGACGTCTCGACATCCAAGCAGTAGCCGAAATCCCAGATCACGTGACGAACGCGGCCCAGCATGTGGTACCAGAGCGCCCAGGCCGCTGCGAGCATCAGGATGTTCCCGATGAAGCTGCCGTAGATTCCGTTGAAAAAGTTGAAAGCCGACTCGGAACTGGCTGCCGCAAGCAACCAGCAGATCGCGAGGAAAATGGAGCCCAGCGATGCAATGCCGGTGATACGGACCATGATCGACGAGATCGACGTCATCTGCGGTCGATAATAAGGTCCGATCATGAAGGGAGAGAGCGGTCGGTTGCCGCGATTCACATCAGCCATGTTGGCGTCCTTTCACGATTGATGCATTTAGGTTGCTCTTCGTATGCTACGTTTTGGCGATGAAGTCACCACCTGTGAGCGCTAACAGCCCCCGTTTGGGACGGATAATGCAGAAGAAAATCGCTTGTGACCGCACTTTGTGATCACAAGAAAGCAGGTGTGATCACATGTTCGCGCACAAAACTTTCCCGACAGTTTTAATAGGGATTTTTTAAGGCGATGACACCCTGAATCAGTGGAAAAGGCCGCGCATTTCTGCACGACCCCGGATGTTTGCGATCACAAATTCTGCAACTGTGGCGTTTAGAGAGGCACCACCGCCCAGTAGTCTAGATCCAGAAGCACGTCCGGATGATACTTACCCTCATCCGTCTTGTAGGCGAACTCGGGTGCACCGTGTTTGTAGGCCACTAGACGCAAGCGCAATGCCCCAACACCCGGCGCGTTCGTTTCCGCCTTGTCGAGCACCTCGGTATAGGCCCGCACGGTATCGCCGGTGAAGCACGGGTTCGCGTGCGCCCCACCATTGAGACCCACGATCATCTGCGCATTCGCCAGACCATTAAAGGACAGCGCCCGCGCCATCGAAATCACATGACCGCCATAGATTAGGCGCTTGCCGTCTTCTCGGTTGGTCGCATCGAAATGCACTTTCGCCGTGTTCTGCCAGAGACGCGTGGCCATTATGTGCTCGGCCTCTTCGATCGTCACGCCGTCGACGTGGTCAATCTTTTCCCCGATCTCGTAATCGGCAAACCGGTGCTGCTCCCCTGCAAGAGTAAAGTTATAGCGGAGCATATCGAGCCCTTCCGGCAGGACGAGCTCGTCCGCCGACACGACTTTTTTCAACTCGGGGATCACGGTCTCAGGAGCAGGCGCATCGAGGTCGCGTTTACGGACCATCACCCAGCGGACGTATTCGAGGACTGTTTCATCGAACTGATTGATGCCCTTCGTGCGGACATAGACCACACCGGATTTCCCGTTGGAGTTCTGCTTGAGACCGATCACCTCAGACACGGACCGAAGCGTATCACCCGGATACACAGGTTTCAGCCAACGCCCTTCGGCATAGCCGAGGTTCGCAACCGCATTAAGAGAGATATCCGGAACGGTTTTGCCAAAGACCACGTGGAACGCGATCAGATCGTCAACCGGGCTTTTGTCCAAGCCACAGCTTTCCGCAAATTCGTCCGAGGAATACAGCGCATGACGCGCAGGATAGAGCGCATGATAGAGCGCCCGCTCCCCGCCCGACACGGTGCGCGGCACAGCGTGCTCGATCACCTGACCGACTTTATAATCCTCAAAGAAACGTCCCGGATTGGTTTTCACCCTATAGTCCTCCCAATTTCACCTCGGGCGAATACTCTCCCTCGGCCTCCTTTATGACCGCCTGAGCGCAGCGCATCTTTCCGGTGCTGCCGTCATAGGCGTAGGACGGGTCTCCGTAGAGTTCCCACCCCTTGTTCAATGCGTCCGTCACCTTGTGACAGAACGCGGATGTGTCTTCTTCTGTGAGCAACCTGTAGGCCCGCATGTTCAACTCCTCAGATCGGGAAGGGCGAATAGCCCAACCATGTGTGAATACCTGCGATCACCGCAAATACCACGACACTGATCAGTACAAGCTTCAAATCGCCCTTTACCGTGCCGTCCGCATAGCGTTCGGGCGCGGGCGCGGCCCTGTTGATGAGGATCATCTCGGCAAAGGCCCAAACAATCATCCCCCCGAAAAGTACGAGAGACGCCGCATCCGAATTCACCAAGAGGTGTGCAACACCCCAGACGATCACGCCCGTGAGCATCGGATGACGCATCTTTCCACGCAGGCGGCTCTTGGAATTGCCGAGGCCGAACAGGATGACGGCGCCGAGCATCAGCAGGTTGTTCAAATGCCGCAGAAACGGCGGCAGGGCGTAGAGGTCATATGTCTCGCTCATCCGGTAGCCCACCACCATCAAAACGACCCCGATCAGATTGCCCGTCGCGACGAGTGCCGGGCTTTTCTTGTCACCGAGCGCCGCTCGGGGCTCTGGCAGGAGTCGTTTAAAGAGGTGGGACCCGCTCCAGATAAGCAGGCCGAGAATGAGCAGAGACATAAGTTACTCCATGGCTAAAATTGCGTCGTGTTTCGCGAGCGTCGCGCGTGCGGTCACAATATGCAAATTCTCCACGATTTTCCCATCGACAACGGCAACGCCTTCGCCCTTGGCCTCGGCCTCCTCGAACGCCGCGATCTGACGCTGGGCGAGATCGATCTCCGCCTCGGTCGGCGCGAAGGCTGCGTTCGCAATGGCGAGCTGCGCTGGGTGGATCAGAGTTTTGCCGTCAAATCCCATGTCACGACCCTGCTCGCATTCGGCCTGAAGGCCCTCTTCATCCTTGAACGCGTTATAGACGCCGTCGAGCGCGACAATGCCGTAGGCCCGTGCCGCGATGAGACACATGTGCAACCCGCCCATCATCGGCAGCCGATCCGCGCGGAAGCGTGTGTTGAGCTCTTTGGCGAGATCATTCGTGCCCATAACAAAGCCCGCCATACGCGGATGCGCCGCAATCTCTGCCGCATTGATCATGCCGAGCGGCGTTTCCATCATGGCCCAGAGCGGCACATCGGGGATCGCTTGCGCAAGCTCTTCGACCATCGCCGCGCTTTCCACTTTCGGGAGCAGGATGCCGTCGATATCAGCGCCCACAAAAGCCGCCACATCGTCACGACCCCATTCCGTGTCAAAACCGTTCACACGAATGATCTTCGCGCGGTTGCCATAGCCACCGGCCTTCATCGCCTCGACGAGCATGCCACGTGCGTTCACCTTTTCCTCGGGCGACACAGCGTCTTCGAGGTCAAACAGGATCGCGTCACAGGCAAGTGTCTTTGCCTTTTCCAAGGCCCGCTCTTTCGAGCCGGGGATGTAGAGCGCCGAACGGTAAGGACGGGATGCGACTTCGGTCATTGATTCTTCTCCTCCGCAATATTGTTGCGCAAGAGGCCACAGAAACGCACCAATCCGCAAGGGTTAAATTTCCGCAGCGCAGAAATGACCGCGACCACAGCACCTCCAAACAGTGCCGATCAGCCCCCAAACAGGTTGATCTTAAGTATAAACGACTTCGCTTATGCGGCGAGAGCTTCCCAAATGAGCTTCGTGCCCGTCACAGCGAGGAAGACATACGTCAGGCCGAAGAAGAGCTTCTCCGACACCTTGTGATGCATCCACACGCCAAAGAGCACACCCAAGACCGCAAACGGGAGCAACATCAGGTCTGCCGTCAGCGTCTGCTTGGAGAAAATCCCGACAAAGCTATATGGCACGACCTTCATGATATTGACCGCCCAGAACACGAGAACGGAGGTCGCCTGATAGGTCATTTTGTCGAGACGCTTGGTCAGCATATAGACGGCGGCCGGCGGCCCGCCCGCGTGAGAAATAAAACTCGTGATCCCGACCATCGCGCCCCAGAAGAGGCCGGATTTCGTGCCCATCTCGCGTTTGGGCTGCGGAAACAGCTTTCGCGACTTACCCAGTTGCCAGATGACAAACCCGACCGCGACAAGGCCGATCAGGAACTTGAACACATTCGGGTCGGCAAATCCGTAAAGGAGCGTGCCCAGAATGATCCCCGGCAAGGCCCCCACGATCAGGACGCCCGCGACCCGCAAATCCCATTTGCGCCAATACATTTTGATGGCGGTCACATCCATCACCATCAGGAGCGGCAACATCAGACCGACGGCCTGCCCCGGCTCGAGAATCAGTGCGAGAAACGGCGTCGCGGCAAAGGACGCGGCCGATCCGAAGCCCCCTTTCGACATCCCCGCGAAGAGCACCGCAGGGATCGCGAACATGAAAAAATTCGGATCTATCGTCATTTGAAGCACGCCGGAGATAGAGTGATGTGTACAAAAGCACACCGTATTTATGCCTGCCTTACAATGGGGTTAGCGTTAACGCTAGCGAAAACCTCTGCGCGGCAACGCAGCGCAGCCTTGCGTGATCGCGTGCAAATCGCTACCCATGCGCCCAATCTCACAAACCTGATTGGAGACAGATACATGGCCCGACCCAAGATTGCCCTCATCGGCGCAGGTCAAATCGGCGGCACGCTCGCCCACCTCGCAGCCATCAAGGAACTCGGTGACGTCGTTCTTTTCGACATCGCTGAAGGAACCCCGCAGGGCAAGGCTCTCGACATCGCCGAATCCGGCCCGTCCGAAGGCTTTGACGCGACTCTCAAAGGCACCACGGACTACGCCGACATCGCTGGCGCAGACGTCTGCATCGTGACCGCCGGTGTTCCGCGCAAGCCGGGCATGTCCCGTGATGACCTTCTCGGCATCAACCTCAAAGTGATGAAGTCCGTTGGCGAAGGCATCAAAGAGCACGCTCCGGACGCATTCGTGATCTGCATCACCAACCCGCTCGACGCAATGGTCTGGGCTCTGCAGCAGTACTCCGGTCTTCCGGCAAACAAAGTGTGCGGCATGGCTGGCGTTCTCGACTCCGCTCGTTTCCGCCACTTCCTCTCCGTTGAATTCAACGTCTCCATGAAAGACGTCACCGCCTTCGTTCTCGGCGGCCACGGCGACACCATGGTTCCGTCCGTTCGTTACTCCACCGTTGGCGGCATCCCGCTCCCGGATCTGGTGGAAATGGGCTGGACCACCCAGGAGAAACTCGACGCAATCGTTCAGCGCACCCGTGACGGCGGCGCAGAGATCGTTGGCCTCCTGAAAACCGGTTCCGCATTCTACGCTCCGGCAACCTCCGCCATCGAGATGGCTGAAGCCTACCTGAAAGACCAGAAGCGTCTTCTGCCGTGTGCAGCATATTGCGAAGGCGAGCTTGGCCTCGACGGCATGTACGTTGGCGTTCCGACCATCATCGGCGCTGGCGGCATCGAGAAAGTTGTCGACATCAAACTCTCCAAAGAAGAGCAAGTCATGTTCGACAAATCCGTCGACGCCGTGAAAGGCCTCGTCGAAGCTTGTAAAGGCATCGACGGCAACCTTGGCTAAGCCACTGGAACCTGTCTAGTATCGAACCCGCGCCCTCACCGGCGCGGGTTTTTCTTTGGGACTTTTCTGAATGACGTCACGCGGACACGATTGGGCCATTGCAGCCATGGTCGATGAGCCGGCCACGCTCGTTGCCGCCTTCGCGCGCCATCACCTCGCACTCGGTGCGAAAGAGGTGCATCTCTATCTCGACCGCCCTAATCCCGAGATCGCTGACTTGATAGGACAGCGGGAGGGCGTCTTTCTCACCGTTCTCGACGAAACCTTCTGGCTGACGCACAACAAGGGCTATCGCCCGCACCGTCACACGGGACGGCAAAAGTTCATTGCGACCCATACCTACAACACCACGTCGTGCCGCTGGATGCTCCACTGTGACGCAGATGAATTTGTGCGCGACGCAGACACGCTTCTCCAAAACCTCGCCGACACGCCCGAGGGGCAACCGCTCTCCCTGCGCAATTCCGAGCGGGTCTATCTGCCCTACAGCCCCGGAACTTCCCTGTTCGAAGGCGGCTTCCGCGCACCAATGGCGTTCGCGCCCGAAGACTTGGCGCACCTCTACGGGCCGTCCGCGCGGTTTCTCCATTTCGGCCTCACAGGCCACCGGATCGGCAAAACGATGGCCCCCACCGGCCTGCCCTACGAATTCGGCGTCCACATGATGCGGGCTGAGGACGGATCAGTTCCGGAGATGGCAAAAAGCCGTCAACGACTGCTTCTCCATTTCGATGGAATGACGCCCCTGCACTACGCGGTCAAACTCTTGCGCAAGGCCTACGAAAACTACCCCGGCCCGAAACGCCGCCTCGGAGCGGAACGCGAAGCGCAGTATCAATTCGTCCGCGATCATGCGGGACAGCCGGACGCAATCTTCGAAATGATCAAGAGCGTCCAGTCCATCACCGACGAACAGGCAGGTGTGCTCTCAACGATCGGAAAACTGGATGAGACGCCGTTCACCCCGCTTGATTGCACCGATCTCGACCTGAGCCGCGACGGGTTCGACGCCGCCCTCCATGCCCGGGAGTCGGAACTCTTTGCAAAGGCCGGATTTCAGATGTGAATGGCGGCGGCCCGCTCTTGGACAGCGCCATCAATCTCTCCGATGAAAAGCAGGATTTTTCTGTTTTTGGCAATTCGCTAGACTTCGAAAAAATTTATACCTGGGGCGGGACTTGGATGAGCGCACAGACATTACCTGACAGCGGACGACGCGTGCTATTTTCCGCGCAAAAGAACGAAGCGCCCTTCCTGCCAACGGGGAAAGCCTCTCAGACATTATCTCCACCGCCGAAAGTCAGAATGCGTCGTCCGTTTCAATCGCCTGGCGTTTCATGGGCGACAGCGGCAACACAACCTGGCCCGGACGTCACATTTCTCCTGCGTCCACAGGCGCCGCGCCCTCGTGGAAAGGGAACTCGGCGCAAGTGAAAACCTTGTTCCGTTGGTCAGAGGCCATCGAAGCGCTGGATATTCACCGCACCATTCTGAAAGAAGGCGTCACATCCGAATCATTCATCGCGATCAACTCCGCGAAGAAGCCGATGGATGAAGCTTTCTTTAATCGCAGGCGCCGCAGGCCCTTCAACCGCATGTCCGCGAACAAAGACCCCTATAAACTTGGGCACGTTCTTCATTTCTCGATACGCACGCCAGATATGTTCGCTCTGAAAAAGCAACGTGGGGATGGCTATTACACCGACCCGCAACAGATTGCCCGCAACGATGAGTTTTATCGCAGGAAGAATTTCAACTCGCATAGAGAAAGCGGCCATCTCACCTCTGAGGCCCCGGTCAGCGCCGATATCTCGCGCTTGCTGCAAGACAATCGCGTGCGCAAAATCTCCGAACAGATCGACGCACGGACCAAGGCAGGTTTGGCTGCCCCTTCCTGCTAAGGATCAAGAAGCCGGACGTCTTCGCCCGGTTGTCTGATCTGCACAATCAATCTCTCTGATCAGAAATCTTCGCTCACACCTGCGTTCTGCGCAGGGGGGATACCGTCGCTTTTCAGCAGTTCGCCGTCGCCGTGATCGACATCGGCACCACGTTATTCAGCAGCATCATCAAGCTCCGCGACCGCCGCGTTCAAGCGACGCAGCGCATGGCGCGTTTTCCAGTTATTACGGAGCTTTACAGCCACCCGTGCCGCGCTGTGGGCAAGACGCGTATGCCCGCGTTCATGTGCTCGGTCAATCAATGCCACCAGATAAGGCGCGGCCGTTCTGCGCGCGCGGATCAAATGATAAAACCGGCGACGGCTCATTTGCCCGCTCAACCCTTCGCGCGCGACGGTCTTGAGGATATCCATCCGCTTGAGCATTGGCGGGATTTTGTGAGTGAAGCTGCGGACCGGAAGATGTTCGATCGTTGGTCCGGTCATTCGCGCCGCATGGAGGCGGTCTTCTTCAACATAGGGATCAAAAATGATGTAGGCGCGTCCGATCTCGTTCAAATGATTGGCAACATCATTGTAATCGCCAGACCAATCACCGCGCCGCATCGCTGCCGTATAGCGTCGCTCGAATTTTACGATCCGTGGCCGTAGGGTCGATTGCGGGGCAAAGGCGACGACGACCCCCTTCTCTCCGGCCAGTGGGGAAAAGGCCATCGCGCCGAAGCCCCCCATGGACGAACCGTAAAAGCCAACAGTTTCATAGGCATCGAAGAGTCCACTGTCGCGGATTTCGACCATGCGCTCTTTGAGGTCCGGACATTGGAACCAGTCCATCCGTTTGACCATCACCCCGAGAACCCCCCAGCCCTCTTTCACGAAGAGCGGAAAACCGAAAGGTTCGCGCCTCTCTGTTGCACGCACAGAGTTGAGATTGTCAAAGCAGACAATCAGACGATCTTTACCCGGCGTGTATGAAATCATGTGGTGCTCGGTCTCGATGAAGAAGCCGCCACGCGACTCACAATCTTCTCGCAACCACTCCAAACCGGGAGGCATAGGGGTCGCATTGTCAGAGAGGTCTCTTTGTTCCAGCAAGCTGGTCTCCATGTCACCGTTTACACGCAGCCCGACCCTAGACGACGTGCCAGACGACGACAAGCAACACCTCGGACTGCCGATGTCGCAGGCGAAAGACAGAGAGAATCCCCGGCTTCCCCTGCGTCAGCAACACATCGCGCCCGCCAAAAACATGATTCTGGGGTTTTGTGATCACACGAATTATAAGTGTGATCACAAAAAGCAGAAACACAGGGGTTTTACCGCTAACGGGCCAGAAAAGCGTTTATTTCCTGCACAAAGTCATGTCACACACTTGGCCAATCGAACCAGGGAGAGGACATCTCTAATGAACATCCACGAGTATCAGGCGAAAGCCCTTCTCAAGGAATACGGCGCCCCGGTCTCCGACGGCCGTGTCGTTCTCAATGCAGCTGACGCGAAAACCGCGGCAGGCGAACTCGACGGACCGCTTTGGGTCGTCAAAGCCCAGATCCACGCAGGTGGTCGCGGTAAAGGTTCCTTCAAAGAAGCCGGCGCAGGCGAAAAAGGCGGCGTGCGTCTCGCAAAATCCGTTGAGGAAGCTGCAGAAGAAGCCAACCGCATGCTCGGCCACACTCTGGTTACGCACCAGACCGGTCCGGCAGGCAAGCAAGTGAACCGCATCTACATCGAAGACGGTTCCGACATCGAGAAAGAGCTTTACCTCGCTCTGCTCGTTGACCGCGCCTCTTCCCGCGTGTCCATCGTGGCATCCACCGAAGGCGGCATGGACATCGAAGAAGTGGCAGCCTCCACTCCGGAGAAAATCCTGTCCTTCTCCATCGACCCGGCAACTGGCCTTCAGGGCTTCCACGGCCGTCGCGTCGCATTTGCCCTCGGCCTCGAAGGCAAACAGATCAAACAGTGCGCTGCTCTGATCTCCAACCTCTACCGCCTCTTCATCGACAAAGACATGGAGATGCTGGAAATCAACCCGCTCATCGTGACCGACAGCGGCGACCTGAAATGCCTCGACTGTAAAGCTGGCTTCGACGGCAACGCTCTCTACCGCCACGCCGACATCGTTGGCCTGCGCGACGAGACCGAAGAAGACCCGAAAGAGCTCGCAGCGTCCCAGCACGACCTGAACTACATCGCGCTCGACGGTGAAATCGGCTGCATGGTGAACGGTGCTGGTCTCGCAATGGCCACCATGGACATCATCAAACTCTACGGCGCAGAGCCTGCCAACTTCCTCGACGTGGGCGGCGGCGCGACCAAAGAGAAAGTGACCGAAGCGTTCAAGATCATCACCTCGGACGACAACGTCAAAGGCATCCTCGTGAACATCTTCGGCGGCATCATGCGCTGTGACATCATTGCCGAAGGCGTGATCGCAGCCGTAAAAGAAGTCGGCCTGCAGGTTCCGCTCGTTGTCCGCCTCGAAGGCACCAACGTGGAGCTCGGCAAAGAGATCATCAACAACTCCGGCCTCGACGTTATCGCAGCCGACGATCTCAAAGACGGCGCCCAGAAAATCGTTAAAGCAGTGAAGGGCTAAGAGACATGGCTATTCTCATTGATGAAAACACCAAGGTCATCTGTCAGGGCTTCACCGGCTCTCAGGGCACCTTCCACTCTGAACAAGCGATTGCATACGGCACCAAAATGGTTGGCGGCGTGACCCCGGGCAAAGGTGGCACCACCCACCTCGACCTGCCGGTCTTCAACTCCGTGCACGAAGCCAAGCACGTGACCGAAGCCAACGCTTCCGTGATCTACGTGCCGCCGCCGTTCGCAGCTGACTCGATCCTCGAAGCCATCGACGCCGAAATCGAACTCATCATCTGCATCACCGAGGGCATCCCTGTTCTCGACATGATGAAAGTGAAACGCGCCCTTATGGACAGCAGCTCCCGCCTCATCGGCCCGAACTGCCCGGGCGTCATCACTCCGGACGCATGCAAAATCGGCATCATGCCGGGCCACATCCACAAGCGTGGTTCCGTGGGTGTTGTGTCCCGCTCCGGCACCCTGACCTACGAAGCAGTGAAACAGACCACCGATCTCGGCCTCGGTCAGTCCACCGCTGTGGGCATCGGCGGCGACCCGATCAAAGGCACAGAGCACATCGACGTGCTCGACATGTTCCTCGACGATCCGGAAACCACCTCCATCATCATGATCGGTGAAATCGGTGGCTCTGCTGAAGAGGAAGCAGCCGAATTCCTCGCCGAGCAGAAGAAAAAAGGCCGCTGGAAGCCGACCGCTGGCTTCATCGCTGGCCGCACCGCCCCTCCGGGCCGCCGCATGGGCCACGCAGGCGCCATCGTCGCCGGTGGTAAAGGCGACGCAGAGTCCAAGATCGAAGCGATGAAATCCGCTGGTATCATCGTGGCTGACAGCCCGGCTACCCTCGGCGAAGCCGTGCAGGAAGCCATCGCGAAGGGCTAATTGCCCGTCCGCATTTGACAACTCTCGCCTGCGCCCTTTGTGAAAGAGGGCGCAGGCGCACCCACAAAAGGCGACGCGTGCCTGCCGACAAACGGAAACGCACCCCAGATAAGGTCAGATCGATGAACGACCAGAGCCCCAACGACATTTTCCACGCCTCTTCCTTTATGCAGGGGCACAACGCGGAGTACCTCGAACAGGTCTACGCAAATTACGTGCAAGACCCGAGCTCCGTGGACGCTTCATGGGCAGATTTTTTTGCATCGCTCGGTGATGCTGCTCAAGATGTCACCGCAGAAGCCGCTGGTCCGTCCTGGGGCCGCACCGATTGGCCGCCCGTTCCGAACGACGATTTGACCGCCGCTCTTGATGGTCAGTGGGCCGAACCCGCTGCCGCCGAGAAAGCCGGCAAGAAGATCAAAGAGAAAGCCGCCGAGAAAGGCGTTGCTGTCTCCGAGGACCAGATCAAGCGCGCCGTACTCGACTCCATCCGCGCTCTGATGATCATCCGCGCCTACCGTATTCGTGGTCACCTCGTGGCAGACCTCGACCCGCTCGGCATGCGCGACGAGACCCCGCACCCAGAGCTTGATCCGAAAACCTACGGCTTCACCGATGCCGACATGGATCGTCCGATCTTCATCGACAACGTGCTGGGCCTGACCCACGCTTCCATGCGCCAGATCATCGACGTTCTGCAGCGCACTTACTGTGGCACCTTCGCCCTTCAGTATATGCACATCTCCGATCCGGAGCAGGCTGGCTGGCTCAAAGAGCGCATCGAAGGCTTCGGCAAAGAGATCCAGTTCACCAAGAACGGCCGTCGCGCCATTCTGAACAAACTCGTTGAGGCAGAAGGCTTCGAGAAATTCCTCCACGTCAAATACATGGGCACGAAGCGTTTCGGCCTCGACGGTGGTGAAGCTCTCATCCCGGCCATGGAACAGATCATCAAACGCGGCGGGAACCTCGGCGCGAAAGAGATCGTGATCGGCATGCCGCACCGCGGTCGTCTTTCCGTGCTCGCCAACGTGATGTCCAAGCCGTATCGCGCAATCTTCAACGAATTCCAGGGCGGCTCCTTCAAACCCGAGGATGTCGACGGCTCCGGCGACGTGAAGTACCACCTCGGCGCGTCTTCCGACCGTGAGTTTGACGGCAACAAGGTTCACCTGTCCCTGACAGCGAACCCGTCGCACCTCGAAGCTGTGAACCCGGTTGTGCTCGGCAAGGCCCGCGCCAAAACCGACCAGAACAACGACCCGGAACGCACCTCCGTGATCCCTGTGCTCCTGCACGGTGACGCGGCCTTTGCTGGTCAGGGTGTTGTGGCAGAGTGCTTCGGCCTCTCCGGTTTGCGCGGTCACCGCACCGGCGGCACGATCCACATCGTCGTGAACAACCAGATCGGCTTCACCACCGCGCCGCACTTCTCGCGTTCCTCGCCCTACCCGACCGACATCGCCCTGATGGTGGAAGCTCCTATCTTCCACGTGAACGGCGACGATCCGGAGGCTGTGGTGCACGCTGCGAAAGTGGCGACCGAGTTCCGCCAGAAGTTCCACAAAGACGTCGTCATCGACATCTTCTGCTACCGCCGCTTCGGTCACAACGAAGGCGACGAGCCGATGTTCACCAACCCGGCGATGTACAACAACATCAAGCGGCACAAAACGACGCTCCAGCTCTACACCGAACGCCTCGTCAAAGACGGTCTCATCCCCGAGGGCGAGATCGAGGACATGAAGGCTGCCTTCCAGTCCATGCTCAACGAAGAGTTCGAGGCTGGCAAAACGTTTAAACCGAACAAAGCCGACTGGCTCGACGGTCGCTGGTCCCACCTCAATGCCGAAGGCGAGGAATACCAGCGCGGCCAAACCGCGATCTCTGAAGAGACCATGGCACAGGTCGGTCGTGCGTTGACCACCTATCCGGATGACTTCAACATCCATAAAACCGTGGATCGTCAACTCGCAGCCAAAGCCAAAATGTTCGAAGAGGGCCAAGGCTTTGACTGGGCCACCGGTGAAGCGCTCGCCTTCGGCTCGCTCCTGACCGAAGGCTACCCTGTCCGCCTTGCCGGTCAGGACTCAACACGCGGCACCTTCTCCCAGCGTCATTCCGGCCTCATCGACCAGAAATCCGAGGACCGTTACTACCCGCTGAACAACGTCCGCGAAGGTCAGGCCCACTACGAAGTCATCGACTCCATGCTCTCCGAGTATGCGGTTCTCGGCTTTGAATACGGCTACTCGCTCGCAGAACCGAACGCACTCACCCTCTGGGAAGCCCAGTTCGGCGACTTCGCCAACGGCGCGCAGATCATGTTCGACCAGTTCATCTCTTCCGGTGAACGCAAATGGCTCCGCATGTCAGGTCTCGTGATGCTTCTGCCGCACGGCTTCGAAGGTCAGGGTCCGGAGCACTCCTCCGCACGCCTCGAGCGCTTCCTGCAAATGTCCGCAGAAGACAACTGGATCGTTGCGAACTGCACGACTCCGGCGAACTACTTCCACATCCTGCGTCGTCAGCTTCACCGCTCCTACCGTAAGCCGCTCGTTCTGATGACGCCGAAATCGCTTCTGCGTCACAAGCTCGCGACCTCGGTTGCGGCCGACTTTACGGACGGTTCTTCGTTCCACCGCGTTCTCTGGGACGATGCGGATCGTGATAACGGCACCGACAAGTCCTCGCTCAAGCTCAAAGCCGACAAGGACATCAAGCGCGTCGTGATCTGTTCCGGTAAGGTCTACTACGACCTTCTCGAGGCCCGCGATGCCGCTGGCAAGGATGACACCTACATCCTGCGTCTCGAACAGTTCTACCCGTTCCCGGCCCTCTCGATGGTCAAGGAACTGGAGCGCTTCAAAGACGCGGAAATCGTCTGGTGTCAGGAAGAGCCGAAGAACCAGGGCGCCTGGACCTTCGTCGAGCCGAACATCGAGTGGGTTCTCACCCGCATCAAAGCCAAGCACACGCGCCCTGTCTACGCAGGCCGCGCCGCATCTGCCTCGCCTGCAACCGGCCTGGCATCCCAGCACAAAGCACAACAAACGGCGCTCGTGAACGATGCGCTCAACATCGAAGGATAATCACATGTCTGTTGAAGTCCGCGTTCCAACCCTTGGTGAATCTGTCACCGAAGCGACCGTCGCAACATGGTTCAAAAAGCCGGGCGAAACTGTCGCCGTAGACGAAATGCTGTGTGAGCTGGAAACCGACAAAGTGACCGTCGAGGTCCCGTCCCCTGCCGCTGGCGTTCTGGGCGAGATCGTCGCTGCCGAAGGCGAAACCGTTGGTGTTGACGCCCTGCTCGCCACCCTTTCCGAGGAAGGCAATGCTGGTCCGGAAGACGTGAAACCGCGCGCTCACTCCGAGATGGTCGAAGAAGCTCCGGCTGCTGGTGGCGCTGCTGTGGACGTCATGGTCCCGACGCTCGGCGAATCCGTGACCGAAGCCACCGTCGCAACTTGGTTCAAAGCTGTTGGTGACACTGTCGAAGCCGACGAAATGCTTTGCGAGCTCGAAACCGATAAAGTCTCCGTCGAAGTGCCCGCTCCGGCGGCTGGCGTTCTGACCGCGATCATCGCAAACGAAGGCGACACCGTGGCTGCTGGCGGTAAACTCGCTGAGATGTCCACCGGCGCTGGCGCATCCGCTCCGGCTGCTGCTCCGGCACCTGCTGCTCCGACAGCCGCTGGTGGCAAAGACGTCGAAAACGCTCCGTCCGCGAACAAGCTGATGGCTGAAAAAGGCGTCGATCCGGCGTCCGTTTCCGGCACCGGCAAAGACGGTCGCATCATGAAAGAAGACGTGCTCAACGCTCTGAACAAACCGGCGGCTGCTCCGGCTCCTGCGGCTGCGCCTGCGGCTCCGCGTCCGGCAGAAGACGCAGCGCGCGAAGAGCGCGTGAAAATGACGAAACTCCGTCAGACCATCGCGCGTCGCCTCAAAGAGTCCCAAAACACCGCCGCCATGCTCACCACCTACAACGAGGTGGACATGACCGAGGTGATGGCGCTCCGCAACGCATACAAAGACCAGTTCGAGAAGAAACACGGCGCCCGTCTCGGCTTCATGTCCTTCTTCACGAAGGCCTGTGTGCACGCGCTTCAGGAAGTGCCGGAAGTGAACGCCGAGATTGACGGCACCGACATCGTCTACAAAAACTACGTGAACATGGGCATCGCCGCTGGCACGCCGCAGGGTCTCGTGGTTCCGGTGCTCCGTGACGTTCAGGACAAATCCTTCGCAGAGATCGAAAAAGAGATCGCCGAGAAAGGCCGCCGCGCCCGTGACGGTAAACTCTCCATGGCCGAGATGCAGGGCGGCACCTTCACCATCTCCAACGGTGGTGTCTACGGCTCCCTGATGTCCTCCCCGATCCTGAACCCCCCGCAGTCCGGTATCCTCGGCATGCACAAAATCCAGGACCGTCCGATGGTCATCAACGGCGAAATCAAAATCCGCCCGATGATGTATCTCGCCCTGTCCTACGATCACCGTATCGTCGACGGCAAAGGCGCCGTGACCTTCCTCGTGCGCGTCAAAGAAGCACTCGAAGATCCGCGTCGCCTGCTGATGGATCTGTAAGAAATAAAGCGGGCGGGCCCATCGGCCCGCCCTCCTTTTTTGTAAAGACGCGTGCCCTAGCTTCACCAGACACGCGCGTCTTGAATAACGATAGCAAAGCGGTGTAGCGCACATGACCCAAGAGACTAACAGCAAGACATCCCCCCTCGCCCGTCTCGATGCGGCACAGATGCAGGCCGTGCAGCTCGTTCTCGGTGTCATCGTGCTCATCCTCGCCACCGCTTTCGGTCGCTCCGGCATTCTCAACGCCCACTTTGCAATGATCGGCCAAATCTTTGGCGCATTCTGGATGGCTCTGGCGGCGATGCAGCTCGTTCAGGCCGTGCAGAAAGACGACGCTAAAGCCGCGAAAGCAAAAGACGAATGACCCTGACGCCCCACCATATGCGTGGCGCTCAGGTCGCGACCCTCATACTGGCGCCCTGCTCCATTGCGGCCCGCCAATTCCAGAATTCTTACCAAGGAGAAAACCATGGCATCCTATGACGTCATCATCATCGGCGCTGGCCCCGGCGGCTACGTCTCCGCCATTCGCTGCGCCCAGCTCGGTCTCAAGACCGCCGTGGTCGAAGGCCGTGAGACGCTCGGCGGCACCTGCCTCAACGTGGGCTGCATCCCGTCCAAAGCGCTCCTGAACGCGACGCACCACCTGCACGAAGCAGAGCACAACTTCGCCACCATGGGCCTCAAGGGCAAAGCCCCGTCCGTCGATTGGGCGCAAATGAAATCCTACAAAGATGACGTTGTCGGTCAGAACACCGGCGGCATCGAGTTCCTGTTCAAAAAGAACAAAATCGACTGGCTCAAAGGCTACGGCTCCATTCCGGCGGCTGGCAAAGTCAAAGTCGGTGACGAAGTGCACGAAGCAAAGAACATCGTGATCGCCTCCGGCTCCGTGCCGACCTCCCTTCCGGGTGTCGAAGTCGACAATGACGCGGGCATCGTGGTGGACAGCACCGGTGCGCTCGAACTGCCGAAGATCCCAAAGAAACTCGTCGTCATCGGCGCAGGTGTGATCGGTCTCGAGCTTGGCTCCGTTTACGCCCGTCTCGGCTCGGAAGTGACCGTTGTGGAATACATGGACGCCATCACTCCGGGCATGGACGGCGATGTGCAGCGCTCTTTCAAAAAGCTGCTTGAGAAGCAGGGCATCAACTTTGTTCTCGGTGCCGCCGTTCAGGGCGTCGAAACCACAAAGAGCAAAGCCAAGCTTACCTACAAGCTCAAGAAAGACGACAGCGAAGTCACGATCGACGCAGACACCGTTCTCGTCGCCACGGGCCGCAAGCCGTTCACCGAGGGCCTCGGCCTTGCAGAGATCGGCGTCGAGTTCACAGAGCGCGGCCAGATCAAAACCGACGCGCATTGGGCAACCAACGTGCCGGGCATCTACGCCATCGGTGACGCCATCGTCGGACCTATGTTGGCCCACAAAGCCGAAGACGAAGGCATGGCCGTCGCAGAAGTGCTCGCTGGCAAGCATGGCCACGTGAACTACGACGTCATCCCGGGCGTGATCTATACCTCGCCAGAGGTTGCCACCGTCGGCAAAACCGAAGCGGCCCTCAAAGCCGAAGGCCGCAAGATCAAAGTTGGCAAGTTCTCCTTCATGGGCAACGCCCGAGCGAAAGCAGTGTTCCAGGGTGACGGTTTCGTCAAACTGATCGTGGACGCAGAAACCGACCGCGTGCTCGGCGCTGCGATCATCGGGCCGGCAGCCGGCGACATGATCCACGAGATCTGTGTGGCTATGGAATACGGCGGCTCCGCTCAGGACATCGCCCTGACCTGCCACGCCCACCCGACCTACTCCGAAGCCGTGCGCGAAGCCGCTCTGGCCTGTGGCGACGGCCCGATCCACGCGTAATCGCGGCGACAGTCGAACCAATAGAGAGGCGGCCTACGGGCCGCCTTTTTTCGTGCCTTTTCAGAATACTGCGTCCCGAGATCTGCATCTGCGCGCTCCCCCTGTTCACGGATGCGCGTCGTTGCCCAGCAGCCCCGCCCTATCCTTGGTCCGTACAAATAAAGAAAGAGCCCGAAGGGCAAAGGAGTACATTATGGATTTCAAAGACAAAGTCGTTTTGATCACCGGCGCAGCCGGCGGGATCGGCATCGCCGCGGCCCGCAAATTCGCCAAAGAGGGCGCGAAACTCGCCCTCGTGGATCTCAAGCTCGACGCGCTCCAAAAAGCAGCCAGCGATCTGCCCGACGCGCTGTTGCTGTCAGCAGATGTGTCGAAAGAGGATCAGGTCAAAGCCTACGTCGACGCAACCGTCGAAAAATTCGGCCGGATCGACGTGTTTGTGAACAACGCGGGCATCAACGGCAGCTTCAAACCGATCACGGAACAAACCGTCGAAAACTACGAAGCCGTGCTCAACATCAACGTCGTCGGCGTGTTCCTCGGACTAAAGCATGTGCTCACACAGATGAAAGCGCAGGGATCCGGCGCCGTGGTCAACACGGCCTCCAACGGCGGGCTGCTCGGCGCGCCCGGCATGAGCGCTTATGTGGCTTCCAAACACGCGGTCATCGGGATCAACAAATCCGTTGCCCTCGAAGTGGCAGACCACGGCATTCGCGTGAACGCAGTCTGCCCCTCGGGCGTGGACACACAGATGATGCGCTCAATCGAGACCAACGCCGCCAAAGGTCACGAGGAAAAGGCCCGCAAGCAGTTCGAGAATTCCGTGCCGCTCAAACGCTACGCGGAAGCTGATGAGATCGCGGACCTGATGCTCTTCCTCGCGAGCGACAAGGCCTCTTTCATCACCGGCGCCTACTACCGGATCGATGGCGGTGGCGGCGCAGCTTCCGTCTAAGGCGGACACTCCCTTCAAACAGACAAAGACCCGCTCACCGGCGGGTCTTTTTTAGCTGGAACAGGCCAACATTCGCCCTGCTTACACACCGCCCTGAGCCGCCGCTTCGAGGCGCTTGGCATGTTCCTTGCGCAACTCTTTACGGATTTCAGCGGCCTGCCAGCGGCGCGCGTCCACTTCGGTCTCGGGGGTAAAGCGCGGCACCTCTGCCGTCTTCCCCGCATCATCGACCGCGACCATCGTGAAGTAGCAGGAATTCGTGTGTCGCACATTGCGCGAACGAATGTCCTCCGCCTCCACGCGAATGCCGATCTCCATGGAGGAGCGCCCCACATGGTTCACGGTTGCTTTGAAATGCACGAGCTCGCCCACGTGGATCGGCTGTTTGAACATCACCTGATCAACGGAGAGCGTCACCGCATATTTGCCAGAATACCGCGAGGCGCAGGAAAACGCGACGAGGTCCAACAACCGCAAGAGCGCACCACCGTGCACTTTCCCCGAAAAGTTCGCCAGATCGGGCGTCATCATTTCCGTCATCTCGAGATAGCGCATCGTGCAGGGCCTTCATATCAGAACAGTGGGGTTCAAGAGACTCTGCCCGACGCGAAAGGTCAAGCGCCGCGAGCGCCCTACCGCCTTGTCATGGCGTGATAGCTGACCGCGCCCTCAAACGGTGAGCATCCGCAATCCGCCCGTCACGTCGGAGCGCACTGCGAGCCTGAGCCCTGGCTCATCCCCCGCACGCAGAGCCGCAACGATCAGGCGATGGTTGTGCGGCACTTCGGTCCGGTTCAGACGCGCATAAAGCGCCCGCATCGTTGGCCCGAGTTGCAGCCACACCGTTTCTGTAAGCGCGAGCATCGCAGGCGCCTGCGCCCGCAGATAGAGCGTCCGGTGGAATTCGAGATTCGCGCGGATGTAGCCAACGTCATCATGTTTCGCGACCATCTCCGCAATTGTGCCGTTGATGGTCTGCAACCGCTCGATCAGCGCAATATGCGCCCTTGGCAGCGCGCGCGACGCCAGTTCCGGCTCAATGAGCGCGCGGATGGAAGCCAACTCCTCAATCCGTTCGTTCGAGAGCTCCGGCGTGCTAACCCGTCCGGAAGCCGACAGAATCAGCCCCCCGTCCGCTACCAAACGGCGCACCGCTTCGCGCGATGGCGTCATGGACACATCGAACATCTTGCCAATCCCGCGGAGCGTCAGCGACTCTCCTGGACGGAATTCTCCGTGCATTATCTTAGTGCGCAGGCTCCGGTAGATCCGGTCATGCGCAGCACTGGAATGGTCGGGATGTCGAGTGGTCGGCGTAATCATGCGCGCGAATGTGATCACAAACGCAGGAAAGGTCAATCCACTTCGAACCGCCAGGCATGGAGGCCGTGCCCATGCACGCGGAGCCACTGGCGATGGGTCTCATATTCCGGACAGGCCCGCGCCACCTGCGCCCAGAACCGCTCCGAATGGTTCATCTCCAACCGATGCGCCACCTCATGCGCCGCCACGTAGTTCAGCACCGCCTCCGGCGCCATCACGAGCCGCCATGAATACATCAGGTTCCCATCAGACGTGCACGATCCCCACCGCGACCGCGTATCCCGAATACTGATCCGGCCATAGGACACGCCGAGCACGCGGGCATAGTAATCCGACGCCGCCCGCAAGCGCGTCTGCGCCTGCACCTTCAGGAAAGCTTTCACACGGGTCGGCACCATCGCCTCGTCGCCCGGCACTTCAAGCACCTGCCCGTTGAGACGCGCCGACCGCCCTGCACCTGGGACCAACTCCAGCTCCGTGCCCAGAAACGGCACCAGCGCCCCCAACCGGAGCGCCTGCTGCGGCACCTGCGCCTCCACCTGAGACAGAATCCAGTCGCGCTTTTCCTCGACAAAGGCCTGCCCCTCAGAGGCCGGCACGCGATTGGGCAACGTGAGCGTCACACGACCGTCCAAACGCGACACACGAAGCGACATTCGCCGCGCCCGTGAGGACCGCCGGAGCACCACTTTGACCTGCCTGTCACCGTCTAGGACAATCGTTCCCACCTGACACCCGTCCGCTTTTCCAAAGAGTCTTATCGTGCTACACGGTCCCACACCACAGAGTTCACCGCTTTTTCAGCCAAAAGGCTTTGACAGCCTCTCCGAGATATGGCAAGGCCCGCGGGTCTCCACAGTTGGATCAGAATGAAAGGGATTTCGCATGCCCAATGAGGAATGGGGTACAAAACGTGTTTGCCCCACCACCGGCAAACGGTTTTACGACCTGAACCGCGATCCGATCGTGTCTCCTTACACCGGCGAGATCGTGACCTTCGACGCGAACAACAAGTCGCGCGTCGCGATTGCCGAAAAGGTTCAGCCGCAAGCGCAGGACCTCGACGACGAAGATGATCTGCTCGTCGAAGACGATACCGATCTGGATATTGATGACGACCTGCTCGATGACGACGACGATGACGACAATGTCTCGCTCGACGAAATCGCCGACGTCGCATCTGACGACGACGACTAAGCGCTTCTAACGGGGGGC
Source organism: Celeribacter litoreus (assembly GCF_020165855.1). Taxonomy (GTDB): domain Bacteria; phylum Pseudomonadota; class Alphaproteobacteria; order Rhodobacterales; family Rhodobacteraceae; genus Celeribacter; species Celeribacter litoreus. Next base: position 411,093 of record NZ_JAIUFY010000005.1, on the reverse strand, counting down.
GAAAAAATCCGCCCCCTACCGCTTTTTTCTCTTGCACGTAAAATGCAGAGGAATTAGGAAGCGCCTCACGGAAGACAGACGCCTTCCGTACCCGATAGCAACGCGATCACCGAATTGGTTTTGGGGCCTTAGCTCAGCTGGGAGAGCGCCTGCATGGCATGCAGGAGGTCAGCGGTTCGATCCCGCTAGGCTCCACCAAATTCCCTCCTTGAAAATGAACTAAGGCTGTCGCCTTATTCGCTTGGCATAGCTCAAGTCATTGCATCTGTGCGCGTCCAGCCCCCAAGGAGCCACAAGATGACACGCATAGTCTCCTTTGTCGCCATCGACGGGGAAGAAATCGACTGCTTCTGGAACGCCGCAACACGGGGCACCAAACGGCATCTCATCGGCAGCGGCACGCGGATCGCGCACAGAGGCCAAGGGCTCGCCTCTCGCGTCGGCACAGCGGCGATCCGAGCAGCGGAGACGACTGATGCGGTGAGCGTCTGTCTATGTGCCAAGCTCGGATGGGGTCTCATGTCCCAGATTGTCTCGCACCACGGCGTCGTATTCGCCGACACGCTGAACATTGTGCATGACGCGGGTGAGCCATCGCATGGCGTCTGTCACCTGAAACGTTTCCTGTATGGAATAGATCCCCGCATGCTCCCCCAACAGTAGGCCGCGCCGGTTGCGCGAGAAACGATGCGCGAGCGAGGCAACCATACGAGACATCCGTTCACCAATTTCGGAGAGGTCCAGTGTTCTGTCCGGCGACAGGCAGCCCGCGAACCACGTCGCAGGGCGTCGCGTGACGAGGTCTTCTTTCAGAACCGGTATGAAGCTGCGATGCCGCGACTGTTCCAACAGACGCACGAGATGATCAGCTTGGTGCATCAGGGCTGCAAAGGCTGCGGCTTCGGTAGGCTTGTTATTCGGAATCGATATCTTGGCCATATAGGCCTTCAGGTCTTCCAACTTCATCGCAACGCGCGGCTCCAGCGCAGACAAGCGTCGCAAGTCGCCTTGTGAACCAAGTGCGAGAGAATAGGCGGAGAAAACCTCGCGGGCCGCCCATGTCACGACGGTGCGCGCGCTCTGCATCGCCGCGCCCTCGTCGCTCAGTAGCCGTGGGTCCAACTCCGGCGACGTGTCCCCACTCAAATCAGGGCGTATCCGTTCAACCAAAGCCGCGAACTGATGGGTGAACGGCAAAAACACCAGAGTGCCCAGAACGTTGAACCCGGTGTGAAACAAGACGAGCGCGGTATCCGCTCCGGTGTGCGCTGCTAACGCCTCCAGCGGGCCCGCGATGATCAGGAGGATGGGAAACGCAATGATCATGGTGCCAAGATTGAACAGCACATTCGCAATCGATGTTTGCTGCATCGAACGCGATCCCCCAATCGCGGCAAGGAGCGCCGTGATGGTGGTGCCCAAGTTCATCCCGATGACGGCTGACGCCGCCTGTATCAGAGGCATTGTCCCGCTGACCAACAGAACCAGAACGACCGCAATCGCCGCCGAGGACGACTGCATCACCATCGTAATGACCAGACCAAGCGCCGCCATTGCAAACATTCCGACAAGTCCGGTTCCGGACGCCCAGGCAGAGGTAATCCACCCGCCCGCGCCCTGCATGGCGTCCTGCATGGTATCCAGACCGATAAAGAGCAGACAGAACCCCGCCGCAATCCGCCCCACCCGCGCGGCGCGCCCGTCAGACAAAAGCAGGGCAAGGCTCGCCACGAACAAGAGGCCCATCGCCATCCTGCCCAGCTGCAATTTGAGCCCGATCAGCGAGATAATCCAACCGGTCACGGTCGTGCCGATATTGGCGCCGTAGATCACGCCAATGGCCTGCGGAAAACTCAGTAGCCCTGCACCAACGAACCCCACGGTCATCACCGTTGTCGCCGAAGACGATTGAATGATGGCCGTTGTCACAGCACCGCTCGCAACGCCGTGCAAAGGCGTCGTGGTAAACCGTGCCAGCAAAGAACGCAGATTTGCCCCCGCCGCTTCGCGCAGCGCCTCAGTCATGATTTTCATGCCGAGCAGGAACAATCCTATCCCGCCGAGCGCGGTCAGTGTCTCCGACATAGGGTCTTACCTCGTCTCCAGAAAAGCGGCCTGGCTCTTATAGAAAAGCGCATCTCCAGAGCAATATGCAAGAAGCTGGAGAACCGTCTGCTGTTCTTTCCACTCCGCGAAACCGCGAATACCCCCGGAAATCACCCCGCCCAACACGCGCTCTAGCACGCGGTCAGCGCCCGCGCGGCAAGTAGATGGTCAGCGCTTCGATCCCGCTCGGCTCCACCAAAAAATTCAAACTTAAAAAGTGCTTAACCCAAACTTTTCCATTGCATTGGGCCACTAGGTGTATAGCGATAGGGGCATTTGCTGTGGCTTGCTTTTGTGGCTGCTAAGCGGATTTGGCGGACGGCCTCTTGTGACAGTCAGCCACTTCTAAAGTGTATGAGGTATCATTCTTCAGGCGTGTCTCATTTTCGTCACCTCAGTGCGCTGCGTGACGATGATATTGGGCCTGAGAATACAGTAACGAGGCGTTTGAACGAGATGCGTTTGGTTCTTCTGACACGCATGAGTGGAGCACTCCATTCCGCTGTGGTTCTCTTGGCTGGTTTGATCGCAGCCTCGGTGATGGTGTCAGGGCTCTTTTGGTTTGGATTTGATGCCGTTGCGGCATTGAGGGACCGCTCGTTAAGCACTCTTCCAGAAGCGGGACTGATAAGCGATCTCGGAATCTTCCTCATGGCTACCGCCGCAATCGCAGCGGCCAGTGCTGCTTGGAAGAGAAACGACTTGCCACTCGCAACTCTGGCGCTGTTTTGTTGTCTCTTTGCAATCGATGATGTCTTGCTTATCCATGAGGCCATGGGGCCATGGGAGGTTGCCGCATTCGCGCTCTACGGGCTTCTCGCACTCATCGTTTTCGCTCTTTTCAGCAAGGCTGCAGGTCGCCCGAGTTGGCCAATATGTGTGGCCATTGCCGTATTTGAAGTCTCCGTTTCTGTTGATTTGCTCTGGGAGCAGTTGGTTGCTCTGCTGCAAGTGTCGAGCGACGCGAAAGGTGTCTTGCTTCGGTTAGGAATTGTATTTGAGGACGTGCCGATTTTCGGTGGCATTTTTGTCTTGGCAAGTTACGCGATAGGCGAGCCCTTTTGGGAAACCCGGAGCAAGAACGCCCCACCTCCCCCAGTCCTGTTGATCCGAGCCTCAGGTCATGAATGCGAACCTGCCCTCAGGATCGACTGACCTTTCACGGCAAAAATACCTGTGATCGCTTCGGGCCTCCAACGGCCCTTCGGGGCCAACTCGTTCATGAGAGCCTGCAGCCTGTTCAGGTCGAACATCAGGGTATTTGCCGCGTCCGCATCCGGCTTGGAAATCAGTTCAAATTTTGCATGTAAGTTAGAGATAAGACTTCTCAGCTTGTCTCCTCCTGCAGCCTGAAAATTCGAAATCAATCGTTCCAAACGGATCGCGCCGCGTCTTTCGTTGAGTTACGCGGTCTCTGCGCAGACTAAAGCTCTACAATGCTGTCGAAGTTGAGTTTGGTGCAAATTCGCCTGGCAGCACTGAGACCTTAGAGCTTCTTGGTCACGGCGCTTGAACTACAGGCAAGTTACCGGCATATGTGTCGCAGCAATGAGACCAAGGCTTAGGATGAGTTCGGGACGTAAGATGGCGGATAAGAGCGACGACCAGAAAATGACCGACGCGATGCAAATCGCAGCAAGAGTTCGTCATGCGCGAATTCTCAAAGGGCTTCGGATGAAGGACCTTGCGGAACTGGTCGGCTATAACGAGAGCATGATCTCCAAAATCGAGTCCGGCAAAGTGACGCCGTCGCTTGTGATGCTGAACAAGATTGTGACGGCGCTCGATCGCGATCTTGCGTCATTCTTTGGTCTCGACATCGAAATGCATCGGATGGTTCTCACAGCGAAGGACCGGACCGTCGTAGAAGGTGACGCCCTGCGCGGCGGCAAAGGCGTCAGCTATGAGCGCATGGTGCCGATGGCTGCGGGCAACCTGCTTGAAGCCAACGTCCATGTCGTCGAGCCCGGCGGTGAAAAGGTCGACAACATCACCCATCAGGGCGAGGCCACCGGTTATCTTATCGAAGGTCAGATCGAATTGATCATCGATGGCGAGGTCTACCAGATGGAAGCCGGAGACTCGTTCTTCTTCAAGGCCCATTTGCCGAGCAGCTATCGCAACACTGGCGATCAGGTCGCACGTATCATCTGGGTTAACACTCCACAGATTCACTGACCGGATGGTCGGCCCCGCCTGCGTGATGGCAGGCGACAGCATGTCCTGCCGAGACGTCCGTGAGCTGGGGGCGTGACCGCGCGCAGATGTCAGTCGCCAACGGACACCGGTCGCGGAAATGGCATGCATTCGCCGTGATCTGCGGTGCGGTCGAGGGAAGGACGATGCGTTCTTCCCGTGCTTTTCCCGGCATGGAAGCGACCAGCATGCGGGTGTAGGGGTGCTTTGGTGCCTCGATGATTTGCTCGATGGGGCCTGTTTCGACGATCCGCCCTCGATACATCACCAGAACCCGTTCGCACATCAGTCGCACCACATCGAGATCGTGAGACACGAGCAGTGTCGCGCAGCCGGTCTCCTGTCTAAGCCGTTCAATCAGCTTGAGAACGAGCGCCTGCACGGACACATCGAGCGCCGCCGTGGGTTCGTCGAGCAACAGAAGTTCGGGTTGCGCGATCAGGGCTCGTGCGATTCCTGCGCGGGCCTGCTGTCCGCCCGAAAGCTGATGCGGGAGTCGCGGCAAGAGTTCTGGCGACAGGCCAACCTGCGCTGCGACCTCAGCCACTTCTTTCGTCGCGCTGCCGTTGCTAAGGCCAAGGCCGACGGCGATGTTGCGCGCAATCGTAAAGGCGGGATTGAGCGCCTCATCCGCGCTTTGAAATACCATTTGTACGGCGCGGGTCGGCGCGGTGACGGGCGCGCCTTTCAAGCGGATGACGCCGTGTTCGGGCGGCGTCAGGCCGCAAATCAGCCGCGATAATGTGGATTTGCCGGAGCCGCTTTCCCCGACGAGGCCGACGCTCTCACCCGGAGCGATGGTAAAGTTGGCGTCGTCCACAGCGACAACGCGGGCTTTTCGGCCGCTGGCAAAGCTACGAGTGACACCGGAAAGTTCGAGAAGAGTCATGGCAGGGGGTTCCAACAATTCACACGCGCCGTATCGGGACCCGAGACGGGCGGTTTGGCGCTGTGACAGCGCTCTTCAGCGCGAGGACAGCGATTTGCGAAGCGACAGGCAGGAAGGGGCCCGTTGAGATCCGGCAGGCTTCCTTTGATCGGTTCGAGCGATGCGATGCTATCGGCCTGGGAGGCAGAAGCTTTCAGCAGCGCATGGGTGTAGGGATGTTGCGATGCGGTGAAGATGCGCGCGCTGTCGGCCTTCTCCACGATCTGACCAGCATGCATCACGCAGATGTCGTCCGCATACTCGCGTGCAAGCGCGAGGTCATGCGTGATCAGAAGGCAGGACATGTCACGCGCGCGGATCTGGTCGACGACGAGATCGAGGATCGCCGCCTGTGTGGTGTTGTCGAGGCCCGTGGTGGGTTCGTCCGCGATCAATAGGCGCGGGTTGCAAGCGAGCGCCAGTGCGATCATCACCCGCTGGCACATGCCGCCGGACAATTCTCCAGTATAGGCGTTTTGTCGGGCTTCAGGGTCAACGATGCCAACCGCTCCCAGAGCCTCCACCACCGCCCGCGACAGCTCCGCACCTTTTAGGCCACGGTGGCGGGCAATGACGTCACCAATCTGCTGACCGACGCGCCGCACGGGGCTCAGGGCCGCACGCGGGTTCTGGAAAATGATCGCGATCTGACGGCCGCGCAGGTCGCGCCAACCGGGACTTTTTGTATCTCTGAGATCGACGCCGGCAAAGCTCAGACGGTCAGCCTCTAGACGGGCTGCTGGTGTCAGGATGCCCGCAATCGAATGCGCGACCAGCGATTTGCCGGATCCGCTTTCGCCAACGAGGGCTGTAATCCGCCCCTTTGGCAGATCGAGCGAAATGTCATCGACAACAGGTGTCGAGCCGAAACGGATGTTGAGATTACGGGCCTCAACGAGGTTCTTTGTCCAGTCGGGGGTCATTTGCTGCGCGGGTCTAACAGTTGGCGCAGGGCATCGCCCGCGCGGGTGAAAATCAGGACGGCACTCATAAGCGCCAGACCGGGGAAGGTGAAAACCCACCATTCGCCGGAAAAGATGTAGGAGGCACCATCGGCCACCATAATGCCCCATTCCGCCTCTGGCGGGCGGATGCCGAGACCGATGAAGGAAAGGCCCGCCGCGTTCAGGATGGCCCAGCCCATATTCAGGGACGACTGGGTCGCAAGCAGGGCCACGAGGTTCGGTAGGATGTGAAAGGTTACAATTTTCACGGGCGGGATGCGGGCGAGGAGAGCCGCCTCGACCCAGCCTGCGTTTCGGCGACGGGCGACTTCAAACCGGACTGCACGTGCGTAGAAGGGCAGGTTCACGATAGCGGTGGCAACAATCACCGAGGTGAGGGAGTTGCCCAGACCAGCCGCGATCCCGACCGCCAACACAAAGAGCGGAAACGCCATGATCGAGTCCACGAAGCGACCGAGGACGACATCCATGCGCCCGCCACGCCAGCCGGCCAGTGCGCCGATCATGGTGCCAAGAACGAGCGAAATGCTGACGGCGACGGCGCCGACCAAGAGGTCCGTGCGCGTTGCCGCCAATGTGCGGGAGAACACGTCACGACCGAGTTGGTCGGTTCCAAACCAATGCGCGAGCGAGGGCGGAGAGAGAGCTTCGGATGAATTGGTCGCCGTTGGATCATAGGGGGCAAGCAGCGGGCCAAAGACCCCAGCAAAGACCAGCAGCGCGAGAAACACGAGCGGCAAGCGCTTCGATAGCGGCATCCGGTGGGTCCGTCGCACGGCGGGGAGGGTTGCGGTGTTTTCAGCCATCGGTGCGGGCCCTCGGGTCAATCGCTGCGGCAAGCAAGTCGATACATAGGTTTACGACGACATAGGTGACGGCCATCAAAAGCACGAAGCCCTGAACCGGTGCGAAGTCGGAGACCAGCAGGGCCTCGATGGCGTAGGCGCCGACTCCAGGCCAGCCGAAGACTTTTTCAACGAGGACGTTCGCGCCCAAGAGAAAGGACAGAACCATGCCAATAGTGTTCAGGATGGGGACCGCGGCGGGGAGAAAGGCGTAGGTCCAGAGAACTTTACGCGACGAGAGGCCAAAGGCACGCGCGGTGCGCACCGAGTCTCCGCCGAGCACCTGAAGCAGGGAGGTGCGTGTCATGCTCGCAATCGGGCCGAGCCCGAAAAGCGCTAAGGTGATCACGGGCAAGATCAGTTGTCTGATGACACCCTGAAACGCTCCGATATCTCCTTCGAGGAGGGTGTCGATTGTCCAGAATCCGGTCACTTCGGTCGGGCTCGAATAAAAGATCTCGAGCCGCCCCATCGGAGCCGGCGCCCATTCGAGCTTATAATAGAAGACATAGACGAGCAGCAGTCCGAGAAAGAAGGTTGGCATCGCTTGCCCAAAAACGGTGACGGCATCGCACAACCTGTCCGGCCAACGCCCCGGACGCAGAGCCGCGCCGAAACCGAGCGCAATACCGAGGATCGCTGCGAGCAGTAGAGCGCTAACGGTCAACTCCAGGGTCGCGGGCAGTCTCGCGGTCAGGTCATCGACGACTGTCTGACCGCTCGAGAGCGATCGACCGAGGTCCAAGCGCGACAGCGCGGAGATATAGTCAACGAACTGCGCGAAAATGCTTTTGTCCAATCCGAGTTGAACACGGACTTCTTCAATAGACTCCGGCGTTGCGGCGGGACCTGCGAAATAGGCCGCGGGGTCGCCGGGCAGCAATCGGGTCAGGACAAATGTCAGAATGACAATTCCGATGAGGGATGGAACTGCGGATAGCAGGCGTCTCGGCAGTCTCATTTTTGTACAGGCTTCCTGTTCATTGCTCTTCAGTCACTTAATATTCTTAATCATCAGGTTTCCTCAGAATTCATTCCTAAGAATCCGTCAAGGTCTGGAGGCCCGGACAGAGGAGATGCGCTGGGTTTCCAAGGCTCGCTATGCACTTGTGGGTGAAAATTTGAGCGAAAAATCGCAAATACGCTTGAAAAAATGTCATTTAAGCCAAGTTCGGCCATCCGCACGACAATCTGGAAGGCGAATCGCTTGCTGTGCAAGTCACATGCATGAAATGCACGATCAAGGCTTCGCTCCTGATGAGCAGGGCCTATACGTCTAATCTGAAGGAGCCAGACTTGACTCAGTTACCCTATCGTCTCGGACGGATGTGGCATGTTGGGGCATTTGCCCTCGCCATCGCCCTGCCATCTGCCCTCGCCCCAAGCATCGCCGCCGCACAATCGCGCGCAGAAACCCTCGTCGTCGTCTCGGAAGAGGGTCCTGCGACCCTCGATATTCATGGCGCGACGGCAAACGTCGCCACGCACGAAGTGTCGTGGAACGTCTATGACCGTCTTCTGACACACGGTCGCACGGAACTGCCGGATGGCAGCTACGCCTATGACTATACAGATTTTCAGCCGGAATTGGCTGAAAGCTGGGATGTCGCAGCGGACAACAGTTCCGTGACTTTCTATCTGCGGAAAGACGCAACATTCCATGACGGCAGCCCTGTGACGGCTGACGACGTGAAATGGTCTCTCGACCGCGCAGTTGCCGTCGGCGGTTTCCCCGCGATCCAGATGGGCGCGAGCGAAATGAAATCGGCAGATCAGTTCGTCGTCATTGACGAACACACGATCCGCGTCGATTTCCCGACGCCAAACAAGCTCGTGCTTGCAAACCTTGCCGTGCCTGTGGCGCAAATCCTGAACGCGGATCTGGCCATGGAACATGCAACAGAAGATGACCCATGGGCCCTTGAGTGGGTTGGCAAAAACGATGCTGGCGGCGGTGCCTATATGGTCGACAGCTGGAAACCGGGCAATGAAATCGTCTTCTCCCGTTTTGACGATTGGAAATCCGGCCCGCTGCCCGAGATGGAAAAGGTGCTCGTCAAACAGATCGCCTCTGCAGGCACACGTCGTGCGCTTCTCGAAAAGGGCGATGCTGACCTGTCCTTCAACCTCCCGCCGAAAGACTTTCAGGAACTGGCCTCGACTGGCGAGCTGAAAGTGATCGGCACACCGGTTGATGCGGAACTGCTCTATCTCGACATGAACGTCACGATGGCACCGTTCGACAACCCGCTCGTGCGCAAGGCCGTCGCTTATGCCATTCCGTACCAACCGATCCTCGACTCCGCTCTCTATGGTCGCGGCGTAGGGATGTTCGGTGGACCGGAAGAGGTCACGACGACCGATTGGCCGCAGCCGTCTCCGTACGACACCGATCTCGAAAAGGCGAAGGCAATTCTCGCTGAAGCCGGATATCCGGACGGGTTCGACATCACGCTTAGCTACGACGTGACCACCGCGACGACCCGTGAGCCGATTGCTCTCCTCATTCAGGACAGCCTGAAGAAAATCGGGATCAACGTGACGCTTGAGAAAGTGCCTGGTGCCGATTGGTACACACGCCTTGGCAACAAGGACATGCCGTTCCTGATCATGTCGTTCAAAGCATGGCTGAACTACCCCGACTATTACTTCTACTGGACCTATGACGGGGTCAGCAACTCGGTCTTCAACGCGATGAACTACGTAAATCCGGAAATGGATGAGCTGATTGCCCAAGCACGCTTCGAGACCGATCCTGCGGCCTACGAAGACGCGGTGAAAGGCTTCATCCAGATCGCTATGGACGACGTGCCGCGCATCCCGATGGTGCAAGATTATCGCGATGTTGCGATGCAGCCCGAGATTGATGGTTACACCTACTGGTTCCACCTGACCTTGGACTATCGCACCATTTCCCGCGAGTAAGCTTTCCCTGAACGTGACCGCCAGCCCCTGTCTGGCGGTCACACCTAACGCCTCAATTGCAAGGTTCGTCGCTTGTCCCCCGAAGAATATTCAGCGCTCCCCGCGCGAGAGATTGCCGCGCGCGTGAACGCCGGTGCGCTCTGTCCTGTCGAGGTTACCAAGGCTGCGCTGGCGCGCCTTGCTGACATTGATCCGAAACTCAATGCCTTCGTCTTTGTCGCCGATGACGCAATCGCACAGGCGGAGCGGATCGCCGCGATGATCACCGAAGGCGGTTCTGCAGGGCCACTCGCAGGTGTGCCGGTCGCCGTAAAAGATCTGATTTCCACGAAAGATATGCCAACCACGTTCGGTTCGCTTCTGTATCGTGACCATCGCCCTCGCGAGGACGATATCTCGGTCGAACGACTGAGAGCCGCAGGGGCCATCATTCTTGGCAAAACCAACTGCTCCGAGTTCGGCTATGGCGGTTTTGGCCACAATCCTTTGTTTCCAACGACCCGCCATCCGCTCGATCCGACGCTTACGCCGGGCGGGTCGAGTTCCGGCTCTGCAGTGGCTGTCGCGACCGGCATTTGTCCGATTGCCCTCGGATCAGATGGCGGTGGGTCTGTGCGTTTGCCTGCCTCGTTCACGGGGCTTGTCGGGATCAAGGCTTCGATGGGGCGTGTTCCTCTGTGGCCAGGCTGTCGTGAGCCCGAGATGCCGGGTGCGTCGGGGTGGGAAAGTGTCGAACATATCGGCCCGCTCGCCCGCGACACCCATGACGCCGCTCTCCTTCTATCTGTCATCGCGGGCCCCGATCCGCGCGACAGGCATTCTTTGCCGAAGGGCGACGTAGATTGGATTGCCGCAACCACAAGCCCCGCGCCGACAGGCTTGCGGGTCGCCTATTGCGCAAAGTGGGCGGGTGTTCCGCTTGATCCTGAGGTTCACGAGGTGACTTTGGCGGCCGCAAAATCCCTATGCGCGGAAATTTCGGCGGAGCTTGTCGAGTGTCCGGCGCCGGATATTTCTATTGATGTTTTCAGAGCGGTTGTCGCCGCGGATTCCGACTTTGTGGGTCTTCGCGAGATGATCGCCGAGACGGGTGTGCCGGTCTCTCGGGCCGTGTCAGAATTGCTCCATATTTCCCCTTCTATGGAGCAATACCACCTGTCCCGTTTTGGTCGCATGAAAGCCGTCAGAGCGTTGGCCGAACTCATGGCGGATTTCGACCTTCTCCTCACGCCGACTGTGGCCTGCCTTCCGTTTCCGATCGACTGCGACAGTCCGGGCGTGATCGACGGGATCGAGATAGACGACGACGTTTGGACGCCAGCCCTGTTCCCGATGAATCTGAGCGGCCAACCTGCGGCCTCCGTCCCTGCGGGCACCTCCGCATCCGGACTGCCAATCGGGCTCCAGATCGTCGGGAGACATCTTGCAGATGCACTCGTGGTCTCTGTCGCCGCCGCATTTGGAGAATGAAGAGTTGCGGAGAGCCGCCCATGGCTCCACTTCCAGCGCATCCTTCGCCTCCCGAAAATTGCTTCGCGGTTTGCATCAGAAGGGCAGAAGCGGTCATTCGCTGCGGTCGCGACCAAATTCAGCTAAGGGCCAAAAATCTGTTCACTCCTCGATGGGAGGTTGGCTTCTACCGCCCTGAGGAGCTTAAGAAAGCTCCAGAAAGTCGGACGCTTACGTCGAGTTCGCGGTCCGAACTCGGGCGCTAGAAACAGAACAGTCAAAGGCGGTTAAAGATCAAAGTAGAAATGATGCAAATCCACTGTACCGTTGTTAATGCCATCAATTGCATCAACGCGATCCAAGTTCTCTTCCCCACCGTAGATCACATAGATCTCACCGGCACGGCTTCCATCGGCTTCAGCATTGTACCCGGCAATCAACAGGTCATCGACGCCATCGCCATTGATGTCACCGCCGTTGGAAACCGAGAACCCAACGCGGTCATCCTCGCCGGCGCCCACGATGACCATACCGTTCTTTGCACGAAGCAAGCTTAGATTGATGGAGGAGCTGAAACCTTCGTCACTGCCGTAAATTATGTAGGCTGCGCCGGAGTCATCTCTGGGATACTCACCGGATTTGGGCGCACCAATCACAAGATCGTCGATGCCATCGCCACTGATGTCGCCATTCAGCGACACCGAATAGCCGGATTGGCTGTACGTTTCATCGCCGTAGATCACGAACCCGTTGCTGCCGCTCAGATCCCCAATATCGACATCTCCCAAGCCGGTGCCTTCCCTGCCAAAGATGACATACGTTCGACCGGCAGTTCCGGCGAAATGGGCGCCGAGCACAATGTCGTCGATGCCGTCGCCATTCATATCGCCGCCGGACGACACAGAAACTCCCAACCGCCCATCGAAATCCAAACCAGCAATTGAATAGCCCTGATCGGGTGTCATTTCTGTCAAATCAAAATTGGCATCAAAGCCTTCGGTGCTGCCGTAGACGACAAAAGTGGTCCCATTTTCTAACTCAGGTGCAGTGATCACAAGATCATTGATCCCATCGCCATTGACATCACCCGCGATGGAAACACCTTGCCCGAGTTCAATGCCCATCTGAGCAGCGTTTTCCCGAATGGTGAAACCATTGGAACCATCAAGATCATCAACGCCAAATTCAGCCCCGAGGCCACCGGTCTCTCCGTAGATCACATAGACGCTAGAGGGGTCGCTGGAAAAGGTCTCGACCGCTCCGATCACCAAGTCATCAACACCATCACCGTTTATGTCACCCCCACCCGATCCGTTTTGACCATTTTTCGCGACTCCACCAATACCGGTGATCGTGGTGCCGTTGCTGCCGTCAAGCTGAGTCACATCGATCTGTGCGTCAAACCCGTCGGAAGAGCCATAGATTACATGCGCGATACCATCATCTTCGGCCCCGATGAAAAGGTCATCAATACCGTCATTGTTCAGGTCTCCGGCATTGGCGACCGAACTTCCAAAATCCGCAAAACGATCACTGCTGCCGATGACAAACCCGTTCGTTCCATCAAGCTCATCCACCGATAGGTACGGATCAATTCCGACGTCGGATCCAAACACCACATAGGCCGTACCATTGCCCGAATGGCCGGCAAAATCGCCAGCCGGGGCGGAGAAGACAAAGTCGTCTACCCCGTCGCCGTTCAGGTCACCGACAATGGCCGATGACCAACCCGCCTGATCGCCACCGTTTGATCCTGACACCACCGCACCAGGATTTTCCATGGAATACACGTCGATTTTGATCTCTTTTACCACGCTCGCACCGTGGCGGTCAGTGGCCGACACCGTGACGATCTGTCTCTCCTCAACGACGATTGTCGGATCCGGTTCATAGACCAGAACGCCACCCTCAATATATGCGTTGCCAGATTCCGGCTGCACGATGACCTCGAACGTCAGTGTGTCGGCGGAATCGTCGATGTCAGCATCGCTCGCGAGCGCGGTCAAGTCCACTCTGAGGTCTTCGTAGTTGACTGCCTCATGCGGTTCCCGACTTGCGAGTTTGGGGGCGTCGTTATCGCCCACGACCGTTATCGCAAGACTTGCCGTGTCAGATCCGCCCTGATTATCCCTCACACCGACCACAAGTTCGAACTCAACGGTCTGACCTTCTGCCAGCCAGTCGAACTCAATCTCGGGTTTGAAAATCAGGTTTCCATCCTGAAACTGAAGAGCGCTGAGCGTCGGGTAGTCGACCGAATAAAACTCCAACTGATCCCCGTCAGCATCCTGCACATACCAGTGAAGGGGGAAAACCAGAATATCATCTTCGGAAACGGTCTGGTCCGGCAAAGCATCAAATTCAGGTGCGCGGTTTCTTACGTCCATCACCACGTCATTGGCATCGGTTATGCCGTTGAGGATCGTGATGTCTCCGCTGTTATAGACTTGGATGACGGCACTGTCGGTGCTGTGCGTAAAGCGGATATCATCTTGGTAGACCCCAATGATGGTCTCACCGGCTTCGAAGTCGCCGATATATGTTACGTCACGTTTTTCGTTTCGGAAAATGGCGCTAAGATCGTACGCATCCAAACCTCCGCGCCCGAACACCCGGTCAAAGTTGCCACCCTCGGTTACGAATGTGTCGGCATCGTTCGTGCCAATGAGTAAATCGTTGCCCGATGACCCTTCCAGGTCAGGAACCAGCGCCAACTTTTCTCGGGAGAAGAATGTGTCGGTAAGAAATTTGAACCCATAATTCACTTTGTGCTCCAACGAAATTTACTAAAAAAGATGCGGCGACTTAGCGTTCTCGCGCACCGCCATTGCTACCATAGGTAGCATTTCTACAATAGTGTTTTCTCATAGTTCTTGCTGCATCCAGATATGGCCCCAGAAAACCGGACAGTTGTCTCAGGTGTATCCTGAACCTTTGAGGGGATATGAAAATGGCGACGCACGGGAAGTTTACACACCGTTCTAAGGACAAGGCGGCATTGGAAATAAGTGTCATTTCGCACAACAACTCCACCGCTCGATCAGCGTCTGTTGGAGCGTAGAAGGTCAGCGGTCCGATCCCGCTAGGCTAGACCAAAAGGTCTCTTCAAAGTCGACAAAAAATCGCCGTATTCGCTCGCGACAGCACTCTCCGCATGTTCCTAAAAAGCCACAACGCCCATCGCTTAATGGTTAAGCCAGAGATGCGGTGCTGGTGGCAGCATCTGGCAGGGCGGCTAAAGGATGCAACGCTGGTCTACTCTGAGGGGCTCCTCACGATCTCTGCGATTGCTCCCAGTGCTTCAATTATCGCCTCATCCCGCACCGCCTGCTGTTGAAGAAGGAATTCGAGGCTTTGGAGAAGTTCAGTATTAGTTTCGCCCGTTGCGTCTACTGATTTGGCAACCGCCGCAGCAGCTTCTGTCGACACAGCTTGAAGGCTTGCAAGGTCTGAGCTCAACTCAGTTTGAAGTTCGTCAATCTCGCTACGAACGCTCGCGAGTGCAGCGTCCATTGCCTCCGCATCTTTTGGAACGCGCCGAAACTCGGTGTAACCGATCTGCACAGCCGTAAGAACCACCGAAAGAATAACCGCAAGTATACCAATTCTAATAGCCACTCTCGCTGATCTGCTGTTCTCCTCTGCCTCCCTTGAGAATTTGTCGAGGAACAACGCGGACGCACTTTGAATACTACTCATTACCATGAGTGCATCCTCTCCAAAATGCACTATTGCCTGAAGTCGTTCACTCATGTCTGCGAGGCGCTCATTTGTCTCGTGAGCCGGATCCCTCATTGCGGTCAATGCACGCGTATGAGCATGCGAAGTTTTCAAGTCTATAGGCTTTGAGCTGAGGTAAGTTTGGATTGCATTATTTGAATCCAAAATCTCTTTGGCTACACGGCTAAATCCAGCATTCTTGCTGCCAAGAAGACCACTAAGATTCTTATTCATTTCTGAAAAAATTTCGCGCCTTCTTACCCGCTGCTTCTCATTTTCGGCCTCCAGGACTGTTAGAAAAAATTCTGCGTCTGATTGCCCTTCAGGTTTTTCTAATTCTTTTTCAGAGTTTAACGACTTGCTTTGCTCTAAAAACTGTCGCGAAAAATCGTTGATATCGCCCTCTGTGAAAGCCTCAAGTTCTCCCTCGGTCGCGGACCTTGAGCTTTCACCTTCGATCTTAGGGTGGGTCTTGCATATAACGCCGATCAGTGCTCGCACGGCTTCAATTGGGTCAGAAATTTCGCCGGATGAGTACTTTTCGACTTCCTCAACTGCTTTCATAGAGTAGACATAAACGTCCCAATCGCCTGCTGTTTCAGATCGAAATACCCATTGCGGCTTAATGCGCTTTGCCAAATCACTAATTGCCATAACAGTCTTGCGTCTCCCGCGATCGAATTTCCAAAAGCATCATTAAATTCTTTCTTCTAAGTACGTCCGCGCAATAACCCCCTCGGGTTGGGAAAACTCCCTCACGGGTTTCGCAATCCCTTCCGCACCACCGCCCCCAACATCACCCCGCGTAATACGCGCTCCACCGTTCGATCAGCGCTTGTTGGAGGCGTTTGGACCTCGCATTGAACGTCCGTGCGCCTTTCGGGATTTCTTCGTTGCGGGCGAGCGCTGCGGTGCGTTTCGGGAGGTCGGCGGCGATGGTGGCAAACGCCAGCCGTCCGACCCCCGGCGCGTCCACGTAGCCCGCAAGCGCAGAGACGAAATTGAGCGTGCCGGTTTTGGCGACGACCTTCACCGGATGATCCGCCACGGGCCGCCCGTCCTTGTCCTTAATCGGGATCGGTTTGAGATAGGGGGCGAGTGTCGCCTCCACCCCCGGCGCGCTGAGCATATGGACGAGATCGCTCACCGTGATCTTCGAGTCTGCCCCGAGCCCCGAGTGATCCACGAGCGCGATGTGCCGCATTCCGAGCGTCTCACGCGCCCAGTCGTTCATCGCCCGCGCCGAGGCCGCGAGGCTCTCGGGCGACTGCCCCCGCACCTGTGTGGCCATGAGACCGAGTGCCTCCGCCGTCAGGTTGGTCGAATACTTGAGCATATCGCGCACGATGACCGTCAGAGGCGCGCTTGCGTGCTCGGCCACGGCCTCTCCATGCACCGCGTCTGTCGCCCGCTTGGCCACGGGGAGAGTCACCCCCTGCTGCGCCGCGACGAGCTTGAACACTTCGCCTGCATAGAGCGACGGCAAGCGGACCGGCAACCATCGCGCCCCACCCTTGCCCAGCGCCCCGCGCGCCACCGTCCAGGTGTCGTGTCCGGCGGCGGGTTCGTGATCGAACACAGGGGCCGCGCGGCTCGACAGCGAAATCCGCGCGATCTTCACATCCGGCGCGTATTTCTGCGCCCGTGCGTCCATCTTCAGGCTGTAATCCTCGCCCTGACGCTTCCACTCGAAATGCACGCGGTTGTAATTCAGGTTCAGCCCCGAGATCGTCGGATTATACCCCGCAACCTCCGTCTGCGAGCCGTCGATCTCCTCGATCCGCGGCAGCGCGCTGTCCTCGACGAGAAACTTCCCCGTCACCCCGCGCACACCGGCCTCAAACACCCGCCCCGCGAGCGCGCCGAGCGCATCGGTGTCCAGCGTCGGGTCCCCGCCGCCGACCAACACCAGATCGCCCTGAACAATCCCGTCCACGACCGGCCCCGTGCGCACGACCCGCGTCGTAAAACGGTAGTCCGCCCCGAGGTGTTCGAGCGCATAAAGACTCGTCACCGTCTTCGCCACCGACGCCGGCGGCAGCCGCCGCAACGGATCGCGCACTTCGAGCATCTCACCCCCGTGCGCCCGCGCCACAGCATAGGCCATCTCGCCCGTCAGCCCCGCCTTCGCGACGAGTTCCTCCCCCGTCGGAAGCGCCTGTAATTGCAAATCTTTGGGACGTGGCAGAGGGATCGGAGAGGCCACCAGACCCTCCGCAAACGCAGCCTTCGCATAGACCGCCTGCGCCGCTCCGCCCATCATCAGGCCAAGCAGCTTTCTGCGATCCAAACGTGTTACCGCATTCCTCGTCATACGTTGAGTAAATAGCGCAAAAAGACGTTCTGCAAGCGGCCTCTCACGCGAATACGTGTCGCATTTCAACATCCGGCGCAGTTACGCCGATCAATCGCGCTTCCAATGCCCCCGCGCGCGGATCTCCGTCGAGGAGGCATCCGACATCGGCACATTCACGAAACACCAGCTCGGCGCCTCCACATGCCCGAGCAGTTGCGACGCCCGCCCCGACAGCCGCGCATGCGCATAGGTCCGCGCCGCCACCGACGTCCGCGCCGCCACCCGCACACCGGGCCGCGCCAACACGCCCACGGGCGTCGTCTCCATGATCTCGCGCCAGTCCTGCCAGCGATGAAACTGCGCGAGGTTATCCGCCCCCATCAGCCACACGAACCGCACTCCGGGATAGAGCCGCTTGATCGCGCGGAGCGTCTGCGCCGTGTACCGCGTCCCCGTGCGGGCTTCCAGATCCGTGACCTCGACGCGCGGATGATCCATCACCGCCCGCGCCCGCGCCAGACGGTCTTCCATCGCCGCCGGTCCCTCTGCCTTGAGCGGGTTGCCGGGGCTCACGAGCCACCAGACCCGATCCAACCCGAACCGCCGGAGCGCCTGCCGCGTGATCAGCGCATGCCCTTCATGGGCCGGATCAAACGATCCCCCCAAAAGCCCGATCACCTGACCGGGTCGTGCATATGGAAGTCCTGCGCGCATGTCGCCTCTTCGCCCATTCCCGCCCCGACTGTCAATCGGCGGGCCACCTTGTGCCTGATTTCTCCCTCATTTAGAGACCTTAAGACCACTCTCCGCACCTCGCGAGGCCTATCATGTCCGAGACCCCCACCATCTCCGTCGCCGCCCCCGACAGCCCCCGCGCCCGCGCCGCGATGCAGGCCTACTACGGTGAACTCGCAGAGCGGTTCGAGACAGGCTTTGATCCAGACGTGGCCGCGCCGCTGGCGGACGACGCCATGTGCCCGCCCAAAGGCGTCTTCCTCATCGCAACCCGCGGAGACGACACCCTCGGCTGCGTCGGCCTCAAAGGCACAGATTACGGATACGCCGAAATCAAACGCCTCTGGGTCTCCCCCGCCGCCCGAGGCCTCGGCCTCGCCAAACGCCTCATGTCCGAGGCCGAGGTCCACGCAAAAGCCCTTGGCATCACAACCCTCCGCCTCGACACCAACTCCGCCCTCCCCGAAGCCGCAGGATTGTATCAGCGACTGGGGTGGCATGAGATCGAGCGGTTTAATGATGATCCCTATCCGGATTTGTTTTTTGAGAAGACGGTGTGAGGGTAGACCTCACGGCCACACCACTCCTAAACTGGCTCCGATATTTCAAGCATCGGAGCCTTTTTCATGACCAGCCGCCTGACCGTCAAAGAGCCGGAAATTGAACTTTATGTCGATGGCTTCGAAGCCAAGGAGGGCGGCGTCTCGGACCTCGGCCGCAAAAAGGACGGCAAAAAGCTCTCTGACTTAGTTGAAAAGATCGAGGAACCGATGGTCATCGCGGTCGACGCCCCGTGGGGTGCAGGCAAGTCGGTGTTTTTAAGATGCTGGGTTGGGGAGCATATCAAAGATGAGCACGGCAATCAGGCGACCACCGTCTATTTCGATGCCTTCCAGCATGACTTTCTCGATGATCCACTGATCGCTCTCACTGGCGTCATCAGCGACCGGTTCACAAAAGACGAGAAGCATTCCAAAGTATGGGGCAAGCTGAAGAATGCCGCATACAAACTACGCAAACCAGCGGTGCGACTAAGTGCCTTCGCCGCCTCAAGCGGAATTTCGGAAATTGCTGTTCCTGTTGTGGACGCAATTGCCGATGCCGCCGCAAAAGAATTAGCTAAAGCCTCTGAAGAGTTTTGGAAAAAAGAAGACGGCAAACGTGCTGCCATGCAGAGCTTTCACGACGCACTGAAGGAACTCGCTGCAGAGCAAAAACTCGTGATCGTTGTCGACGAATTGGACCGTTGCCGCCCAGATTACGCGCTGAACCTACTCGAAGTCATCAAGCACTTCTTCAATGTCCCGAACGTGCATTTCGTTCTGGGTGTGAACCTGACCGAGTTGGAGAATTCCGTTCGAGCACGATATGGCGCTGGCGTGAATGCGAGTAAGTATTTGCAGAAGTTCTACAATGTGAGAATGCCGCTATCGCTTGAAGTCCCAACGCATGGAGAGGCAGGTAGTCTGTACAGCTACTTTAAAGAAAGATCAGAACGCCTAGCCTTGGACAAGAAAAGTTACCTCCCTGAGTTTGAAGTATATTTTCAGGCTTTCTCGAACATCCCGAATTTCAGCCTGAGAGACGCCAATGCAATCTTAACGGCTGCGATGTTTGCGCCTTCTCCCACGCATAGAGACGGGGATATTGCAAAATATCTTACGGCTGGGCTAATCGCGTTGAAAATTTTGGATCCCGCATTGTATGGCACTCTCCGAGACAGACTTTTCAACGGCACAAATGCGCTTGAGCAAATATTGGTCAAATTAGGCTTGCTCGACATGCCACCAGATTTAGTAACTTCTGACATACAAAAAGTCACATTAGTCTGGAATTGGGCACTTTCAGGTGCCGACAAAGTCGGCCCCTCTGACAGTAGTTTGCGTGCAAAAGGGATCAGTGGAAGCATCCCCGGCCATGGCAGAACACACCTCAGAAAGCTGATGCGTGAACGAGTAGATACTTTCGAATACGCTGGAATAGACTAACCCCTTCCCATCCCCCCCATTCACACGCTAAACCACCCGCCAAACCAGTTTCCCCAAGGAGCCCTGCAAATGGCAGCCTATCAATACGTCTATTTCATGGACGGTGTGTCCAAGACCTATCCCGGCGGCAAGAAGGTGTTCGAGAACATCCGCCTGAACTTCCTTCCCGGTGTGAAAATCGGTGTGGTCGGTGTTAACGGCACCGGTAAATCCACCCTCATGCGCATCATGGCCGGTCAGGACAAGGACTTCCAAGGTGAGGCCTGGGCCGCCGAGGGCGCCAAAGTCGGCTATCTCCCGCAGGAGCCGGAACTCGACCCGACCCTGAACGTCCGCGAAAACGTGATGCTCGGCGTCGCCGCCAAAAAAGCGATCCTCGACCGCTACAACGAGCTCGCCATGAACTACTCCGACGAGACCGCCGACGAGATGGCGAAACTCCAGGACGAGATCGACGCGCAGAACCTCTGGGACCTCGACAGCCAGATCGACATCTCCATGGAGGCGCTCCGCTGCCCGCCCGACGATTCCGACGTCACCTCCCTCTCCGGCGGTGAGAAACGCCGTGTCGCGCTTTGCAAGCTCCTGCTCGAAGCCCCCGACATGCTGCTTCTCGACGAACCGACCAACCACCTCGACGCCGAAACCATCGCGTGGCTCCAGCAGCACCTCATCGAGTACAAAGGCACGATCCTGATCGTCACCCACGACCGTTACTTCCTCGATGACATCACCGGCTGGATTCTCGAACTCGACCGCGGCGCAGGCATCCCCTACGAGGGCAACTACTCCGCATGGCTCGAACAAAAGGCCAAGCGCCTCGAACAGGAAGCCCGCGAGGACAAGTCCAAACAGAAAACCCTCGAGCGCGAACTTGAGTGGATGCGTCAGGGTCAAAAAGCCCGTCAGGCCAAACAAAAGGCCCGTATCAACGCCTATAACGAGCTTGCCTCCCAGTCCGAGCGCGAGAAAATCACCCGCGCCCAGATCGTCATCCCGAACGGCCCGCGCCTCGGCTCCAAGGTCATCGAGGTCAACGGCCTCGCCAAGCACATGGGCGACAAGCAACTCATCGAAGGCCTCGACTTCTCCCTGCCGCCGGGCGGCATCGTTGGCGTGATCGGCCCGAACGGCGCCGGTAAATCCACGCTCTTCAAAATGCTCACCGGTCAGGAACAGCCCGACGCCGGCACCATCGAGCTCGGCGACACTGTCAAGCTCAGCTACGTTGACCAGTCCCGCGACGATCTCGACCCGAACGCCACCGTGTTCGAAGCCATCTGTGACGGTCAGCAGATCATCAACCTCGGCGACGCCGAAGTGAACGGCCGCGCCTATTGCTCGACCTTCAACTTCAAAGGCGGCGACCAGCAGAAGAAAGTCGGCGTGCTCTCCGGCGGTGAACGCAACCGTGTGCACATGGCGCGTCTGCTGAAATCCGGCGGCAACGTGCTCCTCCTCGACGAACCGACCAACGATTTGGACGTCGAAACCCTCCGCGCCCTCGAAGACGCCCTGACTGAGTTCGCAGGCTGCGCCGTGGTCATCTCCCACGACCGCTTCTTCCTCGACCGCATCTGTACCCACATTCTGGCGTTCGAAGGCGACGCCCACGTGGAATGGTTCGAAGGCAACTTCGAGGATTATGAGGAAGACAAGAAGCGGAGACTAGGACCGGATGCCCTCGAACCCAAACGTCTGAAATATAAGAAATTCAGCCGCTAAAGCAGATCAAAAGGCGCCTTTGGGCGCCTTTTTTGTTGCGAAAATAACGTCTTTTCCGCACCTTCGCGTCATACAATTGATTGGATTTATTTATGGCACATGGTCGCTCGGTTCGCCTTTTCTTGGCTGAAGGAACTCCAACAGGCGTTGTCACCGCTGAAATCGTAAACTGGACCGGACACGTTATTTCAGCACCGCGCACCAAACTTGAAGTGGCCTTACAGCGCGACGAAATCAAAAAAACAGGCGTCTATATTCTCTATGGCTCACCTTTAGATGCTGATCTCCCACAAGTTTATGTTGGGGAAGGAGATGATATTTCGACCCGTCTAAACTCGCACTCGAAGGACGAGAACAAAGCGTTTTGGGAACGGTTCGTGGCCGTAACAAACAAAGACATGAACTTGACGAAGGCCCATGTGAAATTCCTTGAAGGCCGACTGATTGGGATGCTCAAAGACGCCAAGAAGTCGGAAGTCGTAAACAAAACGGAACCCTCTTTCGACAAGCTACCGGAAGCCGACATTTCCGATATGGAAGCCTTCTTGGAGCAACTCCAAATCATCCTGCCCGTCATCGGAGTGGACTTTTTCAGAAAAACGACAACGAAAAAGGCCACGGAAGCGCGCGAGGAGGTTCCAGCAATTACGTTCGAATTGAAACACACTCGCAAAGGCATCACAGCAAAAGCGCAAGAGATTGACGGAGAGTTTGTCGTCTTGGAGGGCGCGGTTGGAAGCCTGAACGAGGCCGTGTCATTCTCTGAAAAATTGAAAGCAATGCGCGATCAATTGCTGTCATCCGGTCGAATCGTGCCGCAAGGCACCGACAATTTCATTCTCACTGAAGATATCGCATTTTCCAGCCCAAGCGCCGCAGCGGTCTTCTTCTTCGGAACATCGAGAAACGGGCGAACCGATTGGCTTGTTCAAGGGAAGAGCCAAACATACGGCGACTGGAAAGACACCATTATCAACCCCCGCTCCTGACCCGAGGGGGTTCGCGTGAAACGCGCAGCCCCGTGGGGGCGGGTCTGGCGCGTCAAAGATGCTTTGCATCTTTGATTGGTCTCCATTGCAGCCCAACCTAATCCGCCTCCCGCCACGCTTTCATCTGCTCCTCCTCGCTCAGTCCCGCTTTGCGCGCCCGTCGCCATGCCTCGTATTTGCGTTCGGTGAGGGCCAGTTCCGCGATCTTCATCTGGGCGTAGGTGCCGAGCACGTGGTTGATCCGCGCCTGATAGCCCGCCCCTTGCGCGCGAAAGAATTTGGCGACGCTTTCATCGAGGCGGAGGGTGACTTTCATCTTCTTCTCGGTGACGTCGATATCCTGTTCGAGCGTCGCCCAGGCTTCCGGCACGATCTGCGCCACGTCCCAGTCCCATGTGTCGAACCGGCCAAGCGCCTCTGCGTGGCGTTGCAGCCGCTCTTGGGCGAGGCGCTGGGTTTTGGTGAGGCGGGGTCTGGGTGTGGGCATCATGGTCTCCGGCGGCGGGTGGGATCACCATGACAAAGGGAGGTTAACGGCGTCTCTTGGCACCGTGCGCGGGGTCCGACAGAAGTCCGACACTTGGCAGACGCGGGGCAGACCGGTGTTTTGGCAAAGGAAAACGCGCCTGCCCGAGGGAATGGCAGACGCGTCAAAGATGCCTAGTACACCTTTATTCTGCTTGGACACACGCCCATCTCTTGGCTGATGGATCCATGTTTTTGCTTACTCTACTCAAACTAGCGGGAAGAGGGGACGTCCCGCGAACCACCTGATAAGTAAGTTCAGTTAGCCAGCATTACGCCCAGTTTTGTCAACATTTTCGACACAATCAACCCTAGATTGCCACATTGTGCAAAATATTTGACGAAAAATGAAGCAGACCCTCAGAATCTGTGCCTTTCTTGGGCCGCATTTGACTCAACCCATAGGGGAAAATCGCGTCTTTGGATAGGGCTAAGGATGAGCGCTGCGCGATTGATCGGTCCGGCATTCCTTGCTATCCCGTCCGAACCCGCAACCGCCTCCTCACCAAATGGGAGCCCCGCGGGGACACCGAGGCCCGCAAGGTCTTTCTCCTAGGCCACGCCCGCACCGGCACCACGTCATTTCACCATGCATTTCAGAAACTTGGCCTCAACTCCCGACACAGCGCGGGGAATTGGCATATGGCCAAGCATGATGCCTTTTCCGACCGTGGCGACTTTCGCCCCGTCGATCTCTATCGCGAGATGTTCCCGAATGCGCATTTCATCCTGAATACCCGCCCGATGGGGCCGTGGCTCTATTCGATGATGCGCCACCGCGACCGCCCGCACACGCGCAAACACCTCGAAAACATGATCCTGCGCCGCAACAGCTGGTTTGCGAAGATGCTCACCATGTTCGACGGCGACCCGCGCCTGACTGTTGTGGACATCACTCGACCGGGCGCCGTAAATTTCGGTCTTTCTGCGGCAGGCTTGCCGGAGGTTGAACTCAAGCCGCACTCGAACGCCGGCCCGAAAGAAGCACAGATCAAATCCCAGGGGGCCTACGACGCTGTGAAAGACGGACCACTCGGTGCGTTCTTCGACCGACCGTTCCTCATTCCGGAACTGCTCGGCCCGAATGAGCAACCTCGAAAGGACTGGTTCGAAACGGTGCGTCACAATCTCGCGTAAGATCACCGATTTCACTATTTTTTCCGCGCAAAATCTATATAGTCGATTTCGCTACGTTACCTCTATCGACCCATCTGTTCTCCCTTACCGGCCACAGTCTTCGATCGACCACTGACTGAGCCGGGTCGTTGCACTTTCGCGAGCGACACATAAACTAGGAGTATATCGGATGGCCAACGGCACCGTAAAATGGTTCAATTCCACCAAAGGCTACGGCTTTATTCAGCCTGAAGGCGGCAGCAAAGATGTGTTCGTTCACATCTCCGCAGTCGAGCGTTCCGGCCTCACCGGTCTGGCAGATGGCGCGAAGGTTACCTTCGACATCGAAGCAGGTCGTGACGGTCGCGAATCTGCAGTGAACCTCGTCGTGGCATAAGCCACGCATCGCCTCACGGGGCGATTGGAGATAGAGAAACGCCCGCAATTCGCGGGCGTTTTGTTTTATGTGGCGACGCTCAGCGCTTTTTCACGAACTCTGTCAGGATCACGATCCGCTGACCTTCAACGCGTCCCTCGATGTGACCGGCGTTGTCCGGCACGAGAGAAATCCCCCGCACTGCCGTGCCGCGTTTCGCCGTGAAGCCCCCGCCCTTGACCGGCAAATCCTTGATCAGGACAACGGTATCACCCGCAGACAGGACAGCCCCGAGGCTGTCGCGGTGGATCACGTCGGGACCACCGGATTTCGCCCATTCCTCCACCTCGGGCTCGAGGTAGAGCATATCGAGCGCATCTGCGGCCCAGCCTTCTTCCTTGAGACGATTGAGCAAACGCCACGAGACGACTTTCACCGCGTCGCTCACCGACCACATGGACGTCGTCAGTGCCTGCCAATGCCCGTCCGGCACGGCTTCGCCCTTGAGGCCACCGGCGCAGGTTTCGCACAGTTGAACGCTTTCCGTCCGAGGCTGCATCACAACATCGATCAACGCACCTTCCGCGCCACAAATATCACACTGAGCCATCACAGCCTCCATCTTCGAATTTGCGCGGACCCTAGGGGGTCGGTCACGGTTTTGACAAGCAACAAACCGCCTCTCGCACGCCGTTCAGGTGTTTTCTGGGCGCATCCCCTTCCAACTCGCTTGCCGAAGCCGCATAGTCGCACCAGATCAAGACGAACCTATCGTCTGAGGGGAAGACAAACGTGCGAACTGTCGCGAAACTCGCTCTAGCATTCACCCTGTTCGCGGGGGCCTCCAATGCGTTCGAAACCCGCTTCGAAACGGAGGCAGACGACAGCCTGACGAAAGCGTTGAAGGCGAGCTCAGCTGTCCTTCAGGCGAGACAGGAGGGCGTCGAGACCTCGGAAGAAATCATCGCCGCCGTGCAGGCAGACTATGGCACTCTGTTGTCGCTTCTTTACCGCGAGGGCTATTACGGACCCGTTATCTCGATCAAAGTTGACGGACGGGAGGGCGCGGACATGTCGCTCATTTCCCTTCCCCCACAGATAGACCGCGTGACAATCTCCGTCACACCCGGCCCACGGTTCGTTTTCGGAGACGCCAATGTCGGGCCACTCACCCCCGGCACAGAACTGCCCGCTGACTTTACTACGGGTGAGATCGCCCGTGCCGGTCTCGTCGGAGACGCCTCGGACGCGGCGGTGGATGCCTGGCGTCAGGCCTCCCACGCTAAGGCGGAACCCACGTCCCAACGGGTCGTTGCCGATCACCGGGACAAGACGCTCGACGTCGATATCGAAATTGATCCCGGCCCGCCCGTCACCTTTGGCACACTGAGCTTTGCAGGACGGAGCCAAGTCAAAGAACAACGTCTCGAGCGCATCGCGAATTTCCCGAGCGGCGCAGCCTATGATCCTGACACACTCACCCTCGTGAGCAGCAGACTACAGAAAACCGGCACGTTCCGTTCCATCACGTTGCGTGAGGCCGAAACGCTCAATCCGGATGGAAGTCTCGACATCACGGCAACCCTGATCGATGAAAGGCGCCGCCGCTTCGGTTTCGGCGCTGAAGTGTCTTCACTGGAAGGCGGCACGCTCAGCGCCTACTGGATGCACCGGAACATCACGAACCACGCGGACCGCCTCCGGTTCGACGGCGAGATTGCGGGGCTTGGCGGGTCGACGGGCGTCGATTACAGCCTGTCCGCGAGCTACCGCAGACCCGCGACACCGAGCAAGAAGACAACGCTCGTCGTCGGCACAAGCATCGAACATCTCGACGAACCCGACTTTCGGTCCGACACAGGTGAATTCACCTTCGGTGTGGATGTGGAAAGCTCACTGATCTCCACCTTTTCCACCAGTATCGGCTACCGGTATTCCGACGTCGATGACGACTTCGGGCATCGCATTTTCCATCACCTCATCTTCCCGGTCGAGGGAACGCGGGACCGACGCGACAACACTCTGAACCCGAAGGACGGCAGCTATTTCGCCGCAGAAATCATGCCGTTTCTCGGCCTCTACGGCTCTGAGTCAGGAGCGCGCCTCTTTGTCGACGGACGCGGCTACGAGTCCTTCGGAGAGGACGACCGTTTTACCTTTGCGGCGCGCCTACAGCTCGGGTCGATCATTGGCGCCGATTACACCGAGGTGCCCCCCGACATGCTGTTCCACTCCGGCGGCGGCGGCACCGTTCGCGGACAGCCCTACCAATCGCTCGGTGTCGACGTCGGCCCCCTGTCTTCTGGCGGGTCGAGCTTTGTCGGTCTCTCAACCGAACTCCGTAGCGTCGTGAGGGGGCCCATCTCTTTGGTCGGCTTCCTCGACGTTGGCGGCGTCGGCACGGACGCCCTTCCGGGGGCGGACGCCGAATGGCACTCGGGCGCCGGGCTCGGGCTTCGCTATGACACCGGCGTCGGCCCGATCCGCTTTGACGTGGCCGCCCCTGTTTCCGGCTCCACAAGTGATGGCGTGCAATTCTACATCGGGATTGGACAAGCGTTTTGAAGCGATATCTCTTTCTCTCCGCAGCCCTGTTCTTGCCCTTGGGCCTGATGGCTCAAGAAGACACGAGCCAGACGGATCGTGACCGTTCGATGATCGTCGGCTTTCTGGAGGACAATCTCTCCGGCGCCGGTCGTGACATCCGGATCGAAGGGTTCAAAGGCCTTCTGTCGTCCACTGCGACGCTCGACGAACTGACCATCGCGGACAGCGATGGCGTGTGGTTCACGTTGCGCGATGCGGAGTTGGACTGGAGCCGCTCCGCCCTCTTTTCCGGCCGCGTCGAGGTCAATCGCATCGCCGCGGGTGAAATCATCTTCGAACGGTTGCCTGTTGCTGCGGACACCGGCGTAGACCTGCCCGATCCGGAAGCAACGCCTTTCTCTCTGCCCGACCTTCCGGTGTCCATCGACATCGGAGAGATTGCGGCAGAACGGGTATTGCTTGGTGCTCCAGTCATTCGTATCGGGGAGGACATCGAAATCTCGCTCGTCGGATCGGCCAATTTGGCGGACGGGTCCGGCGGACTGGACCTCGAGATTGAGCGCATCGACGGCTCCGAAGGTGCATTTGATCTTGCAGTGTCCTACGCGAACGCAACCGAACAACTCGACCTTGATCTGTCGCTGAGAGAAGGCCCGGGCGGGCTCGTTTCGACAATTGCCAATCTACCTGGCGCCCCATCCTTGTCCTTGACCGCGCAGGGCTCCGGCCCGCTCGACGACTTTGTCGCCGACATCACCCTCGCCACACAGGACGAAGACAGGCTATCCGGGCAAATTTCGCTTGCGGCAGAAGTTGACCCGGAGGCCCCCGACGCGCCTGCCCCACGCCGGTTCACGGCGGACCTGTCAGGCGATCTGACGCCGCTGTTCTCCGCCGAATACGCACCTTTCTTTGGCGCATCCTCCACGCTCGTCGCGAACGGCGTCTCATATCCGGCAGGCGGCTTTGACCTCGATCGCTTTTCCCTTTCGATGCGCACCGTCTCACTCGTAGGCTCGGCTCAAATCGCCGCCGACGGCCTGCCAAGCGCCTTCTCCATCTCAGGCTCGTTGAAAGACCCTGATGACCGCGCAGTCCTGCTCCCCTTCGGCGACGCCCGAAGCCAAGTTGATGAAGCCGACATCATCGCCCAGTTCAACGCTGGAGAAAGTGACGATTGGGCCGCTGACATCACCGTGGTTGGCTACCAGCATGACGGCCTCGCGTTTGACAGCGCGACACTCGGAGCCGGCGGCAAAATCGCTCGCAATGCGAGCGACGATGGCGGGAGGCTCCTGAGTGCGGTGAGCGCCGCGTTCGACCTCGTGGTCGATGGCTTCGCCTCCGAGGACCAGGCCCTCCAAGACGCCATCGGCAGCGCCCCCGCGTTGAAGGGGCGCCTGACATGGCGCGAAGGCCGCCGCCTGATAATCAACGGACTGACGCTCGAGACCGACGCCACAACAGCACAACTCGACGGCCGACTGAGCGGTGTCAAACGCGGCCTTGAGTTCACAGGTAGAATGTCGCTCGACACTCCGCGGCTAGAACGGTTTGCGGGGCTGAGCGGCATGGCACTGTCCGGCGGCGTCTCGGCAACGGCGGAGGGAAGCGTCTCTGCGCTCAACGGCACCTTTGACCTCACCGTACAAGCAAACGGAGATGACCTCGCCTTCGGCATCCCACAGCTGGACGCCCTAACGGGCGGCAACAGCACCGTCGCGATGACCGCACGCCGCGACACCTCCGGCCTCACACTTGAGGCTGCGTCACTCGACACAGCTGCGGTCACAGCTTCTGCGTCGGGCAACTTGAGCTCGGACAGCGGCGCTCTTCAACTCAACGCAGAGCTTGATGATGTCGCGCGTCTCGGGATCGGCCTAAGCGGCCCACTGACGTTGGAAACACAACTCGACAGAGCGAGCGGCGCGAGCACTTGGCAGACCAACGCCAACATGTCGGGACCGGGTGGCTCGACCGCAACCCTCTCAGGCTCGCTGGCCCAGGACTTCGCAACGGCGGATTTGTCCCTCACAGGCAACGCACCGCTCGGTTTGGCCAACAGCTTCACCACCGCAGTCCTCGCGCAAGGGTCCGCGGGCTTCGACATTGCGCTCAACGGCCCCTTGGCGCTCTCTTCCGTCGCAGGACAGGTCAATCTCCAGTCCGGCGCACGGGTTGTCGTCTCCTCTGCAAACCTCGCCCTCACGCTCCAGCGCGGCAATATCGTCATCTCCGGCGAACAGACGAACCTCGACATCCTCGCCACTGCCGACACAGGCGGTCAGATACAGGCGTCCGGCTCCCTCGGACTGACCGGTGCGTTGCCTGCAAATCTCTCGATTGCTCTGACCGACCTCACCCTCGTAGACCCACGGCTCTACACCACCTCACTCGGCGGCGAGATCACCATCGACGGACCTTTGGCCGGCGGCGCCTCCGTCGCAGGCGACATCACTCTCGGCACAACGGAAGTCACCGTTTCACCCTCTGCGCTCGGTGGCGGTGGAGCTTTGCCGGACATCATCCATATCGGAGCCTCTTCCGACGTGATCAGGACACAGCGCCGCTCTGGCCTGCTCGACAATGGGGCCGGCAGCGGAGGCGGCTCTGTCTACGGGCTTGATCTTGTCATTCGGGCACCCGGCAGAATTTTCGTCCGCGGACGCGGACTGGATGCCGAACTTGGCGGTCGGTTGCGCGTCACCGGCACAACCGCCGACGTTATACCTGTCGGTCAGTTCTCTCTTATCCGTGGCCGTCTGTCTCTCTTAGGACAACGGATCGACCTCGAAGAGGGCGCTATTACGCTTCAGGGGGAGTTGGACCCGACACTGAGGCTCGTTGCGCAGACCGCCACCGATGACATGACGATCCAGATTGTTCTTTCGGGTCCTGTGAGCGCCCCTGAGCTTACACTCAGTTCCTCGCCGGAAATGCCACAGGACGAAATTCTGGCGCAACTGCTCTTCGGCAAAGACCTCACAGAGATTTCGGCCCTGCAAGCCGCACAAATGGCTTCGGCAGTCGCCACTCTCACCGGCAATGGCGGGGGGCTGGTCGGGTCAATCAGGGATAGGTTCGGCCTCGACGATCTCGACCTGCAAACCACGGAAGACGGGGACGCAGCGCTCAAGGTCGGGAAGTATATTTCCGATAAGGTCTACACAGACGTGACCATCGACAGTGAAGGCAAAACCGAGATCAACCTGAACCTCGACGCGACACGGAACATCACGATCAAGGGCTCCGTCACCTCCGAAGGCGATACCGGTGTCGGCGTCTTCTTCGAGAGAGACTACTAGACCCGTTCTCTTTGACCCGTCGCAAGGTGTCGTTCAAAGTAACAGCATAAGCTGGGACAAGAGGATGGCATTTCATGGCGCAACCTGTTTCAGAAAAGGTGTTCCACACCGAAGATCTCGTGAAGACCTACCAAACGGGCAGCACAGAGGTGCGCGCGCTCGATGGGGTGAACCTTGATCTCTTCGCGACAGAATTGACCGTCCTGCTCGGCCCGTCCGGATCGGGCAAATCCACCTTGCTCAACATTCTCGGCGGCCTCGACGCCGCCACCTCTGGTCGCGTCGAGTTCCGAGGCCGAGATCTTACCGAACTCTCGGACCGCGCGCTCACAAAGTATCGCCGCGATCACGTCGGCTTTGTGTTTCAATTCTACAACCTCGTCCCCTCGCTCACCGCGCGCGAGAACGTACAGATGGTCACAGACATCGCGCCCAATCCGATGTCCGCAGAAGAGGCGCTCGCCCGTGTTGGCATGTCCGACCGTATCGACCACTTCCCCGCCGAACTCTCCGGCGGCCAACAACAGCGGGTCGCGATTGCCCGCGCGATTGCTAAGCGGCCAGAGGTTCTCCTTTGCGACGAACCCACTGGCGCGCTCGACAGCACCACGGGCGTTCAGGTGTTAGAGGCAATCCGTCACGTCAACGAAGACCTCGGCACCACGGCCATCGTGATCACCCACAACGCCGCGATCCAAGCCATGGCCCACCGCGTCGTGCGGTTTCAGGATGGCAACATTGCATCCGTCTCCACCAATGACACGCGGCTCAAGCCGACCGATATCGAGTGGTAGGCCATGCATGCGCTCGACATAAAACTCCTGCGAGATTTCCAGCGCCTTTGGGGACAAGCGCTCGCCATCGCGCTCGTCCTTGCCTGTGGGGTGATGATCCTGCTGACGGCCTTCGGGATGCACCGCGCCCTCGATGACACGCTGACCGCGTTCTATGATCGCAATGCTTTCGCCGATGTCTGGATCGACGCCGAGAAAGCCCCGCGCGGCCTCCTCAAAGAAATCGCGGAGATCGACGGCGTGCAGATCGTTGAGGGGCGGATCCAGAAATACCTGATGCTCGACCTTCCGGGGCGGGTGGAATCCGCCACGGGCCTCGCCCTGTCTCTGCCAGAGAGCGGCGACCTGCCGCATCTCAACATCCCGATCCTGCGGTCTGGTCGGCTTCCGTCCGTGTCGGCGACGGATGAGGTTATGGTGTCGGAACCTTTCGCGCAGGCCAATGGCTATCAGATCGGCGATAGCTTCTCCGTGCTCATGTCTGGCCAGAAACGCCTCTTGACGATCACCGGCACGGCACTCTCCCCAGAATTCGTCTACGCCATCGGACCGGGATCCCTCATGCCAGATGACGAGGGCTTTGGCATTCTCTGGATGCCGCAAGCGACCTTGGAGGCGGCGTTCGACATGTCTGGCGCGATGAACTCCATCACGCTGTCCGTGTCACGCGATGCGCGCGAGGATCAGGTGCTCAACGATCTCGACACCCTGCTTGATCCCTATGGCGGCACGGGCGCTTACGGTCGTGAATTGCAGACCTCGAACGCCTTCGTCCATACCGAGATCGCCCAACTCAAGAATATGGCGACGATCCTGCCGCCCATCTTTTTCGGCATTTCCGCCTTTCTCGTGAACATGGTGATCGGACGCATCATCACGTTGGAACGCGCGGAGATCGGGCTCCTCAAAGCACTCGGCTACACCGATCTGCACATCGCAGTGCATTACGTTCTCCTCGCAGGGCTCACAGCCGTTCTCGGGATCATCATTGGCTGGGGCACAGGCGGGATGAGTGCACGCTGGATGGCAGGTCAATATGCCGACTATTTCAAATTCCCCTATCTGATCTTCAACGTCTCCTATGACGCCTATGCGATTTCGGGTGTTCTGGCCCTTCTGACCGCGGCCCTCGGCGCGCTCCGCGCGGCCCTCGGCGCGGCACGCCTTCCGCCTGCTGTCGCCATGTCGCCCCCTGCCCCGCCACGGTTCAAACGCTCCGCCTTCGACCGGATGATGAACGCCGCGCGTATGAGCCAACCGACGATGATGATCTGGCGGTCCATCCTGCGTTGGCCGGTGCGCGCGCTCATGAGTGCGGTCGGTCTGGCCTTCGCCGTCGCCGTGATGATTTCCGTCGGCTTTTTCTCCCATTCCCTCGACACAATTACCGATATCGCCTTCACGCAATCCAACCGTGAGGATGCTGTCCTTCTCTTTGCCCAAGAACGACCGCTCTCAACACTCGAGGAGGTGCGCCGCCTGCCCGGTGTTCTAGAGGTCGAGGGCGAACTCTATGCCGCCGTCAAACTGCGTCATGGCCACCTCGAAAAACAACTTTCCATCACAACACGCGGCGCGGGTGCAACGCTCGCCCGCTCCATCGATACGAACGGACATGTCGCAGAACCCATCGGAGATGGCCTCCTGATCACCAATCGCGTCTCGGAAGTCCTCGATCTACAGCCCGGCGATCTGGTCGAAGTCGAGTTCATGACTGGACGCCGCGAGACACATACGCTCGCTATCTCAGCAGTCACCGAACAGTTCTTCGGCCTCGGCGCCTTTATGACGCGTGACGCAATGGCCGCATTGCAGCGCCGCGCGCCGCATATTTCCGTCGCCAACGTCACGCTCGACGCGGATCAGGCGGACGCGTTCAATCAACAGATCAAGGACACGCCCCTCATCGCGAGCACCGTTCGTGTCACCGATATGAAAGACGGCTTTACCGAGAGCATCGACGAAAACATCTCCGTCATGAACGGCCTCTTCATCATCATCGCCGTCCTGATCACCGTTGGCCTGACCTACAACAGCGCGCGCATCCAGCTCTCCGAGCGCGCCCGCGAACTCGCCTCGCTGCGTATCCTCGGCTTCTCCAACTGGGAAGTTTCTTATGTCCTGATCGGGGAAATCATGCTCGTCGCGCTCTTGGCCCAACCCATCGGCTGGCTCATCGGCTACGGGATCGGCGTGCTGATGGCGAACAGCTTTTCCTCCGATCTCTATAACATTCCGCTCGTTCTGCCGCCCGCCGCCTACGCGCAGGCCTCCGTTGTGGTGCTTGGCACCGCGCTCGCCTCCGTTATGGTGGTGAGACGGCGGATCGACCGGCTTGATCTTGTCTCCGTGATGAAAACCCGGGAGTGAACCAATGACGTCGAAATCCCGCAAATCCCTACTCGTCCTGATCGCAGGCGCGCTCGCCGTTGCGCTCCTGTTCATTGCCTTCCGCCCGCATCCGACCGCGGTCGATCTGGAAGCGGTCACGCGCGGGCCGCTTCAGGTGACAATCAACGCCGACGGCAAAACGCGGATCAAGGATTTGTATGAGGTGTCTTCGCCCATTGCGGGCACGGCGCTCCGCTCTCCCGTCGAGGAGGGCGATCAAGTCGAGGCAGGCGTCACCGTGGTGGCCCGTGTCGAGCCGCTCGCCCCGTCTCTGATCGACGCGCGGACACGTATCCAATTGGAGGCCGCCGTGCGCGAAGCCTCCGCCGCTGCCGACCTCGCGGAAGCGCAACTCCGGCAAGCCGATGAAGAGTTGAACTACGCGCAGAGTCAGTTCGACCGGACAAAGGCGCTCGTGGACAGAGGCGTTTCCTCGGTCAGCACATTGGAGGACGCGGAGCAGGTTTTGTCGCTGCGGACTGCCGCGCGGGATGCTGCGATTTCCAATGTCCAGATGGCGCAGTCATCGCTCGCACGGGCGCAGGCGGCCCTGCTCGAACCGGGGGCGGAGGACATGACCGGAGACACCTGCTGTGTCGCGATCACAGCGCCGATATCGGGGACCGTCTTGGTCATCTCGCAAGTCTCGGAACATGCAGTCGCGATTGGCTCTGAACTCTTGTCCATTGGCGACCTGAACGACCTCGAAATCGAAGCGGATATTCTGTCCTCTGATGCCGTGGGCTTGGAGATCGGTGCGCGGGCCATTGTCGAGCGCTGGGGCGGGGAACCGCCGCTCGAGGCCAAGTTGAAGAGCCTCGCCCCTCGCGCCGAGACGCATACATCGTCGCTCGGGATCGAAGAACAGCGCGTTGCGGCGACCTTTGACCTTGTCACCCCTGCCGAAGAGCGCCTCGGCCTCGGGCATCAATACGCCGTCTTTTTGCGCGTTGTGGAATGGGAGACGGATGCCGCCCTCAACATCCCGCTCGCCGCGCTCTTCCGCAGCAACGGGGATTGGGCAGTGTTTGTGGCAGAAGGCGACAGGGCGCGTCTGCGTCTCGTGGAGATCGGACACCGCACGGATCGGCGGGTCGAAATTCTGTCCGGTCTGGAGGAAGGTGAACAGGTCATCCCACATCCGGCCGACACCATCGCGGACGGCGTCGTCATTGTGGATCGCGAGAGCCTCTGACGGGGTATCTAAAGCGGGATTTGGTCGAGTTGATCGGGATCGAACCGACGACCTCGTCATTGCGAACGACGCGCTCTCCCAACTGAGCTACAACCCCACGCTGGCAAAAGAATTTGCCTTTCGCGCCACGAAGTCAAGCGTGGCGCGAGGGTCAAAATGTCACGCTGGCAACTTGCCGTTTTGCTCGACGAAAGCGATGATATCTTTGGCCGGACGGGCCCCCGCAATACGAGCCACTTCCTTGCCGCCTTGGTAGAGAATGAGCGCCGGAATGCCGCGGATTCCGTTCTTCATCGACACGTTCGGGTACTCCTCCGTGTTGATCTTCGCAAACCGCGCGCGACCTTTGAGCGCCTGCGCCGCCTTCGCGAACTCCGGCGCCATCATGCGGCACGGACCACACCACGGCGCCCAGAAGTCAACGAGCACTGGCAGATCGTCTTTGCGCGACAGCGCTGCGAGAGCATTCGGATCAAGCTCGGACACTTTACCGGACATCAGCGGCTCACCACAGGTGCCACATTTAGGGCCAGCGCCAAGTTTACTCGTCGGCACGCGGTTCACCTGCGCGCAGACAGGGCACGCCATTTTCACGGCATCTTTTGCAAGGGTCGCAGCCATGATGGCCTCCTCTTCACATTCTATTTGAAGAATATATGTATCCTGCAACGATACTCTTCAAGAGGGCAAAATGACACCGTTCAGAGACCTTCCCGAGACCGAACAAACTCGCCTGCGCGACGTCTACGCATTGGAAATGGCGAAACAGTCTAATACCTGTTCGATGGACGAAAAAATCTCGCGCTTTCACGCGTGGCTGGAGCCGCAAGGCATCTCCTTTACCCTCGATGACCTGCGGCTTCCAAAGCGCGGCTGATTACTCGGCCGCTTCCACATAGCTTTCCGGCGGCGGGCAAAGGCAGATCAGATTGCGATCGCCATAGGCGTTGTCCACACGGCCAACCGGCGGCCAGTATTTGTCCACACGGAAGGCCCCCGGAGGGAAGCAGCCCTGCTCACGCGAATAGGGACGATCCCAATCCGCAACGAGGTCATTGACCGTATGCGGTGCGTGCTTGAGCGGATTGTTATCCTCCGGCAGTTCGCCGTTCTCGATCTGCGCAATCTCCGCACGGATCGACAGCATCGCCTCGCAGAAGCGATCAAGCTCCGCCTTCGTCTCCGACTCCGTCGGCTCAATCATCAGAGTGCCCGGCACAGGGAACGACATGGTCGGTGCGTGGAACCCGCTGTCGATGAGGCGTTTCGCGATGTCATCAACGGTGACGCCGGTGGTCTTCTCGAACTCGCGCGGATCGACGATGCACTCGTGCGCAACGCGGCCCTGCGTCCCTTTGTAGAGAACGGGGAAGGCTGCATCGAGACGGGCCGCGATGTAGTTTGCATTGAGGATCGCGACCTTCGTGGCCTGCGTGAGCCCCTGCCCGCCCATAAGCTGACAATAGGCCCAAGAAATCGGAAGGATCGACGCGGAACCAAAGCGCGCTGCAGACACCGGACCAATGGCGTCGCCACCCTCCGGATTGCCAGGCAGGAAACGCGCGAGATGCGCCTTCACACCAATCGGGCCCATGCCCGGACCACCGCCGCCATGTGGGATGCAGAAAGTCTTGTGCAGGTTGAGGTGGGACACGTCGGAGCCGATCTCGCCGGGTTTGGCGAGACCAACCAACGCATTGAGGTTCGCCCCATCCATATACACCTGACCGCCGAAAGTATGCGTGATCTCGCAGACCTCTTTCACGGTCTCTTCGAACACGCCATGGGTCGACGGGTAGGTGATCATGCAGGCGGCGAGTTTATCCCCTGCGGCTTCGGCCTTCGCACGGAAGTCTTCGAGGTCGATGTCGCCATTCTCTGCGGATTTGACGACGACGACTTTGAGGCCACACATCTGCGCCGACGCAGGGTTCGTCCCGTGGGCGCTCATCGGAATGAGGCAGATATTGCGCCCGCCCTGACCGTTGGCGCGGTGATAGCCCATGATCGCGAGCAGACCGGCATATTCACCCTGCGCACCGGAGTTCGGCTGCATCGACATGGCATCATAGCCGGTGATTTCGCAGAGTTTGTCGGAGAGGTCGTCGATCATCTCCGTGTAGCCTTCGGACTGATCCTCCGGCGCGTAGGGGTGCAGCGCGTTGAATTCAGGCCAGGTGATCGGCATCATCTCGACGGCGGCGTTGAGCTTCATCGTGCAGGACCCGAGCGGGATCATCGCGCGGTCAAGAGCGAGGTCGCGGTCTGCGAGGCGACGCATGTAGCGCATCATTTCGCCCTCGGCGCGGTTCATCCCGAAGATTGCGTGGGTCAGGTAGGCGCTCTCGCGGAGGAGCGTTTCTGGAAGCCCGATGGACTGGGTCTCTGCAGGCACTTCGGCTTCATGTCCGAACGCGCGCCAGACTTTGCCAATGATTTCCGCGTTGACCATTTCATCAACGGCAATACCGATCTTTGTCTTCCCGACTTTGCGCAGGTTGATCCCTTCTGCGTTCGCGGAGCGGAGGATCACGCCCTGCATTGCACCCACTTCGACCGTGAAGGTGTCATAGAACGCTGCGGGAGAGATGGAGAAGCCAGCGGACTTCAGCCCTTCAGCAAGACGCATCGCATTGAAGTGGATATGTTCACCGATGGCGCGGAGCCCGTCCGGTCCGTGGAACACGGCATAGAAGGACGCCATGACCGCGAGCAGGGCCTGTGCGGTGCAGACGTTCGACGTCGCCTTTTCGCGGCGGATGTGTTGTTCGCGGGTTTGGAGCGAGAGGCGGTAGGCGCGATTGCCGTTCGCATCGACCGACACACCGACAATCCGGCCTGGCATCGCGCGCTTCATCGCGTCTTTGCAGGACATGAAGGCCGCGTGGGGGCCGCCAAAGCCCATCGGCACACCAAAGCGCTGCGCGGACCCGACGGCGATATCTGCGTCCATCGCACCCGGCTCTTTGAGCATGGTGAGCGCCATGAGATCGGTCGCCATGATCGCGACGGCTTTTGCCTCATGGAGCGTCGCAATCGTGTCGGTGAAATCCTCGACGCCGCCATAGGTACCCGGATACTGGAAAATCGCGCCAAAGACTTTCGCCGGATCGAGATCGACGGGATTACCCACAATGATCTCGATATCGAGCGGTTCGGCCCGCGTCTTCATCACTTCGATGTTCTGCGGATGGCAGGCCTCGTCGATGAAAAAGCGCGTCATCTTGGATTTGGACACACGCTGCGCCATGGTCATGGCTTCGGCGCAGGCGGTTGCCTCATCAAGGAGCGAAGCGTTCGCGACCGGCAGGCCGGTCATATCCGACACCATCGTCTGGAAGTTCAGAAGCGCTTCAAGGCGCCCCTGCGCGATCTCCGGCTGGTAGGGCGTATAGGCCGTATACCATGCCGGATTTTCGAGGATGTTGCGCTGGATCGCTGGCGGCGTGGCCGTCCCGTAGAAACCTTGCCCGATCAAGGACGTCATCACGACGTTTTTCTTAGCGACTTTGCGGATGTGCCCGAGCACCTCATGCTCTGTCATCGGAGCCCAGCTCAAGGCCTCCATCTGACGGATGCCCATGGGCACGGTCTGATCAATGAGCGCATCGAGAGAGCGCACGCCGATCACCTTCAGCATCTCTTCCATCTCCGCCGGAGACGGGCCGATGTGGCGGCGGTTCGCAAAGTCGTAGGGGTTATAGGTCGACGGGGTATAGGCCACGTGTCAGTTCCTCAGCCGATAAAGTCTTTGTATTCCGCTTCGGACATGAAGTCCTCAAGCACAGACATGTCTTCGATCTTCATCTTGAAGAACCATGCATCGCCAAGCGGGTCTTCGTTCACCTTGCCCGGATCTTCGGAGAGCGGTTCGTTCACTTCGACGATTTCTCCGTCTAGCGGGGCGAGGATATCGGAGGCGGCTTTGACGCTCTCGATCACGACGACCTCATCGTCTTTGGAAACGGTTGTGCCTTCTTCCGGCAGCTCAACGAACACAACGTCGCCAAGCTGTTCAGCGGCGTGTTCGGTGATGCCGACGACGATCAGGTCATCCTCGACGCGGAGCCATTCGTGTTCTTCGGTGAATTTGATATCTGCGGCCATGAGTTTTTCGGTCCCTTGAATAGAGTATCAGCGTTTGTAAGTAGAGGTGCGGAAGGGCATCGGTGCAACCGTTACGGGCAGGCGCTTTCCGCGGAGTTCGGCGAAAACGGGGGTGCCGTCCAACGAATAGGCGATCGGGACATATCCCATCGCAATAGGCCCCTCGACGGAGGGACCAAAGCCGCCGGATGTAATTTCACCGATCGGAGTTTGGCTCTCGGGCGTCGCGAAGAGCGGCGTGCCTTCGCGCATCGGCGCACGGCCCTGCGGCAGGAGACCAACGCGTTTGCGCTCCGCGCCGTTGTGCAGCTCGGAAAGGATACGATCAGCTCCAGGGAAGCCACCTTCACGCTCGCCACCCGTGCGGCGGACTTTCTGAATGGCCCAAGCAATGTTGCCCTCGACGGGCGACGTGCTCGTATCAATGTCGTGGCCATAGAGGCAAAGCCCCGCTTCAAGCCGCAGGCTATCCCGCGCACCGAGGCCAATCGGCTCCACCTCTTCCATCGCGCAGAGCGTCTCGGCGACTTGGGTCGCAATCTCGGCGGGCACGGAAATCTCGTAGCCGTCCTCACCAGTGTAACCGGAGCGAGACACCCACCATTCCACGCCATCGACGTCGAAACGCAGGCTGTCCATGAATTTCATATCGGCAACCTGCGGCGCGATCCGAGCGAGAGCCTCTTCGGCCTTCGGCCCCTGAAGCGCCAAGAGCGCACGGTCGACGATCTCCGTAACGGTCACACTGGCAGGCAACGCCGCCCGCATGTGCGCGATGTCTTCCGCCTTGCAAGCGGCGTTCACAACGAGGAAGAGCGCGTCACCTGTATTGGCGATCATGAGATCATCCAGAATGCCGCCGGTTTCATCGGTGAAAATCCCGTAGCGCTGGCGGTTCGGTTTAAGACCCAGAACATCGACCGGCACAATCGTTTCAAGGGCGCGGGCGACGGCCTCCCTTCCGTCGCCCGAGGTCAAAATGACCTGCCCCATATGCGACACGTCAAACAGACCTGCCGCAGATCGCGTGTGGAGATGCTCTTTCATCACGCCAAGCGGATATTGCACCGGCATTTCGTAGCCCGCAAAGGGCACCATTTTCGCGCCATGCGCAACGTGGAATTCGTAGAGCGGCGTGCGCTTCAAAGCCGTATCTTGATCAGACATTGCATCCCCTTTTTGCATCTGGTCGACACATTACGGCCCGAAAGCCGCACGTGCCCATGATGCCCCCTCTGTCCTGTGTGCCTGAGATCGTTATCCCTTCGGCGGAGGCGCAAGACCCCTCTCTCCAGAGTTTTGACCGTGCGAAGGTCCGTTCACCTGAGAGTTTTCCGGGGCGGTTGCTCCTTCGGTAGGGGAGACCCTTCTCCCAACGCACGATTTGAGGGGACATTATGCAAGCGCAAGATTCGGGACAAGCCGAAAATATTTCCGATAGGAAACTTACGACAATTCGACAGTAAAAAGCCGCCATACGGAGAGTTCCGAGGCGGCTTTCTGTGTTTATTTAAACAGAAGCTATTAAAGCGTCGGCTTTTTCTGCAAAAGTGGCAGAACGTTGGACATGTCCGGACCATGCGCCATACCGGTCACGGCCTTGCGCAGAGGCATGAACAAGCCCTTGCCCTTACGACCCGTCGCCTCTTTCACAGCCGTGGTCCACTCTTTCCAGCTGTCCGCCGTGTAGGGCGGCTCGGGCAGCATGGTGAAGGCCTCTGCGATGAAGTCCTTGTCCTCGTCATCCACGAGCGGCGTAGCCCCATCACGGAACAGCTCCCACCAGCCCGCCATGTCGGCTTTGACTGTGATGTTTTCGCGGACGACATTCCAGAACGGTTCGGCGATCTCAGAAGGCACACCGAGGGCAGCCACATCGTCTGCAACCTCTTCGAAAGGTTTACTGTGGTTGATCTGCGACGTCAGAGCGAACAGGTCCTGGCTGTCGAATTTGGTCGGAGCCGCACCGAAGTGCGACAGGTCAAACCCTTCGATCAACTCCTCCATAGAGGTGCGCAGTTCGACCGGCTGGGACGACCCGAGGCGCGCCATCAGAGACAGGAGTGCCATCGGCTCCACGCCTTGCGCACGCAGGTCACGCAGGGACAGGGTCCCGAGACGTTTCGAGAGCGCTTCACCCTGCGGCCCAGTCAGAAGGGAGTGGTGCGCAAAGGACGGAACCGTGCCACCAAGCGCCTCAATGATCTGGATCTGGGTCGCGGTGTTGGTCACATGGTCGGAGCCACGCACGATGTTCGTCACACCGTAATCCACGTCATCACAGACGGACGCGAGGGTGTAGAGGAACTGACCGTCAGCACGGATCAGAACAGGATCAGAGACAGACGCCGCATCAATGGAGATGTCGCCGAGGATGCCATCGGTCCAGTTGATCCGCTCTTGATCGAGCTTGAAACGCCACACACCGTCGCCGCGTTCGGCGCGGAGCTTCGCTTTCTCGTCTTCAGACAGCGCGAGAGCAGCACGGTCGTAGACTGGCGGCTTGCCCATGTTGAGCTGCTTCTTACGCTTCAGATCGAGTTCCGTCGGGGTTTCGAACGCTTCGTAGAAACGACCCTTCTCGCGCAGTTCATCTGCAGCCGCATGGTAGCGCTCGAGACGTGTGGACTGACGCTCAAGACGATCCCACGTAAAACCGAGCCACTCGAGATCTTCGAGAATCCCGTCTGCGTATTCCGGTTTCGAACGCTCCTGATCGGTGTCATCAAGGCGCAGGATGAACTGGCCGCCGGCCTTGCGTGTGATCAGATAGTTGAAGAGCGCGGTGCGCAGGTTGCCAACATGGATATAGCCCGTCGGCGAAGGGGCGAAACGTGTGACGATCATTTTGAAACTCCTGTTGCGCTTCCTCTTTCATATCACGCCTCAAGAGTCCATATCGGGACAGCCGCAACCGGAGATACATCAATGCCTGAACCGCTTTATGACGCCTGCGCCCCCGATCTGGACATGATCGAAGACATCGCCCGCGCCACCATGTCCGATCTCCCGCCCGCCTTCAAAGTTCTGGCCTCTCAGGTGTCGCTCACCGTGATGGATTTCGCGCCCGAAGATTTGCTCGCCGAAATCGGCATTGAGGACCCGTTCGAGCTCACCGGCCTCTACACTGGTATTCCGATGACGGAAAAATCCTCGATGGACCAAGCGACCGCGCCGGACACGATCTGGCTTTTCCGTCGTCCGATCCTCGATGAATGGGTGATGCGCGGGAACGTGACCCTTCAACAGATGGTCGCACATGTGACGGTGCACGAGTTGGCGCACCATTTCGGTTGGTCTGACGATGACATCGCCACCATCGACAAATGGTGGGAATAC
Organism: Celeribacter litoreus; assembly: GCF_020165855.1. Taxonomy (GTDB): domain Bacteria; phylum Pseudomonadota; class Alphaproteobacteria; order Rhodobacterales; family Rhodobacteraceae; genus Celeribacter; species Celeribacter litoreus. The sequence continues at coordinate 368,531 of NZ_JAIUFY010000005.1, read as the reverse complement.
GATTGAGCCTCACGTTCGCGTGATCCCATTCGCTGTGTGACGTTCGCACCCTATTTCGTCCGTATACCACACGCACAGTGCAACTCGGGAGGATTACGCATGAACACACCACACCTGTCTCGCCGCCACCTTATGCTCGGCGCCGCAGCTATTCCGGCAGCAGCTTCTCTGCCGCTTTCAGCCCGCGCCGAGGCGCCGCAAATGGGTGCGGCTTTGCCGCCTTACCGTCGCTTCAAGCTCGGCGCATTTGAGGTCACCACACTCTTGGCGGGCACCCGCACGGTGCCTGAACCGCAGAAGATTTTCGGACTGAACGCAACACCAGAGGAATTCGCCGCCGCTTCTGAGGCCAACTTCATTTCTCCTGATGCGGCGCAGTTCTTCTTCACTCCGACCCTCATCAACACCGGTTCTGAACTGATCCTATTTGACACCGGCCTCTCGCCGGACGGGATCGTCGCGGCCCTCGCCGCCGCAGGATATACCGCAGATCAGGTGGACCGAGTTGTTGTCACGCACATGCACGGCGACCACATCGGCGGCATGTATAGCGATGCGCCAACCTTCGCGAACGCTGCCTACTCCACCGGCTCTGTCGAGATGGACCATTGGGACATGTCCGGCAACGATGGGTTCGAAGCCAAAATTCGCCCCCTGCAGGACAGGTTCGACCTACTCGATGATGGCACCGACGTGACCTCCGGTATCACCGCGATGGCCGCGTTTGGGCACACACCGGGACACATGGCCTTCCATGTGGAAAGCGAAGGCGAACGCCTGATCCTCGGCGCCGATTTTGCGAACCACTACGTCTACTCGCTCGCACATCCGGATTGGGAAGTGCTCTATGACGCAGACAAAGCCGCCGCCGCCCAAACGCGTCGCAAGCTGCTCGATATGATGGCAACGGACCGCGTGCCATTCATCGGCTACCACATGCCCTTCCCTGCCCTCGGCTATGTCGCCAACCGCGATAGCGGGTACGAGTATGTGCCGTCCAGCTACCAGATGATGATCGAAACCTGAGACTTCGGCATTGCGACACGCACTAAATTTTACGGCCCCGCTTCTGTCGGGGCCGTTTTCATTTTGCGGCATCAGGACCCGACGCGCATTTTTTCCGCAAATGTGCTAAGATGGCCCTTACAAGACTTTGCTTCTGATTGATTAAGCATTCGAAAAATCAGACTATTTCCGAGAAATCTCCGCTACTGTGATTTCAATCAAAGATGTTAACGCTATCGGGCGTAGAGTGCCCTTCGAAACAGAGTCGCACTTCGCAAGGAGACGCTGATGACACAGATCCTGACGATCACGCTCAATCCCACTGTGGATCTCTCGACCTCCACACCAGAGGTCTCTGCGGGTCCGAAGTTGCGCTGCACCAATCCGGAGGCCGATCCGGGAGGAGGCGGGATCAACGTGTCTCGTGCCATCAAATTCCTCGGAGGCGAGAGCACAGCCTTTACGGCGGTAGGTGGCGAAACCGGCGCGCATTTGCTCCGCCTCCTCGCCGAAGAAAAGGTGCGCTTCACTGCCTTCTCCGTGACCGGCGGCGCGACACGACAATCGATGGCGATCACGGAACAGGAGACCGGCAAGCAATACCGCTTCGTAATGCCTGGACCTTACTGGAACCACGACATGGTCGATGAGTCTTTAACAGCCATCGCCTATGCCGCTCCGGTTGGTGGCGTGGTCGTGCTCTCCGGCTCCCAGCCTCCTGGCGTTCCGATGGATTATCCCGCCCGCCTTTCACGTCGCCTCACCGAGAAAGGCGTCAAACTCTTTGTCGACACCTCCGGCAAACCGTTGCACGAATTGGTCAAACATCCGGCCAATCCCTATGTCCTGCGTATGGACGACGTTGAGGCCGAGGACCTATGCGGACACGCACTGCCGACGCGGAAAGACACCGCAGACTTCGCCTCTGAATTGGTGAATAAGGGGATTGCCGAGAACGTCATCATCGCGCGCGGCGCCGACGGGTCGACCCTTGCGAATGCGGGCGGTCGTTGGCATGCCTCCCGCGCCATCGACCCAGAGGAAGTTGTGTCTGCCGTTGGCGCGGGCGATAGCTTCGTTGGTGCCTTTTCGATGGCCCTCACGCGAGGGGATACGATGCAAGAGTCTTTGCGTTTCGGCACGACGGCTGCGGCAGCGGCGGTTCTCACGGCAGGCACGCAGCTTTGCAGCGAGACAGATGTCACGCGGCTTCTGACGGGATGCGAATTGGAAGACGTCTAGGAACGCGGCCTTAGCTGTGGTCGCGCCAGCGGTTCACAATCGGATAACGGCGGTCGAGCCAGAATGCACGCTGGGTCAGACGCGTGCCCGGAGCAGACTGAAAGCGCTTGTATTCCGAGATGTAGAGCAGATGCTCGATCTTCTTCACGGTTGCCCTGTCAAACCCTGCAGCAACGAGATCGGCAACGCTTTCGTCGCGATCTACAAGACCCTCAAGGATTGCATCCAGCACCTCGTATGGCGGCAGGCTATCCTCATCCTTCTGATCCGGACGCAGCTCTGCTGAGGGCGGCTTGTCGATGATCGAGACAGGAATGACTTCCCCTTCCGGCCCTTTCATCCAGGGACGGTGGTTAGCGTTGCGCCAGCGGCATTGCTCGAACACGCGAGTTTTGTAGAGGTCTTTGATGGGATTAAAGCCACCGTTCATGTCGCCATAGATGGTGCAATAGCCAACGGCCACTTCGGATTTGTTACCCGTCGTCAAAAGCATAGAGCCGAACTTGTTCGACATCGCCATGAGCAGCAGACCACGCAGACGGGACTGGATGTTCTCTTCGGTCACATCGAACGGCAGATCGCCGAAAATCGGCGAGAGCGTGTTGGTAATGGCATCGCGCCCCTCGGAGATCGGCACGAAGTCGTAGCGGCACCCGAGGCGCGTTGCGATGTCTTTGGCGTCATCGAGCGACCCTTGCGAGGTGTACTCGGACGGCAGCATGACGCAGTGCACGTTTTCGGCGCCCAAGGCATCGGTTGCAATCGTCGCAACAATCGCACTGTCGATCCCGCCGGAGAGACCCAGAACCACCTTTTTGAAACCGGTTTTCCCGAGGTAATCGCGCAGACTCTCGACCATCGCGCGGTAGTCCTGCTCCCACTCCTCGGGATGATGGGTGATCTCACCCTCAATGGCGACCCAGCGACCGTCCAGTTTCTCAAAGTCGACCTGACGCACGCATTCATCGAACACCGGCAGGATATGCGCCGGTTTGCCGTGACGGTTCAGGACGAAGGAGCCGCCATCAAACACCTGATCATCCTGACCGCCGACCATGTTGAGATACACGAGCGGCACGTCATTCTCGATCACACGCGAGACCATATGCGTGAGGCGGGTGTTGAATTTGTTGCGATAATACGGCGATCCGTTGGGCACGAGCAGGATTTCCGCCCCACTTTCGACCTGAGCCTCAGCAACATCCTCATGCCATGCGTCCTCACAGATCGGGGACCCGAGACGCAGAAGGTTGATCGCATACGGACCTTCTACTGGCCCCTCTGCGAACAGGCGCTTTTCATCGAAGACGTTGTAGTTCGGCAGGTGATGTTTGCGGAGCACCTGCTTCACGCGGCCTTCGGCCAAAATCCAATAGCCGTTGTAGAGCTCGTCACCGTAGGCATAGGGCGCCCCGACCCCAATCGCCGGACCATCGACTGTCAGAGCCGCGAGTTCTTCGGCTTTCGCCATCGCGGCATTGACCAAAGCGGGCTTCATCACCAAATCCTGCGGCTGATAGCCGATGAGGAACAGTTCGGGGAATGCGATCATATCCGCATCGGCGGCTTTCGCTTCGGCATGGGCGGTGCGCACCATATCCGCATTGGCGTCGATAGCGCCCACAATCGGGTTGAGTTGAGCCAATGTCAGGCGAAACTTGTCAGTCATACCGCGCGTCCTGTTCTCTTTGTCTAGGGGTTTAGCAGAAAGACACGCGAGGAAAAGCCGATCACGGCAAAAACATTTGAAGCCCGCCGCGCTTCTTTCTACGCTGGCGCAGAATTCGGCCCGGGAGACAGCATGATACGGACAGGACTGCGCAGCGCATTGTTGACGGTGAGCTTCATCGGAGGACTTTGCGCTCCCGGCTATGCACAGTCGAACGGGGACGTGGAAACGCACCAGTTCGAAGAGGGCGGCATCTACGAAGGGACCTTTACCGACGGCCTCCGCGATGGTGTCGGAAGCTACCGGCTACCCAATGGCTTCGAATACACGGGCGAATGGGTAATGGGGGAAATCAAAGGTCAGGGCATTGCCCGATTTGTTGACGGCTCCATCTACGAAGGCGCGTTCGCACAAGGCAAGCCACATGGCTTCGGCAAAATAACCTATGCAAATGGCGACACCTACGAAGGCGACTGGGTAGAGGGCGCTGCAACTGGCTCTGGCGTCGAGGTCCTCGCGAATGGTGTCAAATACGAAGGCGGTTTCCTCGCAGCCAAACACCATGGTCAAGGGCGGCTAGAGCGCCCCTCCGGTTATATCTACGAAGGGGGCTGGGTGAACGGCCAGAAAGAGGGACGTGGAATAATCACCTACCCCGAAGGCGCAACCTACGAAGGGGAATTTGCGCGTGACATGCGGCACGGTCAGGGCATTCTCAAAACCGAGGAAGGGCTGACCATCGATTGCAGCTGGGTTGAGAACCACTGCAACGGCCAAGGCACGATCACTCAGCCGAACGGCGATGTCTTCGTCGGCGAACTGGTCGCGGGCAAACGGCATGGCGCGGGCAAAGTCACCTACGCGAACGGCGATGTCTACGATGGGGCCTTCGACGACGACAAACGTCACGGGACAGGCACCTTTACGGGGGCGGACGGATACACCTACACGGGCACCTGGGCTCACGGTCGCATCGAGGGCGAGGGTCAGGTCATCTACCCGGACGGCTCCGTCTATGTCGGCGAATTCAAAGACGATTTGTCCGATGGCGAAGGGATCATCACCTATCCCAACGGTACCACCTATGAAGGAGACTGGGTCGGCGGCGTTCCGGAGGGTGTCGGCGTTGCGCGGTACGCAGGCGGACTCGTATATGAGGGCGAGTTCAAGAACGCTCTGAACCATGGGACGGGGAAAATGACCTTTCCCAACGGCTACATCTACGAAGGAAGTTGGATCAACGGGCTTCGCGAGGGCAAAGGGATCGGCACATATGCCGATGGCGAGCGCTATGAGGGCGATTTTGTCACCGGAGAACGCGACGGTGTCGGCACGCTCGAGATGCCATCGGGTTTCACCTACACGGGTGAGTGGTCCGACGGCATCATTCAGGGACGCGGCGTAGCGACCTATGCGAACGGCGATGTTTATGAAGGCATGTTTGTGGCGGGCAAGCCCAATGGGCGCGGCACCATCACCTACACAGACGGACGCATCGCCGCGGGTGATTGGGTGGACGGGGCCCTCGTGTCCGTCGACGCGTCTGACACCACTCAGACGCCAGCTGCGGCGACGTCTGAGTAGCTCTTTCGCATCAACCACTTAGACAGGTTCACCTTTCGATAGGCGGGTCAAAAACCTGTCCGCTTCTCGCAAAACTGTCTCGCGTTTGTCTTCGTCCATCCGGTCCCACGTGCGATACATCTGCGCCATGCGCGGGTTCTTCTCGAAACGCTCGCGGTGCCGATCCATGAAGGCCCAGTAAAGCAGGTTGAACGGGCACGCCCCCTCGCCCGTTTTGCGGCTCACAGAGTAGTGGCAGTCGCCACAGTAGTCGGACATTTTGTGGATATAATTGCCTGACGACACATAGGGTTTCGACGCGATCACGCCGCCGTCCGCGAATTGGCTCATTCCGACCGTGTTGGGCGCCTCCACCCATTCGAAAGCGTCAATGTAAACAGAGAGATACCATTCGTGGACCTCTTTCGGATTGATGCCTGCAATAAGCGCGAAGTTCCCCGTAACCATGAGTCTCTGGATATGGTGGGCGTAGGCGTCCTCTTTGGTCTGCAAAACCGCGTGGGAGAGGCAATTCATCTTCGTTTCCGCCCCCCAATAGAGAGGCGGTAACTTCCTCTGATGGTTCAATTTATTCTGGTTTGGATAGTCGGGACCTTTGAGGAAATAGAGGCCGCGGACGTATTCTCGCCAGCCCAGGATTTGGCGGATGAAGCCTTCGGCGGAGTTGATGGGGACTTTGCCTGCGCGGTAGCGGGCCTCGACTTCTCGGCAGAGGTCGAGCGGGTCGAGCAGGCCGATGTTGAGATAGGCGGACAAAAGCGAGTGATGCAGGGTGCGATCAGAACTCAGCATTGCGTCCTGATAGGTGCCGAAATCCGCGAGGTGATGGTCTAGGAAATGGTCCCTAGCCGCCTCCGCATCAGCGCGCGTGACGGCCATCGAGAACGGGTGTAAATCACCGAAATTACTTCCGAATTTTACCTCGACGAGATCTAGGGCCTCCGACGTGATCTCGTCCTGCTCGAACGTTATCGGCGCTACGCGGAAGAGATCGTCGGACGCCGGTTTGCGGTTGTCATGATCGAAATTCCACTTGCCACCACAGGGCTCGCCATCGTCCATCAGCAGGCCGGTTTTGCGCCGCATTTCGCGGTAGAAATACTCCATACGGAGCGCTTTTCGGCCCTTCGCCCAGTCCGCGAAGTCCCTTTCTGAGGCGAAAAAACGGGTGTCGGACTTTTGTCGGACAAGTGTCGGACTTTCGTCGGCCTCGAGGCGCAAACGCCACTCTCCGGCCTCCGTCATCACGATCTCTTTTGCGCCCACACGTTCGGCATGGCGGCGGGCCTCGCCATAGACGGAATGCGTGTTCTCTGGGTCATCGAGACGGGTGTAGGCGACCGTCCAACCGGCCTCCTCCAACTCCCGCGCGAAGTGGCGCATGGCGGAGAAAATGAGCGCGATCTTTTTCGGGTGGTGGGGGACATAATCCGTCTCCGCCCCGACCTCGGCCATAACGACGACATCGCGGGACTTGTCGGCGCCTTTGAGCGACGAAATCTCCGGTGTGAGTTGATCGCCGAGGATAAGAATGACCTTGGGATCGCTCACCACGGCACCTCGGTGTTCTTCCAGTCATAAAAGCGGCCTGTGTCCTCGGGGCCATGCGCCTCCATGACATTGAGCAGATGCTCCGCGGCGGCCTCTGGAGAGAGCTTCTCTCGCGGGTAGTTTTCCGTGAACCGCGTGGCGACCGTTCCTGGATGATAGGCGAGAAGGCAGGCCTGTTTGTGGCTCCGCGCCAGTTCAATCGCGGCGGTGTGGACGAGCTGGTTCGCGGCGGCCTTGGCCGCGCGGTAGCTATACCATCCGCCCAAGCCGTTATCGCCAATCGAACCGACCCGCGCGGTGATGATCAAGGCCTTCGAGGGCGCGTCTTTAGGCAACAGGCGGGGCAGGTGGCGGAGGATGAGCGCGGGGCCTATGGCATTGACGGCGAATTGTTCGGAGAGCGCTTCGGCGGTGATGGCCTTGAGCATCTTTTCCGGAGGGCGCCCTGCCCCTGCGAGCTGCCCCGTTGCGACAACAACGGTGTCGAAAGGCCCCTCGACCTTACCGAGCGCTTGCTCGACCATCGCGGGATCACGCAAATCAAACCCGTGCTCCGCGCGCGACAGCGGTGTCACCTCAAAATTACGGGCGGTCAGCTCATCGGCAACCGCCGCGCCAATACCGCCCGAAGACCCGATTACGAGTGCTCTTTGCATGTTCGTTCTCCCGTATCTCTTAGAGGTAATACGGGAGAGCGTTTGGAAAAGATCAGCTGTCTTTCAGTTTGTTGACCTTCATCATCTTCATGATCATGCGTTCATAAAATGGCTCCGAGACGCCCTTTTTCACTTTGCGCATGAAGTACCACTCGAACGCGAGTTTCGCCCAGTGGACCCATTTGCCGGAAGCCGCCCAGTTCACGTTGCGCGGCGGGTTCTGCGGCATGGCGAGGAAGGCCGCGCCACCGTCACCGAAGTCCGCGAGGCAGAGCGCATTCCAAGAGGCGAGTTCTTTCGGCTCTTCGCCGCGCATCACCATTGGCAGGTTGTGGGCGGTGGCTGTGACCATGGATTCGATCATAAAGCCGGTTTTCGGCACGCCGGTCGGGACGGCGGTCGGTTCTTTCGGTGCGATGGCGATGCAGACGCCGATGGCGAAGACATTCGGAAAAGTCGGATTGCGGTGGAATTCGTCTACGATGACAAAACCGCGCGGGTTCACGAGACCTTCGATCCCCATCAGGGCCGGAATGCCACGGAAAGCGGGCAGCAGCATCGAATAGGAGAACGGCAAGGCGTGCTCTTTCTTCGGATTGCCGTCCTCGTCGCATTCGGTGACGTGAACGGTGCCGTCCTCGAACTTGTTCGTCTTGGCGTTGGTGATCCAGCGGATGGAGCGGTCGCGCATGATCGACTCGAGCATCCCTTTGGTATCGCCCACACCACCGAGGCCAAGATGCCCGATATAAGGTTCGGGCGTCACAAAGGTCATCGGCACCTTGTCGCGGATTTTGCGGCGCCGCAGGTCAGTGTCGATGGTCATGGCGTATTCATAGGCCGGACCAAAGCAGGACGCGCCCTGCACCGCGCCGACGACAATCGGGCCAGGATTGGCGCAGAAGTCTTCCCACTGATCGCCGGAGACGGTGGCGTGTTCGACGTGGCAAACGGAATGGGTGTAGCCCTCAGGGCCAAAGCCTTCAATCTCGTCAAAGGCGAGGTCCGGTCCGGTGGCGATCACGAGATAGTCGTAGGTGACCTCGCGTCCTGATGCGAGCGTGATGGTGTTCGTTTTCGGGTCAAGCTTGACCGCGCCGTCACAGATGAAGTCAATGCCGCGTCGTTTCATCACCGGCTCGAGTTCAATGATCAGGTCTTCCTTTTTGCGCCAGCCGACACCCGCCCACGGGTTCGACGGGGTGAATTGGAAGTAGCTTTTGTTGGAAATGACGGTGATTTTGTCGTCTTTGCCAACAGTATCTTTGAGTTCATAGGCCTGAATGCTCCCACCGAGCCCCGCGCCAAGCACCACAATATGTGCCATAGTCTCTCTCCCCTTGCACGGCAGCCCCTCCACGAACTGCCGGATGATTTTACCAGACCCTCGATCCGGCGACTTTGATTTCGCCCCGTGTCTAGCATGACGCAACAACACATTCATAGTTTTGAATTAATAAATGGCGATAATTTCGGAGGTCTGCACAAGATTCTGTCGTGGCAGGCGCGTTTTGGGGTTTTCTTTGCCGGAGCGCGCCGTATATTCCCGAGCCATGACGATGAAAGCACATATCCCTGCTCCGAGACTGCGCACTGACGCAGCCCGTCGTCATGACCTTCTTCTCCTTAGCTGCCTCTGAGCGTGCCCACGGCGCGAGGCTCAGAGGTATGTCCAAGCGCCACACAGCACTGCAAACGCTAAGGAACAAAAGAGAGATTTCAAAATGACCGAGACATCCAAGCAGGACCGCGTCCTGATTTTCGATACGACCCTGCGTGACGGCGAACAGAGCCCGGGCGCCACGATGAGCCACAATGAAAAGCTCGAGATTGCGGGGATGCTCGACGCGATGGGGGTCGACATCATTGAGGCCGGTTTCCCGATCGCCTCTGAAGGCGATTTCGAAGCCGTCTCTGACATCGCGAAGAACGCCAAGAATTCCGTGATCTGTGGCCTCGCGCGCGCCAACGCCAAGGACATTGATCGCTGCTGGGAGGCCGTGAAACACGCGCCGCAGGGCCGCATTCACACCTTTATCGGCACCTCGCCCCTGCACCGCGACATCACCGCACTGTCGATGGACGAGATGGCGAACCAGATCCACGAGACCGTGAGCCACGCCCGCAACCTCTGCGACAACGTGCAGTGGTCCCCGATGGACGCGATCCGCACAGAACATGACTACCTGTGCCGCGTCGTCGAGATTGCGATCAAGGCGGGTGCAACCACGATCAACATTCCGGACACCGTGGGCTACACCATCCCGCGCGAGTCTGCGGATATCATCCGCATGCTGCTCGAACGCGTGCCGGGGGCAGACGACGTGATCTTCGCGACCCACTGTCACAACGATCTCGGAATGGCGACCGCAAACGCGCTGGCCGCAGTCGAGGCGGGCGCACGTCAGATCGAATGCACGATCAACGGTCTGGGCGAACGCGCGGGCAACACCGCACTTGAAGAGGTCGTCATGGCCCTCAAAGTGCGTCACGACGTGATGCCCTATGACACTGGCATCGACACGACGAAGATCATGGGCATTTCCCGCCGCGTCTCTCAGGTCTCCGGCTTCCCGGTGCAGTTCAACAAAGCCATCGTCGGCAAAAACGCCTTCGCGCACGAAAGCGGCATCCACCAGGACGGCATGCTCAAGAACAAGGAAACCTTCGAGATCATGCGTCCGCAGGACGTGGGTCTCTCCGGCACGTCCCTGCCGCTCGGCAAACACTCTGGTCGCGCAGCTCTGCGCGCCAAGCTCGACGAGATGGGCTATCCGATGGCGGACAACCAGCTCAAAGACGTGTTCGTGCGCTTCAAAGACCTCGCCGACCGCAAAAAAGAAGTGTTCGACGACGACCTGATCGCGCTGCTGCGTGACGCCGGTGCGGCGGATCAGAACGAGCGCATCAAGGTGAAATTCCTGCGCGTGATCTGCGGCACAGAAGCCCCGCAATCCGCGGACCTGACGCTCGAAGTCGATGGTGTGGACAAACAGATCACCTGTCAGGGCGACGGTCCGGTCGATGCAACCTTTACCGCGATCAAGGCGATCTTCCCGACCACCGCCCGCCTGCAACTCTATCAGGTGCATGCTGTGACCGAGGGCACCGATGCACAGGCAACCGTGTCCGTGCGTCTCGAAGAAGATGGTAAAATCGTCACCGGCCAAAGCTCCGACACCGACACTGTGGTTGCCTCGGCAAAGGCCTACGTGAACGCGCTCAACCGCCTGCTGGTGCGCCGCGAGAAATCGGCACCGGATGCGGACGTCAAAACGGTGAAATACACCGACGCTGTTTGAACTCAGACAGCCTAAAAGATCACAGGCGCTCCCTCGGGGGCGCCTTTTTCGTGGCAAACACCCGCATGTGAGCGGGACTTTGCGCAGCGGCGCCTCTGCCGCCCCTTTCACACAGGCTCTGCGCCGCCTATAAGCGGTTCGATACAGGGATTCTCCCTACGGATATTTTTCAGGGCAGCGGGATAAACATGGCGGGATTTGCGGGCATCTTCTCCTCGGATATGGCAATCGACTTGGGCACAGCGAACACGCTGGTCTATGTCAAAGGCAAAGGCATCATTCTGAACGAACCGTCTGTTGTCGCCTATCACGTCAAAGACGGGCGCAAGCAGGTGCTCGCGGTCGGAGAGGACGCCAAGCACATGCTCGGCAAGACCCCCGGCTCCATCGAAGCCATCCGCCCGATGCGCGAAGGCGTGATCGCCGACTTCGATACCGCCGAAGAGATGATCAAGCACTTCATCCGCAAAGTGCACAGACGCAGTACCTTTTCGAAGCCGAAAATCATTGTCTGCGTTCCGCATGGCGCTACCCCCGTTGAAAAACGCGCGATCCGTCAATCTGTGCTCTCCGCCGGTGCCCGCCGCGCAGGTCTGATCGCAGAACCGATCGCCGCAGCCATCGGGGCCGGCATGCCCATCACGGACCCGACCGGCAACATGGTCGTCGACATCGGCGGCGGCACCACCGAGGTCGCCGTTCTGTCCCTCGGTGACATCGTGTATGCACGCTCCGTGCGCGTCGGTGGTGACCGGATGGACGATGCGATCATCGCCTACCTGCGCCGTCAACAGAACCTCCTGATCGGCGAAGGCACCGCAGAGCGGATCAAAACCACCATCGGCACCGCCCGTATGCCCGATGATGGCCGTGGCTCCGTCCTGACCATTCGCGGTCGCGACCTGCTCAACGGTGTGCCGAAAGAGATCGAAATCAACCAGGCGCAAGTTGCCGAAGCACTGGCCGAACCTGTACAGCAGATTTGCGAAGCTGTGATGACCGCGCTGGAGACCACCCCGCCGGATCTCGCGGCTGACATCGTGGACCGTGGCGTGATGCTCACCGGTGGTGGTGCATTGCTCGGGGAACTCGACCTTGCGCTGCGCGAGCAGACCGGTCTCGCAATCTCGGTCGCCGATGAGTCACTCAATTGTGTGGCCTTGGGCACCGGCAAAGCGCTGGAATATGAAAAGCAACTCCGGCACGTTATTGATTACGAAAGCTGAGGGCCTGCGGTGCATGCGCACCGCACCGGCCACCTGACGACAGACCGTAAGAGGGCGCTGTGGCCAAAGACAGAGGCAATGCGGATACCTACGTCCGCCCGATCCGGCGTTTGCTGATCGGGATTTTGCTGTTGTGCCTTGGCGGTCTCTTCATCCTCTGGCGCATCGACAGCCCGCGTGTCGAACGCATGCGGGCCAATCTCGTGGACAAGGTCGTGCCGTCGATGGAATGGGCATTGGTGCCGGTGACCAAGACCATTGGCATGGTCGAGAATTTCCAGAGCTATCAACGCCTTTACGACCAGAACCAGGAGCTTCGGAGCGAGCTGCGCCAGATGCAGGCGTGGAAGGAAGCGGCGCTTCAGCTTGAGCAGAAGAACGCCAAGCTTCTCGATCTGAACAAGGTCCGCATCGACCCGCGATATACCTATGTGACCGGTGTGGTCATGGCGGATAGCGGCTCTCCGTTCCGGCAATCCGTGCTGTTAAATGTCGGCGCGCGCGACGGTATCCGTGATGGCTGGGCCACGATGGACGGCGTCGGATTGGTGGGGCGCATTTCTGGCGTGGGGCAGAACACCTCGCGCGTGATTCTCCTGACCGACAGCAACTCGCGTCTCTCCGTGACGATCCAGCCGTCGGGCCAGCGGGCAATTCTCTCGGGCGACAACACGATCCGCCCCACGCTCGACTTCATTGAAACGCCGGAGTTGGTTCGCCCCGGCGACCGTGTGATTTCGTCGGGCGATGGCGGGGTCTTTCCGCCTGGCCTGTTGATCGGTCAGGTCGCGAAAGGACCGGACCGCCGTTTGCGTGTGATCCTCGCAGCCGATTACGAACGTCTCGACTATCTACGAGTTCTACGCACGCATGAGGGCGAGTTGATCACCGATCCCGGCTCTCTGATCATTCCTGAGGGCGCGACTGCGGCCGTCGAGGAGGGCGTGACAGAGGGGGAGGCCACCGATGGTTGACCCGCGCACCGTCCGCACGATGAGTTTTCGGCTCGGCTTTATTGCCTTCGCCTGCGTCGTAACCTTTTTCTATCTGCTGCCCATCAGTGTCGGATCGGGGCGCTGGCCGGGGCCGGACCTGATCCTCGCGCTCGCGTTTGTGTGGGTGCTACGGCGGCCCGACTATGTGCCGGTGTTTCTGGTAGCAATCGTGATGCTCGCTGCGGATTTCGTGTTTCTGCGGCCTCCGGGCCTCTGGTCCGCTCTCACAGTCCTCGCCCTCGAATTCCTGCGCCGCCGCGAACCCACGTCCCGCGACATGCCGTTCGCGGTCGAGTGGGCGATGGTGTCGGGGGTGCTCTTGGCGATGGCCGTGCTGAACCGCTTTGTGCTCGCCATCTTCATGGTGGACCAAACCTCGCTCGGCCTGACGATCCTGAGCCAGATTTCGACGATTCTGAGCTACCCAGTCCTCGCGGTCCTGTCGCACTCCGTGCTCGGGATGCGCAAGATCACGGCGACCGAGGCCGATGAGATGGGGTATGTGCGATGAGACGTTCCCCCGCAGAAACCGCCACCTCCGCCCGCAAGATCACTCGCCGCGCCCTGTTCCTCGGCGGCTCGCAGCTCGCCTTCATGGGCTTGCTCGGGCTACGCATGCGGTATCTGCAGGTCGATCAGGCGGACAAGTTCCGGCTACTGGCCGAGGACAACCGCATCGGCGACTTCCTCCTCGCCCCGGCCCGCGGCCTGATTTACGACCGCAATGGCACACTCATTGCCGAGAATGAACAGACCTTCCGGATCGTCATCCGGCCCGAAGACGCAGAGGAACTCGACACGGTTCTCGAGAAACTCGAAGCGCTCATCGGCCTGTCGCCGGAAGAGCAGGAACGCGTGCGCAAGCAACTCAAGGACGCTGGCCCCTCTGCGCCCGTGACGATTGCGGACCGCCTCAGCTGGGAAGCTTTCTCGCTCATCTCCGCGAACGGACCTGCCCTTCCCGGCGTGACGCCCGAGGTCGGCCTGTCCCGCTATTACCCGTGGCACAACGACTTCGCGCATGTCGTCGGCTACGTCGGTCCGGTGTCGAGCTATGACATCTCCAAGATGGAGACCGTCGATCCGCTCTATAAAATTCCGAAATTCCAACTCGGGAAATTCGGGGTCGAAGCGCAGCTTGAAGACACGCTCAAAGGTGGCGCAGGCCTGCGGCGCGTCGAACAGAATGCCTATGGCCGGATCATCCGAGAACTGGATCGCCAAGAAGGCCAACCCGGCGCGAATATCCAGCTCACGGTCGACCACAAACTCCAGAACTTCGTTCAGGCGCGATTGGGCGGCGAAAGCGCCTCTGCGGTGATCCTTGATGTCGAAACCGGCGACATTCTCGCGGCGGGCTCCACGCCTGCGTTCGACCCGAACTTGTTCGTGCGCGGGATCTCTTCGGCAGATTATCGGGCTTTGCTTGAAAACGACCACCGCCCGCTGCCCGCGAAATCGGTGCAGGGCGCCTACCCGCCCGGATCGACATTCAAGATGGTGACGGCGCTGGCTGCGCTCGAAGCGGATGCGGTCGATCCCGACGAAACCGTGCGGTGCCTCGGGCATATCGAATATGGTGGCCGCCGCTTCCACTGCTGGAAACGGGCGGGTCACGGCAACCTGAACGTGGTGGGATCGCTCCGCCATTCGTGCGACGTTTTCTATTACGAGATGGCCCAGCGCGCAGGGATCGAAAAGATCGCTGAGATGGGGCGTCGTCTCGGTCTCGGGCAAGATTACGATTTGCCGCTGTCCGGCGTCAGTTCCGGTCTCATGCCGGACAAACAGTGGAAACTCGAAAACCGCGGCGCGGATTGGTTGGTCGGGGATAGTCTCAACGCCTCAATCGGTCAGGGTTTTGTCCTCGCCACGCCAATGCAACTCGCCGTCATGACCGCGCGCATCGCCACCAACCGTGAGATCATTCCACGTCTGTTGAAATCCGTTGATGGCGTTGAGCAGCCGATCCGGGGAGGTGAGCCGCTCGGCATCAACGAGAACATGCTGCGATCTGTGCGTCAGGGGATGTTCGAGGTGTCGAACTCCAACCGCGGGACGGCATTCGCTTCACGCATTGCTGACGAAGCGCTGCGCATGTCGGGCAAGACGGGAACGTCTCAGGTTCGCTCTACTGTCGTGGACAACAGCGAAGTGCCATGGGAACAGCGTGACCACGCGCTCTTTGTCGCTTTCGCGCCCTCGGACGCGCCGCGTTATGCGGTGTCGGTCGTGGTCGAACATGGCGGTGGCGGGTCCTCTGTCGCGGCACCAATCGCGCGCGATCTGATGCTCTTTGCCCTGCATGGCAGCGTGCCGCCGCTCTCGTCCTATCCTTCGTCCCAGCGCAACACGATCCGTGAGCGCCTCGAGTCCCTCCCCATCATCGGGCAAGACCCGGAGAAGGTCGGGAGAAGTCAGGCATGAGTTATCTTGAGAGTAACCTGAAGACCATCCCGACGGGCCTGTCCAAAGTGCTTTACCTCAACTGGGCGCTCATCGTTCTGTTGTCTGCGGTGGCCTCCGTCGGTTTTTTGATGCTCTATTCGAACGCGGGCGGGTCGTTTCAGCCGTGGGCCGAACCGCAGATGAAGCGTTTCGCCCTCGGCATGGTGGCCATGTTGATGATCGCGATGGTGCCAATCTGGTTCTGGCGCAACATTGCGGGGCTAGCCTATATCGGCTCCTTCATGCTTTTGATCTTCGTGGAGTTTTTCGGGCACGTGGGGATGGGTGCTCAGCGGTGGATCGATCTCGGGTTCATGCGGCTTCAGCCGTCCGAGTTGATGAAAATCTCGCTCGTGATGTTGCTCGCAGCCTATTATGACTGGCTGCCGCTCGAAAAAGTGTCGCGCCCACTCTGGGTCATCATTCCAGTCGCTCTTATCCTGCTTCCGACCGTGCTCGTGCTCAAGCAGCCGGACCTCGGCACGTCCCTGTTGCTCGTGACCGGCGGCGCGATTGTGATGCTCGCGGCAGGTGTGAGCTGGTGGTATTTCGGGGCGGTGATTTCGCTCTTTGTCGGCATGGTGAGCGCTGTCTTCCTATCGCGCGGCACGCCATGGCAGCTCTTGCAAGACTACCAATACCGCCGGATCGATACGTTCCTTGACCCGTCGGCGGACCCGCTCGGCGCGGGCTATCACATCACGCAGGCAAAGATCGCGCTCGGCTCCGGCGGCTGGACGGGGCGCGGGTTCATGCAGGGCACACAGTCGCGGTTGAACTTCCTGCCGGAAAAGCACACCGACTTTATCTTCACGACTCTGGCCGAAGAGTTCGGCTTTATCGGCGGGATTTCCCTGCTCGCGCTTTACGCGGGTGTGATCATCTTCTGCCTCGTCTCCGCAATGAACAACAAGGACCGGTTCGGATCGCTCGTGACTATCGGGATTGCGGCGACGTTCTTCCTGTTCTTTGCGGTGAATATGTCGATGGTGATGGGCCTGATGCCAGTGGTGGGGGTTCCGCTGCCGCTTGTATCTTATGGTGGGTCGGCAATGCTCGTGCTGCTCGCGGCCTTCGGGATCGTACAATCCGCCCATGTCCACCGCCCGCGCGGCAAACGCTAAGGACCTTTGATGAGCCTCACACTCCTGTTTTCCGCCCCGGATCGTATTTGGCCTGATTATGAAGCCGCTCTTCCAAAGGCGCTGGCCGCGGCAGGGATTGAGGCCGAACTCACGCGCGAGGCTTCGCCCGAGACGGTGGATTACATCGTCTATGCGCCCAACGACGAGCTCACGGATTTCACACCCTTCACTCATGCCAAAGCCGTTCTGAGCCTCTGGGCGGGTGTGGAACGGATCGCGCCGAACAAGACGCTCACCCAGCCGCTGTGCCGGATGGTCGATGACGGGCTAGCGCTCGGGATGCGGGATTATGTGGTGGGGCACGTGATGCGCTATCACCTCGGGATGGACCGGCATATCCATGGGCTCAAGGGCGTATGGGACCACCTCACGCCACCGCTCGCGAAGGATCGGCCAGTCACGGTTCTGGGCTTGGGCGAGTTGGGGCAGGCCTGCGCGCTTGCACTGGCTGGACTTGGCTTCAAAGTCACCGGTTGGTCTCGCCGTCCGAAAGAGATCGAAGGTCTCACCTGCGTGTCCGGTCCTGAAGGGTTGAAGAAGGCGCTTGCCACGGCGGAAATCGCCGTGCTGCTGCTGCCCAACACGCCCGCAACAGAAAACACACTCAACGCAGAGACCCTCGCGCTCATGCCTAAAGGCGCGTGTATCGTGAACCCCGGTCGCGGGACGCTCATCGACGATGAGGCTCTGTTGGTCGCGCTCGACAG
Source organism: Celeribacter litoreus (assembly GCF_020165855.1). Taxonomy (GTDB): domain Bacteria; phylum Pseudomonadota; class Alphaproteobacteria; order Rhodobacterales; family Rhodobacteraceae; genus Celeribacter; species Celeribacter litoreus. The sequence continues at coordinate 351,001 of NZ_JAIUFY010000005.1, read as the reverse complement.
TGGTCAAATCGGGCACGCGACGCTGGATGTGTTCCGTGTGGAGCCGCTCCCGACAGATCACCCCTACTGGAGCCATCCACACGTCACCGTGACCCCGCACATCGCAGCGGAGACGCGCGCGAACACGGCGTCTGAGGTCATTGCAGAGAACATCCGGAGGAGTGAGGCGGGTGAGCCTCTGCTCCATCTCGTCGACCGGACGGCAGGCTATTGATTACTTGAGGATCGGCGGCGCGGACGGGTCCATGCCCGGCGCGGACGGTCCGTTGGTCTCAAGCGGCTCCGGCTCCGGCAGGTCAAAACGTAGGCCATAACGCGCGAGCGGGGCGCACAGCGGATCGGACGACTTGAAGAACGCCACGTCGAGCGCACCGGCCTCCACGCCGGAGAAGATCAGCGCCTCGGACACGAGACGCGCCAACACATCCTCTGAGCCCGGAATCTGATCAACGAAGGCCAAGAGGTGTGACCGCACACCATCCTCGTACTTCACGCCGGACAGGTAGCAAAGCTTCGCCAGGCCCGCCGCAATCGCGAGTTTCGCGTCGAGAGCGGTGATCAGGATTTCCGGCAGCCCTGCTGGCGGGAAAATCTCTTCGGGCTTCCCATGGGTCTCGGTCGGCGCGTTGCCCAAGGTCGCGTGGAGCCATTCGACGGCCTCGGACGGCAGGAGCATTTCAGACGGCGCAACCGACAGGTTCAACCCGAGACCATAGCCCGACCCAGCAAGCATTTCTGCAAGGACACGACCGGACATCGCCGCATAGGGCGCCTGCCCAGCGAACTCCGCCAAGCGCTGTTCGCGGTCGAAAGCCACGAGGAAATTGTTCTCCTCGACTGGAAACACACGCGGGCTGATCGGACCTTCGCCATCGTGTTCCTCGTCGAGCAGGAGAAACCACTCCCCGTCTGCCACGCGCTCGAAATATCTCAGGCGGGCGTTATCATCTTCCGGCGCGGCTTCCATAGCCGCATGGGCGAGATCGACGGGGGTCTGTTCGGTCATAGCAACTCTCTTACTCGGCGGCGCAGTTCCGGCAGCAGTTCTGCTTCGAACCACGGATTTTTTCTTAGCCAACCCGTATTGCGCCACGACGGATGAGGCAAGGGAAAGACGCGCGGCGCAGTGGCGCGCCAGTTCCGCACGGTGTCGGTCAGGGAGGTCTTTACCCCCATATGATAGCGGATGGCATGGAGGCCAACGGGGAGGATGAGGTCAATGCCGCCCAGCTCCTGCATCACACGATCATGCCACGTCTCGCGACACAGCTTCGGCGGCGGAATGTCCGCACCTTTGGCATCATATCCCGGAAAGCAGAAGCCCATCGGCACAATGGCTATTCGGTCCTGATCGTAAAACGTCGCCTCATCCATCCCGAGCCAATCACGCAGGCGGTCGCCGGACGGGTCGGTGAAGGGGCGACCGCTCTCATGCACCCGCGCGCCGGGGGCCTGCCCTGCGATCAAAATCCGCGCATTGGGGCGGAACCACACGACAGGACGCGGGCTATGGGCCGTCGCGGTCTCCCGAAAGCGGGTTTCACAGAGGCGGCACGCGCGGATGTCCTGTTCAAGCGTCATGGCGGTGTTTTAGTGCGTCATGCGACCAATGGCCACTTGACTCATTTCTATATTTCTAAAATTATCAAAATATAAATTCAGGAGAGTCGCATGTCCGTGCCGCATTTTGACGACATTAGCCTCGCTGAGGCCGCAAGCACCTTTGCCGCCTTGGGATCGGAGCAACGCCTCATGGTCCTGCGCACCCTTGTGCGGGCGGGGCCGGAGGGCCTCACCATCGGCGAGCTTGGCGCGCGGACGGGCATCACAGGGGCGACCCTCACCCACCATATGAAGACACTCGCCGCGACCAAGCTGGCGAAGCAGGTCAAACAGGGCCGGTCTGTTCTCTGTATCGCGGCGGATTACCGCGAACTCGACACGCTCGTCTCCGCCCTTCTCTCCGAATGCTGCGCCGATTGCGTCGCGCCCGATTGCTCCACCGAGGACCATTGCCATGACTGATCTCACCCAAACCCCGCCGCGCCTGCCGCAGATTTGGAAGAAGCTCGACAAAGCGCTGCTCGTGACGGCGGTGATCCTCGTAATCGTGGCGATAATGGACCCCGCAAACCTCTGGCCTACAGCGACGTTCACGGCAGAGGCGCTCTGGCGGGCCGCGCCGTTTGTGCTCTTCGCTATCATCGCGACGGCCTATGTGCAGGCGTCTGGGGCCGAAACGCTTTTGACCAAGGCGTTCGAGGGGCGCGAGGTGCATATGATCTTCGCGGCAGCAATCGTGGGCGGCATTTCCCCGTTCTGCTCCTGTCAGGTGATCCCGTTTATCGCTGCGTCGCTCGCTGTGGGTGTGCCGCTGTCAGCCGTCATGGCCTTTTGGCTCGCCTCTCCGCTCATGGACCCCGCGATGTTCCTGATCACGGCGGGGGAATTGGGCATGGACTTCGCTGTGGCCAAGACCGTGGCGGCAGTGACCATCGGATTGATGGGCGGGTTCGGCGTCAAACTTCTGGGCGGCACCGCGCTCTTTGCCGACCCGCTCAAAGAGTTCACCAAGCCGTCCTGCTGCGCCACCTCCGGCCTGCGCGGACAAGCGAACTGGACCTTCTGGCGTGACAGCAAACGGATTGAGACTTTCAAATCCAGCTTCGTGAAGAACCTGCTGTTCCTCGGAAAATGGATGCTCGTCGCCTATATCCTCGAGAGCATCATGCTCTCCTACCTGCCTGCCGAGATGATTGCGTCCGTGATGGGCGGCGAAGGCCTCCGCCCGATCCTCATCGGCGCGCTGGTCGGCGCACCCGCCTACCTCAACGGCTTCGCCGCTGTGCCGCTCATGTCCGGCCTTATCTCGCAAGGCATGGCCCCGGGCGCGGCGATGTCCTTCATGATCGCAGGCGGCATCTCCTGCATTCCGGCGGCTGTAGCAGTTTGGGCCCTCGTGAAACCCCGCGTGTTTGCGGCCTACATCGGATTTGCGCTGATCGGGGCCTTTCTAGCAGGGTTGGTTTGGTCGCTTTTCTGAGAAAGCTGGAAACAAATCTAATGGTAAGCACGCTCATATCTTGCCCGCGCTTACCCGTACCCACGTTACCGAAGGCAGCACTTTAATCGTTACTCGTTTGACGCCGACTGGAACGTATAGGCGCCTCTGATCACCGCAATACCAGCAAGCAGCACGAGATAGGTTTTCACCCCCATCTCGATCAAAAGCTCGACGAACGACATCCCTGACGATTGAAACGGAAATGCGCCTAGCGCAATGGCCGCAGAGACAAACGACAGCATGAGGATCGCGACCCAGCTCACAAGAACAGTTCGTGTATTCAAGTAAATCGAACCAACTCCGACTGCCAACCCCGCGTAAAGAAGTCCGGCTCCCAATGCGCTGACAATGGTGCTCCACGAGAGTGTTCCGTGCCAGACTGTGTGAGCACAGAACACGACGCAGGCGAACACAAGAAATATGATGACCCATTTCCAACTAATAGGTTCAGGTTGCCTCATTTCGTGTCGCACTTCTCGTTTTGCCTGCTCAGCCGAGCGCTTTCACCCAAATTACCTGTTACCGCAGCGAGAGCTGTAGCGCCACTGATGCCTGCACTGATAAGCGCCTTCTGGTGAGCCTCAGTCGGTCGCTTTTCTGAACAATCCTGCATCAAAAAGCCCTGTGAGCGCTCTCGGGGGCGTCCTGTGCTTGCTCTGCGGTTTCAGTTGCACTATTCCCGAGCCGAAAAAAGAACAAGGCTGCGGAGGGCGCCCCGAATGTACAGGGTCTGGAACTTTATTACCAACTACTCACTATTGTTGATTTTCGGCGCCATTATTGCGCTGATCTGGGCGAACGTGGATAGCCATTCCTACCACGCTTTTGTGGAATTCCCGATTGCGGAGAACTTCTTCATCGGTCACCCGCATATGGATGATCACGGGCATGTTCACCGGACTCTGACCCTGCATTACCTCTTCAACGACGTGCTGATGGCCTTCTTCTTTGCAATCGCTGCGAAAGAGGTGTGGGAAGCGGTCATTCTCAAGAACGGCTCCCTACGCGGCAAGAAAGCGGCGACCCCGCTCATCGCGACGGCTGGCGGCATGTTTGGCCCGATCGCTGTATATCTCGGCCTCGCCATGGTTCTCGGTTCCGACACCTACGATGCGGTTGCCAATGGCTGGGCTGTGCCGACCGCAACGGACATTGCGTTCTCCTATCTTGTGGGCCGGATCGTCTTTGGCGCGGGTCACCCCGCTGTGCGCTTCCTGCTGCTCCTCGCGATTGCCGATGACGCGGCTGGCCTCGTGATCCTCGCGATCTTCTACCCGAGCGGCGAACTGGCTGTTCAATGGCTCCTTCTGTCCGTCGGCGCCGCGATCCTCGTGTTCCTGCTGGCGAACTGGCTGCCGCGCAAGATGGACGCGGGCAACCAATTGCGCCCGACATCCACATGGGTGCGTCAGAAGCTCGGCTTCTGGCCGTATCTGATCGCAGCGTGCATTTCCTGGTATGGCTTCATGCGTGCGGGGATCCACCCTGCTCTGGGACTTCTGCCCATCGTGCCGACCATTCCGCACGCGGACCGCGCATTCGGCATCTTTGCCGAGGCGGAAGAGCATCTCCACGACCTGCTCAACGACATCGAGCACCGCCTGAAAACGCCGGTGGAAGTCATCCTGTTCTTCTTCGGCCTGCTCAACGCGGGCGTGGAATTCAATGCGATTGGAGAGCCGACCTGGCTCGTTCTCGGCGGTCTTCTGATCGGCAAACCGGTCGGCATCCTGATCATGGGGGCGCTAGCGGCGCATGTCTTCAAGCTCGGGCTTCCGGCAGGCATGCGCACAATTGACCTCTTCGTGATCGGCTGTGTGGCAGCAATCGGCTTTACAGTGTCGCTGTTCATCGCGTCCGTTGCCTTCGACGCAGACACGATGCTCGGAGAGACACCGGTTCAGGCCGCGGCGAAGATGGGTGCGCTCTTCTCCTTCTTTGCCGCGATCATCTCCATCGTGGCGGGCAAACTCTGCCGCGTGCAAAAGCAAAACATCTGACCCAATCGTGATCAGACGTCCGTGATTTAGACGGGGCCGAAGCAATACACTTTGGCCCCGTTTTTCTTTAAAGAGTTACTTGGCGAGGCACCCAAGATACCGGTCCGCGACATAATGTGGCCTGAATAGTTTTGTAGACACTCGTTAAGAAAAACCCGCTAGGTGTGGCCGCAGGCAAATCAGGGCAATTGGTGATGCTCGAATTCGACAATGTGAGTAAGTCCTTTTGGACCGGAAAGCAGCGCAAGGTGATCCTTGATCGCGCGTCTTTCCGTGTCGAACTCGGACACTCGCTTGGCATTCTCGCCCCGAACGGAACCGGCAAAACCACGATCGTCAACATGATGAGCGGCCTGGAAAAACCCGACGAGGGCGAAATTCGTCGCGGCTGCCGCATCTCTTTTCCGCTCGGTTTCATGGGCGGTCTGGTCGGGAAGCACACGGCGCGCGAAAACGTGCGCTTTATCGCAGAGCTCTATGACCTCGACCCGGATTACGTTGAGGCGTTCTGTCGCTGGCTCTGCGATCTTGAAGAATACTTCGAACGCCCTGTGAACCAATACTCATCAGGCATGCGCTCGCGCCTTTCTTTCTCGCTGCTACTGGCGCTCGATTTCGATATGTATTTGATCGATGAGGGGATGCCCGGAACTGCGGACGTGAACTTCAACCGAAAGGCGGGGTCGATTCTTCGTGAGCGCCTCGAACGGACCACGATGATTGTGGTATCGCACAACCCGTCGACACTTGAGAAATTCTGTCGTTCCGCAGCCGTGCTCAGAAACGGACGCCTGTATATGTTCGACACATTGGAAGAGGCCAGAGCTCTCTATGACTACAAAGAAGGTTAAAGCCCCAAAATTCCGAGTGCGTCGAACGCCGCGCAGCGCCACGCCTGCACCTGAGGTGCAGGAGGGAGAGGTTCTGCCGTCCGACGGCGCCGCCGCCGAGGCAGCGGACAAGCCCTTTGACACTGATGCGGGCAGCGACGGGTTTGGTGATGCACCCTACCCCGGATCGGCTGCCGCGGACGCTTTGAAAGCCAAAAACAATGGTTCTGGCACGACAGAGAGCGAGCCGGAGGATGAAGACGAGATCAACGCAGAGATTGATGCGATTCGCCGAGAGGGTCTCACCGGACGCCAACTGAGACTGGCGCGCCGGATCGCCCAGATGCACGACATTGTGGCCACGTCGGATTTTGACGCGGTGCGCCTCTTGCGTCGTGCAGGCATCGATCCGTTCAAACAGGGCGCAGTGCTCGATATGATTGCAGCGGACGACGCGGAAAGCGGTTCCCGCGAGGTCGCAACAACGAGCGCCGATAAGGTCCCCGGGCCCGTCACAGGGGCGTCGCCATTGCTCTCCGACGACGTGTTGGAACGGCTGTCGAATGAAGACGAAATTTGGAAAATCCAGCGCGACATCGCGAACCGACGCAAACGCAAATTGCTGCTTCTTGCGGTTCGCCTATTTGTCTTTATCGGCATTCCGACCCTCGTGTCGGGCATCTATTTCTACAATATCGCTGCGCCGATGTACGGGACCAAATCCGCTTTCGTGATTCAACAGGCGGAAGCGCCATCCGCGACCATGAGCGGGCTGGGCGGCATCATTTCGGGGTCGCCGCTGGCCACGTCACAAGACTCGATCACCGTGCAGGACTATTTGACATCGCGCGACGCGATGCTGCGCCTTGATGCGGATGCGGGGTTCAGAGAGCATTTCTCCTCTGAGGCCATCGACCCGATCCAACGTCTGCCGGAGAATCCGACCAACGAAGAGACCTACAAAGTCTATAAGAAGCGCGTGACCGTCGGATATGACCCCACTGAGGGGCTTTTGCGGCTCGAGGTTGTGGCCGGCGATCCGGAAACGTCCCAAGAATTTTCCGATCTTCTCGTGGCATATGCCGAGGAGCAGGTGGACGATCTGACGCAACGTCTACGCGAAGATCAGATGAAGGGCGCCCGTGAGAGCCTCGAAGATGCCGAAGATAAAATGATCGCAGCACAAGAGAGGGTGATTTTGCTGCAAGAGCAGCTCGGGATTTTCTCTGCGGACGCGGAGACATCTTCGATCATGTCGCAAATTTCAGGCTTTGAATCACAGCTCCAGAACAAGAAACTCGCGCTGCAGCAGCTCCTCGACAACGAAAACCCAAACCAGGCGCGTGTTGACGGCACACGCGGCGATATTCGGCGACTGGAATCCCTCATCACGGATCTGAGAAGTTCCTTGACCGAAGCCAATAACGGCTCCGCGTCGTTGGCACGCATCACAGCAGAACTGCGCATGGCAGAGGGTGAACTCACCACTCGTCAACTGATGGCACAGCAGGCGCTTCAGGCGCTGGAGGCGGCTCGGATCGAAGCCAACCGTCAGGTGCGGTATCTGTCGCTCTCCTCACGCCCAGTTGCACCGGACGAGCCGACCTATCCGCGCAAATTCGAGAACACGCTTTTGGCGATGCTGATCTTTTCCGGCATCTACCTCATGGCCGCACTCACAGCCGCCGTTCTGCGAGAGCAAGTCTCCGCATAAAGACCGGATCAACTGTCGCGGGCCACTTCGGCCTGCGACAGAATGTCAATCTGCGCCCCCGACGGAAACCCGCATCTGCGACGTATCTTTTACATGAAAGATGCGAACACAGAGAAGGGCGCAGAGATGAAACGGTTTACTTTCCCCGCAATAATGAGCGCCGCACTCGCGGCCGCGTTCCCCATGATGTCCTTGGCTCAGGGGTTCGGCGAAGACTTCATGATGAACTGGGATCTCAATGAGGATGGCCAGGTCACGCAGGACGAAGTGCAGGAGCGCCGTGGCGATCTTTTTTACATGTTTGATGCGGACGAAGACGGCCGCCTCAATGACGAAGAATACGCGACCTTCGACGAGACCCGCGCACTGGATCGCCAGATGCATCTGGAAGAATACGGCATGACCGCAGGGCCGGGCGCAGGCAACGGACCACAAGGCCAACCCAAGCTCGGCAAAGGCCCACAAGCCCAACAAGCGCGCAACGGCTTCGCCGCCGGAATCGATCAGGTTCAGGGGTCCATGACTCGTCTCGCCAATGATCTCGACGGCAACGGAGTCGTCACCCGCGAAGAATTCGTCGGGAACGGCGCGCAATGGTTCTCGCGTATGGACCGTGATCAAAACGGCCTGATCACCCTCGACGACTTTGGTCAATAAAATCAAAATCCATGAGACAATCAGTGTCCGCCCTGTGCTGCGGGCACCGGTATTCCATTCCCGCACCCGCCGCAAAAAATAAGTGATAAAGAGTCGCACATTTTGTCGAAAAAGGGGTTGCACGTCCGCCGTGGACGGACTAATTAGCGCCCCACGTTGGGGTGTAGCCAAGTGGTAAGGCACCGGTTTTTGGTACCGCGCACCGTAGGTTCGAATCCTACCACCCCAGCCACTTCCTCCTGCACCAAAGAAACAAGGCCCGACGGACCAACCCCGCCGGAAAATGCCCCTGTTTTATGCCCCTGCTCAGGAGCTCACGCTTCTACCCGTCTTCTCTTGAGCCTCCCCATTTGAACGGGTCCACCCCTATGTTTAGGAAATGGAGGACCAGCTATGGCAAACAAGCGACCGAAGCCGGAAGAGATTGTCTCGAAATTACGGCAAGTTGAAGTATTGATGGTGCAAGGGATGCCCCGTCTGGATGCGATCAGACAGATTGGCGTTGTTGAACAAACCTATTACCGCTGGCGCAGGCAGTATGGCGGAATGGGCGTGGATCAACTGAAGGAGCTGAAGCGTCTGCAGAAAGAGAACGAACGGTTAAGACGGGTTGTTTCAGATCTGACGCTCGACAAGCTCATCTTGACGGAGGCCGCAAAGGAAAACTTCTAAGCCCGCCCGTCGTCGTGCTTGCATCGACCATGTCCGCTCTCGGCATAGCGTTTCGGAACGGCGTGTGTGCCGGGTGCTGGGGCAACATCGTTCGACACAGAGGCGTATTCCTCAGGGGCGCGCCGATGAAGGCAGACTTGTCGCCGACATGATTGAGTTGGCCCGCCAATACGGACGCTACGGCTACCGCAGGGTTGCCGTGCTTCTCAGAGAGGCTGGATGGTCTGTCAGTGATGGACGTGTCGAGCGGCTGTGGCGACGGGAGGGGCTTAAGGTTCCGCCGAAACAAGCAAAGAAAGGGCGGCTCTGGCTGAACGATGGGTCGTGCGTCCGATTGCGACCCGAACATCGCAATCACGTTTGGAGCTATGACTTCGTGCATTGCCGAACCGATGACGGCAAGGTCTTCCGGACGCTGAATGTCATCGATGAATTCAGCCGCGAATGTTTGTCGATCAAGGTGAAGCGCAAGCTGAACTCAACAGATGTCATAGATGTTCTCACAGACCTCTACATCTTGCGGGGCGCACCGGCCTTCATTCGCTCGGACAATGGACCTGAGTTCGTCGCGCAGGCCGTCAGAGACTGGATCGCAGCCGTCGGTTCGCAGACCGCCTACATCGAGCCAGGCAGCCCTTGGGAGAACGGACACTGTGAAAGTTTCAACGGGCGGATGAGAGATGAACTGCTCAACGGGGAAATCTTCTACTCGCTAAGAGAAGCGCAAATCATCATCGAAGAATGGAGGAAGCACTACAATACCAAGAGGCCTCACAGTGCCTTGGGCTATCGCCCGCCAGCACCTGAGGCCGTTATACCCTTGGCCCAGAGGCCGACAATGCACTAACAATCAACTTGGACCCGTCAAATGAGGCAGCCCACTTCGATCTCTCGAGAAATAAGGATCGCGCTTTCTTCGGTAACATGCATTGCCGTCTATGAATTAGGCATAAACATTTGGTTTTCTACATTTTTTAGAGAAGCACAGGCGGATCTTCATAATCGTCAGGTTCGAACTTGGTGGTCCGAATTTAGAAACCTGTCCAAAGAAGATTGGGTGAGATTTATCGTTGGGGTATCGCTGGTCCTTGCGCTACTCTCCATCCCATGGCCAGATTACATCACTCGTCCTGATTTATTTTCCATTGCGATTGTGGCACTGGCACACGGGGTATTTTGGGTATTTTGGGGGTGGAGGCAAACCCGATTTGAACCACTGTTAACCCTTCGCCTGGAAGCAGCAAAAACAAATGGTGATTTACTTGTCGGGATGTCGATGATCCGTAGTTTCGTGTATGCGATAATGGCGGTGGTAGTGGATGCTGCCTCGGGCTTTCTATGACCACTTTGGTCGACATAACTTGTGTCCTGAAACGAAAGTGTCGATAACTCAACTTCTTTAAAGCTGACTCACCCGTTCAGTAAGCGCCCGAATTTTCAAAGCCGTAGTGCTACCGCCACACTACTCCCATTGGGTTATCCGGTTTGACAGCTGAGAGGCTGGTTCCTGCCCACCCAGTGTTGGAGGAGGTGTTCCGAGAGCTCCCGGGGTCCGGTCCACTGTTTCCGGGGTTGAAGGTCGGGGCGGTGACCACACGGTTCGCCAAGGTCAGGAAGCAACGCGAACCTGTCGGATCGCATCCACAAGTGACGTGCCTTGACCATCAAGCACCTCAACCTGACGCAGCTTCGTGACAAATTCCTTTGGATTGTGCCGCTTCGTAGCCATCTTGGCACTCCGTTTTCCTAAACATTGCGGTGGACCACGTCAGTGGGGAGGACCAGTGCTGTTGTGCAACTCTCGCTCATTGTCATTGTCCGCAAACTTTGCATCGATCTGGATACGGACCGCCTCGAAAACTTCGACAAATTAGCAGCGAGGGCAGAGCGGGTTCGCAGGACTTTGCTCATTGCCCAAGTTTGGTGGCAACCAAGCTCACCACAGTTTTCAAGAATGACTCCGGAATATTCACTTTTTCTGATAGCATCAAAGGCACGAATGGTTCCGTAAGCTTGGGAGGGCGCATTACGATGAACTGGAGCAAAATATCACAAATTTTCGCCGCATTGAGTTTGATAAGCTGCCCGGCGTTCTCTGAGAGCGCGGGTGAGAAGGAGTACATGGTCGCCTGCGCAGGTTGCCACGGGGAGAGCGCGATGGGGGATGGGCCTCTTGCTGAACTCCTGAACATCTCCACCCCAAACCTGATGCAAATCTCGCAAGCAAACGGCGGTAGTTTTCCTTTCGAAACGGTGCTGGCTACGATCGACGGCCGAGACAATGTTCGCGCACATGGAAGTACTATGCCGGTCTGGGGAGAGCGCTTTCAGGTCTCGGCAACAAGCCAGCGTGGAGAGACAGAAGAAATGGTCGCCCGGGGACGCATTCTCTCTCTCGTATTTTACCTGCAATCCATCCAGCAATAGCCACTAAGAGGCGCGCTGCGTTTCGTTCAACCGCTTCGTCCATTTGGCAGACATAAACATTCGCAGGGGCGAAGTGGGTGAAGTCAGACGGATTCGAACTCGTCTCCGCTTGGACAAGATAGCGACACTTATTCAGCGCAGAGGCCGCGCGGTTCAGTATGAAATGTGGGCTTAAGGAAAGGCAGTGCTCTGCCTTGAACAGAATGTACACGGCGCAAGGCGACGAGACCGTCTTGGCCGCCATAGCCGAGTATGAAGGTGGTCTCTCACGGGCCAGGGCTGAGGATCTCGCCGCCCAGTGCCAAGGGCTCGCTGATGCAGCCGCCTACTGGGCGTGGTTGGCGGACTATGTGATCCACAAGCGGATACCCCGCTAACACACTCCTCGGCGGGCCGGAGGGTTCGCCGGGGGGGGGGGACACTTCGCTTTCTTTTTCGTGCCTGAGCCCATGTCGGCTGGTCGTTAGAAAAAGCCACCCGAGGCACCCGAAATGCCCCGAACGAGTTTGGCCGGGGCATATCTAAGGTTTGGTCTTGTGAAGCGTTGCTCAGCGTCCCGTAATGCCCGGGAACATGATGAGCATCGCTAGGGCCAAGATTTGCAGCGCTATGAAGGGCAGCAGCGACCGGAAAATCTCTCCGAGGCTGATATCTGCTGGCGCAACCGACTTGAGATAGAAGGCGGCGGGACCGAAGGGTGGCGACAGGAAGCTCACTTGCATGTTCATGCAGAACAGGACACCGAACCACACCGGATCGTAGCCGAGATCAACGATGATCGGCACAAAGACAGGCATGGCGAGAAGTGCAATGCCGACCCAGTCGAGGAACATCCCGAGCAAAAAGAGGATGGCCATCATGAACAGGAGCACATGCAGCGGGTTGTCAGAGATGTTGGCAACCAGCGACTGGATGAAGGCGAGGCCTCCCATCAGGTTGAACACACCCACAAGCGCAGAGGCCCCGATGCCGATCCAGACGATCATCCCGACGGTTTGAAGCGTCTGGAGCGCGGCGCCTTTCATAAGGCCCCAAGAGAACTCTCCGCGCAGCATGGTCGATAGGATGACCCCGAGCACGCCGACGGCGGAGGCTTCGGTCACGCTGGCGATGCCACCATAGATGGAGCCGAGCACACCGATCACGACGAGGATCGGAAGGATCAGACCACGCAGAAGCTTGAGCTTTTCCGACATGGGGGTGTCATCATCCACCGGCAGCGCAGGGGCAACCGACGGGTTTAGGTAGGCGCGGATGAGCACGTAGGTCACGTAGAAACCTGCGAGCATCAGACCAGGCAGGAATGAAGCCGTGAAAAGATCACCGATCGAGACGTTCGCAGTCAGGCCGTAGATGATCAACACGATAGACGGCGGCACCATAGTGCCGAGCGCCCCACCCGCACAGACCACACCGATTGCGAGACGGCGGTCGTATCCAAGGCGCAGCATCTGCGGCAGCGCGATGAGGCCGAGCAGAACGATCTCGCCCCCGATAATTCCGGACATAGCCGCGAGAATGACGGCGACGAAGATGGTCTGGATGGCAACGCCACCGCGAAGACGTCCGCCGACGAGCTTCATCGCGTCAAAAAGATCGCGAGCAATGCCGGATCGGTCGAGGATGGACGCCATCAGCACGAACATCGGCACGGAAACGAAGACAAAGCTCGACACGAACGAATAAACGCGGCTGGTGATGAGCGGCACGGCCATCGGGCCAAACCATCCGAGCGCAAAGATGAGCGCGACGAGCAAAGTGACGAAGGCGAGCGGGATGCCGGTGATCAGCAGCAATAGCAGCATGCCGAACATCATATAGGTGGCCGGTTCGACCCCGAGCGCCTGCAAAGATCCAAAGAGTTCCATGGTTAGCGCTTCCCTCGGTAGTAGTTGACGGCAAGGATCAGGAACTGCACGGCCATGACCGTGAGAACCGCGAGCAGAAAGATTTTCATGACACCGGGATAGACGGGGTCCCAAGCGCTCCCCGAGCGTTCGAGACGGAACTCGCCCGACGGCGTGAAGGCTGCGCGTTGAACCATGATCCACGCCGCATAAGCGAACATCGCGGAGGACAGCGCGCAGATGATGGAGATGACGACATCGAGCCACCGGCGCGCGCGTTTCGGGATCGCGTCATAGATCAGCACGACACGGATGTGGCTGTCACGGGCGACGCAGTAGAGGCCACCATAAACGAAGGCCACCCCGCACAAGAAGATGGTCGTCTCATGCGCCCAATTCGTCGGGCTGTTGAAGAAGTAGCGCAGGACCACCTCCTGAATCAGGATCAGCATCGCGACGACAATACCCGCCGCAAATACCAGCCCCCCGGACGAGATCAGACGCCCGAGCATGCCGGCCTCACGCACGGGCGCACCCGTTTCGCGTGGTGCCTCGTCAATCACACTGTGTTGAATATTTTCCTTGGCGGTGCCCATCGGATGCCTCCACATCAAAAGAAGGGGCGCCCCCACAAGGAGCCGCCCCTTGGATCAAGTCCAGCTTACATTAGACCTTTTTCGGTGAGATATGCGGTCAGAGCGTCATAGACCTTCTGAGCATTCTCAGAACGTTCTGCGACTTTCTGCCATTCACCTTGAGCGATCTGGCGGAACTTGGCGCGCTCTTCTGCGGACCAGTCGTGGATCGTGACCTCGCCGGAGGCGCTCGCCTCTTCGACAGCAGCTTCGTCAGCCGCACGCAGCGCGGCAACCTGCATCGTGGAGAACTCCTGAACGGAGGCTTCGAGCGCGGCCTGCTGCTCTTCGGTCAGGCTGTCCCACTTGCGCTTATTCATCGAGATTTCGACGAGTGGCATGGAGTGGAAACCCGGGTAGACCGGATGGGTCGCTACGTCGTGCATCCCTTGAGCGTGGTTGGTCGAGAACACGGTGTAGTCGGCCGCGTCGATCACGCCTTTGTCGAGCGAGGTAAAGACCTCGGACCCCGGCAAGTTCACAGGTGCTGCGCCAGCGGCGGCGAAGACCTGCTGAACAAGGCCCTCGGGCGCGCGCATTTTGAGACCTTTCAGGTCGTCGACGCCATCGAGCGGCACTTTGGACACGAACGCTTCGAGGCCCGGCGTGGTCGCGCCGATGAACTGGAGACCGTAGGGGTTCTCAAGTTCGTTCATGAGTTCCTTGCCGCCGCCTTCATACATGAAGTCGAGCATCTCTTCGGGCTTGCCGTAGGCGCCCACAGGGTTGGCGATCAGACCAAATGCCGGATCTTTGCCTGCGAAATAAGAGGTGTCGGTCACGTGGCCATCGAGGATACCCGCTGCAATCGCGTCTTGGGTTTCGTTGTGTGCGACGATGGACTCAACCGGCAGCAATTCGACTGCGATGGTGCCACCCGTTTTCTCGAGAACGCTCTCCGCCCACTGCTTTTGCAACAGGAAGTTCGGGTTGCCCGCAGGATCCGAAGATTGGAAGCGCAGGGTCATGTCCTGAGCCATTGCGATGGTGGATGCGCTCATCAGGACCAGAGCGGCGAGACTAAGTGTTTTCATGGTTTCCTCCCAGGATTGAATAAAGGATCACGCTTTCAAGATTGAACGCGTGACGAAGTCTTGTGCTGTATCGGCCAACGGGCCGAGGGGTTGCGTGATATCGAGGGTGAGGACGTCCTCTCCCGCGGGTGGTTCGAGATCTGCGAGTTGGCTGTCGATCAGGCTCACCGGCATGTAATGCTCTTCCCGAGCGGCCATGCGCGATGCGATCAGATCGCGATCTCCCTGCAGATGAATGACGTCGATGGGCCCGAGCCGTTCGCGAAGCCTGTCGCGATAGGCCGATTTAAGCGCCGAGCATGCGATGACCGACGGTTCGCCGGTCGCAATCGCGCCTTCGGCCACACGGTCGAGCCAGGACCAACGATCATCGTCAGTTAGAGCCGCGCCGCTGGCCATCCGAGCGATGGCATCCTGCGAATGATAATCGTCCGCCTCGATGAATGGACGGTGCAGGCGATCTGCCAAAAGCACGGCAAGCGTGGACTTGCCCGTTCCGCAAATACCCATGACCAGAATATGCCGCACTGTTTTCCTCCCGTTCGTGCCGCCATTTGTTAAATGACAGCGCTGTCATTTCGGTTATTGTTATTGACAGCGCTGTCATCCGTCAACGATTATCTATTCGTGTCGAAAGAGGCGGTCAGAAACGTGCCAAAACATTCAAAACGCGTAACTCTTGAGGATGTCGCCCGCGCGGTTGGCGTCTCAACTATCACCGTGAGCCGCGCGCTAAGACGCCCAGAAATGGTGTCAGAGGGCCTGAGAACACGAATCACGACTGCCGTTGCAGAACTCGGATATGTGCCCGATCCGTCCGCGCGCGCGCTCGCCTCGCGCCGGAGCAACGTCATCGGGGTTCTCATCCCATCAGTGACGAACAACGTTTTTGCGGACGTTCTCTCGGGCCTTTACGACACAGTCACGGGCACGCCCTATTACGTGCAGCTCGCCAACACGCGCTATATCCCCTCGGTCGAGGAGGATTTGATCCGGATCTTCCTTAGTCAGCGTCCGGCAGGGTTGATCGTCGCAGGCATTGATCAGTCAACTGCCTCGCGCGCCCTCTTGGAACAGGCGGATTGCCCTGTGGTGCAGATCATGGACGTGTCGGACACCCCGGTAGATATGATCGTCGGCTTCTCACACCGAGACGCTGCGCGTGCCGCGACCGAGCATCTCTTTGCGCGGGGCTATAAAGCGCCAGCCTTTATCGGTGCGCGTATGGACCCGCGCTCTGAACGCCGCCTCGCGGGGTTTAGCGACGCGATCAAGGCCGCAGGCCCGAACGGCACGCTGAGAAAGATTACAACCGCTGAACCGTCCAGCACGCATCTGGGGAGCGAACTGTTCGACAAGTTGATGGAGCTCGAACCGGAGACAGACGCGATCTTCTGCAACAACGATGACCTCGCCCTCGGCGCTCAGTTCGCGGCTCAGAGGCGTGGGCTCACGATCGGACGGGATATCGGCATCTGTGGCTTCAATGATCTCGAGGTGATGGGCGCCGCCTACCCTTCAATCACCAGTATCCGCACTTTTCGCCGCGAAATGGGGGAGCTGGCCGCGCGCAAAATCCTCGCACGGCTAACTGAAGAGGACGCGGGGGAGCCAATCATCGATCTCAAGTGGCAGCTCTGTGCAAGAGACAGCACCGACCGAAGCTAAAACGCCCGACATCGTTTGGCCTTTCTTCCCGTGCTTCCTTTGGAGGCGCCTCCGAAGGCGCGGATAGCACACGCAGAATAGCCTTTCGCACCTGCGAAAGAGAAACGTATCCACCAAAAACCCTGCAGATTACGAATCACTGAAAAGCTGATTCGAAAACGCACCTTTCGCCCCTCAGACGGCAGCACACGCACTGAGCTCCCCACGGATCGCACAGGCCTTGTGCACATTTTTAAAGCACAATGGGAACGATCCGAGGGTGAAAATGCGACCATTTGTACCATCACGTCGCAATAATACCTGCAAACTGCCTCAAGTTTTCTGCCGCAAAATCCAGTCTCAGAAAAAACTCTCTGATCGCTTTCGAAAATTGAGCGTA
This sequence comes from Celeribacter litoreus, assembly GCF_020165855.1. Classification (GTDB taxonomy): domain Bacteria; phylum Pseudomonadota; class Alphaproteobacteria; order Rhodobacterales; family Rhodobacteraceae; genus Celeribacter; species Celeribacter litoreus. The sequence goes on along the minus strand of NZ_JAIUFY010000005.1, from coordinate 334,074 downwards.
ATGTAAGAGCAGCACACCTGCCGGCAACAACATCAGGGAGAATGAGGGTGCAAGACACCTCTTCAACTCATGACGCGACAGGTGCGTGCGGGAACGCTGTTTCCATGCAACGCACATCCCCGGGCCTCTTTTCGGCCCGGATCAGTCGTTTGTTGTTCGCTGACGCCCGGGCACGAGGCCGAATGCCGCGCCTCGGAGAAGCCCCGGACCGTGAGCCGCCCTGCGCTGCCTGCCTGTAATGCCCCTTTGTGTTGCGAAAGCAACGCGCTGATCACCTAGCCTTCTCAACCGTTCCTGAACGGCCAAAGAGCGCACTTCCTGCCACACGCAGCACCCGAGGTACATTTCCATGCGTGATACAATCGACATCCCTGCTCTCGTCGCACGCCGCGAGGCCTACAAAAGCCTTGAAGCCCCTTTCTATACGTCCCAGGACGTCCTCGACCTCGACATCGAGGTGATCTTCGGAAACCACTGGATCTTCGTTGGAACTGATCCGGAACTGCCCGAGCCGGGCGACTGTATCACGGTCGAAATCGGTCCGGTCTCCGTTCTGCTTCTGCGCGGCGACGACGAAGAAGTGCGTGGCTTCCACAACGTCTGCCGTCACCGCGGCGCGAAGCTCGTTGATCAGAAATCCACCACCATCGGCAACATTGTCTGCCGTTACCACGGCTGGACCTACAACGAGGACGGCGAACTGATCCTCGCCGAGCACATGGGCAAGGACTTCAAAAAGAACTGCCACAACCTGCGCACCGTTCACGTTCGCTCTATCGCTGGCCTGATCTTCATTTGCCTCGCCAAAGACGCGCCTGCGGATATCGACAACATGGTCGAAACGATGAGCAAATACATCGCTCCGCACGACATCAAGAACACCAAGGTCGCCTTCCAGTCCGAACTGATCGAAGACGGCAACTGGAAGCTCACGCTCGAAAACAACCGCGAGTGCTACCACTGCGAGGGCAACCACCCGCAGCTGACCGTGCCGCTCTCCGAATTCGGTTTCGGCTTCTCTCCGGACGAACTCGACGAGCGCCGCGCAGACGATGTCAAAAAATACGAGCAAGAAGTGACCGAAAGCCACGCTCGCTGGGAAGCCTGTGGCCTGCCGTCCGCAGAAGAACAGCATCTGTCCGACGTCACCGGCTTCCGTACCATGCGCCTGCCGCTGATGTGGGAAGGCGAGAGCCACACCGTCGACACCAAAGTGGCCTGTAAAAAGCTGCTCGGCGACTTCAGCCGCGAGACGACCGGTGCAAAACTTGGCGGTCTGAGCTTCTGGACCCACCCGAACTCCTGGCACCACTTCATGTCCGACCACATCGTGACCTTCTGCGTGCTTCCGATCTCTCCGGGCAAGACGCTCGTTCGGACCACTTGGCTCGTCCACAAGGATGCCATCGAGGGAGAAGACTACAACCTCGACAACCTCACGCAGGTTTGGACCTACACCAACCAGCAAGACGCCGATCTTGTTCGCCTGGCTCAGATGGGCGCCGAAATGTCCGGCTATCAGCCTGGCCCGTACTCTCCCTACACCGAGCCGCACGTCGAGTCCTTTGCAGCATGGTACATTGACCGTCTGAAAGACCACTTCGCGAAAGGCGAGACCCAAAAGGTGGCTGCGGAATGAGTGGTCCGAGCAACGAAAAACTGACCGAAGCAACGGGCGTTCCGCTGTGGGATTCGGAGGTAGACGACACGCTCGTCTGCCGCCAGGTCCGGCAGGAAACGCATGACGTGAAGACCTTTGTCTTCTCGGCACGCGAACCGCGGGACTTCCGGTTCTACCCGGGCCAGCACATGACCTTCGAACTGCCGGTCGACGGCATGGTCACGCGCAGCTACACGATCTCCGCTTCTGCGGCGCGTCCTTACCGGATCGAGATCACGGTCAAACGCGTTCCGGGCGGACCGGGCTCCAATTGGCTGCATGACAACATGCTGCCGGGCAAAGAGCTCACTGTGATCGGCCCATCGGGGGACTTCACCACGGACGCCAACGCGGAAGAGAAACTCCTGTTCATCTCCGCCGGCAGCGGCATCACGCCGCTCATGTCGATGACCCGCACGGCCTGTGACCTGTCGGAGCCCTACGACCTGCATTTTGTCCACGCGGCACGCACTCCTTCGGATCTGATTTTCCGTAAAGAGCTCGAGCTTCTGGCGATGCAGAACCCGACCCTGCGTCTCGCTCTGACGGTCGACACGGTATCTGCAAGCCACGCCTGGAGTGGATATGTCGGACGTCTGAACATCCAGATGCTCTCCATGATGTCTCCGGACTACAAAGAGCGCAAAGTGTTCTGCTGTGGTCCGGCGCGTTTCATGGAAGGCGTGCGCGACATGCTCCGCGAAGCCGGCTTCAACATGGACCACTATTACGAGGAAAGCTTTGATTTCGGCGCAGAAACAGCCGGCACAATCGAAGAGCCCACATCGGCACCGGAGATCAGCGGCGAGACGTTCCGCGTGAGCTTTCCGAAAACCGGCCATGTGGTTGAGGTCAGCCCCGGCATGACCATCCTCACCGCTGCGAAAGAGGCCGGCCTGCTGCCGATGTCCTCCTGCCAGCGCGGCATCTGCGGCACGTGCAAATCGAAACTTCTCTCCGGCGAAGTCGACATGCAGCACGGCGGAGGCATCCGCAAACGCGAGATTGATCAGAGCAAAATCCTGATCTGTTGCTCCACGCCGCTCACAGACGTCGAGGTCGAAATCTAAGACCTCGATCATTGTCACGCGCACCAGTTTCAACCGCGCTTTCCCGAACGGTGCGCGTGACAATCGTATTCATACAAGGGTCCGAAAAGAGGCCTTTAAGCGGGGCGAACCCGTACAACCAACAATGGAGGGATATCCATGACTGATTCCAAAGATCCGGAACAAACGCCCTACGAGGCGCCGCCGGAAAGTGTCATCGACACAGATTATGATATCGGCCAGGACAACATTGAAGGAACCTTTGGTCCATTCGGCTTTGACCTGCACAATCCGGTTTTCCCCGTCTCGGCTCTCGCCGTCATTGCCTTCGTGGTCTTCACATTGCTCCTGCCGGAACAGGCTGGAAGCATGTTCAGCGCGATGTTCTCCTTCGTGACGAAAGGGTTTGACTGGTTCTTCTTGGGCGCAGCAGACATCTTCGTCATCGTCTGCCTTGTCATCGTTGTCAGCCCCTATGGCAAAATTCGCCTCGGCGGCCCTGACGCGAAACCCGATTTCACGTACAAAAGCTGGTTCGCCATGCTCTTCGCCGCGGGTATGGGCATCGGCCTCATGTTCTACGGCGTTTCCGAACCGCTGAGCCACTTCTCCTCTTCCATGGGTGGTATCTCCGTCGGTGAAGACGGCGTTCGCACCGACTGGGCGCCGCTCGGCGCAGCAGGCGGCAATGAAGCTGAAGCCATCCGTCTCGGCATGGCCGCGTCCATCTTCCACTGGGGTCTGCACCCTTGGGCGATCTACGCAATCGTTGCTCTGAGCCTCGCACTCTTCTCCTACAACAAGGGCCTCCCGCTCACCATTCGCTCCGCGTTTTACCCGATCTTCGGTGAGCGCGTATGGGGCTGGCCGGGACACATCATCGACATCCTCGCCGTGTTCGCGACCCTCTTCGGTCTCGCCACCTCGCTGGGCCTCGGCGCTGCGCAAGCCAACTCCGGCTTCAACAAGCTCTTCGGCATGCCGATCAGCGACACCTCGCAGGTGCTTCTGATCTGCGGCATCACTGCAATCGCTCTGTTTTCGGTCATCCGCGGCCTCGAAGCAGGCGTGAAGCTGCTTTCCGAAATCAACATGGGCGTCGCCTTCCTGCTTTGGGCCTTCGTGCTGATCGCCGGTCCGACCCTCCTGTTGACCACCGACATCCTGAGCTTCCTCGGCGCTTACCTGCAGTACTTGCCCTCTCTCTCCATGCCTGTCGGCCGTGAGGACGTGAACTTCGCTCAGGGCTGGACCTCCTTCTACTGGGCTTGGTGGATCTCCTGGTCGCCGTTCGTGGGTATGTTCATCGCCCGCGTTTCCCGTGGCCGCACCGTGCGCGAATTCATCATTTCCGTGCTGATCGTGCCGTCCATGGTCTGTGTGCTCTGGATGTCCGTCTTCGGTGGCGCAGCCATCAGCCAGGTTGTCCGTGATGGCTACATGGCCGTGACCGAAGCTGCACTTCCGCTTCAGCTCTTCACCATGTTGGACGCAATGCCCCTGACGGCGATCACCTCCTTCATCGGGATCGTTCTGGTCATCGTGTTCTTCGTGACATCGTCTGACTCCGGCTCTCTCGTGATCGACACGATCGCAGCGGGCGGCAAAGTCGACGCTCCGGTGCCGCAGCGTGTGTTCTGGTGCGTGTTCGAAGGAGTGGTTGCCATCGTGCTTCTGCTCTCCGCAGGTGGTCTGGGCGCATTGCAGTCCATGGTCATCTCGACCGGCCTGCCCTTCACCGTGGTCCTTCTGGTCATGTGTGTCGCGATCTGGCGCGGTCTGGCTTCCGAGCCTCGCTAACTTCCGAGGGCGGTCCCAGCCCTTCCCTTGCGCCGCCAGATGACTTGTCGTCTGGCGGCTCTTTTATTCGCTCCTCCTCCACAGTCTGCACATGAGGTCCCCATGGCCGACCGCATCTTCATCAGCAATCTTTGTCTCTACGGCTTTCATGGCGTCATGCCGGAAGAGAAACGTCTCGGTCAGAGATTTTATATCGACCTCTCCTGCGAGATCGACCTCGCCCCAGCTGGGCAGGCAGATGACTACGGGCTGACCGTGTGTTACGATGCCCTCTGTAAGCTGGCGCAAAATACCTGTGAGAGTGGGCCATACGATCTGATCGAGACGCTCGGCGAGCGGATTGCCCAAAACATTCTCGAACAGTTCTCTGCGATCCGAAGCGTGCGCGTGACGGTTCGCAAGCCATCCGCACCGATTCAGGCGACGTTGGATCACGTCGGCATCGAAATCCTGCGACAGCGCTAAGCAAAAATGCTGCACCTGCAACAGGACAAATGCGGCACCTGCGAAACACGCCATTCGTGATGAAAGTCATCCCGAGCGGCGATTCCGTTGCTCCGATTGACGAAAAATCCGACAGGACGCGCGGCGGACCAAAAACTAGGCAAAAACCAAGCAAACTGGGCCATTTCACGCACAAAGAATGCCCAGAATGAAGACCGCTGGGCGCCAAGGCGACCAGTTTTCCGACCCAATACAACAAAAACGTAACGATGACGCAAAACTTCACAACCCACGACGCAATCGTCCGATTAATCGTAGTGTACAGACGCGATCATCTCCCCATCCCTTCTCTCACAGAGAAAGCTGCACGATGACTCGCTTCAACGCACTGAACCTTGTTAAAAACGCCCTGTCCGGGCACAAAAACTGGACCGAGCAATGGCCGGAGAGCCAGCCGAAAGCCGAATATGACGTTGTCATCGTCGGCGCTGGCGGCCATGGGCTTGGCGCCGCATATTACCTCGCCAAAGAGCACGGCATCACCAATGTCGCCGTGATCGACAAAGGCTGGCTCGGCGGCGGCAACACCGGTCGTAACACCACGATCATCCGGTCGAACTACCTCTACGACGAATCCGCGCGGATGTTCGATCACGCGGTCGATCTGTGGCAAGGTCTCAGCCAGGAGCTGAACTACAACGTCATGTATTCCAACCGCGGCGTTCTCATGCTCGCGCACACCGTGCACGACGTTCAGAGCTTCAAGCGCCACGTTCACGCGAACCGTCTGAACGGCGTCGACAACCGCTGGCTCACCTCGGAAGAGTGCAAAGAATTCTGTCCGCCGGTGAACATCGCCAAAGACGCTCGCTACCCTGTCTTGGGTGGTGCGCTTCAGGAACGCGCCGGAACCGCACGTCACGATGCCGTGGCCTGGGGCTATGCCCGTGGTGCAGCCGAGCGCGGTGTGGACATCATCCAGAACTGCGCCGTGACCGCGATCCGTCGTCACCCGGATGGTTCTGTGGCTGGTGTTGAAACCGAAAAAGGCTTCATCAAAGCCAAGAAAGTCGCCGTGTCCGCCTCCGGCCACAACTCGATGGTCATGTCGACTGCCGACGTGCGTCTGCCGCTCGAATCCATGCCGCTTCAGGCACTTGTGTCCGAGCCGGTGAAGCCGATCTTCCCCTGCGTCGTGATGTCGAACGCTGTGCACGCGTACTGTTCGCAGTCCGACAAAGGCGAGCTCGTGATCGGCTCCGGTACTGACCAGTACGTCTCCTACTCCCAACGTGGCGGCCTGCCGCTCATTGAGCACACAGTCGCAGCGATCTCCGAAGTGTTCCCGATCTTCAACCGTATGCGCATGCTGCGCAAGTGGGGCGGGATTACAGACAACACACCCGACCGTTCGCCGATCGTCGGCAAGACCCCTGTCCAGAACCTCTACGTCAACGCAGGCTGGGGCACGGGCGGGTTCAAAGCCACGCCGGGCGCAGCACACACGCTGGCCTGGACCGTTGCAAAAGACGAACCGCACCCGATCAACGCACCGTTCACGCTGGACCGTTTCCGCACGGGTCGCCTGATCGACGAAGCCGCCGCCGCCGCTGTGGCCCACTAAGGAGTAACCAGACATGATCCAGATTCATTGTCCTTATTGCGGCGAAACGCTTCCCGAACTGGAATTCGCCTATGCGGGCGAAGCCCACATTGAACGTCCGCTGAGCCCTTCGGAGCAAAGCGACGAACAATGGGCAGAGTTCCTGTTCCTTCGCGAAAACGTCAAAGGTCCGCACTTCGAACGCTGGCGACACCTGCACGGCTGCGGCCGTTTCTTTAACGCGGTGCGGAACACCATCACCGACCGTTTCTACATCACCTACAAAGCCGGCGAACCGCGCCCGGATCTCGCAACGCTTCTGGAGGAAGATAAATGAGCAAGTATCGTCTTCGCGGACGCGGGCGTGTCGATTCCTCGAAACCCGTCGTTTTCACCTTTGATGGCAAGCCCTACACCGGCCTGAAAGGCGACACCGTTGCCTCCGCTCTGCTGGCGCACGGCGTACACCTCATGGGCCGTTCGTTCAAATACCACCGTCCGCGTGGTGCAATAGCTGCCGGTTCCGAAGAGCCGAACGCACTCATCGGTACGCGTCGTGGACCGGGTCGGTTCGAACCGAACACCCGCGCCACCGTTCAGGAAATCTGGGAAGGTCTCGAAACGACGTCCCAGAACAAATTCCCGAGCCTGAAATGGGACGTCGGTGCCGTCAACGACGCCGCCTACATGATGTTCTCGGCTGGTTTCTACTACAAAACCTTCATGTGGCCGCGTTCCTTCTGGGACAAAGTCTATGAGCCGTTCATCCGTGCGGCTGCCGGTCTGGGCGTGTCTCCGACCGAAGAAGATCCGGATACCTACGCGTCGCGTTACTCTTACTGCGATCTGCTGATCGTCGGTGCTGGCCCTGCCGGTATCGCCGCTGCGCGTGAAGCTGCCGGCAAAGGCCTCTCCGTCATTCTCGTCGACGAGAACCCGGAAATGGGTGGCACGCTGCTGTCCGAGCCCCAGTCCAAGATCAACGGCAAAGCCGCTTGGAATTGGCTCGAAGACGAGCTGGCTGCGCTGCAGGCCGCTGGCGTCAAGCTGATGACCCGCACGACCGCGATCGGTTACTACCATGAGAACCTGATCGCGCTGGTCGAAAAGCTGACCGACCACCTGCCGACTCTGCCTGAAGACACGCCGCGGGAGCGTATGTGGCGCGTGCGTGCGAAACAGGTTGTTCTGGCTCAAGGTGCTCTGGAAAAACCAATGGTCTTCCACGGCAACGACCGTCCGGGCGTCATGCTCGCCGGTTCTGCCCAGACCTTCCTGAACCGCTATGGCGTCAAGGTCGGTAACACCCCTGCCGTTGTCACCTCGCATGACAGCGCTTGGTATGCTGCATTCGACCTGCAAGATGCCGGTGCCTTTGTTCAGGCCATCATCGACACCCGTGCGCAAGTCCGCCAAGACCTTCAGGACGAAGCCCGCGCCCGTGGCATTCCGGTGAAACTGTCGCACACCGTCACTGCAACTGGTGGCCGTCTGCGCGTCAACAACGTCCGCGTGAACCCGGTTTCCGGCGGCACCAATGTCGGCGCAGGTCAGTGGATCAAATGTGATGCGCTCCTGATGTCCGGTGGTTGGACCCCGTCCCTGCACCTTTTCTCACACACCAAGGGCAGCCTGACCTGGGACGACGATCTCACCACGTTCCTCCCGAAAGACACGCCGGAAGACTGCGTGATCACCGGGGCCTCCCGTGGCCTTTGGGGTGTGGAAGCCGCACTGCGTGACGGTGCCGCCCGCGTTGGCGAAGCGCTCGCCAAACTCGGCATCGGCTCCTCTGCGTCCGAATACAGCGTCGAAGACGACCGCACTGGCTCCGGCGTGATGATGCGCGAACTGCCGACCGACCGCAGCCCGGGCAAAGCGAAAGCTTTTGTCGACTTCCAGAACGACGTGACCGCAAAAGACCTGCGTCTCGCTGTTCGCGAGGGCATGCGCTCCATCGAGCACGTTAAACGCTACACCACGAACGGCATGGCAACCGATCAGGGCAAGATGTCCAACATCAACGGCCTGAACATTGCTGCTGACGCTCTGGGCAAAAAGCAACCGCAGGTGGGTCTCACAACCTTCCGTCCGCCTTACACGCCGACCACCTTCGGTGCGTTCGCGGGCTATCACCGCGGCGAGCACTTCGAAGTCGTCCGCAAGACACAGATCGACGCTTGGGCCGAAGAGCATGGCGCAGTGTACGAACCTGTCGGCCAGTGGCGCCGTGCGCGTTACTTCCCGAAAGCGGGCGAAACCATGGATCAGGCCGTGACGCGCGAATGCGCAGCGACCCGTGCATCCGTTGGTATCTTTGACGCATCTACCCTCGGCAAAATCGAAGTCGTCGGCCCCGATGCCGCCGAGTTCATCAACCGCATGTATACCAACCCGTTCCTGAAACTGGCGCCGGGCAAATGCCGCTACGGTCTGCTTCTGGGCGATGACGGGTTCATCCGCGACGACGGTGTTATTGCGCGCGTTGAAGAGGATCGTTTCCACGTCACCACCACAACTGGTGGCGCGGCACGTGTCCTCAACATGATGGAAGACTACCTCCAAACGGAATGGCCCGACCTCAACGTCTGGCTCACCTCCACCACGGAGCAATGGTCCACCGTCGCCCTGAACGGTCCGAATGCTGCCAAGCTGCTCGCCCCCTTCGTCGAAGGTATCGAGCTGACCGAAGAAGCCTTCCCGCACATGTCCTGCGTGAACTGCACCGTGGCTGGCTACCCTGCCCGTCTGTGGCGCGTGAGCTTCACCGGTGAGATCGGCTTCGAGGTCAACGTGCCCGCACCTTATGGTCGCGATCTTTGGGAAAAACTGTGGGAGGCGGGTCAGCAATACGACATCACCCCCTACGGCACCGAGACCATGCACGTTCTTCGCGCCGAGAAAGGCTACATCATCGTCGGTCAGGACACCGACGGCACCGTTACCCCGGCGGACGCAGGGATGGACTGGGCCGTTGGCAAGAAGAAAGCCGACTTCGTGGGTATGCGCGGCCTTGCACGTCCGGACCTCGTGGCTCCGAACCGCAAACAGCTCGTTGGCCTTCTGACCGAAGACAACTCCTGGCTCGAAGAAGGGGCTCAGATCGTCTTTGATCCGAAGCAGCCGATTCCTATGAAGATGGTGGGCCACGTGACCTCTTCCTACAACCAAGGCACGACCGGTCGCCCGATCGCTCTGGCTCTTGTTGAAGGTGGTCACTCGAAGATGGGCGAAACCGTCTACATCCCGATGCCTGACCGGACCATCGCCGCAAAAATCACCGGGACCGTGTTCTTCGATCCTGAAAACAGCCGCCTGAAAATCTGATTGGAGGTCAGACATGTCTAAGCATATCTCTTCTCTGGCCCCCTCGGTCGTGGTGGACACCGCTGCTGCCCGAGTGGCCGTCTCGCAACTCATCGGGCGCATCTCTCTGCGCGCTCGTGGTGATCTCGCGGCAGTTGGCAATGCCATCGGCGTTGCGCTTCCGACCAAGATCGGCACCTGCGCAAAGGCAGATGGCATCGAAGTCGCCTGCCTCGGCCCGGACGAGTGGACCCTGTTGGTGTCTCTCAACCAGATCGAAAAGGTAGAGGACGCGCTCGCTGCCCTCTACCCGTCCCTGCCGCATTCGATGACCGAAGTCACCGGACGCGAAGTGACCTTCACGATTGAAGGTCCGCAGGCGGTCGATCTGCTGAGCATCGCAACTCCGCGTGACATCGCCAGCATCAAGGTCGGCGAAGCCCGCCGCACCCTCTTTGACGGTGCAACCGTCGTTCTTTGGCGCGATGCCGAGACCAGCTTCCGCATGGATGTCTGGAACAGCTTCGCCCCCTTCCTTGCCACAACCCTTGAGACCGGCGCGAAAGAACTCGCGGCCGAACTCGCCTGAACCTGAAGGATCATCCGCATGTTTGACCGCCTGCAAAAACCAGTGATCGCAGACGCCGACATCGCCTCCGCCATTGGCGAGGAACTGGAGCGTCAGCAGACCCAGATCGAACTGATCGCCTCCGAGAACATCGTGTCCCCGGACGTGATGGCGGCTCAGGGCTCTGTTCTGACCAACAAATACGCCGAAGGCTATGTCGGCAAACGCTACTACGGTGGCTGTGAATTCGTGGACAAGGTCGAGGCCGTCGCCATTTACCGTCTGAAGAAACTCTTCGGTGCCGAGTTCGCAAACGTTCAGCCGCACTCCGGCGCACAGGCGAACCAGGCTGTGTTCCTCGCACTGCTCCAGCCGGGCGACCGTATCATGGGTCTTTCCCTGGCTCACGGTGGCCACCTGACCCACGGCTCCCCTGTCACCATGTCCGGCAAATGGTTCGACGTCGTTTCCTACGAAGTTGATCCTGAAACCCACCTGATCGACATGGAAAAGGTGCGTGAGAAGGCGCTTGAAACCAAGCCGAAACTTATCGTTGCCGGTGCATCCGCCTACCCGCGCGTCATCGATTTCGAAGGCTTCCGCAAGATCGCCGACGAAGTGGGCGCATACCTGATGGTCGACATGGCGCACTACGCCGGTCTGATCGCTGGCGGCAAATACCCGAACCCGGTGCCGCACGCTCACGTGACCACCTCCACCACGCACAAGACCCTGCGCGGTCCGCGCGGCGGCGTGATCCTCACGAACGATGAAGCGATTGCGAAGAAACTGAACTCTGCTGTCTTCCCGGGCAACCAGGGCGGTCCGCTGATGCACGTCATCGCCGCGAAAGCCGTCGCTTTTGGTGAAGCACTTCAGCCGTCCTTCGCCGACTACGCCGAGCAAGTCATCGAAAACGCAAAAGCGCTCGCAGATGTGCTCAAAGTGGGCGGTCTTGGCATCGTCTCCGGCGGCACCGACTGTCACATGGTTCTCGTCGACCTGCACCCCAAAGGCGTGACCGGCAAAGTGGCAGAGATCGCGCTCGAGCGTGCAGGCCTGACCTGCAACAAAAACTCGATCCCGAACGATCCGGAGAAACCCTTCGTGACCTCCGGCATCCGTCTCGGCACCTCTGCGGGCACCACCCGCGGCTTCAAAGAGGCCGAGTTCGAACAGATCGGTTCGCTCATTCTCAAGGTTCTCAACGCTCTGTCCGAGAACCCGGAAGGCGACGCGGCTGTGGAAGCCGAAGTTCTGGCCGAAGTGAAGAAACTCTGCGCCGAGTTCCCGATCTACGGTGAATGATCTTGTCGCGGCATCTCTTTGGGGGTGCCGCACATACGAAACCGGGTCGATCTCTGATTGACTTAAGGGGCCTGTCGTTTCCTGCGCGGGCCCCGTTTTGCGAAAGGCTTCGCCATGTTCTTGTCCGTCTTCGACGTCTTCAAAATCGGCATTGGGCCCTCCTCCTCTCACACAGTTGGCCCGATGGTCGCGGCGGCTCGTTTCCTTGATGAGCTCCACGACAGGAACTTCAACATTCCGGGGTCCGGAAAACTTGCGCGTCTGGGCGCGAGCCTTCACGGCTCTCTCGCGTTTACCGGCAAAGGGCACGCCACAGACCGTGCCGTCCTGCTTGGCCTGTGCGGATACACGCCGGACACCCTTGATCCGGACAGGATCGAAGAGATCGAGGCCGAGGTTCGGGAAAAGAAAACCGTTGATGTCGACGGGATCGGCACGCTCGATTTCGATCCGGAAAAAGACATCGTGTTCGACTACGGTCCTGCGCTCGAAGGACACCCGAACGGTTTGATCATGAAGGCTTTCGATGAGGCCGGGAATCTGTATCAGACACGCACCTTCTATTCGATCGGCGGCGGTTTCGTCGTCACTGCCGAAGAGCTTGCAGCACAGGAAAACGAAACCCTGAGCCTGCACGACGAGAAAGCGGCTCTGGCCTACCCCTACCCGTTCGGTACCGCGAAAGAGATGCTTGAAATGGGGCTCTCCTCCGGCAAGTCGATTGCCGAAATGAAACGCGCCAACGAGCGCAAAGTGCACGGCGCAGAGTTGGAGGCCAAGCTCGACCGGATCATCGATGCGATGAACAGCTCCATTGATCGTGGCCTCACCCAAGAAGGCATCCTGCCCGGCGGCCTCAAGGTCAAGCGACGCGCCAAGGGCATTCATGAACAGCTCCAAGCCGAGCGCGGACTGAACACCTCCGCCCCGCACGTCGCGAACGACTGGATGAGCGTTTATGCGATGGCTGTGAACGAGGAAAACGCAGCTGGTGGGCGTGTCGTTACCTCTCCGACCAATGGTGCAGCGGGCGTGGTTCCTGCGGTTATGCGGTATTACCTGAACCATTGCATGGGCGCGTCCTCGACCAAGCTACGCGACTTTCTTTTGGTGTCGGCGGCCATCGGCGGTTTGATCAAGCACAACGCCTCGATCTCCGGAGCCGAAGTTGGCTGTCAGGGCGAAGTCGGTTCTGCTGCTGCAATGGCGGCTGCGGGTCTGTGTGCGGTTCTGGGGGGCACAAACGAACAGATCGAAAACGCTGCCGAGATCGCGCTTGAACACCACCTTGGCATGACCTGCGATCCGGCTGCGGGCCTCGTTCAGGTGCCCTGCATCGAACGCAACGCCCTCGGCGCGATCAAGGCGGTGTCTGCCGCGTCACTTTCGCTACGCGGCGACGGGACACACTTCATGCCGCTCGACAACTGCATCCAAGTGATGCTGGAGACAGGGCGCGACATGAATCTCAAATACAAAGAGACGTCGACCGGTGGCATCGCGGTGAACCTGCCGGAGTGCTAAAGGCCCCACCAAACTACAGAAGCGCGCGGAGGCCATCCCCCGCGCGTTTTTCTTTGGGCCAGTCTAGAACTCGCCCCACACGGACCTAGATCGGATAGAAACAGCCACCGGAGATTTCATGCCACCCCAAAAGCCGTTCCTGTCCCGCAGAGGGTTCCTCGCCTCTGCCGCCGCATCGACGCTCACCCCCGCACTGATCCCTGCCCGCGCCCGTGCGCAGCAGGTGATGCGGATGAGAGTTCAATTTGACGATCAAGAGGTGATCTATCGCCTCACGGACAACCCCACCACTCGGGACCTGATTTCCATGCTGCCGGTGGCGCTGACGATTCAAGATTTTTCAACCAACGAGAAGATCGTCCACCTGCCCCGCCGTCTCGACGAGGGCGGATTTGAGTCGTTCAGTGACGAGGCGCCGGGTGATCTCTGCTACTTTCTCGGGTGGGGCAATCTGGCGTTGTTCCACGATGATTACACCTTCCGAAATGACCTGATCCGGCTCGGGCGCCTCGAAGGCCCGGTAACGCCTCTGTTGCACAAGGGCGAGTATCCGGTGCGGATTGAAATGATCTGATGAAAAAGGGCGGCCCTCGGGGCCGCCCTTTCTGTGCCACGTATCGTGAGATCAGCTCGCTTTGAGCATCCCGTGCGGATCGAGCACGAATTTCTTCGCGGCACCGTGATCGAACGCTTCGTAGCCTTGCGCGGCGTCTTCGAGAGAGATCACCTGCGCGTTCACAATGTCCGCAATCGGGAGGCGGCCGTGCAGGATCGCCTGCATGAGTTGACGGTTGTACTTCAGAACCGGGGTCTGACCGGTGTGGAAGCTCTGCGCTTTCGCCCAGCCGAGGCCGAAGCGGAGGGACAGGCTTCCGACTTTGGCAGCATCATCCACAGCGCCCGGATCTTCGGTCACGTAGAGGCCGGGGATGCCGATGTCGCCTGCGGGACGTGTGATTTCCATCATCTGGTTCAGAACGATAGCCGGTTGCTCGCCACCTGCGTGCCCACGCGCCTCAAAGCCCACGGCGTCAATCGCGGCGTCCACTTCCGGGCTGCCAGTGATCTCGGCGATCATTTCGCCAAGACGGTCGCTCTTGGACAGATCGACAGGCACGAAACCCATTTTCGCCGCATGATCCAAACGCTCTTTATTGAAGTCACCGATCATCACGACGGCTGCGCCGAGAATCTGTGCAGAGGCCGCTGCCGCGAGACCAACAGGGCCAGCACCAGCGACGTAAACGATGGAGCCAACACCAACACCCGCTTTCACAGCCCCGTGGAAGCCCGTCGGCAGAATGTCCGACAACATGGTCAGGTCGGTAATCTTCTCAAGCGCCTGATCGCGGTCCGGGAATTTCAGCAGGTTGAAGTCTGCGTAGGGCACCATGACATAGCGCGCCTGACCGCCGACCCAGCCGCCCATGTCAACATAGCCATAGGCCCCACCGGCACGTTCCGGGTTCACGGTGAGACAGACGCCCGTGTCCTGCTCCTTACAGCAGCGGCAGCGACCACAGGCGACGTTGAACGGCACGGAGACGATGTCGCCGACATTCAGCATCTCGACGTCGGAGCCTTTTTCAATCACTTCGCCAGTGATCTCGTGGCCAAGGACGAGACCCTCTGGCGCGGTTGTGCGGCCACGGACCATGTGCTGGTCAGACCCACAGATGTTGGTGGAGACCACTTTCAGGATGACCGCGTGATCGAGCTTGCGCCCGTTCGGGGCCGCCATGGTCGGGTCTGCAATGTTCTGAACCTCGACTTTGCCGGGGCCCATGTAGACAACGCCTCTGTTGGAACTCATGATTTTCCTCCCAATTGCCGCGGGGATCGGCTCCGCACGGTCTGTTTTGTGTGTTTCGCTGATCCAGCCGTCCTCCCGGCACGGATCACGCCGCATCTCCCGCGATGCGGAAGTGCGTTCAAACAGGAGACAGCGCCGCCTCGTTCGACGCGTGTAGAGATGAGGCAAAACGGCAGAACATCTGCGCCACATTGAAAAACGCGCCCTCCTCGGCGGGAAGGCGCGCATCAGATTTGAGGTCACTAGGTCTGAGAAGGTGTCGCGCTTAGTGCGCAGCCACTCCGCGGAGACGTTCCGACCGGCGACGCAGCAATTCGACCGTGGTCAACAGCGCGATGGAGATCACCACGAGGATCGTCGCAACAGCGAGGATCGCTGGGCTGATCTGCTCGCGGATACCGCTCCACATTTCACGCGGGATCGTCTGTTGATCCGGACCTGCGATGAAGAGCACGGCAACCACTTCGTCGAAGGAGGTCACGAATGCGAACAGGCCACCCGAAATGACGCCCGGAAGGATGAGCGGCATCACCACCTTGAAGAACGTGCGGCGCGGGTTGGCACCGAGGCTCGCAGAGGCGCGGATCAGGGACTGGTCAAAGCCCGACATCGTCGCCGTCACAGTGATGATCACGAAGGGAATACCCAGTGCACCGTGGGCCAGAATGACACCAGTGTAGGTGGAGGTCAGACGACCGCATTCGAGACCAACGATGGCGCAGGGGTTGGAGTAGAAGAAGAACATCCCCGTCGCGACGATGATGATCGGCACGATCATCGGGCTGATCAGGATCGCCATAATGGTCCGGCGCCACGGCATTTCGGGACGTGCAAGGCCAAGCGCGGCCAGCGTTCCGAGAACTGTAGACAGGATCGTCGCCCAGAACCCGATGATCACGGAGTTCTTCGCGGCTTTCACCCAGTCGGCATTGTGCCACAGGTCGGACCACCATGCGCCGTCGCGCACCGCTTCAGCGGCTTGCATGCCCGTGGTCAAAAGCGAGTCATACCAGCGCATACTGTAGCCTTCGGAGTCGAGGCTGAGCATCTTCTCCGTGTAGGTGAAGTAGGGTTCCGCGTTGAACGACAGCGGGACAATCACGAGGATCGGCGCGATGAGGAAAAAGAACACCATGGCGCAGATCACCAGATATGCGTAGTGCCAGGCGCGTTCGAGCGGGGAAGCGTAGCTAGGCAGAGCCATTCGTCTTTCTCCTTAACCGAGTTTCAGTTTGTCGATGCCGATCAGGCGATCGTAGAGCCAGTAGAGGACGAGCACGCCGACCAGAAGCATGGTCGCCAGAGCGGCCGCCATCGACCAGTTTGCTTTGGTCATGTGGAACTGCACCATGTTCGAGAACAGCTGACCATCCGCACCACCGACGAGCGCCGGAGTGATGTAGTAACCAACCGCGAGGATGAAGACCAACAGCACACCAGCACCAATGCCGGGAATGGTCTGCGGCAGGTAGATGCGGCGGAAGGTTGTCCAGCTCGTCGCACCGAGGGAGCGCGCGGCACGGGTGTAGCTCACAGGGATAACACGCATGACGGAATAGAGCGGCAGCACCATGAATGGCAGCAGGATGTGGACCATAGCGATGATCGTGCCGGTCTGGTTGTAGATCATCTGGATCCGGCCATCATCGCTGATAATTCCGAGGGCGACGAGGACGGAGTTAATGACGCCCTGCCCTTGCAAGAGCACAATCCAACTCGTTGTTCGCACGAGAAGCGAAGTCCAGAACGGCAGAAGAACGAGGATCATCAGGAGGTTCGCCTTCGCCATCGGCAGCGTCGCGAGCAGATGGGCAATCGGGAATGCGAGGACGAGACAGATCGCGGTGATTACGCTCGCAAGGACAAAGGTCCGGATATAGAGGCGGAAATAGACGCGCTGGTTCTCATCCACCTTTTGCAGCTTGCCGTCCGCATCGCGTTCGAGGTCAAAGGCGATGGTATAGAAGTCGAGCGTCCAAGGGCTCGCGGCAGAGCGCATTGCGTTCCAGATCTGCGGCTCATCCCAATCCTCGTCGAGATCGAGGAATGTCTCCATGTAGGGCGGCTCGAGCTTGTCAGCGCCACGGGCGGCTTTCGTGAACATCGACCGCGTGCCAGAAACCACATAGTTGATCCGTGTTCCTGCATCACCTGCGGCGCGCGTCTCTTTCATGAGCAAAAGATCAGACGCCAGCGCGGTAAAAGCCGCTTCATCCGGCGCGCTGCCTTTGGGGTTCTCGGCGAACCACTGCGTCAGGGCCGGAACGGATTTGGAGAACTGATCGTTATAAACCGAACGCTGAAGCATCTGACCGATCGGCACAGCGAAGGTGATCAGAATGAACAGCAAAAGGGGCAGCACCAGAAAAAACGCGCGGCGTTTTGCCCGGGCCTGAGCCGACGCCAGCGCGGCCTTGAGCGGGCGCCCATCCGCGGTGGTCAACTGAGAAGCAACGTCAGACATCCTCTATCCTATCGTTCATTGGGCCTGGCTTTTCCCGGCCTATTATTCTTTGGGTGCCAAAGCTGCACGGTCGCAGACCGTGCAACCTGTTGACGTGCGTGTCGGAACACGCGTCAGAATTCAGGGGACCGGCGAAAAAGCAGAGGTAAAAGCTCTTTCGCCGGTCTGCCGGGCACAAGGGGACGGAGTACCCGGCAGTTTTTTTCCAATCCCGTGAGGGGATTAGTTGGCCAGAAGCCACGCGTTGAAGCGCTCGCCGAGTTCGGTTTCGCGGTCCACCCAGAAATCAGCGGAGGACGCCAGAGCGTTGGTCATGTTGTCCGGGTAGGTCGGCAGGTTCGGCGCCATCGGGATATCGGTGCCGTGCACGTTGCCCACGAGCGGAGCAGCGGATTTACGCGGCGTACCGTAGGAGATGCGCTCGGAAAAGTGAGCAGATTGCTCGGACATGGTCGCGAACTTGATGAACTCAAGCGCAGCTTCTGCGTTCGGAGCACCTTCCGGGATCACGTAGCCTTCCCACTCAAAGACCTGACCGTCCCAGAGAACTTCGAACGGTTTGCCTTCGTTGACGGCGGCGTTGAAGATACGGCCGTTGTAGGACATGGTCATGACGACTTCACCGTCAGCGAGAAGTTGCGGCGGTTGTGCGCCAGCTTCCCAGTAGATTGCGTCGTCTTTGATGCTGTCGAGTTTCGCGAAAGCGCGATCCACACCTTCGTCGGTGTCGAGCACGTCGTAAACCTCGGAAGCAGGAACGCCATCAGCCATCAGAGCCATTTCCAGAACCACTTTCGGGCTCTTGAGAACGCCGCGTTTGCCCGGGAATTTCTCGGTGTCAAAGAAGTCGGCGATGGAGGACGGTGCCGCGCCTTCAGCGAACTGGGACGCATCATAGGCAACTGCAGTTGCGTAGATGTCGTTCGGGATCATGCACTCGGTGAGGGTGCCTTCGATAAAGTCGTCCACAGCCGGGGTGCCATCGACGCCAGCCGGAAGAACAGTCGGATCGATCGGCATCAGCTGGCCTTCATCACACAGACGCACGGCGTCGGAGAGGAGGAACAGAGCGACGTCGGTGGTCACGTTGCCGGCATCTACCTGAGCTTTCACCGGGGTTGCAGGGTTGTCTGCATCCACAGAAACGACGCCGATGCCGGTTGCTGCGGTGAACGGCTTGTAAGACGCTTCGTTTTCAGCCGCGGCGTAGGACCCGCCCCAGCTCATGATGGTGATGTCATCGGCGAGAGCCGGAAGCGCGAGGCCACCGAGTGCCGTGGTCAGGGCAAAAAGGGTCTTCTTGTTCATGATTTTCTCCATGTTGGATCAGGATAATTCGCACGGGTTCAAGCCGTGCTTGTAGTGCCTCGCTCCGGTCCCGAAAGCCGGAGCGAAGAAAACTCAGATCATGTCGAGCGCGCGCGCGTCGAGCGGGTTCCAACCGATGCGGATATGCTGGCCCGGCGTCAGCTGGGTCTGGTCGATCGTGTTGCGGTACTTCATGACGAACTCGTCATTACCGGCGACGCGCATGCGGGCGCGCAGGATGTCGCCCATGTAAATGATCTCGAGAATCTGGGCGTCGATGGTGTGGGAACCGGCCGGGATCAGGTCCGGTTTGAACTCGACGCGCTCAGGACGGATGGAAACGAGGGTCTTTTCGCCCTTCTCTTTTACGTTCACTGCCGTTGCATCAATCTGCTCACCGTTCTCGAGACGCACCACGGCGCGGTCGCCATCGATGTCCTCAATCACACCGGCGAGCTTGTTGTTCTCGCCGATGAAGCCCGCGACGAAGCTGTTCTGCGGACGCTCGTAAAGTTCGGCGGGCGGCGCGAGCTGTTGGATACGGCCATCGTTGAACACGGCCACGCGGTCGGACATGGTCAATGCCTCGCCCTGATCGTGGGTCACGTATACAACAGTGATGCCGAGGCTTTCGTGGAGGTGCTTGATCTCGAACTGCATGTGTTCGCGAAGCTGTTTGTCGAGCGCGCCGAGCGGTTCGTCCATAAGGACGAGTTTTGGATCAAACACGAGCGCACGGGCCAGTGCGATCCGCTGTTGCTGACCACCGGACATCTGTGCCGGACGACGGTTCGCGAAGGCGCCCATCTGCACCATATCGAGCGCGCGTTTGATTTTCGCTTCACGCTCGGACTTGCCCATGCCGCGCACTTCGAGCGGGAAAGACAGGTTCTCACCAACGGTCATGTGCGGGAAGAGCGCATAGTTCTGGAACACCATGCCGATGCCACGTTTGTGCGGCGGCACTTGGTTGATCGGTTTGCCGTCGAGACGAATCTCACCGTGGGTGGCGGTCTCGAACCCTGCCAGCATCATGAGGCAGGTGGTCTTGCCGGACCCCGACGGCCCGAGCATGGTCAGGAATTCGCCCTTGGCCAGTTGCAGATTGAGGTCTTTCACCACGAGGGTCTCGCCGTCGTAGCTTTTCTGTACATGTTCGAAAGACACGAACGCGTCGTCGCGGGATCCCACCATGACCCAAACTCTCCCTGAGCTTTTTATTGTTAAGCCACCCTGCGTTTTGCGGTGTGGCTGAGATTTTCGGGGAGTATCTGTAGAGGGAAATTTTGCTGGCAGAATGAATGCGTCATTCAACAGGAAAAACTGCGGCGCTCGCGAAGATGGCGACGGCAGCAATTCACACATTGGCAATTATATATGCACAAATGCCAATTTACATAAATTTTGCGCTCAATTTGAGGGCAAGTCGGAAACTTCCGTAGGGGAAGTTTGTCGAAATGACTGCGGTGTCACACCATATTTGCGCCGGAACATGCGACTCAGGTGCGAAGAATCACAGAATCCACTGTCGACCGCGATCTGCGCGACGGACTTTTGCGTCTTCTCGACGAGGTGTTTCGCGAAATCGAGCCGCATGTCGAGGAAGGCCGCTTGTGGCGAGGTGTTGAGCGCCATCCGAAAGTGTCTTTCGATCTGACGCTTACTGTTGCCCATGCGGTGCGCAATGTCCTGCACGGAAATCGGTGTGTCGATGTTCTGCTGCATGAGCAGAAGCGCACGCTGGACGATGGGGTCCTGCGTCTTGAGATCAAGCGGAAGCCCGGGCTGTGGTTTGTCGGCTTGAAGCGCATCGTCAATGATCATGATGTGCAGGCTCTTGCTCGCCTGCGCGCGCCCGACATGTTTGTCGATGAGGTGCGCCGCGAGATGCGCGGAGCTCACACCACCGGAACAAGTGAGCCGGTCGCGGTCCACCACGAAGATCTGATCCGCCACTGGGTTGAGCCCCTCGAACTGTTCAAGGAAATCAGAGTGATGGAACCAGCTCACACAACACTTATACCCGTCCAAGAGCCCGGCTTGGTGCAAGAAGAACGCGCCGGTGCAAATCCCGACCAGAGGAATGTTGGCTTCGGCGGCTTGGTGAAGATACCGGTGATAGGCCTGACTCAGAGACGGCGTTTCATCCATCAAACCGCCCACAACGACGATGTAGTCGAAACGGCGCGGATCGCCGAGGCGCTCCTTTGGCTGGACGCTGATACCACAACTGGAGACGACCGGATCCATGGTATCGGATAGGACCGTCCAGTCGCAAAGGATAGGCCGACTCCGGTCGCCCTCATCCGCCGCCAGACGCAGGACATCGACGAAATTCGCGAAGGCGCAGAGCGTAAATCGTCGCGCGAGAATGAAGCCGACGGACAGGCGTGGCCCTTCTGTGCGTGGCTTTTGAGCCCGCAATGAGGTGGTCGGGCGGGCGACTCCGGATGTGTCCCGACCAGAAGTGTCTTGAGCAGATGGAGCCGTCATATTTGCATCTCCACACAGGAAACAACGTCATTCTGTCGTAGCGATAATCTCGCATTGACGCAATCGTTCTATTTTTCGGCGCAAAAAGTCGCCATCTTCCTCCCTACGATCAGAAACCCGGTCTCTCTGGTGGGGAAAGACGATTTGCATCGTCTTCTAGGAGGTCAAAGGGTTCGCGCACAGTCACAGTCTGCACTGCCAGAATGTTCGCGAACGCCTATGCGACTGACTAATTCCCGACAACACCTGAACCGGTCATCTGGGGGTAAACCCGTTTAGAACGGGAACACCTACGGGAGCATTGCCGCACGCCTTGCTCTCCAAATCTTGAAAATAATTCAAAGGCCTCACCGGCGGTGGGGGCTAACCCAAGGGCTTTGCTTTTTGGGACCGACAGAGAGGGAAAAATGAAAGTACTCGTTCCTGTAAAACGGGTGGTCGATTACAATGTGAAAATCCGTGTCAAAGCGGACAATTCCGGTGTCGAACTCGCCAACGTCAAAATGTCCATGAATCCCTTCGACGAGATCGCTGTCGAAGAGGCCGTGCGCCTGAAAGAAGCGGGCAAGGCCGATGAAGTCATCGCCGTATCCATCGGTGCCGCACAGGCTCAGGACGTTCTGCGCACCGCGCTCGCCATGGGTGCCGACCGTGCGATTCTCATCACCGTTGATGGCACGACCGAGCCGCTGACGGTAGCGAAGCTCCTGAAAGGCGTTGTTGCTGAGGAAGAGCCGGGTCTCGTGATCCTCGGCAAACAGGCCATTGATGATGACGCTAACCAGACCGGTCAGATGCTCTCTGCCCTTCTCGGCTGGTCGCAGGGCACCTTCGCTTCCGAAGTCGAACTGAGCGACGGTTCCGCGAAAGTCACGCGTGAGGTGGACGGCGGCCTTCAAGCCATCGAGATCAAGCTCCCCGCTGTCGTGACCGCCGACCTGCGTCTCAACGAGCCGCGCTATGCCTCTTTGCCGAACATCATGAAGGCAAAGAAAAAGCCGCTCGATCAGAAGACCCCCGCCGATTACGGCGTGACCGTCGAAAACCGTCTGAACGTGCTGCGCGTCGAAGAGCCGGCACAGCGTCAGGCCGGTATCAAAGTCGCCTCCGCCGCCGAGCTGATCGAAAAGCTCAAAAACGAAGCCGGCGTCATCTGACCGATAGGGGAACTGAAAACATGGCTACTCTTCTTTTTGCAGAACATGACAACGCGACCCTGTCGGACCAGACCGCAAAGGCCCTGACCGCAGCGTCCCAAATCGGCGGTGACGTCGACATCCTGATCGCGGGCAAAGACGCCGCTGCTGCCGCTGAGGCCGCCGCGAAACTCGCAGGCGTGCGCAAAGTGCTCGTCGCCGAGAGCGATGCACTCGCCGAGCGTCTCGCAGAGGCATCTGCCGCTCTCATCGTATCCCTCGCAGGCGACTACGACACCATCGTCGCACCGGCCACCACGACAGGCAAAAACGTGCTGCCGCGCGTCGCTGCCCTTCTCGACGTGATGCAGGTCTCCGAGGTGATCGAAGTGGTCTCTGCAGATACCTTCAAACGTCCGATCTACGCGGGCAACGCCATCGAAGTGGTGCAAGCCACCGATGCAACCAAAGTGCTCACCGTCCGCACCGCGAGCTTCGCTGCCGCTGGTGAAGGTGGCTCCGCTGCGGTTTCCTCAGTGGATGCACCGGCTGAGGGCAGCGATCTGTCCAGCTTCGTTCAGAACATCCTGTCTGAAAGCGACCGTCCGGAACTGAACTCCGCGAAAATCATCGTCTCCGGTGGCCGTGCCCTCGGTTCTGACGAGAAATTCAACGAGATCATCACCCCGCTCGCCGACAAACTCGGTGCCGCCGTTGGCGCGTCGCGCGCTGCTGTGGATGCTGGCTATGCCGCAAACGATCTTCAGGTCGGTCAGACCGGTAAAGTCGTGGCTCCAGATCTCTACATCGCCTGTGGCATTTCCGGTGCGATCCAGCACCTCGCCGGCATGAAGGACAGCAAAATCATCGTTGCGATCAACACCGATGAAGACGCGCCGATCTTCCAAGTGGCCGACTACGGCATCGTTGGCGATCTCTTCGAGATCGTGCCTGAGCTTGAGCGTCAACTCTGACGCTCACCCATCAGACATTTATGAACGGAACCAAACCAATGAGCTCCAATTCCTACACCCTGCGCATCGCCTGTGACGACCAGCCGGGCATCGTTGCCGCCGTCACCACCGCAATGTCCTCCCGCGGCGCGAACATCGCTGAGTCCAACCAGTTCTGGGACCGCAAGACGAACAAGTTCTTCCTGCGTATGTCCTGCCTCTTCCCGGAGGCCATCGAGCGCGACGCCATCGAACTGGCACTGAAACCGTCTGTGGACCGCTTCAACCTCAAGCTCAAAGTTGAGGACGAGACCCGCAAGCCGAAGATCATCATCATGGTGTCGAAATTCGACCACGCGATGCTGCACCTTCTCTACCAGATCAAAACTGGCTGGCTCGATGCAGAAGTGGTGGCCATCGTGTCCAACCATGAAGACGCCCGCAAAGTTGCCGATCAGGAAGGTATCCCGTTCCACTGCTGGCCGGTGAACAAAGAGAACAAAGCAGAGCAGGAAGAAAAGCTCTCCGCTCTCGTTCAGGAAACCGGTGCGGAGCTGGTGATCCTCGCCCGCTATATGCAGGTGATTTCCAACGAGCTGTCCAACCAGCTCTTCGGTATGATCATCAACATCCACCACTCCTTCCTGCCGTCCTTCAAAGGCGCAAAGCCGTATCACCAGGCCTATGACCGTGGTGTGAAACTCATCGGCGCGACCGCACACTACGTGACCCCGGACCTCGACGAAGGCCCGATCATCGAACAGGAAACCGAGCGCGTCACCCACACCATGTCTGCCGAAGACTTTGTGGCCACCGGCCGTGACATCGAGTCCCGCGTTCTCGCGCGTGCGGTGAAATACCACCTCGAAGGCCGCGTCATGCTCAATGATCACCGCACCGTGGTGTTCACTCCGTAATCCCTGCCCGTTAGGGGACCGGTTCTCCGGTCCCCTTTCATGATTATCAAGGAGGTGCGCAAATGACCGCACAAATCATCGACGGGAAAGCCTTTGCAGCCGGCCTCGGGGATCGGATTGCTGAAAAAGCAGCCGTATTCACCCAAAAATCGGGCCGCGCGCCCGGTCTTGCTGTGGTGCTCGTCGGCTCTGATCCGGCCAGCGAAATCTACGTCCGCTCCAAAGGTCGCATGGCCCGCAAGCTGGGCATGGAAAGCTTCGAGCACAGCCTGCCCGAAGACACGACGCAGGAAACCCTCATGGACCTCGTGGCGCAACTGAACGCCGACGAAACCGTAGACGGCATCCTCGTCCAGCTGCCCCTGCCCCGTCATCTCGATAGTCTTCAGGTTATCGAAGCCATCGATCCAGCCAAGGATGTCGACGGGCTCCATCCGCTGAGCGCGGGATATCTCGCATCCGGTCTGCCAGGGCTCGTGTCCTGCACGCCGCTCGGCTGCCTGATGCTTCTCAAGGACCAACTGGGTTCCCTCTCGGGCCTGGATGCCATCGTCGTCGGTCGCTCGATCCTCGTCGGCAAGCCGATGGCGCAGCTTCTGCTCGCAGAGAACTGCACCGTGACCATGGCGCATTCGCGCACCGCTGATCTTCCGGAAAAAGTCGGCAAGGCGGACATCGTTGTCGCCGCTGTCGGTCAGGCCGAAATGATCAAGGGTGACTGGATCAAACCGGGCGCCACCGTGATCGACGTGGGCACCAGCCGCATCATCCGCGACGGTGAGAAACACCTCGTGGGCGATGTGGACTTTGCCTCCGCCGCTGTGCGCGCGCGCGCCATCACCCCCGTGCCGGGGGGCGTCGGTCCGATGACCATTATGACGCTCATGCACAACACGCTCATTGCCGCATATCGCTGCAAAGGTTACGATATCCCGGAGCTGGGCGCATGACACGACGCCGAAATACCAATTTCGGCATGCATTCTGGCCGCG
Organism: Celeribacter litoreus; assembly: GCF_020165855.1. Lineage (GTDB taxonomy): Bacteria > Pseudomonadota > Alphaproteobacteria > Rhodobacterales > Rhodobacteraceae > Celeribacter > Celeribacter litoreus. Next base: position 308,736 of record NZ_JAIUFY010000005.1, on the reverse strand, counting down.
CGGAGGGAGTTTTCCTCCGCGCGGCTGTCGTCGGTTTCGGGGCCGACACGCTTCCCCGTAATTCTCGGCGCTCGCTCCCCGCGCCACACCCAGACAAACACCTCGAAAAGAAGGATTGAGAGATATGTCTTCGTTCCCCAGCAGGGCTAAAGTCGTTATCGTCGGTCTTGGCGGTATCGTTGGCGCGTCCGTCGCGCATCACCTCATCGAAAACGGTTGGGAAGATATTGTCGGCATCGACAAATCCGCAGTTCCCACGGACATCGGCTCCACCGGTCACGCGTCCGATTTCTGTTTCGCCACCAGCCACGATCTGTTGAGCACATGGAGCACCATGTACTCGATGGACTTCTACGAGAAGATGGGCCGTTATTCCCGCATCGGCGGCATCGAAGTCTGCCGCAAAGGCGACGAGGACCGTCTGACCGAGCTCAAGCGTCGCTGTGACTCCGGTCGTGCGTTCGGCTCCAACGTGAAGATGATCACGGCAGCAGAAGCCAAAGAAAAATTCCCGCTTCTCGAAGAAGACGAGATCGAATGCGCAATGTGGGATCCGGATGCCGGTCTCGTTGTGCCGCGCTCCCAAGCCGTTGCAGGCGAGCTGATCGACGCTGCCGAGAAATCTGGCAAGCTCAAAGTGTTCGCGAACACCCCGGCTCTGGAACTTCTGACCGAAAACGGTCGCGTCACCGGCGTGAAAACCCACCGTGGCACCATCATGGCCGATTACGTCGTGGTCTGTGCCGGTCTCTGGGGCCGCCTGATCGCCGAAATGGCTGGCGAAGACCTTCCGGTCATGCCGGTCGACCACCCGCTGACCTTCTTCGGACCGTATGATGAATTTGCAGGCACCGGCCTCGAGATCGGCCGCCCGCTGCTCCGCGACCAAGGCAACTCCGCCTACATGCGCGACACCGGCGATCCTGCGACCACCGAAGGTGGCCAGATGGAATGGGGCTACTACTACGAGAAAGACGTGCGCATGGTTCACCCGCGCGACATTCTCGAAAAAGAAGAAGCCCGCATGGGTCCGTCCATGCGCGACCTCGTTCTGGAAGACGTGATCGAGCCGCTCGAAAAAGCGATGGAACTCACCCCGATCCTCGCAGAACTCGGCTTCAACGAAGCGCACTCCTTCAACGGCCTGCTGCAAACCACCACCGATGGCGGTCCGTCCATGGGTGAGAGCCGCAAACTGCGTGGCCTGTGGTACGCCGTCGCGATCTGGGTCAAAGACGGCCCGGGCATGGGCAAGCTCATCGCCGACTGGATGACCAAAGGCCGCACCGATGTGGACCACAACGGCATCGATTACGCACGTTTCAGCGACTACCAGTTGACCGAAGAGTGGATTTGGGGCCGCTGCGAAGAAACCGCTGCCAAAATCTACAACCCGCCAGTGCACCCGCGTGAGCCTTTCGCTAACGGTCGCGGCGTCCGTCGTTCGCCGTTCTACGAGCGCGAAGTCGAACTCGGTGGCTACTTCATGGAGCTTGGCGGCTGGGAACGTGCCCATGGCTACGCAGCCAACGAGCACCTTCTCGAAAAATACGCAGATCAGGTTCCGGTGCGTGAAGCCGAGTGGGACAACCGTCACTTCTGGCGCGTCTCCAACGCCGAGCAACTCGAGATGTCCGCAGACTGCGGCATCATCAACCTGTCGCACTTCCACATGACCGACATCTCCGGACCGGACCACGTCGAGCTGATGGAATACCTCTGTGCGGCGAAAATCGGTGGCGACAACAACATCGGCAAGGGTATCTACACCCACATGCTCGATGAAGAAGGCATGGTTCGCGCCGACTTCACGGTGTTCCGCATGGAAGACCGCTGCCGCCTCGTGAACGGTGCCGACGCTGGTCCGCGCGATCTCATGTACATGAAGCGCATGGCCGAAGACCGCGGTCTCGACGTGACCATCACCGAGACGACCGAAGACTTCACCACCATCGGCATCTGGGGTCCGAACGCGCGTGAGAACCTGAAAAAGGTTGTCGCCGATCCGGACATGCTCGACATCGAGAACTTCCCGTTTGCAGCGATCAAGACGATCGAAATCGCAGGCAAGAAAGTCTCCGCGTTCCGCATCTCCTATGTGGGTGAGCAAGGTTGGGAACTTCACATGCGTTACGAAGACGGCCTCGCTGTCTGGGATGCACTGCGCTCGACCGGCGTGATGGCCGTGGGTGTCGAAACCTACGCCAACTCCCGTCGTCTGGAGAAATCCCTGCGTCTGCAGAACGCCGACCTGAACACGATGTACAACCTCTACGAGGCTGACCTGTCGCGTCCGAAGGTGAAAGAGGCCGACTTCGTTGGCAAAGCGAAGCACCTCGAATACCGTGCCCGCGAACAACAGCCGGCGATGCTCTGCACGCTGGTGATGCATGAGCACACGGACTCCAACGGCGTGAAGCGTTATCCGAACACCACCATGCCGGTGATGGATCCGGAAACGGGTGAGGTTCTCATCGACGAACTGGGCCGTCGTTCGTTCACCACCTCTGTGGCCTATGGCCCGACCGTTGGTAAAAACATCGCGCTCGCTTACCTGCCGAAAGAGTACTGTGAAGTGGGTCGCACGCTCCACGTCACCTACCTCGACGAGACCTATCCGGTCGAAGTCGCAGGTGTCGGCTACGCGCCGCTCTACGATCCGGAAAACTCCAAACCGCGCAGCTAAGGCGCGCTTTCCGATCAAACATCAAAGGGGCGCCTCGTGCGCCCCTTTTCCATGTCGGAATGACCGATTTGGATCGCTAAGTCGCGATCCTCTGTTGCTCAACCGGCGCGCATTTCGCGACGTCGGCAAAGCTGCTGCGGATGAGCCACTTGGTCAGCGTTCTTTCCATGAGGTCATGACCTGTCAGGCTGATCCGCCCGCTGTCGATCTCCGCCTCAAAAGTCGAGTGCCCCATCCATGCCGCCGTCAACGCGCGCAACTCGCAGACGACGAAAAGATCCACGTCAAATTTCGGATCGGTATAGCAGAGATCGGTCTCTTCACCGGGTTTCGCCACCAGCCAGTAATTCACCGTATCGTCCGGCTCGTTTTTGAGGATGAACTGGATGACACTTTTTCGCTTTGGCAATTGTAAAAGATCAATCTTCCGGCGGATATTCCACATCAGCACACGTGCATCGAGAGTCTGGAGGGATGCCTCGCAGTCGATATTGCGATGTGCCCATTCGCCCAGACCACGAATGAGCGGCTCCAATTCGTCCGCGAGCGGCGTCGTCAGATACTCGGCATGAGCGCCCGGGCCACCGCCGCTACGGACAACCAGGCCATTCATCTCCATCTCTTTCAAACGCTTGGACAAAAGTCCGGGTGACATCCCCGGAACGCCGCGCTGAATCTCGTTGAAACGGGTCGAGCCGGACCACATTTCGCACAGGAGGAGCATGGTCCATCGCGGCTCCAAAAGGCTCGCAGCCATCGCAACGGGACAAAACTTCGGGTAATTCGAATCTGACATTTCGGCACCTCCCCCTCAAGGAAAGCACTGATTGAGCCGATCCGTCCACTTCAGAAACTGTAGTGGGTTTGCTCCATTTCCTGAACTGGCCCGCCTGACGCGCTCCGTGTCACCCTCGTTTCACCAGAGTTTAGAGCGAAGGAGAACCGCAATGCCGTTGGTAGATATTGAAGTGATCGAAGGCGTATTCGACGCCGATCAGAAAGCGCAGATGATCCAGAAAGTGACCGACGCCATGGTCGAGGTGGAAGGGGAAAACATGCGCGGCGTCACTTGGGTGCGGGTGAAGGAAGTCCGCAGTGGCCAGTGGGGAATTGGCGGCAACACGCCAAGTGCCGATGACATCAAGGCCATGGCCGCAGGATGAATTGCGCGGCGACCGGACAGCGGGTCGGTCGCCGCCACCTCAACATTTTTCGGGAGATGCCGCTATGAACCGGAACATCCACGCCAGAGACGCACAGCTTCGCGCGATTTCAATTTTCTCGCAGCGACCGGAGAGCGCACGCGCGATCAATCGCGGCTCCGCCGAAGTGCGGGACGGGTTGAGCTGCATCTATGAACAGGATGGGCACAAAGTCTCCGTCGACATGCCCAGCGCAATCGGAGGAAGCGAAGAAGGGCCTGCACCGGGCTACTTCGGCCGCGCTGCGATTTGCAGCTGTCTCGCAATCGGGATCAAAATGACGGCCGCGCGAGAGGGTTTTAATATCGACACAGTCCGCGTCGGGATCGAGCAGGACTGGGACAACCGCGGAGTGCTCGGAATGGAGGGCGTAAACGCCGCGCCGAACGACACGCGGATCACCATCGAGATCAGAAGCCCTGAGCCGGAGGAAAAGGTTCGGGAGTTGGTCCGACGCGCGCTTTCGCACGACCCTTGGTTCCTCGCCTTTCGGGATGCGCAGCCGATCAGCACCGCGATTTCTGTTTTGGAAGGAGCTAAGTGATGGATGCCAGGCTTCAACTCCGCGTACAGCGCTACGGCTGGGATGTCGCAGCATCGCACTACCACGCCGCATGGGAGGACCAGTTGCGACCTGCTCATGACCAGCTTCTTAAGATGGCTGATTTGGAAAAGGGACAGCGGGTCATTGAGACAGCATGCGGCAGCGGGCTCGTGACGCTTCGGCTCTCCGAAGCGGTTGCCGATACCGGACATATTCTCGCGACGGACCTTTCGCAGGGAATGATTAACGACCTACAGAGCCGATTGGACGCGTGCGATGTCACGCACATCGAAGTTGCACGTATGGCCGCAGAGAAACTCGACGTGCAGGACCAGTCTTTTGATGCTGCGATCTGCGCTCTTGGGCTGATGTATACGCCCGATCCCGCCGCGGCTGTCACAGCGATGTCTCGGGTCGTCATCCCTGGCGGCACGGTCGCGGCAACCGTCTGGGGCGAACGCCGCAATTGTGGGTGGGCCGATGTCTTCCCCATCGTTGATGCTCGCGTGGCATCAGAGGTCTGTCCGATGTTTTTTGGAACCGGCGCTCCTAATGCGCTGACACGGCTCTTTGCCGACGCGGGTCTGATAGACATAGAGGAGCACCGCCAGTTCGAGACATTGGTGTTCAAGTCAGAGGCTGACGTCGTGGAGTCCGTTCTGCTCGGCGGGCCTGTGGCGCTCGCTGTCAAACGGTTTGACGCGGATGTCTGGTCCGAAGTTTGTCAGGAGTTCTTGGCGTCGATCAAAGATTGCAAGCGGACCGACGGGAGCTATGCGATCCCGGGTGAGTTCGTGACTGCGCGAGGAACACGTTCGCCCAACTAGATCCGCATTTCCCATCTGGATGTGACATAAATGGGCTTGCAGCGCCAGTTCACATTACGCGGAGGAAGCTGTCGCAATCGCAAACTAGTGGTTGCGCTCGCAGCAAGCCCGAGTTTATTACTCGGGTAAATTCCGACTCTATTAGTCGGAAAAAGTAACGCACTTAAAATTCATCACGATGGGAAAATCCATGAGACTTCTAGCTGCGACATTCTCTGTCGCGTTGACGCCGCTTGTTGCTTTTGCTGCCGAGGTCACAGTTCCAGCATGGGATGGAACAGCCACCGTCGAGACCTCTCCGAAATCTGTCGTCGCCTTTGACTTGGCCGCCATCGACACCCTGAACGCACTGGGCGTGACGCTGGACGGTATTCCGTCAGTTGCCGCGCCCACGTACCTCAAGGATGTCTTTGAGGAGACGAATACAGTCGGCACACTGTTTGAGCCCGACCTCGAAGCGCTCGCCATTCTCGGACCCGACCTCATCGTCGCCGGCGGACGATCCCAAGAAGCAATTGGCGCAATGCGCGAGGTTGCTCCGACGCTAGACATGACCATCGAGGGCGAAGACCTCCTCGCGGAATCCAAGGCGCGGACCAAAGCCTATGGCGCGATTTTCGAGAAAGAAGCCGAAGCGGCCGAGTTGATTGGGGCACTCGATGCCAAACTCGAAGACGTGCGGTCTGTCGTCGCCGACAAAGGTAACGCGCTCATCCTCATGACTAACGGCGGCAAGCTCTCTGCCTACGGCGACGACAGCCGTTTTGGGTGGCTGCACACTGAGACAGGCATTCCGGAGGCCTATCCTGACGTGACCGCCGAGGATCACGGACAGTCTGTGTCGTTCGAATTCATTGCGGACGTGAACCCCGACTGGATCCTCGTGATTGACCGCCTGTCCGCAATCGGGCGCGAAGGCGAAGCTGCGGCAGCAACCCTCGACAACCCGCTGGTGGCGGGCACGACCGCAGGGACGAAGGGCCAGATCATCTATCTCGATAGCGCCGCGCTCTACCTCGCGGCAGGCGGGGCAACCGCAACTCAGATCGTTCTCGACCAGCTAATCGAAGGCTACGCGACAGCCGGGAGCTAACACCTTGAAGAAGATGACACTCGTCGTCCTCGGGCTCGCGCTTCTCATCAGTGCGAGCCTTTTGATCGGCGCCACCAATATCTTTTCCGGCGATCTCGACACGGGCCTCATTCTCGCGGTCAGTCGTGTTCCGAGAACCTTTGCGGCCATTCTGGCGGGGGCGGGATTGGCTTTGGCAGGCGTGGTCACACAACAGGTCGTCCAGAACAGACTGGTCGAGCCGAGCCTCGTCGGAACGCCAGAAGCCGCCATGATCGGTCTTTTGGCGATCACGCTCATCGCGCCGGGGGCGCCTGTGATTGCCAAAATGTCCGTCGCGGCAACGACTGCGCTGATCGGCACATTCGGTTTTTTCCTGCTCGCCCGCATGGTCCCGCGCCGTGACCCGATGCTTCTGCCCCTGACTGGTATGATTTACGCAGGTATTCTTGGTGCGGCGGCCACCTATGTCGCGTGGATTACCGATCTCGTCCAGTACATCAACATATGGCAGTCGGGGGAATTCTCCGGCGTTCTGAGAGGGCGTTACGAACTTCTGTGGATTATCGCCGCGCTCGCCGTGGCGCTCTATTTCCTCGCAGACCGGATCACGATTCTCGGGCTGGGGGAGGATTACGCGCGGTCGCTCGGCCTCAATTACCGTCAGACCGTCTATCTCGGCCTCGCCATTGTCGCCCTGATGGTCGCTGTGATCGTTGTCACCGTCGGCGCGATGCCTTTTGTCGGGCTCGTTGTCCCTAACATTGTTTCCCGCATCTGGGGGGATAACCTGCGCCGAAATCTCCCGATCATTGCTTTGCTGGGCGCGGTCTTTGTGCTCGGCTCGGACGTCATTGGACGGATTGTGCGCTGGCCCTACGAAATTCCTGCGGCGACGATCTTTGCAATCGTTGGAGCCGTCATCTTCCTCTGGCTGCTCAACGTGCGGAAGGCAGGGTCTCATGGCTAAGCGTCGTTTGACCTACCTCGCGCTGATTCTCATCGGCGTGTCCGCCTTCTTTCTCTTCTGGAACTTGCGCGGCCCTGTCGGGTTCATCCTGAACCTTCGCGCCGAAAAACTCGCGACACTGATCTTCGTCGGCGCAGCATCTGGCGCGGCGACCATCGTGTTTCAGACGGTTGCAAGCAACCGTCTCCTCACGCCCGGCATCGTCGGCTTCGATGCGCTGTTTATTTTTATCCAAACCATGGCAGTCATGGCCTTGGGAAGTGCCGGCTTTGCGACGCTCCCCGCCCTTCCGAAATTTCTGACTGAGACGGCGGTGCTCACCCTCTTTGCGACGGCTCTCTTCGGAATCCTGTTTCGCACCGGTGCGCGTGACGTTGTTCGGATGATTTTGACCGGCGTCATTCTCGGCACATTGCTCCGTGCGCTCGCAGGTTTTGCGCAGAGATTGCTCGCCCCGTCAGAGTTCGCTGTTCTCCAACAATCCCTCGTCGCGAGCTTCAATGTGATTGATGATGAATTGATTGCCCCAGCGGGCATTGCACTATGTGTCGCGCTCGCGGTGTGCCTCTGGATGGCGCGCGGTCTGGATGTCGCCTCGCTCGGTCGCGACAAAGCACGCACCTTGGGCCTGCATTACGACCGGTTTGTCTTTCTCGCGCTGATCGTTGTCTCAGTGATGGTCTCTGTCTCAACTGCGCTTGTTGGGCCAGTTATCTTCCTTGGTCTCCTCGCCGCGAGCCTCGCTCACGCGGCGCTCAAGGACCACAGGCACCTCGTCCTCATTCCCGCAGCAGCACTCATCGGCGCAACAATTCTCGTTACAGGCCAAACAGCGTTCGAGCGCGTCTTCGGCCTTCAATCCTCGCTCGCCATCGTCGTCGAATTCGCTGGCGGGTTGCTCTTCCTCGCTCTTGTCCTGAGGAGATCTTCATGATCACCGTTTCCAACCTGACGCTGCGCCGTGGCGGCTCGACCGTTCTTGACCAGATTGATCTGCAAATCCCGGACAAAGGGATCGTCGCGATCATCGGCCCGAATGGTGCAGGTAAGTCTACTCTGCTCCACAGCTTGGCGGGGCTGCAGAAGCCCGACAGTGGAACGGTCGAAATTGGCGGCGGAGACATCCACAATATGAAAGAGCAAGATCGCGCAAAAGTGCTCTCTTTCCTCACGCAGAGCCAAGGCGCCGTGCCGCGCCTCTCTGTACGTGACCTTATCTCCTTCGGACGTTGGCCGCATCACCGCGGACGACCGACGGCAGAGGACCGCGCCATCATCGACGATGCGATCGACCGGTTCGACCTGAACGCATTGGAAAGCCGCGAAGTCGAGTCGCTCTCGGGCGGTCAAAAACAGCGCGCCTATATCGCAATGGCTTACGCACAGAGCACACCATGGATGTTTCTCGATGAACCGCTCGCGGCGCTTGATCCGAAATACACACGTGACATCATGGATCGCCTTCGCGGCCTCAAAGACAGGAGCATCCTCATCGTGCTGCACGACCTGTCCGTTGCAGCCAACCACGCAGATTGGGTAATCGGCCTCAAAGGTGGCTCAGTCCATTGTGCGGGTGCATGGGATGAGGTCATCACGTCTGAGACACTGTCTGACCTCTACGAAGTGCGCCTGCGTCTCACCGAGGTTGAAAACCAGAAGACAGTGATCTGGGGATAAAGCGTCCCCCCCCTCCCCTGAGATGCATTCGACCCGACAGTGAGAAATCCTCAGTCCGCTCCCGCAGCTTCGGCCGTTATATTCAGACAGCAATCTGACTGACCCGAGAGGAACGAAACGTGAGTGACGATCTCGCCGCAAACTATAAAAAGGCCTTCGATAACGCGATCGGACTGGGCGACCGCCCCGCGCTTGTTCTCATCGATTTTGCGCAGGCGTATTATGATCCCGAGTGCCCGCTCTTCGGCGGCGAGGGATGCAAAACGGCGCTCGAGTCCGCGCTCCGCATTCGCGAAGCGGCGCATGCCGCGGGCCTGCCCGTTGTATTGACCGAAATGTCGCTGCACCCGTCGGGCGTAAATGCCGGTCGCTTCTTCGAGAAATCAAAACCGCTTGAAAGCTTCATTCCTGGGCGTTCAACCGCAGCTTTCGCAGACGGTCTCGTCCCACGCGAGGACGAAGTGATCATCTCGAAACAATACCCCTCGGCGTTCTTCGGTAGCTCGCTTGCACCGATGCTAACCGCGATGGGGATCGATACCGTCATCCTCGGCGGCCTATCCACCTCCGGCTGCGTCCGCGCAAGCTGCGTCGACTCGATGTCTTACGGCTTCCGCACTGCTGTTGTGTCCGATGCCTGCGGCGATCGTCACCCCGCCCCGCATGAGGCCAACCTTTTTGATATGAACGCGAAATACGCCGACGTGGTGAGCGAGGCAGACATCCTCAGCTACATCGCTGGTTTTGCGAAAGAAACGACTGCAGCCTGAGCGAGCCAAAAGCGAGAGAACAGGCCCCGCAAGTTCGCGGGGCTTTTCATTTTCCAGGGCTGAAACCAGAATTCGGAAATTGCTGCAGGATTGTGCATCTGCGGCCACGAGAGCAAATATTCACATCTTTTTGGCGCAACCAATGCGATTTACGCACAATCCTGCAGCTCTCGGATTGCCGTTACGTGAACGATCACACAATTTCAGCGTTAGGGAGGACCACACCTAGGCGACAAAACCAATAGGGAGCCACGGTCCACATGCGCAAAAGAGTTCCGTTAAACGCGATACGGGCATTCGAAGCCGTTGCACGGCATCAATCCGTTGCGAAAGCGGCAGACGAGTTGTGCGTGACACCAACAGCTGTGAGTCACCAAATCCGTCTCCTTGAGGACTTTCTTCAGGTCGAATTGTTCACCCGCAAGAACAGCCGGATTTATCTGACGCCGGAGTCCAATTCGGTATTGGAGCGCGTGTCCTCAGCGCTTGATCTGATCGAGGACTCGGTTCTCTCGCTCCAGAACATTCAGGAAGAGCAGGATCGCCGCCTTGCCGTCGGCGCATCGAGTTCCGTGGCCTCACACTTTCTCATGCCGCGCATTGGTCAATTCCTCTCAGAGGCCCCCGAGATCGATCTGAGCCTGCACACCTACCTGACACTCCGCGAGGCGGAGACACAGCAAATCGACCTCACAATCTGCAATTGGGACAGCAACCTCGACTGCATGAAAGAGCCGCTCGTCGAGGAAGAAATCCTTCCCGTCTGCACCCCGGAACTTGCAGCGCGATATGGCAACGACACCAAACGCCTTTTGGCAGAGGCACCGTTGATCCATTCGGATCGCATTGGCTTTGACGGATCTGTTCCTGACTGGTCGAAATACTTCGCCGAATACGGGGTCGAACGGAAGGACATCCTGCATGGTCCCCGTTTCAATCAGGCGGGCACCGCTACCGAAGCCGCACGCTCCGGCGTTGGCATTCTGCTCGGGCGTTCGCTTCTCATCCAATCCTCTCTGGAAAAGGGCGACCTCGTCCGTGTGGCCGAGAGCTTTCCGGAGCGGAGCGCATATTACATGCTTTCCCCTTGGAAAACCGACCGCGCCTCGGTCCTTCAAAAGTTCAAGGACTGGCTCCTTCGGAGCGTCGAAGCCAACGATTACGTCCACGCGATCTGATCGAAACTCGCTAGTAATACAGGGCTGCCTCATGGCGGCCCTTTCTCTTTTTGGCACTTCCGCGCGACCCTGAAGAATTCTCATTTCACGGCTGAGAAATCACGGCGTGGCGCGTCCGGCGATGCATGTTTCACTGAGGGGGAACGAAGGAGACCTGTATGAGCGCGATCGAAAAGCTCCACGGCCACGAGATTGCCGAAGCGGTGCAAAGCGGCAAGATCAGCGCGCGTGACATCGCAGCGAACGCAGCTATGCGTATTGCAAAGTTCGACCCACTGATAGGCGCCTACTCCCAGGTAAGTTCCGAACTGGCCATGTCCCAAGCGGAGGACGTCGACAACCAGCGGGACAAAGGACTCCTCGCTGGGATCACTGTTGGACTCTCGGAGAGCATCGCAACCAAGCATTCGGTGCGGCGCGCGCCGGTTTCCGGCCTCGACGCGACCTGTGTTAGCGCATTGCGCACGCATGGCGCCATCTTGGTCGGGCAAACGGTGAGCGCAGGTTTGACGCCGAGTAGTCCACCGGCGAAGACGCGCAACCCGCACGATTTTTCCCGAACTGCCGGTGGCTCCTCCGGTGGCGCGGCGGCCGCCGTCGCCTCCGGCCTATGCGCATTAGGCTTAGGAACGCAAACCGCAGGCGAAACGTCACTGTCGGCCTCGTATTGCGGCGTTTGGGGATGGAAGCCAACCTGGAGTCTGATCTCTCAGGACGGGTTCAGACAGGCCTCCCCGACCTGCGACACTGTCGGTTTTTTCGCGCGTAGTGGCGTCGATTTCTCACTCCTCGCAGATGCCCTCCATGTGCCAGACGACCAACAACCGACGCCAAAGTGCCTTAAAGGCCTTCGTATCGGCCTTTGCCGTGGCCCAGACTGGGAAAACATCAAGCCCGCGATGATCGACGCATACGAGAGCGCCGCAAAGTCCCTTAGATTAGAAGGCGCAGACGTCATAGAGGTCCGTCTCCCGTCACTGTTTGATGGCCTTCCAGAGGCGCACAGAAAAATCACGGCGAAGGAAGGTCTGGCGACATTTCTCGGTGAAATGCTCACTAATGCCCCAGAGCAAGATCCCGCCCTCCGCGACACGATCGACTCAGCAAAACGTCTGTCTCCCACAGAGATGCGGAACGCTTATACGCTCTCGGATATCTGCCGCAGCGAGTTCGAAGACATCATCTCGGGCGTCGACGCCATCTTGACACCGTCCGCCTGTGACGAAGCTCCCGAGGCGGGTGTCGACCAGGGCGAGGCCGCGATGGATGCAATTTCCACGCTCCTTCACGTGCCCGTTCTTTCCGTGCCCGGGCTGACGGGGCCCCACGGGCTGCCGCTCGGAATGTCGATCATCACCCCCCGCTACTCTGACAGACGCGCGATTGCGATTGCCTGTCTCGTGGGCGACCTCTTTGCGCTCGAGAACACGATGGCGTGACGCGCAGCATAACTATTCTTCAGCCCGAAAGATGACGAATTTTCAATTCCGTATTCTTTTCGGTCGCTTAAAGTCACTCGAACCCATCTTCGTCGATTAGAGAACTCAGCAGGCAAACACATGACAGATCAGATCAACTTCGGCTCATTCTCGGTGACACGGATCAATGATCTTCCGCGCTTTGCGCTCGATCTGGATTTCCTGCTTCCCGGCGCGACGCTCGAAGCCCTCATGCCGTTCAAAGCCGTCCTCGACGGAGATCACGTTGATTTTGCAACTTCCGAAATCCTGCTCGGCGTTCATAGCCTCTTGATCCGAGACAAAGGGTTTGTCGCGCTCATCGACACTTGTGTCGGAGAATGCAAACCGCGTGGGCGGCGTGCGGACTGGCACAACCGCCGCGCCAGCGGGTATCTCGAAGCCCTCGCGCGGGAGGGCCTTCGCCCCGAAGACATCAACCTCGTGATGTGCACCCATTTGCACGCCGATCACGTCGGTTGGAACACATGCCTACAAAACGGCGAATGGGTGCCCACTTTCCCGAACGCGCGCTACATCATGGGCCGCGAAGAGCTTGCGCATTGGGCCGCCGAGGAACAGGCCGCGCCGGGCGTTGCGAACCATGGCGCCTATGCCGATAGCGTCCTGCCGATTGTTGCCGCTGGTCTCGCCGATCTTGTCTCAGCGGGCGACACAGTGGCGGACCAGTTCCATGTCTGTGGTTTGCCGGGGCATTCCGTTGGACAGATCGGGCTGGAAATGTCGTCCTCCAAAGGTGACATCCTCTTTTGCGGCGACGCGATCCATTCTCCGGTCCAAACCTTCTTCCCGGACTGGAGCAGCCGCTTCTGTCACGACCCTGCGCTCTCGACGAAGACGCGGCGGGATCTCATGACCTCTGCAGCGGACAAGGGCACGCTGCTCATTCCCGCGCACTTCCGCGGCGCGCTCGGGATGCGCGTCACATCCCGAGACGATCATTTCATTCCTGAATTCATTTAAGGCCTTCGGGCTGCTCTTTCGCACGCATCGCCTGAAACCGTTCCGCGACATATCGCGCGATCGGCGGGCCGAACATAACGACCGCGAACAGACGGAACACCTGTAGCGCCATGATGAAAGACAGATCAGATCCCGTGGAGTAGGCAATCGCCGCCACGGCATCGACACTCCCCGGCACGGCGGAGAGAACACTGCTCAACGGGTCGAGACCAAAAAGCATCCCTAGCCCCGCCCCCATGCTCGCGCCAAGCGTCACGAGAAGGACTGCTGCGCCAACGAGCGCGGGCAGTGCACGACCTGCACTTCTGATCAAATTGAGATCAAAACCAAGTCCTACACCCGCCCCAATAACAAAATAGCCGCAAAAAATGACCTCATGCGGCAAGGCGAAATCGAGGCCGATCGCCTTGCACACCACACCCGCCATCATCGGCACCATCATGGCCGCCGCCGGAACAAAGGTGGCATAACGATGCGCCAATATAGAGATCGCAACGAGGCCGACAGAGACCAAGTGCTCCCACGTGAAGAGGCTTGTCTCAGCCGAGGCCTCAGGTGACGAGACGCGTAGCACCGTCGCGAGGATCGACATCCCGACAATCACGACCAAGAGGCGGACAACCTGCACGACCGCTACGGCGCGGGCGTCTAGTTTGCGCTCTTCGCTCATGGCAATCACCGCCGTTGCCATTCCGGGCAGAAAGCCCCAGACGGCCTCCTCGAATGGCAGCGCACTGAATCGGCCAATAAGAGCACCCACCGCAATCGCCGCGAGAAGGGTGACGCCGACCACGGAAAGCGCGGCCTCCCAGTATTGCGCGAGTTCAAGGAACGTATCGGGCCGCAGACTTTGCGCGATCAAGACGCCTGTGATGCCCTGTGCCATCGTCCGCAAAGAGCCGGAGAACCTCAGACGGATATTCCGCAGGCCGAACACGATTCCGACAGCAATCGGGCCGAGAAGCATGGACCCCGGGATACCGATGAGCTCGAGCAGGAGCATCATCAGGGTCGAGCTGGCGATCAAGACTACCCACGAGACAAAGGCGCGGGACTTCAAGGTAGTAAACGTCACGCAAGCACCCGCCGTGCGCGTGCTGAGCCGCCCCAATGATGGGCCATCAACGCCATGCCAATAAGAGTGATTGCGAGTTCAACACCGAGCCCAGCAATATGGGCGAGCGGAGAAATCGTCAGCATTCCGATCACAATCCACAGCAGGCGCATCATACGACCGATGGGCCGCGCGCCAAAGCCGATGAACCCGCCTGCCACAAGCGCCAGCGCAACAACAGAACTGATCGCCACGTAAGCGATGTCGAGGACATGCCCCTCCATCAGGAGGCCCGGCTTGTAGATGAAAAGGAACGGCAGGAAGTAGGCGACCCAACCGACGCGGAAGGCTTCGATCCCGGTGCGCACCTGCCCCGCCCCCGTGATGGAAGCGGCGGCGAATGCAGCGAGCGCGATCGGCGGTGTGATCATGGACAACATGCCATAGTAGAAGACGAACATATGCGCGGCGATCGGATCAATCCCCGCCTGAACGAGGGCCGGAGCGGCCAGAGAGGCGAGCAAGAGGTAGACCGCCGTCGTCGGCAGGCCAAGCCCGAGAAAGATCGCGACGACAGCCGTCACAAGTAGCATCGCAAACATGTTCGAGCCGCCAAGTTGCAGCAGGAGGATCGAGAGCGAGAAGCCCAGACCAGTGACCGACAGAATGCCAACAATCATCCCTGCAGCGGCGGTCACGAGCAGCACCTCAGCCGTCGCGATCCCCGTGTTGGACAGCGTGGTCCAAACACTGCGAAGAGTGAGCGCTCCTGGCATTCCCGGGCGCAGGAAATGTGTGGCGACAGCAATGGCAATCAAAGAAAAAATTGTCCAAGTGGCGGCGACTTCGGCCTTCAGGTTCAAGGCGAAGATGCCGGAGAGCAGGATGACAAAGCCAATAATGGTGATCCATCCCTTTTGGACAATCGTCTTCATCTTCTGCCGAACTTCCCCTTGTAGAGAGCCAACATTGTCACGCCGCGACATGAAGTCGATCTGGATGAATACCGAAAGATAGTAGATCACTGCGGGTAGCAGCGCCGCGATCAGGATATCGCGATACGGCATCTGCAGAATTTCAGCCATCAGGAAGGCCGCAGCCCCCATAATCGGCGGCATGAGCTGACCACCCGTCGACGCGACCGCTTCAATCGCGCCAGCTTTGGCGGGATGAATGCCGGACTTTTGCATCATCGGAATGGTCATAACGCCCGTGGACATCACGTTGGACACCGCGCTGCCGGAAATCGAGCCAAACAGACCGGAGGCCGTCACAGCGATTTTCGCGGCGCCGCCCGGGCCGGTGCCCGAAACGCGCATGGAAAGCTGGGTAAAGAAATCACCGCCACCGACGGCGAGGAGAAAACTGCCGAAGAGCACAAAGATCACAACGATGTAGGCCGCGACCTGCAGGGAGGAACCCCACGTCGCGGAGCTATCAGACGCGAGATATTGCAGCACTTCTGCGAGCGACATTGGACGGCCCGCAATGGCCGAAGGGAAGTGATCGCCCCACAGTGCGTAGGAGACGAACATCAGGAAAATACAGACAAGGGTCCAGCCGATGATCCGGCGCAATGTGTCGAGCATAAGCCCGACTACGAGAATGCCGAGAATGAGCGCCTCGGTCGGATAGAACATCGCCATTTCCGACAGCACCTGAAAGCGGACAAACACCCAGACACCGACCCCGAGTGAGAGAAGCGCAAGAGCGAGATCCACGATCGACGGAAAGCCTGCCTTGCCCATCGTTTTGAGGTAGGTGCTCGAAAAAGAGATAGCGAGCATGATCGCGGCGATCTGCTCCGGAAAGATCAGGAGCCCCGCGCGCATCGGGAGCTTCAGCACCCATCCAATTGCGAGCAAAGGGATCAACGCGCCAAAGAGGGCGTTCGTCATACGGATGTAGCGGACATCACTGGAAAGTCTCATTCAGAGCGCTCCTGTCGGTATTAATTAGAGGAAAGCAGGCCTCAGAAATTGAGGCCCGCTTCCGCTCGGGGGATTACTCGGCGACAGGGACGCCGTGAGCTTCATAGAACGCGACCGCAGCCGGGTGATACGGCAGGCCTGGGGAGCGTGCCATACCCTCGGGACGGAAGGTTTCCCAAAGAGGGCTCGTCGCGACGAGGGCCTCTTTGCCTTCATAGAGCGCTTTAACCATGGAGGTGACCACATCATCCGGCGTGTCGACGTGAGCGAAGAGCATGTAGTCGTAGCCGAAAATCTTGGTCGTGCCTTCCACACCTTCCGCTTCGAGGCCGGTGATATCGTAGACCTTCGTGCCCGGGAGAACGGCATCCATCTGCGCTTCGTCATCTTCTTCATCGAAGGAGAGGAACATGACATCGCCTGCGGAGGCTTTGATATCCATGACGTGTGCGGCGCCTGCGGTTGCGATGGATGTATCCAAAGACCCGTCTTTCAAGCCATCAAACATCGAAGGAAAGTTCGCGGTCGGAACCGGCACCACATCGTCGTAGGTGAGATTCGCGGTCGCGAGCACGGCACGGATCACGAAGTCACCAAGGGATTTATCCGGGAAGCGCGGCACTTTGTGACCCGCGAGATCAGCCACAGATTCAATTCCGGATTCCTTAAGGACCAGCATGCCGGAGGTGAAGTCCATCATCGACGCGACGATTCTCAGGTTCGGAGATGGCATCCCCTCGGACGTGCCCTTCCCGTTGATGGCGAAAGACGTTTGCGGATAGTTCGCGATACCGAATTCGATACGACCCTGATCCACCATCGGAATATATTGAGCCGTGTTTGCGGTCTCCTGCGGAATCACGCGAATTTCGCCTGCAGTCGTTGCAATATTCGCGATCGCAGTCCCGACCTGATTAGTGGAACCGCCTTTGGTCGTGCCAAGTGCGACAGTCTGGGCAGCCGCGCCTCCAGCGAGACCGAAAACCATCGCGCCGGCGAGCGCCAGTTTCGCTAAATACATTATGTTTCACTCCATGTTGGTATGTATATTTGTGCGTTTTTTCGCCGAATGCCTCGTATACATTGCAAGCCGCTCTCGACGTATCGAAACGATGACACAAACTTGGGGAAAACCATGAATGAGATTTTCTTCACACCGTCGCAGCATCAAACTTCACGAGCACATTTAATTTAAGATACTGTTTTTAAATACATTTTTTAAATATCACAAAATCCAACCAGTCATGAGAGCTATTTTCAGGGGTGCTGAGGAAAATCTAATTGCTCGAACGACCCACTCTCGCGCACAAATATTCTTGGATACAAACTATGTAGGAAAATACGATGGGAACTCCCTCTTCTCCTGTGATTATCTCCGGTGCCGGACCTGTGGGTCTCGTTGCCGCGAGAAACCTGAACCAAGCGGGCATTCCCGTCATCATTCTGGAAAAAAGCGCGACGGTCCCCAAAGACCTCCGCGCGTCGACCTTCCACCCGCCGACCCTTGATATGCTCGCGAAGTTCAATCTCTCTGATCGTCTTGTCGAACAGGGTCTTGTCTGCCCTGACTGGCAGTATCGCGACCGTGACGAGGGCATCGTCGCCACCTTCGACCTCGGCGTTCTGTCCGAAGACACCGACTATCCGTTCCGCCTCCAGTGTGAGCAATGGAAACTCTCTGAAATGCTCCGCGCCGATCTGGATGCAACGGACGGTGTTGAACTGCGCTACGGACATTCTGTGACGGGTTTCCGTCAGGATGATGATGGTGTGACAGTTCTCTTCACCGACCCGGAAGGGGACGAAGGCGAGATCAAAGGCAGCTACCTGATTGCAGCCGACGGCGCACATAGCCCGATCCGCAAGCAGTTAGGCGTCGCGTTTGACGGCCTTACCATTCCGGAAATCTTTCTCTCAATCTCGACCACCTTCGATTTTGCGGAACACATCGAACAGCTTTCGCCGATTGCTTATGTCTCCGACCCTTCGGAGTGGCTGGTGCTGCTGCGCACGCCGACACTTTGGCGCGTGCTTTTGCCGACCGATCCGACCCTCACGGACGAACAGATCAAAGCGCCGGAAGTCATCGAAAAGCGCCTTCAGGACCTCTGCCCGAATCCGGAAGCCTATGAGATCAAACACGCGACCGCCTACCGCGTGCACGAACGTGTGGCCGATTCCTATGTTCACGGTCGTGTCTTCCTCGCTGGCGACGCAGCCCACCTGAACAACCCGTTGGGCGGCATGGGCATGAACGGCGGCATCCACGACGCCATGAACCTGACCGAGAAGCTCATCAATGTGTTCGACGGCGCGTCGAGCGACACGCTCAACCGCTACGAACGCCAGCGTCGTAAAGTTGCTCTCGAAACGGTTCAGGCGACCACCCTGCGCAATCGCAAGATGATGTCGGAAACCAACGCCTCTGCACGCAAAGCCTATCATGACGAATTGCGCGGCATTGTTGCGGACCGCGCAAAGCACCGCGCGCACCTCCTGAAATCCTCCATGATCCAATCGCTCCGCGACCTGGAAACTGTGGCCTAAGCTCCCCCCGAAAAAGGAACGACCCTTATGACTGACTCTCTCGGTTATCGCATGAAATTCGGTGTTGTCGCCCCGTCGACCAACACCTCTGTGCAGCCTGAATTCGACGACATGCGTCCCGTTGGCGTGACCAACCACTTCTCCCGCATCGTCATCCCTGACGATCCGGTCCATTCCAACGAGGACTTCAACGAACTCGTCATGCGCATTCGCGGCGCCACGATGGAAGCCATCGATTCCGTGATGACCTGCTCCCCGCAAGCCGTCGTGATGGGCATGTCCGCTGAGACTTTCTGGGACGGTAAGGAACGTGCCGACACCCTGAAAGCACAGGTCGAAGAACGTGCTGGCGTCCCAGTGACACTCGGCTCCGATGCCTGTCAGGCCGCGCTGAAATGCTTCGGCGATGTCAAACGCATCGCAGTCATCACGCCCTACATGCCGGTTGGGGATGATCAGGTGCGCAAATTCTTCGAGGATTGCGGTTACGAGGTCGCAACCGTCAAAGGGCTGAAATGCAACTCTCCGATGCTAATCGCCCACGAAACGCCTCAAGCCTTGCGCGATGCACTCATCGAAGTGAACGATCCGTCTGTAGAAGCAATTGTTCAGGCCGGCACGAACCTTGCCATGGCGAAGGTCGGCGCAATGGCTGAATTCTGGCTCGACAAACCTGTGCTCGCCATCAACACGGCCACCTATTGGCACGCGCTGCGAACCAACGGCATTCAGGATAAGGTTCAGGGCTTCGGCTCGCTCCTCTCCCACTACTAAGACAGAAAGGCATCGGATGAAGGACCCTGAGCCCCAAACGCCATCTTCCGGTGCCGACGGCGCCGCGCGATCCCGCGCGGCCGCGCGCGCTTACGAGATTATTCGTGACGCAATCCTCTCCCAGGACCTGCCCTTCGGCACGCATTTGAGAGAGGAGACGCTTTGCGAGATGACGGGGACGAGCCGCACACCCGTCCGCGAGGCCCTGCGTCGCCTCGTGGCGGATGGCCTTGCTGTCGAAGAGAACCGCCACAAATACGTTAACGACTTCTCCTTTTCCGAAGTCGTTATCATGTTCGATCTGCGCGCCCAGATCGAAGGCTACACCGCCCGCATTGCTGCAGAACGTATTCAACCGAAGGAACTCGACGCGTTGATGCTCTTGATCGAAGAGATGGATGCGATCGACCCCGATGCGGACGGAGCTACGAGTGCCTTTCTCGCGCTGAACGAAGATTTCCACCAAACTCTGGTGGATGCCTGCCGCTCTACACAGATCAAAATTATGATGCGTCCGATCGCGGCCGTCCCGATTGCCTCAATCAAACGCGTGGTCATGGAGCAACCAATCAACATCCGCGCGTCGAACCAGCAGCACCGCGAAATCCATCGCGCTCTGAGCGCAGGCAACGCGGATTGGGCGGAGATGGCCATGCGCGCGCATATTCTCTCGACGCGCCCGTCCCTCCCGAACACATCAGATTAAGGTCCCATAAAACTCATGACATCCGATTTTCATGACACAACGGTTCTCCTGACCGGAGCGAGCCGTGGTCTCGGACGTGCGATGGCCCTCTCTCTTGCCTCGCAGGGTGCGTCCCTTGCCCTCTGCGCGACCTCCGAGGGCGACGCATTGTCCGGCGCTGCTGAAGACTGTCTTGAGGCAGGCGCGCGCGCCGTCTCCACACATGCTTTTGACATCGCAGACCCAGACGCCTGCGCCGCTGCCGTCGACGCTGCGGAAGAGCAGCTCGGCCCGATTACCGCTCTCGTCAACAATGCCGGTCTCGGCATGCGGCGGATTTCCGAAACCTTCAACACCGTCCCGACGAAATTCTGGGAAGCAGATGCGCGAGACTGGGCCGACATCATCGCGACAAACGTGAACGGCAGCTTCAACATGGCCCGCGCTGTGGTGCCCGCGATGGTCGAACGCGGTTACGGTAAAGTCATCAACATCTCCACCTCGGATCAGACCATGGTGCGGCGCGGTTACTCTCCCTATGGCCCGTCGAAAGCCGCCCTTGAGGCCGCAAGCCGGGTCTGGGCGCAGGATCTCGACGGCACGGGCGTGACGGTGAACGTCTTCCTCCCTGGCGGCGCGGCAGACACCGATCTCCTTCCGCCCAGCCCGGACAAAAAAGGCGCAGATGGCAATCTCTTGTCGCCCGAGGTGATGGCCACTGGCATTCTCTGGCTCTGCGGCTCGGGATCAGATGGCGTCACCGGCGGCCGCTATATCGGACGGTTCTGGGGCGACGAAGATGCCCCTGCGCCTGCCGCCTGTTCTCCGCACGTAGACCGCCCCTCAATCATGTGAGCCCCCTATGACACGCCCCCTCTCGACCTACTCTACCCGAGCCCGCATCGGCCTCATCGTCCCCCCGACCAACACCGTCAACGAGGCGGAATGGGCGCAACTGCTGCCGTCGGGCGCAACAGCTCACAGTCACCGCATGGCGCTTCATGCCGACACGCAAAGTGAAGCAGGGAAGAAGGCGCTCAAGGACGATCTCGAGGACACAATCGGTATGCTCGCACCAATGAAGCCGGACGTCATGGCCTACGCCTGCACTGCCGGCTCCATGCTCGTGCCATCCGATCAATTGGGTGACGAGATGACGGAACGCACCGGCATCAAGACGGTGACAACAGCCGATAGCATCGTTAAAGCGCTCAGGCACCTAGGCGTGTCTCAAGTCAGCATCGCGACACCTTACACGGATGCGATGAACGC
Source organism: Celeribacter litoreus (assembly GCF_020165855.1). Taxonomy (GTDB): domain Bacteria; phylum Pseudomonadota; class Alphaproteobacteria; order Rhodobacterales; family Rhodobacteraceae; genus Celeribacter; species Celeribacter litoreus. Next base: position 287,106 of record NZ_JAIUFY010000005.1, on the reverse strand, counting down.
GCATGAGGTCGATTTTTTGAAGGCACACGGCATCGACACGCTTGCCATTGAAGGCCTCGGTCTCGGTGCAAACGGCCCCTGCGATTTTCCATTGATCGCACAAACACCAATCGCGGAGATTGAAGCCCTCGCGCGGCGCATCTTTGTGCCGGGGAGCGGGGCGCTCCTCATCACCTGCACGGATTTTCCGAGCCTTCCGTTGATCTACAAACTCTCCAAAGAGTTCGGCGTCCCCGTCATCAGTTCGAATACAGCAACCCTCTGGGCCTGCCTGAAAATCGCGTTCAACGGCAGTGACGAGGTCGACGCGCTCATTTCAGCTGCCGCCTGAAACCAAATTCGCGCCTCAGTGGAGTTCCCAGAGAGGCGCGAATTCTTGATAACTGACTTAGACCAGGGCCGCGCACATCGCCTCAGCGATCGCGACGTCTCCATCCGGCGGCCCGCCCGAGACGCCGACAGCGCCGAGAACATTCCCATCCACCACGACCGGCACCCCACCGGGGAAGAGCACGTAGGGCGCACCACCCGACACTTCCAACCCGTAGAAGACCTCTCCCGGTTGCGCGAGCGGGGACAAGGCCGCAGTGGGGAGATGCATGGCCGCGGCGGTATAGGCCTTGCGCTGTGCCACATCGCCCGTCCCGAAGGACGCGCCATCACAGCGCAGGAAGCCAAGCAAATGGCCGCCCTCGTCGAGCACCACCATCGAGACAGGCGTCCCGAGTTCAGCCGCTTTCGCCTGCCCTGCTTGCAAGGCGTCAAACACCGCCTTTTGTGTGAGTTTCGTCATTGTCATCCCTTTCGTCACGCAGCCACAGCATCGGGATCCATCGCCGCGAGCGGCGTGCGTCCCAAGATCATGTCAGCCGCTTTTTCAGCAATCATCATCGACGGTGCGGAGGTATTGGCCCCCGTCACACATGGCATGACAGAGGCGTCCGCGATGCGTAGACCTTCGAGGCCGCGAACCTTCAACTCCGCATCGACGACCGCATCAGCGCCCGTGCCCATGCGGGCCGTTCCAACGGGGTGGAAGACGGTCTCCGCGCTCCCGCGCACCCAGTCTGCCATCGCACTCTCATCCGAGAGCATCGTCGGATCGTAGGACAAAAACTCCTTGCGACGCGCGGAAAGCGGCCCGGTTGTGGCAATCTCATGCGCGAGACGGATACCGCCGTAGAACGTCTCCATGTCGCTCGGCGCACCGAAACAGTTCGGATCAATCTTCGGCGCTTGGCGCGGGTCCGCACTTTCGATCCAAAGGCGTCCACGGCTCTCAGGACGTGTCGGATAGACGTGGATGATGAACCCGTGCTGCCCCTGCCCCTTCTGGCTGGTCTCCAAACTCAGGCCGGGCACGAAAGTCATATGGATATCCGGCTCTGAGAGACCTTCGCGCGTGCGGAGGAACCCACCGGCCTCGAGTGGCGCGCAGGCCATCGGTCCTTTGCGGCGGAACACGGCATTCGCAAGCTGCATCGCACCGCGATCAGGGCGGAAGAGTGAATAGAGGCTGACGGGATCTTTGCAGGCGTAGGTCAGATAGACACCGATGTGATCATGCAGGTTCTCACCGACGCCCTTGAGATCGCGGACGGTTTCGATACCCGCCTTTTGCAGCACCTCGCCCGGACCAATGCCGGACAGCATCAGAATTTGGGGCGTGTTGATCACGCCGGACGAGAGAATAATCTCGCGGCGGCAGGTGACATTACGCGGACCGGCGGGACCATCCAGCTCTACACCCGTCACCCGCGACCCCTCGATCATCAGCTTCCGCACCATTACTTCTGTCCGGATTTCGAGATTGGGTCGGGTTTTCACGGGCCAGAGGAACGCGGTCGAACTCGACTCTCTGCGCCCGTCACGGATGTTGAAGTCGAACGGCCCGAGACCCTCAGGCTCTGCCACATTCGGGTCTGGCATCTCGGGGTGCCCGACCTCACGCCCCGACGCGAGGAAATCGTCATAGAGCGGGTTGAGCGCAGGCGCCGGAGACACGCGCAGTTCGCCGCCGACATTGTGGAACGGACTGCCCGCCCGCGCAGGCGCATCTTCGCCGCGGAGGAAATAGGGCAGCACCTCGGAATAGGACCAACCGGTGAGACCCTCTTTCGTTGCCCAGTCGTCATAGACCGACCGGTTCCCGCGCATATACATCATGCCGTTGATGGTCGAAGAGCCACCAAGCACCTTTCCGCGCGGCCATTTCAGAGTTCGGCCCTTCAGCCCCGCCTGTGGCTCGGTGACATAGCCCCAATTCGAGCGTTTATACCAATAGGCCCCACCCGCGAGGATCGGGAGACGAAAGATGGGGTTCTTATCGCCGCCGCCCGCTTCGATCAGGAGGACTTTGTTTTTCGGATCTTCAGAGAGGCGGTTTGCGAGGACAGCCCCCGCAGATCCAGCGCCCACGACAATAAAATCATATTCAGCCATGATGTCATTCACCCTGTTTTGGTTGCGGGAGCCATCTCTGCTGGCTCCTCTTCGTGTTCGGCTTTCCAGCAGCGCACCGTTTGGCCATCCGAGAGAACGGAGAGGTTCTGTGGTATGGATCGGCAGGTCTCATCCGCGTGTGGACAGCGGCTCGCGAGGTAGCATCCGGTCGGCAGGTCGATCGGGCTCGGGATTTCTCCGTCGAGCGCAGAATCGCTAGGATGGTCCACACGCCGGTGATCCGGATCTGGGAAGAGGTGCGCCTCAAGAAGAGCTTGAGAATAGGGGTGGCGCGGCGCGGTGAAGACCTGCTCGACGCTCCCTTCTTCGACGATCTGGCCGAGATACATGACGGCCACCCTTTGGCACAGATACCGCACCGTGGTGAGGTCGTGCGTGATGAACAGCAGAGCAATCCCCAGTTCCTTCTGGAGTTTGCCCAGGAGTTCGATCAGAGCGTTCCGCGCACGCGGGGCGAGGACAGAGGTCGGCTCGTCCAACACAAGGAACTCCGGCTCGCAGATCAGCGCGCGCGCAATATTGATCCGCTGGAGGATACCCGCACCGAGGCCACGGGGTTTTCGCTCCAACAGTTCGACTGGCAGACCAACGAGCTCCATCACCTCCTCTGCCCGCTTTCGCCGCTCCGCGCGGGACATGTCCGCCAACTGGCGCAACGGTTCGATCAGGATGTCGGACACACTCCAACGCGGATTGACGCTATCAAACGGGTCTTGGAAGACGAACTGGATGCGCGAGCGGAACTTCCGCATGGACCGTTGATCGAGTGAACCAATGTCGAACCCGTCGAAACGGATGATGCTCTCGGTCGGATCAAGGAGGCGTACGAGGCAGCGACCCACGGTGGTCTTGCCCGAGCCACTTTCACCGACGAGACCAACCGCTTCGCCCGCCTTGATGTTCAACCGGAAATCACCAACCGCGTGGACCACATTGTCGGAATTGCGCACCGGAAACTCCATGCGGAGTTTTTCGACTTCCAGAATATCATTGGCGGCATCAGATACCTGCTCGGGGAAACGGTCACCTTGCGCATGGTGGAGACCGAGAATTTCCTTGGAATAGTCATGCTGCGGCATCGCGAAGAACTGCCGCACTGGGGCGTCTTCAACGATCTTTCCGTCGTGGAGCGCCAGCACGCGGTCGCAATAATTCGCGATCGCGCCAAGGTCCTGAGAAACCAACAGAATGGCGGACTCGGTGTCCTGCACCGTCTGCCACATCTGATCGAGAAGCTGCGCCTGAATGGTCACGTCGAGACCGGAGGTTGGCTCATCCGCGATGAGGAGACGGGGCTTTGCGGCGAGAGCCATAGCGATCATCGCCCGCTGCGCCATTCCGCCCGAAAGCTCATGGGCATAGGCATTCACACGTCGCTCCGGATCGTTGATACCCACCATGGTGAGCATCTCAATCGCCTTGGCACGTCCCTCAGCAGGCGTGGCTCTGGTATGCGCGCGGTAGGCGTTAGAAATCTGCTCTCCGATCCGGATGAGCGGGTTGAGCGCGCCGCGCGGGTTCTGGACGATGGCGGAGATGTCGCGGCCCCGAAAGGCCCGAAGCTCATCTTCGGAGAGCTTTGTCAGGTCCTGCCCACCGAACTCAACTGATCCGCCGAGAATGCGCCCAGGGGCTTGCACGAGCCCCATGAGCGCGAGCGCAAGGGTCGATTTGCCGGAGCCTGCGTCACCAATGAGGCCAACCACCTCACGCGGACGAATGGTCAGCGAGGCGCCATTGACCGGACGAGAATAGTGACCGCCCGAGGGGTAGCCGACGATCAGATCGCGTGCGTCGAGGAGCGGTTTTTCGAGATTACTCATAGCGTTCCTCCAGAGCGTTTCCGAGAACAGCAAAGCCAAACACGGTGATCGAGATTGCGATGCCGGGGAAGACCGATGGCCACCATTCACCGAGGATGATCTGGTTCGCGCCTGTCGAGATCGAGAGACCCCATTCCGGTGTCGGCGGGCGCACACCCGCACCGACGAAGGACAGGCCGGAGGTCAGCAGGATGGCAAAGCCGATGGTCACGGACGACTGGATCAGCGCAGGCGTCATTGAGTTCGGCAGCACATGACGGAAGGCGATGGCGATCTCCGGCGTCCCCATCGCGCGGGCGGCTTCGACGTAACCAGCAACCTTTTTCTGAAGCACTTCGGCGCGGGTCAGGCGGATGTAGATCGGCGTGTAAACGAGCGCGAGCGCGAGCACGATGTTGCCCATCGAGCGGCCAGCCAGAGCCACCAGAACCATCGCAGAGATGAAGACCGGAAAGCTCTGAAGCACGTCGGAGACACGCATGAGAAGCTCCGTCCCCCAGTTCCGGAAATACCCCGCGAGCAGTCCGAGCACCGCGCCGATGCCGAGCGAGACAAAATTCGCGGCAAGTGCAATGGTGAGGTCGGTGCGCGGCGCAGCGATAACACGACTGAACACGTCATAGCCGGAACTGTCCGTGCCCATCCAATGCGGCGGATGCTCCAGCGTATTGGAGAAACTGCCGAACAAGAGGCCGGGAATTTCGGACAGTGACGGCGGCGGGACAGATACGCGCGGCGTCGTGAGCGTCGGATCATAAGGCCCGATATAGGGACCGATCAGGGCAAGCAACGTGACGCCCGCGACGATGGTCACCCCAATCGCGAACAGCCAGTTAAAGCGCCGCTTCGGTGCGGCAAAGGTGGTATCGGCAAACTCGTTCAATAGACAATCCTCGGGTCGATAGCCGCTTGGATCAGGTCGAGCAGGAGATAGATCACGAGCGACACGGCCGCGATCACCAGCACCACACCCTGAATGGCGGGATAGTCGAAATTGAGCACCGAACGGATGGCGTATTGCCCGATGCCGTTGAGGGAAAAGACGCTTTCGATCAGCACCGCACCCGACAGCATGAATCCGTAGAGGATGCCGATGATGGTCATGGACGGCGCCATCGCCGCGCGGAGCGCATAACGCCCGATCCGCTTTTTCGGCAGACCGATGGAACGCCCGTAGAGGATGAAATCGGACTGGAGCGCGCGCATCATGTTCTGGCGGATCATTTTGATGATCGGGCCGGAGACAACGAAGGAGAGGCAGATCACGGGGAGCACGAGGTGGCTCAGGGCTTCGTGCAGCACGTCGAACCGGCCTCGCAAAACCGCGTCGACCAGAAGGAACCCTGTGATCGGCTCTGGCGCGCTCGTCAGGGGAGACAAAAGACCCAGCGGCGCAGGCGCAATTCCCCATTGGAAGAAGCAGAGGTAGATGAGCAAAAGCCCCCACCAGAACTCCGGCTGACTGCCCGCGAAAAGCGAGTAGACAAAGACCCCCTTGTCCGCCCCACCGCCCGGATTGAGCGCACCGGCCATCCCGATGGGCACCGAGAGCACGAAGGCAAAGACGAAGGCGAGCGTGACGAGTTGGAGCGTCACAGGCAGGAAGGTCCCGATCTCTTTGAGCACAGGTTCCCCCGTCACCCATGAGACACCGAGAGAGGCCTGAATGAGACCCGGCGCGATCTCGGGATCAAAGCCAAGGTAAACACCGAGTTGGGTCAGAAGGGGCCGATGGAGCCCCAACTGTTGTTCTGCTTGGGCATATGCCTCCGGACTGGCATTCATGCCCACGAGACGCGCCACCGGATCGGCAGGCAACAAGCGGATGATGAAGAAAACGGCGATGGTCAGCGCAAGAAGCTGGAGGAGACCGACCCCGACCCGTCTGGAGACATATTTCAGCATGGTCTGTGCTCAGCTCACTCGATGTAGAGGTCGAAATAGCGCGGGGCGTTGTCGGCGTACCACGACTGCCCTTTGAGGCGTTCGGAGTGTGCCCACTGCGTGCGGTATTCGACGACCGGCAACCACGCGATATCGCTCGCGATCTGTTCTTGGATCTCGGCAACCATAGCGTCGCGTTTCTCCATGTCCGGCTCCACACGGGCGGCGGCCCAGGTTTCGTCGACGATGTCAGACGAGTAGTTGACCATGTTGTTCAGACCGCCTTTATCAGGAGAGACAAAGAACAGCTGGATGCCGTAACCCGCATCGACGACGACCGGCTTTTCCTGATCATTGATGGCAAACCCGAGATCGCGTTTCACAAGCTGGCGGTCACCGTATTGCGAAAGCGGGATCGGGTTGAGCGTGACCGGAACACCGACACCACGGAGCGCCGTCTGGATGATGTTCACGATCGGACCGAGGGTAGATTCCTTCTCTGCCACATAGGTCAGCTGGAACGCATCGCCGAATGCCTCGAGGCCCGCGCCCTCAGGATAGCCTGCCTCAGCGAGAAGTGCTTTGGCTTTCTCCGGATCATAGGTGAAGGAAGTGACATCCTTGTAACCCGGGTAGGACGACGGCACGACGCCGTTCCATTGTTCGGCCTGACCGAAATAACCGTTCGCGATGATCTGGTCATAGGGCACGGCATAGGCGATGGCCTCGCGCAGCTTCGGATTGTCGAACGGTTCGACATCGAAGTTCATGTGAACAAAGGTGCTCTCGTTGCCCGTCACACCGGACACAGCGAGACCTGCACGGCCACGCATGCTGTCATATTCGCGTGGCGTCAGACCGGAGGCGAGTTGCGCCTGCCCGCTCATGAGGACGACGGCGCGGTTGGAGCTCTGCGGCACGCGCTGGACCGTCACCTTTTTGATCGCCGGCGCGCCGAGGAAGTAGTCCTCGTTCGCAGTGTAGACAATCTTCTCGTTCTTCGCCCACTCGGACACACAGTAGGCGCCAAAGCTTGCGGAGCTCGTGGCATTCGCCCAGTCGTGCGTCCACGGGTCGGCATCGGTCGCGTGGGCCTCCATGGTCTCTTTGTCGAACATCAGAAGACCAAAGGCCGTCAGCGCCGGCAGGAAGAGCGCATTCGGCTCGGATTGTTTGATCTGAACAGTGTAATCGTCGATTTTAACGATTTCATCGCCAAGCTCTTTGGCCGCCGGGTCATCGCCGAAGACCGAGGCATCAAAGCCTGCAATAGACGACACGTTGGAGAGGAACCAACCAATCGGAGCAGCGCCGGAGACGGACTTTGCGCGGGCGAAGGTGTAGAGCACATCGTCTGCGTTGAACGTCGCCCCACCGCAACCGACAACGCCCTCGCGGAGTTTGAAGGTCCATGTCAGGGTCTCTTCATCATAGGTCCAACTTTCCGCCAGACGCCCCTCGATGGTGCTGAAATCCGGAAGTTGCACGCCGTCTTCGTTCACTTCACCTTTGGGGTAGAACACGAGAGGTTCCATGGTGTTGACCATCCCCTGCTGGGAGGCCGGAACAGCGGCAGACGGACCATCATAGTCGAGGCCCGACGGGACGTCTTCTGCAAGGATCAGGATCTCTTGCGCAGAGGCCGCGACGGGCAAAAGCGCTGCGAGAGCCACGCTCGCCAAGAAAGGCGAAGACATATTCTTTCTCTTCATGTTTAATTCTCCTGTTGGTCTCTTTGTTTGTATTTTGTGGTTAGAAATCAGTCGGGTAACGCCACGAGAAACGGCACGATCTGCGCCACATCGGGACAGTTCTCGATTGTCTTGACGGCCTCGATCACACGGGCAGCACTCTCTTCCGGAAGCCGCCCGGCGTAACGCAGGCAGGCGAGGAACTTTTCGACATTGCGCTCTTCCGAGAGTGGCTTGTCCGGATGGCCGATGGCGGCGGTGAGGAGCACGTCGTGGGAGGTTCCATCCGACAGATAGACCTCAATCCGCTGCGGCATCATCGCGTTCTCGTCGGGGTTCTCGTCCTGCACCATCTCGACACGCCCCGCGAGGGCGTGGGTGGCCGGATCATTGAGAATGTCACGCGAGAGGAAGTGCTCGATCGTCACATCTCCGAACCGCATGGCGAGCGCCGAGACGAACGGAAGACAGAGTTTCGCGTAGTTCGGTTCGGGTTCGGGAACATCGGGCCGCCCCATGAGGCGATAGACGAGTGACGGCATGGTGAGCACGACACGCTCCACATCCGACGCACCGAAACCATGCTCGCTCATCAACGTGGTGAGAGCATCAATCGTGCCGTGGGTCAGTCTACCCGAGGGAAACGGCTTGTGCGCCATGCGCTCCATGACGTGATGTGCTTCGAGAAAGTCCTTGGCCTCCTGAAGGTCGTAGGCATCGCCCTCCACGAGGCGGAAATAGCCATGCTCCCCGAGAAAGGCCTGCTTCGGCGCGGGGATGGCGGCTTTGACCATATCGACTGAAATGAGCGCCGCGCGGGCGTTGTAGCCGATCTGAAGACCGAGTTGGGGCGAGCCCTCGACATGCGCCTGCATCGTGCCGCACATCTGGCCGTATTGATGTCCCATCGCCTGCCGCAGCCCCTCGCGATCAAACCCTTCGAGCAGGGAAATCGCCGCCGCCGCTCCGAACCCGCCAGCGGTCGCCGGACGGAAGAACCGAAGCCTCTGGCGTGAGGCGAGCCCGAGGAACACGGCGAGATCAATCCCGAGAACAACCGCACGGATCAGATCCTGACCCGACACCGGACGGCCCGCATGCGAGCGCCGTTCCACATGCGCCATGACCGCCGACATCATCGTCGCCATCGGGTGCATCACGGCCTCGTCACAGAGACAGTCGAATTCGAGGGAGTGAATCTGGTAGCCATTAAGAAAGGCTGCTGTCGGGGCGGGAACGCGTTCTCCGCTCACCCAAACCGTTGCCTCATCTCCCTGCCCCCACGCGCGGGTCAGATCGCGGATGCGGTCGAGACCGAACCCGTGACACCCAGCAACACCGACGCCAAACGTATCGAGCAGAAAAGTCTTCGTCTTCTCGATCGCGCGGTCCGGCAGGTCCTCGTAGGAGGTCTCAGCGACACGCGTCAGCAACCACTCGATGATTGCATTTTCTTCATCCGATTTGGAGGCAGTTTCAATCGTCATGAGGCAACATTCTCAGCAAGGGGGGAGAGAGTTTCGGCGACACGGCATAGCGTGGTGTCAGACCAAGGGCGGCCGATCAACTGGACCGAGGCAGGCAACCCCTCATCGGAGGCTGCGACGGGACAGGCGACCGCAGGACAGGCCGCGAAATTCGCGAGAGAGGTGAAGTCTGCCTGATTAGCAGGAACGGGTTCCCCAAATCGGAAGGCCCGCTGCGGCGCGGTCGGCAGGAGGATCATGTCGTAGGCCGCTAGCGCCCGATGCACCATCGCGCCCGCCGCCTGAATACGCAGCATGGCTTCTGCGAGGCGCGGCGCGCTGGCGGAAGCGCCATAGGACAGGAGCGCTTTGAAGTCCTCGCTCAATGCGCTCTCGGGGTTCGCCAGCTCATCCGCAAATATCCGCGCCCCGTCCGCCTCAATAAGAAGCAGCCCGCCACGGCGTGTATGGCTCGGCGTCCAATCACCGAGGGGCGCTCGCGCGACCTCAGCTCCGCAGGCCTTCAGATACGCGGCGGCGCGCTCCATGGCGGCCAGCACTTCGGGCTCACTGTCCGTTTCATTGATTTCTGTAGGGCAAAGAATGCGCAGCCCGTCGAGGCACACTCCCTCGTCTGCGCACCCGTCGGGCGGCAATAGGCGAAGCGGATCGTTCGCCTCAGCTGTTCCCGTCGCCATCAGTTGCAAAGCGGGCAGTAGCAACGCTGGATCGTCAGACAGCGGCCCGATGCAATCCAGATGCGTGCACAGAAACGCCAAACCGTCGCGCGGAACGAGACCATCTGTCGGTTTCAAACCAAAGGTCCCGCAATAGGCAGACGGAATACGCACAGACCCCATCGTATCCGTGCCGAGCGCGAGATCGACCAACCCAGCAGCGACCGCCGCACCGGACCCGCCGCTAGAGCCTCCGGGCGTGAAGCCTTCCGCAAGCGGGTTGGCGCATTTGCCATAGAACGGGTTATCGTTCGTCGCGCCGAGCGCGCCCTCGTGCATGTTCAACGTCCCAAGAACGACCGCACCACCCACGCGCAGGGCCGCGACTGACAGTGCATCGGCTCCTGCAATCACGCCGGAGAGTGCTTTGGTCCCCGCGCTATGCGGCAGGCCTTTGACAGCGAGATTATCCTTAACCGCGACGAGTTTCCCGTCGAGCGGCCCGAAGCTTTTCCCTTCCAGCGCCCGAGCATCTGCGGCGCGGGCTTCTTCCAACGCAGTCTCGCCACAAACGGAGATAAAGATGTGGTCGCGATCGTTCTCTGCAGAGATGCGCGCGAGAGCCGCTTCGGTCCGTGCAAGGACCGAAACCGTCTGCTCCGTCGCTTTGGAAGAAGACGCGCCGATCATGCATCAACCCCTTCAGCCGCACGTTTCACGAGGCGGATCGGTTTTTGACGCTTTTCGAGTTGGGTAACTTCAGCCGTGGCACCCGGTGCGCAAAGCTTCACCTCGATTTGGACGCCTAGACGCGAGCGCAGGAGGTCTTCCATCGCGGACGAGAGCTCGGTGCTCCCGTTCGTCGCCTCCACATGCACTGTCATTTCCGCGCGATCCGGATGGGTCACGACTTCGCAGAAATATTCACCGTTGGTCTCGGCAAACCCTGCCGAAAGCACGGCCCCGATGCCCTGCGGATAGATGTTGATCCCGCGCAGTTTGACCATGTTATCGGAGCGCCCAAGGAAGCCTTCGGTCTGGCGGAAAGGCAGGTTCAGAGGGTTGTCGCCCGATTTCACGCGCGTCACGTCGTGGGTGTTGAAGCGGATGATCGGGAAAACGTCGGTGGTGTAGAGGCAGGTGCAGACGAGATCACCAAGCTCGCCATCTGCGACGGGTTCATGCGTGTCTACATCGAGCAGTTCGACATATTGCGCGTCTTCCATGATGTGCTGGCCGGTGCGATCGGCGCCTTGCCCTGTGATCGCGCCTGTGTCCCCAACGCCATACCAGTCGAAGACCTGCGCGCCGCCCCAGAGCGCACCGAGGCCCTCTGCCGTTTCCGACCCGAGGTGGCCGGAGATCATCCGCACCGGGATATCGCGACCCGGCTCAAACCCGGCCTCTTTTGCAACGATGGCCAGTTTTCGAATGTAGTCCCCGAAGCCGACAATCGCGGTCACGCCAAAGTCGCGCATCAATTCGACTTGCTTGGCGGAGCGGGTTTCGATCCCCGTCCCCGCGCTCAGGAATTGCGCGCCGACCCAGTGCGACACGGCTTCGCGAATGTAGTGCCCGCCGTTCACCGTGCCGTGGCCATACACGGAATGAACCACATCGCGGTTGGTGAGACCCTGCATTTGATACAGACGGCCGAGCAGCAGGTTCTGCACCTCGCGGGTCATCGGACCGTAGAGGAGCGGCTGTGGACGACCGGTCGTGCCGGAGGTGGTTTGGAACACGAGCGGCGGACGTTGGTCTTCGGGATAGGTGTCGAACAGGTTAAAGTCGCCGAGCGGCGGATACTTTTCCACCGATGCCATCAGATCATCTTTCGAATAGGTCGGCAGACGTGTGATGTCTTCGAGGCTTTTGATATCGCCCGGCTCGATGCCCGCTGCGCCCCAGTGACGCTGGTAGAAAGGCACCTTCCATCCTGCGCCCATCAGTTCGAGGAAACGCTCGTTCTGAATGGCGAACAGTTCGTCTTTGCTCATGCCGACATAGCGATCCATGAACGCCTGCCCGACGGGATAGCGTTCGCGCAAAAGTTTGAGATCGAGGGCTGCGAAGTAATCCATGACGGACTCCTTAAATTTCGGCAAAAGTTGCGTTGAGGTCGGCAAGTCCGCGCGCCCAAGGCAGCGACAGCGTGGCGTCGATGATGCGGGAGAGCGCCTGATCAGAGACGCCGGCGTAGTCTCCGAGCATGCAGAACTTGCGAATGATGCCGTCCTGATCGAGCGGTCGCTCCGGATCGCCCCATGCATCCGCGACGGCGAATTCACGCGTCGAGCCATCGGTGAGGGTGAGGGTCGCGGACGCGCCATAGTGATCGGGATAAGCGGCGGTGATGGCAGGATCTTCGGTGACGGTGACGCGCCCACGAAGATCCGTCAGAGCGCGGTCGGCAAAGCTTTCGATCGCGAAATCTTCCATCTCCGGCTGCTCACGCAGCAGCGCGACTGCCGCCGTATGTTGCAGACTGAACTTGGCGTCGTTTTCTGTTTTCGGCTGGGGACGGTTACAAAAGCGCGTCGCATCTCGATACACCTTAAGATCAATTGAGCGCACATTTTCGGATCTAATTCCTTCCTCACGCGCCATGCGCACAGCATCGAGCGCAGGGTGGGTGTGGCGACAGGACGGCCAAGGTTTGAACGAGGTCTCGTGAATGAGCCATTCCGCATCCGGATCGGCGAGCACGTAGTCAGGATCAGCGTCAGGCGCGAGGGCTTCGAAAAATCCATCTGTTCCTTCCAGGACAAAAGTGCTCCCCGAGAAGCCGCCATCTGCCAAAGTCGCGGCACGCAGACCGGACGACGCGGCAAGCGCATTGTGCCACTGCTTTGTCATCACCTGCTCATGGATACAGCGCCAGACACCGCCTGCGGTGCCGCCTGCGTTGCCGAGCGCCCAAACAAAACGTTCCTTTTCGAGGCCGAGTGCACGCGCGACTCCAGACGCTGCGCCAAAGGTTCCGCAGGTCGCTGTCGCGTGGAAATGCCGGTAGTGCGCCGGACCAGCGGAGCGCCCGATACGGATCGTTGTCTCGTAGCCACAAATGATGCTCTCGAGGAGGAACTTTGGAGAGAGATGATGGATTTCGGCAGCTGCAAGCGCAGCGGGGATCACAATCGGACCTGGGTGAAGGATCGAACTGCGATGGATGTCGTCCATCTCGAGGATATTGCCCAACCCGCCATTGATGAAGGCCGCACCGTCGGCCGAAAGACCAGCGTTGTGACCGATAACGATGCAACCGCCCGTTCCATAGACTGGGCCGACTGTGGTCAATTTACGGCCGACCGGCGTTACAGAGCCGCCAATGGCACAGCCGATCCAGTCGAGCAGATGAAGAGGAGCACGCTGAAGAGTAGCTTCGGGAATGTCACGCTGGAGAAGGTCAAACAGCCCCTCGGTCAACGATTGCTCAGAAGTGTTAATAGTCATCTCAGGGGCCTCAGCTGAATTCAGGGCTGCGTTTTTCCAGAAAAGCGCTGTAGCCTTCGCGGAAGTCGTCGGAGGAGAAGATGTCTCCCAACATCCGGTTGACGTGCGTAGGCGCGTCGGATGTCTGGGCGACGATTGCGTTCACTGCTGCTTTGGCAACGGAGAGCGAATTTCGGGAAAGGCTTGCCAGTTTGGCGGCGCGTTCATTGACGAAGGCTGTGAGGCCGTCAGACGCGCAGACGCGGTCGATCAGACCGTCACGACAGGCATCTGACGCGGCAGCCAGTTCCGCGAAGAACAGCATCTCCTTGGCACGACCCGGCCCGACCAGTTGAACGAGACGGTTGGTGTCGCCGAAACTGTAGGCCGCGCCGATTTTCGTCGGCGTGATGGCAAAGCGGCTCCGGTCACTGGCGTAGCGGAGATCACAGGCCATGATCAGCGCACAGCCACCTCCGACACAGAGACCGTCGATCTCCGCGATGATCGGTTTCGAGCAGTGCATCAGAGCGTCCAGCGCGCCTGTGAAAATCTCTGAAAACGCGTTGGCGCTTTCAGGTGTCGCGTAGGTAACGGAAAACTCGGAGATATCCGCGCCACAGCAGAAGGCCTTTTCACCTGCGCTGGATACGACAATCGCGCGGGTTTCAGGGTCGGCATCCAGATCGGACACCATCCGCCCCAAGGCGCTCCAGCTTTCTGTATCCAGCGCATTGAGCTTGTCCGGCCGATTGAGCGTCAGACGTGCGACGGCACCGGACTTGGACAACAAGATTGAGGGTTCGTTGGTCATTTCAGCTCCGAGAAAAGTCACCGCAGCACTGCCGGCAGCCATGTGGCCAGCGCAGGGAATGCGGTCAAAAGAACGACATGCAGGATCATCAAGAGGCAGAATGGCAGCGCAGCCCGCGCTAATCGGCCAATCGGATCCCCCGACAAGCGTTTCAAAACAAAGAGATTGATGCCGACGGGCGGCGTGATCTGGGCCATCTCGATCGTGACGATCAGAAAGACGCCGAACCAGATCGGGTCAAAGCCCGCCGCCGTTACGAGCGGCAATGTCACCGGTAGCGTCATCACGATAGTGGATAGCCCGTCGATGACGCAGCCGAGCATGAGGTAGAACACCACCAAGAGGGCGATGAGGGTCAGCGGCGCGAGGTTCATCGCCTCGATGGTGGTCGCGATCTCACCGGGGATGCTGAGCCGCGCCATGGCTTTGGTCAGGAACAGTGCGCCTGCGAGGATGAGAGCGATCATGCCGCAAGTTTTCACCGTGCCCATGAGCGCCTCGGCAATTTTCGCGATCGATCTGTCCGGTTCGATGAGCAGGAGGACGAGAGCACCAGCGACACCGATGGCAGCCGCCTCTGTAATCGACGCGAGGCCAGAAAACATAGACCCCATCACGCAGAGCACCAACAGGAGGGTCGGCGCGAGTTTAGAAATCGCCCGCAGGCCGGAGAGGAAGGTCAGCGGCGCAACATCGGCTTCTTCAGGCGCTTTGGATTTGAAACCGATCCACGTCATGAAGAGGACGCACAGCAGCAGCCCTGGAACAACACCCGCCACAAAAAGGTCGAGGATCGAGACCTGAGCAATCACGCCGTAAACGATCATCGGGATGGACGGCGGGATGAGCAGGCCAATGGAGCCAGCGCCCGCCAAAGAGCCACGATTAAGCAAAGGATCGAACCCGCGGCGGTCGATCTCATCGAGCGTAATGCGTCCGACCGTGGCGGTTGTAGCCGCAGAAGACCCCGAAATTGCGGCGAAAAGCGCGGACGCGAGCACGTTCACCTGAATGAGACCACCGGGCAACTTGCGCGCAAACGGAGCCAGACCGTCGAACAGGCTTTTGGACAGTCGGGTGTGATAGAGCAACTCGCCCATCAGAACGAACAGAGGCAGTGTGACCATCTCGGCAGACGTCGCGTTCGCCCAGATGTCGGAGGCGAGAAAGCTCCCGACCTTCATGTTTTTGAACAATTCGAGGGAAAGGATTCCGACGCCCATGAGCGACAGTCCGATCCACGTCCCGCTCACCAGAAGGAGCGCCAGAAACCCGAGGATAAATGCAGCCGGAAATCCCATATCTTAGACCTCCGTCAGCGGATCGAATTCGTGCGGCGCGGCTTCTGCGAGACCGACCAATTCGAGAATGCGGGCGAAAATTCCGATGACGAGGAGCCAAAGAGAGACCGCGAGGACCATCTGCGGCACCCACATCGGCGTGCGGGAGGGGTAGAGGCTCACAGAACCGCGATCGAGGCTCTTCAGCGCGTATTCCGTCAGATGCCATGCGGCGAAAGCGGCGATTGTCAGGCCGATGAGAGCGGTGATGACAGCGAAGATGCGTTCAACCTTGGGAGGTAGTTTATCGGTGAGAAGGCTGACACGGATATGCCCCTCCTCGGTCAGCACCCATCCAGACCCTGCAAACAGACCCGCACAGAGGAAATAGCTGGCGTATTCGGTCGCCCAAGGTTGGGACGTTTTAAAGACCGAGTTCAGCACAACCTCAAGCACCAGCATGGTGGCGAGGATCGCCGTGGCGACAGCACCAAACACGGCTCCGGCGCGCGTGAGGACAAGGCAAAGACGGTGGACCGCTTTCATCGCAGACCTCTCGTTAGGGAATTGGTTAGGAGGACTGCGGGGTCTACCATCCCGCAGTCCATGAGGCGTCGCGTGGCTTATTCGCCTGCGTGGAACGCCTCGAGTACTTCTGCGGCTTTCGGACCGGCGCGTTCGATCAAAGCGCCTTCCATATCCGCTGTTGCCGCACGCATGGTGGCCAGAAGTTCCTCGGAGGGTTCTTCGATGGTCATGCCATTGGCTTCCAGTTCGGCGATGCGGGTCTCGTGTTCAGCCGCTGCGACTTCCCAGAACTCAGGTTCCATTTTCAGGGCGAGGTCTTCGACGGTCTTTTGCGTCTCCGGATCGAGATCGTTCCAGTAGTCCATGTTTACGGACATAATGTTGAGCGAAATGATGTGGTCGGTGACGTAGCCGTAGTCCATGAACTCCCAATATTTCTGTGCGACAGCCGTGGTGCCGGAGGTCATGACGGACTCAAGCTTGCCGGTCGCGAGCGCAGGAACAATGTCACCGGAGCCGAGGATCAGCGGGAGCATCCCGAGGCTGTCGGCCATCGTGGTCGTGATCGCATCGAGCGTGCGGATCGGCACACCTTTGAGATCGTCGAGTGTGTTGACCTCTTTCTTGGTGTAAATGAGCTGGGTCGGCCACGGCACAGCGTAGAGCAGTTTCTGGTTCCGTTCTTCGAGCGCCTCGGCCCAAACCGGACGGATCAGCGCGAAGAACCGGTCGAGATCCTCTTCGGACTGGATGAGGAACGGAAGGCCATCGAGACCGAGGAGCGGCACGTCACCGACATTGAGGAAGGCCGCAGTTTCGCCCATCGGAACGACGCCGTCTTCGAGGGCGCGCACGGTTTCATTCGGCCGAACGCCCAGCGCACCGGCGGGATGGATGATGAGTTCAAGCTCGCCGTCGGTGGCCTCCAACACAGCAGCAGCAAAGTTCTGCGCGTCGATTGTGTGGAATTCGGATGGACCCCAGGGAATGGAGACATCCCAGGTTTCAGCGTGAGCGGCAAATGTTCCGACCGTCAGAGCGGCCGCAAGAGCGGTAGATTTGAGGAGGTGTTTCATTGGTCTCTCTGTTGGTAGATGTTGGTGGTTTTTTATTTGGTTATGCCTGTCTGAAGCCGCTTCCCCTCCCCAAGGCGCGGCACGCCGTCAGCCCCCTGAGAAGGGGTGTGCTGACATAAAACTTTCTGCGATTTTCGCGCGGCTTGTGATCCAGACCTCGTCGCGGAACTGGTCCACGTGATCGAGGAATTTTTCGAGCGCCCAGATGCGCCCGGGTCGTCCGATGATGCGAAGATGAAGCCCGACCGAGGTCATCCGCGGACCGAGCTCGCGCGCCTCGCGCAGATACCAGTCGAAGCTCTGGATGTTGTAGGCGAGCCATTGCTCCGGCGTGTAACTCGGAGAGGTCCACATCTTCATGTCGTTGGTGTCGATTGCGTAGGGCACGCAGAGGAGCGGCTTGGTGCTTCCGTCTGTCATGGCGACCTCTTCCCAGAACGGAAGATCGCTCGACAGGTTGTCCATGTGGTAGCTGTAGCCCTCTTCGAGCAGCAGGCGATGCGTATTGTCCGTATGCAGATAGCGGCTCAGCCAACCTTGCGGGCGGGCGCCGCAGGTACTTTCGATGCTCGTCGCGGCCTTCGAGATAAACTCCCGCTCGCGCTCTTCATCAAAGGAGAACTGGTGCACCCATCGGTAGCCGTGTGAGCAGACTTCATAGCCATTTTCGACAATGCGTGCCGCGAGAGCGGGCGCACGTTCCAAGGACAAAGCCGCCGCCGTGACCGTGCAATCCATCTCGCGCGCCTCGAGCAAATCAAAGACACGGCGCGCGCCCTCGTTGATCCCGTAGGCATAGTTGCTCTCGTTGATATAGTTGCGGATTGGAATGCGCAGCGCGACTCCAAGCTCATCGACCGGCTCCGGTTTTTTGTCGCCTTCCTTGATCGAAAGCTCGGAGCCCTCTTCAATGTTCACAACAATCGAAATGGCGAGCTTCTTGCCGTCAGGCCACGAGAAATCAGTCTTCGTCATAACGTCGCCCCCGGTTCATCACTGGCCATAGGTCACAGTCAGACTGGCCTGCCCAAGCGAGTAAGCGCCCGTCAGGAACCCGACGAAGGCGGGCATACTGTCTGCGGTGATCATGTCGGCTGGGAGTTGCGGGATGCTGAGCGCGTCGAGCGTGAAGACATAGCGATGCGCGGGGCCTTCCGGCGGACAGGCCCCACCATAGCCCGGCATCCCGAAATCGGTGCGCGTTTCCAGCGCACCGGCGGGCATTGGCCCACCTTCGGGGATACCCGTCACATCCGCCGGAAGATTGACGACAACCCAGTGTGTCCACCCGCCAATTCCGGTTGGCGCATCCGGGTCGTGCATGCGTAGAACAAAACTCTGAGTGCCCTCAGGCACATCGCTCCAGGTCAGTTGCGGGGATAGATTTTCTCCGTCACATCCAAAGCCATAGGGCTCGGAGAGCAGTTGCGCGTTCTTGAAGACCCCGTCAGGAGCCGATGAAGAAGAGAGGGAGAAGTCTGCCGCCCAAGCCGATGTCGGCCCTGTGAGACAAAGCGCGGAGAGCGCAGCGGTAGCTGCAGATTTCAGAGGGGTCATAAGTGCGTCCGTTAGTCTGTTTTCTTAAACTCAGACTAACGAGCGAGACTCACTGCGTGATGCCGTTCCGATCAACCTCGGCGCTGAAACGATCAATTTCATCGGGAAGGTTGCGCACATCTGACGGAGCGAACCCGAAACGCTGCCGGAACCGAATTGCAAAGCGGGATGCAGATTCGTAGCCCACGTCGAGCGCGATGCGATTAATAGGAAGCTCCGTTTCCTGAAGCATGCTCAGCGCACAAGACATCCGCGTGTTCACTTGAATAGCAGAGAGAGATGTGCCGAGTTTCGAGAGGCGCCGTCGCAGTGTCGCCTCACTCATTGCCATGGCTTCTGAAACTTCTGCGGCTGTCCAGCTGTGTGCGATGTCTTTGGAAATCAGGGCACGCACGAGTTGGTCGATCTCTGGCTCCTTGTTCGCGAGGTGAATACCGCTCTCGCGCAGCCATGCGAGCGTCTCGAACAACCGCAGATAGGCGACGAAATCGGACACCTCATCCGCGTCAATCAAGGCCTGTCGCGTCGAGATAAAGCTTTGTTCGAACCCTTCGTATACGGGCTCAACCCGTCGAATGTGATCCAACGCCTTTGGACGTGCGAATTCCTGACGGCGTTCGTTCTCGTCGAGCACTTCGGGAGCGAAGATGATCCAGTCTGCGATATAGGGCGCGTCTTCCGCCGGCTCGTTATAGCTATCATAGACGCCTGGTGTGATGACGATGTATTCGCCGGCATTCACCGTCACTTTGCCTTTTGCGTTCCGAATGATCTTGCGACCAGACCGGATCGCCACGAGCATCGGAGCATCGACCGTGACATGCATGGCCATGAGCGCCTGACTCTGCCGGATTTGCGCAGTCAGTCCAAATCCTTCACGCTGCCGAATCTCTCGAGGCGATTGAGCCGACAGGCGCACGCCCGTGGCTTTGCCACCATGCGTGCGTGGTAAAGAGTGCTGCATCCCGTGGGGCATCATGATCATGGCAGAACCTTAAATGAAAAGAGATCAAAGAAGGGTCATAAAGGCCCGACAAACCAAAGCCGCAAAATCCGGCTCCGTCTCTTCAAGCTTGTCGCTTAGATAGAATTTGCAGAAGGACTCGCAGCGAAATGGGTCAACGCATCATAGATTTTTGGAGGAAACTGACGTAATTTTGGGCAAACCGAACCGAAATGCCGCATTTACGAACAACTTAGCGCAACCGCACGCTGCTTCTGTGCATAAGACCACGACTCAGAGAGAGAATCTCTTCGCTGGCAAATTTTGTTCACCGCCATGAAGGAAATGGCGAGTTTCCGGAACCGGGGCTTGAGCGGCGCCACACCCACAAAGCCCTAGCACCGGCCAACACCTTGATATATGTGATAAGTGATCACAAATAGGCGCTTCATATGACCAAATCCCGTTTTCAAAAGATTTCCCGCGAACCGCTTCACGACAAAGTTTATCATGAATTGCGGTCTGCCATCATGGCTGGTCGATTTGCCCCAGGCGAGCGGTTGACGGTTCGTGGCATTGCGGATGAGTTCGGTGTGTCTGCTATGCCGGTCCGTGCGGCGCTTACGCGGCTCGTCGCAGAAAAAATCGCAACACAAAACGCAACTGGCGGCGTCGAACTTCCGAAAATGTCGCACGAAGAATATTTGGAGCGTATCGAACTTCGCGCGCTTCTGGAGGGACGTGCGGCTGCCCTCGCGGCAGCGAAGGCGAACAAACGTACAGTCTCTCATCTCGAAAAGCTGGCTGACGCACTGAGCGAAGCCTCTGTGGCAGGCGATGCTCGCGGCTACGTCAACGCCAATAAGAAATTCAAATTTGCGGTCGTAGAAGCCGCAGCTTCAGAGCCCCTTCAGGACCTCGTCTCGCGCCTATGGCTACAGGTCGGCCCATTCATGTACATGTTCCAAAACGATGTCGCGCACCAAGCTGAGATTGACCGACATCACCAAGTCGTCGACGCGATCCGTGAGGGCGATGCAGAACGGGCACGCGTCGAAATGGAGCGCGATATTCTCGACGGCATTGAATTCCTCAAGCGAACAGCGCCCGAAGACTAACCTCAATCGACAATTCAATGAATGAGACGCCCTCGGGCGTCCTGTCGGCATACGCTGACAATCAAACGCTTACACAATTTTCACGTCGTTCATTGCGTGATCTGTGATCACGGATTACAGTGGCCTCGAAACATCAGATTCGGAGCCCGAAATGGACCAAACGCCCTCTACCCATAACCTCTCCCTTGAGGAGCTCGACAAAGAGCGTCTCCTGCACCCCGCGACCTCCATCGCGGATCATCTGGCCAACGGGCCACGCATCATGTCGGAGGGCAAAGGCGTCCATGTGACCGACAGCAAGGGCAACACCTTCATCGACGGCGCCGCAGGTCTATGGTGTGTGAACGTCGGCTATGGCCGTCAGGAAATCGTTGATGCCGTGAACAAACAGATTTCGACCCTGCCGTTCTTTCACTCCTTCACGTCCATGTCGAACGAGGCCTCAATCCTTCTTGGCGACAAGGTCCTGAGCCATACCCCGAAAGGCATGAGCAAGATCATTTTCGGCTCCGGCGGCTCCGACGCCAACGACACCAACATCAAGCTCGTCTGGTATTACAACAACCTGCGCGGCAAACCGGAGAAGAAGAAGATCATCTCCCGCGACCGCGCCTATCACGGCGTGACCATCGGTTCCGGCAGTCTAACAGGCCTGCCTCTCTATCATGAGAAGTTCGACCTGCCGCTGCCGCAGATGCGCTACGCTTCCTCCGTCGACATGTATCGGGGCAAACCGGATGACATGAGCGAAGCCGATTTCGCCAAGAAACTCGCGAGCGAGATTGAAGACATGATCATCGCAGAAGGCCCGGAAACCGTTGGGGCCTTCATCGCAGAACCGGTGATGGGAACCGGCGGGGTTCTTCCGCCGCCCGCCGGCTACTTCAAAGAAGTTCAGAAGGTCCTCGACAAGTACGACGTGCTGATGATCGCCGATGAGGTGATCTGTGGCTTCGGGCGTCTCGGCCGCTGGTTCGGCTCCGATCTCTACGAAATTCGCCCGGATATTATGACGATGGCGAAAGGCCTGTCCTCCGGCTATCTCCCCCTCTCCGCCAGCGCGATCAGCGAACGCATTTGGGACGTGCTGCGTGACACATCTTCGCAGATGGCAAGCTTTGGCCACGGCTTCACCTACTCCGCGCATCCCGTTTGCGCCGCAGCAGCGCTCGCAAACATCGAGATCATGGAACGCGAGAACCTGATTGAGAAAGCCGCAACGACAGGCGCATACATGATGAAACGCCTGAAAGAAGAACTGGGCGACAGCCCGATTGTTGGTGACATCCGTGGTGAGGGGATGATCTTCGGTGTCGAATTCGTAAAAAACCGCGACACCAAGGAAGCTTTCGAACTGGGCCTCAAAACGGCAGGCAAGGTTCAGGCACAAGGCTATGAGAATGGTCTGCTTGTCAGGACACTTCCCCACCGCGACGTGATCGCCATGTCTCCGCCGCTCACGATGACCGAGGAAAACGTCGAAACTCTCGTCTCCGCCCTCAAGACATCCGTCGCGACCGTGACAGACCTGCACAAGACAGCAGGCGAGATTTAAGTCCCCTCATAACAATAATCTCTTCCCAAACATCTAGACCGGAGGCTCGCCTCCGGTCCTTTTCATTTGTGCGTCACTGGGAACAAAAAAGGCCGGACGAAAATCATCCGGCCTCTTCAAAGGTCTTCTTGATGCTAAATCACCCAACCCGCATCAAATAATTGCTTTCGGTATCCAAGGTGATCGAAACGCCCTCCGGCACATAGATCGTTGTCGTCGGCTCCTCAATCAATGCAGGCCCTTCGATCATATCGCCCGCGATGAGATCGCCCCCCATGTGCACAGGACACTCCACTTTGGCCCCTGCCGAATAGAGATACAGCGGGCGTTTCTGCCGGACTGTCGCCTCTTTTGTCTCTGAAGGTACTTTGCCTGCAGGCGCAATTTTCTCTGCGCATTCTCCCGTCACACGCACTTTCCAGGTGGTGAACTCGACCACATCCTCATCCATACGAACTGAATAGATGCGCTCGTGCATATCATGGAAGGCCTTCACGAGCCGCTCCAAATCTGCTTCCGTCAGCCCCGCATCCGTGAGCGTGAACGGCACCTCGATTTCCCAGCTCTGATAGCGATAGCGTCCGAGGAAGATAAACTCGAAGCGGTGCTGTTTCTCCGCGACGCCCGCGGCGTCGAGGAATGCCTTACCCTGCGCTTGTAGCGACATAAGCGCCTCCGTCACGCGGTCAGCGTCGAAGGCTTCAGACGATTGCATAAGCGTCGCAGTTTCCTCACGCCGAATATCGGAGATCAGACCGCCGAAGGCGGAAAGTCCCGCCGCAAAGCGTGGGATCAGGACTTCGCGAATACCCAATTCTCGCGCAATCTCTGCGATGTGTAGCGCCGTCGCACCGCCACCGACGACGATCGAACTATCGCGTGGGTCGATCCCCTCTTTGACGGTCATGTCATTGATCAGGCCGACCATGGCATTGTTCGAGGTCGTGTAGATCGCATGGGCGGCCTCTTCGAGACTGACGCCCATCTCTTCCGCGAGCGGGGTCAGGACCGCGATGGCTGCCTCTTTGTCGAGCGGCATTGTCCCGCCAAGGAACTGGTCCGGATCGAGCAGCCCCATCACGAGGTTTGCGTCCGTGATTGTCGGTTTTGTCCCCCCGCGCATGTAGCAGGCAGGCCCTGGAACCGCAGAAGCACTCTCTGGGCCAACGCGCAACATGCCGCCCGCATCGAGACGCGCGATGGACCCGCCACCCGCACCGACAGAGCGCACATCGATCTTCGAGATGCCCAACATGTCATGGCCGATCCGCGCCTCTGGTGAGACGACGAGAGCGCCATCACGAAGGGCGGACACGTCAAAGGTCGTGCCCCCCATGTCAGCCACAATCACGCTCTGCCCCGGCATAAGCTGTTGTGCCGCAACGGGAGCTAGCGTCGGCCCCGACATGACCGAGTAGATCGGCTGGCGGATGAGGTCCTCGGGCGGCATCATGCCCCCAACACAGTTCGCCAGAAGCAATTCACCGTCCCACCCCGCATCTTTCAGTGCACCAGTGAGCGCACTCACATAGCGCGAGACGATGGGCTGCAAGGACGCATCTGTGACTGCCGCAATGGTCCGACGATATTCACGGCCGATCGGGTTGAGCTCATGGCCGAGGGTAACAGGCACCTCCGGCCAGATTTCGCGGATAATCTCGCGCGTGCGCAGCTCGTGTGCAGGATTCGCAATCGACCAAAGATAGGAGACGGCAATCGCCTCAACATCAGCGGCTTTCATTGCGGTCACAGCGTCGGCAACTGCGGCTTCATCAAGTGGTTCGATTTCGTCGCCCGTCGCGGTCATCCGGCCAGCGACACCAAAAGTTCGGCTGCGCGGAACATAAGGATCAGGGTAATCGAGACGCCATTCGAAAACGGGCTTCGGAAGCGCCTCTCGGATGGTCAGCACATCGAGGTGTCCTGCATTACACAGGTAGCCTGTCTTGGCGACTTTTCCCTCAACGAGGGCATTCGTCGAGACGGTCGAACCATGGACAATGCGATCCACCTGATCGAGGAATGCGCCGATCTCAAACCCGAAACCTTCGGCAGCTTTGCCAATCGCGTTCATGAATCCGTTCTGGAACACGCCCGGCGTCGTCGGCGCCTTGAAAATGTGGCGTGCGCCTTGAGAGTCTTCAACGAGACAGTCGGTAAAGGTCCCGCCGATGTCGATGCAAATCTTGTAGGTCATCGAGCATCTCCAGCTTTCTCGCGCAACCGTTGCGTTTCTGTTTCGTTCAATGTCCAGTCCAAGGCGCTCGCATCCCATTCAACTGCGACGCAATGGACATCCTGCGCTCTCGATGGGCTGACCCATCCACGTCTGACAGAACGCACCACGCTGTCGGGATCGCGCTCGGACGGCGCACCGTAACCCCCGCCACCGCATGCGCGGAAGCGGACCGCTTGGTCAGACGAAATCGTCGTGTCACCGAATGCAGGCAAAACCCTCTCGGCTCCGTTTTGCTCGCGCATCCAGTTGCCGGAGGTTGCCGCCGCCCCCGCGCCCGCCACACCTTTGGCCGGCGTCACATCTCCATCCGATCCCCAGTAAACAGTCATCTCGCCTGCAAGAGGACGGAAAGTGCCTTCAATACCAGGAGCACCGTCCCACTGCCCGGGGCCACCTGAGTCTTCTGCACAGCCCCTTTGTTCGATGAGCACGGGATACATTCCCTCCGTGATTTCAATGGAGTCGATTTGCATCTGGCCGCCATCACAGGCCGCACCCGATGCCAACCAGCCATCGAAACCATGCGAGGCCCCACCTCCGCCGTAACCGATGAATACCTGATTCACATAAGGCAGACCGTCACGCGTCGGGTCTTGGCCGGATATCACAGCCTCGCCCAGTGCTTGTGAATACGCGAACTCGCCCATCCCGTTTTTCTCGCCGATCTGTGCGAAACAGGACGCCACGGCGGTGATCAGCCGAGAGGTCAGGTTGGTTGTCGCGACAGAGGTCCCAACGGGATAACGCGGGATGCCGACGGCACAGTTTTCGCGCAGCCGGATCTGTATGCGATCCGCACTCCCCTGATTGTGCGGAAGGTCCGGATTGAGGTTGTAGAAGACACCAATACGACACGCGGCGGTCGCAGTTGCTTCGGTTAGGTTTAGCCCGCCCGGAACACAATCGACGTTATCCGTCGCATCAACCGTGATCGTCGCCGCTACTGGATCGATCTCCACTTCGACGTTCACGGGAATTCCGTCATCAGCAACACCGGGAACAGGATCATGGCGCGTCTCAAACCGCCACCGCCCCGCAGGTAGTTTACGGATTTCAGCCTCCATCATGCGATCGCCATAGTCGATCCACTTTCGGATAAATGCCTTCAGAACATCCTTTCCATAGCGGTCCGCCAACTCTTGCAAACGGCGCTCGCCCGTCCGGCAGGCGCCGACTTGTGCGAGGTAGTCACCATACCAGAGATCCGCGACACGAATTTTCGTGCGGCACATCCGAATGATGTCGTTGCGGTCGCGATAATCTTGCTGGATTTGCACACAGGGGAGGTGCACACCCTCCTCATAAATCGTCGCGGCCTCCGTCAAATACGTCGTCGGAATCGGTGCTCCGATATCGGCGTGGTGCGCCCGGGACAAAGTCCAAAACAGGGGTTCACCATCGACGAACACCGGCACACACAACGTCATATCGGCGTGGTGCGAGTTCCCCGTGTAAGGGCAATTATTCATAAAGGCATCGCCAGGGCGGATGTCGTCGAAAAACTCGGTGATCGGTTTCGTCGCATGCTCAAGCGCAGCGATGTGGATCGGAATACAATCCTCGACCGAGAGCAATCTGTGATCATATGTCAAAAGGCCACATGAAAAGTCTTTTGAGTTTTTGATGACCGAGGACCGGCTGCACTTCATCAGAGTCGCGTTCATCTCTCGCACAATCGCGGAGAGGCGCGCAGACAGCACCGGCAGGAGGTGTGCTTCGAGTTCGGGAGCGTCGGTTTCACGCCCCATATTTCCGGCCGCTTCCGTCATGGTCGGGCACTCCATGTTTTTGCTATTGCGTGATCACAGATCACAATCTACGGTTAGCGGCGAGCCACCCATACAGCAAGCGGAAAATCCTTCCGCGTGACTGAAAAATTCAGATTGAACGAAAGAAAGCTATGCCCGCACACAATTACGCCGAGACAATTGAACTCTACATCGGCGGCGAATGGATCGGCCCTGATTCACGAGAAAACAGCCCTCTGGTCGATCCGGGCTCGGGGCGCACCCTCGCATCGATTCCCCATGCGACGACTGAAGACTTAGATCGCGCGGTCGCGACGGCAACCGACGCATTCCTCATTTGGAAAGATATGCCGCCGATCGCACGCGCAAAGATCATGGAAGCAGCGGCAGATCTGATCGAAGCACGCGCTGATGCAATTGCCGAAGTTCTGACTCTGGAGAACGGCAAGCCACTCGCGGAAGCGCGTGCGGAAGTCATTTTCTCCGCCGAAGCAACGCGTTGGTATGCCGAAGAAGGAAAGCGCACCTATGGCCGGATGGTCCCCGCACGCATTCCCGGCGCGCGCCAGATGGTACTCAAGGAACCGGTCGGTCCGACCGCCGCATTTGCGGCGTGGAACTTCCCTGCATCGAACGTCATTCGCAAAATTTCCGCAGCCCTCGGCGCGGGGTGTTCGCTGATTCTAAAAGCAGCCGAGGAAACACCAGGCACAGCGGTCGCGTTCACACGTGCCTTTGAGGATGCAGGGCTGCCCGCTGGCGTTCTCAACCTCGTATTCGGCGTGCCAGATGATATTTCAAAGCATCTTCTCGCAGCGCCTGAAATCAAAAAGGTGTCCCTAACCGGCTCAACACGCGTCGGCAAACTCCTTCAAGCGCGCGCGGCCGAAACTCTCAAACGCACCACGATGGAACTTGGCGGACACTCTCCCGTCATCGTCTATGGTGATGCAGATGTCGATCATGCTGTCGGCACACTTGCGGCCGCTAAATTCCGAAACGCGGGACAGGTCTGCACATCGCCGACGCGCTTCTTCATTCACAGCTCGATCTACGAAGAATTCTGTCAGAAAATGGCAGATGCGGCCAATGCCGTCGTTATTGGCCACGGAATGGACGACGGCACCCAGATGGGTCCAATGATCGCCCCCCGCCGCGTCGACGCGATGCGCGACCTCGTGGAGGATGCGGTCGAAAAAGGCGCACGCCTTATGGCGGGCGGCACAGCTCTCGAACTTCAGGGATGGTATTTCGCACCGACTGTTCTGGCAGACGTTCCCTCTACAGCGAAGATTATGAGCGAAGAACCCTTCGGCCCCATCGCCTCCGCAGTGCCGTTCGACACGTTCGATGAAGTGATCAAGAAGGCGAACGCCCTCCCCTACGGCCTCGCCTCCTTCGTCTTTACTCGTGACGGCGGCCTCGCACAGAAAACCGAACTCGCGCTTGATGCTGGACTTGTCGGCGTGAACCATACGGCCGTTTCGACACCGGAAACTCCGTTCGGCGGCGTAAATGAATCCGGCTTCGGATCAGAAAGCGGGATTGAGGGCCTAGAGGCCTATTTGCGCACCAAGTTCATCTCGGAGCTGTTCTGAGGGGACTTGCAATGATCGAACAGCCGCCTCGCAATCACCTCTCACGCCCCTCCGCCAGAGGGCCCGAGATCGTTGATTTTGTTGTAAAGCTGTTCGATCCGCGCAACCCGGTCCGCACTCTTGGAGCCGAGAGCATCCGTCAACTGAGAGACAATCGTCTCGACACACAAGAGCGTCGAAAGTCCTGTATCGAAGAGAGAGGGGCTCGCGACCGGCAAGGCAATGACCTGATCCGCGTGAGCGGCACAGGGGCTTTGCCAGCGATCTGTAAACAGGATCAGGCGGGCACCTGCCGCGCGCGCTTCTTCGGTAAAGTGGACGATGTTGCTCTGGTATCGACGAAAATCGAACACGACGACAATATCCCGACGCCCGATGTCCGCGAGAGTTGTGACCATGTCACGGGCTTCTGCCTCAACTTCGCGCACTTGACCTCGGACAGACGAGAGGCCGTAACCGAGGATCGTCGCGTGCCCCCGCGAATATCGCCCACCGATGAGATAAACCGGCCGCTTAATATCCGCGAGAATATCGACAACTTCAGCGATGGTTTGGGGCGGAACCATATCGATCGTTTCTTGGACCAACTCCATCGCATAGCGCCCGTATTTCTCAAGCGGCGCCCCACCATCGGTCTCCCCCGCCGCCGCACGCAATCGGCTCAAGGGCGTATCCAACGCCCCCTGAATTTCGTCACGCAGAAACTTTTGAAACTCGGGATAGCCGGAGTACCCCAGCTTCCCGACAAAGCGCAGCACAGTCGCCGGGCTGGTCGCGGCGTCTTTGCCGAGATCCGCCAGCGTCTTCATCGCAGAGACGGGATAATCCGAGAGGATGACACGCGATATTCGCTGCTCCGCCTTGGTCAGACCTGTGTCCAAATTCTGGATGCGTTCTCGAATCGTCACTGGCGCCTCACTCTTTTCATTTCGCGACATTTTTTAGCATATCCATTCGGTTCTGCGTCGAGCATTGGCAGAAAAGCCGGTCGCGCTTTGGAAAAATTTGTTTCATTAATATCCATTGACAATTTTTTTGCAATATTTATCCCATTAACTCAAACCTCGACCGCGGGCATCCTCGGTCGCGCCACAAGACGACCGCAATACCAGGGAATGATATGACGAACACCTCACAAGACCGGATACTAGAGGTCAAGACTCTCTGGCATTACTACGGAAACACACCGGCGCTTCGCGGCATTGATCTCGAAGCACGCCGCGGGGAGTTCGTCACGCTCCTCGGCCCGTCCGGTTCCGGCAAATCGACACTGCTGCGGATTCTTGCGGGCCTTGAGCTACCGACGGATGTGAATGTGATGACGCTTGACGGTCAGGACGTGTCCAACATTCCGGCAAACCGCCGAAACGTCTCCACCGTCTTCCAGCACTACGGCTTGTTCCCGCACCTGAACGTGCGCGAGAACGTCGAATACGGCCTCCGTGCGCGAAAGGTGCCTGCTGCCGATCGACGAGAGCGCGCTCTCAAGATGCTCGAGCAGGTGCAGTTAAGCGACTTTGCCGAGCGCCCCATCGCTCGCCTGTCCGGTGGACAAAAGCAGCGCGTTGCGATTGCGCGGAGCCTCGTTCTCGAACCCGTCATCCTGTTGCTCGACGAACCGCTCGGCGCACTCGATGAAAAGCTGCGGATCGACATGCAGGTCGAGCTGCTCGAATTGCAGCGACGCCTCGAGATGACTTTCATTTACGTCACGCACTCTCAGGAAGAAGCGCTCACCATGTCTGATCGCATCCTTCTGATGAATGACGGCGACATTGTCCAAACAGGGACGCCCGAAGACATGTTTGACCGGCCGAACTCACGCTTTTCGGCGAGTTTCATGGGGGTCGAAAATCTATTTGACGCGAAGGTCGTTGCCGTGTCGGACGCGGGCCTGACCGTCGAGGTCAACGGGGCCTCTATCGAAGGGGTCTGGACCGGCGCCTCCCTGCCTTCAGTGGGCGAGACAATCTGCTGCGGGTTCCGGTCTGAACGGGTTCAGATTGCCGACGACAGCACCACGTCCATGAACAGCCTCGAGGGCAAGCTCACCAGCCATATCTACAAGGGTAAATACCTTGATCTGACATACCAGACCGCGCTCGGACCGATCCGGATGCGGAGCTGGCAATCCCATGCTGCGCCGACCGAAACGGCCCGCATCGCTTGGCACAAGGATCAGACGATCCTTTGCCCAAAATCATAAAACTCTCCTCCAACTCAACGTCCAACAACAGGAACTCCTCCCATGAAAAAGTCCTCTTCTTCGCTGCTGACGCGCCGCTCCGTGCTGCGCGCTGGCGCTGCTCTTGGCGGCGCTGCACTCGCTTCTCCTTTCTATGCCCGCAATGCGTTCGCCGCGACCGGCAAGGTTCGCGTCCTTGGCGTGACCACCGTTGCGCTTCCGGCCTGGGATGGCTTCATGGCCGACACCGGCCTCGAAATCGAATTCGTGCCAATCGAGTCCAACCCTGGCCTCTACGTCCAGGAAGTGATCGCGAACGAAGCTGGCGATGACTTTGACCTCTTCATCTTCGACGGCGGCATTGAAGACCGTCTTGGGGCATCCGGTCACTTTCAGGCCCTCGACCCTGCCGCAATGAAGATGTGGGACAAGGTGTCCGCAGACGTGAAAGCCAGCCCGCTTCTCCAAGGTCCGGACGGCACCCAATACGGCGCCCCGATCGTGTTCAACGCAGACAGCTTCGGCTACTGGGTCAGCGACGACATGCCTGCTGGCGAAGACCTGTCCTGGGGAATGGTTTTTGAAAATGAAGCCATGCTCGGCAAAGTCGCGCTCGAAGACACGTGGCTCACCACCATGCCCAATGCCGCACTCTACCTGAAAGGCAAAGGCGCTGCGATTGGCGACCCGTCGAACATGACGCCGGAAGAAGCCAAAATGGTTGTCGACTTCCTCATTGAGCGCAAGAAAGCCGGACAGTTCCGCGCCTTCTGGCACTCCTACGAAGAATCTGTCGACATGCTCGGCAACCAGGAAGCCATGATCGAAGAATGCTGGGAGCCGGTGGTCAAACAGCTTCAGCGCGAAGGCAAAGACGTGGCCTATGCCAACTGTAGCGAAGGCTATTCCAAGTGGATGATCGGGGCCTATCTGCCGTCGCAGGCAGAAGATGAACGCCTCGCACGTGCCTACACAGCTATCGACTGGTTCCTCGGCGGTGACTACGGCGCCCAGATTGCTGTGAACCAAGGTTACGCAACTGCAAACCCGGAAGCTTCGCTCCAGTTCGCGGCCGATAACGGCTGGGATGCGGAACAGACCGCCGCGATCGAAGACAACATGGCGAAGGTCGAGCGCAAAATGGCGCTGCCGGATTACTGGCAGAACGCATCGCCAGACCACGTCGACGTCATCGAGAGCGAATGGGCCCGCTTCAAGCAGGCTTGATCCAAAGGCGCCGGGCTTTACGGCCCGGCGCACTCCAATCCCTTCCGACCCCAGGAGGCTCCGAGCCTTGTTCCGACCGCCCACTCACGTCGCGCCAGCGAGCTATATGTCTTTTGTCCTGATTTGGGGGCTTGTCGCCCTCCTCCCGACGGCAGGACTTCTCCTCTGGTCAACCCTCACGATGGAAAACTTTCAGATCGTCTGGGAGCCGTCCTTGCAGGCATATCGGGATGTGCTCTCGTCAGGGCGTTGGCAGGTCACGATCCGCACACTCGAAATTGCGGCAATTGTCACGCTGATCGAAATCTTGCTCGCCGTCCCGTTTGCGCTCTGGCTCGCGAAGGGCACGAAAAGTGCGGGCGTCCGCACCGTGAGCCTCGCACTTCTGACTATTCCATTTTTCCTCTCCCTTTCCTCGCGCACCATCGTTTGGCGCGGTGTGCTTGGCTTGAACGGCCCGATCAATGCCGCCTTGCTCCAGCTCGGTATCATCCAGGAGCCGCTTGACTGGCTCCTGTTTTCACAGTTCTCGGTGATCCTCGGCCTGATTGGGCCCTACTTCCCGACTATGGTCTTCCCTCTCTATCTCGCATTCATGCTGATTGATGATGAGGTGCTGGCGGCCTCCAAAGATCTTGGCGCCTCTCCGGCATTTACGTTCTGGAATGTCATTGTGCCGCTCGGCTTGCCCGGCCTTGGCGCTGGCATCGTCTTCACATTCGTGCCGATGATTGGCGATCCGGTAGTGCCCGAACTCCTCGGGGGTGGGAACGTGGTTGTGCTCTCGGCCTCGGTGCAGAGCTTGCTCCGCATTCTGAATTACACCGTTGCCTCGGCACTCTCTGTGCTCATGCTCGTCATCCTTGTGGCCATGATCTCACTTGTCGCGGCCATCACCGCCCGCTTTGCGAAGGGAGGTCTGTGATGTCCAACCGGCAACCCACAATCAATCCGATCCCCCACTGGTCCGAGAAACATGGCTGGCGTCGTCTTGGTGCAGTGACAGGCTTCATTGCACTGTCCTTTATCTTTGCCCCGATCCTCTGGCTGGTCGTAATGTCTGTGTCCGAAGACCCGCTCAGTGGCTTTCCCGGGCCGTTCACCCTTACTTATTATGGCCAACTCCTCGAACAAACGGGCTGGGTTGATCCGCTCCTCAACAGTGTCGCGATCGCGCTCGGCGTAGCCGTCGTCTCCATGATTGCCTCGACCCTGATAGGCCGTGCGATCCCTCGCATTCGCCGCGGGCAATTTACGCTCACAGGTGTGATGTTGCTCCCGATGATGATCCCGGGTGTAGTGATCGGCACAGCGCTATTCCTCTATTTCCGCGTTGGTCTCGATATGAAACTCGGGCTTTGGTCCCTGTTCCTCGGGCACCTGATTTGGGCGTTTCCCTTCAGCTTCCTGTCGGTTCTCATTGTCGCGCTGCGCTTCGATGTGCGTTTGCTCGATGCGGCTGCGGATCTCGGCTCCGGTCCGCTTGAGCGTTTCTGGCGCGTCGAGCTTCCCCAACTCAAAGACGGAATCATATCCGGTGGCCTCTTTGCCTTTCTGCTCTCCTTTAACGAAATCGCGCGTTCAATCTATCTACGCGGGAAGACCGAGACACTGCCCATCTACCTTTGGCAGCAAGCTGCCTCACACTCTTCTCACGTTCCACTGATTTATCCGCTGAACGTCCTCATCCTGATCGTGAGTTCCGCCTTGGTGGCGCTCGCGTTCTGGGTCCTGTTCGGCCGCACCAAAACCTAAGGCAACATTATGACGACTGCTCAAGACCTCCTCGCCCGCGACGCCGCTGCCGTCGCAGGCATCGAAAAACTGCGCTTTTTCCCGATCGCTCTAGAGAGTGGGAAGGGCTCATGGCTGACAGAAGTCGGCGGGCGCAAGCTGCTTGATCTTTCGGCCACATGGACCGCCTGCGGTCTCGGGCATGGCCATCCGAAGATCATCGAAGCGATGACCCGCGCGGCACAATCGCCTGCGGGGGCCGGAGGCCTATCCGCAACGCATCCGGATTCAGTTGGGTTTGCAGAAGAACTCCTCGCACTGACGCCCGGAGAAGGCGAGCGGCGAGTTTACTTCGGCCATGCCGGGACGGACGCGAACGAGGTCATCTTCCGCGCGGCGCGAATGGCGACTGGAAAGCGCCGGATCGTGACCTTCAAACTCGGCTATCACGGCGGCATCGGCATCTCCATGGGCGTCTCCGGCGTGCACATCGACGCGGGTGCTGCGCCGGACCCGGACCTTTACCTCGCAACTTACCCGAACCCGTTCCGCCCCCATGCCGAGGGTCCGGATCCGGTGCAGGCGTCGCTTGAGGCGTCAATTGCAGAGATTGATCGCGAGCTTGCGAAGGGCGATGTTTGCGTTCTGATGGCAGAGCCAATCCTTTCGGACGGTGGCATGATCCTCCCGCCGAAGGGCTTTTTGACCGCGCTCCACGCGACCTGCCGGAAACATGACGTGCTCCTCGCGATTGACGAGGTGAAGATGGGGCTCGGGCGCCCTGGTGTGCTCCACGCCTTCCAGCTTGACGGCATCACCCCAGAGATCGTCACCTTCGGCAAGGTAATCGGATCGGGCCTTCCACTTTCCGCCGCAGTTGCCCCCGCATGGGTGATCGACGGCCCGCCTGCAACCGCACTGCTCACCACCGCAGGCAACCCGATTTGCACTGCCGTGGGCCGTCAGGTCATGCGCACGCTCATTGAGGAAGACCTGCCTGCGCGGGCCGGACGTGCGGGTGAGCGGTTCATCGCAGGCCTGCGTGAGGTGATGGCACAGAGCCCCGTGATCGGCGACGTCCGGGGCGCGGGTCTAGCCATCGGGCTCGAGCTTGTGACCGACAAAGAGACAATGGCCCCCGATGCGAAGCTCGCGGCAAAAGTGGTGTATCGCGCGTTCGAACTTGGCGCGGTTGTGCATTACGTGGGTGGCAACACGCTCGAGATCACTCCGCCGCTCGTCATCACCGACGACGAGGTGGACACGGCTGTCTCGATCCTTGCCCAGGCGATTGCTGACGCCGCTGCGGGGAAAGTCTCGGAAGAAGATGTCGCGCCCTACGCAGGCTGGTAAAACGAGAATGCCCCGCACGGTTTACGCCGTGCGGGGCTCGACTTGGCCTGAAGGGGAGGAGGCATTAGTCGATTTCTGAAAGGACCGCGTCCGTGGTTGCCTGTCGGCAGTATCCTTTGAAAAGAGACAGCGCCCAGTCATGGCGCTCTTGCGTCTCTGTCGTGCAACCGTCGGTGATGCACGTCATGAAATACCCGCGATCCGCGCCATCCCGCACCGTCTGATCGACGCATTGATCGGTCAGGAAGCCGGTGACGAGGATCTGACTCACACCCAAATTCCGCATCACGTAGTCAAAGTTCGTAGAATTGAAGAGCGAAGAGGACGTTTTGGGGAGTACAATCTCGTCGCCCTGCGGCGCGATATCGTCGATGACCTTGGCCTCCCAACAGCCCTTCGGGTAGTTGAAGTTGCTGAGCTTGTAATCGAGGCTCCGGTCGCGTCCGTCGAGCGTCAGGCTTTCCATAACCGTATAAATGACTTCGATCCCCGCCGCCCTGCACGCTGCCATCAGTTTCTGGATGTTCGGCACCACTTTTGTCGTGGCCTGTTCATAGAACCATGGCTTTGTATCTGCGAGACGGTCATTCAGCGTGCCGTTCTGAACATCAATGATCAGCAAAGCTGTGCTGCCTGCTTTCATCGGGACGTGACGGTTTTGGTTAGACATTTTGTCGCTCCATCGGTTCAATTTCACGAAGCGCTGCGAGCATCGCCCGTCGCATCGTCGACGCCAGACGCCTCTGCCCCGCGCAGGTCTCGATCAGATCCTGACAGATTTCGATCTCGACATAGGGAATCCCCTTCGCGATGGCCTGCAGCGGCACAGTAAAATCCTCCTCAATGCCAACGCTATAGGGTTCGTTCCGCCGCACGACATAGGTCTCGTTCGCAAGGTGCTTTTGCAAAGCCGCTGCGAAAGCGCTCTCACCCTCGTAGATCACGCCGATATCAACCTCGCGCCTCGCCCCGCTCTTCATCCGGCGCGTGAAGGAATGCATGGTCATCAGGATCGGCCACTGTCCGAGCACCTCACGCTGGTCTCTGAGCAGGGCGCCGAGGGCCTCCTGATAAGGCATCAGGATTTCCTGCTCACGCTGAAGACGCGCAGCGTCATCCAAGTCCTCATTCCCGGGGATCGCCCGCGCATCACTAACTGCGGGAATGGAGGTCGGGTTTCCGGGTCTGCGATTGTTGTCGATGACAAGCCGGGAATAGGGCTGCGCCACCATCGGGGCCAGCATCAAGCCGGAGAGCCAGCTTGTCACCGCGAATATCCCTATATCAACGCCGATATGATCGTTCAGATGTTCCTCATCCAGCCCGAGATCGGCGAGCTGTGCGGGAACGAGAGCCCCCGCATGATCACAGCAAAAAACAAAAGGGCTCTTGCCTGGCCGGAAGACCTGAATGAGCGGCGCAGGATCATCCTGCGAGAGCAATTGCTCAGAAGCAGTCGACATATTTTGCCACCTGTTCATCGAGATCGAGACCGTCGAGAAGCGAGAGTTCGCTGCGTTTGTTCATCACGTAGGCACCGAGGAACTCATCCCCCATCCACTCGCGCACGACAGGAGAGGCTTCCATGAGATCAAGCGCTTCTGAGAGGCTCATGGGGAGACGCTTGAGGCCGCGCTTTTCGGCCTCTGCCTGGGGAACGGCACTTGGATCCCCGTCGGTCGGCTGCGGCGCGGGAAGGTCTTTCGCAAGCCCTTCGAGGCCCGCCCAGACGAGTGCGCCCAAAAGAAGGTAGGGATTCGCGCTAGCGTCCGAGGCGCGGTATTCGACATTGAACCCAGCTTTCGATGCGCCCTCCGCCAGCGGACAAATCCGCAGGCCCGCCTCGCGGTCTTGAACCGAGAGATTATTGTAGGCCGCACTCCAACGGTTTGGTTGCAGACGTTCGTAAGAAATCGCCGAGGAGGCCGTGAGGGGCAGAAACTCCGACATATGCGCCAAAATGCCCGCGACGAAGGCCGACATCGGGGCGGACATTTCATGCGCGCCAGTCGCATCATATGACATCGGCGTGCCGTCTCGATCCTGTAGGCTGAAGTGCACATGGACGCCATTCCCGACGAGCCCTGCGCCCATCACCGGCGAGAAGCAAGCTTTCTCGCCCTTGGCACGGGCGACAGACCGCGTGACTTCACGCAACTGGACGGCGCGATCCGCGGACGCTACGCCAATCGCTGGAGAATTCGTCACCTCGAACTGGCCTGCGCCATATTCGGGCATAACCATCTCTGGCTCGATCCCCGCCTCATCCAAGGCGCCAACCAAGCGTGACAGAAAATCCCCCTGCTGACGGAAACTGTCCAGCGCGTAGGCATTGCCGCCGCTCTCGGACACGCCGGTGTAATGGAACTCATGCTCGAACGCCGAATAGAGCCGCAGCCCGTATTCGCCCTCCAAACGCGCAAGACCCGCTTTGAGCCAACTGCGCGGGCAACAGGCCCACGGCGCGCCATCGAGCGTCGTCAGATCACACAAGACAAAGCGCTCGGCAGGCCACGCATCACCATGATCCACCACAACTTCCGTCGCCGGATCCGGCATCATCAAGAGATCCCCACGCGGACCCCACGGGCTGTTCACAATCGCCCCGAAACTCGTGATCATCAGGTTCGTCGGCGCGAGACCGACGCCACGGCGAACATACTTCTCTTTTTCCGCGACCGGATAACCCTTGCCGCGCACGCGCCCACCATAGTCCGCGATACAAGCCAACATGACGTCTGACTGTTTCATGGAATACCCTCTCTGATAAATGTTATCTTTTTTTCTTATTTTTTATTTATAAATACAAATGAATTTTTTATTTCATTTTTGATTTGTCATCCATACGGGCTG
Organism: Celeribacter litoreus; assembly: GCF_020165855.1. Taxonomy (GTDB): domain Bacteria; phylum Pseudomonadota; class Alphaproteobacteria; order Rhodobacterales; family Rhodobacteraceae; genus Celeribacter; species Celeribacter litoreus. The sequence goes on along the minus strand of NZ_JAIUFY010000005.1, from coordinate 249,862 downwards.
AACTGCTGAGTTTTTGGTCAGAAATCTCGCCATCCATCCGAAACTCACACATGCCACAGCTTTGCTCAATCCCTGAAGCTATTCGACCCGTTGCAGGAAATCTTGAATAGCCTGCGCCATTTCTTCGGCCGCCTGCGGCTCAAGGTGGAAATGGTGATCCCCCGCAAGTTCAATCGCCTCATACCGCAGGATGAGGTCCGCGCCCAAGCGAGCCAACACCCCGTTGTCGGGGCGCGTCTGCAGCATCCCCTCTTTTGCCCAAATGTTCAGAACCGGACATTGGATCGCTTTGAGCACGGCCTCGACATCGGACGGGGTCAGTTTGACTGCGGAGCTGGCAAACAGCCTCGGATCGCCGCGCAACCGGAAACCACCCTCGTGACTTTCGAGGGCGCGGGCTGCGAGCGCCTCTGCCGTTGCTCTGGCATTCCCCTGACCAGAGCGGCGCTGGATATAGTCTTCGTGTGTTTGAAAGGTTCTCGGCGGGCGGCTCTTTTGTTTTTGCGTTTGCTGAAGAAACGCGCGGAGCGTCGCGACGATGTCGTTTTCCGTCGGCATGGAGACAAGCGAGTCGAGAGAGATGAGGGCTTTCACCCGTTCCGGCAGCGAGGCGGCGAGAAGGGCCGCGATGTTTGCCCCGCGAGAGTGTCCGAGAAGAACGCACTCCTCCCATCCGAGGAGGTCCAGAAGGCCTACGATCTGCGGTAGGTCATCCCAGATATTATAGGTCGCATGGGCCGCACGATGCCCGCTAAGTCCCTGCCCACTCAGGTCGAGCGCGACCACATGACAGCCCGTCAATCGCGGCGCCAACTCGCGAAAACTCTCGGCGTGATCCATCCAGCCGTGAAGGGCCAAAACGGGCACACCGTCCTCGGGACCCCATGCCAGTCCCGTCAGATGCAGATCATCCACATCCCATTGGCACTCCCGCCCTTGTGCACTCATCTTTGCCCTACCTCTTAAAATCTTTTCGAAAGCATAGACGAGATAAGTCACCGAGTTGAACACCTCTCTCCGCACGAGCCACCCGCAGGCCCATTGGAAATGGTTAATGTTCACTTTATGTTCTTTTTATGCGAGTCGATTTCCATAGCTGCTTTCCCCTGCGCCGGTCCCGGGTCCATGAGGTCTTTGGCCCGAGCGCGATGACCTTTGCCGCAATGGCGGCACAGGGAGATCTGCTCTGGATTCGGGAAAGCTGGCTGTCTGACACAATGACACCGCAGGGCCTGTTGCCCTTCTGTGATCCGAGCCGCCTCCTCTTGGCGCGCCCGAAGGAACAGATCGACAGTCTCGCCGTTGCCGAAGAGGCTCTCAAAGACGGTGCATTGCCATTTGTTGTCATTGAAATAACACGACCTCTGAACCTCCGCGAGGGACGTAGGCTGCAATTGGCGGCCAAGGCGGGCGGCACCACAGGACTCTGCATCATCCCCGAAGGCATGGGATCGAACGCGGCCGAAACACGTTGGCTCGCCGCTCCGATGTTCAACCAAACCCCCGATCCTTTGCAGGAAGACTCGACTCTGATGCGGTGGGAAATTAAAAAGAACAAATCAGGAACATTAGGTGTCTGGAATGTTCGATGGAATCAGAAAACGCGTCGTGTGCATGTGGTTCCCCCGGCTGTCGAGTGACCGGGTTCTCCGCGCGCATCCCATTGATGGACCCTTCGCGCTCACGCTGAAAACCAACAACACAGAGCGGGTCTACTGCCTCAACGAGGCGGCAGAGCGCCTCGGTCTCTCGCGCGGGATGAGCTTTGCCGATGCCCGCGCCTTTTGTCCCGACCTCGTCAGCCGCCCAGCGCGACCAGACCTCGACGCGCGGTTCCTCGCCACCCTGCGCCGGTGGGCGACACGCTATTGTCCGTGGGTTGGCTATGAGGGCGAGGATGGTCTCGTGCTGGACGTCACCGGCTCCACCCATCTTTGGGGCGGAGAGGTCGATATGCTCGCGGATATGCGTGACCGCGCCGCCCGTGCAGGTGTCGCCCTCCACCTCGGATGCGCCGAGACGCGCGGCGCGGCATGGGCCTTTGCGCATTTCGGGAACGGGCAAACCCGCTTGGATGACCTCCCCGTCGCGGCGCTACGCCTTGACGACCAAACGATCACCTCACTTCAACGGCTGGGCCTGCGCACCATTGGCGACTTAAACGCCGCTGCCCGCGCCCCTCTGGCCCGACGGTTCGGACCCGAGTTGATGATCCGACTTGATCAGGCCGTGGGGGCGATCCCCGAACCCGTCACGCCCGAAAGTGATCCACCGCATTACGCCACGCGCATGAGCCTTCCCGAACCCATCGGCCTCACCGAAGATGTGATGGGGATCACCATGCGGCTCCTCGCCCCCCTGTGTGACAAGCTCAAAGCCCAAGAGGCCGGCGCACGGCGGCTCTGCCTCACCCTGCGGCGCGTCGATCAGGGCGAGCAGCAGGTCGAATTGCGTCTGGCCGCACCGATGCGCGATCCGCACCGGATTTTGCCGCTGTTCGAACGCGGTGTGGGGGAGGTCGACGCAGGGTTCGGGATCGACCAACTCCGTCTAGAGGCAACACAGGTCGAACCTCTCCCAGTCCAACAGATCGGATCGCGGCAAAGCTCTCCGGATCAGTTGAACGACCTGATCACGCGCATCGGCACGCGGATCGGGCTGGAGAACATTCAGCGGTTTCTCCCTGCGGACAGCCACATCCCCGACCATGCCTTCACTATCGCGCCAGCGGCCTTCAGCCAGCCGGACAGCGGATGGTCCACCCTACGCCCGCGCCCTCTGCGCCTGTTCCCGCCGGAACCGATTGCCACCACAGGATCACAGCCCCCGACACGCTTTCGATGGCGGCGCATGACCCTCACGTCAGGGCGGATCATCGGCCCCGAACGCATCGCACCAGAGTGGTGGATGGCGGACGACGGATGGCGGTCCGGCGTGCGCGATTACTGGCGGGTCGAGACGCGGGAGGGGCGGCGGCTTTGGCTCTTTCACACGCCGCAAAATCCCGGCTGGTTCGTGCAGGGGGAATTCGCATGACCTATGCCGAGCTTTGCGTCACCACGAATTTCACGTTCCTCACCGGCGCCTCGCACCCCGAGGAGCTGATGCTGCGGGCGGTGGACCTCGGCCTCGACGCCATTGCGATCACGGACCGCAATAGCCTCGCCGGTGTGGTGCGCGCTTATTCCGCGCTCAAGACTCTGCGCGAGGACGCCGCCGAAAAGCTCCGCATCCGCTCCTCGCATCAGGTGGACCCGTGTTCGCGCCAAGAGGTCGGTTCGCCGATCGACCTGCCCCGCCCTGCCGTACCGAAGTTTCCCAAACTCATTGTCGGCACCCGCCTCGTGCTCATGGATAGCCCCGTCGAATGGCTCGCTCTCCCGACGGATCGCGCGGCCTATCACAGGCTTGCCCGTCTTCTGACCCTTGGCAAACGGCGAGCGGAGAAGGCGGAGTGTCATTTGGAACTGCGTGATCTGGAACAGGGCTGCGACGGCATGATCCTGATCGCGCTTCCGCCACGAGACCTGCGTCGCGCCTATCCGCCAATTCAGCGACTCCAACGTCGTTACCCCGCCCATGTCTTTCTCGGGGCCCCACCCCTTTATGACGGCTCGGATCAGGCGTGGTTCGATGCGTGCTCTGCTATGGCGCTCCGGTGTTCGACCCCGATGGTGGCGGTCGGGGATGTGCTCATGCATCACGCCAAACGCCGCAAGCTCGCCGATGTGCTCACCTGCTTGCGCGAGGGGATCACCATCGACCGGATCGGGACCAAGGCGCTCCCCAATGCCGAACGTCGTCTCAAGGGCGCGGCGGATATGGCGCGGCTCTACCATCGGCACCCTGCCGCCCTGAAACGCACGCTGGAGATCGCGGCGCGCTGCGGATTCGACCTCTCGGAACTGAGCTACGAATATCCCGACGAGATGTCGAAAGGGGAAACGCCTCACGAACGCCTGGACCGATTGGCCCGCGACGGGATCAAAGCACGCTATCCCCACGGCGCCTCGCAACGGGTGCATGATCTTATGGAAAAGGAGTTGAGCCTCGTCAGAGAACTCAACTACGCCCCCTATTTCCTCACCGTGCATGACATTGTGCAGGAGGCGCGATCCCGTGGCATTCTCTGTCAGGGGCGCGGATCGGCGGCGAATTCCATCCTCTGTTATCTCTTGGGCATCACCGACGTGTCGCCCGACATGATCGGCATGGTGTTCGAGCGCTTCATCTCCCGACACCGAGGAGAACCGCCCGACATCGACGTGGATTTCGAACACGAGCGCCGTGAGGAAGTCATTCAGTGGATCTATGAGAAATACGGTCGCCACCGCGCGGGCCTTTGCGCCACGGTGATCCATTTCCGCACCCGCGCCGCGATCCGCGAGGTTGGCAAAGTCATGGGCCTATCCCAAGATCTGACCGCGCGTCTGTCGGGTGACATTTGGGGGCTGACCAATTCCGGGGCGGATATGGAGCGGGCCAAGGAGCTTGGCCTCAACCCACAGGACCGGCGGCTCGCGCAAACCATCCAGTTGATTGGTGAGATCATCGGCTTTCCCCGCCACCTGAGCCAGCATGTCGGTGGGTTCATCATCACGCGCGGGCGGCTCGATGAACTCTGTCCGATCGAGAACGCCGCGATGGAAAACCGAACGGTGATCGAGTGGGACAAGGACGACATCGACGCGCTCGGCATTCTCAAGGTGGACATCCTGAGCCTCGGGATGCTGACCTGCCTGCGCAAGAGTTTCGCCCTCTTGGAGCAGCATGAGAAAACAGAACTCACCCTCGACACCGTCCCACAGGAGGACACGGACACCTACGAGATGCTGCAACGCGCCGATGCCGTTGGTGTATTTCAGGTCGAAAGCCGCGCGCAGATGAATTTCCTGCCCCGCATGAAGCCCGCGACCTTCTACGATCTGGTGATCGAGGTCGCCATCGTGCGGCCCGGCCCCATTCAGGGTGGCATGGTCAAACCCTACATCCGGCGGCGGCAGGGATTGGAAGCGCCGGAGCCTTTCGGCCCCGCCCTCGCAGAGGTCACGCGCAAAACACTGGGCGTGCCGCTATTTCAGGAACAGGCCATGCAGATTGCCGTCGTCGGCGCGGGATACACGGCGGAGGAAGCCGATAAACTCAGGCGCTCGCTCGCCTCATTCCGGCGTATGGGCACCATTGGGGAACACCGCGACCGCTTCGTGCGTGGCATGATGGACAACGGCTATTCCGAAGAGGTCGCCCTCGCCTGTTTCGGCCAGATTGAGGGCTTTGCCGATTATGGTTTCCCGGAGAGCCACGCGGCCGCCTTTGCCATGCTGACCTATGTCTCCTCATGGCTCAAATGCCACCATCCGGCGATCTTCGCATGTGCTCTCCTGAATTCACAGCCCATGGGATTTTATGCCCCCGCGCAGATCGTGCGGGATGTACGTGAGCATGGTGTCGAGGTGCGCCCAGTCTGCGTGAACCATTCCGAATGGGACAATGTGCTCGAACGCCGCGCCGACGGGGCCTTGGCCCTCCGGCTCGGGTTTCGGCAGATCAAAGGCTTTCGCGAAGAGGATGCGGGCTGGATCGTCGCGGCGCGGGGCAATGGCTATCAGGACCCCGAAAGCGTCTGGCTCCGCGCGGGCGTGTCGCCCTCGGTGCTCGAACGTCTCGCGGAAGCGGATGCGTTCATCGGCATGGGACTGACTCGCCGCGATGCCTTATGGCAAGTGCGTGCGATCCGCGCGCCGAAGCCTCTACCGCTGTTCTCGGACCCGCTCGATGGCGAAGGCATTCGGGAGCCGGAGGTGATCCTGCCGAACATGCATTTGGGCGAAGAGGTGGTGGAGGATTACGTCGCCCTGCGCCTGACGTTGAGGGCACATCCTATGGAACTGCTGCGTCCGACCATCTCCGGCCTGACGCCCCACGACCGCCTCATCGAAGCCCCTCTGAAACGCACCTCCGTCTGCGGTCTCGTCATCACGCGCCAAAGACCCGGCACCGCGTCGGGAGTGATCTTTCTAACCTTGGAGGATGAAACCGGCGTGTCGAATGTGGTGGTCTGGCCAAAGGTTTACGAACGGTTCCGGCGCACCGTCATGGGCGGGCGTCTCCTACGTGTCACGGGTCGGTTGGAGCGCGAGGGGATCGTCGTGCATCTCATTGCCGACCACATTGAGGACCTGTCGCACAAGCTCGCCGAACTCGGCCACCCGCTCGATGACGTGATTGGCGTCACCCAGCCCCAAGCCGACGACGCCCCCCGTGCCCCACGCTATCCCGCCCGCGCGCGCCATCCGCGTGAGCAAGCAAAACGGCTCTTCCCAAGTCGAGATTTTCACTGAGCAAAAGGCGGGGAAAGACTTCCCTCCCCGCCCTCAGATCAATCAGGCCACGTCCGGCAGCGGAAAGCCATTGCGCCCCGGGAACTCCGGCGCAAGCACCCGCGCATTCGGCATCTTCAGCCACAGACGGAGCAATTTGCGCCGCTTCTCCGGCTCTTCATGATCCTCGAACGCATTGCGCGAATGCAGCACCGCGTAGTTGTTGGCAAACTGCAGATCGCCGGGTTCAAGCATCATGTCGAGGCGCAGTTCTTCTTTGCCGATGATGCTGTCGAAGAGATCAAGCGCCTCGACTTCAACCTTGGAGAGCGGCTGTTCCATCACCTCATGCCCGAGTTCGATATACTGGCGCAGATAACGGCAGCTCAGTTTACCCTCGTTCACGCTAAAGATCGGCGACAAGCTCGGCGTGTCTTCGCAGAGATGCGAGAAATACCATGGGCGATAGAAGAGTCCGAGAAACTCACGGTGGTTTTCCAGAACCTCGTTGTAGATCGACGCGACGCTGATCAAGCTACTCAGCCCACCCTGCCGCGCCTTGCGCACCGACAGAAGGCCCACAACATCCGACGGATCGGAGTGGTAAGGCAGATAGAGATTGGTCTCGTAAACGCGCGTCTCTTTCTTTGTCACGTCCCCGACGTTCATCACCTTCCCGATCAGATCGCCGCGCGGGTTTTGCCCCACGGGCTGCCCGAGGTGGAGGCCGATTGCATAGTAGATCGTGTCGATTTGCTCATCAGTATACTTCTCAACCGGCAATCCGCGCAGGACGCAAAAGCCGCGCCCACTCTCCAGTTCGTCGGCACAGAGCGCCAGTTCCTCCTCTAACTTGCCAAGCGGGAAATCCTCCCGCGTGAATTTGGGAAAGCTTTTCCCGCTCGCCTCAAGGCCCACAAGGGCCGCATCAATCGCCGCGATATTTTCTTCGGTCAGCGGATGGATCCAGCTCTGATCAGCCTCGAAATCCGCCGCGACCCATGCAGCCGGGTTCGTAATTTTGTCGGTCAAGATGATGCTCATGTCTTCGTCCTTCCATCATTCAGATTTCATCTTTGCGTGCGTAGGCAGGAAGCGAACGGGGCCATCACGGGCCAATCCGAATCTCCATACCATATGGTATGGACTTGATAGATATGTCTGACACCCGTCAATGAAAATTCTTGGCGATTGCGCTAACGAACGCCGATTTATGGACAGGTCATTGCGACGCACTAGCATTTGGGCAAATGTAGCCCCGATATTGAACGCCAAAGACGCCCGAAAGGATTGCAGGCACGATGCGGCAAGCAGGCCAAGAACCACGCACCCAGGTTTCATCCGGGCGCATGAAAGAAGATCGCCTCTCAAAAGAGGACTGGCTTGAGACGGGCCTCAAGATCTTCGGCCAATCCGGCCCAGGGGGGCTGCGGATCGCCACCGTTTGCAACGCGATGAAAGTCAGCAAAGGCAGCTTCTACTGGCACTTCAAAGATCGTCAGGACTTTCTGATTTCTCTATTCGAATTCTGGCGCAAACGAGAAACGACCGCGCTCATCGTCTTTGTCGAGAACGCCTACTCGGAACCGCGTGATCGCATCTGGCACGTTGTTGAACTTGTCACTCTCGGTGACTACGATTCGGCCACCGAACTCGCGATGCGGCAATGGGGGCAGTCAGACGAAAACGTGAGTGCAAGCTTGGAGAAAGTGGACGCCGAGCGGATCGCCTTCTTCACGCGACAGTTCGAAGCATCAGGGTTCGACACAGAGACCGCCCACCTACGCGCCATCGCGATTTATGCACTGACGCTTAGTAGCGACTACATGCAAACCAACGAAACCAAAGCGGCACTAGAGGCACGACTGCAAACCAGCCTAGATATGCTGCTCGAAATGCGCTGAACATCAAATGACGCGCGGCTGGTCTAACAGCACGCGCGCCAATTCAGATCTCAAACTTTACGCCTCGTAGGACGCGGCATAGCTTTCTGCGATGGCCATCACGACCGCATGGATCGGGCCAGCCGTGATCTCCGGAATGACGGAAGAATCCACGATCGACAAGTTGTCGAGACCTCGCATCGACAGATTGGCATCTACAATAGCCTCGGCATCTGCGCCCATCCGGCAGGTCGCAACGGGATGGTGGTGCGTGATGACGGCATTTGCGACGAATGCATCGAGTGCGGCGTCACTCTCTAAATCCGCTGGCGTCGGCTGAACCTCTTCTGCGACCCACTCCGACATAGCCTCAGATTGTCCAACCATGCGCGCGCGCTTCACTGCGACGCGGAACAGATCACGGTCCCGTTCGGTCTCAAGGTAATTCGGATTGATCACCGGCGGGTCGGACACGTTCGGACCCGTGATATACAGTTCACCTCGGCTCGTCGGGTTGGTCACACCGAACAAGAGGGTAAACCCTTCGCCAAGCTCGGGCGCCGTCAGCATCTCCGACGCACTCGGCGCACAAACACAGCCGACAACGATGTCGGGGCGTCCGGTCGTCTGCGCCGGGTCTTCAGCCTGATAACTCAAAGACTCGGAAATCTGGAGTTTCGACGGACCGACGTGTTGCTTCGCACGATAGATATTGCCCGCACCGAGCAAGTGGTCATGCAGGTTCTTACCGATCTCACGACGTTCGAGCACACACTCGACGCCCGCCGCCTTCAGAATTTCCGGATCACCAATGCCCGACCGCATGAGGGTCAGGGGGCTCCCGATCGCGCCAAGAGACAGAACGACATGATCGCCGGAGTAGCGTTCGATTTCACCGCTGCGCTCAACTTCGGCCGCCGCAACACGCGATCCATCGAGGACCAAGCGATGCACGAGGCCATTTTTCACAATCGTCAGGTTCGGACGCGCCAAAACGTCTTCCGTGAGCCAAGCATCCGCAACACTCACCCGTTTTCCATCACGGATCATGAGGGCGTTCGGCGCCGTGCCGATGAGTTCCTCACCACAATGGTCATGGAGACGTGGCATCCCCAGCTCTTCCCACCCTTTGATATAGGCGCTCACAAGCGGGTGCGTTTGGTCGGTCGGCAGCATGATCGGCATCGGGCCGCTGCCACCATGAAGTTCATCTTCACCACTGCTCCAGCTTTCTGTCGCCTTAAAATGGGGAAGAAGCCCGTCAAAGCTCCAGCGGTCATCGCCGGTCAGTTCTGCCCAGCGTGCAAAATCTTCTTTGTGTCCGCGTACGTGGAACATAGCGTGCAGGTTACTCGACCCGCCGAGAACCTTGCCACGCGCCCAGCGATGGCTGCGCCCCGCCGTGCCCGGTTGTGGGGTCGTCTCGAAATCCCAATCGAACTCACGGCCTTGAATGAACGGCCACATGTCGGGCTTCGCAATATCAGGATCGGTTGCCTCAGACCCTGCTTCGATCAACGTCACGTTTCGGGACGGATCTTCACTCAGACGAGCAGCGAGAATACATCCGGCCGAGCCGCCACCCAAAATCAGAACATCGGTCTCACGCGGCATCGCCGGACCTCAGGCCGAGGCCCATCAATTTGCGTTGTGTTCTTTCGAGGTGTTCATACATCGCCTTTTCAGCCTCAATTGCATCGCGTGCAGCAATGGCTTCCGCGATCTGTTGGTGTTCTGCGTCGCGCGCTTTCACACGCTCATCGGTGGTGCGTTCATCCGCATCGCTATCGGTGAAACGCAGCCGTGCGTCGTTTTGAACTCGGTGCAACAGGATGTGCAGTTCAGATGCCAAACTGTTTCTGGAGCCCGCGGCAACCGCGCGGTGAAAATCTTGGTCAGCCTGGGCAGGGCTCATTTCTTTTGGCGAATGCGCAGTTTGCAGAATTCGTGCGATCTCGTCCGGTGACGCGCGCATCGCCGCGAGTCGAGCAAGCGCTGGCTCGATCATGAGGCGCATTTCCATTACTTCGAGCGGGTTCGTCGACTGGACCAGCTTTGCACTCGCCGAACGCGTCTCCGAGCTGGCACGGCGACCGCTTTTGGCAGGCGTGAGTTCCCCATTGTCCCGCAGCGTTTTCAGCGATTTCCGGAGGCTGTGACGGGAGACGCCAAGCTGTTCTGCAAGCACCCGCTCCGGAGGCAATTCATTTGCTTCTTTGAGCATCTCGCGAAGATGTTCGATCGGGTCTGAAACCTTTTCCATACGCTTTTCAACTTCCTGTCCGCTCATGGCACTCACTCCCCCCAAGAGACCAATTAATACTCGCATCCGGAATGACACAGAGCCCACCGGTTTCGACAATACTGAGTGAATTTTCAGCGCACCGCAACCAAAAAAAATAAAATGGTCAAATTATGGTTGAGTCTGGTTGAGGGCTCGTGTCTCACTGGCTGCAGAGAGGACGGCGAGCGCCGTTTCGCGCCCATAAGCCTCGAGAAAAATAGGAAGATATCCATGACACCCACGAACACTGCAGCAGAGGCGCCCGCCCTGTTCACCCTGACCACCGGTCCGGTCAATTGCTACCCTGAAGTGCTCTCCGCATTGGGGAAACCTGTTCTTTACGACTACGATCCAACCTTTATGGCTTTCTATGAAAAAGTGATGAGAAAGGTCGGAAGCGCCCTCGGCGTCAAAGACACTCCAATCATTTTGCAGGGCGAGCCGGTATTGGGTCTCGAAGCCGCGGCGCATTCTCTCGTGGCACCGGACGACACGGTTCTAAACCTCGCGTCCGGCGTTTACGGCGCTGGTTACGGGGAATGGTTGAAGCCGCGGGCGGGCAGCTTTCACGAAATCCGCACCGTCTATAATGACGCGATTGATCCGGCCGACGTTGATGCCTTTCTGACCGCACATCCGGAAACTGCCCTCGTTGCGGTGTGCCACCACGACACCCCCTCGGGAACGATCAACCCGATCAAGGAAATCGGCCAGATCGTGCGCAAACACGGCGCGCTCTACGTCGTCGATTCCGTGTCGGCATGGGCCGGTGTCGAAGTCGATGTCGAGGCCTGTTGCATCGACGTGCTCGTGACGGGGCCGAACAAATGCCTCGGATGCCCGCCGGCCCTCTCCATCCTCACAGTGTCGGAGCGTGCTTGGGCGAAGATGGAGGCAAACCCCGCCGCACCGCGCGCATCGATCCTGTCTATCCTCGACTGGAAAGACGCTTGGAAAGCGACCGAAGGATTCCCCTTTACCCCATCCGTCTCCGAGATTTACGGACTTGAGGCTGGGATCGACCTCTATCTCAAGGAAGGGCCGCAAAATGTCTGGGCGCGTCATGCGAAAACAGCGGCGGCCATGCGGGCGGGCGTAAAAGCCCTTGGGCTTGAATTGTGGGCCGCGCGCGAAGAAATCGCCTCGCCCACCTGCACGACGATCAAACTGCCGGAAGGCGTCGACGAAACAGTGCTCCGCAACACGATGAAAGAGAAATACGGCGTGATGATTTCGTCGGGCCGGGCGGAAACGTTTAACAAGCTTGTTCGCGTCGGACATATGGGACCGACTGCGCACCCGATCTATACCGTTCTCACCCTGACGGCGCTGGCCGGTGCCCTGTCCGAAATTACAGGAAAAGATTTTGACCTCGGCGGCGCAATTGTTGCGGCGAATGCCGTTATCGCCGCCTGACGAAACAAGAAAGGCGGCCCAAACGGCCGCCTTTTTTTTCGGTATTCTCGAAAGGTCCAAGATCAGTCGTGAACGACGACACCGTCTTTGGTCATCGGCACGCCGTCAAGCGACAAGGAACAACCGCGTAGCGGGATATCCATATGGCATGGCGTATCGCGGCTTCCGCCCGCCTCGGTGTTCGGACCGGTCGAGAACAGGAAGTTCCCTTCAAAACACCGCGCATCCATCGAGAGCGCAGCCTCACGGTCATAAAGTCCAAGCGTCGTCCAGCTCGCACGGCTCTCCAGACCCCAGCCGACGTGGGCCATCGCATAGGCGTCAGGATCGTTAAAGCTGTCCATGAACGACTTCATATATTCGGCGGTCCAACCGCCTTCGATCTTGGTCACAAAGCCCTTCTCAATGGTCAGGATGACTTTATCTGCGGCGTAGCGCTTGAACGGAAGGAGGATGTCGCCCTCATCAATGACGATCACACCCTCGGCGCTGCCTTCATCGGGCCAACGCGCAATCATACAGCTCGGCCAGTGGTCCCAGCGCCCCGGCTCGTCAGCAAGACCGTATTGCAGCAGGACAGGATATTGACCGAGGCTGCAGCGGAAATCCGTGCCCGCCTTGGACGTCACAGTCATCTCCTTCGCCGGCTCCATATACTTGTTCGCGGCGATCACCTTGTTCTTCGCTTCCGGCGACGGGATCATGCGCAGCATGGTTTCCGGCGGCTCGACGGCCAAGAGCATCCGCGTGCCGGTTTTCAGGATTTCTTCCTGCTCGTGAGAGAACAGTAGCTGCATCGTGTCAATCACGAGATCTGCCGCCTTTAGCCCCGCAAGCGCCGCCGTATTGAAGGCAAGCGGTGTCTTTCCGACATAGCCGGATTTATCGCGCGACAGTGCCTTGTCACCGTTAATTGCGGGCAGGTTGATCATCGTCAGAACACCGCCGAGCAAACCGGTTGCGATACGGGCGCACTCGACGATCTGCATGTTGCTATCGTCAGAGGTCAGGATGGCAACTTGCTCCCCCGGCTTGAGCTGGCATTGTTCAAGGACGTTTTTCCAAGCAATGACAAAGTCTGCGTTGCTAATCGACATGGGAGGTCTCCTAGGACGTTATTTGAGGGCACCAACGGCATGAAAGCCGCGGTTGAAATACAAAAGCGGGCTGCGATCCGGATTGGTCGCGGCTTCCTGAACTTCACCGATAAAGATGCTGTGGCTTCCGGCCTCCATCGCCTGCGTCAGGGTGCAGGCCACAGCCGCCTGAGCGAACGCATAGGCGGGGGCGCCAACGGAGGTCTCGATCCATTCGAAACCTTCGAACTGATCAGCGCCTTCCTTTCCGGTCATCCCGGCGAAACTCTCAGCAACATCGCGGGATGCCTCGCAAAGGATATTCACACAGAAATGCCCATTCTCGACAATCGCATCATGCGCCTGTCCATTGCGGTTTACACAGACCAGCACAGTGGGCGGGTCCATCGTCACCGACGTGAACGCCGTGGCGGTCAGGCCGCGTCGCTCGTCCCCCTTTCCAGCGGTGATCACTGTGACCCCCGCCGCACAGAGGCGCATCGCGGATTTCAGGCCTTCGGTTATATCTGCTTCGGGAAAGATCGTCGACATGATCATGTCTCACTCCTTGAAGGTGCGCATTTATTCCAGATCGGAAGACGCATGAGTTGGTCCACAATGAAGGGCCCGAGAAGCACAACAGTGAACATTCGCACGGTTTGAAATGCCAGAACGGCGGCAACATTTGCCTTGGTCGCAATCGCCACGAGCGCGACAGTTTCGATGCTCCCGGGCGCGGCTGCAAGAAGTGCGGTCTTCATATCAAGATCGGTCACGGCCATGAGCACCAGACCCAGACCCGCACTCAACACGATGAGCGCCAGAGACGAGAGCAGAACAGCGGGCACGAGGCGAAGGACATGGCCGAGGACATCACGGGTGAATTTCAAACCGACCTCGAGGCCGATAATTCCGAACGTCGCGAGGATCATGAGATGCGGCATTTGCAGGTGCATCCAACCCGTTGCCTCAATCGTGGCGCCGATGATCATCGGAATGAGCATCCCCGCAGCGGGAAGCACCTTAATTCTCACCGCAACGAGTGCCAATGCGGCAAGCGCAGGTGTGACGATCGGAGAGAGAGGAGAGATTTCCCGATCCGGCATTTGCGCAATCTGGCTGTCAGGCAAGAACGACGCGAAGAGAGCAACAGACACAATTACCGCGGCAAGTCGAACATACTGCATCAGCGCGACGATCCGCGCGTCCGCACCACGTTCGTTTGCAATGATCACCATCGCGCCCGACATACCCGGAAGGCTGCCATAAACCGCAACATCCTCAGAGATGCCTGTCGTCCGGTTCATGATCCAGCCGATAGAGAAGGCGACCGTCAGCGTGGCGATGGTCAGCGCCACGAGCAAAGGCCACTCCTGAACCGCATCGACAAAAATCGCAGGCGACATGGAGGTTGCGATGAAGACACCTGCGGCCCCCTGCGCCAGCAGATAGGCAGGACGTGGAACGCGAATGGGGCTCCCACTCGCGCCGAAGGCAATTCCGGCGATCATTGCACCGAGAAGCGGAGCTGCCGGAAAATGGATCAGACCGAGTATGGACGCGAGAAAGATCGCAAAGGCAATCAAACCGATCCACTGCACACCTTTGCGCAGATCGGACGAGCCTATGTTCTCAAGAGGATTCATTTCCGTCATACCGCGACTTTCGCACCATCGAGCGCGGCCTCGACGAACCGCGCAGCCTGAAGCGTGCGCGCATCCTCGCCAACGCGTCCGATCACTTGCACTCCAACGGGCAAACCATCTTTGAAAATCGCAGGCACATTAAGCGCGGGCATGTGCAAAAGAGTCCAGGGCGTGTTAAACGCAGGGGCGCCGGTTGACGCAAACCCTTCCGGCGCGACACCCGGAGCGGATGGCGCGAGCAAGACATCCACATCAGCCATCGCCTCAGCCAAGGCTGCCCGAACCTTCGGAAGTGCAGCCAAGGCAGCATCGTAAGCGGGCGCATCGACCAGCGCCTTCTCAGTCAGAAAATCGCGCGTTGTCTGCGTCAGTTGATCCCAGAGGACCGTACGTTCGTAAGACAGAGCGCGTGTCACTTCCCACCCCATCACAGCGGCATGAAGGTCATGCGTCGTCACGAAGTTCTCAGGCACATCAATCTCGACCACCGTTCCGCCAGCGGCCTCAATGCGCTTGATCGCGTAGTCCAATGCTTCCGTTGTGCCATCTTCGGCCAGATCGAAAGGCGGTGTCTTGAAGAGGCCAACGCGGGGGGCGGCTGGAAGCGCATCCCTGAGTGAGAGACTTGGGCGACCGGCGAGGACAGAAGCCACGAGAGCCGCGTCACACACGGTTCGCGTCACGACACCGAGCGTATCGAGTGAGTGCGCGAGAACTTTCACTTCCGCTGGCTCAAGCAGACCGAAAGAGGGTTTATAGCCCACCACACCACAGTAAGACGACGGGCGAATGATGGAACCGGCTGTCTGCGTCCCGAAAGCCATGAGCGCCATTCCTGCGGCGACAGCCGCACAGGACCCCGACGACGACCCTCCCGGCGTATGTCCAAAGTTCCATGGGTTTCGTGTCTTGCCCGAACTCGCCATCGCGAATTCCGTCGAGACCGTTTTCCCGAGGATCAGACCACCCGCCGCTTTGGTCTGAACCACGCAGGGCGCATCCCAATACGGTTGCTTTCCGGCATAGGCCTCAGAGCCATAGCCCGTTGGCATATCGGCCGTATCGATCACATCTTTGACGCCTGTCGGAAGCCCCGCCAGAGGCCCCGCACCCGCTGCATCAAGAGCATCGGCAGCAGCGCGCACCTGCTCCGGATCATGGTAGATATAGGCCTCGACGTCAGAGTCCTTTTCGGCGATCCGCTCAATGTAAGCTTCTGCCACATCGCGATGACGGATCGCACCGGAACTGACCTTTGCGATGAGGTCGGTCGCGTCGAGTTTCAGAAGATCGTTCATGCAAGAAACTCCGAAAGATCAGGGCGCATATCTCGCCATGGGGCCGCGCGCTCGAACTGACCTGCGAGGGAAAACAGGAGGTTTTCACCGCCAAGAGCAGCTCCAAATTGAACGCCGATTGGAAGGCCTTCCTCTGACAAACCAAACGGCACACTCATGGCGGGGAAACCAGAGGCATTGAAAGCGCAAGTGAATGGGCTGTGCGACCAGAAGCGATCATAGAACGCGTCGAGCGTTCCCTTCTCACTCGACAGCTCACCGATTTTCGGCGGGAGCTCAGCGCTTGCCGGAGACATCAGAATATCGAAACGCTCGAAGAAACGACCGAGGCCGCGCGCCGTTGCGTGCAGCTGGTTCACCGAGGCGAGATAATCCATGCCCGTCAACGTAAGCGCCTTGCGGATCCATTCCTCATTGACGGGTTCCAATTCTGCAATCGGATCGTCGATCCCGAGTGCGCGTCCACGGGCCAGCACGGCGCTTGCAACATTCACACCCGGAATAACCTGCCAAGCCGTTTTGAGGGCGTGAGCATCATATCCCGCATCCTCAACTATCTCGACGGAGTGCCCGAGGCTCTCCATCAGCTTCGCGGCCTCTTCACAACGGGCACGGATTTGCGGATCGACAGGAGTTCCGAGCGGGGAATTGAGTGTGAGACCGATACGGAGCGCCTTCGGATCGCGATTGACCGACGCGGCATAGCTCTCTGTTTTTACAGGCTGCGCGTAGGGATCACCAATGTCCGCGCCGCCGGAAATATCGAGCAAAGCGGCACTATCACGCACAGACTTTGTCAGCGCGTGCGGCGTCGACATGCCCGCGATGCCCTCGACCATGACTGGGCCGATGGGGTTGCGCATACGGCTCGGCTTAAACCCAAAGAGACCGGTGTGCGCAGCGGGAAGACGCGTGGACCCTGCCCCGTCGGAACTGTTCGCAAACGGAACGAGACCTGCGGCGACGGCAGCGGCGGAGCCACCCGACGACCCACCAGGCCCATATTCTAGATTCCACGGATTGCGGGTCTTTTCAAACTCACGCGGTTCCGTCGCAAAACTCAGGGCGAATTCAGGGGTATTGGATTTACCCATGAGCACGACACCAGCGGCACGATAGCGCGCCACGAGGGTGCAGTCGGACTGATCAACGTGTCCTTTGAACAAACGGCAGCCCGTCGACATCTCCATGCCGCGCACCGCGATGCCCGTGTTTTTGACCAGAAACGGCACGCCTTTAAAGGGGCCGTCCGGAAGACCGGCATCAATGTCCTGTTCGGCCAGATCGTAGTGCGGATGAACGATCGCATTGAGATGCGGCTCAAGCTTTTCAATGCGGGCAAGCGCGGTCTCGAAAACTTCTTTTGCGGAGACTTCCTTGCTCGCGACGAGCGCAGCAACCTCGGTCGCGTCGAGACTGTCGTATTCAGTGATCATCTTTATCCGATCTGGGCAAGGAAGGCATCCTTGCTCCAATAATCTTGTGTGATTTCGATCCTGCCGCCGACCACTTTCAGCAGATGCAATCCGTCCAGAGCGACCGACTTTGGTGACGGCGACGGAGCGCCCTCTTTCGCCCGAGGGGTAAAGGTTCCGGTCATGCGGTAGCTGACAGCCAACCAATCGGCGGAACGGATCACCTCTTTCGAGGTCCACTCAACGTCCGGCAACATGCCGAAAAATCCTTCCAGTCCTTCCCTGAGAGCGGCGTGCCCGGTGCGCGATTTACCCATCGCGATCTCGTCATGGCGCCCGTCCTCGACGTAGAGGTCTGTCGCAGCCTGCGCGTCATGAGAATTATAGGCGGCATAAAATGCCGTCAGCACATCTTGGTCAGTCATAAGTTCGCTCGAAAGGAGGGAGTAGTCTCAAAGGGCGCGCCCTAGTTCAGGGAAGGCGCGCCCGAGGGTCATGGATGGTCAGGGGTTACCAATCCATGCCGGAGATGGTTTTCACCTGATCAACGAATGCTTCGCGTTTCACTTCGTCGAAGAGACGTGCACGCAGGCGCGGAGCCGGCGAGGAGTTCACGTTCTCGAAGAGAGCCACACGACCAGCAAGAGAGCCGCTCGTCATGTCCCAGATGAAGTTCATCAGGAGCTCTTTCTGCATTGCGCTGACACCGTGACCCGGGAGCAGATCGTGCAGGTAGTGGCCGATATCGGGGTTCTCGAACGCGGATTTACCGAAGCGCATGACGAGGCCCTGACCACACATTTCCTGCAGCGTGTGAATGATGCGCGGGTAATGCTCGATGGAATAGAGACGACCAGCGGTCAGCATCGATACGTCAGGAGTTACAACACCAGAGGTCAGCTGCTGCGGAGTGGCTTCTGCGGCAACGACAAATGCACGAAGCGTTTGTGCGTACTGGATGAGTTCACCGAGCATCTGCTGAACCGCAGGGATTTTGCCCGTGCCAAGCACATCGAGGACGAGTTGACCAGCACCAACGAACAGCTCGGCCTTCACAGCCATGCGGGTCAGAACGTGCCAGTGCGCGAAAACGGTTGCGCGACCATACCACGACATCCCGTCCGGATCACCGAGGTTGAAAATGCGCTCTTTGGGAACGAAGACGTTGTCGAACACGATGAATTGGTCGGCTTCTTCACCCATGGAGGAAACCGGGTGATCGAACTTGTCTGCGTTCGGCTGCGACACCATCTCGCGGGAGATCATGCGAATGCCGTCCGTGTTGATCGGCACAGCGCCCCAAACACAGGCCTCAGGGGGAGTGGTCGTCAGACCGCCAAGGTTGGTGAAGAAGATGTCGTTTGCCTGAGCGGCGATGGAACCAACGGTTTTCGCGCCGGAGACATAGATCCCGTCTTCGGTGGCCTTCTTCACGCGAAGGAACGCCATCTCTGCCGCTTTCGGGTTCGAGCGGTCGGTTTGCGGACCAGCCAAGCTCTCGGAAGCAGTGAGGTTGTTGTTCCGACCGAAGTCCATGTAAGCTTCGATGTTTTCCGCGAAATCCGGATTACAGCCGTCGATCATGGATTTTTTCTCTTTGAAAACATCCTGATAGGCCATGAGACCCGCAACGATGGCAGGCGAAAGATCCGGCGGACGACCGAAGGTGCCAGCGGTCTTGAGGCTGGTGTATTCGATCATCTTGCGGCGGTCAGCCAGCTCCTCAACCGTGGTCGGAAGCTGCCATGCGCGGCTGACGACTTCGCCAGACTTCGGATCAACATAGGTTGTCGCGTCTTCGAATTCCGGCTTGAACTGATCGTCGAACATCTCTGCAATCAGATCGACACCATTAGAGAGCGCAGGCTCATCAGTTACTTTGTCGAGCTTCTTTCCACCGATCCAGATCTGGCGGCCATCATCGAGAGATGCCTTGAATTCTGCCCCCGTCTTGAGGCGATGCGCGGGCTTGGCCGCGTCTGTAGAGGTTTGTTGAACTGTCATAACGTCTCCTGAACGTCCCTGTTGGTGAGGGCGGCTCTACCGAATTTCGGTTCGCCGATTGCAAGTCTGTGCCTGCGATGATCTCAACGTGAGACGCCAACCCAAAAAGTGCAACCAAAAAATAATGGTTGAGGCAAAAAACTGAAAAATTTTCGCAACCACGCCAAAATTACAATCGCACAGGAAAGCCAAATTTTCAAAAATTGCTCAATTATAAAGCGTTTATCTGAGAAAATGGTGGCGTTTGGCGGAAATTTACGCACTTCAGCGCAACCATTTCCAAACTGAACAATTTCAACCATTAAAACGGTTGAGACTTATTGACGACCAAAAGCGCGTCGATATGGTTCACTTAAATTGGTTGACTGAGCGAGTCCGCAAAAGATGGTCCGCACACACCCTTACGAACGCACAACACTTCTCTCAGCTGTCATGGACAGGGAAAGTCACAGGGACATGGTGAGCACTTACGCTCCGACCTCAAAATCGATTTCGAACACGACCCGCCAAATCTCCGGGCCGCGTTCCGTCTCTCTTCTGCGAGCCCTTTACGGTGCAACGCAGACTGTCTCTACGATTTCCTCCGAGACCGCATTCTCCGGCGATGTTGCGCAAGAAAAAATCAGGTCTTCCTCGGCAATTCCGGCACGGCGGATGAGCGGCATCTCGAATCGTGTGTCCCAGCTGCGTCCGGCGAGACCGCACCATAGACGCTCGACCGGCATCTGGTCCCCGATGGGATTGAGGAAGAAAACTTCCCCCGTCTCAGCGTTGGACCACAGCGTTGCAGACAAGGTGACACCATGTGCCGCCAGCCCGAGTTCAAGCGAATACCAATGCGCCAGCTTCACTGTGCAGCTGAGCGGCAATTCCCCAGTGTTTTCAATTTCAAACGCAACTGGCGACAAGCCATCCGTCCCACGCTCCGGCGTCGGGCCGTGCCCCTGCGCAACGGCCGAGAAAGTGCCGGCAGCGAAGAAGGCGACGGAGGAGAAAATGCGGATGAAGTTGGTCACGGGAGGAGCCTCTTTTGGGGGAACGAAATTCGATGCGCGGCTGCGCAACGATAGAACCGGAAACGGAAAACTAAAAAAAAGATTTGTCAACAGATGGAGTGAATCATGACAAACAAGACCACCAAAGGTGCGGTTCGGCTGATCTCGGCCCTCGCGCTTGCTGCCGGGCTGGGAACGTCCGCCATGGCAGAAGAGATCACCAGCATCGCGATCCTGACGCCTGAAACCGGGACCGACTTCGGCTGGAACCAGCAGGGTATCGACGGCGCGAAAGCTGCGGGCGACGCACTCGGCGTCGAGGTCATCGTCGCGGAAAACCTCGGCTACGGCGACGTCCGTCCGACCCTGCGCGAACTGTCTGAAGAAGAGCCGGGCCTCATCATCGCACACGCCAGTGGCTACAACACCGCCGCCCCTGAAATCGGCACTGAAGCCGGCGTAAAAGTCGCAATCGTGGACAGCCCGAGCGCACTGACCGAAGGCGCAGTTGTCGACTACACCGCTTCCGGACACGAAGGCGCATATCTCGCAGGCGTTCTTGCTGCGAAAATGACCCGCTCCGGCACTGTTGGTATCGTCACCTCCGGTGAGCCGCCGTCATGGAACTCCCAATCCGCTGCATTTGCAGAAGGCGTCAAAGCCGCGAACCCCGATCTCGTGATCCGCTATGCGGTGATTGGACCGGCTGCTTACTCTGACGCAGCAGGCGGCAAACGCGTAACCGAATCCCTCATCGCTGCGGGCGCTGACATCATCTTCGGTCAGGGCAACGGCTCTTCCTTCGGCATGCTGCAAGCTGTGGAAACCACGCCGGCTGCCGACGGTGGCAAGGTCATGTTCATCGACGTGATCGGCGACAAGACCCCGATCGACAAAGGCTACCTCCTGTCCTCCGTGCTCTGGAACCTGACGCCGGTTTACGAGGCGATGATCGAAGACATCCGCGCCGACAAATTCGGCACCCGGAACTACGACATCAACCTCGCAGACGGTTCTGTTGCGCTCCTGAAAAGCCCGCAGATCCCGGACGATGTCTGGGCTGAAGTGATGGAAGTGCAGGACGAGATCATCGCAGGCTCTCTCGTCATCGAACCGAAGTTCGACGCCGACTCCGTGCACGCCCTCGTTACAGGCGAGTAATCGTACCCCATACGAACCGGACGGGCCCAACGGCCCGTTCTGCCTATTTTCCGGAGACGACCATGTTAGATGCATCCACCCCAGAACACTCGGCCCAACCGAGCACGGAAGCGCCCCCGATTGTCACATTTGAAGGCGTTACCAAACGCTATCCGGGCATCATCGCCAATGACAGCATCGACATGGAATTTCGTGCGGGCGAAGTTCATGTCCTTCTCGGTGAAAACGGCGCGGGCAAATCCACGCTCGTCTCTATGCTTTCGGGGCTGCAGCAGCCCGACGATGGCCGCATCCTGATCGACGGCGTTGAGAAACCGATTTCCTCCCCCGCAGACGCGCTCGACATAGGGATCAGCACGGTCTTTCAGCATTCGATGCTTGTGCCGAGCCTGACGCTTGTGGAAAACGCGACCCTTGGTCGCAAATGGTGGCAGGCGCCGGACCGCGCGGGCACCGCTGGTGCGATGAAAACAGCTGCTGAACGGATCGGTGTCACACTTGATCCCATGGCGCTCACCGGCGATCTGTCTCTCGGCGAACGTCAGCAGGCAGAGATCACACGCGCCCTCATGCGCGGTGCACGGTTCCTCATTCTCGATGAAGCGACCGCAATGCTCACCCCCAACGACGCCGCGCGTCTGGGCGAGCTGATGCAACGCCTTGCCGCCGAAGGTATGGCCGTCGTGTTCATCACCCATAAGCTTAACGAAGCGGTCGCATATGGCGACCGGATTTCAGTGCTGCGCCTCGGCAAAAAGGTTGGCGGCCTCACGCCCGAAGAGTTGAAGAGCCTCGATGCACAGGAGGCCACCAATCAAGTTGTCCGCCTTATGTTCGGCACCCAGGGCGCTCAGTCCGGTGATGCGGAACGCCCCGACATGTCGACCGTTGACCGCGACGCGAAACCGACGCTCGAATTGCTCGCCCTCTATGCCGACAGCGGGCGCGTTCCTCTGTCGAACATCGAATTCAAAGTCTGGCCAGGAGAGATCCTCGGCATCGCCGGGATCGACGGCAACGGTCAGAAACAACTGGCCGCGGCCCTCGCAGGACAGGCCCCCATTTCGGACGGGCGTGTCGTTCTGGACGGCGATTACATCGACCGGATGTCCATCGGACAGCGCCGTGCGAAAGGCATGAGATACGTCACGGATGACCGGCTCGGCGAAGGCACCGTCGGGACATTTCCAATGTCGATCAACCTCTTGCTCAAAGAAATCGGCGAAGCGCCGTTCTGGCGCAGTGGATTGGAACAACCCGAAGCGATCCGCGAAAACGCACGCCGACAGGTTCGCGACTACGACATCCGCACCCCGTCGATTGAAACACCGATTGGCAAATTGTCCGGCGGCAACATCCAGAAAGTCTTGCTCGCCCGCGAATTGTCGGGCAGCGCCCGCGTCGTGATTTTTGAGAAGCCGACCTACGGTCTTGACCTCGCAAATATCGCGGCAACACAAACACGCATCCGCGAAACCGCACAAAGCGGCGCGGCTGTCATCCTGATTTCCACAGAACTCGACGAAATCCTCGCCCTGAGCCACCGGATTGCCGTGATGGATCAGGGCGAAATCAAAGGCATCGTCGAGAACACAGATGGCGCGCGGCACAAGATCGGCGAGCTGATGAGCGGAGTAAAGAAATGAGCACGCAAACCATGACCGAAACCGGTAGCACTGATCGTTTCCGCGCCAAGTTGCAGTCCATGTCCGGCGTCTTACTGATGAGCCTCGGCCCTGTGGTCGCCGCCTTTATCCTCTCTGGGATTATCCTGCTCATTCTCGATGTAAACCCGTTCTCCTATTACGGCTACGTCTTCGGGCGCGGCCTCCTGTCCCCGACGGGTGTGCAGGCGACGCTGACCCGCATGGGGCCGCTCCTTTTGATTGCGGCCGCTCTCATCGTGGCGTTCCGTGCGGGGATCTGGAACCTCGGCGGAGACGCACAATTCCTGATCGGGGCTGTGTTCTGCGCCGCATGGACCCCGCTGATGGCACCTCATGTTCCCGTTTGGCTCGGTCTGCTTGCGGGCGCTGCGATCTCTGCTGTTTTCGGAGGGATTTGGGCTTTGGTTCCGGCATTCCTGAGGGCGTATCAGGGACTGAACGAAATCATCACGACTTTGATGATGAATTTCCTCGGAATCTCATTCGCATCGGTACTTGTAAAGCTCGTGTTCCTTGATCCGACTACGACCGTTCCGCAAACACGAACACTCGCTGTCGATGACCGCCTGCCAACTCTTTTCGGCACAACAATTTCGAGTGGCTTGGTCATTGGCCTAATCGCTATCCTGGGCGTCCACTTCATGATGACGCGCACAGCCTTTGGCTTGCGTCTTCGGGTCGTTGGCGGCAACGCAAGTGCTGCGGTTCATGCCGGTTTAGCTGTGCCGCTGCTGACTGTTGCTGTCTTTGCCATCTCCGGCGCTCTTGCGGGTCTTTCAGGCGGCGTCGCGATCCTCGGCCAATACGGCAACGTCCGTGCCGATTGGAATCCGGGTTACTCGCTCGCCGTTGTTCCACTCGTCTTCCTCGCGCGCTTCAACGGCTTCGCAGCCATCGGCTTTGTCGCCCTGTTCTCCATCCTCTCGATTGGTGCAGAAAGCGCCGCGCGCCGCACGGGCATCCCGAACTACTTCACCCTCGTGACCATCGGCATCCTGCTCGTAATGCTCGCAATCTCTGAATACTACGGCGCGAAGCGTCAGAAAGCTGGGGCGTGATATGACCCTTTTCACAGATACATTCCTGATCGCTCTGATCGCAGGCATCGCTGCCTCCGGCGTCCCACTCCTATTGGCGGGTCTCGGCGAACAATTGTCGGAGAAAGCTGGCGTTCTGAACGTCGGGATCGAGGGCATGATGCTCGGCGGGGCCTATCTCGGGTTCTATATCGCGTGGGCAACCGAGAGCACTGCGCTCGGCTTTGTAGGCGGCATTGGCGGCGGCATTCTGGTGGCATCACTGATGGCGCTCTTCTGTGTCCGCATGGGCCTCAACCAGATTGTTATCGGCATCGCGCTGACCCTCGGCGCGGAAGGGGCCACCGCGCTATTGCACCACGTCCAATTCAGCCGCCTTTACCCGCGCCTGCCGGATGTGAGCACGTGGCGCATCCCGTTTCTGGCGGACATTCCGATTGTCGGGCCTGCACTCTTCGATCGTGAACCCGTCGTCTATCTCGCCATCGCGCTCGTCCCGATCCTCGTCTACGTCTACCGCCGCACGCACCTCGGCCTTGCGCTGCAAGCCGCTGGTGACAAGCCCGCTGCTCTCGACTCTGCGGGGCAAAACGTCCTCGTCATCCGCACATTTGCAGTCCTGTCCTGCGGCGCATTGGTCGGCCTCGGCGGCGCATTCATGTCCATTGTCGGCGCAGGCGTCTTCGTGCCGTTCATGACCCACGGCAACGGTTTCATTGGCATCGTGCTTGCGATGCTCGCACGTGGCCGTCCGCTTTGGGTCTTGCTCGGAGCGGCCCTCTTCGGTGCCTGCCTCTCTGCGGCAACAGCGCTCCAAGTCGCAGGTGTCGATATCCCGACCGACGTCGTGCAGATGCTCCCCTTTGTCGCCGTGATGATCGTTCTGCTTCTGGCAGGTCGGAATGCCAAGCTGCCCGCCGCGCTCGGCGCCGCATATGTGCGGGGCGAGCGGTGATCTAAGCCAAGCCACATAGAAACAAAGCCAAAAGCCGCGCAGCAGCGCGGCTTTTTTGTTCGATTGCCTCGAATGCCGGAGCAGACGCACGCGACTTCATAAACCTTTGTGGACGCCTCCTTGCTGACGCCTCCCTAGCAGCATTGACCATTCAATTGAGGTAATCCCTGCGCTGGCGACGATGGAAAGACGCTACTGACGCTCACCATATCGATGCGAGTAACAAAAAACGGGGACCCGAAGGCCCCCGTCTCTCATTCGATTTGCCAATCGGCTTAGGCGTCTTGGTCTTTCACGAAGGTCTTGTCGACCTCGCCGCGGAAGAAGTCTTTGCCGTAGACCAGCGCACAGAGCACAACGCCCACACCAAAGGCCCAAGCCGCACCACGGGTCGCCAGAACTGCCGCAACGATACCGGCGATACCGAGGTCGCGTTGCGAGCGGGCTTCCATCACACCGATGCGGACAGACACGTA
Organism: Celeribacter litoreus; assembly: GCF_020165855.1. Classification (GTDB taxonomy): domain Bacteria; phylum Pseudomonadota; class Alphaproteobacteria; order Rhodobacterales; family Rhodobacteraceae; genus Celeribacter; species Celeribacter litoreus. The sequence goes on along the minus strand of NZ_JAIUFY010000005.1, from coordinate 224,229 downwards.
GCCTTGGATCAGCAGCGTCAGCGCCAGAGCGATCCCGAGGATCGGTTGAACGAGCGTCACGATCGGCATCAGCAGGAGGCCGGTGTTTGTGCCCCAGCGGAATGAGCCAGCACCACCAAAGATCGAGTCCATGGTCTTCTTGCCTTGAGTGAAACGCTCGACGATCACAACGTGCATGGCTGCCCAGAGCGGGCCACACATGGCGACGTCCGGACCGATGATCGACATCACCGAATTACGAGCACCAAAGATCATGTGCGCTCGGTCAGGGTTATAGTCGATCTTCTCGTCGGGACGCTCTTGATCGGCTTCTTCGAGGATCGCCTTGCTCTGCAGAACGTCACCGAAGAGAACGATGTAAGCAGCCAGAACCGTCGGCACAGCCGAGATGAACATGCTCAGCGGCGGTAGGCCGAGACCGAACACGGTGTATTCTTTCCAGAGCGTTGTGAAGTCCGGCTTGGAAATGCCCCACTCAATGGTCGGCCACGGAGCTTCGCCAAAGATCGGAGCCACGACAATAGCGAGAGCCACGATCGGGAAAATGCCGAGCTTGCCAACTGCGCCAAAGATCTTGTTGGTCGATTTCAGTTTCGCGAAATGGCGGGAGAAGATCACATAGAACGCAATGCCGACAGCGATAGAGATCGTGTAGGGGAAGCTGTCGAAACGACCGCCAACCTTAAACACGGAGATCACAGCCGCGATACCTGCGCCAATGATAACGCCGGATTTGATCGCTTGCGGGATCAATTGAACGACACGGTGAGCGAGCCCCGAAACCCCGATGAAGATCGAGAACAGCCCGAGCATCAACTGGAAGGCAATGAGCGCGTGAACACGTTCCGGCCCTTCCGGGAAAGCCGCACAGTAGGCCATCAAAAGCGGAATTGCCGGCGTAATCCAACCCGGAACGACCGGGTCACCGAGCAGGTGGTGCATCAGGTAAAGAACACCGTTCATCATGACAACAGCAAGAGCCACCTCAAAGGGCATCCCTAACAGTTCAACCATGAGCGGGATTGCGGCCAAGTCCACGGCACACATCAGAAGGCCCTGGAAATAGTCCGGCCATTCAAATCGGTAGTGCAGGAACGGCAGGCGGATCTTGAACGGGCCCGCCGGCCAATAGGGCGTTTCCTGCCCATCGACGCGTAGTTTTCTCACTGTGTATTTCTCCTCACTTTGCGCAGAAATACCCCTCCCTCAGGGGGCGTTTTATAGTTTGTGTCAGGGGGCTCACCTGCGGTGCGTTTTGCCCCCTGACATGAGGGTCAGAACGCTTCGCGATAGAGTGCGAGCGCATCTTCTTCTGTGACTTCGACCGGGTTGTTGATCAGAAGTCGGGTTTGCAGCATGGCATCCTTGGCGAGCGTCGGCAGGCTCTCTTCGGTCACCTTGCAATCACGCAGGCGACGCGGAGCACCGGAGCGATCCATCAGGTCTTCCATGAATTCGACGAATTTTGCGGAGCGTGCCTGAACGCCTTCGTCAGACGGGCCCATCACCACTTCAGCGAGTTCCGCGTAGAGCGGCGCGGCTTCACGCATGTTGTAGCGCAGGACCGGCCCGAGCATGAGCGCGTTCGTCAGACCGTGCGGCAGGTGGTAGTGCCCCCCGAGCGGATAGGCGAGAGCATGCACCGCAGCCACAGGGCTATTGGAGAACGCCTGCCCTGCGAGGTTCGCCCCCAAGAGCATCGCTTCACGCGCAGCGCGATCCTTGCCGTCCTCGCAAGCTTTCACGAGGTTTGCGGCCATGAGACGCAGGGCCTCTTTTGCGAACACGTCAGACAGCAGGTTTTTCTTGTGCTGGCTGGTGAAGGCCTCAATCGCGTGCACCATAGCGTCAATGCCCGTCGCAGCCGTCTGAACCGGCGGCAGGCCAATGGTCAGTTCTGCATCCAACAAAACGCGGTCGGCGTAGAGCTGGTGGGAAACGATCCCCATCTTGGTGGTTTCGCCGGTCGTAAGAATGGTGATGTTCGTCACCTCGGACCCTGTGCCAGCAGTCGTCGGAACCTGCACCAGCGGAGTGCGTTTGCCCTTCACGTTACCGATGCCATAGAGATCGGCGAGCGGCTGCTCCGACAGGAGCATCACGGCGACGAGTTTGGCGATATCCATAGAAGACCCGCCCCCGAGGCCCATCACGATATCTGCGCCAGCGGACTTTGCGCGTTCGACACAGGACATTAGAACTGCTTCGGGCGGATCGGCGACAACATCGTCAAACACTGTGACGGAGAACCCGTGTTCTTCGAGCGACGCAATCGCAGGAGCAAGCAAGCCGTTCTCATGCAGGAACTTGTCGGTCACGATCAGCAGGTTGCGTTCGGGAAACCAGCTTTCCAAAAGCTCGCCCATCCGTTTCGCGCCGCCCCATTCCACGAGCATGGAGCCAGGCGTGTCGAAGGAGAATGGTTTGATGCCATCAGTCATTGATCTTGTCCTTGAAAGTATAAAGGGCGCGGCCCGCTCGGTGTGAGGCAGGCCGCGCATGGGGAAGGGATTACAGAGCGCTGCAGACGTATTTGAGCTCGAGGTAGTCCTCGATGCCGTATTTGGAGCCTTCGCGCCCCAGACCGGACTGCTTCACGCCACCGAAAGGTGCCACTTCGTTGGAGATCAGGCCGGTGTTGTGACCGACCATGCCGTATTCGAGGCCCTCGGAGACACGCACCATCCGGCCGTGATCCTTAGTGTAGAAATATGCCGCCAGACCGAAGATCGTGTCGTTCGCCATAGCGATCGCTTCTTCTTCTGTGTCGAACGGGAAAAGCGGGGCCAGAGGTCCAAAGGTCTCCTCGGTCGCAACGACCATGTCCGGCGTGACGCCCGTCAGGATCGCAGGTTCGAGGAACAGACCGCCGAGACGTTTGCCGCCTTGCACGAGCGTCGCGCCTTTGGACACAGCGTCCGCGATATGGCTCTCGACTTTATCGAGCGCTTTCGCCTCGATCATCGGGCCAATGTCCGTGCCGTCCTCGGTGCCGTCCCCAACGGTGAGCGCACTGACTTTCTCCGCGAGCTTTTTCGCGAACTCATCATAGACGCCACGCTGCACGAGGATCCGGTTTGCACAGACGCAGGTTTGGCCCGCATTGCGGTATTTGGACGCCATGGCCCCCTCCACCGCCGCATCGAGGTCTGCGTCATCGAATACGATGAACGGCGCGTTGCCGCCGAGTTCGAGAGAGACTTTTTTGATGGTATCGGCACACTGAGCCATAAGAAGGCGGCCGACTTCGGTCGAGCCGGTAAAGGATAGCTTTCGAACGACGTCGCTGTCCGTGATCACCTTGCCGATTTTCGACGCCGGACCGGTGACGACTTGGAACACGCCTGCCGGAATGCCAGCACGTTGGGCCAATTCGCCCAGCGCCAAGGCAGTCAGAGGCGTGAGGTCTGCGGGACGTACGATCATCGAACAACCGGCGGCCAGCGCAGGCGCGGCCTTGCGGGTGATCATTGCGGCCGGAAAGTTCCACGGCGTGATTGCTGCGGTCACACCAATCGGCTGACGCAGCACGGTGATGCGTTGGTTGCGGGCGGGCGCAGGGATCGTGTCGCCGTAGACGCGCTTGGCTTCTTCTGCGAACCATTCGACGAAAGAGGCCGCGTAAGCGATCTCGCCTTTTGCTTCCTTGAGAGGCTTGCCCTGCTCCAGCGTCATGATGAGACCGAGGTCTTCGGTGTTTTCGATCATAAGCTCGAACCACTTGCGCAGGACGGCGGCGCGCTCTTTTGCAGCCCACGTCGCCCATTCAGCTTGAGCAATCTGAGAGGCCTCGATTACTGCCGGGATTTCATCAGGCGACATAAACGGCACGGTTCCGACGACAGAGCCATTTGCCGGGTTGGTGACGGCAATGGTTTCACCAGAAGCCGCCTGAATCCACTCGCCATTCACGAGGCAGGCGTCTTTCAGGAGGGTCGGATCTTTAAGCTCGGGCAATTGAGACCTCATATTCTTAACTTGTAAAATTGTTTCAAATATGGAACGATGTTTTCCATGTGGAACGTATGCCGATGTATACCGCTATGTCAATTGTTCAAAAATTGAGGTAGGATTGTGTGCCAAAGGAGTAATCATGACCGAACCGAGCAAGCGGCGCGCACCAGCAGCCGAACGCACCGTGTTGATCCTTGATCGCCTCGCCGCGAGCCCAACGCCGCTCGGGGTGTCGGAACTTGCGCGCGATATCGGCGCGCCTAAAAGCTCCGTCTATGGTATCTGCGAAACCCTCGTGGAGACCGGCGTCCTTCACGCGGAATCACGCGGTTATAGCCTGAGTGCGCATTGCTTGCGGTGGAGCGGCGCGTATCTGAACCGCTCGTCTCTCGTCTCGGAATTCCAACGGATTCTCGCCGCCGATTGCAGACTGGCGAATTACACCGTCACCCTCTCGACGCTCGAAGAGGACCAGGTCGTTTATCTCGCGTGTCGAAACTCCAACAAACCGCTTGGATTCACCTTCCAGATCGGGATGCGCCTGCCCGCTGCATATTCTGCGACAGGCAAAGCAATGCTTTCTCATGTGCCCGTTGAAGAGCGACACACGATTCTTTCGAACGGCTGGGATACCCCCTTCACAGAAAATAGCGTGTCCGATCTCAAAGCCTTCGACGCAGACGCCGAAAAATGGCGCGCGCAAGGCTACGCTGTAGACGATGGTGAAATTCGTGAGGGAATGGTGTGTCTTGGCGCGCCTGTTCTCGGCCCCGACGGCGCACCTATCGCAGGCATCGCCATCTCGATGACGAGCGCTGAGGCACGCCCGGACAAGCAAAAAGAGCTTGGCGAAATCACCCGAGAAATCGCTAACATGCTCGCGCGCCATTACACCGGATAGGGTTTTGAGGGGCCTATCGCCCCAGCAAATTCTGAATGGATAACAGAGAAAGAAGCGCGCTCGTCAGCCGCGCTTTGCTCGGCTGGATCATCATCTTAGACTTAAGGGGAGGTAGTGGCGGACCGAGGAGGATTCGAACCCCCGACCCCTTGATTCGTAGTCAAGTACTCTATCCAGCTGAGCTATCGGTCCACTGAGGGCGGGGAATACATAGTCTCTCTGGGGGGTGCAAGAGCGATTTTTCAGGAAAGTGAAAAAAACTTCATTTCGCCGAAAAATTAGACCTGGTGAGCTGCCACCATTTTTTCTGCTGCACTCCCCTGCCCCTCCTCAACGAGAGAGAACCCTTTCGGCAGATGAATCGCGAAGGCCGTGCCGGTCTCATCCGTTTGCTCAAGGACGAGACGCCCACCATGTCCGCGCACCAGTTCCGCCGCGATTGCCAATCCCAAACCGAAGCCACCTTTGCGTGCGCCACCTTGGAACGGCTGGAACAAATACTCCCGCGCCTTGGGCGGCAAGCCCGGTCCCGTATCAGTCACTGAGACCACCCACTCGTCTTCATCCTCGCGGGCGGCCACAGCGATTTCACCGCACGCGCCAGTCGCCATAATCGCCTGCCGCGCATTTCGCACCAGATTGGACAACACGCGATGCATCTGCTCCGGATCGGCACGCACGACCATCGTCGCGGGCACATCCTCAGCAAACGAGAGATCAAAGTCCCCGATCGCAAGACGCTCTGCGTCTATGACTTCACCGACGAGTTCAGCGAGCCGCACACCTGTCAGAGCGGGGGCAGGCTCTTCAGCCTTGCCAAATGCGAGTGTGGTTTCACAGAGGTTTACGGCCCGCTGAATGGAGTTCACGAGTTTCGGAGCGGATCGTGTCACCGCAGGATCCTGAGACATCTCCAGTCGGTCCGTAAAGAGCTGGGCCGTGGTCAAAATATTACGGAGATCATGAGACACCTTAGCGACAGCCCCACCTAGCTGCGCAAGACGCTCTTTCTGACGCAAGGCCGAGGTGATTTCCGTCTCCATAGACTTAAGTGCGACCTCCGCCTCTCGCAGCTCGGCCACTTTTGCAGAGGGCTCAATGATCCGACGCGTATCCTCGGGCGCGAGGGTATAAGACGTCATGGCACTCACGACGCGCTTGATCGGTCGGACGAGCAGCGCCCGCACGGCAATAAAGAGCAAGGACGCAGTAAAGAACGAAATCACCGCCGACAGCATGAGAATACGCAGGCCGTAGTCGAGCATTGCGGCGCGCAATGGGGCCGTCGGCAATGTTACTTCGATCAGTAGGCCAGCTTGTTTAACCGGATCGCCGATCACGCGGATGACACGCTCTTCAGGATCGAACAATGTGACCGTCGCATCGCGGATCAGTTCGAGCGCACTGGCATCGCGCAGGTCATAGGTGGCGTAAATCTGTTCGGGAATCGGCGATGAGAGAACCAGCTGACGAATCTCGTTCCGTCGAAGGACGACGTTGTAGACCCCCGCGTTGGCGAGCAACTCGTCCTCGAGATCCATGTCGAGGCTATCGTTCGCCAAGAGCGCCAAAGACGCGATCTGCGCCCGCTCCAATCGCGACAGGAGAAAATCCTCACGGAACCGCGCCACGGACGGCACAAAGATCATGACCTCCGCAGCCATCACGAAGATGACTGTGAGCATCAGGAACCGCCCTGTCAGTGTGTTGAGAAATTTCGGCAACCGGAAAACCTCTTTTGTCGCGCTATGGTACGAGCTTTTGTATCAAACGCACGATCCAATTCACCTTGCGATTTTCAAACAACCTAGGCGTAAAATAGGCACTGGCTGCCCGTTTGTTAAGTTCTGCAAGTGTCGGATAAGGCGCGACCATTCCGGCAATCTGACTCATTTTCAGTTTGGCGGATATGGCGAGGGACCAAAGCGCGATGAGTTCACCTGCGTCGGGGCCGACGATGGTGACGCCCACGGGTCGCCCCTTGAGCACCATCAACTTCAGAAATCCGTGACCAGCGCGGACCGTGGCGATGGCGCGATCATTACCGGAATAGTCGACACGGTAGACTTCCAATTTTTCCCCATAGAGGTCTTTGGCAGCGGCCTCGGTCAGACCGACCTGCGCAAGTTCCGGGTCGGTGTAAGTTGCGTGGGGAAGATGCGCTTCCTTGAGCTTTGCGGGCAGACCAAACAGAACCTGCCTCACGATGAGGCCCGCCTGATCCCCCGCGACATGGGTGAAACGTCGCTGTCCTGAACGCACATCTCCGAGCGCATAGATCGCGCGGTTGCTCGTTCGAAGGTTTGGCCCCGTCACGATGCCATCCGGATCGACCTCCACTCCTGCGGCGTCGAAGCCAAGCCCTTCGACATTGGCGCTACGCCCAGTGGCGATCAGCAAGTGAGAACCGGAAATACGTTCGCCGCTCTCCAGTGTCAGTTGGATGTTTTCACCGTCCAACGCCGCGCGAACTGGCCGTGCGCCCTCTCGCAAGTGGATGCCCTCTGAAGCAAGTGCCCCGCGCACGACACCAACCGCTTCGGCATCCTCCCGCCCGAGAATCGCATGTGGTGTCACGACGGTGACCTCGCCGCCAAACCGCCGGAACGCCTGAGCCATTTCCATGCCGATTGGTCCACCGCCGATGATCAACAGATGTTCCGGCAGGTCAGACAGAGACCAAATCGTCTCATTGGTGAGATAGGGCACATCCCCGAGACCATCGATATCCGGAATGCGAGGACGAGAGCCCGTCGCAACGATAAATCGGCGAGCGGAGACACTGACGTTTCCCGCAATCAAACTCCGAGGACCAGTAAAGCAAGCCTCGGCACGGATCACAGTGCAGCCGAGCCCTTCGAACCGTTCTTGGCTATCGTGCGGCGCAATTGTTTCGATCGAGGATCGCACATGGGCCATCCCTTCTTTAAACCTCTGGCCTGTGGCTGAGGCATGAAGCAGCGACTTCGAGGGAACACAGCCAAAGTTGAGGCAATCGCCGCCCATCTCACCCTTTTCAATGAGAACAACCTTTGCCCCCATTTGAACGGCCCCTGCTGCCACAGACAGCCCGCCGGAGCCAGCTCCGATCACACATAGATCCGTACTTATCTCTCTCATACGACCTCACACCTCATGTCGATGCCTTCCGACGCATTTTCCGAACCACAGGGATCAGCACCAGAATACACAGGGCCAAAATCGGCAAAAGGATGTGGGGCTCAAAGATCACGCTCAGGTCCGGCATCTCGCCGTTTTCGAACACAGAGCCAAGCCCCGCGCCCACGGAGGTATAGATCAGTGCGCCCGGCACAATGCCCAGCGCCGTCGAGACAACAAACCGGAACAGTGGAACCCCGAGCAACGCAGGCAACAGGTTCGCAACGAAAAAAGGAACGACAGGAAGGAGCCGGATCAGAAACAGCATCGACCACTGGTTTTCATCGAGCCCTTTCTTGATCCGATGCACGCGTCCCTCGGAGGCATCAATCTTTGACGACAGCCACTCCCCGAGCCCCCATCGCGCCGCCAGAAACAGCAGTGACGCCCCAAGCGTCGCAGCGAAGATGTTATAGAGCACACCGGGCAAGACGCCAAAAAGAAAGCCCCCTGTCAGCGTCGCCACAGTCGCCCCCGGCAACGACAGAGAAACGATCACCGTATAGCAGAGAACAAAAACAAGCACCGAAAGCACACGATGCGAATCTGTATAGTCGATGAGCATCGCGCGATTTTCGGCCAGCGCATCAAAGCTCAGGTGATCACGGAGCGCCACGGCCAGCGCCAGACCGACCGCGAAGAGCGCAAGCGGCAACCAGAGATGCTGTTTAGATCGCGCGCGCGCCACGGGGGATGTCCTGTCTTACGGGTTGTCGTCCTTGATATTCATTGCAAAGATGCGCCATCGGTTCGCACCGCGCCAGCGCATTACAGGCATCTCACGTCCGAGTGATGGAATGTCAGGATAATCCGGCAAAGAGGCGGAATTTGTTTCAACAAACCGCCCGCAGAGAATTGACAAGACGCCAAGAGCCTCCTATTGGCAGGGCTTCGAACGATTACTCGCCTTCGAATCCCTTTGTCGTGCCAGACGGTGTGGGGATTTGGGCCCCAACGCAACCGATGGAGATAGCGCGATGAAACGCACCTATCAACCGAGCAACCTCGTCCGCAAGCGTCGTCACGGCTTCCGTGCACGTATGGCAACCAAAGCGGGCCGCAAGGTTCTGAACGCTCGCCGCGCCCGCGGCCGCAAATCCCTCTCCGCGTAATTTACGCCTCAGGGATTGCCTGAAAAGGCATAAAGCTGATGACACCGCCGGACGCACCCGAGGACAAGGCACACGCCGACGCCGAAGGGTCGCAGTCGGCGGTTTTGTCATGCGCGGATGAAAAGATGACGATTGAGACCCTCGCCAAACGCGCCGACTTTCTCAGAGCCGCCCGCGCACGACGTCAGGGAACGGGCAGCTTTCTCCTACAGGGTCGGAAACGGGCCGAGACGGAAGACGCGACCGGCATTAGGGTCGGATACACCTGCTCCAAAAAGGTCGGCAACGCCGTCGCACGCAACCATGCGAAGCGCCGCCTTCGCGAAGCTGCGCGCCTTGTCATTCCGGATCTCGGAAAAGACGGATGGGACTATGTGCTCATCGGCAAAAAAACCGATACGAGCGGACGCCCCTTTGACCTTCTCCTCAAGGACCTCCGTTACGCATTGAGAAAAGTGCATGGCGAAAATCGGGGACCGCGCGCATGACCCCCCTCGCGTGCATCGCCTCCCTGCCCGTCCGCGCCTACCGCCGCATTTTTTCGCCCTTCGTTGGGCACAATTGTCGCTATCAGCCGACCTGCTCTGCGTATGCATTAGAGGCGCTGGAAAAACACGGTGGGGTCAAAGGGACCTGGCTGACCATTCGGCGGATCGGACGATGTCACCCGCTCGGTGGCATGGGGTATGATCCGGTTCCCGACGTGAAAGACAAATCTTCCGAGGACACACCTGATGCTTGACGATCTCGACGATATCCATCCGCTGTTCCACGGCGCGCCCTCCACCACGGAGTTCAAAAAGCTGCGCAAGCGGATCATCCGCAATGTTCGTGAGGCCATCGAGCAATACGGCATGGTCGAACGCGGCGCGAAGTGGCTTGTGTGTCTCTCCGGCGGCAAGGACAGCTATACGATGCTGGCTGCGCTCTATGAGTTGAAATGGCGCGGCATGTTGCCGGTCGAACTGGTCGCCTGCAATCTCGATCAGGGCCAGCCGGGCTTTCCCGCCACGGTGCTCCCCGAGTTTCTCGAAAAGATGCAAGTGCCCCACCGGATCGAGTATCAGGACACTTATTCCATCGTCATGGACAAAGTCCCGCAAGGTCGGACCTTCTGCGCGCTGTGTTCTCGCCTGCGTCGCGGGAACCTCTACCGGATTGCCCGTGAGGAAGGCTGCACAGCCGTCGTTCTCGGCCACCATCGCGATGACATCCTCGAGACGTTTTTTATGAACCTCTTCCACGGCGGACGCCTCGCGACGATGCCGCCGAAACTTGTGAATGAGGAAGGCGATCTTTTTGTCTACCGCCCCCTCGCGCATGTCGCCGAGGAGGATTGCGAGAAATTCGCGCGGGCGATGAACTATCCCATCATTCCCTGCGATCTCTGTGGTTCTCAGGACGGGTTGCAACGCCAGCAGGTCAAACAGATCCTCGACGGCTGGGAGAAGAATAGCCCCGGTCGCCGTCAGGTGATGTTCAAGGCGCTCACCAACATCCGCCCGTCCCACATGCTCGACCCGAAACTCCACGATTTTCTCGGTCTCGCACTGTCCGGAGCGCCGCTGGAGGCCTCTGATAGCGACAATTCAACGGAAATTCCGAAGCTGCGTTAACTGCGCGGCTACATTTATGCCCCAAAGTCCGACGCAAACGGTCCTCTGGACCTTTGACGTCGGAGGAAACCGTGGCCAAGAATGCTTTGGGAACGCTTTGGGCAGCGCGTAGAGAGCAAACGCAGAGCATTGGTATTGCACTCATCCCTTTGGCTGGCCTCGTGGCATTTTTGCTTGGCGGCGAGCTCGCGCTCATCGCTTTCACCATTGGATTTCCATTAGCGCACCAGGCTTTCCTTTCGTTGAACGCAAAGGCACTCCCTCGCCCCTCGCATTTGCCCGAGCCGCTCACCGGATTGCCAAAGCGCACTGAGGCACTCGAACACCTTGATGCTCTCTTCGTGGAGGGGGCAGACTTCGACCAAAAAACGATCTGCCTTGCAGTCGAAGTCGACGAGTTTCACGCGCTTGCGACACAGTTTAGCGCGGCGGCGACGCAGCAACTTTTGCTAAATTTCAGCGCACGACTGCAGTCGGCCCTGAGAGAGGACGACTTTGTCGCTTGCCTGGACGTCGCTCGGTTTGCGGTCATTCTCACCACCAAACGACTGACCGATCTCGAAAAGTCGATCCAAATCGCCGCACGTCTTCAGGCCGCCCTATCGGAACCTTTTTTTGTTTCCGGAACAAAAATTTACGCAACGTGCTCCATTGGCTTTTGCCAACCATCGCATCTCGGCACGCGAACGGGAAAAGCACTTCTGGGAGCCCTCGAATGCGCTTTGGGAGAAGCCCTAGTCAACGGGCCGGGCGCAATCAGAGCCTACAGTCCCGCTATGCCTCATCGGCTTTCACAGGAAACCGACCTTGCCATAGAACTGGAAGCCGCACTCGAAAACGGCCAGATCGTTCCCTGGTTCCAGCCGCAGCTTTGCACTGATACAGGACGCGTGTCCGGCATGGAGGCGCTCGCACGCTGGGAGCATCCGGATAATGGCCTCATTTCGGCGGATGCCTTTGTCTCTCTCATTTGGGAGCACGGCCTGACCGACCGGTTTAACGAGGTCATTCTCTATCAGTCGCTTCGTGCGCTGCAGCAATGGACAAAGGCCGGCTTTCACGTTCCAACGGTTGCCGTGAACTTTTCCGCCTCTGATTTGGCAAACCCCAAGATCGTCGACAAAGTGAAATGGGAACTCGACCGGTTTGAAATCGAGCCGGGACGCCTCGCTGTCGAAATTCTCGAAAACGTCCTTACGTCCTCCGACAACCACACAATTAGTCGCAACATCAGCGCCTTACATGATCTCGGTTGCCGAATTGATTTGGATGATTTCGGAACAGGTCACGCATCGCTTGCGAGCATTCGACGGTTCAGCGTCAACCGGATCAAGATCGACCGATCATTTGTGTCGCGATGTGATCTCGATCGCGAACAACAAAACATGCTCGCAGCAATTCTGACGATGGCGGAGCATCTTAACGTCGAAACGCTTGCCGAGGGTATTGAGAGCATTGGAGAGCACGCCATGCTCGCACAACTCGGATGCAATCACGTTCAAGGTTTCTCCATCTCGCGTCCGTTGCCGAGCCACAAATGCATAGACTGGATGGAGACGCACCGGCGCAAACAAGCGCAGACACCACAGATCGGAAAGCGCGCAGGTTGAGCCTTTTCCCGCATTTTACGGTGAAATCCGCCAAAACTGCTTGACCTCAGCCCCTCTGGACGGTTGAACCACCGAGACAAAGTTTATCCTAAATCGGGCGGCCTCCATGGACGATCAAAACAAGAACCTGATTCTTGCGGTAGTGCTGAGCGGCATCGTGTTGCTTGCGTGGACCTATTTCTTTCCGGCACCAGAGCCGGTAACGGACCCTAATGCAGTCGTTGTGACGGAATCGGCAACTGGCGGCAGCGTCGCAGTGACGCCACCGTCAGACACGGCGACCTTCGGCGCGACTGGCGAAACGGCTGAGCAGGTCGAAGACGCGCCACGCATTGAGATCGACACGCCGCGCGTTATCGGCTCCATCTCTCTTACTGGCGGCCGCATCGACGACCTCTCGCTCAAAGACTACAAAGTCGAGCTCGACGGCGACGAAATCGTTACCCTGCTCTCACCGGTTGGCACAGATGCGCCCTACTACGCGACCTATGGCTGGGCTCCGGGCGGCGCTCTGAACATTGAGGATGTGCCCGGCGCAAACACGCTTTGGACCGCTCCTGCAGGCGCGCGCCTTACGGTCGATAGCCCGGTCACACTGACATGGGACAATGGCAAGGGCCTTGTATTCGAGCGCGAGATTTCGATCGACGCGGATTACCTCTTTACGATCACGCAATCCGTGAACAACACTTCGGCAGACACGGCGCGTCTCTTTGCCTACGGCGTGGTTGCACGTCACGGCACGCCTGAAGTGTCGAAGTACTTCGTTCTCCATGAAGGTCTGGTGCGCCTTTCCGACAAGGAATTGAACGAAGAGAAATACAAAGATATTGCTGACTTCGACTTCAGCGATCGCGAAGCGGGCCGCGCGTCCATCATTCAGGTCGAAGAAAACGGCTGGACCGGTTTCACCGACAAGAACTGGATGACTACGCTCGTCCCAGCTCCGGGTCAAAGCTTTACCTCTGTTGCAAAATACGTCGGCAATTCGGACATTTACCAAGTCGAAACCCGCATGCCGACCGTCGAGGTTGCTCCGGGCTCGTCAACGGAAACGACGTCTTACCTCTTTGCCGGTGCAAAAGAATGGGAAACCATCAAGCACTACGAGGAAGACAACGGCGTCTACCGCTTCGTCGACTCGATTGACTGGGGTTGGTTCTGGTACTTCACGAAGCCGATTTTCCGCATTCTGCATGCTCTGAATGGCCTGATTGGCAACATGGGCTGGTCGATCATCGTGCTGACGCTGATCATCAAAGGCATCATGTTCCCGCTCGCCTACAAATCCTACGTCTCCATGGCGCGGATGAAAGAGCTGCAGCCGGAAATGGAGAAGCTCAAAGAAGCTGCTGGTGATGACCGCGAAAAGCTTCAGCGCGGCATGATGGAACTCTACAAAAAGAACAAGGTGAACCCGGCCTCCGGTTGTTTGCCGCTTCTTCTGCAGATCCCGGTGTTCTTCTCGCTCTACAAAGTGATCTTTGTGACCATCGAACTGCGTCACGCACCGTGGATCGGTTGGATTCGCGACTTGTCCGCACCTGATCCGAGCTCGATCCTCAACCTGTTCGGCCTGCTGCCGTTTGCAGCACCGGACGCCACCTCCTTCCTCGCGATCATCAGCCTTGGCGTCCTGCCGATCCTGCTCGGGATTTCGATGTGGCTGCAGCAAAAACTGAACCCGGCTCCAACCGATCCGTCTCAGGCCATGATCATGGCATGGATGCCGTGGGTGTTCATGTTCATGCTCGGCAACTTTGCATCCGGCCTTGTGCTCTACTGGATTGCGAACAACACGATCACATTTACGCAGCAGTATCTGATCATGCGGAGCCACGGACACAAACCCGATGTCTTCGGCAACATCCTCCGCTCTCTGCGGTTGAAAAAGAAGGACGCCTGACCAGGCGGAAACGCGAATGGAATTACAATTCCCCATCGCTGAACCAGATGAAGCGGCCCTCGAGAAGGGCCGCTTGCTGTTTGCAGGCGAGACTGACTTTCTCAAAGGCGTCGTCGCAATGGACGGCATGCCACCAGACGACCGACTGGAGATCTGCTTCGCAGGGCGCTCGAACGTTGGCAAATCGACCCTGATCAATGCATTGACGGGTCGCAAGGCACTCGCGCGGGCCTCCAACACCCCCGGCCGGACGCAAGAGATCAACTTCTTCACCTGTGCAGACAGCCATTATGTCGTCGATTTGCCAGGCTACGGCTTTGCAAAAGCGCCTGTCAAAACCGTTGAAAAGTGGCAGCGCCTTCTTAAGGCCTATCTGTCTGGTCGCGCGACCCTGCGCCGCGCTTTCGTCCTGATCGATAGCCGACACGGCATTAAGGACGTTGATGAAGAGATCATGACACTCCTCGACAAGTCTGCCGTGACCTTTCAGATCGTGATGACGAAGGCTGACAAGGTCAAAGAAAACGAACGTGAAAAGGTGATCGCACAGGTGAGGAGCAAGGTCTCAAAACACCCCGCCGCCTACCCCGAGATGATTGTGACGTCCTCGGAAAAAGGCTGGGGCATTGACGTTTTGCGCGCCGTGATCGCAACGCTCGTCTGAGGCGCTTGGCCTACGCCGTCGAACGCGGTATTGAGAGCCAAACCCATCTGGAATCCGATAGACATGAAGAAGCAAGACATGAACAGAGACTGGATCGCAACTGCCCGCACTCTTTCCGAGGCGCTGCCATACCTGCAGCGATACGAAGGCGCGACGGTCGTGATCAAACTGGGCGGTCATGCCATGGGATCGGACGAAGCGATGGACAGCTTCGCGCGCGACGTCGTGCTCATGCAGCAGGTTGGTGTCAAACCGGTCATCGTTCATGGCGGCGGCCCGATGATCAACAAGATGCTCGACCAACTTGGGATCGAAAGCACCTTCGTGAACGGCAAACGCGTCACCGACAAAGCAACCGTTGAAGTCGTTGAGATGGTGCTCTCCGGCCTCGTAAACAAGCGCATCGTGCAAGCGATCAATGGTCAGGGCGGCCGCGCGGTCGGGATTTCCGGCAAGGACGCGAACCTGATGGTCTGTGAGCAAACGAACCCTGATCTGGGCTTCGTCGGCACGCCTGTCTCCATGAACCCCGGCATCATTCGCGAACTCGGCGACGAGAACCTCATTCCCGTGATCGCGCCGGTCGGCGCCGGTCGCAATGGCGAGACCTTCAACGTGAACGGCGATACCGCCGCGGGTGCCATCGCGGGTGCACTTCATGCCGATCGCCTTTTGCTTCTGACGGATGTCTCTGGCGTTAAAGGCGCGGACGGCGCGGTGCTCACCTCGCTGAACTCGCAGCAGATCAAAGATTTGACCGAGGAAGGCGTGATTGCGGGCGGAATGATCCCGAAGACGCAAACAGCCCTCGACGCCCTCAAAGACGGCGTTCGGGCCGTTGTGATCCTTGACGGTCGCGCGCCGAATGCATGTTTGCTGGAACTCTACACAGAGCACGGTGCAGGCTCTCTGATCCGCGACACGCAGCCGCGCATTCGCCCCTCGAAAGGCTAAGCTGACCTGTAGTTGGCGCTTGAAACAGGATGGCACGCGGCATTAGCATCACGCTATGACACTCCGCCTCATTCTCATGCGCCACGCCAAATCCAGCTGGGATGATCCATTGCAGGACGATATTGACCGGCCTCTGAACGAGCGCGGTCATCGGAATGCTCTGATGATGGGGCATTGGCTGGAGCAGAACGGATATGTTCCGGATCAGGCGCTGGTCTCCGCCGCGGCACGTACCCGAGAAACGTTTGAGCGCGTTCAGGTGGGCCTCCGGAAAAAGCCGGAAGCACGGATTTTGGACGAGCTATACCTCGCCTCAGATCTCGCCATCCTTCGCACCCTTCAGCGCGCGACCGGCCAAACGGTTTTGGTGGTTGGCCACAATCCAGGGATCGCCGAATTTGCGTCCCGATTTGCCGCCAGAGGCCATGCAAGGCCAAAATTCGATCATTATCCGACATGCGCCACAACGGTCTTCAATCTCGGGAGCACAGATTGGTCCGAGGCGAAATATGGCGAGAACCCGGTGATCGACTTTGCCGTCCCGCGCGAGATCGAAGCGGCGGGATCGGTCGTCTTTCGGCATCATCCAGAACCGACCAAATGAAAAAGGGCGCCCAACTGGGCGCCCCTTCTGATTTCGGTTTCCGTCGGCTTAATGGCCGAGGATCTGGCTCAGGAAGAGCTTCGTCCGTTCCGACTTCGGGTTGTTGAAGAATTCTTCCGGCTCGTTCTGCTCGACGATCTGACCTTGGTCCATAAAGATCACGCGGTTCGCAACCTGACGGGCAAAGCCCATCTCGTGCGTCACGCAGAGCATCGTCATTCCCTCTTCCGCGAGCTCGATCATGGTGTCGAGCACCTCTTTGATCATCTCTGGGTCGAGTGCCGAGGTCGGTTCGTCGAAGAGCATGATGCGCGGCTTCATGCAAAGCGAGCGGGCGATTGCCACACGCTGCTGCTGACCACCAGAGAGCATGCCCGGATACTTATGCGCCTGATCCGGGATCTTCACCTTCTCGAGGAAGTGCATCGCAATTTCCTCGGCCTCTTTTTTCGGGGTCTTACGAACCCACATCGGCGCGAGGGTGCAGTTCTCCAGAATGGTAAGGTGCGGGAAGAGGTTGAAGTGCTGGAAGCACATGCCAACTTCGGAGCGGATCTTGTCGATGTTTTTCAGATCCGACGTCAGTTCGGTCCCATCGACGATGATCTTGCCCTGCTGGTGCTCTTCGAGACGGTTGATGCAGCGGATCATGGTCGATTTACCGGAGCCGGACGGCCCCGCAATCACGATCCGCTCGCCACGGTTCACGGTCAGGTTGATGTCACGGAGAACGTGAAACTCTCCGTACCATTTGTTCATGTTCGTGATCTGAATGGCCACCTCATCGGAGACGGTCATGTTGGAACGATCGATTGCACGTTCGACAGCTTGAGACATCTGGTCGTCTCCTTTCTTAACGATGATCGGTGCGGAGCTTGCGCTCCAGCCACTGAGAATAGCGGGACATTGCGAAACAGCAGATCCAGAAGACCAAGCCGATGAAGATGAACAGCTCCCAATACACGCCGTTCCAAGCCGCGTTGGCGCGGATGGCGTTCGAGAGGCCCAGCATGTCGTAAATGCCGATGAACATCACGAGCGTGGTATCTTTGAACAGACCGATGAAGGTGTTCACGATGCCCGGGATAGAGATCTTCAAGGCCTGCGGCATGATGATAAGGCGCTGTGCCTTCCAGTAATCGAGACCAAGCGCATCGGCCGCCTCATACTGACCTTTCGGGAGAGCGGCGAGACCGCCCCGGATCACCTCGGCCATGTAGGCGGAGGAGAAGAAGGTCACCATGATGATCACGCGCAGTGTCAGGTCGAACGTCGTGCCGGGAGGCAGGAAGTAGTTCAAGAGAAGCGATGCGGTGAACAGCAGAGTGATCAGCGGCACGCCACGGATAAATTCGATGAACCCAACGCAGATGGTTTTCACGATGAACAAGTCCGACTTGCGACCAAGCGCAAGAACGATCCCGAGAGGAAGCGAAAACGCGATACCGGAGATACCGATGATCACACAGATCATGAACCCGCCGAGTTCACGGCTCTCGACCTCTTGAAGGTGCCCAACCGGAAGCGCGGAATCCAAACCACCGACGATGATTGGTCCAATGACGAGCCACCAAAGGAAAGCGACAATCACAGCCGAGATTGCGGAAACCGCCATCGAGTCGAGCGCATCAGTCAGTTTAAACGC
Organism: Celeribacter litoreus; assembly: GCF_020165855.1. Classification (GTDB taxonomy): domain Bacteria; phylum Pseudomonadota; class Alphaproteobacteria; order Rhodobacterales; family Rhodobacteraceae; genus Celeribacter; species Celeribacter litoreus. The sequence goes on along the minus strand of NZ_JAIUFY010000005.1, from coordinate 206,104 downwards.
GAGACCAGCGAGCGCGAAGCCCACCGCGACGGAAAGCGGTCCCCAAATCGTTCCGCCCCAGACGAGCCAAACGAGGATAAAGGGGAATGCAATGGTGAGCCATAGCAGTTTCCTCGGTACGGCATCAAACAGCACAGGAGCCAAAGCAACAAGCATCAGGACAAACGCGAGGTTTGCGCGCCAGTATTCGGTGTCCGGATAGAACCCATAGATCAGCTGGTTCCAGCGCTCGGTGATGACCGCCCAACAGGCGTAATGCGTATTGCCAAAGCGTTCATTCAGGATAGCGCGACATTCTTCGAGAGAGGTCGCATCCCAGACACCGCCAAAGAGCCACGGGAGGGAGCCGGCGAGTACCTTGTAGATCACAAAGATCGAGATCAGCGTCAGGATGGAGTTGAACCAGCCGTTGAACAGGTTCTCACGGATCCACCGTGACGCGCCCACTTGGGATCGCGGCGCCGGTTGTTGATCGAGCATCTCCTTGCGAACATAGGAGAGAGAGTTGGTCGTATCGCTCATCTCACCGCTCCTTCAGCTTAACAGATTTGTTGTAGACGTTCATGCCCGTGGAGATCAGCAAACTCACAACGAGATAAATCGCCATCATGAGCAACATGCTCTCAAGCTCACGCCCTGTCGTGTTGAGCGTGGTGCCCCCCAAGGTCGAGCGAAGGTCCATGTACCCCACGGCCAGAGCCAGAGAAGAGTTCTTCGTGAGGTTCAGATACTGAGAGATCAGCGGCGGGATGATGACGCGCATCGCCTGCGGCAAAATCACGAGGTTCATCGTGCGGGACGGACGTAGACCGAGTGCGAAGGCTGCTTCTGTCTGGCCTCGTGAAATCGCGAGAATACCCGAGCGAACGATCTCGGCGATGAACGCCCCTGTATAGAAGGACAGCGCGAGCCACAGCGCCAACATCGAGTTCCGCATGTGGAGACCTCCGCCGAAGTTGAAGCCCTTCAATTCCGGCATGGACAAGCCGATCGGGCGTCCGAGCAGGAAAAAGACGATCAACGACGGCACGAAGAAGATGGCAAGCTTGATCCAGAAGGTCGGGAGCATCTGACCCGTCGACTCAAAACGCCGCATCGCATACTTCCCGAACGCCCAGATCGCGAGGATAGAAAGCAGGAAGGTAATCACGACAAAGGCAGAGCCGCTGCCCCAGACCGGCGCGGGAATATATGTCCCGCGGTTGGTAACGGCGATACTGTCAAACAGCCACATGCTCGCCTCGGGGTTCTCTCCGCGGAAAGCGCGCGGGGTCGGCAGCGCTTCGGACAGAACAGCCATGAATGCGAGGATCCAGAGAAGCACCGGAATGTTCCGGAAGCTTTCGACATAGAACGTCATGATCCGGGCGGTCAGCCAGTTCTTGGACAGGCGAAGCACGCCGGCGATCACACCAATAATCGTCGCCAGGATACAGCCCAGGATGGCAACAAGCAGCGTATTCAGCAGGCCGACGATCGTCGCCCGCAGGTGCGTGCTATCCGAGCTATATGGAATAAGTTGTTGGTTGATATCGTAAGCCGCTCGATTGAACAGGAAGCCGAAATCGATGTCCTTGCCCAAATTCGAGAGGTTGATGATCGTGTTACGCACAAGGAAGGCTGCAATCGCCATGAATGCGATTAACGCGATCACCTGAATCGTTATAGAGCGATAACGCGTGTCGTAGATCAGCTGACTGAGCCGGAACCCGTCTTGCTGCGGATCTGGTGCTGTCGTCATGAGTGACGGTCCCCTATTTCCCCAGTTTATACCCCGCCAACGCCCAGAGCTGTCCGTGCGTTGAATTGTCTTTGTTAAATCATTCAGGGTTCACAAAGGCGAAGGGCGCGGATTGCTCCGCGCCCTTCCCTGAGTTGGTATTAGCGGAAGGGCGGCGAGTAGATGAGGCCGCCTTCGGTCCACTGAGCGTTCAGGCCGCGAGCAAGTGCCACCGGAGTGTTTTCGCCGATGTTTTTCTCGAAGCTTTCGCCGTAGTTGCCGACTTGGGTCAGGATGTTCAGAGCCCAGTCGTTTTCGAGACCGAGCATCGCACCCAGCTCACCGGAAACACCGAGGAGACGGTTGATTTCTGGGTTGTCGGTGCCGTTGGCCATTTCTGCAGCGTTTGCAGAGGTCACGCCGTATTCTTCAGCAGCGATCATAGCGTTGAGGGACCAACGCACGATGTCACCCCAAGCGTCGTCGCCGTGACGTACGAGCGGGCCGAGCGGCTCTTTGGAGATGATTTCCGGCAGAACCACATATGCATCAGGATCTTCGAAGGATGCGCGGGACGCAGCCAGAGCGGACGCGTCGGTGGTGTACACGTCGCAAGCGCCAGCAAGGAACTGGGTCTGAGCTTCGGTGAAGCTTTCAACCGGAACCGGTTCGTAATCCATGTTGTTCACACGGAAATAGTCGGCGAGGTTGAGCTCGGTCGTGGTGCCGGTCTCGATGCAGACCGTCGCGCCAGAAAGCTCTTTCGCGGAGGACACGCCGAGGTCTTTCGGGACCATGAAGCCCTGACCGTCATAGTAGTTCACGCCCACGAAGGTGTTTTTCAAGTCAACGTCACGGGAGAAAGTCCACGTGGTGTTGCGGGCGAGCATGTCAACTTCGCCGGAAGCCAGTGCGGTAAAGCGCACTGCGGAGGTCAGCGGGGTGTATTCAACAGCTTCGGAGTCACCGAGGACGGCGGCAGCAACTGCGCGGCACACGTCTACGTCAAAACCGACAAATTTGCCGTTTGCATCCGGCGCAGCGAAGCCGGGGGTGCCCGGGTTCACGCCACATTTCAGCATGCCACGTTCTTTAACGGCGGCAAGAGTAGACGAGTCCTGAGCCATTGCAGCCCCGGCGGCCAAACCAGCCATCGTCAGCGCGCCAAGAAACACGGATTTTTTCATATTTACCTCTTCCTGATACTGCGTCCTTAATGAACGCTTTTTTCGACCCTCCCTGGGGGTCGAGGCGATATCGAATTGGGCAAATGCCCGTTCAATGGGCTTAGTTTGGGAGGATTCATTCAGGAAGGTCAAGGGCGCGATCACAGAAATGCATGACCACTGATCATTTGATCAAATCGTAATCAGATGTGCGCGACGATTGTGCTTTCGCCCTTGAGAGCGCCACTTATTTGACCAAGCAATAAAATCGCGCGGCATGAAGGAAGCTTTGGCGCTTGACCTCAGCAGCTTCCGCCGCCTCTTCGTCTTCACCCCACTGCTCGACTTGGAAGTCCTCGTCGATCCTAGATAGGCGCCAAGCCTCATTCGGATCCAGATATCCCTGAGTCACAGCGAACCCGAGAATCAGTGACCCCGAGAGACCCACGAGATCGTGGAAGGCTGTGAGTTGAAAGGCGTCAAATTCGTGCGTCAGCGCGCTTAGGCGGGCAAGCGCATCCGGGTCCTGGGGTGCGTGGATGACACCACTCCGGGGAGTCAATTTGGCACTCAGAGCGCCCTCAGCCCACTCCAAGATCGGGTCCCAGGAGGCCGCTTGACGATTGATCAGGTCAGTCGGAAAGTCCGCACGGTAGCAGAGAAGGTCACTGTCGCCATACTCAGCGAGCATATCCGCCACCTCGGCATGCTGAATCGTGACTTTATCAATGGCCGCATTCGCGCTTCGGGTTGCGGGCATGGTATTCGGATTGATCTCGTTTTCCTGCGCCTCCCATTCCGACGCGATCCAGTCTGCGAGTTCGCGGCTCGGGACGACGAGCGGTGCTTTGGCAGGCGTCCGCACTGCGCGCCCGTCGAGGTGCACCGTATATCCGCCACCTGCTTCGGCAACGGTCGTCTCTTTCCAAAACCGTTTCGCAGCCCATTCCGCCATATCAATCGTCCTTCTTGCTCAGTTCCGGCCAAAGTCTCGTAAGGGCAGTCTCCAACGCGGAGAAGTCCGACAAAACTTCAACTGCACCAGCCGTCAAAAGGGCATCTGGTCCATGATACCCCCAATTGACCCCAATCGCATGACAGCGCGCAGCCTTGGCCATTTCCATATCGTATGTCGTGTCCCCGATCACAACGGCGTCTGAAGCCTCAAGACCGCACTCCATCAGACAGGTCTCGACCATCGATGGATGCGGTTTTGACGGATGTTCGTCCGCTGACTGCGTCGAGACAAACACATCTGCGAAGTCCCAACCGTCCAAGAGAGCATTTAGACCCCGGCGGCTTTTGCCGGTGGCAATCGCGAGATAAAGGTCTCCGCGCCCCGCCAAACGGCGCACCATCTCCTCGGCTCCGGGATAAAGCGGAGAGGCCGCCGCGCCCTGCGCCAATCGATGTTTCTGGAACGCGGATTTATAGGCCTCAACCATGCGCCCGAGCGTCTCGTCGTCAACGTCAGGGGCAAGTTCGCGCATCGCGAGCGGCAAAGACAATCCGACGATCGAAAGAATTTCGCCGCGGTCAGGCGCGGGGCGGCCAGCCTCAGCGAAGGCAGCACTCATCGACATGATGATATACGCCTGACTGTCTACCAGCGTCCCGTCAACGTCGAAGATGACGAGTTTCAACCGAGGATCTCCTCAAACGGATCGTCCGCTGCGAGATCTTCCGTCCAGCCGAACGTATCCCAGCTGTGCTTCATGTGATCCGGCAAAGGTGCCGTCACCGTCATTGTCTTTTTGGTCTCCGGATGCTCGAACGTCAGAGACCGTGCGTGCAGATGCAGCTTCTTGGAGATAATGCCGCCAAGTTGGGCGCCCCAGCCGTCACCGAGGTTCTCTTGGGACGACCCGCCGTATTTCCCGTCGCCAATAATCGGATGCCCGATCGCAGCCATGTGGGCACGCAATTGGTGTGTTCGGCCTGTGATCGGCTCCATAGCCACCCATGATGCCCGCGAGGCGACGCGGTAAAGCGTAGCATAGAGCGTATGCGCCCGTTTCGCACCGTCCGTCGCGTCGATGTCGCGCGGGTGGACCGTGATCATCTTCTCGCCTTCGCCACGCTTGCCATGTCCTGCAGCTTTGGCGAGGCCGTATTTGATCTCGCCGAGATACGGCGTCGGCACACCTGCGACCAATGCCCAGTAAATCTTGCGCGTATTCTTGTGACGGAACGCTGCAGTGAGCTTTGTGGCAACCACCGGCGTCCGGGCCAGCACAAGAACACCGGACGTGTCTTTGTCGAGGCGGTGCACAAGGCGCGGCTTCTCAGGGAAATCACCGCGAAGCGCCTCCGAGAGACCATCAACGTGGCGCGTCTGTTTAGAACCACCCTGTGTCGGCAAACCGGAGGGCTTGTTGATGACGATGAGATAGTCGTCCTCATAGAGCACAGCATCGCGCATCATCTTCGCGTCCGCATTGCTCACCTTGCTAGCAACAGGTTTCGGCCGCTCCGCCCCTGCATCCGGCAACGGAGGGATACGCACTTCCATCCCCGGAGCGACGCGTGTGTTCGACTTTACACGGGCCCCGTCAACACGGATCTCGCCTTTTCGGCACATCTTTTCGATGGCCCCTTGCGTGACGTGTGGAAACATCTTCCGGAACCAGCGGTCGAGCCGCTGCTCTGGCTGACTATCTTCGATTTGGATGAGTTGAACCTGGCTCATGCGTAGAATCCCCGTGCGGCGTAAAGGCCAAGTGCAATACCACCCAGCGCCAAGAAAAGCGTTCCGACGACATAGATCGCGGCCAAACCGTAGTCACCGCGCTCAAAGATGGTCATCGCATCAAGCGAGAACGCAGAATAGGTCGTGAAACCGCCCAAAACACCGGTCATTAGAAGCGGCGCAAATTTGTTGCCGTTCTCGTGGGCGAGCACCACGACAATGACCCCCATGAAGAAGCATCCGAAGAAATTCACTGTGAGAGTGCCCCACGGAAATCCCTTCCCCATGAGGCGGCTCATGAGAAGTCCAGTGAGATATCTTCCGGACGCGCCGAGTGCGCCGCCCAAGGCTACTTGGATCAAAGGTGCCATTCTGTGTCCTCTTTTCGTTCTCGCGTTCCTGTGCGCAGGAGGCTTGAATGTCAAGTTCCACGCTGTTTACGGAGCTTTTCGAAGTAAGAAACCCGTTTTGACAGCTCGCGTTCGAAACCGCGCTCGACCGGTTTGTAGAACTGGGTGCGTGGCAGACTGTCCGGAAAGAAGTTCTGGCCCGAAAACCCGTCTTCTGCATCGTGATCGTAGATGTAGCCCTCCCCGTAACCTTGCTCCGCCATCATCTTGGTCGGCGCATTCAGGATATGCTTGGGAGGCGGCTCCGAACCAGTCCTCCGCGCGGCTTCACGCGAGGCCTTCAGCGCGGCATAGACAGCGTTCGATTTAGGTGCGAGCGACAGATAGACAACACACTGTGACAGCGCCAATTCGCCCTCCGGCGATCCGAGGCGTTCGTAGGTTTCCCATGCGTGAAGCGCCACGGTGTGTGCTTGTGGATCCGCGAGCTGGATGTCCTCGACAGCCATGCACAGCAGACGCCGCGCAATATATTTTGGGTCCTCACCACCTTCGATCATGCGATTGAACCAGTAGAGGGCCGCATCGGGATCAGACCCGCGCACGGATTTATGCAAAGCCGAGATCAGGTTGTAGTGCTCTTCGCCGGACTTATCGTACTTTGAAGCGCGTCGCATAAGGCGTTTGCCGAGGGCTTCCGTCTCTAGTGGCGCCGGGACTTTCCACGCCGCAACCTGTTCAATGAGGTTCAGCAGCGTGCGCCCGTCCCCATCCGCCATCTCAAAGAGGGCGCGGCGGGCCGCCTCCGTCAATGGCAACTGAACCCCGAGCTCCGCCTCTGCGCGCTCCGTCAAACGTGCGAGATCATCAGGCGACAGACGAGTCAGCACCATAACTTGCGAGCGAGACAGCACAGCAGCATTCAGCTCGAACGAAGGGTTCTCTGTCGTCGCACCGACCAAGAGGATCGTGCCATCCTCCATATGCGGGAGAAAGCTGTCCTGCTGCGCTTTGTTGAAGCGGTGGATCTCATCGACGAAGAGGAGGGTCCCCTGCCCGTTCTGCCGGCGCAGTTTGGCCGCCTCGAATACCTTTCGAAGATCGGGCACACCTGTGAAGATCGCCGAAATCTGAACAAAATGGAGATCCGTCTCATCCGCGAGCAGACGTGCGATCGTCGTCTTCCCGACGCCCGGCGGCCCCCAGAAAACAATCGACGACAAAGATCCGGACGCCAGCATAACACCCAGAGGCGATTCCGGTCCGAGCACTTGTTCTTGACCGATCACTTCGGACAGGTTTTGGGGTCGCAACCGATCCGCCAGAGGGCGATGCGCGCCCGTCGCCTCCGGTGTCGGTTCATCTTGGGAAAAGAGGTCAGCCATGGCGCAGAGACTACGCCGCGGCGAGACCGGTGGAAAGATGAGTCGGGACCGAAATGGCAGCGTTCCGGCCCCGCTTCAAAACACATCGCTCAATGCAGCTTGTTGCTGAGATTGATGCGCATACAGGCGTTGCGCGCGCCTTCGATGTCCATGACCGGACCGATCACATCGATATCGAGGCCAACGCGGCGCCCCCAACGATTGCCGTTCTCAGGGATCAAACAAATCACAGAGGTCGCGCCGAATTCACGCGCACTATTTGTCATCTCACCAATCAAGTTCATCTGAACCTTCAGACGACTTTTTGCAGGCACGCGCGGCGAGACAAAGATACGGCTCGATTCCCAAACGTGTTGGGCAACGGGCGCTTCTTCGAACAACAAATCGGACGGGATACTATCGAGCAATCCGCGTTGAGCATCGCGGATCATATAGGAATAAATGCCACATTTCGTGGTCGTCGGCGTTAGCCGAATGCCGGCCAAGACCTCTCCGAACTCATGCACCGCGATCCAGCGCGATGCAGGCGTGTCGTATTGGTCGTATTCCATTCCATCTGCTTGCGGGAGGTCCCATTTGGCGTGCTGAATGAATGTTTCGTGTCTAGCGCGAAGCATATTCGCAAAAAGATCGCCATGGTTGTGCAGATTGGAAAAAGAAAGAGTGGTCGTTTGCATGGTAGGTCTCCAGATGAGTTGATTGAACAACGCATCGCAAAGACGGCTACCGTCAGAGCAGCTTGATCTCCTTGGCTTTTTGAATGGCCTCTGAGGTCGTCCGGGCCATGAGACGTTCGCGCGCGGAAACGAGACGCGCCTTTAGAGCGCTCTCAGAAATTCCGAGCTTGGCCGCGGCTGCTGCATGACGATCACCGCCTGCAATGCACCGGAGGGCCTGAATTTGCGCCTGTGTCAGATCGACCTGCGGCTCAGAGATTTCGTGTAGAGTTCGCACAACCTTCGCAATCGACCGGATTTCATCATCTGTGAATTCACGATCTGCGCGCGCGCACCCAACAATAGATCTCGATTGAACCGGGCCGCAGGACACCGCGACTCCAAAGTTCAGGCCGAATTCTGCGGCCTGCCTCCAAAGATTAAATGGATCGGGGAGTTCTATCTCGCTCCACCTTATTGCCCCTTCACTGCTCAGACCCCACGCGATCATCGGATCACGAAGCGCATATGCATTCGCCGTGTAATGCTCTAACCACTTCGGGTCATAAGTCGACGCCGCAACCAGCGGAGACGCAAATCGAATATGAAGCCCGGCCGAGTAACCGGCAGGCGACGCAGCGCGAAGCTGGGCAAAAAGTCGATTGAGTTCCGTTGTATCGGCCATTGAGATCATTTGCTGTATAAAGGGCGCGACAACCTAAAGGCGATCACTGTTCTTAGAGTTAAACTATAGATTTTCATTTGAAAACAAAAAATCTTGAGACCTAGTTAACTGCCGTCTCATCCGGGATGGAGTTCGCCCTGAATTTCAGCCATCGCCGCGCGATAACACACTCATTTTTAAAGGTCATTTGGGAGCGCTATCGCGTCAAGTCACAGCGACGCAGCCATTGGCCATAGCGCATAAAATCAAAGAAACATGTAAAACCTGTCATTTTAGACAAAGAAAACCCCGCACAATGGCGGGGTCTCCATGATTCGCTTGTCAGCAAAGAAATCTGAAAATCAGTCTTCTTCAGCGAAAGCAGCTTCTTCAGCTTCGAGGCGTGCTTTGTCAGCTGCACCTTTCGCTGCCGGGTCACGGTCAACGAGTTCGATGATCGCCATCGGAGCCATGTCGCCGTAGCGGAAGCCAGCTTTCAGAACGCGGGTGTAGCCACCCTGACGCTCGGCGTAACGCGGACCGAGAACTTCGAAGAGTTTCGCAACGTCTTTGTCTTGTTTCAGCTGAGCAGCAGCCTGACGACGGGCGTGCAGATCGCCACGTTTGCCGAGGGTGATCAGCTTGTCCATGATGCGCTTAAGCTCTTTGGCTTTCGGCAGCGTGGTTTTGATTTGTTCGTGCTCAATGAGCGAGCCAGCCATGTTGGAGAACATCGCTTTGCGGTGTTCGTGGGTCCGGTTGAGGCGGCGGTAACCTTTAGCGTGACGCATTTTCTATCTCCTTAGCGTGTTTTGCTTTGTCTGGCAGCCGATGCGTGTCAGCCACTCTCCTTGGGGCATGTGCCCGGATATTCCCCGCCTACGCGGGCATTGAGCGGGGGAGATCGAAACCTCCCCCGAAAGTCTTAGAACTGGTCTTCGAATTTCTTCGCCAGGTCTTCGATGTTTTCTGGCGGCCACTCTTCGACATCCATGCCGAGGTGCAGGCCCATGCCGGACAGAACCTCTTTGATCTCGTTGAGAGACTTACGGCCGAAGTTCGGCGTGCGGAGCATCTCTGCTTCGGTCTTCTGGATGAGATCGCCGATGTAAACGATGTTGTCGTTCTTGAGGCAGTTCGCGGAGCGCACGGACAGTTCCAGCTCGTCCACTTTCTTGAGCAGAAGCGGGTTGAACTCGAGACCATCGTCTTCTTCCTGACGACCTGCTGCTTCCGGCTCGTCGAAATTCACGAAGATGCCCAGTTGATCCTGAAGGATGCGTGCAGCGAATGCCACAGCGTCTTCCGGGGTCACGGAGCCATCGGTTTCGATTTTCATGGTCAGTTTGTCGTAGTCGAGAACCTGACCTTCGCGGGTCGGCTGAACGTCGTAGGAGACTTTCTTGACCGGCGAGTAGATCGCATCAACCGGGATCAGACCGATCGGCGCATCTTCCGGTTTGTTTTTGTCTGCAGAGACATAGCCTTTGCCGGTGTTCACAGTCAGTTCCATAAACAGGTCAGCGCCATCGTCGAGGTGACAGATCACGTGATCTTTGTTCAGGACTTCAATGCCAGCGGACTCAGAAATGTCACCAGCGGTCACGACGAGCGGACCTTTGGCGGAGATCGACAGGCGTTTCGGGCCTTCGACGTCCATGCGCAGGGATACACCTTTGAGGTTCAGGATAACGTCGGTCACATCCTCACGCACGCCCGCAATGGACGAGAATTCGTGCAGAACGTTGTCGATCTGAACGGAGGTGATTGCCGCGCCCTGAAGAGACGACATCAGCACGCGACGCAGCGCGTTGCCCAGCGTCAGGCCAAAGCCGCGCTCAAGCGGTTCAGCAACGACGGTCGCCTGACGTGCCGGCTCATTGCCCGGTTTCACGTCCAGCTGTTGCGGTTTAATGAGCTCGGCCCAATTCTTGTGGATCATGCTAGTGCCTCCATTCTTGTTCTAACGCCCATGTCCTAAAGCGAAAGAACGCCCGAGGGGTCTCAAAAACGCAAAGAGACCGCGGGCAACATGGCCCGCGATCCTTAAATCGTAGTCTGTGATTACACGCGGCGGCGCTTCGGCGGGCGGCAGCCGTTGTGTGCAATCGGGGTCACGTCACGAATAGACGTGATGTTGAAGCCGATAGCTGCGAGTGCGCGCAGAGCGGACTCACGACCAGAGCCTGGGCCCTGAACTTCGACTTCGAGAGTTTTAACGCCGTGATCCTGAGCTTTTTTGCCCGCATCCTCAGCAGCCATCTGAGCGGCGTACGGAGTGGATTTGCGGGAACCTTTGAAGCCCATGGTGCCAGCAGACGACCAGGAGATCGCATTGCCTTGCACGTCGGAGATCAGGATTTTGGTGTTGTTGAAGGTGGAGTTCACGTGAGCAACGCCTGCGGCGATGTTCTTGGAAACTTTTTTCTTCGTAGTACGACGGGTATCGCGTGCCATTGGTCAGATCTCCCCTTACTTCTTCTTACCAGCGATGGCCTTTGCCGGGCCTTTGCGGGTGCGAGCGTTGGTGTGGGTGCGCTGGCCGCGAACCGGAAGGTTACGACGGTGACGCAGGCCGCGGTAGCAGCCGAGGTCCATCAGACGCTTGATGTTCATCTGCGTTTCACGGCGAAGGTCGCCTTCAACGGTGTAGTTCGCGTCGATGTGCTCGCGGATCGCGAGAACTTCGGCGTCAGACAGTTCGTTCACACGACGGGTGAAGTCGATGCCAACTGCTTCGCAGATTGCTTCAGCAGAGGTCGTGCCAATGCCAGTGATGTAGGTGAGCGCGATCGGAACGCGCTTCGCGGTTGGGATGTTTACGCCGGCGATACGTGCCACGTTATTTTCCTTTCGTTGCGGTTCCGTAGTCCCGGAACCTTTTTTCACAACGGAAGCTCGCAAGGCAAAGCAAGCGAGCAACAGCTGAATTCAGGTGACGATTGAAACGGGAGCTGCCCGTTTGCGAATCTTTTACCCCTAAAGGGATGGTGTGCCATAGATGCGAATCGTGCGAGGGTCAAGGCCTTATGGCTGCCTTTGCCTCAAATAGAAAGGGCAGCGGTGATTGCTGCCCTCTACTCTCTTCTGCAAGACGTCGGCTCACGCCAGCGCTTCTGCAATCCCTGCGGCCACTTCGTCCATGGACTGGAGGCCGTCGACCGTCTTCAGGTCCGCTTTGGCATAGTAGTAGCCGATCAGCGGAGAGGTCTTTTTGTAGTATTCCATCAAGCGAATCTTGACGCTCTCTTCGTTGTCGTCTGCGCGGGCTTCCTTGCCAGCAGCGACAGCTTCAGCAGCGCGGTTGACGATACGCTTCACGAGGGTTTCGTCGTCCACTTCGAGCTGAACCACAGCATCGAGTTTCTGGCCCTTTTCAGCGAGCAGCGCATCAAGTGCATCTGCCTGACCAAGGGTGCGCGGAAAGCCGTCGAAGATGAAGCCCCCTTCGGAGCCCTTCTCGAGCTGTTCAGCAATAAGGCCGATCACGATCTCGTCGGTCACGAGCTGACCTGCGTCCATGATCGCGGCAACTTTTTTGCCCATTTCCGTGCCAGAGGTCTTTGCCGCACGCAGCATATCTCCGGTGGAAAGTTGCACCATGCCTCGCTCCTCCACGAGACGCTGCGCCTGTGTGCCTTTGCCCGCGCCCGGCGGTCCAAGCAGAATAATATTCATCGTCTTGTTGTCCCTCTTTTGCTGCGCTTCCTCCCGCGCAGCTGAGATTTCTCGATCAGCCCCTCATACTGGTGAGCCAGCAGGTGGGATTGGACTTGTTGAATTGTGTCCATCGTCACCGATACCACAATCAACACCGAAGTGCCGCCAAAATAGAATGGAATGGCGAACTGGCCCCGCAGGATCTCAGGCAGCAGACAAACAGCAGCGAGATATGCGGACCCGATCACGAGAAGACGTGCCACGATATAATCGAGGTGCTCCTCGGTTTTCTTCCCCGGGCGAATGCCAGGAATGAAGCCGTTCTGGTTCTTCAGGTTCTTGGCAACGTCTTCGGATTTGAAGGCAACGTTGGCCGTATAGAAATAGGCAAAGAAGACGATCATTGCCGTGAAGAATAGAAGGTAAAGCGGTTGACCCGGGCCGAAGTAGGCGAGGATCGTCGACATCACCGGACCTACATCGGACTGACCAGAGAAGGTCGCGATGGTGGTCGGCAGAAGCAGAAGGGAAGACGCGAAGATCGCAGGGATCACACCAGCTGGGTTCACCTTGATCGGAAGGTGAGACGACTGGGCGTCATAGATCTTCATGCCCTGTTGGCGACGCGGATACTGGATATGCACCTTGCGAAGCGCGCGTTCCATGAACACGACAAAGGCAATCACAGCAACAATCATCACAATGACGATCAGGGTCACGAGCGGAGAGATCGCGCCAGAACGGCCTGATGCAAAGAACTGAGCGAGTGCACCCGGAATCTCGGCGACGATGCCGACGAAGATGATGAGAGAGATACCGTTGCCGATGCCGCGGTTGGTAATCTGCTCACCGAGCCACATCAGGAACATGGTGCCACCAACGAGGGTGATCACGACGCCAGCGCGGAAATACCAGCCCGGATCGTGGGCGAGGTTGCCCGCTTCGAGAGAGGCCGCGAGGCCGTAGGCTTGGAACAGCGCAAGAGCGACCGTGCCGAAACGCGTGTATTGGTTGATCTTCTTACGACCCGCCTCACCCTCTTTCTTGAGGTTTTCGAGCGACGGAACCATTGAGGTCATCAGCTGCACGATAATGGAGGCCGAGATGTACGGCATGATCCCGAGGGCGAAGATACCCATACGGCCCAAGGCGCCGCCGGTGAACATGGACAGGATACCACCAAGACCAGAGGCGGCTTGCTCCATAAAGTCGCGAAGCGCGTTACCGTCGATGCCAGGAACCGGAATGAAGGTCCCGAGACGGTAAACAATCAATAGGCCGATGGTGAAAACGATGCGTTGGCGAAGCTCTTTGGCTTTCCCGAAGGTGCCCCAGTCGAGGTTCGCCGCCATTTGTTCTGCTGCGGATGCCATTTAGGTCTCTCTAATCACGTCAGCGCCGCCCGTCCGGGTTTTCCGGGGGGCGGCGCTTGGAAAACTTAAGCATGATTTAAGGGGTGTATCCCCTTGCCTCAAGCCTTATTCGGCTGCCGCGTCGGCCTTTGCTGCCACGGAGAGCGAACCGCCTGCTTTTTCAACGGCTTCAATTGCCGATTTGGAAGCGCCGGTTACGGAGATCGTCAGTTTGGATTTGACGTCGCCCTTCGCGAGAACGCGGATGCCGTCGAGCTTGCGACGAACGAGACCGGATGCAACGAGGGTGTCCTCGGTGACGTTCGCAGCGTCGAGTTTGCCAGCTTCGATGAATTTCTCGATGAGGCCGAGGTTCACAACAGCAAATTTCTTTGCGTTCGGCTTGTTGAAGCCGCGCTTCGGAAGACGCTGGTAGAGCGGCATCTGGCCACCCTCGTAGCCTTTGATCGCCACACCGGAACGGGATTTCTGACCTTTGATACCACGGCCACCCATTTTACCTTTGCCCGAACCCGGGCCACGGCCAACGCGCATGCGTTTTTTGGTTGCGCCTTCGTTGTCGCGCAGTTCATGCAATTTCATGTCGCTTCTCCTTGCCGGATGTGCCCTCCAGCGACGGAGCGGGCAACCACGGCTTACATGTGTTGATTCTTATGGACACACTTGTCCACTGGGGGCGTATAGACCCTCACGACACATGGATCAAGGCTTCGTTGAGAAACCCGGAGCGATCAAATCAATAGCAAATCGTCCGCTCACCTGAGAAAAAGGAGCCGTTGATTTGTGCAGCGCTCCATACGCATCCGCCAAGCCGGGCTTGAAGCAAAAGCTTCTCTAGCCCCTTCCCCCTTGAAAATATAACCTCATACTCATTCAGCGAGTTGTTTATTGGTAAAGGAGTAACGAGTGGCGATTAAGTACAATCTCTACCGTGGGACAATGGGAGACGACTATCTCGAAGGCGCACACGATAAGAACAATGCCTACAATAGCCTCGGAGGCGATGACATCGTCGTCGGAGGAAATCAGTTTGATAAAGTAAAGCTCGGATCAGGAAGCGACTTCTTTTACGCGGGAAACGGCCCTAACGTTGTTCTTGGCGGAAGTGGAGCTGACTACTTTGCTCCACTGGAAGGATCTAGCGGTCACACGACGATCCTTGATTGGCAAGCCGGCACCGACCGTTTCAATGTCTCCGGACTTGATCTGACCGACATGTCCGAGATCAGGGTCGGACATCGGGGTGGAGACACCTTCGTCAAGATTGAAGAGGCGACCTTCAGAATACTGGGGAATGTCTCCATCGATGAAGACGACTTCATCTTTGCAGAGCCCGCCCCCACAGGAACTCTGTTGGACTTCGATGATATCGACCTACCAAGCGAAGATACGGCCCGAATGGAGGATGGCTACGCAGGCATCGACTGGGGTGGATTTTTCGTCAAAGAGACGGACGAGTTCGACGAAAACTATGAGACCGGATACGTCCCCAACAGCGGCGACAACATCATCAAGGGCAGTGGTCGAGCCTACATCGAAGCGGAAGACAATTTCGACTTCGAGTCATTTTACGTATCTGCGGCATGGCGCGATGGTATGGAGATCACCATTAGCGGATATGATGACAGTGCGCTGATTGGAAATCAGGTCATCACGTTCGACTATGCCGAAAACCAGTACGTTAAACTGAACGACGCCATCTTTGACTCGGTTGATAGGGTGGAATTCAACATCACCGACGGCGGCACCCATCACGGAGGAGCAAGCGGCAGTGGGTCTGGCTACGCGATCGACGACATGTTTATCTTTTTCTGATACGCGGCGCTCAAGCTAGCGACAACTAAGACGCGGACCAAAACGTATGGAGCGGGCGCAAAAATCTGCTCCATCTCCCTAAGCGAGTTTCAGGCAGGCCCGCGGTGGGTAAAATGCCTCCCGCCACATCGACGCGAGGCATTTTTATCTCTGGTCGTCAGCCGTTTTCAGTCAGATCCTTGAGACCCATCGCGCGGCGCGCTGCGACCGTGCGCACTTCGGCTCGGGAGATGCCCATCTCTTGAAGCTCGCGGTTCGACTTTGCATTCAGGCGGTGGGCTTCTTGCTCCATCTTGCGGACCGCTGTGAACCCTTGGGCAATGCCGGAAATGGTTTCAGCAAGTCCATGCGCGAAGGCGGCGATATGATTTGTAAGCGGTGTCTGCGGAAGATGGAAAGCTGCGAAAGCCATGGGAGGATCCTTTACGTTGTGCGCCTCTCGGGGCCACATTGGAGCTAAACTTTGGTTCGGTTCCTCACTCCCTTTCCAGCAACTTATGCCGCAACGCAGAAAGCGACCACCTCCCTTTCAAGCTTTCCGCCATGCAAAACTTGCAAGGCATCGCTCTCAAACGCAAAACACCCCGCAGTGGCCTGCGGGGTGTCCGTTTGTCCCGAGGGGGAACCATTAAAGCACAAATTATTTCTGGGTCTCTCGAAGGTATTCCGTCCAGCTTGGCGCAGGATCTTGAGCAAACATGTCGGCAACAATTTTCAGAATTGCTGCGAAGGGGCGAAGTGCCAGCGGGGAGGAAACAGCGATTTGCATCTACAGGAACCTTCTCGATACAGAGTGCGCTTTAGACGCGAGCAGCGGTTGCACGCGCGATGTCGGTGATGTCGGAACGCGACAGGCCGATGTCGTGAAGTTCGTGATCGGAGAGTGCGTCGAGTTGATTGAAGGTAACCGCGTATGCACGTTCTTTTGCGTAGGCGTGGCGGACGCGTTCGATCCAGTTACGAAGTGCGGAGCGCAGACCAAAGTGGGTTGCGTGGGTCGTATCAGTGTAGTGTGCCATTGTTCTTGTCCTAATTTTGTGTCGCGCCAGCGAGTCGGCGCAGGTATTTCGTCGTTCTTGCGCTCATCTATGGGCTCTCTGGTCAGACGACATCCCCCATTTTTTGCGACCCTGATATGCATATTTTGCAGGCAGTTTTAAAACTGATTATATTTTAGACGGATTTCGTAAAAAGCTCATTAATACAGCGAGATAATACGGGGATTAATCCGATGTCGTGCCGCGAGGACGCAGAACTCGCCCACACAACAGAAAAGCGCCTCGCTGTTTCCAGCGAGGCGCTCCTCAATTTCTAAAGCACGTTCGGCTTAGCCGCGCTCTTCGACAATCTCGACGAGGTGCGGAATGGACGAGACCATGCCGCGAACGGACGGGGTGTCCTCGAGCTCACGGGTCTTGTGCATTTTGTTCAGGCCGAGACCGATGAGGGTCTGACGCTGTTTGGCCGGACGGCGGATCGGGGAACCGATCTGTTTGACAACGATGGTTTTAGCCATGTCTCAGGTCTCCTTACGCTTCGGCGTCTGCCGGAGCTTCATCCTTGCGGAGAATCTCGGCGACTTTTTTGCCACGACGCTGAGCCACGGAACGCGGGGAAGCCTCTTTGGTGAGACCGTCCAGCGTGGCGCGGATCATGTTGTACGGGTTCTGGGAGCCAATGGATTTGGCAACCACGTCCTGAACGCCGAGCATTTCGAACACAGCACGCATCGGACCACCGGCGATGATACCAGTACCGGTCGGCGCGGTGCGCATGACGACTTTACCTGCGCCGTGACGACCGTTCATGTCGTGGTGCAGGGTGCGGCCTTCTTTGAGCGGCACGCGGATCATTTGACGCTTGGCTTGCTCGGTGGCTTTGCGGATGGCCTCAGGGACCTCTTTCGCTTTACCTTTGCCGAAGCCGACGCGGCCTTTTTGGTCGCCAACAACCACGAGTGCGGCGAAGCCGAAACGCTTACCACCTTTCACGGTTTTGGACACACGGTTGATCGCAACAAGACGATCGGCGAATTCCGGAGCTTCGTCGCGCTCGCGACGGTCCCGGCGGTTTTCACGTTCTGCCATAGAACTTTCCTTTGAACAGGTGGCGTAGCTACGCCGGATAAACTCGATCCTAGTGAAGGGCACCGAAAGGGCGCCCGACCTGGATCATCGGGAGGGCGCGAACGCCCTCCACAAGTCGATTAGAACTTCAGACCACCTTCACGCGCAGCGTCGGCCAGAGCCTTCACTTTGCCGTGGAAGAGGAAGCCACCACGGTCGAAGTAGCACTCTTCGACGCCGGCTTTCTTCGCGCGCTCTGCGATTGCTGCGCCAACTTTGGCGGCGGCATCGACGTTGTTCTTGCCAACTACGCCCAGATCTTTCTCCAGAGTGGAGGCAGATGCGAGGGTTTTGCCTTGAACGTCGTCGATCAGCTGAGCGCTGATGTTCTTGTTCGAACGATGGATCGACAGGCGAAGCTTGCCGACATTGTTCTTCCGAAGTTTGTTCCGAACGCGCATGCGGCGTTTCAGAAACAGTGTACGTTTGCTGTTTGCCATGATGAGCGTCCTTACTTCTTCTTCCCTTCCTTGCGGAAGATGTACTCGTCTTTGTATTTGATACCTTTGCCTTTGTAAGGCTCCGGCTTGCGCCATTCGCGGATGTTAGCCGCAACTTGACCGACGAGTTGCGGGTCAGAACCCTCGACAGTGATCTCGGTCGGTTTCGCGGCGGTGACAGTGATGCCAGCCGGAACTTCGAAGTTCACTTCGTGGGAGTAACCCAGGTTGAGTTTGAGCGTGTTGCCCTGCATCTGAGCACGATAACCAACACCGTTGATCTCGAGCTCTTTTTTGAAGCCAGTGCTGACGCCGGTCACCATGTTGGCGACCATCGTGCGGGACATGCCCCACTGCTGGCGAGCACGCTTGGATTTACCACGCGGGGTGACGGTGACGGTGTTGTCTTCGACAGCGATGGTCACGTCGTCCGTTGCGGTGAAGGAGTGAGTGCCTTTCGGGCCCTTCACTTCGATGGTCTGGCCGGACACAGAGGCGGAAACGCCGCTGGGCAGGTCGACCGGTTTCTTACCAATACGAGACATCGAAAGACCTCCTTAGAAGACGGTGCAAAGCACTTCGCCACCAACATTGTTGGCACGAGCGTTTGCGTCCGACATCACACCTTTAGGGGTGGAGACAATCGACACGCCGAGGCCCTGACGGACGGACGGAATGTCTTTGACACCGAGGTATACGCGACGACCGGGTTTGGAGACCCGCTTCAGTTCACGAATGACCGGGGTGCCTTCGAAGTATTTCAGGCTGATTTCGAGGGTCGGGTGACCCGCGGCATCGACGCCTTTTTCGTAGCCACGAATGTAGCCTTCATCGAGCAGCACATCCAGAACCCATGCGCGCAGCTTGGAAGCCGGCGTGGAGACGGTGGATTTGCCACGGAGTTGGGCGTTGCGGATACGGGTGAGCATATCGCCGATAGGATCGTTCATATCTGTGCCCTCCTTACCAGCTGGATTTCACGAGACCAGGGATCTGGCCGAAAGAGCCGAGTTCCCGCAGCATGATACGGGAGACCTTCAGCTTACGGTAGTAAGCGTGAGGACGACCTGTCAGCTGACAACGGTTGTGAAGACGGGTAGCCGAGCTGTTGCGCGGCAGTTCTGCAAGCTTCAGGGAAGCGCGGAAACGCTCTTCCATCGGCTTCTCTTGGTCGTAGATAACCTCTTTGAGAGCAGCGCGCTTAGCGGCGTATTGTGCCACCAGCTTCTCGCGCTTGCGCTCACGGGCGATCATGGATTTCTTAGCCATGTTCTATAAACTCCTCGCGCGATTAGCTGTTGAAGGGCATGTTGAAAGCTTTCAACAGGCTCTTTGCTTCTGCGTCCGTCTTTGCGGTTGTCGCGAAGACGATGTCCATACCCCAGACCTCATCGACTTTGTCGAAGTTGATCTCAGGGAACACGATGTGCTCTTTGATGCCCATGGCGTAGTTGCCACGGCCGTCGAAAGAGGTGCCGGAAACACCGCGGAAGTCGCGGATGCGCGGCATTGCGATCGTGATCAGACGGTCGAGGAATTCGTACATACGGTCGCCACGAAGGGTAACCTTCGCACCAAGCGGCATATCTTCACGAACGCGGAAACCAGCGATGGATTTCTTTGCTTTCGTGGTGAGAGCCTTTTGACCGGCGATGGCAGTGAGATCTTCCTGAGCGGATTTCGCTTTCTTGGAGTCACGCACAGCTTCAGCACCGCAACCGATGTTGAGAACGATTTTGTCCAGACGCGGGATCTGCATGTCGTTCTTGTAGCCGAACTCTTCCTTCAGAGCAGCGCGGATCGAGTCCTTGTATGCTGCCTTCAGGCGCGGGGTGTAATCAGTAGTGTCGAGCATCAGATCACGTCTCCCGTTGTTTTGGCGTAGCGAACTTTTTTGTCGCCATCCATTTTGAAACCAACGCGGGTTGCTTTGCCGTTGGCGTCAAGCAGCGCGAGGTTGGACAGATCGATCGGCATAGCAACCGGACGACGACCGCCCTGGTCACCTTGGGTCGCACGCGTGTGACGGATGGCGACGTTCACGCCTTCCACAACAGCTTTGCCTTTGGACGGGTTCACAGAGGTGATTTCACCCTGTTTGCCTTTGTCCTTGCCAGCGAGCACGACGACCTTGTCGCCTTTTTTCAACTTAGCAGCCATTAGAGCACCTCCGGCGCCAGGGACACGATTTTCATCATGCCTTTTGCGCGCAACTCACGAACAACCGGCCCGAAGATACGGGTACCGACTGGCTCGTTGTTGTTGTTGAGGATCACAGCAGCGTTGCGATCGAAACGGATCGCGGTGCCGTCTTCACGACGGACTTCTTTCGCTGTGCGAACGACGACGGCTTTACGCACGTCACCTTTTTTCACGCGGCCACGCGGAATTGCTTCCTTGACCGACACCACGATGATGTCGCCCACGGAGGCGTAACGACGGTGGGAACCGCCGAGGACCTTGATGCACTGAACACGGCGAGCGCCGGAGTTGTCAGCGACATCCAGATTGGTCTGCATCTGGATCATTTGGTTTCTCCCGACCTTTGGGGCGATCTGCAGTGATCGTGACCCCCAGGGTTTCGATTAAGCTGGGAGGAGGCTTGTTCAATCAAAGATTAAACGAGCACTTCCCAACGCTTGGTTTTCGACTTCGGTGCACATTCCTGGATACGGACGGTGTCGCCGACGTTGAACTGGTTGTTCTCATCGTGAGCCCGGTATTTTTTGGACTTACGGATGGTCTTTTTCATAACCGGGTGCTTGAAGCGGCGCTCCACGGACACAGTCACGGTCTGTTCGTTAGCATTCGAGGTGACAACACCTTGCAGAATACGTTTGGGCATAGGTCAGTCTCCTCTTACTCTGCTGCTGCAGCTTTTTCGTTCAGAACCGTTTTCACGAGTGCGGCTGCACGGCGTGCTTTACGGATCTGAGCGGTGTTTTCGAGCTGGCCGGTGGCCTGCTGAAAGCGCAGGTTGAAGGATTCTTTTTTGAGGTTGGCAAGCTCTGCTTTGAGCTCGTCCGGCGTTTTAGCACGCAGTTCCTGGGCGGTCATAGTTCGCCTCTCCTTGGTTCCTGTTAGCACCGGAAAGCTCCCTATGAGGGGTGACTTTCGGTCCGGTGGGTTATGTCAATGCACACGATTCCCCCGAAGAGGAATCTGTGAGATGCCGCTCTATAAGGGTGTGGGGGAGTGGAGGCAAGGGAAAGTTGGGGAAACTGCAGCTCG
This sequence comes from Celeribacter litoreus, assembly GCF_020165855.1. GTDB lineage: Bacteria > Pseudomonadota > Alphaproteobacteria > Rhodobacterales > Rhodobacteraceae > Celeribacter > Celeribacter litoreus. Next base: position 184,829 of record NZ_JAIUFY010000005.1, on the reverse strand, counting down.
GCGCGCATTTAATGCAATGAGGCAGACGCGGTGAAATGCGTCATAGCCTCTCACTTTTCGAGGTAGCGTTCCAGCCGCTCGGGGATTTCCCGCAAAAGCGGGTAAAGCCGGCGATCCAGCTCGGTTGCCGTCCGCTGATAGTCTTCTCCAAGGTTTTCGTCCACATCCGACAGCTGCTCGATATCTTCATAGATCGCGACAAACCCCTCGATCTTCTGCGCTGCCTCCTGCAATCCAAGGGGGTATAACGCAGGAAGAGCCGCAAGTACGTTTTCCGGCTCCATATTGCCGATACCTTTGTCGAGACCGTCATCAAGCAAATAGAGATAAAGCCGATAGGCGCCGTAACACACCTCCGCCTCCTCTGGCACCTCCGCATCTTCGCCACTGCGCTTGATCTCGGCGACGCGCTCATAGAGTTGGACATGAAGCGGTGTCTTTTTCGATTTCGTGAGCAGGCGCCGCGCCGACCAAATGATCAGCGAGAACCCGATGAACATCATCGCGACTGGAATCGTGAGAAAGGCGGAAGAGGGTATCATATCGCGTCACCGAACCTCGCTGTTGGAGCCATCTAAGTGCATGGCATTCCGAACATCATTTTCCAAGGTTTACCCGCGCACAGCAGGCTGCAGCAACGGAATTTCTGGTCTATAAGAGCGCAAATTCCGAGAATACCGAAAGTGAGTCTCCCCAATGGCCAATATTGAGTCCCTCTTCGTCACCCGCCTCTACAAAGCCCGCCTCAATGAATTCGGCCCGGAGGTGAGCGAAGACGAGTTGTTCGACAGCTGCTATGCCATCGCGGAGGATGACGAAGCGGGTCAGGCATGGTGCGATGAAAAAGGCTATCCGGGCTATACGTCCTATGCCTCCCTGACCGACCTGCCGTGGCGGTTCCCGATCTTCAAAGACATCGTTGAGAGCTTGGATCAGCACGTCGCAAAGTTTGCCGAAGACCTGCAATTCGACCTCGGTGGGCGCAAGCTCGTGCTCGAAGACCTCTGGATCAACATCCTGCCCGAGGGAGGCTATCACTCGGCTCACATCCACCCGCACTCCGTCATTTCCGGCACGACCTATGTCGCCATGCCTGACGGCGCCTCAAGCCTGCGTCTCGAAGATCCCCGTCATGCGATGATGATGGCGGCCCCTGCCCGCCTCAAAGATGCCCGCCGCGAAATGCAGAACTTTATCTACATGGCGCCAGAAGCGGGGGACATCATGCTCTGGGAAAGCTGGCTGCGCCACGAAGTCATGATGAACCAGTCCGAATACGACCGCGTGTCCGTCAGCTTCAACTACAAGTGGGCAGACGAGTAACTCAGCGCCGCTCCAGCGCCTTTTCGATCCGGTCCAAACGGCTCAACACGTCGTCGCGGTAACTGTCCGTGGCGGCGTGTTCTTCTTCGACGTGGGCCTCCTGCATCGTGGACACGATGAGGCCGACGACGAGGTTCATGACTGCGAACGCTGTGATCAAAATGAAGGGCACAAAGAACAGCCATGCCTGCGGATGCACCTCCATCACCGGACGCACCACCCCCATGGACCAGCTCTCAAGCGTCATGACTTGGAAAAGAGTGTAGAGCGACTCCCCCAGAGTGCCGAACCATTCGGGGAATGTCGGCCCATAGAGCTTTGTCGCGATCACTGACCCGATGTAGAAGATGATCCCAGTCAGCAGGAAAACAGAGGCCATCCCCGGCAGCGCGAGGATAAACGCCTCGACCACACGGCGCAGGCTCGGGACAACCGACACCACCCGTAGAAGTCGCAGAATGCGGAGCGCGCGAAGGACAGACAGCCCCTCCCCCACCGGTGAGAGTGAAATCCCGACAATCGCGAAATCAAAGAGGTTCCAACCGTCACGGAAGAACCTAAATCCCTTCGCATATATCTTCGCAACGAGTTCAAGCACGAAAACACTCAGACAGATCATATCGAGCGTTTCGATCAGCGCCCCTGCGCGCGCCATTATCGTCTCCGAGGTCTCAAGCCCGAGAATGATCGCGTTGAACAGGATCACCCCCATGATCACGTGGCGGGTCATATCCTGATCGAGAAACTTCGAAATCTGTGCGCGCATTTTCTATCCGTCCGGTTCTTTAGCCCTTTGATATGGAGGGCATTGGAGCTTCTACAAGAGGCGGGCCACTTGATTTTGCACGCGCAGCATGGCCTTCTGTGGGCAGGAGGCTCCCATGCGCTTCACAGTCCGGCACGAAACGCTCTATCGCTACTCGGCCCCCGTCCGCCTCGGGGATCAGGTCCTGCGCCTCAAACCCTTCGGGGTTGATGGTCTCGACCACTCCTATGACATCACCCCTGCCCCATTCTGGCGAGAAGACGGCCTGTCGCCCTTCGGGACCCCAGAGACACGGGTCGGGTTCGACGGCGAAACGGATGTGCTGAAAATTGTCAGTCGCTTTACGTGCGAGACCATCGAAGCAATTGGACCTCCGCCGGAAAGCGACCTGTCGACCTACCTAAAGCCTTCTGGTGCAAGCACCGTAGCTGACTTCGCGAGCGAGCTCCGTTCACAGGCCGGAAGCACCGACAGGTTCCTTCTGCTCCTCACGGAGACACTCTATCGTCAAACCGACCGGCACATCCGACCGACTGGATACGCGCAGACTTCTCTGGAAACTTTAGAAACCCGCAAAGGCGCCTGCCGTGACCTCGCAGTGCTCTTCATTGACGCCTGCAGAAGCCTCGGCATCCCCGCGCGGTTTGTCTCCGGCTATCAGGCCAAGGCGGAGAGCGTTGACGGCAAACGCCACCTCCAGGCCTGGCCAGAGGCCTATCTGCCGGATCTCGGCTGGCGCGGGTTCGACCCGACGCACGGGGTCGCGGTTACAGACGGTCATGTCCCTCTCTCCGCCGCACCGGACCAATTGGCCACGATGCCGATTGAAGGCGGTTTCTGGGGAGAAGGCGTCAGCTCCGAATTGGAGTTCGGGTTGGAAATTGAAGCCCGTTAGACCGACACCGACTTAGTAGGTCGCATCAAAGGAAAGGCCCCGCTCTAAAGCGGGGCCTTCTATCTTTCAAAAGACTGTCAGAACGCCGCTTTCGCGGCACTCGAACTTACCAGTCTTCTTTTTGCACAGTGCGGGTTTTGATCGGGAGTTTCATTGCAGCGAGGCGCAGAGCTTCGCGAGCAACGTCTTCCGACACGCCGTCGATTTCGAACATCACACGGCCCGGCTTCACTTTGCAGACCCAACGGTCAACAGAGCCTTTACCTTTACCCATACGAACCTCGACCGGCTTTGCAGTCACAGGGGTGTCCGGGAAGATACGGATCCATACGCGACCCTGACGCTTCATGTGACGCGTCATGGCACGACGAGCAGCTTCGATCTGACGTGCAGTGATACGCTCCGGCTCAACGGCTTTGAGGCCGAAGGTGCCGAAGTTCAGATCGGAACCGCCTTTTGCCTGGCCGTGGATCCGGCCTTTGTGCATTTTGCGGAATTTTGTACGCTTAGGCTGAAGCATTGATCAGACCCTCCTTAGCGGCGGCCGCCACGGTCACCGCGAGGTGCCGGACCGGCTTGTGCTTCTTCAGCGCGACGGTCACGAGCCTGCGGGTCGTGTTCCATGATCTCGCCTTTGAAGATCCAGGTTTTGATGCCGATGATGCCGTAGGCAGTCGACGCTTCGGCGTGTGCGTAGTCGATGTCAGCACGCAGGGTGTGAAGCGGCACGCGGCCTTCGCGGTACCATTCGGTACGAGCGATTTCAGCACCACCGAGACGGCCAGCAACGTTCACGCGGATGCCGAGGGCACCCATACGCATTGCGTTCTGCACAGCGCGCTTCATGGCACGACGGAAGGACACACGACGCTCGAGCTGCTGAGCGATGGACTCGGCCACCAGAGCAGCGTCGAGTTCCGGCTTGCGCACTTCAACGATGTTGAGGTGCAGCTCGGAGTCGGTCATCGCAGCGACTTTCTTGCGCAGACCTTCAATGTCAGCGCCTTTCTTGCCGATGATGACACCCGGACGTGCGGTGTGGATCGTGACGCGGCACTTCTTGTGCGGACGCTCGATGATCACACGGCTGATGCCGGCTTGCTTGCATTCTTCTTTGATGAAATCGCGGATTTTCAGGTCTTCCAGAAGAAGATCACCGTAATCTTTGGTATCAGCGTACCAGCGGCTATCCCAGGTGCGGTTGACCTGGAGACGCATGCCAATCGGGTTTACCTTATGACCCATTAGTTTTGCTCCTCAACTTGACGCACCTTGATGGTGATTTCCGCGAACGGCTTCATGATCTTGCCAAAACGACCACGTGCACGCGGGCGACCGCGCTTCATGGTGAGGTTTTTACCAACCCAAGCTTCTGCGACGATGAGCTCATCGACGTCGAGACCGTGGTTGTTTTCAGCGTTGGCAATAGCGGACTGAAGGCACTTCTTCACGTCAACAGCGATACGCTTGTTGGAGAACGTGAGGTCGGTGAGAGCCTTGTCCACTTTCTTGCCGCGGATCATCTGAGCCACGAGGTTCAGTTTCTGCGGGGAAACGCGAAGCATTTTGGTTTTTGCCATTGCTTCGTTGTCAGCCACGCGACGGGGATTTGCTACCTTACCCATGACTTATTTCCGTTTCGCTTTTTTGTCTGCGGCGTGACCGTAGTAGGTACGAGTCGGTGCATATTCACCGAACTTCTGACCGATCATGTCTTCCGAGACGTTGACGGGGATGTGCTTCTGACCGTTGTACACACCAAAGGTGAGGCCAACGAACTGAGGCAGGATGGTGGAGCGACGGGACCAGATCTTGATGACCTCGTTACGACCGCCCTCGCGAGCTTTTTCAGCCTTCTTGAGGACGTATGCGTCCACAAACGGGCCTTTCCAGACAGAACGTGCCATATCTTAGCGACCCTTCTTCTTGGCGTGACGCGAGCGGATGATGAGCTTGCTGGACGCCTTATTCTTGTTGCGTGTTTTCGCACCTTTGGTCGGCTTGCCCCAAGGGGTAACCGGGTGACGACCACCAGAGGTCCGGCCTTCACCACCACCGTGCGGGTGGTCGATCGGGTTCATAACAACACCACGAACGGACGGGCGGATGCCCTTGTGGCGGTTACGACCGGCTTTACCGAAGTTCTGGTTGGAGTTGTCAGGGTTGGACACGGCACCGACGGTGCACATGCATTCCTGACGGACGAGACGCAGTTCGCCAGAAGAAAGGCGGATCTGTGCGTAGCCACCGTCGCGACCAACGAACTGAGCGTAGGTGCCTGCAGCGCGGGCGATCTGGCCGCCTTTGCCCGGTTTCAGCTCGACGTTGTGCACGATGGTACCGATCGGCAGACCGGAGAACGGCATTGCGTTGCCCGGCTTCACGTCAGCCTTGGCAGAAGCGATAACTTTATCGCCAACAGCCAGACGCTGCGGAGCGAGGATGTATGCCTGCTCGCCGTCTTCGTATTTGATGAGCGCGATGAACGCGGTGCGGTTCGGGTCGTATTCGATCCGTTCCACGGTAGCTGCGACGTCAAACTTCGTGCGTTTGAAGTCGACGATGCGATAGAGACGCTTTGCCCCGCCGCCTTTGCGGCGCATCGTGATCCGTCCGGTGTTGTTCCGGCCGCCGTTCTTGGTCAAACCCTCGGTGAGAGATTTGACCGGGCGCCCTTTCCAAAGCTCCGAACGGTCGATCAGAACCAGCCCACGCTGGCCAGGCGTCGTCGGTTTATACGACTTGAGTGCCATAGTTTCTGTCTTCCGTTTGCTTTGGGTCATCTCATGTAGCCACTGTGGCTACGACCCGTTTTCGTCTAAGGCCGGGGGCCTTACGACCCTCGTCCCACACAAATCACGGGCCCCAAGAACGAATCCGGGGCCGTGAGATGGGCGGGGTATAGTGCGAGTTGGGGGAGGAGTCTATAGCGGAGTGGAAATAATCCACTGTGGCTGGGAAATGAGCGCGAGCGCCTGCCCGTGGGGTGGCGCACTATGTTCAGATCGGCGCACTTTATCTCAGCCAAGCTACTCCATGATCTAAGCGTTGCACAAAGATAGCCAAAGCGCCAGCCCTCTGGGGCGGGCAGGTGCTCGCGCGGCGGCTACGCCTTGATTCCGCGCGGTTGCGCTCCATCGACGGTTCACAACAAAAAAGCCCCCCGGCTCTCACCGAAGGGCTTCTTCATTTCTGCCGATCTAAGCGGTGTGCTTAAAGACCGGTGGACACGTCGATGGCGTTGCCGTCTTCGAGCGTGACGTAGGCTTTTTTGACGTCTTTACGCTTGCCCGGCTGACCGCGGAAACGCTTGGTCTTACCTTTGGTGACAACCGTGTTGACCGCTTTCACCTTCACACCAAAAAGCTCTTCAACAGCTTTTTTGATCTGCGGTTTGTTGGAGTCGATGGCGACTTCAAAAACAACAGCACCGTTTTCGGAAGCCATGGTGGCTTTCTCGGTGATGATCGGCTTGCGGATCACGTCGTAGAGTTCAGCTTTGTTGGTCATTTCAGGCGAGCCTCCAGAGCTTCGACACCTGCTTTGGTGATCACGAGAGTGTCACGCTTCAGGATGTCATAGACGTTAGCGCCAATGGTCGGCAGCACGTCAACGCCAGCGAGGTTCGCAGCCGCAGCTTTGAAGTTCGCATCAACGTCAGCACCGTCGATCACCAGAACGCGCTTCCAGCCCTGCTCTTTGACAGCTTTGGCCAGCAGTGCGGTTTTGGCTTCTGCGAGTTTCGCATCTTCCACAACCACGAGATTGCCGGAGGCAGCTTTCGCGGAGAGTGCGTGCTTCAGGCCGAGCTTACGGAATTTCTTCGTAAGATCGTGACCGTGGGAACGCGGGGTCGGGCCTTTGTAGATACCACCTTTGCGGAAGATAGGCGCCTTACGGGAACCGTGACGTGCGCCGCCGGTGCCTTTCTGACGATAGATCTTCTTGGTGGAGTAAGACACTTCAGAACGGGTCTTGACCTTGTGGGTACCCTGCTGCGCGTTGTTGCGCTGCCAACGAACCACGCGGTGCAGAATGTCTGCACGCGGCTCGAGACCGAACAGAGCCTCATCGAGGTCGAGTTTGATCACGTTAAAAGTCATGCTTCACCTCCTTCTGCCGGAGCTTCTTCAGCCGGAGCTGCAGTTGCCTCGGTGGCAGCGGATTTCAGAGCGGCAGGAAGCGGCAGATCAGCCGGAGCGGCTTTCTTGACAGCATCCTTGATGGTGACCCAGCCGCCTTTGGAGCCAGGAACGGCGCCTTTGACCATGATCAGGCCACGGTCGGCGTCGGTCTTGACGACCTGAAGGTTTTGGGTGGTGACACGGGCAGCACCCATGTGACCGGCCATCTTTTTCCCTTTGAACACACGACCCGGGTCTTGACACTGACCGGTGGAACCGTGGGAACGGTGGGAGATGGACACACCGTGCGACGCACGCAGACCGCCAAAGTTGTGACGCTTCATCGCACCGGCAAAACCTTTACCGATGGACGTGCCGGAGACGTCAACGAACTGACCTTCGAGGTAGTGCTCAGCGGAAAGCTCAGCGCCAACTTCGATCAGCTTGTCTTCGTCTACGCGGAACTCAGCAACTTTACGCTTCGGAGCCACGTTCGCAGCAGCGAAGTGACCGCGCATAGCTTGCGAGGTGCGTTTTGCTTTTGCGTTGCCAGCACCGAGCTGAACGGCTGTGTAGCCGTCTTTCTCGATCGTGCGCTGAGCGACGACTTGCAGGTTTTCGAGCTGGAGAACGGTAACAGGGATCTGTTTACCGTCTTCCATGAAGAGGCGGGTCATGCCGACCTTCTTCGCGATAACACCAGAGCGCAACATCTCTATTGCCCTCCTTAAACTTTGATCTCGACGTCCACACCAGCAGCGAGGTCGAGCTTCATGAGCGCGTCAACGGTCTGGGGGGTCGGGTCAACGATGTCGAGAAGACGCTTGTGCGTACGGATCTCGAACTGATCGCGGGATTTTTTGTCGATGTGAGGACCACGGAGAACCGTGAACTTCTCAATCTTGTTCGGCAGCGGGATCGGGCCACGGACCTGAGCGCCAGTGCGCTTTGCCGTGTTGACGATTTCCTGGGTCGATGCGTCGAGCACGCGGAAATCGAATGCCTTCAGCCGAATACGGATGTTCTGGCTTTGCATTACATTGCCTTTCAATAGGCTTTAAGGTTGAGAGGAAGATGCACGCTCATCGCACACCCTCGTCGAACCTGATGAAAAGGGCGCTAGAGCGAATCCCTCTCCATGCGTTCTCCCAAAAGAGAACTCGCGCCCTATACAGGGAGCTCGCCCTCAATGGCAAGTCTTTTCCTCTTCAACTCCGCAAGATGTTCCAAAGCCGGGCCTTTTACCTCGGTATACAGCAATTCAAACCATTCGGTACCGGTCCCACCGCGAAGGCGTGGCCTATCAAAATGTCGATGCAGATAAATTTCCAATGAGGCCGCATCATTTGTTCGCATAATATAGCGCAAAATCGGGATTCCAGGGTTACCCGTGCCATATTGACCAAACACACGCCCCAGCACTGCGCCAATATCATCGCTTACATGTCGCCCAATCTTGCAACATGGAAAATTGGCTCGATCCAAGATACTATCAGTATAGACATAAACACACTCGCTTCCCTCCCCGAAAAATTTGGTGTTCGCGGAGGAGATTTTCCTTTCCTCAATCAGTCTGCTGTTCCCGCCATGTTCAATTTCGAGGTTGCCAGCGTCTGTAAGCGCCTGAACATCTGTTATCCAGTTCGTTAACGCGTCCGCTACTTCATCATAATCAAGGGCGCCACCTCGAATTAGACCATGTTCAAGGAGGCAAATAATCGCTGCATGTCGAATATCGCCTGCCCACCCCTTCCGGGTATCGAAACTGAATCCAGGACCCATTTTAGAAGAGTAGCGCGCAAAGGCTTCGCTCCGTGAGCTCGGTAAGTTACCAAGCTCAGCGTCAGCCAAGATTAATTGCAAGGCCTGCCTCTGAAGCGGTCGCATTGCGCGAACGACCGCAGCGTGTCCCATAATACGCGTAGTCAATACATACTCCCTTAATAAATAATTGAATCAAAAATGGCCATCAGCAGCCTATCGACGCCTCGCTCGTTGTCAAAGAATAGAAAAAGGGCCCCACTTTCGTGGAGCCCTTTCTAACTTTCAAATCAGCGAGAGATTACTCGATGATTTTGGAGACAACGCCGGAACCCACGGTGCGGCCGCCTTCGCGGATAGCGAAGCGGAGGCCTTCTTCCATGGCGATCGGTGCAATCAGCTCAGCGGAGAGCTTCAGGTTGTCGCCAGGCATAACCATCTCGGTGCCTTCCGGCAGGATGCAGGTACCGGTGACGTCCGTCGTACGGAAGTAGAACTGCGGACGGTAGTTCGCGAAGAACGGGGTGTGACGGCCACCTTCTTCTTTGGTGAGGATGTAGACCTCAGCCTCGAATTTGGTGTGCGGGTTCACGGAGCCCGGCTTACACAGAACCTGACCACGCTCAACGCCGTCACGGTCAACGCCGCGCAGCAGGGCGCCGATGTTGTCGCCAGCTTCACCGCGGTCAAGCAGTTTGCGGAACATTTCAACACCGGTACAGGTGGTTTTCTTCGTGTCGTGGATACCAACGATTTCGATCTCGTCACCTACGTTGATCACGCCGCGCTCAACACGACCGGTCACAACGGTACCACGACCGGAGATCGAGAACACGTCTTCGATCGGCATCAGGAACGGCTGGTCGATCGCACGCTCAGGCTCAGGGATGTAATCGTCCACTGCAGCCATCAGTTCTTTGATCTTCTCTTCGCCGATTTCCGGATCGCGGCCTTCCATAGCGGCCAGAGCGGAACCTGCGATGATCGGAATATCGTCGCCCGGGAAGTCGTACTCGGACAGAAGCTCACGGATTTCCATTTCGACGAGCTCGAGAAGCTCTTCGTCGTCAACCTGGTCAACTTTGTTCATGAACACGACGAGAGCCGGAACGCCAACCTGACGCGCAAGCAGGATGTGCTCACGGGTCTGCGGCATCGGGCCGTCTGCTGCGTTCACAACCAGGATACCGCCGTCCATCTGGGCAGCACCGGTGATCATGTTTTTCACGTAGTCAGCGTGACCCGGGCAGTCAACGTGTGCGTAGTGACGGTTCTCGGTCTCGTACTCAACGTGAGCCGTCGAGATCGTGATGCCGCGAGCTTTCTCTTCCGGCGCACCGTCAATCTGGTCGTACGCTTTGAAGTCACCAAAGTACTTGGTGATCGCTGCAGTCAGAGTCGTTTTGCCGTGGTCAACGTGGCCGATCGTGCCGATGTTGACGTGCGGTTTGTTACGTTCAAACTTACCTTTAGCCATGAAGGCCTCCTGTCTTATTCGAAGTGGGGATCAGGCTCCTGCCCGACCCCCGATTTGGGTTTTGACCTACGCCCTTAGGCGTATTTGGCCTGAATTTCTTCCGAGATGTTGCTCGGGACCGGCTCGTAGTGGTCGAACTGCATCGTAAACTGCGCACGACCAGAGGACATGGAACGCAGGGTGTTGATGTAGCCGAACATGTTGGCGAGCGGCACGAACGCGTTGATGGCAACTGCGTTGCCGCGCGGTTCCTGACCGGTCACCTGACCACGACGGGAGGTAAGGTCACCAATGATACCACCGGTGTATTCTTCCGGGGTGATGACTTCCACTTTCATCATCGGCTCGAGCAGTTTCGCGCCAGCTTTGCGCATGCCTTCACGCATACACATACGGGATGCGATTTCGAACGCGAGAACGGAGGAGTCAACGTCGTGGAACTTACCGTCGATGAGAGCCACTTTGAAGTCGATCACCGGGAAGCCAGCAAGCGGACCGGAGTCCATGACGGAGTTGATGCCTTTTTCCACACCCGGGATGTATTCCTTCGGAACAGCACCACCAACGATGCGGGATTCGAAGGAGTAACCTTCGCCCGGCTCTGTCGGAGAGATGATGAGTTTCACCTCAGCGAACTGACCAGAACCACCCGACTGTTTCTTGTGGGTGTAGGCGTGCTCGACTTCGTGGGAGATCGTCTCGCGGTAAGCCACCTGCGGAGCGCCGATGTTGGCTTCCACTTTGAACTCGCGCTTCAGACGGTCGACGAGGATGTCGAGGTGAAGTTCGCCCATGCCTTTCATGATGGTCTGACCGGACTCGAGGTCGGTCTCCACACGGAAGGACGGGTCTTCAGCTGCCAGACGAGCGAGACCTTGAGACATTTTCTCTTGGTCGCCTTTGGTTTTCGGCTCAACTGCGATCTCGATAACAGGATCCGGGAAGGTCATGGTTTCGAGAACAACCGGCTCTTTGACGTCGCAGAGGGTATCACCGGTGGTCGTGTCTTTCAGACCGGCCAGAGCGATAATGTCGCCTGCAAATGCCTCTTCGATCTCCTCACGGTTGTTGGAGTGCATCATCATCATACGACCGACGCGCTCTTTCTTACCTTTGGTGGAGTTCAGAACGGTGTCGCCCTTGCTCATCACGCCGGAGTAGATACGGGTGAAGGTCAGGGAGCCAACAAACGGGTCGTTCATGATTTTGAACGCGAGGCCGGAGAACGGCATCTCGTCGTCTGCACGACGCGCGATGTTCCGAACTTCTTCTTCGTCACCCGGTTTGAAGCCCATGTAATCAACAACGTCGAGCGGGCTCGGCAGGTAGTCGATCACAGCGTTGAGCAGCGGCTGAACACCTTTGTTTTTGAACGCGGAACCACCGAGAACCGGAACGAAGTCCAGAGCGAGGGTACCTTTGCGCAGCAGTTTGCGCAGGGTAGCTTCGTCAGGCTCGTTGCCTTCGAGGTATTCCATCATGGCGTCGTCGTCTTGCTCAACAGCAGCTTCGACCATTTTGCCGCGCCACTCGTCTGCCATGTCCTTGAGGGAGTCACGGATCGGAGCTTTGACCCAGGATGCACCAAGGTCTTCACCCTGCCACAGCCACTCTTCCATGTTGACGAGATCGATCAGACCTTCGAGTTCGGTCTCGGCACCGATCGGAATACCAACCGGAACAGCGCGTGCGCCGGTGCGGTCTTCGATCATGTGAACGCAGTTGAAGAAGTCTGCGCCGATCTTGTCCATTTTGTTGACGAACACGATACGCGGAACCTTGTAGCGGTCAGCCTGACGCCACACGGTTTCGGTCTGCGGCTCAACACCAGCGTTGGCGTCGAGAACAGCCACGGCACCATCGAGAACGGCGAGCGAACGTTCCACCTCAATGGTGAAGTCCACGTGGCCGGGGGTGTCGATGATGTTCAGACGGTGCTTCGGCGTCTGAGCGGTTTCACCGTCTTCGGTGCGTTCCCAGAAGGTGGTCGTCGCAGCGGAAGTGATGGTGATACCGCGTTCCTGCTCCTGCTCCATCCAGTCCATGGTGGCTGCACCGTCGTGCACCTCACCAATGTTGTGGGACTTGCCGGTGTAGAAGAGGATGCGCTCGGAACAGGTGGTTTTACCTGCATCGATGTGCGCCATGATACCGAAGTTGCGGTATCGGTCGAGGGGATATTCGCGTGCCATGGGGCTCGTGTCCTTCGGGTTTGATTACCAGCGGTAGTGGCTGAACGCTTTGTTGGCGTCGGCCATCTTGTGGGTGTCTTCGCGTTTCTTCACGGCGGCACCGCGACCGTTCACTGCGTCGAGCAGCTCACCGGCGAGGCGTTCTTCCATCGTGTTTTCGTTGCGAGCACGGGACGCGGTGATCAGCCAACGGATGGCCAGAGCTTCGCGGCGCTCGGTGCGAACTTCAACCGGAACCTGATAGGTTGCACCACCCACACGACGGGAGCGAACCTCAACGGAAGGCTTCACGTTGTCGAGGGCTTCGTGGAACACTTCAACCGGTGCTTTTTTCAGCTTGGACTCAACGCGGTCAAGCGCGTTGTAGACGATCTTTTCGGCAACAGATTTTTTGCCGTCGATCATCAGGTTGTTCATGAATTTGGTCAGCACGCGATCGCCATACTTGGCGTCGGGCAGGACTTCGCGCTTCTCAGCGGCGTGACGACGAGACATTCTATGATCTCCTTACTTCGGACGCTTCGCGCCGTATTTGGAACGACGCTGCTTACGGTCTTTGACGCCCTGGGTATCCAGAACACCGCGGAGGATGTGGTAACGAACACCCGGAAGGTCTTTTACACGGCCGCCGCGGATCAGAACCACAGAGTGCTCCTGAAGGTTGTGGCTTTCACCCGGGATGTAAGAGATGACCTCGAAACCGTTGGTCAGGCGCACTTTGGCAACCTTACGCATAGCGGAGTTCGGCTTCTTCGGGGTGGTGGTGTAGACGCGTGTGCAAACGCCACGCTTCTGGGGGCATTGCTCCAAGTGCTGAGACTTGGAGACCTTACGTTTAGGCTGACGCGGCTTGCGGATCAGCTGCTGAATCGTCGGCATAGGGCTCTTTCCCGTTTCCTAACTAGATGAACCTCGGCGGCGGCTTTTGACGGCCCGCCGGGGCGATTACGATGTTTGATGTGCCACACGCGTCCGCATAACACGAAAACCCGCAATCGTTCCCATTCCGAGGCGAACGACGCGGTGAGTTCCCAGAGGATGTTCGCCTCAAAGCGGCTCGCATCTTGATCACTACGATTTAGAAGTCGGCAAAACAGGGACGTCCCCTGAGCCGGATGCGCGCGGTATAGGTAGAGTCGGACACCTTGTCAACAGCCACCCCTCCCGATGTCATCCTTGCGCGGCGCGCAGCGCACGGCGCCTCAGCTGTGCTTCACGCCAAACGGTATAGACCCCGGTGCCTGCAATCACGAATGCACCCGTCAACGCCATCGCGTTCGGCCATTCGCCGAAAGCGAAGAAGCCGATCAACAATGCCCAGACCAAAGCCGTGTAACGGAACGGAGAGACAAACGACATCTCCCCTACCCGCATAACGGTCACCGATGTCACATATCCGACGACAAGGCAGATTCCGGAACCGAACAACTGCCCCCAATGGGTGAGTGAGACGGGTTTCCAGTCCACGCCGATCGACGCGAGCCCCGTCACGAGCCAGACTCCAAACACTGCCCCCAGCGTGACGGTTGTCGTTGGAACAGTCGCGCTCATCTTGCGCACAGAAATATCGCGCACTGTCACGCAAAGCATCGCGAAAATCGCAAAGAATGCGTAACCGCTAAAGCCCTCGCGGCCCGGCTGGACAATCAACATCACCCCCGCAAATCCGATGAAGATTGCAACGAGCCTGCGCCACCCCAGTGGATCACGAAACAGGAGAAAACCGGCAATCGTGATACTCAGAGGCATCGTCTGCATAATTGCTGTCGCGTTCGCGAGCGGCATATGGCTCACCGCCGTGAGGAACGCCATCGCTGCAAGCACTTCAGCGAAAGAGCGGACAAAGACGAACATCCAATCGCGCTTCGAGAGATCGAAACGCACCGGGCCGATAATTGGGACCAGAATGAGGAGCACCATCACAATATTCAGAGAGGCGCGAAGGAAGAGGGCTTGAAACAGCGGCAGGTCAGCGAGAACTGCCTTCATGAAGCTGTCGTTCGTCGTGAACGCAGCCATAGACAACGTCATGATCAGCGCGCCGCGCGTATTTTCAGGAAGAGACGACAGGATTCGAGTCATAAAGGCACCTTTCGAGTTCCCGCTAACATCCGCTCGGCCACTTGGGAAGGGATCTTAGCTGTGCACGATCGCGACACCCCGCCTCTTGCTCCTGCGCAACGGGATTTGCATAATGAGCTCAATAGTTTCGGGAATTGATTTATGGGCGAACGTCTCGTCGTCACCACCATGCGCAACGAGGGTCCGTTCATTCTCGAATGGGTGACTTGGTATTTGATGCTGGGCTTCGACCACATTGTCATCTTTTACAATGACTGCACTGACCATTCACCCGGTCTCTTGCGGCGTCTCTCCGACGCAGGGCTTGTCACCGCCGTAGAGTACAAACCCAAACCGAAGAAACCCGTCAAGCAAACAGCTCTCCCGCTCATAATGGCGCACCCGCGGGTGCAGGCGGCCGAATGGGTTTTGAACATCGATGTGGATGAGTTTCTGGTGATCCATGTCGGCGACGGGCGCCTCGATGACCTCTTTTCCGCGTTCAAGGTGAACCGGCTTCATGGGATCGGGATCTATTGGAAGTGCTTCGGCGACAGCGGACGCGCACAATGGGAAGACGGTCTCACGCATCGCCAGTTCAACAAGGCGTCAGAAAGCAAAGACCGGGCAAATATCTTTTTTAAGACTCTTATTCGTAATCCTGCTGATTTTAAAAAGATCGGCATCCACTCTCCAAAAGGCTGGCAGGGCGAGGGTCAGTGGGGCACTGCGCCGAACGTGTTTAAGCGCTGCGATGGGGCTACGATGCGCAGCTTCGACCCGGACACAAACTCGATTCTCTTCACCAAATCCCGCTGGATTACGCACGAGTATGCCCAACTCAACCATTACGCAGTCCGAACTCGGGAGAGTTTCGAGCTTAAATTCGGCACCCCGTCCCCTGCCGCGAATAAGGATCGCTACACCGAAAAATTCTTTGAGGCGAAGAACCTCAACACCGAGACAGATGAGAGTGCACTGAAATACGCAGAGCTTTTTGATGCGATCTATAAAGAAGTCTCGGCTCTACCGGATGTGATGAAACTCCACCACCGCTGTTGCATGGATTACGTAGAGCGACTGGGAGAAGTTCACGGGTTCGATGCGAAAGATGACCCGCGTTGGAAGCATCATCGCCGCGAAAAGAACGCGCGTAGCTAAACGCCCGTCCCGACACTGAGAGAGTCAAAAGAAAAGGCCCCGCGTTTCCGCAGGGCCTTTCAAATTTTCTATCGAAGATCTTAGTCTTCGGAACCTTCCGGCGTTTCGACAAAGAGCGTATCGCCAGCATCGTCGCCCATATCCATGGTCGGAGCTGCCAGCTGTGCAGCGGCTTCTGCCTCTGCGCGGGCTTCCTCGATCACCACATTGTCGCGCTCTGCGGCAATGCGACGGACGCGTTGGGTTGCGCCACCAGTACCGGCCGGGATGAGACGACCCACGATGATGTTCTCTTTGAGACCCACCAGTTTGTCGCGTTTGCCCTGAACCGAAGCCTCCGTTAGAACACGGGTCGTTTCCTGGAAGGACGCAGCAGAGATGAAGGAACGGGTCTGCAGGGACGCCTTGGTGATCCCGAGAAGGATCGGCTGACCTTTTGCAGCGCGGCCGCCTTTGGCTTCCGCTTTCTCGTTGGCTTCATCGAACTCGACCTTATCGACCGCTTCGCCTTTGAGCAGAGTGGTATCACCCGAGTCGAGGATCTCCCATTTCTGCAGCATCTGGCGCACGATGACTTCGATGTGCTTGTCGTTGATCTTCACGCCCTGCAGTCGGTAAACCTCTTGCACCTCGTCGATCATGTAGTCAGCGAGCGCTTCGACGCCCATGATGGCGAGAATGTCGTGCGGTGCCGGGTTGCCGTCCATGATGTACTCACCCTTCTGGATGAAGTCGCCTTCAGCCACAGGGATGTGCTTGCCTTTCGGCACCATGTATTCAACGGGCTCCAGCGTGTCGTCCGACGGTTCGATCGAGATCCGACGCTTGTTTTTGTAGTCCTTGCCGAAGCGCACGTAACCGTCGATCTCCGCGATGATTGCGTGATCTTTCGGGCGACGTGCTTCGAAAAGTTCGGCCACACGCGGCAGACCACCGGTAATGTCCTTCGTTTTCGCACCTTCGCGCGGAATACGTGCAACTACGTCACCGGCCATGATGTCCTGACCGTCCTCAATGGAGAGAATGGCGTCCACAGACATCAGGTAGGTCACCGGGTTACCGGCTTCGTTGCGCATCGGCTCACCGTCCTCGCCGAGGACGAGGATTTCCGGCTTCAGATCACTGCCGCGCGGCACAGAGCGCCAGTCAACCACGATCTTCTGGGTCATGCCGGTTGCGTCATCGGTTTCGTCACGCACGGAGAGGCCCGTGATGAGGTCAACAAACTTCGCTTTACCGGATTTCTCCGCGATGATCGGAAGGGTGTACGGGTCCCACTCAAAGAGTTTTTCGCCGCGACCAACCGTCTGACCATCCGTCACGAAGACCTTCGTGCCGTAGCCGAGTTTGTAGGATGCACGTTCCACACCGTTGTCGTCGATGATCGCGAGCTGCATGTTGCGGCCCATAACGATCTGTTCGCCATGACGGTTGCTGAGAAGGTTCGCATCGCGAAGCTCGATCTTGCCTTCTTGGTTCGCTTCCTGGAACGACTGCTGACCACCCTGCGCAACGCCGCCGATGTGGAAGGTCCGCATCGTCAGCTGCGTGCCCGGTTCACCAATGGACTGAGCCGCGATGATGCCGACGGCCTCACCTTGGTTCACCAGCGTGCCGCGAGCAAGGTCACGACCGTAGCAGCTTGCACATACGCCCTCTTCCGCCTCACAGGTGAGCGGCGAACGGATGCGCATGGACGCGATGCCAGCCGCCTCGATGGCGTCGGCTTTGCGTTCGTCGATCAACTCGTTCTTGGAGACGAGAACCTCATCGGTGCCCGGCTTGAGAACGTCATCAGCAGACAGACGACCAAGGATACGCTCGGCGAGAGTTGCAACAACTTCACCGTCGTTGACCGCAGCTTCCGCCGTGATCGCACGCTCGGTGCCACAGTCGACTTCGCGCACGATGCAGTCCTGTGCCACGTCGACGAGACGACGGGTCAGGTAACCGGAGTTCGCGGTCTTCAGAGCCGTATCCGACAGACCCTTACGAGCGCCGTGGGTCGAGTTAAAGTACTCGAGCACGGTCAGACCTTCTTTAAAGTTCGAGATAATCGGCGTTTCGATGATCTCGCCCGAAGGTTTCGCCATAAGGCCGCGCATACCGCCCAGCTGTTTCATCTGCGTCACGGAACCACGCGCACCGGAGTGGGCCATCATGTAAACCGAGTTCGGTTCCATTTCAGCGCCATTCTCGTCACGCTTGTTGGCGGAGATGGTGTTCATCATCGCCTCGGTGACTTTGTCGTTACACTTGGCCCAGGCGTCGACAACTTTGTTGTACTTCTCGCCCTGAGTGATCAGGCCGTCCATGTACTGTTGTTCGAAGTCTTTCACCTGGTCGCGGGTGCCTTCAACGATGTCCCATTTGTTGTCCGGGATCACCATGTCGTCCTTGCCGAACGAGATACCTGCCTTGAACGCTTCTTTGAAGCCCAGGGACATGATCTGGTCACAGAAGATCACCGACTCTTTCTGACCGCAGTAACGGTAGACGGTGTCGATGACACGCTGGACGTCTTTCTTCCGCAGAAGCTGGTTCACGAGTTCGAAAGGTGCTTTCGCGTTGAGCGGCAGCAGGGAGCCAAGGCGCAGGCGGCCCGGAGTCGTTTCATAACGCTTCCAAACTTCCTGACCGTGCTCGTCGATCTGCTTGATCCGCGCGGTGATTTTGGCGTGCAAGTGCACTTCACCAGCATTCAGAGCGTACTCGACTTCCTCGATGTCGGAGAAGACCATGCCTTCGCCCTTCATGCCTTCGCGCTCCATCGTGATGTAATAGAGGCCAAGGATCATATCCTGCGACGGCACGATGATCGGCGCGCCGTTTGCCGGCGACAGCACGTTGTTCGTGGACATCATCAGGACACGGGCTTCGAGCTGTGCTTCAAGAGACAGCGGCACGTGAACAGCCATCTGATCACCGTCGAAGTCAGCGTTAAACGCGGAACAGACGAGCGGGTGCAGCTGAATGGCTTTACCTTCGATCAGCGTGGGTTCGAATGCCTGAATACCGAGCCGGTGAAGCGTCGGCGCTCGGTTCAAGAGAACCGGGTGCTCACGGATCACTTCGTCGAGAATATCCCAGACTTCTGGACGTTCTTTCTCCACCAGCTTCTTCGCCTGCTTCACAGTGGAAGACAGACCTTTGGCTTCAAGGCGCGAGTAGATGAACGGCTTGAACAATTCGAGCGCCATCTTCTTCGGCAGACCACACTGGTGCAGCTTGAGTTCCGGACCAGTCACAATGACCGAACGGCCGGAGAAGTCGACGCGCTTACCCAAAAGGTTCTGACGGAAACGACCCTGCTTACCTTTGAGCATGTCGGAGAGCGACTTCAGCGGACGCTTGTTCGCGCCGGTGATGACGCGGCCACGACGACCGTTGTCAAACAGAGCGTCAACAGACTCCTGAAGCATACGCTTTTCGTTCCGGACGATGATGTCCGGAGCACGCAGCTCGATCAGGCGCTTGAGACGGTTGTTCCGGTTGATCACACGACGGTAGAGGTCGTTGAGGTCGGAGGTCGCGAAACGGCCACCATCGAGCGGAACCAGCGGGCGGAGTTCTGGCGGGATCACAGGGATCACGGTCAGGATCATCCACTCCGGACGGTTGCCGGACTCGAGGAAAGATTCCACGATTTTCAGACGCTTGATGATCTTCTTCGGCTTGAGCTCACCGGTGGCCTCTTTGAGGTCTTCACGCAGTTGTTCTGCGGTGGACTCAAGGTCGATGTTGGAGAGCATCTTACGGATGGCTTCGGCGCCGATGTCGGCCTCGAACGCGTCCATGCCGTAGAGATCCTGGGCATCCATGTACTCTTCTTCGGTCATCATCTGACCGTAGGTGAGGTCGGTGAGACCCGGTTCGATCACCACGTAGTTTTCGAAATACAGCACACGCTCCAGATCACGCAGCGTCATGTCGAGCATGAGGCCGATCCGGCTCGGGAGGGATTTCAGGAACCAGATGTGTGCAACAGGCGCGGCCAGTTCGATGTGGCCCATACGCTCGCGGCGCACTTTCTGGAGGGTAACTTCAACACCACATTTTTCGCAGACAACGCCGCGGTATTTCATGCGCTTATATTTGCCGCAAAGGCATTCGTAGTCTTTGATCGGGCCAAAGATACGCGCACAGAAAAGACCGTCACGCTCCGGCTTGAAGGTCCGGTAGTTGATGGTTTCCGGTTTTTTGATTTCCCCGTAGGACCACGACAGGATGCGCTCCGGCGATGCGAGCGAGACTTTGATCTCGTCGAAAGTCGCAGGAGAAGCGAGCGGGTTGAACGGGTTTGTGGTCAGTTCCTGGTTCATATTTTGAGTTCCTCAAATTGTCTCGGAAAGGGAGGAGAGAAGTGGGCCGCAGCCCTTACTCCTCACCCTCCGAGTCCAGGAGTTCCATGTTGAGGCCGAGGCCGCGGACTTCTTTGACAAGCACGTTGAAGGATTCCGGCACGCCGGCTTCAAAGTTGTCTTCGCCCTTGACGATCGACTCGTAGACTTTTGCACGGCCGGCCACGTCATCCGACTTGACCGTGAGCATTTCCTGCAGGGTGTAAGCAGCACCGTAAGCTTCGAGAGCCCAGACCTCCATCTCCCCGAAACGCTGACCACCGAACTGCGCTTTACCACCGAGCGGCTGCTGGGTGACGAGCGAGTACGGACCCGTGGAACGGGCGTGAATTTTGTCGTCCACGAGGTGGTGCAGTTTCAGCAGGTACTTCACGCCAACCGTGACCTTACGAGCGAATTTCTCACCCGTGCGGCCATCAAAGAGATCGGACTGAGCCGAGGTGTCGAAACCTGCGCGGGTCAGAGCGTCGTTGATGTCAGCTTCTTTGGCACCGTCAAAGACCGGAGTCGCGATCGGAACACCGCGGGTCACGTTGCTGGCAGCGTCGATAAGGTTGTCATCATCCATCGGTTCGAAGCCCTCTTCATAGACTTCTTCGCCGTAGACGAACTTCAGCGCATCGCGAACCGGGGTCATGTCACCGGAGCGACGGTATTCACCGAGAGCTTCGTCAACTTGGAGACCGAGGCCACGAGATGCCCAACCCATGTGGGTTTCGAGGATCTGACCAACGTTCATACGCGAAGGCACGCCGAGCGGGTTGAGACAGAAATCAACCGGTGTCCCGTCTGCGAGGAACGGCATGTCCTCCATCGGAACCACGCGGGAGATAACACCTTTGTTCCCGTGACGACCAGCCATCTTGTCACCCGGCTGAAGCTTGCGCTTCACCGCGATGAAGACTTTGACCATCTTCATCACGCCCGGCGGCAGGTCGTCGCCACGACGGACTTTTTCGACCTTGTCTTCAAAGCGGTGCTCGAGGGCACGTTTCTGAGCTTCGTACTGGGCGTTCAGAGCCTCGACGATTTGCGCGTCGGCTTCATCTTCCAGTGCGAGTTGCCACCACTGGCCTTTGGACAGCATGCCGAGCAACTCGTCATCGACAGACACACCAGCTTTCACGCCTTTCGGACCTTTTGCGATGGTTTTGCCCATCAGCAGGTCTTTGAGACGTGCGTAGATGTTACGGTCGAGGATCGCCATCTCGTCGTCGCGGTCGCGTGCGAGGCGTTCGATTTCCTCACGCTCGATCTGCAGCGAACGTTCGTCTTTTTCAACGCCGTGGCGGTTGAAGACACGAACTTCCACAACAGTACCGTAATCACCCGGCTTCACGCGCAGAGAGGTGTCACGCACGTCGGACGCTTTCTCACCGAAGATGGCGCGGAGAAGTTTTTCTTCCGGCGTCATCGGGCTTTCGCCCTTCGGAGTGATTTTACCAACGAGGATGTCACCCGGCTCCACGTGGGCGCCGATGTACACGATACCCGCTTCGTCGAGGTTGCGCAGAGCTTCCTCGCCGACGTTCGGGATGTCGCGGGTGATTTCTTCCGGCCCAAGCTTCGTATCGCGAGCAGCGACTTCGAATTCCTCGATGTGAACCGAGGTGAAGACGTCGTCACGTGCGATACGCTCAGAAATCAGGATGGAGTCTTCGTAGTTGTAACCGTTCCAAGGCATAAACGCGACGATCACGTTTTTACCCAGAGCGAGTTCGCCCATATCCGTGGACGGACCATCGGCAACCACTTCGCCCTTCTCAACCGTCTGACCCACTTTCACCAGCGGACGCTGGTTGATGCAGGTGTTCTGGTTGGAACGCTGGAACTTGCGCAGACGGTAGATGTCCACACCCGGATCGCCCGGCTCGAGATCGGCGGTTGCGCGGATCACGACGCGGGTTGCGTCCACTTGGTCGATGATACCAGCACGTTTCGCCTGAATAGCAGCGCCGGAGTCGATTGCGACTTTGCCTTCCATACCGGTGCCGACGAGCGGCGCCTCTGCGCGCAGAAGCGGCACGGCCTGACGTTGCATGTTCGAGCCCATGAGAGCGCGGTTCGCGTCGTCGTTTTCGAGGAACGGGATGAGCGCCGCAGCAACAGACACCAGCTGTTTCGGCGACACGTCGATCAGGTCAACGTTTGCCGGCGGGTTCAGCGCGTGCTCACCGGACTGACGAGTGGACACGAGATCGTTCACAAATTTGCCGTCAGCGTCGAGGGTCGCGTTGGCCTGAGCCACGGTGTGACGCATCTCTTCGGTCGCGGACATGTAGGACACATCATCCGTCACCTGACCTTCAATAACCTTACGGTACGGGGTCTCGATGAAGCCGTATTTGTTCACGCGAGCGAAGGTTGCCAGCGAGTTGATCAGACCAATGTTCGGACCTTCCGGCGTCTCAATCGGACACATACGACCGTAGTGCGTGATGTGAACGTCACGAACCTCAAAACCAGCGCGTTCGCGGGTCAGGCCGCCCGGCCCGAGTGCGGAAAGACGACGCTTGTGCGTGACTTCCGAAAGCGGGTTGGTTTGGTCCATGAACTGCGACAGCTGCGAGGAGCCGAAGAATTCGCGGACGGCAGCAGCGGCGGGTTTCGCGTTGATGAGATCCTGCGGCATGACCGTGTCGATCTCGACGGAGGACATACGCTCTTTGATCGCGCGCTCCATACGCAGAAGACCCACGCGGTACTGGTTCTCCATGAGTTCACCAACAGAGCGCACACGACGGTTGCCGAGGTGGTCGATGTCGTCCACGTCGCCTTTGCCGTCACGAAGCTCAACGAGGCCTTTGATACAGGCAACGATGTCTTCACGGCGCAGCGTGCGGTGCGTGTCCGGCGCGTCGAGGTCGAGGCGCATGTTCATTTTCACGCGACCAACAGCGGAGAGGTCGTAACGCTCGCTGTCGAAGAACAGGCTATCGAACAGAGTGGACGCAGCCTCAACGGTCGGCGGTTCACCCGGACGCATGACGCGGTAGATGTCCATGAGCGCGGTTTCGCGGTTCATGTTTTTGTCCATCGCCATGGTGTTGCGGATGTACGGACCGACGTTCACGCCGTCGATGTCGAGAACCGGAATGTCGGTGATGCCGTTGTCGAGCAGCTCTTTGAGGGAGCCGCCGATCACGTCGCCGTCTTTGTCCAGTTCGTAGGTGAGCTCGTCACCGGCCTCGACGTAGATCGCGCCGTTTTCTTCGTTGATGATATCCTTCGCAACGAATTTGCCAACGATCTGCTCGAACGGCAGAAGAAGCTCGGTCACAGAGCCTTCGTCGATGATCTTCTTGACCGCACGCGGGGTCATTTTGTCACCGGCTTTACAGATCACTTCGCCAGTCGCGGCGTCGACGAGGTCGTAGGCCGGACGAGTGCCGCGCACGCGCTCGGGGAAGAACTTGGTCACCCAACCTTTGTTCTTCTCAAGCTTGTACTCAACAGTGTTGTAGTAGGCGTCGCAGATTGCTTCCTGATCGAGACCCAGCGCGTAAAGCAGCGTGGTCACCGGCAGTTTGCGGCGGCGGTCGATACGGGAATAGACAACGTCTTTGGCGTCGAATTCGAAGTCGAGCCAGGAACCACGGTACGGAATGATGCGGCAAGCAAACAGCAGTTTACCAGAGGAGTGCGTCTTGCCCTTGTCGTGGTCGAAGAACACGCCCGGGGAGCGGTGCATCTGGGACACGATTACGCGCTCTGTGCCGTTCACGACGAAGGTGCCGTTCGGCGTCATCAGAGGCATGTCGCCCATGAACACGTCTTGTTCTTTGATGTCTTTAACCGACTTCGCGCCAGTGTCTTCATCCACATCAAAGACGATGAGGCGGAGAGTCACTTTGAGCGGCGCGGCATAGGTCATGTCACGCTGCATGCACTCCTCAACGTCGTACTTCGGAGCTTCGAGCTCGTAGCGCACGAATTCGAGAACAGCCGTCTCGTTGAAATCCTTGATCGGGAAAACCGACTGGAACACGCCCATGATGCCTTCGCCGTCGAGCGGCGTCGCTGCATCTCCGGATTTCAGGAAGAGTTCGTAGGAAGATTTCTGAACCTCAATGAGGTTCGGCATTTCAAGTACTTCACGAATTTTACCGTAGTACTTGCGGAGCCGTTTCTGGCCAAGGAAGGACGATGCCATACGCGTCTACACCTTTCGAATTTTCGCAAGCGTCATTCTCCGTTGGGTGCCGGAGGATGAGCCCTGACGAAACAGAGGGGTTCGATCTATTCCTGCTCCCGACCCAAAGGGAGCTCCCGATCTTTGAACCTCTCCTGAGAAAAGACCTTTTTCGTAACGCTCTCGCGAAAGGTCCTTTCTAAGACAGGTTAAGCTGGACCCGGGAATTCCCGGATCCAGCCCATATTTTGGTTGGCCGCAAGGCCGAGGCGATTAGGCCAGCTCGACAGTCGCGCCAGCTGCTTCCAGCTTAGCTTTGACTTCTTCAGCTTCAGCTTTCTCAACGCCTTCTTTGATTTTGCCGCCAGCTTCAACGAGCTCTTTGGCTTCTTTGAGGCCGAGACCGGTCAGGCCGCGAACTTCTTTGATGACGTTGATTTTGGATGCGCCAGCGTCTTTGAGAACGACGTCAAATTCGGTCTTCTCTTCTGCTGCTGCGCCAGCATCGCCTGCCGGGCCAGCCATCATTACAGCGCCGCCAGCAGCGGGTTCGATGCCATACTCGTCTTTGAGGATGGTTTTCAGTTCTTGTGCTTCGAGAAGGGTGAGACCCACGATCTCTTCTGCAAGTTTCTTCAGATCAGCCATTGTACTGTTTCCGTTCGTTTAAGATGTGTTCCAACGCGTGTGTTTACAACCACGTCGGTCTCTAATTGCTTATGCAGCAGCCTTGTCTTCGATAGTAGACAGGATGCCAGCGATGTTCGAAGCAGGAGCGCCAATCGCGCCAGCGATGTTGGAAGCAGGTGCACCAATGCAGCCAACGATGGAGGCAATAAGCTCCTCGCGGGACGGCATCTGTGCCACGGCTTTAACACCAGCGACGTCGAGTGCGTTTTCACCCATTGCACCACCGAGGATCACGAACTTGTCGTTATCTTTGGCATATGCATCGGCGACCTTGGCAGCAGCCACAGGATCTTCCGAGTAGGTGAGAACGGTCATGCCCGTCAGGAATTCAGCAACGCTTGCGCAAGGCTTTCCGTCGAGGGCGATTTTGGCGAGCTTGTTCTTGGCAACGCGGACGGACCCACCAGCTTCACGCATGCGAGCGCGCAGGTCCTGCATTTCAGCAACCGTGAGACCTTCGTAGTGGGCAACCACAACGACGCCAGAGCTGTCAAAGATTTGGCCGAGCTCTTCGACCATTTTTTCTTTTTGTGCTCTATCCACAGTTTTACTCCAAGTATGGGAGGGTCTCCCCTCCCGGCTCAATTCTACCGGTTGAAACCGGCACGAAGTCCGTTACGGGGCTGCGCCAAAGTCGCCCGAGGTTAGCCTCGGAGAAACTTGTCGTCTTCCCGTCTCAGGCAGGAATTATGACCGACATATCCCGATCACCCACCGTCTTGGACGAAACGCAAAACAGCGCACGACGAATCGCACGCTGGGATGCAAGAGGGTGTTTAGAAGGAATTAAGGGTGCGCGCAACCCATTGCATCACCTCAAAACCGAAAACAAAAGGCGCCCCTCGCGGAGCGCCTTTCA
Organism: Celeribacter litoreus; assembly: GCF_020165855.1. Lineage (GTDB taxonomy): Bacteria > Pseudomonadota > Alphaproteobacteria > Rhodobacterales > Rhodobacteraceae > Celeribacter > Celeribacter litoreus. The sequence goes on along the minus strand of NZ_JAIUFY010000005.1, from coordinate 159,027 downwards.
AATTCTCACTAAGTTTAAAACTTAGTTGCCGGAAGCGGAGTCCACAGAGATGGAAACACCCGGGCCCATGGTCGAGGACAGGGAAACCTTCTTCATGTAGGCGCCTTTTGCACCAGTCGGCTTTGCTTTCTGAACAGCATCCACGAATGCGCGGATGTTTTCAGCGAGCTTGGAAGCGTCGAAGGACACTTTGCCAACACCAGCGTGCACAACACCGGCTTTCTCGGCTTTGAACTGAACTTCACCGCCTTTAGCAGCTTCAACAGCAGCTTTGACGTCCATGGTCACAGTGCCAACCTTCGGGTTCGGCATCAGGTTGCGCGGGCCGAGGATTTTACCGAGACGGCCAACGATCGGCATCATGTCCGGCGTTGCAATGCAACGATCGAACTCGATGGTGCCGCCCTGAATGGTTTCCATCAGGTCTTCTGCACCAACGATGTCTGCGCCAGCAGCGGTTGCTTCGTCAGCCTTCGGGCCACGAGCGAACACAGCAACGCGGACGGTTTTACCGGTGCCGTTCGGCAGGGTCACAACGCCGCGAACCATCTGGTCTGCGTGACGCGGGTCAACACCGAGGTTGAGCGCGATTTCAATGGTCTCGTCGAATTTTGCGGTCGCGTTTGCTTTGATCAGCTCAACTGCTTCCTCGACGGTGACGTTCTCTTTGCCAGCGAAAGCTTCACGGGCAGCTGCGGTACGTTTGCCAACTTTCGCCATCACTTCACCTCGATGCCCATGGATTTCGCGGAGCCAACGATGATCTGCATTGCTGCTTCAACGTCATTCGCGTTCAGGTCTTTCATCTTCGCTTCTGCGATCTCGCGCACTTGGGCAACGGTCACGGATGCGACGGTCTCACGACCCGGCAGGGACGCGCCTTTGGGGCGGTTCCGTTTGCCGACCGGCTTAAGACCAGCTGCCTTCTTGAGGTAATAAGATGCCGGCGGCGTCTTGATGTCCATCGCGAAGGATTTGTCGGAGTAGTAGGTGATCACGGTCGGGCACGGTGCACCCGGCTCCATATCCTGCGTCTTAGCGTTAAACGCCTTACAGAATTCCATGATGTTGATACCACGCTGACCGAGCGCCGGACCCACTGGCGGGGACGGGTTCGCTTGACCGGCGGGCACTTGCAGCTTCATCGTACCTGCGAGTTTCTTAGCCATTGGCCTTTTCCTTTCCAACGGTCACAAAACGCGTTTCGTGACCTCTTATGTTGTGTGGTCTGAATTGGATCGCGCGCGACCCGCCTCTCCCACGGCTCAATGCATCCCGTGCGGGACGCGAAACGCTCAGGCCGTTTTGTTGACCTGAGTGAATTCCAATTCGACCGGCGTTGCCCGGCCAAAGATCGACACGGAGACTTTCAGACGCTGGTTGGCGTCGTCCACCTCTTCCACCATGCCGTCAAAGCCCTCGAAAGCGCCCTCGGCAACGGACACCTGCTCGCCCACCTCGAAGGTGATCGTGGAGCGCGGCGCCTCAGCATTTTCTTCCACGCGACCGAGAATCGCCTCGACCTCCGAATCGCGCATCGGCATCGGCTTGCCGAAAGAACCGAGGAAACCGGTGACCCGGTTGATCGAGTTGATCAGGTGATACCCCTCATCGGTCATTTCCATGCGCACGAGCACGTAGCCCGGCATGAAACGACGCTCGGTCGTCACCTTCTTGCCCCGGCGCACCTCAATGACCTCTTCGGTCGGCACCAGAACTTCTTCGATCTGATCCTGCAGGCCCTTTTCTTCCACGGCGGTTTTGATCGCTTCGGCGATTTTTTTCTCGAAGTTCGAGAGAACGCTTACCGAATACCAACGCTTCGCCATGGTGCCTTTGCCTTTTCCATCGTCCGGCATTGCACCGGAACTCGTTTATTCATCAGTCACTTACGTGTCACTCGCCCGAATAGTAAAGCGGCGCACAACTCGAATCGCTGCACGCCCCGTCGGTAGAGTGCGCCCGCTCTAACGCCTCTGGGCTTTGAGTTCAAGCCTTTAGCGGTCTCCCGGAAACGACGAAGCCCCCGCACATCGGCAGGGGCTCAATTTCATGTCCGCGCTTTTGGCTCAGCCGAAGAGGTTGAGGAAGCCAGCGAGACCAGAGCGGATCAGGAGATCGACGAGGAAGAAGAACGTCGCCGTCAGCGCAGCCATTACGAAGACCATCAGAGTGGTCAGCATCACTTCGCGGCGGGTCGGCCATACGATCTTGGAGGCCTCTGCACGCACCTGCTGAATGAACTGAAGCGGATTGGTTTTCGTGGCCATATCTTTGTCCTGAACCTTGATTACCCGGCGCAGATACGCGAGCGGGACGGGAATTTCAAGCCCGCATGCGCTCCGCGATGCGTTCAAGCGCCGCAATGTCTTGTCCACAGATCTCCGCTTCATGCGCAAGGATGGTTTCAATCGGCCAGTCCCACCACGCGAGCGCTTGCATTCGCGCGGCATCCTCGGGAGACAAGCGCTCTCGCACCTGCTGCGCGGGATTGCCCGAGATGATCGTGTAAGGCGCAATCTCGCCGCGCACAACCGCGCCCGCTCCAACGATCACACCATCACCAATCACGGCCCCAGGCAAGATCATCGCGCCCGTGCCGATCCACACATCGTTGCCGATGACAGTATCCGGCCCGGGATCAGGCATGGAAGGACGCCCGACAGGCAGGGCATCGTCGAAGATCATGAATGGAAAGCTCGAAAGGCCGTCAAAGCGATGGTTCGCAGACGACGTGATGAACTGCGCGCCGTGGGCGATCTGGCAGAATTTCCCGATGATCAACCGTTCAGGGCTGAACTCATAGGTGTAGGGCGCAAGACGCGCAGCGACGTCTGCACCGTCGAGAAACGGTTGATGTGAGGACGCGTAGCTGTAGTCGCCCACCTCAATCCGGGGGTGTTCCAGAATCGCAGAGAGAAACACGGTTCCGCCGTGGACAGAGCCATCCGGCAGACGCAGAGGAAAGGATGTATCGGGAGTAGAAAAGGGCATGGTGCACCTCCTATTTGAAATCTTCGAAAAGGTTCAAATGAGGGTGTTGTCCATCGTCCCGGTTCCTTCGGCTGGATGTTTGGCAGGGGCAGCAGGGTTCGAACCCGCGACCTACGGTTTTGGAGACCGTCGCTCTACCAGCTGAGCTATACCCCTAAGGCCGTGCAGTCAGATACGAAAGGGCGCGCCGCTTTGCAAGCGGAAAACTGTCGAGAAACTCAACGTCGACGTAAAAGTCTCAGTCTTCACTCTTTGCGTGGCTCAGGTGGAGCTTGAATTGGATCAGGCGCAGGTACTCGCCGTGCCCCGCCAGCACTCCGTAGAATTCGTCGAGCCACTGCGGATCGTAGCCGTAGGAGATTGCCTCTTTCACCTTCTCCTGGGCCGCATCGAATGACTTGCTCTTCGCAAGCAGGATCGCATCAAAGTATGTCGCATCCGGCGACTGTGGGTTCATTTCCAACAACGCATCACGCGCCACCCCTGCTCGGTCGAGACGATCCGTCCGGAACGCTGCCCAGAACGCCATCGTGTGGTGATAGTCCGGAAGACTGCCATCATCCTCAATGCCATCAAGCACAGATAAGACCTCTTCGGGCCGCGCGTCATCCTCATAGAGAGTCGCGAGCCAGTGAGCAGCCCACCTTGCTTGGTCAGGGTCAAGCGTCTCGTCGTAGGCGACCCTTTTGAGCAGCCCAAAGGCCTCGCCCCCTCGCCCGCTATAATATTGCGCACGCGCCTTCAGAACGTACCCCTCCGCCCTGTCCGGCCACAACTCAATCATCCGATCCGCTTCATACTCAGCCACACGGTAACGCCCCAAAAAGAGTAGGTTCACGCCCCGCGAATTGACGAAGTCGAATTCCTCTCCGCCATACTCGATGGCCTTGTTAATATGCTCGAGAGACTCTTCATACCGGCCGAGTTCGTGGAGAACTTCGCTCAGCGCAAAATGGGTATGAACATCCCCATCATCGAATGCGACAACGCGGCGGAACGCGTCTTCTGCAACTTCGTAGCTATTTAGCCCGAACGCGAGCCACCCAAGCTCTGTGATCGGTCATATATAGTCAGGATCTACGGCATGCGCGGCTTCAAGCCCCTCGGAAGCCTCTTCGAAGTCAACCCTACCCCCGCGAAACTTGCTCGACGCGGCCCCAGCTAGTGATTCCGCTTGAAATATCACGGAAAGTGCCTGCTCGAAAGCCTCAGCGGCCTCGCCATACTCGCCTTTGGACCAAGCACACCACCCGAGGCCATTGAGCCCCATCGTCGAATTTGGCTCGATGAGCAGCATCTCGTCATAGATCTCACAGCCACGCTCATCTTGCCCCAGATCCTCATAGCTCCACGCCAACTGGTTCATGATTTTCAGCCGCTGCGTGGTGCTCGCGCCCGCGGCATCCAGCGCTAGCTCACAGATCTGGACCAATCGCTCTGGGGTCTCCCATCCGTCGATGCAGGCGGAGACATATGTGTCTTCGGAGTTGAGCAGAAGCGGCTTGGCCTGCGCCACAGGCGGCAGAATGACAAACGGCAGGGCAATTAGGAGTGTGCTCAGGCGCATAATAACTTTCGCAAAATAGACGCCACCAGCCTACCGGCACATCGCTCAATATCAAAGAGCGGAGAACGAAAAAGGGCCCCACTTTCGTGGAGCCCTTTCTAACTTTCAAATCAGCGAGAGATTACTCGATGATTTTGGAGACAACGCCGGAACCCACGGTGCGGCCGCCTTCGCGGATAGCGAAGCGGAGGCCTTCTTCCATGGCGATCGGTGCAATCAGCTCAGCGGAGAGCTTCAGGTTGTCGCCAGGCATAACCATCTCGGTGCCTTCCGGCAGGATGCAGGTACCGGTGACGTCCGTCGTACGGAAGTAGAACTGCGGACGGTAGTTCGCGAAGAACGGGGTGTGACGGCCACCTTCTTCTTTGGTGAGGATGTAGACCTCAGCCTCGAATTTGGTGTGCGGGTTCACGGAGCCCGGCTTACACAGAACCTGACCACGCTCAACGCCGTCACGGTCAACGCCGCGCAGCAGGGCGCCGATGTTGTCGCCAGCTTCACCGCGGTCAAGCAGTTTGCGGAACATTTCAACACCGGTACAGGTGGTTTTCTTCGTGTCGTGGATACCAACGATTTCGATCTCGTCACCTACGTTGATCACGCCGCGCTCAACACGACCGGTCACAACGGTACCACGACCGGAGATCGAGAACACGTCTTCGATCGGCATCAGGAACGGCTGGTCGATCGCACGCTCAGGCTCAGGGATGTAATCGTCCACTGCAGCCATCAGTTCTTTGATCTTCTCTTCGCCGATTTCCGGATCGCGGCCTTCCATAGCGGCCAGAGCGGAACCTGCGATGATCGGAATATCGTCGCCCGGGAAGTCGTACTCGGACAGAAGCTCACGGATTTCCATTTCGACGAGCTCGAGAAGCTCTTCGTCGTCAACCTGGTCAACTTTGTTCATGAACACGACGAGAGCCGGAACGCCAACCTGACGCGCAAGCAGGATGTGCTCACGGGTCTGCGGCATCGGGCCGTCTGCTGCGTTCACAACCAGGATACCGCCGTCCATCTGGGCAGCACCGGTGATCATGTTTTTCACGTAGTCAGCGTGACCCGGGCAGTCAACGTGTGCGTAGTGACGGTTCTCGGTCTCGTACTCAACGTGAGCCGTCGAGATCGTGATGCCGCGAGCTTTCTCTTCCGGCGCACCGTCAATCTGGTCGTACGCTTTGAAGTCACCAAAGTACTTGGTGATCGCTGCAGTCAGAGTCGTTTTGCCGTGGTCAACGTGGCCGATCGTGCCGATGTTGACGTGCGGTTTGTTACGTTCAAACTTACCTTTAGCCATATCGAGGCGCCTCTTGGTTTGAAGGGGCCAGCTCTCGGCCCGGAATTAACATCGCGGGCTAGTTATTGGCTCTGGAGAGGAAAATCAAGCATCAGTTGCTATTTGTGTTCTCTGAAATCGCATCCGGTGCAAGAACGTCGAGCGCGGCCTTTGCTTCCTCGGCATCGGTCATTTCTGCGGCGATAGGTTCAACACCGAACCACTGACCATTTTCCTGCAGCCAACGCTCAATCTTGAGGGCGGCATTTCGCGTAAGAATATCAAGCTGTTCCTCTCTTGACCGCGTGAGGCCCGAGCCGACCAATGTGTCCCCGGAAACACTCTCGAAGACGGTCAAAATCTTCGGTTTCTCGGTGAGTTTCAATTCCTGCGAATCGTCCCAGATATTGACCGCCAGAACGAGTACGGATTTCGGCGTGAAGAGAACAGGAACTCCGGGCGCTGCAAGCCCGTAAGCATCCACCTTGATCCCGATGTGGTAGAGTTTTTCGCCGTCGTATCGACCGAGGCGCGCCTGCATCGCTGCTGCGAGCGCCTCTTCGATTTCCGCCTCGGTTGCGTTGCGTGAAAACGGCGCCTTTTGCACGTCCTTCGCGATCACGATGTTATGGCCAAGGGCAAAATCCCCGAGATCGACCAGTGGTGTTTCTGTCGTAATTTGCTCCGCATCTGCGCAAGCGACCAAAGCCAGCAGCGAAAAGCCCATGAAAGCGCGACGGATAGACATAAACACAGAGAACCTCCTCTAAGACGTTCGACAAGAGGTAGCGGGAAAGGTCTTAGTCCGCAACGTCTTCCGCACCCCACCAGGAATCGTCGCAGATTTCGCGGAGATCCGCCCATGCGGCATCCGTGAGAATCGGCACACTCGGACCGTCATAGCCGAGGGCCGCAGCCTCCGCCCGATCGACACGATCACCGAGCTTCGGGTGGGATGCGAGGTGGGACGCCATCCCGTCGACATCCCCGAACGCTTCTTTCAGTCGCGCAAAAAACGGCGCCATCGCCCCAGGCGACACCCCAGCTTCAGGCAAGATGTCATGCGCGAAGGCATCAGCCGCGCTTTCCGCACTCTGACTGTATTGCGCGTTCACCAGTTGATTGACCCCCATAAGCACGAGCATTCCGCCTGAGAAATCACCGAAGACGAGAGACAACACGCCAAACGTGCCCACGCTGCGAAGCGCATGCCGCGTTGGGTCGCGATGCACAACGTGGCCGATCTCATGGGCGATGACAGCCGCGACTTCGTCGGGGCTCTCGGCAGCATCAATAAGACCGTTCATGACGACGATCCGCCCTCCCGGGAGCGCAAAGGCGTTGATCATCTCAAGGTCCAGCACCGTGAGCGTCACATCATCAGGTTCGAGATCGGACGCCGCGAGAAGCTTCTCCGCCATTTGCTCTAGCGCAATCTGCCCCTCTGGCGCACCGCATTCGGGCACCACCCAAAACCCCTCGCCAAAACTCGTGCGGATTTGTTCGTAAGTTTTGTCGCCCAGCGCGCGCTCTCCCTCGAAAGGAAGCAAACGCGCAAGCTGATCTGACACGACGGGGATCAGCAAGAAGATGATCAAAGCAATCGACACAACTGCCCCCGCGACCAACGCCAGAAGGCGCGATCTGCCGGAAACTGGAGGGCGCTCGGTCAGTTTCCAAGCTTTTGACGTGAGGTGCTGAAGCAGATCCCGGTCTGTAACATAGAGGCGCGCGAGCGGCGCCCGCGTCGCAGTAAAGACACCGAAGGGCTGTTTGCCAGAGCGAAGTCGCGATTGCCCCTCGACATATCGCAGGTCTTCCAATCTCCACCGAACATCCTCTGCGTCAGCACGGGTCAGGATCAACTCATTTTCGGCGACCTGCACCCGCGCAAATACCTCGTGCCGTTCGGCTGTCATGCCATCATGAAAATCGCACGGCACCCCCTCGGGTTGCGCCGTCCAGGGGCCCGACACGCTCATATCGCCGCTCCGAGATCAAAGGCCTCTGCCATGCCCTCAGCCTGCCCTGCCTCGTCTCTCTCCCGCTGACGAATGTGCGCGAAATGCTCGCCACCCGTGAGTGAAAGCGTGGAGGCGTAATGCCTCCAGATCGGAAAGAGGACAAAGGTTTGACGGAACACGGAGAAAAAGAGGAGCGTTGCCATGTAGAGGAAAATCGAGATGAAGAGCGTGACTTCCGCAGAAGGCAAGTCCGACCCGGCTACATCCAGACCGTCGGATAGACCCGCCGCAGCAAAGATGCCCAAGTCAGTGAGCGCAGGATAAAACAGGATGAGAAGCCCGGACAGAATGGCACCCAATACGAACGCGGATAAGACAGTGAGAAGGTTGGTAAACGTGTATCCCGCGAGCGTAATCCAGAGCACACGCGGGAAAGACAGCGTAGAGATAATTCCGACACCGCCTGCCGATTTATGATTAGCTAAATACCGCACTGCAACGATGCGATAGCGGGTGTAAAAAAACAGACCAACACAGACGAGGAGGATAATGAGCGGAAGCAGCGCCAATTCGTCATACCAGGAGTTCGCGATCTCCCTCAAAAGCATGTAGCCCACCAAAGCCGCCGACACCCAAACGCAGATCAATGTCGGAAGGAATGACTTCAAGAGCCCTGTCCACTTTCCGCCCTGATGCATCCTCTGATCCCCGAAAAACGTCCGGTCTGTGCGGAATTTTTCGAGCTTGAATGTCATCCGCGGCCAGAGAAGGCCGAGCGTGACGAGCGTCAGAAATAGATGCCCCATCGCGTGCAGCGCATACTTGGCGGCGGCGGGTTCCAACCCAAACCGAATACCGCGCCAGCGGGTGCGCGCGTAGACATAGCGCTTGGCCCGATAGGCCGCAAAATAGATCAGAGGCAAAGCGATGAGAGCCGCGACAATGTAGGCTTCGTATTCTTCGTTGAAAATCGCAAAGGACGCATAGACGAGGACGAGCGCCACGATTCCGATCAGGAACGCGAGGATCACGAGTGCAATCAGAAATCCCGCAAACTTCTCCACGCCCTTCCCGACATATTCGAGCGGCGTTCCCGCCGGACGCACAGCCGACCAGAAATGCCGCCGGAGCCGTGTTTTCATCCAGAAGCGGTAGAACCCGAGCGTCAGGACCGTGAGGGCAGATGTCCAGAGAGACAGCTTCAGGAGCGGCCAGATGCGACCTTCAAACTCCGTTCTCAAAAGCTGCGCCATCGGCCCTCACACATCTGATCAGGTGAACTTGTTGTTCCTCGGGAAGCCATGCGGAGGCTGTTTGCCCACACCGGCACGTTTGCCGAGCCATGGAGTCAGGTCTTTCTCCGTGCGGGTGTTGCCACCGCCCATGGTCCAGCTCAGACCCTCTTCCCAGTTGAAGGTCGTCAGATCAGACAGACCGCCATCAAGTTCGAGCATCCCCTGCGCCCCACGCGCCTGATTGTATTTCTGCAAGCGCACACCTTTGCCGCGTGTCATCTCGGGAAGTTCGGAGATCGGGAACACGAGGAAGCGTCGGTTCTGCGAGACAATCGCGACGTGGTCCCCCGTGACACGGTGGACGATCAGGGCCTTCTCGTCGTCTTTGACGTTCAGAACCTGTTTACCCGTGCGGGTCTGCGCAATGACGTCCTTCTCCGCGATCTGGAACCCGTTGCCTGCGTTCGACGCAACCACAAGTTTCGCCTCCGGATCGTGGGCGAAGATATCGACAATCTCGACCTCGTTCGGGAGATCGACCATGAGCCGCACAGGCTCGCCCATTCCGCGACCACCCGGCAGGTTCGCCGTCGACAGCATGTAGAACCGTCCATTCGAGCCCATAACGATCAGGCGATCCGTCGTCTCCGCATGGAAGATAAAGCGCGGACCATCGCCGTCTTTGAACTTCAATTCACGGGTCAGGTCGATATGGCCGGACATTGCGCGGATCCAGCCCATCTGCGAACAGACCACAGTGATCGGCTCACGTTCAATCATGGCCTCGAGCGGCACGTCCTCAACCTCGGCGGCATCGGCAAACTGTGTGAGGCGCTGGCCGCGCTCATAATCTTTGCCGAACTTCTTCTTGGTCTCTTTGAGTTCTTCCGAAATGCGGTCCCATTGCTTGTCCTCGGACCCGAGCAGCTCAACGATCCCAGCCTTTTCAGCGAGGAGCGCGTCACGTTCTTTCACCAACTCGATCTCTTCGAGGCGGCGCAAGCTGCGCAGGCGCATGTTGAGGATCGCTTCGGCCTGAACCTCGGTGAGTTCGCCTTGCCCTTCCGGTGCAGGCAGCGGGCTCACATAGTCGGCTTCGGACATAGCCCGCGCGAAGTCGCGGCCCCAGACCTCGGCCATCAAGGCCGCCTTGGGATCGTCGTCGTAGCGGATGATGTCGATCACGCGGTCGAGGTTGAGGAAGGCAATGATGAAACCTTCCAAGACCTCGAGACGGTGGTCGATCTTTTCGAGACGGTGCTGGCTCCGACGCTGCAGAACCACACGACGGTGATCGAGCCATGCGCGCAGAACCTCTTTGAGCGAACAAACCTTCGGCGTCCGACCGTCAATAAGTACGTTCATGTTGAGTGAAAACCGCGTCTCCAGATCGGAGTTCCTGAAGAGCGTGTTCATGAGAACGTCCGGATCCACGTTCTTCGACTTCGGCTCGAGAATCACGCGAATATCTTCGGCGCTCTCGTCGCGCACATCCCCGAGGATCGGCACTTTCTTCGTCTGGATCAGTTCCGCGAGCTTCTCGATCAGCTTCGATTTCTGGACCTGATACGGAATCTCCGTGACCACAACTTGCCACTGCCCGCGCCCGAGGTCCTCGACCTCCCACTTCGCGCGGAGACGGAAAGACCCCCGCCCCGTGGCGTAGGTTTTCATCATGCTCTCGCGCGGCTCGACTATGACGCCGCCGGTCGGGAAGTCCGGACCTTTGACGTAGTTGAGCAGGGTGTCGTCACGGACATCCGGCGTCTTGATCATGTGCAGCGACGCGTCGATCAGTTCCGCAATGTTGTGCGGCGGGATGTTCGTCGCCATACCGACAGCGATCCCCGAGGACCCGTTCGCAAGAAGATTCGGGAAAGCGGCGGGCAACACCTCCGGCTCGCGGAGCGTGCCGTCGTAGTTATCACGGTAATCGACCGCGTCCTCGTTGAGACCTTCGAGCAGAGCCTCCGCCGCAATCGTCATCCGCGCTTCTGTATAACGCGACGCAGCGGGGTTATCCCCGTCGATGTTGCCGAAGTTCCCCTGACCATCGACAAGCGGGTAGCGGACGTTAAAGTCCTGCGCCAGACGCGCCATCGCGTCATAAATCGCCGCGTCGCCATGCGGGTGATAGTTTCCCATTACGTCGCCAGAAATCTTCGCGGACTTCCGGAAACCGCCGTTGGAAGACAGGCGAAGTTCGCGCATCGCAAAGAGGATTCGCCGGTGCACGGGCTTCAGACCGTCACGGGCATCCGGAAGCGCGCGGTGCATAATCGTGGACAGCGCATACTGGAGATAACGCTCGCCAATCGCGCGGCGCAATGGTTCCGAGCTTTCTCCGAGAGGAGCGCCGTCGTTTTCGGGATCTTGGGTCAAATCACTGCTCATGACAAAGATGAATACCCGCGCTCATTCCCTCCGGCAAGCGCATCTGGCTTTGCGGCCTGTCGGTCCTGTCAATGAGGTGGAAAACTGCGGAACTTTTCCCCATTCGCGGCGTTGGCTTCACGACTATGATGAAAATGATAGATTTGGTGGGGGCATTTCAGATGCTGCGTTTAACAGTGATGACATTGGCGGGTTTGTGGGCAGGCCTGATGACCTTCGGGACTGACCTGACCGCGGAGGAACAGGCCGCACTCGACGCACGTCGCGCCGAGCAAACTCCACTCCAGACACAAATTATAGCGGTGCTCTCCGATTCCTTCGCAACGGAACAGAAGCGTCAGGGAGCCTATGTGCCCACGCTCGCAGAAATCGCCGCGAAAGAGGCGGTTACCCCGACGAAACGTGACGCGCTGCAAAGCCCGTTGGTCCACCTCGCGAGTGCGAAAGTGACGCCGCCGCAAGTCTCGACAACGCGCGTCTCTCATCCTGAGAAACTTGCAGCAGCGCTGTCGGGCAAACCTTTGAATGTGACGAATGTCGCAATGCCTGCGCCGATTCAAAAAGTCACTCCGACCACTGCAGAGAAAGACACGGCAGACCTGCGTGAAGTGACCGCATCGCGCGTCAACGTCCGCTCCGGCCCGTCGACAAACTTCGAAGTGATGGGACAGGTCAGCCGCGCGGACATCGTTCAGATTGTTTCTCCTGTTGAAAACGGCTGGGTCAAAATTCTTGTCGAAGGCGACGGTGTCGAGGGGTTTATGGCCGCCCGCTTCCTGACCTCTCCTGACGAATAACTTTCGTAAGATAGGCGTTTCCCTCGTCGCCGATCCTGCGCTAAGCCTTTCCCGAGACTTCGGGAAAGGCTTTTTCATGCGCTCCATTCTGATCACCGGCTGCTCCTCCGGCATCGGCCTTCACGCAGCCCGTCACCTCAAAGCGGAGGGCTGGCGCGTGTTTGCGACCTGCCGCCGCGAAGAAGACGTTGCGCGCCTGCAGGCAGAAGGATTGGAGAGTCTGCGCCTCGACTATGAAGACCCCGCCTCAATTGAGGCCGCCTGGACAGACATCATGATACGAACCGGCGGCACGCTCGACGCTCTTTTCAACAACGGCGCCTACGCGATCCCTGCCCTGATAGAAGACCTACCGGTGAACGCACTCCGCCAGAACTTCGAGGCAAACCTCTTCGGTTGGCACGACCTGTCACAGCGCGCAATCAAGGTGATGCGCAAACAGGGACATGGCCGGATTGTCCAATGCTCTTCTGTTCTGGGGTTCATCACGACCAAATTCCGCGGCTCGTATTCAGCAACGAAACACGCGCTCGAAGCCCTCACGACCGCCATGCGTCTTGAGCTGAAAGACTCCGGCATCGGCGTGTCCTTGATCGAACCCGGCCCCATCGCCACGGATTTCCGCCTCAACTCTCGCAAACAATTCGACAAATGGATCGACTGGGAGAAAAGCGATCAGTCGCAGAGATATAGCAAACTCGTCTCGCGCCTATACGCCACCGACAAGGCCCCCGACGCGTTCGAACTCCAATGCGATGCCGTCACCGAGAAACTCATGCGCGCCCTCGAATCCCCTCGCCCCAAGGCCCGCTATCACGTCACGAAGGTCACGACCTTTTCGTCCCTCGCCCTTCGTTTTCTTCCGCCGCGCGCCACAGAATGGATGATGTCCAAAGGCTGACTGCGTCGATTTCGTGACTTGGGAAAACGACCCAAACGCGCTATCTGAACCGCCAACAGCGCTCTCGCGCGACAGAACAAGGGTCAGATCATGTCTGAATCATTCCTCTATCTCATCGGCGCAGGCTGCCTCGTCGTTCTCGTCATACTCGCGCTTGGCCTTAGCCAATTCGGCCGCGGTGGCATGGAAGGCGCGAAGCGTTCCAACAAACTCATGCAGGCCCGCATTCTCGCGCAATTGGGCGTCGTGATCCTCGTGGTCATTCTCGTCGCCATCACCAAAGGAGGCTAACCCGATGGTCGTGTTGAACAAGATTTACACCCGCACCGGCGACACGGGCGAGACCTCTCTGAGCGACATGTCGCGCGCGCCGAAACATGCGACGCGCGTCAACGCTTACGGCACAGTGGATGAACTGAACGCGACTCTCGGCATTGCACGGCTCCACGCAGAGGGCGCGACAGATGACGCGCTCGCCCGTATCCAGAACGACCTGTTTGACCTCGGCGCAGACCTCTCCCGTCCGAACCTCGACAAAGATGATGAGGCTGGCTATCCGGTCCTGCGCACCGTTTCTGAGCAGGTTCAGCGATTGGAAACCGAAATCGACGCGATGACCTCGGTGCTCGAACCGCTCCGGAGCTTCATCCTGCCCGCAGGCACCCCGCTCGCAGCCCAGCTCCATCTTTCCCGCACCGTAGCCCGCCGCGCAGAGCGCCTCGCAGTCGAGCTTTCCGCCGAGGAAAACGGAGACGCGAATCCTGCCGCAATCAGATACCTGAACCGCCTCTCCGACTGGCTTTTCTGCGCCGCACGGATGGCGAATAACGACGGTAAGGACGATGTTCTTTGGGTTCCCGGCGCAAATCGGTAGATCGAAAATGCCGGGGCAAGAGCGGGCCTATCTGAGCGAAGACTTACGACACATCGTCGAGCGTGCATACGGCGTCTTCCACAGCCGCCCCCCCCGCCGACCTCGGCGTCTGCACCTCTTGCTGCATGCCGCCAGATACAGAAGCCAGTATTCTTTCACGATCGCCACAAAAACTCACCTTTGAAGAGATCGAGGAATGGTACGACGCCGCCTACAACACAAAAGATGACGCCTCAGCCCTCTTTTGGCTCATGCCGCGCATTCTCGATCTTTTGGCTCAAGGGCGCGAGATTTGTTTCTTTGGAAACATAGGCACTTTCTCTCGCCTCAAGTCCTCCATGCTCTTCCCCGACTGGCCTAAACCCTATCAGGAAATCTTTCACGAATTTGCCATTGCCTATCTGGATTGCGTGATCGAAGGGAAATTCGTCGAAGACGATTATCTCTATGACGAGGGCCAATTCTACACCGTCTTCGGCATGTTCTCGAACGCTGGCTTGCCTATGAAAACCTTGCTCGATCATCTCGATGCACTTCCCCGCGTAAAACTCGCACAGGGGATCCTTTGGCAATTCGCGTCGCCCTATCAGACATTGCCTCCCAAAATCGAGAGCGACAACCTGTGGGCCAACCCCAAAGATGCAGAGGAAGTCAGCGCCTTCCTCGCACGACGCGAGTTTTACGATGACTTTCTTCGGCTTGGAATGGACGCAAATGGCGAGGAACAAACCGTTCTCCTGAAAGCCGCCGAACTGCTCGAATTGGTGATTTCCTCGAAACACCCCTGACCCTGCGGCAATTGTTCCGCGAAACGTGACGTCTTTGGACCAAAGTCGCGCGATTTGGGGGTGTCTTCTGCGCCCGCAAACGGGTAAGAAAATTGCCGGAGAGCTTTTAGCACCCCGCTCGGGGACGCAAAAATAGGGAGTTTACCTATGAAAGTATTGGTGCCCGTGAAACGGGTGATTGACTACAACGTCAAAGTGAAGGTTCAGGCCGATGGGTCTGGCGTTGATCTGGCAAACGTCAAAATGTCGATGAACCCGTTCGACGAGATCGCGGTTGAAGAGGCCATTCGCCTGAAAGAAGCCGGTGTGGCATCTGAAGTGGTCGTCGTATCCATCGGCGAAAAGAAGGCCACGGACACGATCCGCAACGCGCTTGCTATGGGTGCGGACCGCGGCATCCTCGTGACCGAGGACCAAGGCGTCGATATCGAGCCGCTCGCAGTTGCGAAGATCCTCGCAAAGGTTGTTGAAGAGGAATCCCCGGAACTGGTGATCCTCGGCAAACAGGCCATCGACAACGACATGAACGCGACGGGCCAGATGCTCGCGGCGCTTCTCGGCTGGGGTCAGGCGACCTTTGCGTCCGAGGTCAAAATCGAAGACGGAAAAGCTGTCGTGACCCGCGAAGTGGACGGTGGTCTCCAGACCATTTCCGTGTCCCTTCCGGCCATCGTGACCACCGACCTGCGCCTCAACGAGCCGCGTTATGCGTCGCTGCCGAACATCATGAAGGCGAAGAAAAAGCCGCTCGATGAAAAAACAGCTGCTGACTACGGCGTCGATACCGCCCCGCGTCTGACCGTTGTCACCACTGAAGAGCCCGCTGGCCGCGAAGCCGGTATCAAGGTCGGCTCCGTCGATGAACTCGTTGCGAAACTCAAAGAGGGAGGTCTGGTCTGATGGCTGTTCTGCTTCTCGCTGAAGTCGCGGGCGGTGCGCTCGCAGTTGATGCTACCGCCAAGGCTGCGACCGCTGGAGCCAAGCTCGGCGATGTGACTGTGCTCGTGTGTGGTCCGTCATCCGCCGCTGACGAAGCTGCGAAAATCGACGGTGTGTCCAAGGTTCTGGTCGCCGATGACGCTGCCTATGCCAACGGTCTCGCCGAAAACCTCGCGGACCTGATCGTCTCGCTCGCCGGTGACTATTCCCACATCATCGCGCCTGCGACCACGACCGGCAAAAACGTCCTGCCGCGCGTTGCTGCTCTGCTCGACGTGATGGTGCTGTCCGAGGTGATCGAGGTTGTCGACGCCGACACGTTCAAACGTCCGGTCTACGCCGGCAACGCCATTCAGACCGTGAAATCCGGCGACGCGACGAAGGTCATCACCTTCCGCACCTCGACCTTTGACGCGGCTGGCCTGTCCGGCTCTGCATCTGTCGAAGCCGCCGCTGGCGCCGGTGACAAAGGTCTGTCCTCTTTTGTGGAAGACAAAGTGGCCGAGAGCGATCGTCCGGAGCTCACCTCAGCGAAGATCGTCGTGTCTGGCGGCCGTGGTGTTGGCTCCGAGGAAAGCTTCTCGATCATCGAAGCGCTCGCAGACAAACTCGGTGCTGCCGTCGGTGCATCCCGCGCCGCTGTCGACTCCGGCTTTGCTCCGAACGACTGGCAGGTCGGTCAAACCGGCAAGGTCGTGGCCCCCGAGCTCTACATCGCCTGCGGCATCTCTGGTGCGATCCAGCACCTCGCCGGCATGAAGGACTCCAAAGTCATCGTCGCGATCAACAAGGACGAAGAAGCCCCGATCTTCCAGGTCGCAGACTTCGGCCTCGTCGCAGACCTTTTCGACGCCGTTCCGGAACTCACTGAAAAGCTCTGAGGCGAACGGATTAAGGTTAGAAGGCCCGCTGATTTCGGCGGGCCTTTTTATTTATGTAATTGATATTAAATAACTTTATTGATGGCCTCAGCCAATTCATCGACCACAGCGGATGAGAGTAGATCACCCGAAACGATCTCCATCTCAAGCACATCTTTCACGAGAGATTTCAGCCCCGCAAGCATCGCACGGGTCACGAAGAGCGGCTCATTGCCGAGCGCATCACAGGCGGCGGCATCATCAAGCGAATGATTGGGGAGCGCGACCAGCACCAACTTCCCGCGCAACTCTGTGGCCACAGAACGCATCCGTGCGATCCACGCATCGCGGAGTTCGTTCCGCACAACATCGAACTTGTCCGGCCCTTTCGCGTGCAGGAGAGACAAAAGCTCATCCGTCGTGCGCACCCCGCTGAAATCGACCCCGTTATAAATTGTCTGCAAGAGGGAAGACGGGCGAATGATGCGGTACGGGTCAGCACGGACCACAGTGTAGAACCGGTTGGAAATAGTCGACGCAGCCGGAATTTGTAGCACCGTCAGGTTCGCCTTTCGGCAGCGTTCTAGCGTAGCCGGGTCATGGAGAAGCGCCTCGATGCCCATCTCGCCGAATGTGACGCGAACCGCGCTCTTTTTGGGGAAAGTCTCTTCGATGGCCGCTTGAATATGTTGCCCCACGAGTCTCTCAAACCCAATCAAGGCGATATCGCGCACCGAAGGGGCCTTGGGGGCGGCATCAGTGCGGGGATTTGAGGCAATGGACCGAGAAACTGCGCGTGCGTGCGCCTCCGCCTCGCGATTTTGATATCCCATGTGACCACCCGCTGATTAGACTCTCAGATGGGGCGCAAGGTCGCACAGATAGGTTGCTAAAACGCTAAAACACGAATTCGTCACGAATTTTTACTGTTAGCGGTATGGCATGCACTCTTGAACCCCGTGGGACACGCGGCGTAAAGTCTGGCAAATTCAGCCAAGGAGACGATTGGATGAGCATCAATAAGGTGGGCGTGGTCGGCGCTGGTCAGATGGGCAACGGGATTGCGCATGTCTTTGCCTTGGCTGACTATGATGTTGTTTTGAATGACATTTCGCAAGAGGCGCTCGACAAGGGGATTGCGACGGTGACGCGCAATCTGGATCGTCAACTGTCGCGCGGGAAGATTTCGCAGGAACAGATGGACGCCGCCCTCGCACGGATTTCGACGACACAGGAACTCAGCGTTCTCGGCGACACCGACCTCATCATCGAGGCGGCGACCGAGCGTGAGGATGTCAAAAACGCGATTTTTGAACGTCTTTTGCCGCACCTCAAGCCCGAGACGATTCTGACGTCGAACACCTCGTCGATCTCGATCACACGCCTTGCGTCCCGCACGGATCGTCCGGAAAAATTCATGGGTTTCCACTTTATGAACCCTGTGCCGGTTATGCAGCTCGTGGAACTGATCCGCGGGATTGCGACGGACGAAGAGACCTTCAAGACGCTTCTTGGCGTTGTGGAATCTCTTGGAAAAACAGCAGCTTCCGCCGAAGATTTCCCCGCATTCATCGTGAACCGCATTCTGATGCCGATGATCAACGAAGCGGTCTATACGCTTTATGAGGGTGTCGGTTCGGTCAAGTCCATCGACGAATCCATGAAGCTCGGGGCGAACCATCCGATGGGGCCTCTGGAGCTTGCGGACTTCATCGGGTTGGACACCTGTCTGGCGATTATGAACGTGCTGCACGACGGTTTGGCGGATACGAAATACCGCCCCTGCCCTCTGCTCACGAAATACGTTGAGGCCGGGTGGCTCGGTCGGAAAACGCAGCGCGGGTTCTACGATTACCGTGGCGAAACGCCGGTTCCGACGCGCTGATTTCCAGACAAACGAGAGAAAAACAAAGGGGCCGAACGGCCCTTTTTTGCTGTCGGCAAAACGTCGGACAAGTGTCGGACTTTTGTCGGGCAAAGTGTCGGGCACCTCCGCCCTTCCGTCAGTCGGTCCGACCGCCAAGCGCGAGCGTATGCGTGCGCATCCAATCCATGAATTCGCGCGTCTTCGACTGCCACGGCACCAGATCGTCAGGCGTCAGAGGATCGCCGATGATCGGTGACTGCGGTTTGTCCATCGCCCGCGCAATTTCATGCAGCAAAAGACCCTGACGCATCGAATCCGAAATCTTGTCCGCGATCTGGTAGAGGCGCGTGTTGCGGCCCGGGAAGTAGATCGGGAGAACGGTCGCACCGGACTTGAGCACCATCTTCGCGGTGAAGGGGTTCCACGGCTTTTCAACCACCGGTCCGAACCAGTCTTTCGACGCGGCCACCGCGCCCGCGGGGAAGAGGATGATCACGCCGCCCTGCTTGAGCGTCTCCATCGCCTCGTTGCGCATCTTGATCGACTTGCGGTGGCTGTCTTCCTCGTGTGGGAACGGCACCGGCAGCATGAAGTGATCGATCTCGCGCACGCCGGTCAGGAGAGAGCGGGTGAGGATTTTGTAATCCGTGCGGACCTGACCGATGAGCTCTGCCATCACCAACCCGTCCACGAGACCGTGGGGGTGGTTGGCAACCACGACGAGCGGGCCTTCGCGCGGGATTTTCGCAACTTGATCAGCGCTCGTTTCGACGGAGACGCCCATCACATCAAGGGCCTGCCGGAAGAACGGCTGCCCGAAAGGCGTGCCCAACTTTTCAAAACGCCGGATGCGACGGAGCAGTGGCAGTTTACCGGTGACCCATTCGATAGAGCGGATGATCGCGACCTTCGACGGGTCGCTAAAGGTGCCTGCGTAGGACAAGCGCCGTGCATCATATCGCACGAAATCCTCATCGCCCGGTTTCGGGGCGTGGAGATCCATCATCTCGTCCTTCTCCGACACTTTACATTTCCTCGCCGAATTTATTTTTGATCAGGGCTTCCAGTGCATCGGCGAGCTCCGCCGACTGCGGACCGCTTGTGGAAACCTCGATCGTCGTTCCTTTGGACGCCGCCAACATCAGCAGGCCCATAATGCTGTCTCCGGTCGTGCTCAGGCCGTCTTTGGCGACCTCGGCCTCGGCGTCATAGGATTCAACCATCTCAACAAATTTCGCGGAGGCCCGCGCGTGCAGGCCCTTCACGTTCACAATCTCATGCGTGCGTGTCACGGACGCCATTCCTCTTCCCAATCTTAAATCTTTAAACCGCCATCAATGCCCGAGCACATCGAAACTATCGATGTATTTGCGCCCGGCCGTGAGCGCCTGACCGACAGCTTCCGCAACGGTCTTGTGGCGCGATTTGGCGAGCTTGATCAACATCGGCAGGTTGGCCCCGTAAACGATTCGTCTGTCATCATGATGACAGGCCATCAGAGACAGGTTCGACGGGCTTCCCCCAAACATATCCGTCACGACCACGACGCCGTCGCCGGTATCCACGTCATCCGCCGCCATGCAGATTTCGCGTTGCTTTTCAGCCCGGTCATGGTCGGGCTCGATGGAGATCGCTTCAATGCCACTTTGCTTGCCGACGACATGTTCGACGGCAGCCAGATATTCCTTGGCCAATCCACCATGCGCGACGATGACGATTCCGATCACGCGAATACCCCGTTCACAAGCCGCTCCGGCGGCGTTCAAGTTCCCTGTGTCTTATTGACACCTGCCATTCATGTTCCGCAAGGGCTTTGGACAGAATCTCGGCCAATGTCACCGACCTGTGTTGCCCGCCCGTGCAGCCAAAGGCAATTGCAAAATGTTTCTTTCCCTCTTGCTGGTAGGCCGGAAGCAGCAGCAGCGTCAACTCCAGCACCTTTTGAAAGAAGGCCTCGAACCTCGGGTCATTCTGGACATAGGCTTGCACCCGTTCATCCTGACCATTGAGGGCGCGTAAGGACTCGTCCCAGTAGGGATTGGCCAGAAAGCGCACGTCGAACACCATATCGACGCCGCGCGGCATGCCCCGTTTGTAGGAGAAGCTGTGCACAGAGAGCGCCATGTCGGCCTCTTTGTCGTGGGCGAACCAGTGTTCGATTTCCTCACGAAGCTGATGCGGCGTCATTTCAGACGTGTCGATCAGGATGTCAGCGCGCGCCCGCACGGGAACCAGCAGGTCCATTTCGCGGATCACCCCATCCTGCGCCGTTTCAGCGGGGGCAAGCGGGTGACGGCGGCGCGTCTCGGAATAGCGTTGGACGAGCACGTCGGCGCGGCAATCGAGATAAAGGAGTTCGACGTCATGCACGGGATCGGCGGTCAGGCCGTCGATAACTTCGATGAGGCCGTTCACGGAAAAATCGCGGTTTCTGACGTCAAGACCCAAGGCAAGCGGGCGAGTCAGCGCCCCACCTTCAAGCAGGCGCGGCAGGAAGGTCATCGGCAGGTTGTCGATCACTTCATAGCCGAGGTCTTCGAGCACATTGATCGCGGTGGAGCGCCCCGCGCCAGACGGGCCGGAAACGAGCACGATCCGCTGATTTTTCGCCGGGGTCGGAGCCGTGTCAGCTGGGGTCACGCGCGACGCCCTCCTTTGAGCCATTGGATCAGTCCGGGGGCAAATTGCGGCCCCTCCACCCGCCGCATGAGCGGCACTGTCACACCGATCAAAGCGGTTTTCTGCAGGGGAGGCAAGCGCTCCTCCTCAGGTTCAGAGAGGTCAACAACACCGATGATGCGCGCCTTTGGCAGCGGGTCAGCCGAGAGCAGGCCGATGCCACGTGCCTCGATCATGCCGGAAAGGAGCGCGGGGGCAGAGGCTATGACGGTTTCGCCGCGTCGGATGAGGTCACAGCGGTCGTCCGACACCAGCCGCGCCCCATAGGCCATCAGGGTGAGCGAGAGCGTCGATTTGCCGCTGCCGGAAGGGCCGAGGATCAGAAGGCCACGGTCTTCATCGAGCGCGACACAGGACCCGTGCAGGTTCACACCTTCGTTTCCCCGCCCCACGTCTGATTGATCCTGAGGCATGGCGATTAGATCGGGAGTCCGACAACAAATCGTGCGCCAAGCGGCGGAGAGCCGATCTCAGCCCCAGCAGGTCGGATGTTTTCCGCCCAGATCACACCGCCATGCGCCTCAACGATCTGTTTGGAGATCGCAAGACCGAGGCCGGAGTTGTTTCCGAACTGACCGGCAGGGCGTTCGGAGTAGAAGCGTTTGAAGATCTTCGCGAGGGCTTGGTCCGGGATGCCCGGGCCGGTGTCTTCGACGACGATGAGAACACGGTGATCACGCTTGCGCACCCACACGCGGATGGCATCGCCATCTTCGCAGAACGAAATCGCATTCGAGATCAGGTTCACGATCACCTGTGCGAGACGGGCCTCAAGCGCCGAAATGATGATCGGTTTGTCAGGCAGATCTGCAACGAAATCGACACCCTTTTCCTTGGCCTCGATGGAGAGATAGTCAATCAGATTGCCAACCATCTTGATGAGGTTGAACTCTTCTTCGTCGTCTTTGACCAACTCACTGTCGAGGCGGGAGGCGTTCGAAATGTCAGAGACCAGACGATCGAGACGACGGACATCGTGCTCGATGATGTCCAGAAGCTTCATCCGCTGCTCTTCTTTCTTGATCATACGCAGAGAGCCGACCGCAGAACGCAGCGATGCCAGCGGGTTCTTGATCTCATGCGCGACGTCGGCGGCGAACTGTTCGTTTGCGTCGATCCGGTCATAGAGCGCAGACACCATACCCTGTAGCGCGGAGGACAGTCGGCCGATCTCGTCCGGACGGCCGGTCAGGTCGGGGATGCGCACGCGGCCCGGAGAAATCGTGCGGCTGTTCTTGTCGCGCCCGATTTCAGCCGCCGCAGCCAGATCGGAAAGCGGGTTTGCAATCGTGGAGGCAAGCACAAGGCTCAAACCGATAGACACGAGGATCGCGATGACAAAGACCTGCAGGATTTGCTCACGCTCCACACGCACGAGCGCGTCAATCTCACCCTCGCCGGACATGAGGCCCACGACACCTATTGCCCCCTCGAGCCCGACATCTGCCGACGCCAGAATGGGAGCCGCAACGGTGAAAACGGTCGAACCGGCCTCGGTCACGATTGTTTCGACATGGAATTCGTTCGACAGCGCCGATTTCGCTAGCTCGGCAAGCGAGACGGACGGATCATAGGCGCGGAGAGGCGCGGTGTCTTCGCCAAAGGACAGGAATGTTCCGACCTTGCTCAGAAAGTCCGAAAGAACCGTAGAGCGCCCTTCGAACCGCAAACCGGAAACCGTCACACCGTTCGTACGCGGTCTGCCCTCGGTGGACGCGATCAACTCACCGGTGACATCATAGATGTAAACGTGTTCCCGCAGCGGCAGTTCGAGCACGTTGAGGATCGAGGAAACGTCGTCCACAGGATCGAGAACGCCGTCCTCTCCCGTAATCGTCCCGAGGAGGTCGGCCACGAGCGCAGCCTCTGTCACCATGGCCGATTCGCGTTGGGTCACGAGGCTGTTGCGGAAGGGGTTGAGGTAGAGAATGCCCGCAACCATCAGAATGATCGCGACGAGGTTGAAGGTGACGATCTTCCGCGCGAGCGGCGAGCGCTTCATCGCCAGGACGCGGCGACGTTCACGCTTGGCTCGTAGTTCAGCGTCTGAATTGCGTGGCGCAATCCAGTCGTCCCCGAGCACGACCTCAGGATGATTGCCGCGCCGTGCGCGCGACTTACCCAGTTTAGAGGGAAAGGCCATTATTCCTCGTTGTACCGGTACCCGATCCCGTAAAGGGTTTCGATGGCGCTAAACTCTTTGTCGACGGTACGCATCTTTTTGCGAAGGCGCTTGATGTGGCTGTCGATGGTGCGGTCATCGACATAGACCTGATCGTCGTAGGCCACATCCATCAGTTGGTCACGCGACTTTACGAACCCCGGGCGCTGCGCAAGAGCCTGCAACAGCAGGAATTCCGTCACGGTCAGGGTCACATCCAGACCTTTCCACGTCACGGCGTGGCGCAACGGGTCCATTTCAAGCTCACCGCGCACCATCACCTTGGTGTCGTCGCTTTCGACAACGTCTGCGCCGTCGATCGCCTCTTTGCGTCGCAGGAGCACACGGATGCGTTCTACGAGCAGGCGCTGGGAGAACGGCTTTTTGACGTAGTCGTCGGCCCCCATGCGAAGGCCGAGCACCTCGTCGATCTCGTCATCTTTGGACGTGAGGAAAATCACCGGCATGCTCGATTTCTGTCGCACACGTTGAAGAAGATCCATGCCGTCCATACGAGGCATCTTGATGTCGAACACGGCCATATCCGGCATGCGTTTGTTAAACGCATCGAGTGCGGATTGACCGTCGTTATAGGTTTCAACTTCGAACCCCTCGGCTTCGAGAGTCATCGAAACTGAGGTGAGGATGTTCCGGTCATCATCGACCAAGGCGATACGAGACATGATCGGCTTCCTTGCGCTGCTCTTCTTTCGCTTTGCAAAGCATAATCCGTGTTTAACGGAGGCAACGCAAGAGAAAGTGCGAATCGCCAATCCCATCAGAGCGTCGAAAAGTGAATAATTCTTAACAAATGGAGATTCACAGAACGGTTTGCTCGAGCATCCCTCTGATTTCCTCCGATTTTCGGCGCGAATCCCCTTGTTTGCGCTACCCCTCCGATGGTTGCGCTAACCTTGACCTGTGTCCTGTTTACGCCGCTGGCCAGCATGCTATAGCACATGCGTCGGGCGCATAGCTCGCCCGTCCGCGATTGGCCCTTTCGCGCAAAGAATTTCGACATCCATAGACGCCGCCAGAGAGGCGGCGAGGGAGTTTGCATATGACAACCGGACGCGTGAACCCGGATTTCACACTCGAAGCCCAAGGCATCACTGGGCTTGGCACGGTCTACTACAACCTTCTTGAGCCGGCGCTGATCGAGATCGCGCTGAAGAACAACGAAGGCAACTTGGGTCAGGGCGGCACGTTCCTCGTGAGCACGGGTGAGCACACTGGCCGTTCCCCGAAAGACAAATTCGTCGTCCGCACCCCGGATGTGGAAGACACGATCTGGTGGGAAAACAACAAGCCCATGGATCCCGCGAAATTCGATGTGCTCTATGCTGACATGCTCGAGCACATGAAGGGCAAAGATTACTACGTTCAGGACCTTTACGGCGGCGCCGATCCGGCCAACCGTCTCGACGTGCGCGTCGTGTCCGAGCTTGCTTGGCACAACCTGTTCATCCGCACCATGCTGCGTCGTCCGGAGCTGTCCGAGCTTGACGATTTCACCGCAGACTTCACGATCATCAACTGCCCGAGCTTCAAGGCCGACCCTGAGAAGCACGGCTGCCGTTCCGAGACCGTTGTCGCGCTGAACTTCGAGAAAAAGCTGATCCTCATCGGCAACACCGAATATGCAGGCGAGAACAAAAAGGGCGTCTTCACCCTTCTCAACTACATCCTGCCGGGCAAAGGCATCATGGCGATGCACTGCTCCGCGAACCACGCTCCGGGCAACCCGGTCGACACCGCGATCTTCTTCGGTCTCTCCGGCACGGGTAAAACCACCCTGTCCGCTGACCCGGATCGCGTTCTGATCGGTGATGACGAGCACGGCTGGTCCGACAAAGGCACCTTCAACTTCGAAGGCGGCTGCTACGCGAAGACGATCAACCTCTCTGCCGAAGCAGAGCCGGAGATCTACGCGACCTGCTCCATGTTCGGCACCGTGATCGAAAACATGGTCTTTGACGAGCACACCAAAGAGCTCGACTTCCAAGACAGCTCGCTGACCGAGAACATGCGCTGCGCTTACCCGCTGCACTACATCTCCAACGCATCGCCGACCGCGATGGGTGGTCACCCGAAAAACATCATCCTGCTGACCTGTGACGCGTATGGCGTTCTGCCTCCGATCGCACGTCTGACCCCGGCGCAGGCCATGTACCACTTCCTCTCCGGCTTCACCTCGAAGACCCCGGGCACCGAAGTTGGCGTGACCGAGCCGATCCCGACCTTCTCCACCTGCTTCGGCGCGCCGTTCATGCCGCGTCGTCCGGAAGCCTACGGCAACCTGCTCCGTGAGAAGATCGCGAAACACGGCGCGACCTGCTGGCTAGTGAACACCGGTTGGACCGGTGGTGCGTTCGGCGTCGGTTCCCGTATGCCGATCAAAGCAACGCGTAACCTGCTGCACGCTGCCCTCGAAGGCACGCTGGCCGAGGTCGAATTCCGCGAAGACGAAAACTTCGGTTTCGAAGTTCCGGTATCCGTGCCGGGCGTTGCAGACGTTCTGCTCGACCCGCGCCGCACCTGGGCTGACAAAGACGCCTTCGATGCGCAGGCCGAGAAACTCGTCGGCATGTTCAAAGAGAACTTCGAACAGTACCTGCCTTACATCGACGAAGACGTAAAAGCCGCAGCTATCGGCTAAGCGCTCTCTCTAAGAAAAAAAGAACGCCTCGGTTTCACGACCGGGGCGTTTTCTTTTGGGCGATTGAATTGTTCGAAAGCGTCAGGCGAGGCCGCGACGGATCAGGTTCGCGCCCGCGATCAACAGAACAAAGAGTGTCGCGCGCTTGAACTTCTTCTGATCGAGCCGGTCCTGCACCAAGTTCCCCAGCAACATCCCGAACAAAGCAGGGACCATCAGACCTACAGAGAGGGGAATCGTCTGGGCGTTGAGCACGCCGGATCGCAAATGCGCGATGAGGAGTGTCAGGGAACCCATGCCAAAGATCACGCCGGTGATCTTGATCTGCAGCTTCTTCGGCGTATCGACCGCCGTCAGATATGCGACCGTCAGCGGCCCCCAAATGCCCGCAACACCGCCAATGACGCCAGAGATGCTCCCGAGACCGAGGTCATAATAGGCGCGATGGTGGTCAGGAATATGGAGCGCGCGGCCGATAAGGAGATAGCTCGCTAGCAACACAACGATGATTCCGAGCGTCAGAAAGACCACGGATTGCGGCAGGATGACCACAAGCTGCGCCGACAGCAGAATCATCACGAGCAGCGCGGCGATATAGAGACGATAGAGTTTAAAGGCCTCCACGGCCTCCCCCACGCCGCCGCGCAGCGATTGCCAGACGTTCGAGGCAACGGTCGAAAAGATCAGACCCGCGAGCGCAAGCTCCGGCGACAGGAAAGACCCGAGCCCCGAAATCATGATCATGGGCATCGCAAAGCCGGTCGCGCCTTTGACGAAACCCGCGACGAGCGCGATGCCAAAGGCCATCATCACTTGGGGGAGCGTCAGGAAAGACAGGACAACTTCAAAGCTCATACCCCCTGATACGGTGGCACTGTGCGGTTGCCCAGAGAGAAGCGCGGCCACGTTGAGACCAGCCGCATTCTTTTTCAGAGCCAGCGAGATTTGACATTTCTATGCGACATTTTAAATCAACAAAAACGCCCATATCAAAATATTATTGCGCTGCGACTGCGAAAGGATTAGACAGACATGAAATCCAAGGAGGAGAGATTCCATGGCCCTTGATCGACAGGAGATGACCATGACGAACCCGATTTTGCCCGACCTGCTGACCCTGACCGGTGCGGCTGTCGCGCCCGTAGAAGCGCTGCTTGATCGTGCGCGCGCAGCGCTCCGTGCCGAATTCATGGACGGTGGCCGTATTTCCAACGCGAAAGTCGAAGCCAACCAGACTGCGGCACATGGTCTCGCATGGCTTGCAACCTATGTGGAAGCTCTCCGTCAGATGCAGAAATGGGCTGAGGCTCTGTCTGAGGCCGGCACCTTCGGTGAAATGGAACAGCTGATCCACCAGATCGCGTTCGGGGAATACCTGAACCAGATCTACGGCGGCATTCCGATGAACCAAGGCGAAGTCGTGCGCCTGTCCGATCTCGGCCTCGGCCTCGTGCAGCCGAGCCACAATGAAGTCGTCAAACTCATGCTGGAGGGCAATTCCCTCTCCGCACGGAACCGCCTCGTGGCGCTCATGCGCGACAACCACGGTCATGCGACCTTCGGGGCTTCCGGCCTCGATGAAGAGTTGGAAATGGTCCGCGACCAGTTCCGCCGTTATGCCGATGACAAGGTTGTGCCCTATGCCCACGAATGGCACCTCAAAGACGAACTCATCCCGATGTCGGTCATCGAAGAGCTCGCCGAAATGGGCGTGTTCGGCCTGACGATCCCCGAGGAGTTCGGCGGCTTTGGTTTCCCCAAGGCGGCGATGGTCGTTGTGTCCGAAGAACTGTCCCGTGGCTACATCGGCGTTGGCTCTCTCGGCACGCGGTCTGAAATCGCAGCTGAACTGATCCTCGCGGGCGGCACCGACGAGCAGAAAGCGCAGTGGCTGCCGAAGATTTCCGCCGCTGAAGTGCTCCCGACCGCTGTGTTCACCGAGCCGAACACCGGCTCTGACCTCGGCTCCCTGCGCACCCGCGCCGTGAAGGACGAAGACGGCGAACATTACACAGTGACGGGCAACAAAACGTGGATCACCCACGCCGCGCGCGCGAACATCATGACGCTTTTGACCCGCACCGATCCCTCGACCGACAACTACAAAGGTCTGTCGATGTTCATCGCAGAGAAAGAGGCCGGCACGGATGAAAACCCGTTCCCGACAGACGGCATGACCGGCGGCGAAATCGAGGTGCTCGGCTATCGCGGCATGAAGGAATACGAACTTGGCTTTGACGGGTTCAAAGTGAAGTCCGAAAACCTGCTCGGCGGCGAAGAGGGCAAGGGCTTTAAACAGCTCATGGAGACCTTCGAGTCCGCCCGCATCCAGACCGCAGCGCGCGCCATCGGCGTGGCGCAGAACGCGCTCGAGATTGGGATGCAGTATGGTGAGGACCGTAAGCAGTTCGGCAAAGCCCTCATCGAGTTCCCGCGCGTGAGCAGCAAACTCGCGATGATGGCCGTCGAAATCATGGTTGCGCGTCAGCTCACCTACTTCTCGGCTTGGGAAAAGGACCACGGCCACCGCTGTGACCTTGAAGCCGGTATGGCGAAACTGCTTGGCGCGCGTGTCGCGTGGGCAGCGGCAGACAACGCGCTGCAAATCCACGGCGGCAACGGCTTTGCCCTCGAATACCAGATCAGCCGCGTGCTGTGTGACGCGCGTATCCTCAACATCTTTGAGGGCGCAGGCGAAATTCAGGCACAGGTTATCGCGCGTCGCTTGCTCTCCTGACCGCGATGTCCTGACCTGTTCAGAAAGGCGGTGCTGATTGCGCCGCCTTTCTCATGAGACGGTCCCAAAACCGGTCCCGCGCGGCGGGGAGAGGGCGGTCCGCGAGTTCGGCGGAAATTTTTTCGAGAAAATGCCCCGTCGTTTTCAGACCCAGCGCGATTTCGGCGTAGTCGAGAGAGGATTGCCCGAGCAGACATTGCGGCAGGGGCAAGAGACGATCCGCCCATTCCCCCGCCCCTTGGCGCGACACCGCGCGGCCCGTCTTGGGCGATACGTAAACCAGATCATCGGGTGAACCGGTGACAGCGCAGGCCGTCAGGTCAAGACCGAAGCCCAATTCCTCAAGCAGCGACACCTCCCAATGCAGATAGCTGAGAGGCCAGTTCGGATCGATCCCGAGTTTGTCAAAGAGAGACAGGCTCTCCGCATAGAGATAACCGTGCGGTTCGCGCTCCGGCAGGACCGCAGAGAGAAGTGCAGTCATCGCACCCAGTCCTGCGAGCGCCAGCGGATCACCGAGCGTCGCGGCAGCACGGCTTTTCAGCGGTTCGAACGTAAAGCTGCCCAAATGGTCCTCAAGACGCGCTTTCCACGTGACCGTGAGCTGTGTGCCGGGTTGGAGATGAGGCGACATCTTTCGCGAAATACCCCCGCGCACCACACCCGCATGGCGGCCGTGATTTTCGGTGAACATCTCGACAATCACCGAGGTCTCGCCGTGTTTGCGCACGGATAAAACTGTGCCCTGATCGCGCCACTCCATGCGGACAATGTGTCGGTGCCCCCGTCCGAACGCAAGAGCTATTGCCGGAGTGGATCGCGCACCTTAGCCTCCGCAGCATGAAGCATGAGACGCCTCCTCCCCTCACGCCGGCGGCCCGCGCCTCGGCAGGCCTCATTGCCGTGCTCGCCCTCGTCTCGCACGTCTGTCAGTTCCAGTCCTCGCAGATCGAGCATCCGGACGACACGGCGCTCCAGACGCTCTGGGCGATGGCGCGCTATTTCACTGTGATGACCAACGGTCTGATCCTGATCCTGTTCACGCATATGGTCCGCACGGGCCGCGGGCTATCCGCGTTCTGGATGTCCGGGATTGCGCTCTGGATCGCCATCGTCGCAGGGGTCTGGCACGGGATTTTGGTGGACCGGAGCCTCGTGCGTGTCGGCGCGGATTTCTGGGCCAATGCGCTCTATCATACCGTGAACCCGATCGGAGTTCTCGTGTTCTGGGCGGTCTGGGGCAAGAAGGCGCATGAATTGCGCACGGCCTTCCTCTGGCTCGTCTACCCGCTCGGCTATTTCATCTACGCACTCTGGCGCGGGAGTCTCGATGGTAAGTATCCGTATTTCTTCGTGGACCTGCCAACGCTCGGGGTTGATGGGGTGGCCCGCTGGTTTGCGATCCTCTCCGTGGCCTTTGTCATAGCAGGGCTCGGCTTTATCGGGATCGGACACCTTTTGCGCCGAAATAAGCGACGCCTGAAGCGGGCATCGCTCTGATCGCAAATTCAGTCGGACAAGCCAGGCTCATCAAGCAGACTGCGCCCTTGCCGGTCTTCGACTTCGATGATCCAGAGATCAGGATCGAAACTGGCCTGCTTTGAGAGAGCGGCATCCACATCGCGTTCGTCGCCCTCTGCCAGAACGGCCCAATCACGGCGGTCCTCAAGGATGTTGAATTCGCGCTGAAACGCCTTGGCCTGCCCGTCGAGCGTGTTGAGCTTGACCATCACAGCGCCCGCCGTCGCGTCGCCTTTGCGGGTAACGAAGGCGGGAATGTCAGAAAGACGCAGGCGGGTGAGATAGGCGGACACCCAGAGATCAGCGGTCAGACGGGCCATGATCTATTCCTCACCACGCGCGGAGGCGTTCAGTTTCCGTCTTTGAAATCGAGACCCATCTCGCCATAGCGCTCAGCTTCTTCGAGCCAGTTCGGGCGCACTTTCACCTGTAGGAAGAGGTGGATTTTACGACCGGCGAACTCGGACAGTTCCTCACGCGCGGCGCGGGAGATGCGTTTGATCGTCTCGCCGCGTTTGCCGAGGATGATCCCCTTGTGACCGTCGCGGGACACGTAGATCACCTGATCAACCTTGGCGGAGCCATCCTTGCGCTCTTCCCAGTTCTCGGTCTCAACCGTCAACTGGTAGGGCAGTTCCTGATGGAGGTTCAGGGTCAGCTTTTCACGGGTGATTTCTGCCGCGATCATGCGCATCGGCAGATCGGCGATCTGATCCTCGGGGTAGAGCCACGGGCCAGCCGGCACCTCTTTCGCGAGCCATTTGCGCAGATCGGCGACACCTTTGCCCTTCTCTGCGGAGATCATGAAGGTTTCGACGAACTCGCGGCGCTCGTTCATGTCCTTCGCGATTTTCAGGAGCTTCTCAACATCGACCATGTCGATCTTGTTGATTGCGAGGGCAATTTTCTGACGCGGGTTGGCGTGTTCGTCGAGGGCGGCGAGGATGGCTTCGACACCTTCGGTGACACCTTTGTGCGCCTCGATCATCAGGACCACAACATCCGCGTCCGCAGCCCCGCCCCAAGCGGCCGTGACCATCGCGCGGTCGAGACGACGGCGCGGTTTGAAGATTCCGGGCGTATCGACAAAGACGATCTGGCTATCGCCTTCAATGGCCACGCCGCGAATGCGGGCGCGGGTGGTTTGCACCTTGTGCGTCACGATGGAGACTTTCGCCCCGACCATCGCATTCAAAAGCGTGGATTTACCAGCGTTCGGCTCACCGATCAGAGCCACGAAGCCTGCACGTGTATCAGCCATTCTTGGCCTCCAATTCGGTCAGTAGAGATTTTGCTGCGGCCTGTTCGGCCTGACGTTTCGAGGGTGCCTCGGATCGTGCGGACTCACCGCTTTCGAGAGACACTTCGATTGTGAAAACCGGCGCGTGGTCCGGACCCTTGCGGGCGATTTCCGTGTATTTCGGCGGCTTCTGCCCGCGGGCCTGAGCCCATTCCTGCAACGCGGTTTTGGCGTCACGGGAGTCGGCGTCCACGGTCTCGATCCGTTTGCCCCAGAGTTTGCGCACAACAGATTTCGCAACATCAAAGCCAGCGTCGCGGTATACGGCGGCAATCACCGCCTCCATCGCGTCGGCCAAAAGCGCCTCTTTGCGACGTCCGCCGGACATCATCTCGGAACGGCCAAGTTTCAACACCGCGCCAATATCAATCTGACGGGCCACGTCTGCGCAGGTTTCTTTACGCACGAGCGCGTTGAAACGGGGAGCGAGCTGGCCTTCGGACGCGGTTTTATCCGCTTCAAACAGTGCCTCTGCCATGGTCAGGCCAAGCACACGGTCCCCAAGAAATTCGAGGCGCTGGTTGTCCGGACGGGTCGGCGAGGAAATGGAGCTATGGGTCAGCGCACGCACAAGCAAATCGGGCTGAGAAAACTCATGCCCGAGGCGTTTTTGAAACGCTTGGAGATCGGCGGAAATCTTCACTGTAGTGCCTTGAAGAAACGGTCGGAGCGCCAAGTCCAGAAGTAGAGCAGACGTTGACCGGCAGAAGAAAAGATCACGCGGTTCACTTTGCCGAGGAGATACTCTTCAGGGACATAGCCAACACCGCCCGCGGATTGCGCCATGCGGCTGTCGGCAGAGTTGTCACGGTTATCACCCATGAAGAAATAGTTGTCGGCAGGAACCGTGTAGACCGGCGTATTATCGACGGAGATGGTCCGCACGTTCAGGATCGAGTGCTCGTGCCCGCCCGGAAGCGTCTCGATGAATTTTTCTTTGATACAGTCCCCACCACGACCCGGTGCAGCGTTGGAACAGGACGGATAGCGGCCTTGGGCCCCCTGCGGCTCGAACGTCTCAACAAAGGCACCATCAGGGGTTTGCACGGCCTCTTCGCCATTGATGAAGACCACACCGTCTTTGACCTGCACCTTGTCCCCCGGCAGACCGATCAAACGTTTCACGAAAACACGTTCCTGCGTCGGGTGCATAAACACAACGATGTCCCCCCGCTCAGGCTCTGATCCCAAGATGCGCCCGGAGATCGGGCAGAGGAAGTTGACCATCTGCGGGCAGGACCACTTGGAGAAACCGTAGCTCATCTTGTTCACAAAGAGGAAGTCACCGATGAGCAGCGTGTCTTTCATGGACGAGGATGGGATGTAGAACGGCTGGAAAAAGAACGTCCGGAACACGCCCGCAATCAAGAGCGCGTAAACCACCGTTTTGACGGTTTCCATCAGGTTATCTTTGCCGCTGCTCATCGAATTCATCCTTGTGGGCTTTGTTGGAAAGCATGTGGGGTATTTTTACCTTGGCGATATGAAAGGCAAGCACTTGGGAGTCAAGCGATACCCCTAGAAACGCAGGTTTTTGGCGGTTTAACCGGCCTTGGGGCGCGCCTCAATGACGACAAAGGCCTGCGCCCACGGGTAATCGTCGGTCAGGGTCACATGAATGATCGCTTCGTGACCTGCGGGCGTCATCTGGTCGAGACGGTCTTTCGCCCAGCCCGTGACCTCCATGATCGGCTGTCCGGTCGGGAGGTTTTTGACCGCCATGTCCTTCCACGAAATCCCCATCGCGAGGCCGGTGCCGAGCGCCTTGGAACAGGCCTCTTTCGCGGCCCAGCGTTTCGCATAGGTTCCGGCCACATCGCGGCGACGTTCGGCCTTGGCCTGCTCGATCTCGGTAAAAACGCGATTTTTGAACCGGTCTCCGAACCTCTCCAGCGTGCCGGAAATCCGGTCGATATTCGCGAGATCAGAGCCAATGCCGAGGATCATGTCATCCCTCCGCGCGCGCTTCGTCCATCAGGCGGCGCATTTCATGAATGGCCGGAATGATCCCGCGGAAAATCGCTTCGCCAATGAGAAAATGGCCGATGTTCAATTCGACGATCTGAGGAAGGGCCGCGATCGGTTTGACCGTTTCGTAGGTCAGGCCGTGGCCCGCGTGGACCTCAAGACCCAGACCATGCGCGAATTCGGCCATGTCTGTCAGGCGTTTAAGCTCGTCATCACGCTCCGCGAATTTGCCTTCGGCGTGGAAATCGCAATAGGCGCCTGTGTGCAGTTCGACCACGGCAGCACCGATCCGGTGGGCCGCTTCGATCTGCGGCTGGTCGGCAGCGATGAAGATCGATACACGCGATCCGGCCTCGCGCAGCGGCGCGATGAAGTGGGCGAGGCGGTTTTCCTCGCGCGCGACTTCGAGACCGCCCTCGGTCGTGCGCTCTTCGCGCTTTTCAGGAACGATGCAAACGGCGTGCGGTTTGTGACGCAGGGCAATGGCCTGCATCTCATCTGTCGCAGCCATCTCGAAATTGAGCGGCACAGTCAGGTTAGCGACAAGCGCCTCGATATCGGCGTCGGTGATGTGACGACGGTCTTCGCGCAGGTGCGCGGTGATCCCGTCGGCACCGGCCTCTTCCGCGAGCTTGGCTGCGCGCACCGGATCCGGATAGGCAGAGCCGCGCGCATTTCGCACGGTCGCAACGTGGTCGATATTCATGCCGAGGCGCAGTTCGGTGGTCATGGTCTTCTATTCCTGACGATTAATCTGGTGCGAAAATAGCGTCCGTGACCGGAAAGCAAAGCCACAATCTCTGATCGTGTCGATCAAGGCTTGTGCGTCACCTTATCCAGAGGCGCGTCTTTGATCTTGGCTTTCTGGCGGCGGTCTTCGAGTTTGGCTTTTAATTTACGCCGACGGCGCAACTGATAGGCCGCGATCATGGGCAGGGTCACGTAATAGGCCACAAGCCCCGCGATGAGACCGGGAACGATTCCACCCACCAAATAGGGAAGAAAGACTTCGTGAAAAAACCGGCCCAGCCCGGTCCAATCCGCGTCACGATCGGTGAAGAGCGCGAAGAAGTTGCGTTGCAGATCATCAAGTGCGTCGTAACTCTTGCCCACAAAGCTGCGCTCTTGGTGGTGATCGAACTCCGTGCCTAGGATCAGGTGGCCCATTTTGAGGGAGATCACACCAATAGGCACATAGGTCAGAGGATTGCCGACAAAGGTCGCCAGAAGAGCGGCAACCACGTTGCCACGCATGATCTTCGCGAGAATGAAGGCGAGGACAAAATGCAGGCCGTAGAAGGGCGTAAAGACACAGAACACACCGGCAAAGACGCCACGGGCAATCTTCTCAGGTGTGTCAGGAAGGCGGTGCAAGCGGTGTTTGAGATACTGCGCCGCGCGCGCCCAGCCTTTCTTGGGCCAGAGCAGTTGCCCCAACCACTGGAGTGGTGTCAGCTTGTCCCGGCGTTTGAAAACCACGTTCTACCCTCGACGCGCTCAGGGGCGTCTGCCCAGATCCCGATGTCGCCGCACCCGCGCCACGTCACTTTCGGCCTCAAGGGCCAACATGACGGCGTGCAGATGTTCGATATCTCTCAGTTCTACGTCGACAATGAGGCGATAGAAGTCAGGTTTTCGATCAATAAATTTCAAATCTGAGATATTGGCCTTTTGCTCGCCAATCAAAGAGCAAATACGCCCGAGAACACCGGTGTCGTTCGAGATCGTCAGATCAAGAGAAACGGTATGCTCTGCCGCGTGCGGGCCAGCGTGCCATTGCAAATCCACCCAACGCTCCGGCTCGCTTTCCAGAGCCTCGAGGGTCGGGCAGTCGATCGTGTGAATCACGACGCCCTTGCCCCGATAGGTGATGCCGACAATACGTTCGCCCGGAACCGGCTGACAACATTGGGCCTGATGATAGCTCTGCCCCTCAGAGAGACCGAGGACGGCGCGTTGGCTGTCGATCTCGCCGCTCTCACGCACGAGTTCCGGATAAACCGTGCGGACAACAGACGACGCCGTGAGTTCAGCGGACCCGAGACGCGAGAGAAGTTCCTCGCTGTTTTCAAGCGAGAGTTGCTTTGCAGCGGTTGCGAGCGCCTTTTCCGTTGCCTTGCGACCAACGTGCTCAAACGCCACACGGGCAAGCTCGCGGCCCAGCTTGATAAACCGTTCACGGTCCTCTTCACGCAGACTTTTGCGAATGGCGGCTTTTGCACGTCCCGTCACAACGATATCGAGCCATGTCGCCTGCGGGCGCTGGCCCTCGGCTGTCATGATCTCGACGCTCTGACCATTCTTCAAACGGGTCCAGAGCGGGACGCGAATACCGTCCACCTTTGCGCCGACGCAGCTATCGCCGATGCGCGTGTGGATGGAATAGGCGTAGTCCAGAGGCGTCGCCCCTTTCGGCAAAGCAACCACTTCGCCCTTGGGCGTGAAGGTGAACACCTTGTCGGAATACATTTCCATTTTGACGTGTTCGAGGAATTCGGAGTGGTCCTCCGCGTTCTCGAACCGCTCGGTGAGCGTCGTGAGCCATTTCGTCGGATCAACCGCAAACGGGTTCTGCGCGCGGACACCATCACGGTAGGACCAGTGCGCAGCCACACCGGATTCCGCGACCTCGTGCATCTGACGGGTGCGGATTTGCACCTCGACGCGTTTGCCGTCACGGCCCGATACGGTGGTGTGGATGGAGCGATAGCCGTTCGACTTCGGTTGACTGATGTAGTCCTTGAACCGCGTCGGAATCGCGCGCCAGCGTTGGTGGATCACGCCGAGAACCCGGTAGCAATCGAGGTCCGAACGCGTGATGACGCGGAAGCCATAAATGTCTGACAGACGGGAGAAACTCTGTTGCTTCTCCTCCATCTTGCGCCAGATTGAATACGGTTTTTTCGCGCGCCCAAACACATCCGCCTCAATCCCCTCGCGCTCAAGCTCGGTACGGATATCGTTGGTAATCTTGTGGATCACATCACCGGTTTCGCGCTGAAGCGTGATGAAACGGCGGATGATCGAGTTGCGCGCCTCGGGGTTGATGACGCGGAACGAGAGATCCTCGAGTTCCTCGCGCATCCACTGCATACCCATCCGGCCCGCGAGCGGCGCAAAGATATCCATCGTCTCGCGCGCTTTTTGAAGCTGCTTTTCCGGACGCATGGATTTGATCGTCCGCATGTTGTGCAGACGGTCAGCGAGTTTTACGAGGATCACGCGCAGGTCTTTCGACATCGCCATGAACAGCTTGCGGAAATTTTCCGCCTGCTTGGTCTCGGTCGAGGAAAGCTGAAGGTTCGTGAGTTTGGTCACGCCATCGACAAGCTCGGCGATTTCCTCACCAAAACGGCGGGAGACCTCCTGATAGGAGGCGCGCGTGTCTTCGATCGTGTCGTGAAGAAGGGCCGTGATGATCGTCGCATCATCGAGCGATTGCTCGGTCAGGATGGCGGCAACGGCGACGGGGTGGGTGAAATAGGGTTCACCCGACCGACGGAACTGACCTTCATGCATCTCGAGGCCATAGGCATAGGCCTCTCGGATCAGGTCAGCATTTGTCTTGGGGTTATAATTGCGAACCAGGGCGATCAGGTCTTCGACGTCGATCATTTTGGTTCGCAAACTCCTTTAGCGAAGGCAGGCCTTCGTCGTCTCTCCAATCCCTCAGGATTGGCCTTGTGCTTCCATCAGTGCGCGGAGCAGTTTCTCTTCGGACATGTCGTCGTCTGCCGGTTTGTCCGTTTCCTGACCCATCAGCAGAGCCATTTGATCGTCTTCCGGCTCATCGACCTCGATCTGGGTCTGATGGCTCTCGATCATGCGCTCGCGCAGCGATTCAGCGGATTGGGTTTCTTCTGCAATCTCGCGCAGAGCAACAACGGGGTTCTTGTCGTTGTCACGGTCCACGGTCAGAGAGGAACCAGACGCAATCTCGCGCGCACGGTGTGCAGCAAGCATCACAAGCTCGAAGCGGTTCGGAACCTTATCGACGCAATCTTCAACGGTCACGCGGGCCATGGGAACTCCAATCGTTTGACGGGGGTATCAGTTCAAAGGCTTTATTTAGGCGCTCGCATACTGAATGACAAGCGCCCTTTGGCCTTATTTCAGGGGGATTTCGACGCCGTCGAGCGCTTTCACACCGGTTTTCTCCCCCGCCGGACGGGCATCCAGCATTTCCTGCACGGTTTGCCCCAAAAGCGGATGCTTCCAATCGGGTGCCACATCGGCAAAGGGAATCAGCATGAACGCGCGGTCCTGAATGCGTGGATGTGGCAAGATGAGCGTGTCAGGCGCGCTCTTCATTTGAAGCTCCAGCGGCATGTTGATCCAGCGCTCTACACCTTCTCGGTCCGGGGCGATAAGGTCCTCGACGGCAAGAAGATCGAGATCAAGCGATCGCCCCGCCCAACGGGTTTCGCGCACGCGCCCGAATTGCGCCTCGACCTCGTGAAGAACGCTAAGGATCGTCTCGGCAGGCAAATCGCTCTGCAATTCAAGGGCCGCATTGAGATAGTCAGGACCTGCACCTTCGGGGAAACAGGGGGTTTCAAAGACGCGACTCACCGCGCTGACGTGAAGCCCGAGCGCCTGCAACGCGGCCACAGCGCCACGCAACGTGTCGATCGGTTCACCTGCTGTCGAAGGCAGATTGGCCCCCATCGCTACAAAGATGCGTCGCAGATTTGCCTTTTCTGCACCCTGACCCATTTGACCCCCGAGATATCCCTTTAGACAAGTTCTTTTCGAGCCATAGGTCGAATATGATCGTCTGTGTAAAGCGAATATTGACCAATCGTATTACGGTTGGCCCAAGAACAACAAAAAGGACCATTGAATGTTTTACAAAGATGAACGCCTTGCTCTGTTTATCGATGGTTCGAATCTTTATGCGGCCGCTAAATCGCTCGGGTTCGACATTGATTACAAACTGCTTCGGCAGGAATTTATGCGCCGCGGAAAAATGCTTCGCGCGTTCTACTATACCGCACTGCTCGAAAACGATGACTATTCGCCCATTCGCCCGCTTGTAGACTGGCTGAACTACAATGGCTTCACGATGGTGACGAAACCCGCAAAAGAGTTCACTGACTCGATGGGTCGCCGCAAAATCAAAGGCAACATGGACATCGAACTGGCTGTCGATGCGATGGAATTGGCGCCGCACGTCGATCACATCGTGCTTTTCTCCGGCGACGGTGATTTCCGTCCGCTGCTCGAAAGCCTCCAGCGTCAAGGCGTCCGTGTTTCCGTGGTCTCCACGATCAAAACGCAACCGCCCATGATTGCGGACGAACTGCGCCGTCAGGCTGATAACTTCATCGAACTCAGCGACCTTCGTGATGTCATCGGCCGCCCGCCGCGTGAACCGCGCGAAGAAGGCAACTACGACGACTAAACGCACCGAACACACGCACAAAACTGACTGCAAACCCCCGCTTCACGGCGGGGGTTTTATTTTGTCCCGTTGCCATCGCCGTCCGGAGACAATACCTCATAGGGGAACAGGAGCGCGCTTTGACCATGACACCACTCACTCTCTATCTTGCTGCGCCACGCGGATTCTGCGCGGGTGTTGATCGAGCCATCAAGATCGTCGAAATGGCGATCGAGAAATGGGGACCGCCCGTCTATGTCCGGCATGAGATCGTCCACAACAAATTCGTAGTCGATGGCCTGAAGGAAAAAGGCGCGATATTTGTCGAAGAGTTGGAAGACTGCCCCGACGACCGTCCAGTGATCTTTTCGGCGCATGGCGTCCCGAAGGCAGTGCCCGCCGAAGCCGCGCGGCGCGAGATGGTTTACGTAGATGCCACCTGCCCGCTCGTCTCCAAAGTTCACATCGAGGCAGAGCGCCATCACGCCGACGGGTTGCAGATGATCATGATCGGTCATGCCGGCCACCCTGAGACCATTGGCACAATGGGGCAACTGCCCGATGGCGAGGTTCTGTTGGTCGAAAAGCCTGAAGATGTGGCGGGGCTGACGGTTCGCGATCCGGATCAAC
This sequence comes from Celeribacter litoreus, assembly GCF_020165855.1. Lineage (GTDB taxonomy): Bacteria > Pseudomonadota > Alphaproteobacteria > Rhodobacterales > Rhodobacteraceae > Celeribacter > Celeribacter litoreus. Next base: position 119,533 of record NZ_JAIUFY010000005.1, on the reverse strand, counting down.
TGGCGTTTATCACGCAGACGACGCTTTCTGTGGACGACACGGTGGATGTGATTGCCGCACTCCGCGCCCGCTTCCCGAAAATAGTCGGGCCGCATAAAGAAGATATTTGCTATGCGACCACGAACCGCCAAGCGGCCGTGAAAGCAATTTCCTCAAATATCGACGCTCTTTTGGTGATTGGCGCGCCCAATAGTTCGAATAGCAAACGTCTTGTAGAAGTTGGAAAAGCGAACGGCTGCGACTATTCGCAGCTAGTGCAACGTGCCGATGACATCGACTGGCGCGCTCTTGGCGACATTAAATCCGTTGGCATCACCGCTGGGGCGTCGGCACCAGAAGTGCTCGTCAACGAAGTGATCGACGCGTTCAAAGCGCGGTTCGACGTGACCGTCGAGCTTGTGGAAACCGCGCAGGAGAACGTCGAATTCAAAGTGCCGCGCGTTCTGCGTGAAACCGCGTAAAGCGGCATGCCGCCCATGAGCACCGACGAGCCAACCATCGCCGTCTACGACGCACAGGCCGACGCCTATGCGAAACGGAATGAGACGCTCTATGAGGTGCGCGAGGCAAAAGCCCTGATTGAGGGACTTCCCGACGGCGCGAAGGTTTTGGATCTCGGATGCGGCCCTGGCCAATATGCTGCGTGGTTCGCAGACCACGGTTGCGACGTCGACGCATGGGATGCGTCAGCAGAGATGGTAGCGCGGGCATCTAAGCACCCGAAGGTCAACGCGCGGCAAGCGCAATTTGTCGAGTTGGACGCCGAGCACACCTACGACGCGATTTGGGCGAATTTCAGTTTGTTGCACGCCAGACGAACCGAACTCCCCGATTTACTCGCACGAGTTCATCGCGCGCTCAAACAGGCGGGAAAATTCCACGTCGCGATGAAGCTCGGCGCGGGTGAAGGTCCGGACAAAATCGGACGGTTTTACACTTATTACAGCGAGGAAGAATTAGAGGCCCATCTAACCGAAGCAGGCTTTTCAATCCTCGCACGGCGCATCTCGCAGGGCGAAGGGCTTGACGGGAGCACAGGGCGCTTTATCACCCTTCTCTGTCATGGCTGAATTTTACGCATATACCGACGGAGCATGCTCCGGAAATCCTGGCCCGGGTGGCTGGGGCGCTTTGCTTCAGGCGAAGGAAGGTGAAACCGTTATCAAAGAGCGGACGCTCAATGGCGGTGAGCCGGAAACCACCAACAATCGGATGGAGTTGCTAGCGGCGATCTCCGCGCTTGAGACGCTCGGACGCCCGACAAAGATCACCATCGTGACCGACAGTGCCTACGTGAAGAACGGGGTAACAGGTTGGATTTTCGGCTGGAAGCGGAACGGTTGGAAGACCTCAAACAAGAAACCGGTTAAGAACGTCGACCTTTGGCAACGCCTTGATGCGGCTCAGCAAAACCACGATGTAACGTGGGAATGGGTCAAGGGGCACGCGGGGCATCCGGAGAACGAACGCGCCGATGAGTTGGCGCGCGAGGGCATGGCCCCGTTCAAGAAGGTCGCCTCATGACGCCCCTCGCCGCTCTCGATTATGCCTCGGTTATCGTGTTCGCAATTTCGGGAGCTTTGGCGGCGTCACGCGCACAGCTTGATATCGTTGGCTTCGCGTTCATCGCCTGTCTGACGGCGGTGGGAGGGGGCACGTTGCGCGACGTGCTTCTGAACCGCGACTCCGTGTTCTGGATCGCCAATCCGACCTATATCGTCATCGCCTGCGTCGTGGCGACGGTCGTGTTTTTCACCGCGCACCTTTTTGAGAGCCGTTTAAAAGCCCTGATGTGGGCCGATGCCATCGCTCTGCCGGTCGCAGTGGTCGCGGGTGCAGGCGTCGCGATGACACTCGGCCAACCGCCTGTGATTGTGGCCCTCATGGGGGTGACGACGGGCTGTTTTGGCGGCCTGATGCGCGACGTGGTGTGCAACGAAGTGCCGCTCATTCTCAAGCAAGGCGAGATCTATGCCTCCGCCGCACTCGCTGGCGCAATCACAATGCTATTAGCGTCTTATTTTGAATTTCCGAGGACAGTGTATTTCACGGCGGGTGCGTTTATGACCTTTGCACTTCGTTCCGGCAGCCTCATCTGGGGCTGGTCTCTTCCGGTTTACAAGAGCCGTCCTCCGCGATCCTGACTGGTCAGAAATACCATGTTGCGGCGATAGCGAGACAGCACGCAACGAACCATCCACCCGGACGGAACATGAGCCAAAGCCCAAGCGCAAAAACAAGCCGCACGGCCATTCCCGGAATGCTCAGGAACCAAAGCACTTAGCGGCGCCCCCGAAGCGTCTTCCATACCCAAATCAGCAACATCGCCCCGAGCAAGGCACCAACAAACCCTGCAGCCATGCCGGTGAGCAACAGGACGCCGCGGAGCACTAGCCCGCCGATCAGAGCGCCTGCCATGCCGATCAGGATTGTTGTGAATATATCCGTTTTGACGTCCATCACACGGGTGGCAATAAACCCTGCTGCAGCCCCCACGATGATCAAGAACAGAACGGGCATATCCCTCTCCTACCGATTTCGCCAATGGGTCGGCACGATAATCAAAGATCCGAGCGAGGCGACAATCGCATTGATGCCCGGGGTTCGAAAACCAAAGCCGAACATGATCTTCACAAAGTATGCCAGAAAGGCGCCGCCCACGCAGATAATAATGGACTGCAGAATGCCATTGCGGGTGAAGCCTGTCTTTTCAGAAACATAGCCAACGATTCCGGCAATGATAACAGTTCCCATCAGAACCATGAACATGGAAACTCCTCACTCAAAACGACTGCCGATCGGGAGCTCGAGACCTTTCAGGATTTCCGAGACCGGCATCGCGCGTTTACCTTCGCGCTGTGCCGTCAAAATTTCAACCGCGCCGTCACCGCAGGCGATGGTGAAATCTCCGATCACGTCTCCCGGTTGGCCGCTGCCCAAAACCGCGCGCGACATGTGGAACTTGATCCGCTCGTCGTTCAGCATGGCCCATGCGCCCGGGAATGGCGATAGTCCACGGATTTGGCGGTCAATTACGGTCGCCGGGCGGGTCCAGTCGATTTTGGCCTCGGCCTTATCGATTTTGGCCGCGTAGGTGACGCCGGCCTCTGGCTGAGGTTCAGGCACAAGTTGCGACAAGGCATCAAGCGCGACGACAATCGCATCAGACCCCATCTCCGAAAGGCGATCATGAAGGATGGCGGTGGTGTCTTCTGCCGTAATTTGCGTTTCTTGACAGAGCAAAACAGGCCCAGTGTCCAGACCTGCTTCCATCTGCATGATGCAGACACCCGTTTTCTCATCGCCTTCGAGGATCGCGCGATGGATCGGGGCAGCGCCACGCCAACGCGGCAGGAGCGATGCGTGGATATTCAGGCACCCGTGTTTCGGCGCGTCGAGCAGCGCTTGCGGCAGGATCAGGCCGTAGGCCACGACGACAGCAACATCTGCGTCGAGCGCGGCGAACTCCTCCACATCAGAGGGATCTTTGAAGTTGATCGGGTGACGGACAAGAAGATCAAGTTCCTCGGCACGCGCCTGAACTGGCGTCGGGCGGTCTTTCTTGCCACGACCCGCCGGACGCGGCGGCTGGCAGTAAACGCAGGCGATCTCATGCCCCGCCTCGACAAGCGCGTCGAGCACGGGAACGGAGAACTCCGGGCTGCCCATGAACACAACTCTCATTTGATGGCTCCCGTTTTCTTCGCCTTCTTCAGGAACATCTGACGTTTCACGGGTTTCAGATTGTCGAAATACATCCGGCCGTTGAGATGGTCGATCTGATGCTGCACGGACGTCGCCCAGAGGTTCACAAAGTCGCGCTCTTCTATTTCGCCGCTCTCATTGAGAAAGCGGACAGTCACAGCACGAGGGCGGGAAATCACGGCGGACATTCCCGGCAGGTTTGGGGAGGCCTCCTCGTGTTCCCTTGGTTGAGCGGACGCATGGAGAATCTCTGGGTTCGCCAGCTTGATCGCCTTCCCGCGCTCTTCCGAGCAATCCACGACGGCGAGCTGCTGCATCACTCCGATCTGCGGACCAGCGAGGCCATAGCCCGGCATCGCATCCATCGTTTCGACCATATCGTTCCAGATCGCGCGGATTTCATCGGTGATTTCCGTGACAGGCGGAACAGCCGTCCGCAAGCGCTTGTCCGGATAGGGCAAAAACGGGCGCTGGGTCATAGGTAAGCCTCCTCGAGGAGAGAACGGGATTTGGGATCAAGACGGTCGAAATGCACGAGACCTTCGAGATGGTCGAACTCGTGCTGGATGATGCGGGCGTCTACGCCCTCGAACGCGCGGGTTTGGATCTCTCCATCGAGATCCTTCCACCGCATTTCAATGCGCGTCGGACGGGTCACATGCGCGGACACACCGGGAATGGAAAGGCACGCCTCCTCGATCTCGCAAACTTCCTCCGAAACACTCACGACTTCCGGATTGATCATTGCGAGCGGCGATTTCTCACCTTCTTTCCACGTTGCATCCATAACGAATAGACGGATCAATTCTCCGACCTGAGGCGCCGCGAGGCCACGGCCCGGTGCGTCATACATTGTCTCGAACATGTCCACGACAAGGTGACGAATGTCGTCGGTGATCTCGGAAACGGGCGCGCAAACTGTGCTCAGACGCGCATCGGGCCAAAGCACGATTTCGCGCAGCGCCATCAGGAACGGGCCTTTTCGCGTTTCAGCTTTTGCATCTTCTTGGTGATCATCTGGCGCTTGAGCGGCTTGAGATAATCAATGAAGAGCACGCCGTTCAGGTGGTCGATCTCGTGCTGGACACAGGTCGCCCAGAGCTCGTCGAACTCTTCTTCGTGGCTCTTGCCTTCAACATCAAGCCAACTGACGCGCACCATCTTCGGGCGTTCCACCTCGGCATACTGGCCGGGGATGGAGAGACAGCCCTCTTCGTAGACGTTCTTGTCTTCGCTCTCCCACGTCACCGCAGGGTTCACGAGCACCATCGGCTCCGGCGTGCCATCCGCCTCTTTGGCGCAGTCCATCACCAGCAACCGCTTCGTAAGGCCAATCTGCGGGGCCGCAAGACCGATCCCCGGCGCATCATACATGGTTTCAAGCATGTCATCAGCGAGCCGCGCCAAATCCGAGTCGAATTCGGTCACAGGGTCGCACACCTTTTTAAGGCGCGGGTCGGGGTGGATGAGGATCGGTTTCAAGGTCATGCCTTGCATTTAGGCGATGGCGGGTCACGACGCAATGGGGCGCAAGGGGCGGAATGGAGCGCAAAAGGGCGTTCTCTAGCCGCTGAGACGAGATGCAAGCCCCGCTGCGCGGGAATCGCCCTTTAACTTGTGGCTTTTGAACGGTTAACTGCGGGCAAGTATGAAAGGATGTCATATGAGCAATTCCCTGTTTGACGAGGTGATCCCCCGCTTCGGCACCCGCTGTGCCAAATGGGACAAGATGGAAGCGCTGTACAACGTGCCCGCAGATGACGGCATCGCGATGTGGGTCGCGGATATGGATTTCCGCCCGCCCGCCACGGTGCAAGCTGCGCTGGAAAAGATGACCGCCCACGGAATCTACGGCTACCACGGGGATGACAGTGCCTATCTGGCGGCGATCCAATGGTGGATGAGCACGCGTCACGGATGGAATGTTGAGCCGGAGTGGATCTTCACAACACATGGCCTCGTCAACGGCACCGGACTTTGCGTCGATGCCCTCACCAAGCCGGGTGATGCCGTAGTTCTGATGACGCCAGTCTATCACGCGTTTCACCGTGTGATCAAAGCCGCCGGACGGGACATCACATCATGTGAACTCGCGCTCGAAGACGGGCGATACGTCATGGATTTCGAAGCGTGGGACGCGCAGATGACCGGTAAGGAGACAATGCTGGTGTTCTGTTCTCCGCACAATCCAGGGGGACGTGTCTGGACCCGTGACGAACTGGAAGGCGTCGCAGCCTTCTGCAAACGCCACGACCTCATTCTCGTGTCTGACGAAATTCACCACGATCTCGTGATGCCGGGCTATACACATACACCAATGGCACTCATCGAGGGGATCGAAGATCGGCTCGTGATGATGACCGCGACGACAAAGACGTTCAATATTGCTGGCACACACTCTGGCAACGTCATCATCCCAAATGAAAAATTGCGCAACGTTTTCGCCGCTCGCATGGCGGGTCTGGGAATTTCGCCAAACTCGTTCGGGCTCGAGATGGCAACCGCTGCCTACACGCCAGAAGGGGCCGCATGGGTGGACGAACTCGTTGCTTATCTCGATGGCAACCGCAAGATTTTCGATGAGACAATCGCAAGCATTCCGGGCCTGACCTCCATGCCGCTGGAGGCCACCTATCTCGCTTGGGTAGATTTTTCCGGCACCGGCATGACGGCAGAGGAATACACCTCGCGGGTCCAAGACACTGCGCATATCGCGCCAAACCATGGGCCGAGTTTCGGCAAAGGGGGTGAACCCTTCTTGCGTTTCAATCTCGCGACGCCGCGCAGTCTCGTCGAGACCGCCTGCGCGCGTCTCAAAGAGGCCTTCGCGGATCTGCAGTAAGATTATCGCGGCAAGAGAGCGATCGGCGCGTCATCGGGCCGATCATAATCCAATGGCGGCTTGTCCATCGCTTTCGTTGCGCGCTTGAATTCAAACGCCATCTCGTCGTCCTCATAGCGGGACGCAACGATCAGCGCCTGATATAGATGGCGTGTGCCGTCATAGACATCAACCAATCCGCGCAAATGATCCGCGTCTCCGCGATCAAGCGCGAAACCGCTATCCCAAGACCGCAAAATCGGATAGGTCTGATCCTCGACACGCACTCGCAAACGCGAGCGCTTTTTCTCCGCGCGTTTGCGCGCCAGTTCGAGACCTTCGCGGACTTCTTTCGGCAAATAACCTGTCATATTTTGATACTCCGCGCACTTTATCCTAAGGATAGAGTTGTGCGTAGAAACCTAAAGGTCAAGCTAACCAAAAGTATAAAGTGCACAAAATCGAGATCACTCGCCTGCGTTTTTCACCTTTGGCCGTAGCACGTGCGGCATCTGCGGATCGTAGAGAGCGGAGTCTTTAAAGTCCGGAATCTGCCCAAGCGCTGGCCCGACAAGTATCAGAGCCGTGCGAGTGATTTTCTCGTCGCGCACCTTTTCTCGGATGTCAGATAGCGTGCCGCGGATCAACATCTGATCCGGCCAGCCAACGCGATACGCCACAGCGACGGGACAATCCGCCCCATAGTAGGGCGCGAGTTGACGTTCGATTTCTCGCAGGTTCCGAATGCCGAGATGTATCGCCAAAGTCGCGCCCGTTCTCGCAAAATTCTCGAGCGTTTCTCCCTCCGGCATGGACGTCGATTTCATCGACACGCGGGTCAGAACGATAGACTGAGCGATCTCGGGAATCGTGAGTTCCTGTCCGAGAGCGGCAGCCGCAGCCGCATAGGCGGGTACACCCGGGATAATCTCATAATCGATGCCATCGGCTCGCAAACGGCGAATTTGCTCCGCAATCGCTCCATACAGAGAAGGGTCCCCACTGTGCACACGCGCAACATTTTGGCCTTTTTCATGTGCCATTTTGATTTCCGCATGTGTGTCGTCTAGCGTCATTGGTGCTGTATCCAGCACGCGCGCGCCCTCAGGGGCACAGGCGACGACTTCTTCCGGCACCAGTGAACCCGCATACAGACACACCGGACATTCCCCGATAATCCGTTCTGCTTTTTTGGTGAGAAGTTCCGGATCGCCCGGCCCTGCGCCGATGAAATAGACAGTCATACTCAGTCCTCCAGATGGCGGTTGCCAACGTCCTTAAGATCGCCGTCAATCCGGCGCGAATAGCCGCGCGGCGTAAACATGCGCGGCCCCTCCCCGAGTTGCGCCAACCGCGAATTCGACGACCCGATGAGGACAACCGTCAACATGTCGACCTCATCCACTTCCAGCTCATCGAGCCTCCGGTAGCGCACGTGCTCCGTCGGGCGTCCGAGATTGGACGCCAGCATGACAGGCGTGTCTGCGGGGCGGTGTTCGAGCAAAATGTCCCGCGCCTCGGCCAAGAGCGTCCGACGCTTTTTCGAGACCGGATTATAGAAGGCGATGACAAAATCACCCTCTGCAGCGGCCTTGAGACGGCGGACGATATCGTCGCGCGTTGTCAGAAGATCGGAGAGCGAAATTGCACAGAAATCGTGACCGAGCGGCGCACCTGCACGTGCTGCGGCACCTTGGAGCGCAGATACACCGGGCGAGCAAATGACCTCAACGCGACGGGCGGCATCGGAAACGCCATGTTCCTCTGGCGTGCGGTCCAAGAGTTCAAACACGAGCGCACCCATGGCATAGATGCCCGCGTCGCCGGAGCAAACCAGAGCCACGTTCTTGCCCTTCGCAGCCTGCTCCAAGGCGTAACGACAGCGGTCTTCCTCGCCGCCGAGCGGAAAATCTCTCCGCGTTTTTCCTGCAGCCAGCGGACCAAGAAGATCAATATAGAGGCTGTAACCCACCAGTTCTTCCGCCTCTGAGACAAATTTCGATACTTCTGGCGTCCGCCAGCTTGCCTGCCCCGGCCCGATCCCGACGACCGAAACGCGTCCGCGTTTGAGACCGGCAGGCTCGGTGATCACGTCCTCACACACAGCCAATGCTGCGGTCGCCATCGCGGTTTTGACCTTCTTAGCGGCGAGCTCTGAGTCTTCACCAGCACAGGCTAGCGCAGCATTCTCTGCGACGCCGTGGGTGCCGATTTCAGCAAACACGACATCGGAAGACGTCGCGCAACGCGGGGTTTGCGCGTCTAATTCGTCCGCCGTGAAGAGACGCAACGGGACATCGAATGTTTTCGCCAATTGGAGAATGGCGGGTTCATCCGCCTTCAAATCAACGGTTGCAATCGCGGCGAGAGACTTCGGCGATAGATCCGCCTTCGCGAGCACCTCTCGTACGAGAGCTTCCAACTCTTCAGGCGGGCAATTGCGCGAACACCCGACGCCAAGGACATAACGCTGCGGATGATAGACCAATGTTGTCTCCGCCTCGGGCGTCACATCTTTGGTCGTGCAGATGATTTCTACACCTTCGGCAGTTGGAACTTCGGCGAGCCACGTCGCGCGTCCTGCCTCCTCGCCGGAAACGGTCGCACCACCATTGGCCAAAATCGCGGCCATCGCCGCTTTTGCATTATCCGGCGTGCCCAGAGCCCAACCGACCGGCGGCTCATCAAGAGCCACGCCCATCGACACATCCCCCGCCGTCGTGATCGCCGCCTTCGCGTCAAGGAGGTCCGCAATTTGCGCGGAGAGCTTGTTCGCGCCGCGATGACCGCCGAGCAGAGGCACGACCACCGACCCGTCGTCAGAGACGGAAATCACCGGCGGTTCGGCCTTCTTGTCATTCAGGAGCGGCGCGACTGCACGGATCAGGATACCCGATGCGCAGACGCCGATTACCGGCACACCCGCCGCGAACAGCGTTCTGGTATGGTCCAATGCGTTCGCAAAGGTAATCTCCGCGGAGGTGCGGCCTTCGCGGCCATGCAGTTGCGCACCAAGTCCTGCGGCAATCTTAGCAGCAGTTTTTTCGCCAGACGCATTAAGTGCGATGACGACAGGGGTCAAAGCCATGGATCGGCCCCTTTCACGATGAGGATCATGGAAAAATAGGGCGCCTTTTCGGGCGCCTCCGAGAGGGAACACACGACCTCCTCCCCGGTCGTGGCTCTCTCGATGTAGTAAGCTTTGTCTGTCAGCCCCGCCGCCTCAATCGCCGCGCGAATGCGCGGGAGATGGCGTCCGAGTTTCATCAGGACGAGGGTTTCCGCACCGGACAGCGCCGCGTTGAGCGCAGCATCGTCGTTCGGAGCGGGCAAGACTGTCAGGCGTTCGTTGCGTGCCACCAGCGGCAGTTTCGCAGCGGCGGCGCAGGCGTTCACGGACGAAACACCGGGCACAATCTCAATATCGTAGTCGTCTTTGAGACGCGCGAAGAGATACATGAACGAGCCGTAGAAGAACGGATCGCCCTCGCAGAGCACCACAACATCGTCGCCCGCATCAAGCGCGGCGCGAATTTCCACCGCACCGGCGTCATAGGCATCCTGCGCCGGAGCGCGTGCGACGGTCATGGGCACGTCCATGACGAGTTCTCGGGCCGTCTCGGAGATAAAGTCTGCGGCAATCGCGCGAGCGAAGGAGCTGCCACCGGCCAAAGTCGGATAGGCGACGACGCGCGCCGAACGGATCAGACGCGCGGCTTTGAGCGTCATCAATTCGGGGTCTCCTGGCCCCAATCCGATCCCGTAGAGTTTGCCGGTCATTTTGTCAGGCTCCATTGGGTCACGGGCATGGAAGGCTTCCACCCTGTCAGGCGACCGACTGGTTTCGCACGCGACACGGAGATGCGGGTCAGGTCGCCGCCCATTTCCGAGTGCAGCGCGAGCAAGAGTGCTTCGCCTTCTAGCGTCACGGCATTCGCGACGAGACGGCCATGCGGTTTCAATGCAGTCCAAGCCGCCGCAACGGTTTCAGGGCTCAATCCGCCGCCGATGAAAACAGCGTCCGGCGCAGGTAGGTCCGCAAGACCGTCAGGCGCCTCGGCGTCCATCAGCTTTAACGCGGGCGCACCGAGGGCGATTGCGTTCTCAGCCGCCATCGCGCGACGATCGGCGCGACGTTCAAGGCCGATAGCGCGGGCATCACGTGCTGCACGCATCCATTCGATTGCCACAGACCCAGAACCGCATCCGACATCCCAGAGAAGGCCGCCACGCACAGGGCCCAATTTAGCGAGGGTAATGGCGCGGATGTCTTGTTTGGTCATGGTGCCGTCCGTGGCGAAGGCGTCATCGGGCAGGCCTGTCCTAGGAAGGATCGCCGCACCCTCCTCCGCAATGCATTCGACCGCAAGGGTATGGAACGCGGGCACGTCTGCGGACCAATCGAACGCAAAGCCGTCAAACCGCGCCTCATCCGCTCCGCCCATGTGGGCCAGCACAGTCATACGAGACGGGCCGAAACCGCGCTTTGTCAGGATGTCTGCGACCTGAGCGGGCGTCTCCGCGCCTTGGGTCAGGAGCAAGAGTTTCTGATCCGGCGCGAGGAACGGGATCATTTGCTCGACGGGACGTCCATGGACCGTGAGTGTTTCGCAATCCGCGAGCGACCATCCCATGCGGCAGGCCGCGAGTTGGAAGGCGGAGAGTTGCGGGTGGAAGAGGACTTCGTCCGCGCCAATCTCACGCCCGATGCGCGCGCCGACGGAATACCAGAGCGGATCGCCGGTCGCGAGCACGGCAACGCGACGACCACGCAGGGCTTTGAGATCATCAATCATGGCGTTGAATGGAGAGGGCCATGCACGTCGCTCTGCCGTAAGGGCCTCGGTCAGACCGTGATGACGGTCCGCGCCAAACACGACTTCTACGTCATTGAGCACGGCACGCGTCGCCTCCGAGAGGCTATCGAGGCCATCATCCCCGATACCGATGACGTGCAGCCATTTGCTCATGTCTCGCCGATCTCCGGCAGGCCGACCGCGAGCGCATTGACAGCGGCAGACGCAATCGCAGACCCGCCGCGACGACCACGGAGAGCCACAAAATCACAGCCGCGCGGGTTGGCGGCGAGTTCGGCCTTGGACTCGGCGGCTCCGACAAATCCGACGGGGAAACCGAGGATGACAGCAGGTTTCGGGAAGCCTTGGTCAATCAACTCAAGCAGATGAAAAAGTGCCGTTGGCGCATTCCCAACTGCAACAACTGCGCCCTCGACATACGGCTCCCAAAGCTCCACAGCCGCGGCAGACCGCGTATTGCCAATGTCTTTGGCGCGATCAGGGGTCGTGGCGTCGTTGAGGGTGACAATCACCTGATTATCTGCGGGCAGATAGCGGCGGATAATGCCGGCCCCGACCATCTCGCAATCACACAGAATTGGCGCACCGGATTTCAGAGCCGCATGTCCGGCGGTGTAGGCATCAGGCGAAAACGCGAGACGGTCTGCGACCTCAACCATACCGCAGGCATGGATCAGACGGATCGCGAGACGCTCCATCCCTGCATCGAAACGGTCGAGGCGGGCCTCACGGCGCACGGTCGCAAAGCTCTCGGCGTAAATCGCCTGCGGGTCTTTCTCATACGGGCGCAAAGGGATCAGGCCTTCGTCTTGCGTGCAGACTCGGGGCCATGCGGGTGCTGCGCGTGCGGATAGACCGGATGATGGTGGTCATGCCCGTGGTGATGACCGTGGTCATGATCGTGATGATGATCATGCGAATGGTCGTGATGGTGATGATGTCCGGCTTTCTCCAGACGGCAGAGACCCGTGCAGAACGTATCGCAGAGCGTGCAATCCGCCACGTTCGACCCCGGCGCAGAGGCGCCTTGCCCCTCAACGTGATGGTGGTGGCTTTCCTGAACCGCACCAACCTCTGCCTCGAAACCGATCACTTCCGTGCGGTATTTGCAGAGCACACAGGTCGGCGGCGGGATATCGGCGAAGGCCGGATGCTGGCGCTCTTCCGGTGTGATGTGATGGTGGTGGCCGTGTTCGAGCGCAAGCACCTGTTCGCGATAGGCGCAGATGCCGCAGTTCGGGATTTCAACGTCCCCCGCCTGCTCTGTCACACGCTCCGCAAAGGTTTCGAGCACCTTCGGGTGGTCATTCAGATAGCCCGCTTTAACGAACTCAATGTTCGGATGCTCTGCCGCAACCTGATCTGTGAAACCGTAGATGCGGTCGATCAGGATGCCGGTGAACAGGAAATACGGGAACACGATGACGCGTTTGTAGCCGAGTTTGGAAACATGCTGAAGGCACGGTTCCACGAGCGGGAAGGTCACGCCGGAATAGCCGACTTCGCACCAACCAAAGCCCATGCCCTCCCAAAGGAGGCGGGCGATCTTGGAAACGTTTGCGTTGGCATCCGGATCAGACGCGCCACGGCCAATCACAACGAGCGCGGTCTCGTGCAAAGGCAGCTCGCCCAATTCGGCGTTCGCCTTCTCGACAGCTTCGCGCACGCGGGACGCCGCAGCGGAGACCATCTTCGGATCGACGCCAAGCTCGCGCCCGTATTTCACCTCAATCCCGTGCTTTTGAGCGTAGGTGTTCAGAACCGTCGGGATATCGTTTTTCGAGTGCATCGCGGCAAAGAGCATGCCGGGCACCGCCAGAATGCGATCACAGCCAGCTTCACGCAAACGGTCCAAACCGTCGCGGATCACAGGGTTCGCAAATTCGAGATAGCCATAGTCCACCATCCAGTCGGACGGGAGCAAAGCAGGAAGTTTCTCAGCCAGAACGGCAAACTCATCCACAGCAGCCTGGCTCCGCGAGCCATGGCCGCAAATCATTACACCGGTTTTCATGTATTCAAGCCCCTTGCGGCTCAGCTTCGACTTCAGCTTCGGCCTCTTCCGCCTCAGCCTCGTCTTCCGGCTTGCCTTTCACTTTGCCCCAGATGGCAATGCCGATTGCGATGCCGATGGCAGCGCCCGCAAGCCAGTGGTCGTGACCCGCGAGCTCTCCGACGTGGCCGATGTGGGCCAACGCGGGCGTCGCGGAAACGGAGATCAAAAGCGCTAAGATCCGGGTCATGGCTGTTCCTTGTCTTTTGCCCCCAAGAGAGCAGTGGATTTTCAAGGAGGCTGGGTAGTCTGACGATGCTGCGCGCAATCCCCGGTTTGGGTCGATCCGCCACTGCCAACCTCTCAGGCCCCAGATGGGGCGTCGTCATGGCTCTTCTATAGGCCTCGCACACGCCCCACGCAAATGCTTTCCGACCCTTGAAACTGAGACAAATGTGCACATTCGCACCCAATCTGCGCCCTCATACCTGTTTCATGCGTGAGAAAGAGACTCTACCTCCTATTCAACGACACAAGGAGTGAGTTGATGGGATTCTTGAGAGAAGGCGAATGGGTCGACCAGTGGTACGACACCAAGACATCAGGCGGCCGCTTTGAGCGGACCACCGCAGGATTCCGTAACTGGATCACAGCTGACGGGTCCGCAGGACCGTCGGGCACAGGCGGGTTCAAGGCCGAGAGTGGCCGTTACCACCTGTACGTCTCCTACGCATGTCCTTGGGCACACCGGACACTCATCTTCCGAGCACTGAAAGGCTTGGAAGATCATATCTCTGTTTCGGTGGTGCATCCGGAGATGCTCGCAGAAGGCTGGACCTTCGAAACCGACTTCCCTGGCGCGACCGGCGACACACTCCTCGGCAAGTCGTTCCTCCGCGAAGTCTACACCGAAGCCGATCCGTCGATCTCAGGCCGCGTCACTGTTCCGATCCTTTGGGACAAGGCGCAAAACACCATCGTCTCCAATGAATCGTCCGAAATCATCCGGATGCTGAACTCTGCATTCGATGGTTTGACGGGAAATACGCTCGACTTCTGGCCTGAAGAGGCGCGCGAGGAAATCGAGACCCTGAACGCCCGCATCTACGACACCATTAACAACGGCGTCTACAAATCCGGCTTTGCGACGTCTCAGTCGGCATATGAGGAAGCAGTCGACCCGCTATTCGACTCGTTGGATTGGCTCGAAGACCTGCTGTCGCGGAACCGCTATCTGATCGGCGACACCGTGACCGAGGCTGACTGGCGCCTCTTCACGACGCTCGTGCGCTTTGACAAGGTCTATCACACGCACTTCAAGTGCAACAAACGGATGCTCAAAGACTACCCGAACCTCTGGGCCTACACGCGTGAGCTCTATCAGTGGACGGGCGTGAAAGAGACCGTCGATTTTGGGCACATCACGCAGCACTATTTCTACAGCCACGACATGATCAACCCGACGCGTATCGTGCCGGTGTCTCCAGCGCTGGATTTCGAAGAACCGCACGGGCGCGGATAACCCGCCGCGCCTATCGCGACGTCTGCCCGAAATGCTCAACCATAGCCGTCAAGTCATCTGGTTCGACCTCATTCGGGAGAAACGCGCAGGCATTCGCCGCGTGTTGAAAGATGGACCCGTCCGAGAAAAATCGCGAGTTGGAGGTGATGATCACCTTCGTCTCCGGATGCCGATATTGCGCGTAATCGGAGACCGCGAGCGCCGATCCTTCGTCGAGGAGCAGGCCCAAGACAATGAGATTGGGTTCCGCGCGCTGAAGGCTCTCAATGGCATCGCTCTGACCGGACGCGATCTCGACCTGCACCCCCTGCCGTTCGAGATGACGCGCCCAAATCCGGGCCAAATCCGCGTTGCTTTCGACGATTAGAACATTCATGGCACATCTTGCAGGTCACATTGCGGCGGAGGCCCGCCGGATAATGAAGTCTGTGGGCATACACGAACGCACACAGGCTCATTAATCACGATTTCATGTCGAGGGGTCAATCTGACCTGGCTCCTCGGGTGCTCGAAAAACTTAAGATTTTAACTTGCCTTCCCGCTGGACCGCGGCAAAACAGGGGCATGACACAGAGCACACACCCCACTTGGATCACTATCTGCGAAGGCTGCAAACGTCCGGATTGGGCGGAACGCGCTGAAACAGAGACCGACGGCGCCCGCCTTGCCACCCGCATTGAAGCCACCGCGCAAGAGGCGGGGATCAAAACCCGTCGCGTGAGTTGCACCATGGGATGTGAGCGCGCCTGCAATGTGATCGTGCAGGCCACGGGCAAAATCGGCTATTCCCTAGGCACCTTTCACGGAACGCAGGAGGACGCAGAGGCTATTGTCGCCTACGCCCAGATGCATGCCGAGTCCGGCACCGGACAGGTTCCGTTCCGTCAGTGGCCGCAAGGCGTCAAAGGTCACTTTGTGTCCCGCCACTTGCCTGTGCCCGCCTCTGAGGAGCCAGAGACAGCATGAGCAAACATCGCGATCATGGAGGTGGCCTAGATGCAGCCGTGGCGCGGTACGGCGGGGAAAAGTCCGACTGGATCGACCTCTCCACCGGCATTAACCCCGTCCCCTACCCGATCCGCGACATCTCACCAGAGGCATGGCAGGCACTTCCCGACGCGGCGGCGCAGGACGCTCTGATTCAGGCCGCCCGTGCCTTCTGGGACGTGCCGCATGACGCCGCCATTCTCGCCGCGCCGGGTGCGTCGAGCCTGATTGCCCGCATTCCCGCGCTTTGGCCCAAGGGTCACGTCGACATCCAGACCCCGACCTACAATGAACATGCCGCCGCGTTCGAGGCGCATGGCTGGACCATCTCGCCGGACAAAGCATCCGTCCAAGTTGCCGTTCACCCGAACAATCCGGACGGACGTCTTTGGGATGCTCAGGAATTCACCGCCCCACATGTCGTGATCGACGAGAGCTTCTGTGATGTGTGCCCCGAAGAGAGCCATATCGCCCGCGCGTCGGATGGTGAGACAATAATCCTGAAAAGCTTTGGCAAATTCTGGGGCCTCGCCGGTTTGCGTCTAGGGTTCGCGATTGGCGCGCCGGAGTTGATCGACCGCCTCAACAGCTTGATCGGACCGTGGGCGGTCTCGGGACCGGCGCTGACCATTGGAGCTGCCGCACTTAGCGATCTCGACTGGGCAGATCAAACACGCAGCCGTCTATCCGAAGATGCGAACCGCATGGACGCACTCCTGAGTTCTAAAGGAGCGAAAATCCTAGGTGGGACTACACTTTTCCGTCTCTACGAAGTCGATGATGCCCGCGCATGGCAGCAGCGCCTCGCGCAGGGTCAAGTTTGGTCGCGTATTTTTCCGTATTCGGACAAGTGGCTCCGTCTCGGCCTTCCGGCCCCTGACGCGTGGGATCAATTGGAGGCCGCTCTGTGCTGACGGCTTTCGCGCTCGCCCTCGCGATGATCATCGACGCGCTGTTTGGCGAGCCGAACTGGCTCTGGTCCCGCGTTCCACACCCTGCTGTCCTCATGGGACGGCTGATCGGCTGGGCCGACAAACGGTTCAATCGCGGTGCGTCCCGCAAAGCGAAAGGGATCATGCTCGTCTCCGCGCTGGTGGTCGGCACAGGTTGCTTGGGGCTTGTCCTACGGCAAATTCCTCTCTTGGAGGTTTTCCTCGGAGCAATCCTTCTAGCCCAGAAATCCCTGATCGAACATGTCCGCGCGGTTGCCCGTGCACTGGAAACATCGGTTAAGGACGGGCGTAAAGCTGTGTCCATGATCGTCGGGCGCGACACCGCAGAACTCGATGCGCATGCGGTCGGGCGTGGAGCCATCGAGTCCGCGGCAGAGAATTTCTCGGACGGGGTGATCGCGCCTGCTTTCTGGTTCCTTATCCTCGGTTTACCCGGCATCCTCATCTACAAAATCGTCAACACCGCTGACAGCATGATTGGCTACCGCACGGAACGTCACGAGGACTTCGGCTGGGCCGCTGCACGGTTTGACGATCTTCTGAACCTGATCCCTGCGCGCCTCACTGCCGTCCTCCTCTTTCCGTGGGGCAAACCGCCGTCGCTCTGGAAAGACATCTATCGCGAGGCAAAGCGCCATCGCTCCCCCAACGCAGGCTGGCCCGAGGCGTCCCTCTCGCGGAGTTTGGGCGTCGCTCTCTCTGGCCCACGGGCCTACCACGGCGAGATGCAGCCATATCCATGGGTGAATCCTGACGGGCGTCCAGACGTCACACCGCGCGATATAGACGCCGCCTGCGCGCGTCTCTGGGCAGCTTGGGCCTTTGTCCTCGTCTGTGTGACCATTCTGTCATTTGCCTGAAACGGGTCTCACGGCTATCTTGGCCCGGTAGTCAGACTTTAAAGGTATTCAAATGCGGTCTTTAGGATTTCTCCTTGCTCTCTCCTGCGCAACTCCGGCGCTCGCCGATGTGTCTTGCGGTGGTAGCTTCTCCAGCTTCAAAAATGCGATGAAGGCCGAGGCCCTTGCGCAGGGCCATGACCGCGCCGCAGCCGACCGCTTTTTCAACGCCGCGCAGCAGAGCGCATCGGTCATCAAAGCGGACCGCGCACAAGGTTTCTTCCAGAAAGATTTCATCGAATTTTCCCGTGCCGTGATCAGCCAGAACCGGATCGACAACGGGCGCCGCAACTCCGCAAATTACGATGCCGTGTTCAACAAGATCGAGCGCGATTACGGCGTTTCACGTGGTGTCCTCTTGGCGTTTTGGGCGCTTGAGACCGATTACGGGCAGGTGCAGGGCAACTTCAACACGCTGAGCGCCCTTATGACGCTGAGCCATGACTGCCGCCGTCCGGAACTGTTCCAGCCTCAGGTATTCTCGGCCCTCACGCTCTACGAAAACGGCGATTTCGATTTGAACACGACCGGCGCATGGGCCGGTGAGATCGGCATGGTTCAGATGCTTCCGAAAGATATCCTCGAGAACGGGGTCGATGGCGACGGCGACGGACATGTCCGCCTGAAAACCTCTCCGCCCGATGCGCTCATGTCAGGGGCGAAAATGCTTCGTCATCTCGGCTGGCGCGCGAATGAGCCGTGGCTTCAGGAAATCACGGTGCCGGCTGATCTCGATTGGTCGAAAACCGGCCTGAATCACAAGATGACTGTGAGCCAATGGGCGAAACTCGGTGTTCAGCCGCGTTCGGGCAAGCTCGGGCCGTCGAATTTGCAGGCCTCGGTTTTGCTCCCTATGGGGCGCAACGGTCCCGCGTTCCTCGCCTATCCGAATTTCGAGGTCTATTTCGAGTGGAACAAGAGTTTCGTCTACGTCACGACCGCCGCCTATTTCGCGACGCGTCTCGAAGGCGCACCGGTCTACAACGCGGGCAATCCGGAGCCCGGCCTCTCCGGTGCTCAGATGAATCAACTCCAGAGCAAACTCGTCGCGCGCGGTTATGATGTCGGTGGTGTCGACGGCATTCTAGGCGAGAAGACGCGCGAAGCCGTGCAGGACGTGCAGATGAAACTCGGCCTCCCTGCGGATGCGTGGCCAACTCCGTCGCTTCTGTCGCGCCTGTGAGTGCACATCACCTGTGCTCGACCGAGGGATTGCTTTTTCCTGAGTAAAATACTTTGTTTTCGGGAAATCGGCCCAACGCGACCTTCTGAAAGAAAGATTTGCTTATGACTGCTCCTGTTATCCGCCGCGTCCGGCACGAATTGAAACGACGCGATCTCACTGTGCGCCAGACGGAACGTCTGACACCGAACATGTTGCGCATCACCCTCGAAGGGCCAGAGTTGGCAGATTTCGCCAGCGGGTCCTTCGATGACCACCTGAAAGTTTTCATCCCCCAGAAAGAAGGTGATCCGCAGATGCGGGACTACACCCCGCGCCGGTTTGATAACGACGCACAACAATTGGTCATCGACTTCGCCGACCACGGTGAAGGCCCCGCCGCAAGCTGGGCGCGCAATGCGAAAGAAGGCGACGCGCTGAAGATCGGTGGCCCACGCGGGTCGCGGATCATCGAAGGCGACATCGCGCATTGGGTGTTGATCGGTGATGAATCCGCTCTGCCGGCTATCGGCCGCAAAGTCGAAGAACTACCCGCCGGAGTGACAGCGACCGTTATCGCGGCTGTTCCGTCCGCAGACGACATTCAGACCTTTGACACCTCAGCAGATGTGTCCGTCACATGGGTCTATCGCCCGTTCGATCAGGCGACGGATGCTGCTCCATTCGTTGATGCAATTGAGACTCTCGACCTGCCGGAGAACACGTTCGTCTGGATCGCGACGGAGGCCGGTGTCGCCAAGACCCTCAGAGAAAAAATGCTGGAACGCGGTCATCCACTGACGTGGCTCAAAGCAGCAGGGTATTGGGTGTCCGGTCAGGCAGAAAGCTCGATCAAGGACCTCGACGCCTAAACCCGGCGTCAGGCGACAAGCGCCTCGGCTTTCTTCAGATCAACGGAAACAAGCTGAGACACGCCCTGCTCCTGCATGGTCACGCCAAACAGGCGGTCCATACGGGCCATAGTCACCGCGTGGTGGGTGATGACAAGGAAACGGGTGTCCGTGCGCTGGGTCATCTCATCAAGCATATCACAGAAGCGCGTGACGTTCGCGTCATCCAGCGGCGCGTCGACCTCGTCGAGCACACAGATCGGCGCGGGGTTTGCCATAAACACAGCGAAGATCAGGGCAAGCGCCGTGAGCGTCTGTTCGCCACCGGACAGCAGCGAGAGCGTCGAGAGCTTTTTCCCCGGCGGCTGACACATGATCTCGAGCCCGGCTTCGAGCGGATCGTCGCTTTCGACCATCATCAGACGGGCTTCACCGCCACCAAACAGGTGCGTGAAGAGCATGGAGAAGTTGCTGTTCACCTGTTCGAACGCCGTGAGCAGGCGCTCTCGCCCTTCTTTGTTCAGCGCGGCAATGCCGGACCGAAGCGTCTTGATCGCTTCTTCCAAATCCTGCTTTTCGCTCAGGAGCGTATCATGCTCCTCGCGCACCTCTTTCGAGTCTTCCTCGGCGCGGAGGTTCACGGCCCCCAAGCTATCCCGAAGACGTTTGAGACGGTTCACATCCACTTCGATCGCGGAATGCGACGGGATCTTTTCGGGATCCGTGTCGAGTTCTTCGAGCAGCTTCGCGGGCGTCGTTTCGAGTTCTTCCTCGATCCGTTCAATCGCGGCTTCAACAGTCTCACGGGCCGCATCCCGACGTGCCTCTGCGGCGGCACGGGTTTCGCGGGCCTCGGACGCTAGGCGCTCTGCCTCACGTTCGGCAGTCACAGCCTCCCGCAGCGCGGTTTCGCCCGTGGCAAGCGCATCGGATGCCTTGCGCAGACGGGTCTCTGCGACCTCGATCTCATCCATCAGATGCTCACGCTTTTCAGCGATTTCTTCCGGCTTGCTCGCGGCTTCCTTCAGCTCGAACTCGCTCGTTTTCTTGCGCGCCTGTAGCTCGCCGATCCGTTTCCCCGCGGTTTCGAGACGATGGCGCCACCCCGACAGTTCGGTCGTAACCTGCTGGCTCCGCCGTGTCCGCGCCTCGCCTTCTCGACGAATTTCGTCATGCGAGGAGCGTTTGGTCATCATGGTCACGCGCGCGGCCTCGACCGTGAGCTTCACATCCTCAATCTCGCTGCGCGCAGCGGACAGGTCCGGCAATTCCAAAAGTGCTGCCTCGGCCTCGCGCAACCGCGCTTCGGCGCCTCGCGCATCCTCTTCGTGACGCGACACCGCCAGCCCGAGGTTTTCAACCTTGCCCTCGGCCAAAGTGCGTTCGTTCTCCGCCCGAGACATCGCACGCGCAGCCTCCGACAAGGCACGGTCCGCTTCACGGCGTGCCTCGCGCGCCGCACGGTCCGCTTCGGTCAATGCTTGCAAGCTCGACTTCAGATGCTCATGCGCTTGCGCAGCCCCCATCGCCTGCGCTTCGGCTGCGACGAGTTCCTGTTTCAAATCTTCAAGACGGTTGAGTTGTTGCAAACGGAGCGCGGCAGCCGAGGGCGCATCCTCAGCGCCCGCACGCAAACCATCCCAGCGCCACATATCCCCTTCGACAGACACGAGGCGCTGCCCCGGCTCCAAGTCGATCTGCAAACGCGCCCCGTCTTCGGCCTTCACCAGTCCGACTTGCCCGATCCGGCGTTCTAATGCTGGTGGCACCTCGACATATTCAGCGAGGCTTTCCACGCCGATGGGCAGGTCAGGTTCATCGTCATAGGGCGGCAAGTTTACCCAACCGGACGCCTGATAACTTTCAATCGCAGGCTGGCGCAGGTCATCCGCGAGTGCAGCGCCGAGGGCTTTTTCATAGCCTGCCTTCACCCGCACGAGGTCCAACAATTGCTTGCCGGAAATCTGGTCACGGTCGAGCATTTTTGCGAGCGCCGAAACTTCGGCCTTTAGCGCGCCGACCTCACCTTCAGCTTCCGAACGCACCGCACGGGCCTCTGCCTCACGGCTCTGGGCCTCCGTCCGCGCATCATCTGCGGCCACAAGCGCGTCCTCTGTCTCTTCGGCCCGTTGCGCCGCATCGTCCTGCGCCTGAATTGCCGACTGCAACGCAGCTGTAGAGGTTGTGAGGCTTTCTTGCGCCTGCGCAACGGAGGCACGGGCACGGTCCGCTTCGCCACGCGCACGGTCGAGCGTCTTGCGATTGTCATCCACCAGCCGCTGCGCCGACTGGTGACGGGCCGCGAGGCGGGCCACATCCTCGGTCATCTGCGATAGGGCGGTTTCGCGATCGGCGAGAATTTGGCTCGCTTCAGCAGAATCAGCGGCGGCTTGCGTCAGTTTGGGTTCATGCCCCTCAGCCGCTTTGACGAGTTCCCGTTGCTCCCATTCGAGACGGGCGATGGTCTCTCCAGCGTCCTTATTGAGTTGTTCCTCGCGCGCCATGTCCGCAACCAATTGATCAATCCGCCGTGACAGCGTTTCAATCAGTTCCCGCGCGTGGACTTCCTCAGCCGTGAGTTGGTCGCGGGCGACAGAGAGCCGCTGCAAGACCGCACCCGCGATGCTCTCTTCTTCCCGTAGCGGTGGCAGGGCCGCCTCTCTCTCCTCACGCGCCTTCGTGCCATCGCGCGACAGCTTTTCGGCCTGCGACGCCTGTGTCACACGGCTGCGCAGGATGTCTTCTGCTTCCTGCCGCGCATGATCCGCGTCGCGCCAACGGCGGTAGAGCAAAAGCCCCTCAGCCTGACGCAATTCCGCTCCGATCTCGCGATAGCGGGCGGCTTGCCGCGCCTGACGCGCCAGCGACGCAAGCTGCGCGGCGAGTTGTTCGATCACATCATCCACACGCGCCAGATTGGTCTCTGTGCCCTTGAGTTTGAGTTCCGCCTCATGGCGGCGCTGATACAGGCCAGAGATACCCGCCGCTTCCTCAAGGATGCGACGACGTGCTTTCGGCTTTGCGTTGATCAGTTCCGAAATCTGCCCCTGCCGCACGAGCGCCGGAGAGTGCGCCCCGGTCGAAGCGTCTGCGAAGAGCATCGACACGTCACGCGCGCGAACGTCTTTGGTGTTCACCTTGTAGGCCGACCCCGCATCACGTGTGATCCGCCGAACGATTTCGAGACTGTCACTGTCGTTGAACCCTGCGGGGGCTAACCGCTCCGAGTTGTCGATCATCAGATTGACTTCGGCAAAGTTGCGCGCGGGACGAGAGGCCGCGCCCGCGAAGATCACGTCCTCCATGCCCGCGCCACGCATGGCCTTCGGGCGGTTCTCCCCCATGACCCAACGTAGCGCTTCGAGCAGGTTCGATTTGCCACACCCGTTCGGCCCAACAACGCCCGTCAGCCCATCCGCGATCACGAGATCGGTTGGGTCTACAAAGCTTTTAAAGCCGTTGAGACGGAGACGGGTAAAACGCAAACGGGTCCCTCGGATAGTCAGTGGGAATGATTCTCAATTCTTTAAAACTGTTCGGTAGCGACCGCTGTGTGTCAACCGCAGACAACCGACATCTGGTCAAATGACCCGATTTATCCACAAAATATTGATCCTCCGCGCCCGTCAAACACGACTATTGGCGCAAACACTCTCTAAACCGCTTGACCCGATGACACCTCACACGCCAAATAGGCCCGTTGAGGTTCCCCGTCAGAACGCCAAGCGTTCGGGGACCAAATGGGAATGTGGTGAGAGCGACCCAATTCGGGGTTCGATGCCACAGCCGCCCCCGCGACTGTATGCGGCGAGCACCCGTCGTTATGCCACTGACCGAAAGGTCGGGAAGGTGACGGAGATGTGTCGACCCGCGAGCCAGGAGACCTGCCTCGACTTATGTTCACCAATCCCCGTCGGGTGTGACGGGACAGGAGCCAAAATGACCAAGACTTTCGCCTTCGCGCGCCTTCACTCCGAACTTCTGACGCTCGGCGCTGCCGCTTTCCTCGGCCTCGGCCTCGTATTCGCTGTGGGCCTGAGCCACAACGCGTCCGCGCACGACTTCGCACACGATTCCCGCCACGCTATTGGCTTTCCGTGCCACTGATCAGCGTCTGACACATTAATCATGGCTAAAAAAGTATTCGTCAGCGCGTTGTTCGCTGGCTTGGCTGCTGGCGTGCTGGCAGCCCTCTTGCAATTTGTGTTCGTCGTTCCATCCATGATGGAGGGCGAACTCTATGAAGTGGGCACGCGTGTGCACTTCGGCGCAAACGGCGCACAATCCCCCGCAGGCGTCCCCTCCATCATGCATGAGATGGGACGACATACGACCACCTTCACCTCGAATCTCGTGGTCTATACCGGGTTCGGCCTGCTCATGGTCGTCGGCTTTGCCTTCGCCGAGAGCTTCGGGCGCAAGATCGACGCGCGCACGGGCCTCATCTGGGGTCTTTGCGGCTTTGCTGCCGTGCATCTCGCCACCGCGTTCGGACTGCCGCCGAAACTTCCAGGCATGGTTGCTGCGGATATCGTAGCGCGTCAGGTCTGGTGGATCGGCACGATCATCGCGACACTCATCGGATTGGGCCTCATTGGCTATGGTCGTGGGATTGCGGTGATCCTCATGGGCTTCGTCATTATCCTGATCCCCCACATCCTCGGGGCGCCTACGCTTGATACCTACTTCGGTGTCGCGCCGCCGGAACTCGCAGGGCTTTACGTCGCGCGGTCACTCGGTGTCGCGGCGATCAGCTGGGCCGTGCTCGGGGCAATCGCGGGCGCGATCTGGGCGAAAGAGGCCTAGGCCGGGATACGCCCGACGAGACAAAACCGCAGTTGGCCGATGGACCGGACATCTTCGATGAGACCATCATCGGCCAACGCATACAAACGCGCGAACTCGGCGATTTCGTCTATCTGTGTTTCGGGGTCGACGCCGGAGAAGAGATAGGCGGCCTTACCCGACGCACGGAAAGAGACCGTCACAGGTTTACCACAGACGATCATACAGTCTGTTGTGGACACCTCTGCTGTCACCCGCTCGCGCAACCTCCCGGCCAATGTCGCGCCCTTTGGCGTCGTATCGGCCGACCGACAACTCGAACAGATGGTGATACGATCTGCCATCGAATACCTCTCCTGCCCCGAACGGGCCAATGAGACAGACCAATAACGGAGGCCCGCATGGCTGCCAAGATACCCGCAACCGTCGTCACCGGATTTCTCGGCGCCGGTAAGACGACCCTGATCCGCCATATGCTCGCCAATGCGAACGGCAAACGGATTGCGCTCATCATCAACGAATTTGGCGATCTCGGGGTCGATGGGGATATCCTCAAAGGCTGCGGAGACGAGACCTGCACCGAAGACGATATCATGGAACTCTCGAACGGCTGCATCTGCTGCACCGTGGCTGAGGACTTCATCCCGACGATGCAAAAGCTGTTGGAGCGCGAGGACAAACCCGACCACATCGTCATCGAAACCTCTGGCCTCGCCCTGCCGCAACCGCTCGTGCGCGCGTTCAACTGGCCGGAGATTTCCACCAAAGTCACCGTTGATGGCGTTGTAACCGTTGTTGACGGCAAAGCCGTGGACGAGGGCCGCTTTGCGCATAACGTGGCCGCGGTCGATGCGCAGCGCAAATTGGACGAGAACCTCGATCACGAGACCCCGCTCTCAGAGCTGTTCGAAGACCAGATCGCCTGTGCCGACATGATCGTCGTAAACAAATCCGACCTATTGGGCGAAGAGGCATCCGACGCCCTCGTGACCAAGCTCAAAGGCGAAGCGCGCAGCGGCGTTCAGGTGCTCCGCTCCACGCTCGGCGCACTGCCTGTCGATGTGCTCCTCGGTCAGGGGATCGGCTCTGAGGGCGATTTGGAGGCCCGCAGCGAGGTGCATCATCACCACCATGATCACGATGATGACCACGATCATGACGACGATGATCATCATCACGACCACCATCACCACCACGATCACGACGACTTCGAAAGCTTTGTTGTGATGCGCTCGGAAATCGAGGACGCGAAAGCCTTTGCGGAGCAGGTCGCCGACGTCATTCGCGAGCACGACATCCTGCGCCTCAAAGGCTTCGTCGCCGTCAAAGGCAAACCGATGCGCCTCACCGTTCAGGCCGTTGGCCCGCGCGTTGACAGCTATTTCGACCAGCCGTTCGGCACAGAGCCGCGCATCACCCGCCTCGTTGTCATCGGTCAAAGCGGTCTTGATCGCGCAGCCATCGAAGCCGCGCTTTCAGCATAAGGTTCGGGAAGGAGGCCGTTACTCGGCCTTCTTCGCCCCCTTTTTCTCTGCAGCGGCTTTCATCCGCGCGAGCAATTCTGCCTTCGGGGCCTGTTTCCCCGCCGGCGCGTTGACTTTATGCTCGCCATGTTTCGGCGCAGGGGACGGGCGCTTGGCTCCGCCCATTTTCGAGTAGTCCATCGGACAACCTCCAGAAGGTTTTCCAAGCAAATGCCCTGAAAACGCGGGGCTGACAAGGAGAGAGCGATGCATTTGCTCGCAGCCACCCCCGGCTCTATCGACGACGGCAACGAGGCGGTTGATCTCGGGCAGACTCCCGCCGATGTCGTAGTCATCTCTGCTGCGGACACGGAACTGGCGCTCTTGTCAGAGGCCCGCGCAGCGATGGACGACCCCGTTTCGCTCCGCCTGACCTCTCTTTTGCACCTTTGTCATCCGATGTCGGTCGACCTCCATCTCGACGATTGCGCAACGAAATCCCGTCTGGTCATCGCGCGGGTTCTCGGCGGTTCTGGCTATTGGAAATACGGCCTCGAACAATATGCAGCGCGTCTGCACGAAGCGGGCGTGCCGTTCGTCGCTCTGCCAGGTGACGACAAGCCGGACGCAGAACTCGCAGCCCTCTCGACTGTCTCGAAAGAACACTACCACCAACTCTGGTCCTACTTGACCGAGGGCGGCGCGGAGAATGCGATTGGTTTTCTGCGATATGCGACTGCGATGCTGGAAGGCGGGGAGTTTCCTACGCCCGCAATGCCGCTTTTGAGGTCCGGCATCTATTGGCCCGGCAAAGGCATCTCCGATCTCGATCACCTGCGCGCCAAATGGCACGCAGATGCGCCGGTTGCCCCGATCATCTTTTACCGCGCTTTGGTTCAGGGCGCAGGCCTCGCTCCGATCAACCGCCTTTGCGAAGCGTTGCTCGCTTCTGGCCTGAACCCGCTCCCGATTTTCGTCGCCTCGCTTAAAGACCCAATTTCCGCCGCGACACTGGAGAGCCTATTCTTCGACGCGCCGCCCTCCGTGATCCTCAACTGCACTGCCTTCGCGGTCGGTTCGCCCGATGGATCAGGGGGAAACAACCCGCTCGCTATGGACGCGGCCAATGGCGCGCCTGTCTTCCAAGTCGTTCTTGCTGGCTCATCTCATGAGGCGTGGGACGAAGGCCTAACCGGCCTCTCCGCACGCGATATCGCGATGAACGTGGCTCTGCCTGAAGTCGACGGACGCATCATGACGCGGGCAATCTCTTTCAAAGGCGAAGCCTATTTCGACGAAGCAACCGAGTGCACCATCGCCACATATCGCGCGGAAGAGAGCCGAATTGCATATGTTGCGGAGCTGGCGGCACGTTGGGCCGAGCTGCGTAAGACACCTTCGACGGACCGAAAGGTCGCCCTCGTCCTCGCCAACTATCCGAACAAAGATGGCCGTTTGGCAAACGGTGTCGGCCTTGACACGCCTGCCGCGACGGTCAACGTGCTCAACGAGCTGCAAGCCTCCGGATACGCAGTTGATGATCAACCGCAGGACAGCGACGCCCTCATGGAAGCAATCCTTGCGGGGCCGACCAACTGGCTCACAGATCGCCAAGAGCGGGACGGGGGCGCGCGCCTCTCCCTTTCCGACTATCGCGCCGCCTATGACTGCCTCCCTGCAAGCGTCCGCGAAGCAGTTGAAAGCCGCTGGGGCGCCCCTGAAAAAGACCCCTTCTTCTTGGCCAAAATACTCAATTCCGACGGCTCCACAGGGGCCTTCGCCCTCTCGATCCTGACCTACGGGAACGCGGTCGTCGGCATCCAGCCTGCCCGCGGCTACAACATCGACCCGATCGAGACCTATCACGCGCCCGACCTCGTGCCGCCACACAACTACCTCGCGTTCTATTTCTACCTTCGCCACCAATTCGGCGCGCACGCGATTGTGCATATGGGCAAGCACGGCAATCTCGAATGGCTGCCGGGCAAGGCCGTCGCGCTCTCCGAGACCTGCCTGCCGGAAGCTGTGCTCGGCGCGGTTCCGCATCTCTACCCGTTCATCGTCAATGACCCCGGCGAAGGGACTCAGGCCAAACGCCGTGCGCAGGCTGTCATCCTCGATCACCTGACGCCGCCCCTCACCCGCGCAGAAACTTATGGGCCGTTGCGCGATCTCGAAGCGCTCGTTGACGAATATTTCGAAGCCGCGGGCGTCGATCCCCGCCGCATCGACACATTGCGTCGTGAAATCCTGAGCCTCTCGTCCGTGACGGGTCTCGACCGCGATGTCGGCATGTCCGGTGAGGATGAAGAAACAGATCTCGCCAAACTCGACGCCTATCTCTGCGAACTCAAAGAGGCACAAATTCGGGACGGGCTGCACATCTTCGGAACGGCGCCGGAGGGCCGCCTGTCGCGTGATCTCGCGCTCGCGCTCGCCCGTGTGCCTCGCGGCGATGGAACCGGTCGCAATGCCTCTTTTGTCCGAGCGCTCGCGAAAGACCTCGACCTCGATTTCGATCCGCTCGACTGCGACATGAGCGCTACGTGGACGGGAGCGCGGCCCGAGGCGCTCAACGCACTGTCCAATGACACTTGGCGCTCGACGGGTGATACGGTCGAACGTCTCGAACTTCTCTCCGCCCAACTTCTCGACACGGGCGCCCCCGCACCGGGACCAGCGTCCTCTGCGGTCCTTGAAGAACTCAAAGACGCCATCCTGCCGACGGTTGCCGCCTGCGGTCCGGCTGAAATGTCTGGCCTCATGACAGGGCTATCTGGACGCGCGGTTCCCCCCGGTCCGTCAGGTGCTCCGACGCGCGGCCGGTTGGATGTTTTGCCAACGGGTCGCAATTTCTTCTCCGTCGACGCGCGCGCTGTGCCGACCCAAACCGCGTGGAGCCTCGGGTGGAAATCCGCAAATCTTCTGATTGAGCGGCACTTGCAGGATCACGGAGACTGGCCGCGTGCGATGCTTGTGACGGCATGGGGCACGGCAAACATGCGCACCGGCGGCGACGACATTGCGCAGGCACTTGCGCTGATGGGCGTGAAGCCGACGTGGGACAGCATGAGCCGACGCGTCACAGGGTTTGAAATCCTTCCCGCCGCCGTTCTCGGTCGTCCGCGCGTGGATGTCACATTGCGCGTGTCCGGTTTCTTCCGCGACGCCTTCCCGCAACTCATTGCCCTCGTCGACAGTGCCGCGCGGGCGGTGCAGGCGCTTGACGAGTCCGAGGACGACAATCCCGCAGCGGCTCGGGCGAAACGAGGGGAAAGCACGTCGCGCGTGTTCGGGTCGAAACCGGGGGCGTATGGTGCAGGGCTTCAGGCCATGATCGACGAACGCATCTGGGAGAGCCGCGCCGATCTCGCGGACGCTTACCTTGAATGGGGCGGATATGCCTACGGTGCAGCTCAGGAAGGTGTGAAGGACCGCGAGGGGTTTGAGGCACGTCTGTCCGAGGTCGAAGCCATCGTTCAGAACCAAGACAACCGTGAACACGACCTGCTCGACAGCGACGATTACTATCAGTTCGAAGGCGGGGCTGCGGCGGCGATTGCAACGCTTCAGGGACAAGATCGTCCCATCTACCACAACGATCACTCGCGCCCAGAGCGCCCCGTGATCCGCACCTTAGACGAAGAGATCGGACGCGTTGTGCGTTCTCGCGTCGTGAACCCAAAATGGATCGAAGGCGTCAAACGGCATGGCTACAAAGGCGCGTTCGAGATCGCGGCGACGGTCGATTATCTGTTCGCGTTCTCTGCGACCACGCATGCGGTGAAGGATCATCATTTCGATATGGTGCACAGCGCCTTCATCGAAGACGACGAGACGCGCGAGTTTATCGAAGAGCATAACGCGCCCGCGCTGCGCGAGATCGCAGAGCGCCTGTTGGAGGCAATGGAGCGCGGTTTGTGGCGGCCTAGATCGAATTCCGCGCGGGCGATGCTTGAGGATTTGACTTGAGGTGCTTTATCTCCAAGGGCGGATAACACAGGTTCCTGCGACCCACTCCTTTGCGTCGGGTCGCATGGAGCAGTCAAGTTGCCCTTTGGAGATCGTTTGATCTCCGGCAAAGGTGCCCTTTTTTATCGCGCATCCGGTGACCTGCTCCGCAGCCACTTCCATTTCCAGCATGACCTGCAAGCGGGACGGCGGGGGAAAGACGAAATTCGTCCGATGGACCTCCACGCAATTGCGCGTTTCTTGGGTGTAGACGCGATAGCTGTTGTTACCGATATCGACCGGAACGTATCCACTGCCGCCGAACCCGACTGTCGGGCTACCGCTCACACAAGATGCGAGAACGAGGACAGCTATGAGTGGAATAGGGGCTCTGAAAATCATGACCAACCCTAGAATGGGCATGGTTAACGATCGGTAAAACCAAGACGGTCGCAGCGCCTATTTGAAATCAAAGAGGTTGGAGGTGCCGCTTTCAAGAACTTCGAGCTGATCCCCGAGGATCATATCGCCCTCTTCCTCAACCACGACATTTTGACCAAAGATGATCTTCCCGTTAGCCGCGCGGTGGATGCGGCCCAAGGTCGCCAAAGGCTCCCGCGGATCCGTTTGCACGCCGGTATTCGGGTCCTGCGTGACCATCACGCAGCGTTCGCACGGCTTCACGACACGAAGCACCGCACTTCCGATCTTGATCCGGCGCCAAGTGTCCTCTGCCCACGGTTCCAGATCTCCCGAAATGACCAGATTGGGTCTAAAGCGCTGCATCTCCACAGGTGATGCAAGTTCCGCATTCAGCTCTTCGAGAGAAGCTTGGGTCGCGAGCAGAATCGGATAACCGTCCGCCAGCGCCGTGAAATGGCCTTCACCCGCGTAAGCACGACTGACAGGGCGCACTGCAGTGTCAGGAAAATAAACGAGGCGCACTTCGTGTTCGAGCGCCGACGACAGGAAGTGAGATGCGTAGTTCCCGGCATCTTCCACACCGTCGATTTCGGTGGAGAACACTTTCACCTTTACAGGCGCACTATGCGGGAACGGCACATCCAGGCGCGCGCCCTCATAAGAGATTGAAATCCCTTGTGGCGTTTCCACAGCGCTCATCAAGGCGAGCCGCGACAACTCCCGTCGGGTGGCGACTTTTCCATTCGGAAAGATCACAGCCCAGCGCCGATCACCGCGCAAACCGAACACATCAGCACGCCCAAGCGCTAAGTCTGTGCCATGAAGGCTCTTCACCGGATAGGTCGTGATACGCGCGAGTTTCATGTTTTCCCTAAACAACTTAGCTTCCGCGCTCTCCTACACGATTCGAAACGGAAAGAGCAGTTGGCTCAAAGGACAGGGTGCCCTGTCACAAATCTCACCTGATGGTGCGATCACCTAGATTTAGACGGGCAACGGCGTTTGTCATCCCCTCATTGAGAGGGACCGGTCGTTAAAAAGAAACTCTCCAAGATTTGACCTATATCAAAAATATATCTTTTTGGATTTATATATATTCAATTTAAAGAATATGTATGGAGCCCAAAGATGAAACCCACATATGCCGCGGACAGATATGTCCCGACTTACTTTCTCGCCTCATTGGGTGCCGGAGGTCTCTCTGTCACCTTTTTCATGTATCTAATGTTCTGGATTCCCCATCCGGGCCGCCCTGTTCCAATCTTCGAAGACATCGCGGCCGCATGGGCCAACGGCAGTGCGCCGCTCAAATTCGGGATCGCCGTCGCCATGATCGGAATTGCCGTTTTTGTGTTCCTCAACCTGAAGGCCTTGGTCTGGAACATATCCGCCTATCGCGCATTCAAGAAAACCGCGAACTACGAAAGCCTGCGGTGTTCGAATGCCGAATCCACTATGCTCGCGATGCCGCTCGCACTCGCCATGGCTGTAAATGGTCTGTTTATCGCGGGGCTTGTTTTCGTGCCCAAGCTCTGGACAGTCGTCGAATATCTCTTCCCGCTTGCCCTCATCGCCTTTGCCCTGATTGGATGGCAGGCACTGTCAATCATCGGTGATTTTCTCGGCCGTGTGCTGTCTAAAGGTGGCGTGTTTGACGTGACGGCCCACAACTCCTTTGCTCAAATGCTGCCGGCCTTCGCACTGGCGATGATCGGCGTCGGCATGGCTGCACCGGCCGCTATGTCCCACCAGCCATGGATCGTCGGAACATCGCTTGTGATGTCGACCTTCTTCGCGGTCGCCTCGCTGGTCTATGCGGCTGTTGCTTTGGTCACCGCGTTCAACTCCATGCTACACTACGGAACTCACGAAGAAGCAGGCCCGACCCTCATGATCGTGATCCCGATTGTGACCATTCTCTCGATCCTCCTCATGCGGCAGGACCATGGTCTGCACACCTTCAACGGTCATACGGACGTTGCTGGCACGCTGATGTTCCTCGCACGGATGGTCTCCCTGCAGGTTGTCTTCCTCGGCCTTGGCCTCGTGGTTCTCAAACGCCAAGGTTACTTCAAAGACTTCGTTTTCGGGTCCAAACTGTCCCCAGGTTCGTATGCATTGGTCTGCCCCGGTGTTGCTCTGTCGGTGCTCCTGCACTTCTTCGTCAACAAAGGACTGGTTGGCGCAGGCGTGATCGAAAAGTTCGGAACGACCTATTGGGTGGTCAGCGCCATTGCCATCGCGTTCCAGTTTGCAGTGATCGCGCTCGTCTTCCGGCTCAACAGCCAGCATTTCGCACGCTCTGTAACGATTGATGCGCTTCCCGCGGAGTAATCCCGGATCACAGATACGAAAGACAGAAGGCGCGGCCACTAAAGCCGCGCCTTTTTCCTATCCTTCGCTCGTCCCCACCGCTTGCAGCCGGTTCGCCACACTGCCACAATGGTGCGACGCGAAAGGACACGCATGATCATACACTTGGCAATGTTTCTGGGGTTTCAGCTCTTGGGCGAGGTGATCGCACGCGTCTTTATGCTTCAGCTGCCCGGCCCTGTTATTGGCATGGTGCTCTTGGCGGCCCTGCTGCTCGCGCGCCCGTCCTTGGGCGAAAAGATCAAGGATACGGCCTCTCATGTGCTGTCCTACCTGTCACTTCTGTATGTGCCAGCAGGCGTCGGGATCGTGCAATATATCGATCAGGTCTCGGAGATCGGCTTCCCCCTTGCTGTTGCTTTGGTCGGCTCGACAATCCTCGCCATCGGCGCGGGATCACTGACCTACAAGCACGTAAACCGCCTGCTTGGTGAAGCCGATGAGACACCGCTATGAGTGATATTCTCGACATCTGGTCCTATCTCGCCGAGGGACAACTCCTTTGGCTGTCCGCTACGATCATTGCTTACCTGATCGGGGACTGGTTCTTTCGGCTTTCGGGAGCGAAGCCTTGGGTCAATCCCGTGCTGATTTCCATGGTTCTATTGTCCACGTTGCTAACAGTCACAGACACGAGCTATCGCACCTATTTTGAGGGCGCACAGTTCATCCACTTTATTCTCGGGCCGGCGACTGTCGCACTCGCAGTGCCACTCTGGCAGAACTGGCAAAAGGTAAAGTCCGCCGCAGTGCCGCTCATCGCCGCGCTCTTTGTCGGCTCGATGGTGGCGATGGGGTCCGCCGTGGCCATTGGCGCCGCAATGGGTCTACGCGGCGATGTGCTTCTCTCTCTCGTGCCGAAATCCGCAACGTCGCCCGTCGCAATCGGGGTATCCGAGGCCATCGGCGGCCTGCCGACCCTGACTGTTGCGCTCGTCCTAATTACCGGCGTCATTGGCGCGGTTGTCACAACCCCGCTCAACAATATGCTAGGCATTCGTGATTACCGCGGTCGCGGCTTCGCCACGGGCGTTGCTGCCCACGGCATCGGCACTGCGCGCGCCTTTCAGGTGCACGGAACCGCCGGCGCATTTGCCGGCATCGGCATGGTGCTTAACGCCATTCTCACAGCGATTGCCGCACCAATCTTCGTCCAACTTTTCTTCTGAGGAGACATCATGTCTGACGACCACGCCCGCCACGCCGTCAAAATGGCCAAGAAAAAAGCCGCTCGGGAAAAGATCATGGCCACGAAAACCGATGAGAAGGGCCTCATCATCGTCCACACGGGCAAGGGCAAGGGCAAAAGCTCGGCCGCGTTTGGCATGATCTTCCGTTGCATTGCGCACGGAATGCCCTCCGCTGTTGTTCAGTTCATTAAAGGCGGGATGGAATGCGGGGAGCGCAATCTGATCACGGAGAGATTCTCCGATCTCTGCGAATTCCACACGATGGGTGAGGGCTTTACGTGGGAGACACAAGACAAAGCCCGAGACATCGAGATGGCGAAAGCGGCTTGGGAGAAGGCGAAAGACCTCATTCGCGATCCGAAACACCGGATGGTCCTGCTCGACGAGATCAACATTGCGCTGCGCTATGACTACATCGACATCAACGACGTCGTGAACTTCCTCAAGGAAGAGAAACCACCGCTCACACACGTTGTCCTGACAGGCCGAAATGCGAAAGAGGAACTGCTCGAAGTTGCCGACCTCGTCACCGAAATGGAGCTTGTGAAGCATCCGTTCCGTTCAGGGATCAAAGCACAGATCGGCGTAGAATTCTAAATATTGCCCTCTGGGGCATGAGACCTAGCTAGAACAGAACCGCGATTTTAAAAGGGTCCTATCGATGCTCAAGCTTCTCGGCATGTCAGGCGCATTACGCAGCGAAAGCACGAACACCAAACTGATGTATGAGGCCGTGCGCCTCTTCGGCCCGAGTGACTTTACGCGGGCCGATCTGCGGCTGCCGCTGTACGACGGCGATCTCGAGAAGGAGGGCATGCCTGAGGAGGTAACGCTGCTCGCGGAGCAAATCCGGGATGCAGATGCTGTGATTATCTCCACCCCCGAATACAACAAGATGATCTCTGGCGTGTTGAAGAATGCCCTCGACTGGATCAGCCGCACTGGTCTGAAACCGTGGGACGGCAAACCCGTCGCGATCATGTCCGCCGCTGGCGGACGCGCGGGCGGCGAACGGTCTCAGTATTCGCTTCGCTGGGCCATGACGCCATTCAACACGCGGATCATACAAGCGCCCGAAGTGCTCATAGCCGATAGCTCAAACGCCTT
Source organism: Celeribacter litoreus (assembly GCF_020165855.1). Taxonomy (GTDB): domain Bacteria; phylum Pseudomonadota; class Alphaproteobacteria; order Rhodobacterales; family Rhodobacteraceae; genus Celeribacter; species Celeribacter litoreus. The sequence goes on along the minus strand of NZ_JAIUFY010000005.1, from coordinate 84,531 downwards.
CGATGAGCAGGGACGCCTCACGAACGAACGCAGCATCGCTGGCCTCGAAAAGCTCATGACCTCCTTGCGGGCGATTGCCTCAGAGTGACGCCTCGACGCGGAAGTCCTCAGGGATTTCGTCTTTGCCCTCAAGGATGAGATCGACAAGCACCTTCGCTGCGAGCGGCGCCATGCCATACCCGATCTTAAAGCCGCCATTGGCAATGAAATGCCCGTCGCGACCCGGCCATGGGCCAAGCATCGGAGCGCGCGATTTCGCGCGAGGCCGGACGCCCGCCCAACGACGGAGTTCACGCGCCCCGCGCAGCATGGGCACCGCAGCACAGGCTCTCTCAAGCAAATCCTCCGCCTGCGCGTCTGTCGTGTCGGGACTCTCAAACTCCCGCTCGGACGTAGAACCAATAGCCGTTGTCCCGTCAGAATGCGGGATCACATGCAGGCTTTCACCGTAGAGTTGCGGAGCCTCCGGCAAAGCGAGATCGAGCAAGATCGCCTGCCCTTTGACCCCGTTGCCGACTTCTTTGCCCATCGCGATGCTGAGCTCTTTGAGCCCCCACCATCCGGACGCGTGGATAACGGCGCCCTCTTCGCCCCCCTCTGTTACGACCTCGCCTCCAAGCGCGGTGATTGCGGCGGCCAGAGACTGACACGCCCGCCACGGGTTCAGCCGCGCGGACAGAGTGTCATACACGAGATATCCCGTCGGGCTGATCGGCGCCCAGTATCCCGTTTCGCCCTGCGTCACGACCTCCCATGTCGCTTTGCCCTTCCAGAGCGTTTTCGCCTGTTCAACCCGTTCGCGGGCGAGTTGCAATTGGCGATCATCCTTGATCGCCTGCACGCGCCCGAGATTGCCGTAGCCTGACGACACGCCACCCGTCGCCTCGACATCCGGCCAATGCTCACGCGCCATGATCAGGCTCTGAAACTGGAATTCTTTCTTTGCGTTCCAGCGCTCCGGCGTATGGGGCGCGAGGGCACCGACAACACCACCAGAAGACCCTGCGCCAACCCCATTCGGATCGATGACGCGCACCTTGGCCCCGCGTTTCGCTGCCTCATACCCACAGGACAGACCGAATGCCCCTGCCCCGTAGATCGTAATTTCCGCTCTGCCCATCTGCAAATTTACCCGTTGCATGTATCGTCGCGCGCCCGCATGTTCGCGCGCATTCGCGTGTCTCATAGGCCAAATCATGCAAGACGACCAGACTGCCTCCATCTCATGGAGAGACGGGATCATTCCTGTTTCCACACAGTTCGATGACCCCTACTTCTCGCTTGCGTCCGGCCTCGAAGAAACACGCCATGTTTTTATCGCCGGGAACGATCTGCCCGCGCGCCTTCGAGACGGCTTTCACATCGCGGAACTCGGGTTCGGCACGGGATTGAACATGCTCGCCGTCGCGCTCGCCTATCAAGGGGAGGGGGCCATCCGCTTCACTTCATTTGAAGCCTTTCCAATGACCACGCCAGACATCGCGCAGGCGCTCGATGCCTTTCCCGAGGCGCGCGCCATCGCTGACCCGTTTCTCGACGCCTGGGCCGAGGGCAAACGTCGCTTCCGGTTCGGCCAGATCGACGTCGACGTCAAAATCGGGGATGCGCGTGAGACGCTCTCGACTTGGGACGGAATGGCCGACGCATGGTTCCTCGACGGTTTTTCCCCAGCGAAGAATCCGGAACTCTGGGGTGAAGACCTCATGCTCGAAGTCGGGCGTCACACAGCAACGGGCGGAACCTTCGCGACCTACACAGCGGCGGGCCATGTGCGCCAAAAGCTCGGCGATGCAGGATTTGAGGTCGAACGCACTCCCGGTTTCGGACGCAAACGCCATATGAGCCGAGGTGTGAAATCATGACCCGTCAAAACGTTGGCATGGGCACAATCCTGATGATCGCCGCAACTTTCATCTTCGCGATGCAGGACGGCATTTCCCGCCACCTCGCGGGGACCTACAACGTCTTTATGATCGTTATGATCCGCTATTGGGTGTTTGCGGTCTTCGTGATGGCCTTATCGCTCCGTGGCGGCGGTCTAAAACGGGCACTACAGTCGGAGCGCCCCGGATTGCAGTTCTTCCGTGGTGCCATCCTCGCAATCGAAATCCTGATCATGGTCACTGCATTTGTGCGCATGGGACTCGTCGACGGGCCTGCGATTTTCGCGTCGTATCCGTTGTTGATAACGGCACTTTCCGGCCCGATCCTCGGGGAGCGTATCGGATGGCGCCGCTGGTCGCTCGTCTTCGTAGGCTTTATCGGTGTGATGATCATCATCAAGCCGGGTAGCGGCGTAATCTCCTTCGATGCGATTTTTCCGTTTACGGCGGCTTTGTGCTTCGCACTCTATGGCATTCTCAACCGATATGTCTCTCGGTTCGATAGCGCGGATGTGACGTTCTTTTACACAGGCCTCGCAGGCGCTGTCGTCACATCGCTCGTCGGCGTCTGGTTCTGGGAGCCGATGCTACCCGGGGACTGGCTCTGGATGGGCCTACTTTGCGTCACCTCGATCTCGTCGCACTTCCTGCTCATCAAGGCCTATGAACTTGCAGAAGCCTCAGCCATTCAGCCCTTTGCCTACCTGCAACTCCCGTTTTCTGCGGCGCTTGGCGTATTTGCGTTCGGTGACGTGATCCGTGCGAACGTCTTGATCGGCGCGATCATCGTCGTCGGAGCAGGTGTCGTGACCTTCCTCCGCGCCCGTCAGGTCGCCCGCCGTTAACGGGCGCTCAACTCGCGTGACAGATGCACCGGACCGGTCTCGCCGTGCAGTCGTGCGCGATAGACCGGAAGGCTCTCTGCGACCCGCATCACATAGTTTCTCGTTTCGCGGAAGGGCAGATGCTCGATCCAGTCCACAGGATCAACCTCACCGGACCGCGGATCACCATAGCGCGTGATCCAGTCGCGGGCGCGCGACGGTCCGGCGTTGTAACCCACCGCCACGAGCGGCACGTTATTCCCGAATTCTTCGATAAGCTGCGCGAGATAGGCGGAGCCAAGACGCGCGTTGGTCACAGGATCGTCCAACTGGCTCTCTGTGAACCCTTCAAGCGACAACTTTCCCGCCATCGCCTCGCCCGTGCGGGGCATAAGCTGCATCAAACCACGCGCGCCGACATGCGAGCGCGCTTTGGCATAGAATTCACTCTCACGTCGCGCGATCGACAGGGCCAGCTCTGGCTCCACAGGCAGATCGGCCTCTGCAAGTTCGTGCAGTGGATAATAGGCACGGTTGAGGACGATGCCGCGATCGGCCGCAAACTTCGCCACCAGAACCGCGAGATACGGATCGTGGTCGAGAGCTAGGTCACCCAGTTGCCCGAGCTCTTGGGGCGTCAGGCTCTCCCCCAGATGGCGCATGAAACGCGCCGCGAGCGGCAGTTCATCGGCCTCTTCGAGGAGCAAGGCTGCCTGCAACACAGACGATCCCATGAACGCCGCCGTCTGATAGTCATCAAAGCGCGCCTCGCCCGTCAGAGCAGGGTCCAGTGGCCGTCCGATTTTCTCAGCCGAGAGCAAGCCGTAGAACGAAGTCTGAAACTGCGCGCCGAATTCATAGGCGGCGGCGGCATCATCCAGCGCACCCATTTCTTCGAGCGCCCGACCTTCCCAATAGCCCGCACGGCCCAGAGAAATCGGTGTTCCAACGGCCATCCGGAACCGGTTGAAGTGATCTAGAGCCTGACCCGGCTCTTTCAGGTAGCGCAGGGCGAGATATCCGGAGAGCCATTCGAGATCGGTATAGTGATCTTGCTCCGGCGCGAGCATATGGCGCGACGCAATGGTGTAGGCGATTTGCGCTTTACCGTCGCGCATCATCTGGCGGGCCAGCGTCCGGCGACGATCTCCCCATGCCTCAGCCTCGCCGATACCTTGCGGCGTGGAGTGCTGCAGCATCAGGTTAATTGCATCGTCATTCCGTCCACGACGCACGCGCCACTCAAATCGTGCATGCGCAAGGACCGGATGATCGGACAGCGCCTCGGGGATGGCCGCGATTGCATCATCAACACCGTTTTCATCACGGACGAGCTTTTGCGTCGCCTCAATCAATGCTCCCCAGCCGTCGGGCAGATACGGCAACAGTCGTGCCGCATCCTCGAAATCTTCATCCCATAGGAGCCACTCCGCTCGCGCAGCGTGGTGCGGGGCGAGGATATCTGCGTAGCGCTCAAGGAAAAGCGCCTCCTCGGCAGCGTCCATCGGCAGCGTATTCCAAAACAATACCGCATTGGCCTGAGCGTCCCCCGACAGCCCCTTGAGCTCATAGGCGGACACGAGTTTCCATGCCCCCTGCCCTGTTTGGGGGGGATAGGCGGTCAAGTAGTCGATCACCACATCCGGCGAGACATCCATCGGGATCACCGGCTCACCCTTTTCCGCGAGCAATGGCAGACCCGGCCAATCGGCATTGCGCGTCAGGAACTCACGATATTCCGCAAATGTGCCGCGACCAGCGCGGAGGTAGTGCCAATCAATGATGTCCCTTCCGACGCCCGAGACCTCCTGACGGGCAAGATCCCAATTGCCCTGCCATCTCGCTTCGTAGGCACGCTCCAAGGCGTCCGACTCGGGCGAGGCGAAGACGGGAAATGCGGAAAATACCGCGAAAACAATACAATAGGCCGCTTTCGCGGAGCGTTGGAACATCATGGTAAGAACGGCTTTGCCTCGAGCAGTTTTGATTTTTTATAGCAGAGTATCGCGCTGTTTGGGCGCAGCAATACAGATTCTTGTGAAGCGCCGCGAAGGAAGCTAGTTTCCGCCGGAACTTTCTCGGGCGACTCACCGCCCACGCATTAAAAAATAGGAGCGTAAGACGATGTTTAAAGGATCCATTCCTGCACTGGTCACGCCGTTCAAGAACGGCGAACTGGATATCGATACGCTTAAACGTCTGGTCGAGTGGCACATCGAGCAAGGCTCCGACGGCCTCGTTCCTGTCGGCACCACCGGTGAGAGCCCGACCCTGACGCACGACGAACACCGTCGTGTGATCGAGATCGTCGTCGAAACCGCTGCGGGCCGCATTCCGGTGATCGCCGGTGCAGGCTCCAACAATACGGCGGAAGGCATCGGCTTTATGCAGCATGCCGCCAAAGTTGGCGCAGACGCGGCGCTGGTCGTGACGCCCTACTACAACAAGCCGACTCAAAAAGGCCTGATCGCGCATTTCACCGCGATGCATGATGCGGCAGAACTGCCGATCATCATTTACAACATCCCGGGCCGTTCCGTGGTGGACATGAAGCCGGACACGATGGGTGAGTTGGCGAAACTGCCGCGCATCGTTGGCGTAAAAGACGCGACTGGCGATTTGTCCCGCGTCCCGCAGACCCGCATCGCCTGTGGCAAGGACTTCGTTCAGCTGTCCGGTGAGGACGCGACTGCCCTCGGCTATAACGCGCACGGTGGTGTGGGCTGTATCTCCGTGACCGCGAACGTCGCTCCAAAACTCTGCGCCGAGATGCAGGCGGCCACCCGCATGGGCGATTACGCGAAAGCGCTTGAACTCACCGACAAGCTGATGCCCCTGCACATCGCGATCTTCCTCGAACCGGGCGTTTGCGGCGCGAAATATGCGATGTCTCTTCTTGGCCTGTGTTCCGACGAAGTACGCCTGCCGCTGACGCCGCTCTCTGAGGACACCAAAGCCGCGATCAAGAGCGCGATGGAGCACGCAGGTCTGCTCTGACGCCCAAAAAATTCGAATTGAAAAGGGGCCGCAGAGGCCCCTTTTTTTTATCGCCGATGAACGCTTTCAAGTTGGTTGCGGCGGACGTGACGAAGCACCTCCATCAAAAGCGCCGTCATCATGCCGATGTTCAACAGTCCGTTCGTGGCCGCGAACCCGCCCAAGAGGCGCCATTGCTCCGGCAGGAGAAGATCACCGAACCCGAGTGTGGTGAACGCCACGAGCGAGAAGTACAGCGCCTCCTCGAAATGAGCGAACAATCCGAACAACCGGAACGCAATCGCCCAAATCCAGACACCTGCGGTGATCATCCACAAAACTGCAATCACCGTTCCGAACAGGACAATCGCCAACTTTGGCGCATGCGGTTCCTTGATAAGCCAACCGTGCGCGCGCTGTAGCGTCCACTCCAGCAGCAAAAACCCGAGCGCCGCGACAAACACGGACAGCAAAATCAGGACGGTGCCGATAGCGATTTGCGAAAACATGGGCGCTCCGAATGCGTTTCTGCGCTTTTTGGCAGAATTCACCACTGCGGGCCAGTGGACAGATCGTCCTCAAACTCCTATCTGCTTCTGATCATGGCTAAGAAAAAGAAACAGACCCCTGAAGAAAAGAACTACAAGGTAATCGCCGAGAACCGGCGCGCCCGTTACGACTATGCCATCGAGGATGACATAGAATGCGGGATTGTGCTCACAGGGTCCGAGGTAAAATCCCTTCGCACAGGGCAGTCGAACATCGCCGAAAGCTACGCGTCCGTCGATGATGGCGAGCTTTGGCTCACCAACTCCTATATCGCGCCCTATGAGCAGGCGATGTTCCCGCATGAGGAACGTCGCAAGCGCAAGCTCCTCGTGTCGCGCCGCGAATTGTCGAAACTCTGGCAGGCAACAGGTCGTGAGGGGATGACGCTTGTCCCGCTGGTGATGTATTTCAACCATAAGGGCAAAGTGAAAATCAAACTTGGCATCGCCAAGGGTAAGAAGACAGTCGACAAACGCCAGACCGAGGCCAAGCGCGACTGGGGACGTCAGAAACAACGACTTTTGCGTCACGGCGGGTGAAGATTGGGCTTTCTTGCAAATCGTGCGGACTTAGCCTTTCCGACTGCTTGCACCGACGCGTGAGTGCCGCTAAGGCAGAACGGACTGCCCTTTCACAACGGATAAAGGCCAGACTATGCCGCAAGATGATCCGAAAATGTTGGTTTCCACAGATTGGCTCGCCGAGAACCTCAAGGCGCCGGAACTTCGTCTGATTGACGCAAGTTGGTACATGCCTGCAGACAATCGCGATTGCCATGCGGAGTATCTACGCGAGCACATCCCAGGCGCACGCTTCGTTGATGTTGATGAGGTGGCCGACCTGCGTTCGGACCTGCCGCATATGCTCCCGCCGGTCGAAAAGTTCATGTCCCGCATGCGCGCGCTCGGCATCGGCGATGGACATCAGGTCGTCGTCTATGACACCGCAGGTGTCTTTTCCGCCCCGCGCGTCTGGTGGATGTTCAAATATTTCGGTCAGGACAATGTTGCCGTCCTCGACGGGGGCCTCCCGAAATGGAAATCCGAAGGCCGCCCCGTCACCGACCAACCGCCGACCATTCGTGATCGCCATATGATCACCGAAGTCCATCCGGAACTCGTGCGCGACGTTACTCAGGTTGCGGCCTCTTCTAAACTCGGCGACTACACAATTATCGATGCACGCTCTGCCGCCCGCTTTAAAGGCGAGGCACCGGAGCCACGTGCAGGCTTGGCTTCTGGTCATATCCCGAACTCACGCAATGTGCCGTTTACAGAGGTTCTGAACCCGAACGGCACCCTGAAATCAAACGACGACCTGCGCACCGTATTCGAGGCCGCTGGCGTCGATCTGTCGAAACCGGCGATCACCACCTGTGGGTCTGGCATGACCGCCGCAATTTTGGGCCTCGCACTGACCCGGCTCGGCGTGGAGTTTTCGCTCTACGACGGCTCATGGGCGGAATGGGGCATGTATGGTGACCTGCGGGTCGCAACTGGAGAAGCATGATGCTCAGCACTCTCAAACCGCAACCAGCGGACAAAATCCTCGAACTCATGGCCCTGTATCGCGACGACCCGCGCGACACGAAGATCGACCTTGGCGTCGGCATCTACAAAAATGCCGAAGGCGAGACCCCTGTAATGCGCGCCATCAAAGCAGCAGAAAAGCAGCTTTGGGAAGAAGAGACCACCAAGAAATACACCGCCCTTTCCGGTGATCCGGCGTTCGGCGCGGCAATGAAATCTCTCGTTCTGGCCGACTCCGTGGACCACGCACGTGTGGGCGCCATTGCGACCCCGGGCGGCACCGGCGCGATCCGTCAGGCATTCGAACTCGCAAAGCTGGTCAATCCGGATGTGACCATCTGGACATCGAACCCGACATGGCCGAACCACGTCTCGATCATCAAATTCATGGGCCTCAAGAATGCGGAATACGCATACTTTGATGAGGCGACCTGTTCCGTTGATTTCAACGCCATGATGGATAGCCTCAAGGCCGTAAAAGAAGGTGACGTGGTTCTCCTGCACGGCTGCTGCCACAACCCGACCGGCGCGAACCTCACGCTCGAGCAGTTCGACGCTGTTGCCGACCTGATCCTCGAAAAAGGCGCAACTGCTCTCGTCGACATCGCGTACCAAGGTTTCGGCGACGGTCTCGAAGAAGATGCCGCCGCAACGCGCCTTCTTGCTGGCAAGCTGCCGGAACTTCTCGTGGCTGCGAGCTGCTCCAAGAACTTCGGCATCTACCGCGAGCGCACCGGCTGCCTCATGGCGATCTCCGAGAAGGCAGAGCAGACCCCTGTCACCCAAGGTACGCTCAACTTCCTCAACCGCCAGAACTACTCCTTCCCACCGGATCACGGCGCGCGTTTGGTTACGATGATTCTGACCGACGAGAAGCTGAAGGCCGACTGGATGGCGGAACTCGAAGAAGTGCGCCTCGGCATGCTCGGTCTGCGTCAGCAACTCGCTGACGAGCTGAAGCGCCTGACGAACTCCGACCGCTTCGACTTTGTTGCGCAACACCGCGGTATGTTCTCCCGCATCGGTGCCACGCCGGAAGAGGTTCTTAAAATCCGCGAAGAGTTCGGCATCTACATGGTCGGCGACTCGCGCATGAACATCGCAGGCCTGAACGCGAAAACCGTGCCGCTCCTCGCAGAGGCCGTCGCGAAAATCTGCAAGTAACCCACAGGTTACAAAGAGACAGAAAACGCGCCCACGTGGCGCGTTTTTTCGTTTTCTAGAGAGTGGTCAAATATCCGTGCTTAGGCCATGCTATTTGCAGCGGGCCACTTTTAACGTGTCGCTTTTTCACTATGTTTTTCGAGCACGTCTGAAATTCATGTGCTCATCATCAAAGGAAATGCTTCTATGAAAACCGAAACCGTCGACGGCCTGAGCTTTGAAACTTGGACTGTAGATGAGGTCGAAAAGGCCTTTAACGCGAACGAAATTGTCCTGATCGACGTCCGCACCCCACAAGAATATGCGTTCGAGCACATCTCCGGCGCGCTGCTTTTGCCGATGTCGTTCTTCACCGCTGAGAAGCTGCCGTCGCAGGAAGGCAAACGGATCGTTTTCCACTGTGGCTCCGGCATGCGTTCTGCCAAGGTTGCGCAGGCGAGCGCCGCCGCAGGCATCTCTCCGATTGCTCATATGGAAGGCGGGTTTGGCGCGTGGAAGGCCGCAGGCAAAGCCTACACCGGCACGAACATGGCAACAGGCGCCCCCACCGCAGTTCCGGCAAAATAATCCGCGACTGAACTCAGAAGGGGCCACAGCAGGCCCCTTTCTCAGCTAGGGAAAACGCGCGCCATGGCGGCGTCGAACTCCGCCCAACTCATCGTCGCGCGATTGCCCGCGTAGCCATGGTAGTACGACAGGCCCGAGCGCGTCGGCAGCCCCGCCCAAATCTTCGCGAGGTTGTGCATGAGCGTCTGCCGCTCCATGCGCCCTGCCCGCGCCTCATAGAGGCCCGCTTCTTGCAAGAGAACGTCCGCAAGTGCATCTTGCAGCGCTGGGGTAAAAACAGCCTCATCCCCGACGCCTGACTGACTGACAAGCCGCTCCAAGGTATCGGGAATGAACTGATAGTAGCCGATGGCATGGGGCTGCCCCGGCGTCGCCTCAATCCATGCAAAGATCTCTCGGATGGTCATCTGGCTCGGACGCTTCATCGGCAGGCGTTTAGCCCCGTGGTGGATCGCGTCATAACCCGCCGACGCACTTTCGGCCCGCCCGATGAGGTCACGCACGGCCTGCAGATCCGCGGGCACGCTGCGGCGCGATCTCACGCCCTCCACGCGAGGCTGCGATAAGACAGGCGCGAATAGCCCCCCAAGCGCGCGATCAGCGAACAGACTCGGCCCCGCGACGATAAGGGCGTCGCTCTCCATCTGCGCGAGCGGCTTCGCCGAGGCCAGCATAGAAACGCGCCCTGCATCCATCGCGCCGTTCGCAAAAATTGAAACAGGCTCTGCAAATGCCGGTCCGACATGCAGAGCCCCAATGAGTAGAAACACGCAGTTCTTGCGCAAACCCTTTCTCCCCGAAACAGATCCGGTCGGAGAAGGGATAAGGCGGCAAAGTTTAGAAACCCTTTCCCGAACATAGAAAAACCCGGGCGCTTTACGGCGCCCGGGTCGGAATGTCTCGGAATGAAAGGCAGATTAGCCTTTGTAGAATTCCGGGTAAGCTTCCATGCCGAGTTCGGCTTTGTCGAGGCCCATCATCTCTTCTTCTTCGGAGACGCGGATGCCCATGACAGCTTTCAGGATGAACCAAACGACGGCGGAGGAGACAACGGTTGCGAGACCGATCACCACGATACCGTAGAGCTGTGCGCCGAGGGTGGAGGTGCCGGTGAGAACAACAGCGAGGGTACCCCAGATGCCGCAGACGAGGTGAACCGGGATCGCACCAACGACGTCGTCGATTTTCAGCTTGTCGAGAAGCGGAACGGCGAAGACTACGAGGACACCACCGATCATACCGATGATCGTTGCGAGGCCGAGGGACGGAGCGAGCGGCTCAGCAGTGATGGACACGAGGCCAGCGAGGGAGCCGTTGAGCACCATGGTGAGGTCGATCTTGCCGTAAACCAGCTGGGTCACGATGAGAGCGGCGACAGCACCACCAGCAGCAGCAGCGTTGGTGTTGGAGAAGATGCGGGACACGTCAGCCACGTCACCTACAGACCCCATAGCGAGCTGGGAACCACCGTTGAAGCCGAACCAACCGAGCCACAGGATAAACGTACCGAGCGTAGCGAGCGGCAGGTTGGAACCCGGGAATGCGGTCACTTTGCCGTCTTTGTACTTGCCGAGGCGCGGTCCGAGGATGATTGCACCGGTCAGAGCAGCCCAGCCGCCGACGGAGTGAACGATCGTGGAACCAGCAAAGTCGGAGAAGCCAGCTTCGCCAACGAAGCCACCACCCCAGGTCCAGGATGCGGTAACCGGGTAGATGATGGAGGTCAGAATGATGGTGAAGATGAGGAACGGCCACAGTTTGATACGCTCAGCGAGAGTACCGGAAACGATGGAGGCAGTTGCCGCACAGAACATCAGCTGGAAGAAGAAGTCGGAACCGGTGGACGCGTAACCGTAGTCGTCAGCGGTTTCAGCAGTGATACCAACAGCTTCGAGCACGCCCGGGCCGAATACGCCGGAAAGGACGCCGTCCATGGACCAGGTGCCGAGCGGGTACATCAGGTTGTAGCCGATCAGGTAGTAGAAGATGGATGCGAGGCCAAAGAGAGCCACGTTTTTGGTGAGCTGCATCGCAACGTTCTTGGAACGCACGAGGCCAGCTTCGAGCATCGCAAAGCCAGCGGCCATGAAGAACACGAGGAAGCCCGACATGAGGAAGAGCAGCGTGTTAAAGATGAAGACGGAGTCGGTCGGCACAGCGGCGGCGACTTCAGCGTCTTGCGCAAAGGCCAGAACCGGCATCGCAGTCGCGAGCGCAGTGGCCGAAATGAGCTTGGAGAGTTTCATAGGTTTCAGTCCCTTTCGTCTCGGGTAATCGCGATTAGATCGCGTCGTCGTTGGTCTCGCCGGTGCGAACGCGCGTTGCGCCTTCTACGTCGAGCACAAAGATCTTGCCGTCGCCGATTTTGTCGGTCTTGGCAGTGGTGGCGATGGTTTCAACAACCTGTTCAGCCATTGCATCAGCAACGACGATCTCAAGTTTGACTTTCGGCACGAAGTTCACGGCGTATTCCGCACCGCGATAGATCTCCGTGTGGCCGGACTGAGAGCCAAAGCCCTTGATTTCCGTCACCATCATGCCGCGCACACCGATACCGGTCAGCGCTTCGCGGACTTCTTCAAGCTTGAACGGCTTGATTGCTGCAATAATGAGTTTCACGTTTTTCCCCTTCCGTTTGAGCGGGCGATCGCCCAGAGGCAATCACGGGGTCAGAAAGACGCTGTTCCGTGTTTCTGCACAAGCGAACGCCCTGTTTCATGCGACTCTTTTTCAAGCACCGCCGCACAAGAATTATACAATTTGTGCGCTTTGACTATTAATTAATCAGAAAATAAAGGGGGGCTCCCGACTCGTTTCCCCTCAACTTTCGCAGTGCATCGCCCTAAACTCTTCTGAAACTAATCGAGAAAGATCGAGCAGAACCTATGACCGCACCCAAGGATGGAAAGCGCAAACTTGTTGCTGAGCGCCGCTATCCCGCGTCTCAGAACGCCAAGCCAAAGCCGACGAAGAAACCCCCCAAGCCTGCAAAGAAGAAGGCAAAAAAGCCGCGGAAGCCAACGCGCAAGCAATCATCGAACCCGATTGCCCGGCTTGTCACGGGGTTGTTCCGCTGGATATTGCGTCTCATGTGGCTGATCGTGTCTCGCGGTGCGATTGCACTCGGGCTCGTGGTCGGTCTCGCCGTTTTCTATATATATACAACGCTTCCGCCCTACTCTGACCTTCTGGACGGTCGCGCACGCGGCTCCGTTACTCTTCTGGACAGAGACGGCTCCGTCTTCGCATGGCGGGGTGAGCAGTTTGGTGGTCAGATCACGGCGGACACCGTATCGGAGCATCTGAAAAACGCGATTGTCGCCACCGAGGATAAACGGTTTTACCGGCACCTCGGCGTATCCCCGCGTGGGATCGCCTCCGCGATCAAGATCAACCTCTCGGAGGGACGTGGGCCACTTTCGGGCCACGGCGGCTCTACCCTGACCCAGCAAACCGCCAAACTTCTTTGCCTCGGCGTGCCATACGACCCACAGAAGTGGGAGAACCAGACCGCTTATGAAGCCGACTGTCGCCAAGGCACCATGGCGCGCAAGCTCAAGGAGATGGTCTACGCGATTGCGATGGAGGCGCGTTACTCCAAGTCCGAGATTCTCTCAATCTACATGAACCGCGCCTACCTCGGCGCAGGCGCAAATGGGTTCGAAGCGGCGGCGCAACGTTACTTCGGCAAATCCGCTGCCGAGGTGAATATCGCGGAATCCGCAATGCTCGCAGGGCTGTTGACCGCGCCGACACGGTTCGCTCCAACGAGCAACCTCACGCGATCACAAGAACGCGCCGGCATTGTGTTGCTGCTCATGAACCAACAAGGCTACATCACAGACGCCGAGCGCGCCTACGCGAAGGCGAATCCTGCGGAACTCTCGGAAACAGCCGAAAAGCAGGCAGGAGGATATTTCGCGGACTGGGTCATGGGCGCAGGCCCAGATTTCCTTACCCGCGACACCACCGAGGATGTGGTCATCGAGACCACGTTCGACCAGTCGATCCAACAGGCGGCTGAGGATGCGCTCGTCTGGGTTTTCGAGAACAAGGTCCGCGAGGGCTCGGAGGCGCAGGCGGCAATTGTCGTCATGTCCGCGGATGGTGCCGTCCGCGCCATGGTCGGCGGGCGCAAACTCAAAGTGTCCGGCGCCTTCAACCGCGCGACGCAGGCCAAACGCCAGCCGGGCTCGTCCTTCAAACCCTTCGTTTACGCCACAGCTCTCGATATGGGATGGTCCTACGACGACACAATCATGGACGAACCCCTGACGATTGACATTCCAGGTTCAGGGCCATGGTCCCCACAGAACTATGACCGGAAATTCCATGGGCCTGTCACGCTGACAGACGCCCTCAAACACAGCTACAACATTCCGGCAGTCAAACTCGCGACCGAAGCGGGTCTCGAAAATGTCCGGACTGTCGCGTCCATGTTCGGAATTGAATCCGATTTGGCACAAGGGCCGGCCTTGGCGCTTGGCGCGTCTGAGACGACACTGATCGAAATGACCGGCGCATATGCAGGCATTCTCAATGGCGGCTCTTCGGTGACGCCTTATGGACTGCGTTCGTTGCGGCTCAAGGGCGACGCCACTCCCCTTATGGGACAAGACGGCGGCATGGGCGAACGCGTCATCACGCCGGATAGCGCACAGCAGTTGATTTACATGATGTATAACGCCGTCCAATCCGGCACTGGCGCGCGTGCCCAAATCCCCGGTGTCGAGGTCGCGGGAAAAACCGGCACAACTCAGGCCGCTCGCGATGCGTGGTTCATGGGCTTCACTGGCGATTACGTGGCCGGTGTCTGGATGGGCTATGACGACAACTCTCCGCTTTCCGGCGTCACAGGCGGCGGGCTTCCTGCGGAGATCTGGCAGATGACAATGGCGAAGGTACACGAAGGCCTCGAGCCGACGCCTCTTCCCATGATCCGGCCATCCTCTCCCCCAACAGTGCAAGACAACACCTTCACCTCAAATAACGGGGGGCGTCGGCGCTCGGGCGACAAGGCAGACAATGTCTTGAGAGGCCTTCTCCGATCTATCCTCCGTAACAGGGACTGACCTGGCACCAATTAAACAAAAAACGCGCCCAGTCGGGCGCGTTTTGCATTCTGGTTAGGCAGAGATATTAACTCAGAGAAGCTGTCAGCTGGTCAACATTCCCACCAGCTTTGTCGAGCATCGCACCGATCTCCGCGCGCTCCGATTTAAGCAGGGAAATGCCCTCAATCTGAAGATCGATGAATTTCTCGGATCTTTCGTGCACAATGAAAGTGATCGCGAAAGGGGCCTCCCCACGCAGATTTGCCGTGCAGCGCACCTCGTAGATCGAGTTGATCTTCTGCGTGCTGTTCACCGTTATCTCACCGCCAATAAACTCGCGGAAGCGCGCGCCGTACTTGTCTGCGATGTACGTCTGAAACGCCCTCGTGAACGCAGACATCTGCGATGAGGACGCTGTCCGCGCAGGGGGGCCAAGCACGGACCGAGCGATATTCGGCATGTCCGCATAGCTCACGAGAATCCTCTCGAACTCGCGATACATTTGACTCTCGGATTTTCCGGAGTTGATAACCGTAGTGATTTCTCTCACAGCGTTATTAATGAGCGCCGACGCCTCTGCCTCGGAGAAGGCGAACGCGACACTCGGGTATGTGGCCGTTGCTGCCATCATTCCGAGCAGAGTTCGGCGGCCAAGGATGGTGTCACTCATAAAAGTCCTCATAGATATCATATGTCGCAGTGCTCTGCTCTTCTTCACCTTCGTTTGGAACGATAGGAACCCCGAGGGCATAGCGACGGTTGTCGAGGTAGCTCAGACGCATCTGAGAGTAGCTGTCTGCGCTTTCATATAGGACAGACTCATAGAGGTCAGAGTAACGATAGCGTGTGTCCGCAAGCTCCGCGGCTTTCAGCTCAGCACGCAAATCACGTTCGCGAGTGCCCAGCAGATGACCAACCGGATCAAGAGCGATATCCACGAGGAGGCCCGCCGCATCACGTTCGGTTGAAGGACCATAAAGCGGCAACACGAGATACGCCCCTTCACGCACACCCCAGACATGCAATGTCTCTCCGAAATCGCTTTCGCGCTCTTCGAGTCCAACTTCGCTCGCTGGGTCGAAAAGCCCCCCGATCCCGAGTGTCGCATTCAACGCAAACCGAGCCGTGTTATGAACCGCATCTCCGAGCTGGAGTTGCAATACATCGTTCACAACCATCCCCGGGAGAGACAAGGTATCCGACACGTTGGAAACTCCGCGTCGCACCGGGTCTGGCACGACGGTGCCATAGGCTGTCGACACAGGATCAATGACGCCGCGATCGATGATGGTGTTGGTCTCATGCCAACTGCGGTTCACATCCTCATAGGGATCGTTGAATTCGCCCGCACCAGGCGCGGAACACCCCGCCACCAGCAAGGCTGATGCCGTCAGGATGATATGAGGGAGGACTCGGAACATACCAAATGACCTTAAAATGAGAGCCGCGTTTAAATTAGACCAGCGGCGATGTTATCAGGCTAGATAGTGTCTCGCGAAGAGAAGCCCAATGCAAAGCCGACGACACCCGCTATAATGTGACATAGTTTCAACAGATGATAGCACGTCATTCGTGCGCCTTTGCACAAACAGGTGTTATTTACCGATTTGAGCTATGAGAGCCTCATGACACAGGAAAATATCCGTCGCGGACAAAAAGAACTCATTGATGCCAGACGTAGAAGCAGGCGCCTCTACTGGGCCGTCGCAGTATTTTCCATTTGCATCAACTTCCTGATGCTCACCGGCCCCCTGTTCATGCTTCAGGTTTATGACCGGGTTCTTGGCTCCGGTTCGGAGGCAACGCTGGCAGCCCTCTTCACGATTGTCGCTTTTCTGTTTCTGATGATGGGCCTCCTCGACGGCACACGCGCCCGCATCCTTTCCCTGATCGCGGCGCGGTTTCAGGACACTCTGGAAAATCGCGTTTTCCACGCATCAATGTCGCGGGCGGCTGCGAACCCGCGTGAGTCGCGTAAAAGTCGCGCGCTGGATAGCCTTATGTCGATTCGGCGCCTGATCGGCTCGCCTGTTCTCGCCGCCGTCTATGACCTCCCGTTCACGCCCGTCTTCCTTTTCGGCATCGCCGTGTTCCATCCGTATCTCGGCGCGCTCGCGCTTTTCGGCGGCGGCGCCATCGTCACGGTTGCGCTCTTAAACCGCGCCGCCTCTGCCCCGCTCAGAAATGCCGCGCTGATCGCAGAAAGCGAAGCGGCGCAGGCTGGTGCGCGTGCTACAACCGCCGCAGAGTCCCTGCGCGCGCTCGGAATGGAAGACGCCGCCTACAAGAGGTGGCTCCTGATGCGGCAGACGGCTCTCGAGACAGCAGTCCGAGGGGAAGACGTCACCATGCGGTATGCCGCGACCAGCCGCGCACTCAGGCTGTTTCTCCAGTCGGCGATGCTGGCACTCGGCGCCTGGCTCGTGCTTCAACACACTCTGAGCCCCGGCGCGATGATCGCGAGCTCCATTCTCTTGGGCCGCGCTCTGCAACCCATCGATCATCTCGTTGGTCAATGGCAGCTCGTTCAGAATGCCCGCACGAGCTGGTCTGATCTTGCGGAGCTTCTGGGAACCTATCCGCCGCTTCCGGTCCGCACGGAATTGCCACGCCCGAAAGCAGCGCTGAGCGTGAACCAGCTCTCGGTTGTGCCTCCCGGACAGGCCTCGGCCGCTTTGCGCATGATCAGTTTCGATCTCGCCCCCGGCGAAGCAATGGGGGTGATCGGGCCGTCAGGTGCAGGCAAATCCACCTTAGCTCGGGCTCTCACCGGGGTTTGGCCCGCGGCGAGCGGGACCGTGCGCCTCGATGGCGCAAAACTCGGTCATTACAGCCCAGAGGCGCTCGGCGCACACATCGGTTACCTGCCTCAGCAGGTGCATCTGTTCGATGGCACAATCGCCGAGAACATCGCCAAACTGGCTCTCAAGCCCGACAGCGCGGCCGTCATCAACGCTGCAAAAAAAGCCGACGCGCATGAGATGATCCTCGCGCTACCAGATGGATATGACACGCTCGTCTCCTCGGCGGGCGGCCTTTTGTCCGGCGGGCAACTCCAAAGGATCGGCCTCGCCCGTGCTTTCTATGGTGCTCCGGTCATCGTGATTCTTGATGAACCCAACTCCAACCTCGATCATCCGGGCTCTCAGGCTCTGAATGCTGCCATTCGTCGCCATAAGGCAGAAGGCGGCGCGGTTCTCATTATGGCGCATCGTCCATCTGCAATTCAGGAATGTGAAAAACTCCTCGTCCTTGACGGCGGCATGCGGCGCGCATTCGGGCCACGCGATCAGGTTTTGTCCGAGATTGTGAAGAACTCCAAAGATATCCTGAAGCAAGCTTCCGATGAGGGGGGTGACAAATGACAACTCCACCGCGCACCGCCCGCGAAGACGACATCTGGTCTGCCCGTAGCGCGGTCATCTTCGGACTGTTCTGCGTCTTAATTCTAATTGGTGGATTTGGTGGATGGGCCGCCTTCACGCGCATCGACGGCGCGATTGTTGCCTCCGGACAGGTGCAAGTGGACCAAAACCGACAGTCCATTGCGCATCGCGACGGCGGCGAAGTCGCTTCTGTTTTCGTCACCGAAGGCGCAAACGTCGACAAGGGAGAACTGCTTTTGCAGCTCTCCGCCGAGGATGACCTAAACGAACGCGCCCTTCTCGAAACCCAACTCTTTGAATCTTTGGCGCGCGCGGCTCGCCTCACCGCAGAGCGGGATAACGCTAGCGACATCCTTCTCGATGAAGAGTTGCAATCGCGAATGGCGCAAGATGGGCGTGTCGCGCGCGCGGTCGCAGGACAGATCGATCTTTTCAACGCACGGAAACGCACCGCCGAGGCGGAAGCCGAACAACTTGAAAAACAGGTGCGCCAGATCGAGGTGCAGATTAGCGGATTAAAAACTCAGAAGGACGCCCTCTCAGACCAGAGAGTGCTTGTTGAGGAGGAACTAACGGCACAGACGGCTCTTCTGGAGCGCGGGCTGACACAGCAGAGCCGGGTCCTCGCTCTCAGACGGGACGTCGTATCGCTGACTTCCGAAATTGCGCGCACGGAAACGACAGAGGCGCAAGCGCAGGTCAAGTTGGCGGAAATCGAGCTTCAAATCCTTAAGCTCGGCAGTGACAGACGTGAAGCGGCGATCACCGAACTTCGCGACATGCAGGCGTATATCTCGCGGCTTCGCGCACAAATCGCGGCGCTTGATGACAAACTGGCCCGCCTCGACATTCATGCCCCAGTGTCGGGCGTGGTCTACGGGTTATCAGTGTTTGGCCCGGGCGCGGTCGTGCCCCCGGCCTCCCCAATTCTATATATCGTTCCACAAGACCGTCCTTTGATCATCACAGCGCGCGTGAGCCCGACGCATGTTGATCAGGTGTATCCGGGTCAGCCGGTCCGCCTCCGCTTTACAAGCTTTGACCAAAGATCAACGCCCGAGCTCGAAGGCACCCTGATCCGCGTATCGCCAGACGCCTTCACGGACGAGGCGAACGGATCGCAATTCTATCGGGCGGAGATCCACTTGCCGGAAGACCAGCGCGAGAGGCTCCCGGCTGGCGCAGTCCTCATTCCCGGGATGCCCGTCGAAACCTTTTTGACCACTGGCGAACGTTCGCCTTTGGCATATCTGACAAAGCCGCTTACAGACTATTTCACGCGGGCCTTCCGCGAATAACTCCTGACGACCTAAGAGGATATCATGGCACATCCCATCGAAGAAAATCTCGCCGCACGCGGCCTCAGCCTGCCGGACGCACCGGCACCTGCGGCAAACTATGTGCCCTACGTGATCAGCGGCAAACAGCTCTTCATCTCCGGACAAATTTCCAACGGACCGGATGGTTTGATCTGCGGGAAACTTGGCGCGGACATGACGACCGAAGATGGTGCGAGAGCTGCTCAAGCTTGCGCCCTTGCGCTCCTCGCACAGGCAAAAGCGGCAGTTGGCGGGGATTTCTCCAAAGTCGCACGTCTCGTGAAACTCGTCGGGTTCGTAAACTCGACAGCTGACTTCACCGAACAACCCAAGGTCATCAACGGCGCTTCCGATCTCATGGTCGAAGTCATGGGCGAAACGGGCCGCCATGCACGTTCCGCAGTATCCGCCGCGAGCCTGCCGCTCGGCGTAGCCGTCGAAATCGAAGCGATTTTCGAGCTGGTTTGATGCCCGCTCTCCCTGCGGCCTTCCTCAAAAGGCCGATTGCCCATCGCGCATTGCACGACGGCAACATCAAACGCGCAGAAAACAACATGGCCGCCATCGAGGCGGCCATCGAAAACGACTACGGCATCGAGATTGACGTCCAACTGTCGAAAGACGGTGACGCAATGGTCTTTCATGATTATTCACTCGACCGCCTGACCAAGAGCACTGGCCCGATTGCTCAGATGGGCACGGATGCGCTCGGGAAATTGCAATTCAAGACTGGCGAAGTCGGGGTGCCGACGCTCCGCGACGTTCTGGCAAAAATTGCGGGCAAAGTCCCCCTCCTCATCGAGATCAAAGATCAGGATGGCGCGATGGGTCCGAACGTCGGGGCGTTGGAAGCCGCCGTCGCAGCCGCCCTCAATGGATATGATGGGCCGGTCGCACTGATGTCCTTCAACCCGCACTCCGTTGCCGCGCTGGCCGATCTTTGTCCGTCCGTTCCGCGCGGTCTCACCACTGCGAATTGGGAAGGTTCGGATGAACAACTCATCCCGAAAGCCCGCAGAGAAGAATTGAAGGCAATTGCCGACTACGACCGTGTCGGCGCGTGTTTCATCTCGCATCAATGGGACGATTTGGGAGCACCACGGGTCGCTGAACTGAAGACCAACGGAGCACATATTCTGTGCTGGACAATCCGAACGCCGGAGGCAGAGGCAAAAGCCCGCGAGGTTGCCGAAAATATCACGTTCGAGGGCTATCACGCTTGACCCTGACGCGCCGAACCCCAGTTACTTGGGAAAACGGAGAACTCGGTGACGCAGGACATTGAAATCAGCGTAATTGACTCGCTCGCGGCCATCTCTGACCGCGAGTGGGATGCCTGTGCGGCCCCCGAAGCACTCCATGACGGCGGGCGGGCCGAAGACCCATTCGTGACACACAGATTTCTCTCGGCATTGGAAGAGAGCAGCTCGGTCGGCCCCGGAACCGGCTGGTCCCCGCGCCATCTGATCGCGCGGCGCGATGATGAGGTCATTGCGGTCGCCCCGATGTATGTGAAGAGCCACAGTCAGGGCGAATATATTTTCGACCATAGCTGGGCCCATGCATACGAGCGGGCGGGCGGGCACTATTACCCGAAACTTCAGATCGCTGTGCCCTTTACCCCCGTCACCGGACGCCGCCTCTTGGCCCGCCCCGGAGACGAGATTGCGGGCTTATCTGCGCTCGTTCAGGGCGCTGTTCAACTCGCGGACCAGAACAATCTCTCTTCCCTGCACATCACGTTCTGTTCCGATGACGAAGTTGCTGCGGGTAAGGCGATGGGGTTGCTGCACCGGACGAGTCAACAGTTCCACTGGGACAATGAGGGCTATCGGACATTCGACGACTTCCTAGCACGCCTCTCGTCGCGCAAACGCAAGAACATCCGCAAGGAACGTGCGCAAGCCCAAGGGTTCGGTGGGGAAATCATCCAACTGACAGGCGATGCCCTCAGGCCGGAACATTGGGATGCCTTCTGGGAGTTCTATCAGGACACGGGCGCGCGAAAATGGGGAAGTCCCTACCTCACCCGCGCATTCTTCGATCTCGTTCACGAGACGATGCGCGACGACGTGCTGCTGGTTCTCGCTATCGAAGACGGGCACCCTATTGCGGGCGCACTCAACTTTATTGGGAGCGACCGGCTCTTTGGACGGTATTGGGGCAGCACAGAATACTATCCGAGCCTGCATTTCGAGCTCTGCTATTATCAGGCCATCGACTTCGCGATTGCGCAGGGCCTCTCTCGTGTGGAGGCGGGGGCACAGGGCGAGCACAAGCTCGCGCGCGGATATCTCCCGAACACGACGCACTCCCTCCACTGGGCGCGCGATCCGGGGTTCGGGCGAGCGATTGCAGACTATCTTGAGGCAGAGCGCGCCGCGGTCGATGAGGAAATCGAAATCCTCACGTCCTATGGCCCCTTCAAATCCACCCAGAACGAGAGCGACCATGACTGACCTACTCTCTGACGCTGATCATAAAGCATTAGATCCACTCTTGTCTGCTGGCTGGCGTGTAGCCGAAGACGGCAAAGCCATCTCGAAACGCTTTACGTTCGGGAACTTCCGCGAAGCCTTTGCGTTTATGACCGAGGTCGCGTTATGTGCCGAAAAAATGGATCACCATCCAGAATGGAGCAACGTCTACAAAACCGTAGATGTTGTTTTGACAACGCACGACGCGGGCGGCGTGACCCGAAAAGATATCAAACTCGCACAAGCCATGGAGAAAGCGGCCTGACATGATTGAACAGCTTCTGAATTACGAAATTTATAACGGGAATACGGTCGGAGACTATCTCTCATTGGAATTCTTGGCGGGTATCGCGGGCTCGATCCTCGGCGCACTTGTTCTCCTCATCATCGGTTTTTTCCTCGCTGGCTTCTTTAGCCGCCGAATTCGCGCGATCAGCAATAAATACCAGCAGCTCGACAACACGCTGTTCAACTTCCTTGCCAATATCGTGCGATACGCGGTTATCGCATTCACCTTCCTCATCGTCTTGAACACCTTCGGCATCCAGACAACTTCGATTGTTGCAGTTATCGGTGCCGCCGGTCTCGCTATCGGCTTGGCTCTGCAAGGCACCCTGTCGAACGTTGCAGCAGGTGTGATGATCATTTTCTTCCGCCCGTTCAAGAATGGCGATTTTGTTGAAGTGGCTGGAAAAATGGGGACCGTCAAAGACATCTCCCTGAACTTCACGGAGCTGGCCGACCTCTCCAACGTGCAGGTCATTGTTCCGAACTCTCAGGTTTGGGGCAACATCATCACCAACTACTCCACGAACCAGACACGCCGCGCAGAGTGGAGCTTTGGTGTGGGCTATGGGGCAAACCTGAAAACGGCGGAAGAGGTCATTCGCAAGACCATCCTTTCCGACCCGCGCGCACTTTCCGAGCCGGCTCCATTCATTCAGGTGAACAACCTCGGCGATTTCTCTGTCGACTTTCTGGTCCGCGTTTGGGTTGCCGCACCGGACTTTTTCCAGTTTCAGGCCGACATGAAGCGTCAGGTCAAAGAAGCGCTTGATGAGGCTGGGGTGGATATTCCGTTCCCGACCCGCACACTCATCAATTCCGCAGAGTAAATGGTAACGCCCGGAGACATCTCCGGGCGTTTTTATTTAGAGCGCTTTGATTGCTTCGAGTAGAGATTCCCCAGAAGACACCGTGCACTGCCCACCGTCTTCTTCTAGGTGGAACACCTTCACCACTCCGTCTTCCGCATAGAGCGCGAAGCGGGACGAGCGGTTGATTAGGCCAATCGGCGGGGCAGTAAAGTCAAGACCAAGCGCTTTGATAAATTTGCACTCCGCGTCGCCAAGCATCCGGATACCGACCTTGTCCGCGCCGGAGTCCTTTGCCCATGCGTTCAGAACGAACGGATCGTTGACGGCGACGCAAACGACCTCGTCGATCCCCGCTTCGTCAAATTGCGCCTTGGTCCGGATGAAGCTCGGCAGGTGAGCCGTGCTGCACGGGCCGGTGAAGGCACCAGGCAGGCCAAAGAGCGCGACTTTGCGACCTTTCAATACGGCCTCAAGTTCGACCGGAGCAGGTCCGTCATCGGTCATTTCCAATACGGTCCCTAGCGGCAAGCTATCGCCGACGGATATTGTCATTGTGATCCTCCACTGTGCGTTTCTGTGCGTTGTGTTTCTATACTCCGACGATATAGGCTCGGGGCGGTTTTCGACCAGAGGAATGCGCATGAGCCACTTTATCGTTATCGGCGCCGGACAAGCCGGCCAGAGCATCGTCACAACCCTTCGCGGACAGGGATTTGAAGGCGAGATCACTTTGATCGGCGAGGAAAGCGTGCCCCCGTATCAGCGCCCGCCTCTCTCAAAGGCTTACTTGCTTGGCGATATGACCCTCGATCGGTTGTTCTTGCGTCCGGAAAGCTACTACGCCGAGGCCGACATCGCGCTGCGCATAGGTGCCAAAGTCACAGGCATCGACACGGCTGCCAAAACCGTCTCCATTGGCGATGAAATACTCTCTTATGACAAACTCGCCCTCACCACAGGCTCCGCACCGCGCCTATTGCCCGCCTCAATTGGCGGCGCGTTGGGCGGCGTTTACACGATGCGCACGCTTGCAGATGCCGACGCAATTGCGCCGGAGTTTAAAGAAGGCGCCTCTGTGCTCATCGTCGGCGGTGGATATATCGGACTTGAGGCCGCTGCGGTTGCCGCAAAGAAGGGCCTGAAGGTCACGCTCGTCGAGATGTCCGACCGCATTCTACAGCGCGTCGCCTCCGTTGAGACCTCTGACTATTTCCGCGCACTGCATCTGTCCCATGGCGTTGATCTGCGTGAAGGCATTGGGCTCGTGAAGCTAAACGGTGATACGCGCGTCAAGAGCGCGGAACTCACCGATGGTAGCACGTTGGACGTGGATTTCGTCATCGTTGGAGTTGGCATTACGCCTGCCACAGAACTCGCCGAAATGGCGGGTCTCACGATTGAAAACGGCATTAAAACAGATGCATACGCCTGCACCTCCGATCCGGACGTTTACTCCGCAGGGGATTGCGCCTCCTTCCCGCACGCGGGACGACAAGTGCGTCTCGAGTCCGTTGGCAACGCGATTGATCAGGCAGAGGTCGCCGCAAAGAACATGCTCGGCCAAGGTGTCACCTACACCCCAAAACCGTGGTTCTGGTCCGATCAATACGACGTCAAACTCCAGATTGCGGGCCTCTCGACGGGACATGATAATGTGGTCGTCCGCGAAGGCGAAGGCACGCATTCGCACTGGTATTACAAAGACGGCCAACTCATCGCGATTGACGCCATGAATGATCCGCGGGGCTACATGGTCGCGAAACGCCTGATCGAGAGTGGCAAGACTGCAGACCCCGAGAAAGTAGCCGATCCGGCAACCGACCTCAAAGCGTTGATGCGCGGCTGATGCGGATCATTGCCGGAGAGTTTCGCGGCTTGGCCCTTGCGTCCATCGGGAAGGGCGATGTCGGCGCACATCTGCGCCCGACGACGGACCGTGTCCGTGAGAGCCTCTTCTC
Source organism: Celeribacter litoreus (assembly GCF_020165855.1). GTDB lineage: Bacteria > Pseudomonadota > Alphaproteobacteria > Rhodobacterales > Rhodobacteraceae > Celeribacter > Celeribacter litoreus. The sequence continues at coordinate 59,748 of NZ_JAIUFY010000005.1, read as the reverse complement.
TGTTCTGACCGCTGGCAAATATGGCGATGCCGTTGAGGACGCCCGTGTGCTCGATCTTTTCGCGGGCACGGGAGCGCTCGGGTTGGAGGCCCTCTCTCGCGGCGCGGAATACGTGACCTTTGTCGATGACGGGCGCAAGGCGCAGAGCCTCATCTCAGAGAACATCGCCAAATGTCGCGCAGAGGGTCGCACCCACCTGATGCGGACCGATGCGACGCGGCTGCCACCCAATCCGGACGCGCCTTATGACCTGATCTTCCTCGATCCACCCTATGCGAAAGGTCTCGGGGAAAAGGCGATTGCAGCGGCGATTGAGGGCAACTGGCTCACCCCGCGCGCGCTCGTTGTCTGGGAAGATAGCGCGCCAATCACGCCGCCAGATGCGCTTGTGCTTTTGGACACGCGGAAATATGGCGACACAAAAATCAACTTTCTGGAGCCGAAATGACAATTCAGGCTGTAATTTTCGACTGTGACGGCGTGATTGTCGACAGCGAACCGCCGTTGCTGGAGTTCCTAATTGAGGACTTCGCGCGCTTCGGCCTCAACATCTCCATGCATGAGTTGGAGACGAAATATGTCGGCGGCACAATGAAGCTCGTGGGGGAACGCGCCCGCGCCGCCGGTGCCGCGCTTCCCGACGATTGGGATGTCGAAGTGTATCCGCGCGTCTTCGACATGCTCCGCTCGGGTGTGCCTCTCATTCCCGGCATCGAGGCCGCGTTTGACGCGCTGGATGCTGCCTCCATCCCCTATGCCGTGGGATCGAATGGTCCGATGGAGAAAATGGACGTGACACTCGGTGCACATCCGGCCGTTTTTGACCGCCTCAAGGGACGCATTCATTCGGCGCACACTCACGGCACGGCGAAACCGGAACCGGGCCTATTTCTGATCGCTGCGGAGCAGTTGGGCGTCGCGCCGGAGTTCTGTGCAGTGATCGATGATAGCCCGTCCGGCTGTATCGCGGCGCGTCGTGCGGGGATGCGGTGTTTCGGCTTTGATCCGCACGGCGATGGTCAGCGCCTGATCAATGAGGGCGCGGAGCATCTTGCGGATATGCATGAGTTACCTGCGAGGCTCGGTTTGGGTTCGCGCTGAAAACATAAAAAGCCGCCTGAGTAGGGCGGCTTTTTCTATTCCGAGTTCAAAGAGCGCTGTCAGACTTTGTAAGTCGGGTGAAACAGGCCACCCGGGGACAACGTGAATATCTCGCACCCGTCTGCGGTCACACCGATGGAGTGTTCGAACTGCGCGGACAGGGATTTGTCCCGCGTCACAGCCGTCCAGTCGTCCGAGAGAACCTTTGTCTCAGGCCGTCCAATGTTCACCATCGGCTCAATCGTGAAGAACATGCCTTCCTCAAGAACCGGACCGGACCCTTTGCGACCGTAGTGCAGGACATTTGGCGGGGAGTGGAACACGCGTCCGAGACCGTGCCCGCAGAAATCGCGCACAACAGACATCCGCTGGCTTTCCACATAGGTTTGAATCGCGTGGCCGATGTCACCGAACGTATTGCCAGGCTTCACCGCTTCGATCCCGAGCATCAGAGAGTCGTGCGTCACTTGGATCAGGCGCTCCGCTTTGCGCGGCAGTTTGCCTGCGACATACATGCGGGACGTATCGCCGAACCAGCCATCGAGGATCACGGTGACGTCGATGTTGAGAATGTCGCCATCTTTGAGCTTTTTGTCACCTGGAATGCCGTGGCAAACCACGTGGTTCACCGAAATACAGGAGGCGTGTTTGTAGCCCTTGTAGCCGATCGTCGCGGAGGTCGTCCCGAGTTCGGTGACGCGCCGCTCGATGAACGCGTCGAGTTCGCCGGTCGTCGCGCCGGGCACAACCAATTCGGCAACTTCGTCGAGGATCTGCGCAGCCACTTTGCCTGCTGCGTGCATTCCTGCGAAATCGGCCTCCTCGTGGATCCGAATTCCGTCTCTCGTAATGCGGCCGCGATGCGTATCGTCCAAGGCTTTCACTCCATTCACTTTCGGGGTCCATATAAGGCCTTACAGCCAAAAGGACCAGTGGGGCATGCACCTACACTGCGCAGATGGGCTTTGCGTCAAAGGCAATCCCTTGCGGGGTGATGGACACAGGGTAGACCATAACCTCAACGCCTGCCTCGCGCGCGGCCTTTTCCGCCTGTGCGTAGACAGGATCAATGTCGGCTGCCGGCGCGAAACGGTCACAGTCATCCCGCGAGACGAGATAGAGCATCACGGCCCGATCTCCGTCTTCAATGCGCGCGGACAATTCGCCGAGATGTTTGGCGCCCCGCGCCGTTTTGGAGTCCGGAAACTCCGCCAGCCCAGACTCGCGCGAGAGCGTCACGGACTTCACCTCGACCCAGATGTTCCGACCGCCCTGAACCACCAGAAAATCCGCCCGAGAATTGTTCCCGTATTTCACCTCGGAGCGAACATCCCCATCCAAGCCAGGAACATGGCCCGCGAGCAATGCCTCTTTGACAACCCTGTTCGCAATGCCGGTATCAACAACGACCATCGCGTGAGGCAATTCCACAAGGCGAAGGCCGAATTTCAGCTTCTTTTTTGGGTCATCGTTCGGCTCGACCCAAACCCGGGTGCCTTCCTCCGCCAGCCCGAGCATGGAGCCGGGATTGGGGCAATGCGCCGTCACCTCCCGCCCGTCTTCGAGACGAATGTCAGCGAGAAAGCGTTTATAACGCCGAATGAGGGTCGCGGCGAGCAGTTCAGTTTGAAAGCGCATGCACCGAGGACTATACCGATGGGTAGAAGCGCTCAAGGAGCATCAGCCATGCCAAACACAGACAATCCCACCGCCGCCATCCTCATCATCGGGGACGAGATCCTGTCCGGTCGCACCCGCGACGCGAACATGCACCATCTCGCCGGAGAACTGACACGGGTCGGGATTGATCTGAAAGAAGCCCGCATGATCGCCGATGATGCGACAGAGATCGTCGCCACAGTGAAAGAGTTGTCTGTCAAATACACGCATCTCTTCACGTCTGGCGGCATCGGGCCGACCCATGACGACATTACCGCCGACTGCATTGCGGAGGCGTTCGGGGTGTCGATCGGGGTGCGTGACGATGCAAAGGCCCTGCTCGCCGCCCATTACGAAGGGCGCGGCGTAGAATTCAATGAACCGCGGATGCGCATGGCCCGAATTCCTGACGGTGCGACCCTGATTGAGAACCCGATCTCGATTGCCCCCGGTTTTTCCATAGAAAACGTGCATGTTATGGCGGGCGTTCCGAACATCTTCAGCGCGATGGTCGCAGGCCTCTTGCCGCAACTGACCGGCGGCAAGCCGTTGCTCTCGCAGACCTATCGCATTGATCGTCCGGAAAGCACGGTGGCGGGGCCGCTCGGCGATTTGGCAGAGCGCTATCCGGACCTATCGATGGGCTCTTACCCGTTTACTCGCGATGGCGCGTTCGGCACGAACATCGTCATCCGGGGGCAAGACGGCGCCCAAATCGAGGCTGCTCTTCTGGAGCTCGCGGCGATTTTCCCGGCCAATGAAACCGCCTGACCGCGCCGAAATTTATCAAGCATTCGAAGCGACATGGCCTGCCGCGCGGCTCACCACGATCGGCCCGTTCAAATATCGCGATGGTGCAGGCGGAGGGAGTCGCGTGTCCTCCGCAACTCTCGACGGTGAGCTTGCGCAGGACGCGCTTGAAAGTATTGAAGCGCGTTTCGTGCAAGACGACAGACCTGCGCTCTTTCAGGTGCGCAGTGGTGAAGAAAGCTTTGACGCGCTTCTGGCGACAAAAGGCTATCGCCGGTTCGACCCGGTCGCCTGTCTTTGCGCCCCCGCGGATGTTTTTGCGACGTCGAATCGAGAAGACGGCTATCCCTCTTGGCCCCCCCTCGCGATCCAGAAGGAGATTTGGGCCGCCGGTGGTGTCGGGGACGAACGGCTCGCGGTGATGGATCGTGTGAGCGTTCCGAAGACCACTTTACTCGGCCGCCTGCATGAAGCTCCGGCAGGCACAGCCTTTCTTGCGCAGCATGGTGAGATTGCGGCACTGCATGCGCTGGAGATCGCCGAGCCCTTCCGACGCGCCGGCTTGGCGCGCGCGATGATGGCGATGGCGGCGGATTGGGCGCGCGCACACGGGGCAAAATATCTCGCTCTACAGGTCACGCGTTCCAACAGCCCTGCCCTGTCTCTTTATTCCGCGCTTGGCATGAACGAAGTCGCTCAGTACCACTATAGAACAAAAGCTCTTTCGGAGATCGCATGAGCCGCCTTCTAACGATCCTCGCCTTTATCTGCGCCAGCACGCCACTGCTTGCGTTGGATCTGCCAGCGTCTGCGGTGCAGAGCGGCGCGCGATCTATCGAAGGCGTTTCCCAATCCTTCCCCACCCGCGCATTCAGTCCCGAGGGAACCCAATCGGTGACCGCCAAAGGCGCTTTGAACCACGTGGCCTACCGCGTTGTGGGAACTTCACGCACCACGTTTCAGCTGATTGAACCGCTCTGGGCACAATTGGAAGCAGATGGTTTCAACATTCTGTTCACGTGCGCTGATACAAGCTGCGGAGGCTTTGACTTCCGCTATCTGCTTCCTGTCCTCCCCGAACCAGCGATGCACGTCGATCTTGGAAATTTCGAGTATCTGCTCGCTGAGGGAGATGACAGCACGCTCAAAATGATTTTGACAAGTAGGTCGCCAAGCGCGGGCTTCATTCAGATAACGACGCTCACGCCCGTCAACACGCCTATGGACAACGAGAGAGTCGTGCCTGAGCAAAGCACGTCCACCATTCAAACCGGAGGGTACAGCGTCATTGAGAGGCTGGAGAGCAGAGGGCACGTTGTCCTCGATGATTTGCTTTTCGCGACCGGATCCTCCCGACTGGATGAAGAGAGATTTGTGTCACTAGGAGTTCTCGCTGAATATCTCGCCGTGCATCCCGAGAGGCAGATCATTCTCGTTGGCCACACGGATGCGATCGGGAGCCTTGCGGACAATCAAAACCTCTCTCGCGCACGTGCTGAGGCCGTGCGGGAAAATCTCATTCAAAAATACGGGGTAACTCCCGCTCAACTGAGCGCCGAGGGGATTGGGTTTCTCGCCCCGCTCGCTTCCAACGCGACTGATGAGGGGCGCAAGAAAAACAGAAGGGTCGAAGCGGTTCTCGCCTCGACCCCTTAACCAAATTCCTTCACGTCTCGCGACCCGAAGAAATCACCACTTATCCGGCCCCTTTTCCGCGAACGAGTCCACGAGAAAATCAATGAAAGCGCGCACCTTGGGCTGGGTAAACCGGCCCGGTGGATAGACTGCGTAAATGCCCTGCGTCTCAGGCGGCAGATCGGGAATTGCCTCTTCGATCAGTCCCTGCTCCATCGCATCCGCGTAAAGAAAAGACGGCAGATACGCGATCCCTAGACCCGAGATGCACGCGTTAAGCAGCGACTGACCGTCGTTCACCGTCAGCCACCCGGCTGTGCGCACCTGACGCTTTTCCCCTGAAGGGGCCGTCAGCTTCCAAACAGCACCATTTGACTGATTGGAGTAGTGCAGGAGTTTATGCTCGTTCAGGTCGTCAATCTTCTGCGGGCGCCCGAATTTCTGAAAGTAGGACGGAGATCCGACCATGCGCTTCGTCGTTTCCGTCAGCTTTCGGGCCCGAAGGGAACTGTCCTCAAGCTCACCGATCCGCACGGCCATGTCGAAGCCTTCAGAGATGAGCTCCACATAGCGATTGTTCAGAACCATGTTCACCTGAATATCCGGGAACTCAGACAGGAATTCCCCGAGGATTGGCGACAGGTGATTGACGCCGAAATCCGTAGCGACTGAAATACGCAAGAGACCAGACGGAGCGCTCTGCATTGAGGTCACGAGTGCATCTGCCTCGCCCGCGTCATTCAAAACTCGGCGCGCACGATCATAGTAAGCAAGACCAATTTCCGTTGGAGACACCCGTCGCGTCGTCCGGTTCAGCAGACGCGCGCCCAAACGCGCCTCAAGCGCGGAAACATGCTTGGACACTGCGGATTTCGAGATCCCCATCTTCTTCGCTGCATCCGTGAAACCACCTTGGTCCACAACCGTGGCGAAGGCCTCCATTTCGGTCAGTCGATCCATCAATAATTACCCACATTCGCGCTTCTTATGGGTCATTTATCTCCGAAAATTCAGGCAAGAATGGGGAGGTCGGGGGACAATAGCATGATCCCAAACGTGATCGTTTGGCCTATGGAAACATAAAAAATCCAGTCTCTCCGTTGAATTCGGACAAAATCATGTCCTGAACGCGGTCTATGTGTTGCAAAGGTGGCCTAAATGGTCGCCGCGACCCGTGCACCCTGATCAATCGCCCGTTTTGCGTCCAGTTCAGCAGCCACATCGGCACCACCGATGATCTGATAAGGTGTGCCTTGGACCTGCAAAGCGTCTGCGAGACTGCGTTCCGACAGCTGCCCTGCGCACATAACAATCGTATCTGCAGGGAGCAGCACTTCTTTTTCGGCTTTGGTAATACGGAGTCCCTCCGGCGTGATTTCATCGTAGGTCACACCCCCCATCATTTTCACGCCCTTCATTGCAAGCGCGGTTCGGTGGATCCATCCTGTCGTTTTGCCTAGACGTTTGCCCGGCTTCTCTGCCTTCCGCTGCAAAAGCGTCACTGACCGGGCTGGGGGCTCGGGGTGAGGGCCGTTGGGCGACAGACCGCCACGATCCTGTATCGGATCGGTGATCCCCCATTCCTCCTTCCACGCGGAGACATCGAGCGTGGGGCTGGCTTCTGTGACCAGATATTCGGAGATATCAAAGCCGATCCCGCCTGCCCCGATCACAACAACCCGCGGGCCTGCGATTTCTTTTCGGTTGAGAATATCGATGTAGGACACCACATGCGGGTGCGTGTCCTGTCCCCGAATGACCGGATCGCGCGGGACCACGCCGGTCGCGATGATAACTTCATCGAAGTCGGCCAGCATCTCTGCCGTGACGTTGACTCCGAGTCGGAGATCGACATCGTGAATGCCGATCTGGGTCTTGAACCAGTCCACCAAACCAAAGAATTCTTCTTTGCCCGGCACCTGCTTGGCCATGTTCAACTGCCCGCCAATCATGTCGGACTTGTCATAGAGCGTGACCTGATGCCCCCGTTGCTGCGCGACAATCGCGGCCATCGCACCAGCCGGGCCTGCCCCGACCACAGCGACACGCTTTGGCGACGTCGTGTCAACGTATGTTAGGTCCGTTTCGTGGCAAGCCTGCGGGTTGACCAAGCAAGACGTCAGCTTGCCTGAGAAGGTATGATCGAGACAGGCCTGATTGCAGGCGATGCAAGGCGCGATACGGTCTGCCTGCCCAGCCTGGGCCTTTGCTACGAAATCCGGGTCAGCAAGGAACGGACGCGCCATCGACACCATATCGGCACAGCCATCAGCCAGAACATCCTCCGCGACCTGCGGGTGGTTGATGCGGTTCGAGGTGATAACAGGGATCGAGACCTCGCCCATCATACGCTTTGTCACATCCACAAACGCCGCACGCGGCACCGAGGTCGCAATCGTCGGCACCCGAGCCTCGTGCCAGCCTATCCCCGTGTTTAGAATCGTCGCTCCGGCGGCTTCGATTTCTTTCGCGAGTTGAACGACCTCTTCCCACGTGGAGCCGTTCGGGATCAGGTCGATCATCGAGATGCGATAGATGATGACAAACTCGTCGCCCACCACAGCACGGACCCGCTTGACCACCTCAATGGGGAACCGCATCCGGTTTTCATAGCTCCCGCCCCAGCGGTCCTCGCGCCGGTTGGTGTGGGTGACGAGAAATTGGTTAATGAGATACCCCTCGGACCCCATAATCTCGACACCATCATACCCAGCGGCTTTCGCGCGCTCTGCCGCGGTCGCATAGTCCGCAATCTGTTTTTCAATGCCGTCCTCATCCAGAGCGGTGGGCTTGAACGGGGAAATCGGCGACTTAATGGCAGACGGAGCAACGCAATTCGGTCCGTAGGCGTAGCGCCCCGCGTTTAGAATTTGCATCGCGATGAGGCCACCTTCCGCGTGAACACGGTCTGTGACCCTGCGATGATTGGCAATATCCTCGTCTGTGTAGAGCCCCGCCGCCCCCGGAAACACCCCGCCCTCCGGATTGGGTGCCATGCCTCCGGTCACGATGAGCCCCACACCGCCACGAGCCCGCCTCGCATAAAACTCGGCGACAGCGGCCCAGTCTCCGCGCTCTTCGAGGCCCGTGTGCATCGACCCCATAAGGGTGCGATTGCGCAAGGTGACGAACCCGAGATCAAGCGGAGCCAGAAGATGAGGGTAGTTAGTCATAAAAATGTGCCTCCCGTTTGCGCGTCAAAATGCGCGCCCTGAAGGCCAAATGTCACCCGAAACGCAGCGTCAATCCGAGATCAATTTGCGCCAGTTTCGAGACAGTGACGGCGAAACGCCCGTTTGAGCAAATCAAGTTCATCCCGCAGGAGGTCGATTTCGGCCCTTAGGTCCTCTGCGAGCGCATCTCCAGCCATAATGCTCAGAGAGCTAAGGCGCGCGCCGCTCTTACGATCGGAAAACAGAAAGGTTTGGACACCGTCGTGAATGCTGTCGCTCGGCACGTCGAAGCGGAACAACCAAACATGGGGACGATCCGGGTCCTGGTTGAGTGAATGCCCTTCGACGGTTTCCCCGAAACAGGTCACATCAATTTCCGGCGCAGACGTTGCGCCATGCACGTGAAGCTCTCCTTCCCACACACCGGCATGCAATCGCGTCTTGATCAGCTTCACATCTTCCATCACGCGTCTCCGATCATAGCTCTGCCCGCAGGCGCCGCGACAACGTCGCATCCCGCAGGATAATCTGGTTCATTCCGGGGTCCTCGAAAATCAAATCGACCCAGAGCTTTTCAGTCCGTTTTTCATTCAAGTTAGAATAGGCCAGATCGAATTCGACCGCACCCTCGGCACCATCCACAGACATTTCGCGAACAATTTGTTCGAGGTTCGGACCGTGTTGAACGTTGAGCCGCGCAAAAACCTTGAGAGGTCTTTCCACATCCACCGAGTAGTCCAGCCGGACAAGGTGGCGCTTTGTGAGGCCCGTAAAAGATTCTGGCGGCATTTCGACTGACAGCGACAGAAAACTCCCGTCGAAACGGAAGATTTCAAGCCGCAGCCCAAAAGGCGCGAGGTCGCCTTCGGATCGGTTGCGAATTTGCCGGAATGTCAGTTCAGAGACTTCACAATCATGAAAAAACGTCGCCTCGGACCCGATCATGGTCTTCTTCGGCATCGCAGAGGCGCCTTTTTCAGGCAGCGGGCCACGCCAAAGCTCCGGACGATAGGCCCATTCCGTGTAAAGCGGTAGCTGCATCGCGTTCGACCCCATCAAAGGCAACGCTAAACGCCCATCCGCAACATAGAGAAAACGGTCGAGTTCCCAGCGAAGCACACGCGCCTGACCACGCAAGCGCCGCAACGCTGGCAAAGCCATGCGTTCCGCACTGTTTGCACGGCGTGCCCAGCGCGACGTCGCCAACTGATTGAAACGATGGCCAAGATATCGTCTGAGGCGAGTGCGCATCAGCGGGAAAACCCTTTTCTTCTTTCCGAACCGAAAAACCTTCTACAGCTGTTTCATCTCAACAATCGGCCAAAAAATCCAGAACGAGTTTTCCTTTTCTCTTCTGTTTTGCGCCTTTAGAGCGCTGCCGCTGGATTTCTCGCCTTCAGGTCGGAAATCACATCGTTCAAAAGGCGTTTTGCAGATGCATCCCCCATGGGCGTGTCTGCGAAGGGGGTAACTGTCACAGTTGCCAATCGCCCTTCCAGTTCAAAGAACCCACGCCAATAGGTGTCATCCAGACCCTCTTGGGTGGCTGCAGAGCGATCAACTGCGTGGAGAATAACTGCATCGTCTTTCACAGAGCTTTCCAGCACCGTCACGGTCTCCGCACGCCCCGAACGTGAGAGCGCCGCACGACCGGCAACGGTCGAAAAGACACGGGAGAGCTCATCCGCCTCAAAAACCGCCGTTTGATCAAGCGGATCTGACAGTGAGAGCGTTATGACAGCTGTTCGTCCCTTGAGCCGCGGATTATGCTGTCCATTCAACCCCGAACAATGCCCCATCAAGACAAAGCCGCTCCGAAGCGAGGCCGGGTCTACGCAAAACCCGCCCGGAGCCATAACATCAACAACTCCGCCTCCTAAAGACGCAGTTTTAATGCCGCCCGCTTCATTCGGCAGAGCCATCTGGCACGCGCTGAGAACAGCGCTGATCACGAATAGCGTGGATAGCCGCTTCATTTGTGTCCCTCCGGTACCGATTGGCGCTCTCACCTCGCAGTTGAGGCCTAAACGTGCGATCCGCCACGGTGGCGGGGGCATACAGGTGTTCCCGCTCTGTCTGCAAGCAAAGGACCAGCCGGATCGGCGGTTTCTCGCGCTTTCCGACAGTCGGCCCGCGTGATACGCAAAGGGCGAAACCATCTTCTACGAGGAAACGCACAGGTTGGCCGAACGAGTGCAGAACACACATCCCTATGCTCCGATCATCGCGTCTGCGATGCGTCGGCCTGAACTCTGGCGCGTTGGTGTCTCACTTTTGGTCGCATTGGGAATCGGCGCCCTTTTGACACCGCTGTTTTTTATTATTGTCGCTCAAATCGCCCCGAACCTGAATCCTTTGCAGTTTGGCCCGCGCGGCATCGCGATCGGCACCACACCGGGCGGTTTGTTCACTCTACTCGCGAGTTTCTTTCTCCTGCTGTTCGGGACCGTGCTGATGGCGCGCCGCCTGCACGATCGCAATCTGCGGGAATTGACAGGCGACAGTCGGGTCATGCGCGCACAGTTTCTCACCACTCTGAAATGGGTCGCCGCATTTACTTTTTTGAGCCTCCTTCTACCCTGGGAGGCCGAAGTTGATATGGTTCGGAACCTGTCGCTGCCTCTTTGGCTCATGTGGCTCCCGATCGCCCTTTTGGCGCTCCTGATCCAAGTTTTGGCCGAAGAACTCTTTTTTCGCGGTTACTTACAGAGCCAAATCGCGGCAAGTACCGGATCATATAGCCTCGGGCTGGTTGCCTCTTCCGTGCTATTCGGCCTCGCTCACCTGGACGGCGCCGCAGAGGGAATGGCAGGCCTCTTTCCGGTCCTCTGGGCAATGGGATTCGGCCTTCTTTCGGGCGATTTGACCATGCGTTCCGGGACAATAGGCCCCGCAATTGCACTTCATCTCGTCAACAACGCCTCCGCCATTCTCTTGGCTGCGCAATTGGATCGCATGTCGGGATTTGCGCTCTATGTGCAGACGTCTGACCCCTCGGCACTCTACTCTGACCCACTGGTTATCATCATGCAGTCGCTTCTTCTCTTCGTGAGTTGGCTCGTAGCGCGTCTTGCGATCAGGCGTTGATTGCAATTTCCGATCACTCCCCTTATCTGGAAGCGAAGTAACGTCACGTCCAAAGGTCCGCGCATGAACTGGATTTCCAACTACGTCCGTCCGAAGATCAACTCGCTCTTTTCCAAGCGCGATACGCCGGACAATTTGTGGACGAAATGCCCGGAGTGCGGCACCATGTTGTTCCACCGCGAATTGGCGGACAACCAGAACGTCTGCACCAACTGCGACCACCATATGCACATCACACCGCGTGAGCGTTTCTCCGCGTTGTTTGATGGCGGCATCTTTGTCGAGGTCGCAGTCCCGGAACCCATCGAAGACCCGCTGAAATTCCGCGATCAGAAGAAATATCCGGATCGCATGAAATCCGCACAGAAGAACACCGGCGAAAAAGAAGCCATGCTCGTGGCTGAAGGCGAGATCTCTCGCACTCCCGTCGTTTGTGCGGCACAGGACTTCTCCTTCATGGGCGGTTCCATGGGGATGTATGTCGGCAACGCTTTCATCGCGGGTGTTGAGCGTGCGATTGCGCTGAAACGCCCCTTCATCATGTTCTCCGCAGCCGGTGGCGCCCGTATGCAGGAGGGCATCCTGTCCTTGATGCAGATGCCGCGCACGACCGTCGCCATTGAGATGCTAAAAGAAGCAGGTCTTCCCTATATCGTGGTGCTCACCCACCCGACGACAGGTGGCGTGACTGCCTCCTACGCGATGCTGGGCGATGTGCAGATCTCCGAGCCGAACGCGCTCATCTGTTTTGCAGGTCCGCGCGTGATCGAGCAAACGATCCGCGAGAAGCTCCCAGAGGGCTTCCAGCGTGCTGAATACCTGCTTGATCACGGGATGCTCGACCGCGTCACTCACCGGAACAAGCTCAAGGAAGAGCTTGCGACGATTCTCCGTATGCTTGGCGGATTGCCTCCTGTGGTCGCAGGCGATCTGCCTCCGCCATCCGCTGAAGAGGCGCCTAAAGCCCTCGAGAAGCCCGAAGGCGACGCAAAGTGACGCCCCAAACGTCCGACGTCATCCTCGACCGGCTGATGTCACTGCACCCGAAGATCATTGATCTTGTCCTGGATCGTGTCTGGCGCCTTCTTGACGCGTTGGATCATCCGGAGCGAAAACTGCCGCCTGTGATCCATATCGCCGGAACAAACGGCAAAGGCTCGACCCAGGCGATGATCCGCGCAGGTCTCGAAGCCGGTGGCAAAACTGTGCATGCGTACACGTCGCCTCACCTCGCGCGCTTCCATGAACGTATCCGTCTCGCAGGAGAGCTGATCTCCGAAGCTGATCTGATGGAAGTTCTCGAAGAGTGCGAGCGCGCCAACGGCGGTGAACCGATCACCTACTTCGAGATCACGACGGTCGCGGGTCTCCTCGCGATGTCCCGCACGCCTGCGGATTACACGCTGCTGGAGGTTGGCCTCGGCGGACGCCTCGATGCGACCAACGTCATCGAAGATCCCGCTTTGACCATCATCACGCCGATCTCGGTGGACCACACGCAATTCCTCGGCGAAACGCTACGTGAGATTGCGTCTGAGAAAGCCGGCATCATCAAGCGTGGCGTCCCCTGCATTGTTGGCCCACAGCCGGACGAAGCCCTCGAAGTTATCGAAGCAACCGCAGCACGTCTTGGTGCGCCGCTCATGGTCTATGGACAGCACTGGCATGTCTGGGAAGAACGCGGCCGCCTGATCTATCAGGACGAGAACGGACTTCGTGATCTTCCTCTGCCCACGCTGCTCGGTCATCACCAAGTTCTGAACGCAGGCGCGGCCATTGCAGCCTTGCGTCAGCTTGGATTCGACGACGTGTCTTTTGAGGCTGCGCTCACCGATGCCTATTGGCCCGCCCGGATGCAACGCCTGAAAACCGGTCCGCTGATCGAAGCGGCGCCGAAGGCAGAACTCTGGCTCGACGGTGGCCACAACCCCGCCGCAGGTGATGCGCTGGCAGAGGCTCTCGACCGCCTGCCGAAGCGCCCGACTTACATGGTCTGCGGCATGCTCGGCACGAAAGACGTCGGCGGTTACCTCCAGCCGCTCGCACGTCACACCGAACGCCTCATCGCAGTGTCTATCCCGGATGCCCCCGCAACGCTTTCTTCTGACGAGACAGCTACAATAGCGCGCGCAGAAGGGTTTGACGCGACCGAAGCAGACAGTGTCATGGCGGCTGTGAAATCCATTGTGGAGCACACGCCGGACGCCCGCATCCTGATCTGTGGCTCACTCTACCTTGCAGGAAACATCCTTCAGACCAACGGCTGATGGCGTTTCCTGAACAGAGTCTGTGCGCGCGCGCGTCTTTGATATGGATGTCTGCGCGCGTATCTCTGTCCGTAACACAGGAGATACCACATGACTTTGGAATTCGGCGTAGACACGTTTGGCGACGTCACATGGGACGAGAATGGGAATGATCTGCCGCACGGTCAGGTCATCCGAAACGTCATCGCTGAGGGCGTCCTGTCCGACAAAGTCGGTCTGGATGTCTTCGGCCTCGGCGAACACCACCGCCCCGACTTCGCGGTCTCCGCGATTGAGCCGGTGCTCGCAGCAATTGCGGCGCAGACCTCACGCATCAAACTCACCTCGGCCGTGACAGTGCTGTCTTCCGACGATCCGATCCGCGTCTTCCAACGCTTCTCGACGATTCAGGCAATCTCGAACGGTCGTGCGGAAATTACGCTCGGGCGCGGTTCCTTTACTGAATCCTTCCCGCTGTTCGGTTTTGACCTGTCCGATTACGAAATGCTCTTCGAAGAGAAATTCGATCTCTTCAAGCGCCTTGCGACCGAAGAAAAGGTAAGCTGGCAAGGCCGTCACCGCACCGCCCTGAAGCAGCAGGTCGTCTATCCGCGTCCAGAAAAGCCCATTCCGGTCTGGATTGGGGTCGGCGGCACGCCGGAGTCCGTGGTCCGCGCAGCGACGAACGACATTTCGATGGCACTCGCCATCATTGGCGGCAATCCGGCCCGCTTCAAACCCTATGCAGACCTCTATCGGGATGTCCGGAAAAAGATGGGCGCCCCGATGCTCCCGCTTGGCGCGCACTCTCCGGGACACATCGCCAAAACTGATAAGGAAGCGCGCGATCGGTATTTTGAAGGCTACCGGATCATGCATGCACGTATCGGCCGCACCCGTGGCTGGCCCCCGCTGACCCGCGACGCCTTCGATCATGAGGTGGAACAGGGCGCGCTCTACGTCGGTTCGCCGGACACCGTGGCGCAAAAAATCGCGGCAACCGTGTCCGTGCTCGGGCTTGATCGGTTTGACCTGAAATACTCCGCAGGTCCTGTGAGCCATGATGCCATCATGGACACGATCAAGCTCTTCGGTGAGGAAGTCGCTCCGCGCGTTCGGGAAATTCTGGCGATAGGCTAAGCGATTAGCCTTACGCCTCTTCGCCCCAATCCTTGTCTTGCATTTCGCGCAGACGTGAAGCGGTGCGTTCAAACTCGAACGCGCCGGCGCCCTCGATATAGAGGCGCTCCGGCTCGTCAACGGCGGTGCAAACGGTGCGCACCTTCGCCTCATAGAGCGCGTCGATGAGCGTCACAAAACGCTTCGCTTCATTAAAGTTCCCGCGCGTCAGGCGTGGGATATCTTCAAGGATGAGCAATTTCACAGCGTCGGCAATCACGAGATAGTCGCCCGGCCCGAACATCTGCCCGCACAGATCCCAGAAGGTCGCGCGCGCGATCCCGTTATGGAAACGGGGCAAAACCACGTCACGACCTTTGACCTTGAGCGTCAGGCTCTCTGTGGCATTTCCCGTAAGATCGCCCCAAATATCATTGATTGTCGCACGCACATCTGCGGTAACAGGATGAAAATAGACCGGCGTTCCGGTCAAACGCCCTTGCCGATAATCAACCGGTGAATGCAGGTGGTGAACGTCGAGGCGTTCCTTGATCAATTCAATAAATGGCAGGAAAAGCTGCCGGTTCAGACCGTCCTTATAGAGATCGTCCGGCACGCGGTTTGACGTGGTGACAATCGCAACGCCCTTCGCGAACAGACCTTCGAACAAACGCCCGACGATCATCGCATCGGCGATGTCCGTGATCTGCATTTCATCAAAGCACAAAAGCCTGATTTCGCTGGCGATACCTTCGACAACAGGGGCGATTGCATCAGAGACGCCGGATTTCCGCGCCGCCTCGATGCCTGCCTGCACCTCTTGCATGAAGGCGTGGAAATGGACGCGGCGGGCGGGAACGGGCGAATGTTCATAGAACAGGTCCATCAACATGGATTTACCACGGCCGACGCCACCCCAGAGATATAGGCCACGAACAGGTTCAGGCTTTTTCCTGCCCCCGATGAGGGACAAAAGCCCCTTCTTTGCTGGCATCTGTGCGAGATCGGCGCGAACACGCTCCAGCAATGGCAATACGGCCACCTGCGCCGGGTCCGGACGCAAGGTTCCCTCAGCCACGCGGGCATCGTAAATTTCCATCAGAGTCGTCATGGGATGTGCTTACCTGCCGCAGTTGCATAAGGAAAGATGATGTAGGCCATCTCCATCATTCAATTGACGCACGACGCTGTTTTCGGGGATGTTTGGCGAAAGGAGACACTTATGTCCGACACGCGCACGCCCCTCATCACCCCGGTTCTCATCGCGGGCTGTATCGTCATTCTCGTAAGCTTTGCGATCCGTGCGTCGTTCGGCGTGTTTCAGATCCCGATTGCGGAAGAATTCAATTGGCCGCGTGCCGAATTCTCGCTCGCCATTGCGATCCAGAACCTGTTTTGGGGGATTGGCCAGCCAATTTTCGGCGCGATCGCGGAGCGCATCGGGGATCGCAAAGCGATTATCATTGGCGCTTTTACATACGCAGCGGGCCTCGTACTTTCGTCCTTCGCCGTCTCCCCCGTCGCACACCAGTTCTATGAAACGCTGGTCGGGTTCGGGGTCGCTGGCACCGGATTTGGCGTGATCCTCGCCGTTGTCGGGCGCGCGTCTTCGGATGAGAACCGCTCCATGTCGCTCGCGATTGCCACTGCAGCAGGATCCGCCGGTCAGGTCTTTGGCGCGCCGATGGCAGAATGGATGCTGAGTTTCATGTCCTGGCAGACCGTCTTTATCGTCTTCGCGGCTGCCGTCCTCGCGACGCTCCTGACACTTCCGATGATGCGGAGCCCAGAAGCCGCGAGCAAAGCGGAGCTTGAAGAAAGCTTTGGCTCCATTCTCGGCAAAGCCTTTCGCGATCCGTCCTATGCACTGATCTTCCTCGGCTTTTTCTCATGCGGCTATCAGCTCGCCTTTATCACCGCGCATTTTCCCGCGCTCGTGACGGAAATGTGCGGCGCGATTGATCCGACGGGCACTTTGGCAAGCCTCGGGGTTACCTCGACTTCGGCCCTAGGCGCCGTCTCGATCTCACTGATTGGCCTCGCCAACATTGGCGGCACGCTTCTCGCGGGGTATCTTGGCAAGCGGTACTCAAAAAAATACCTTCTGTCAGGTATTTACCTCGGCCGAACCATTGCAGCCGCGATCTTCATCGCCCTTCCGATCACACCGACGTCCGTGCTCATCTTCTCGGTGTCCATGGGCGCGCTCTGGCTCGCGACTGTGCCGCTGACCTCCGGCTTGGTCGCACACATCTATGGCCTGCGCTATATGGGTACGCTCTATGGGATCGTCTTTTTCTCCCACCAGCTCGGCGCGTTCCTTGGCGTGTGGCTCGGCGGTCGTCTCTATGACCTCTACGGCGACTATACACTGGTCTGGTGGATCGGTGTCGGCGTCGGGGCGTTCTCTGCAATCGTGCATTTGCCCGTGAAGGAAATTCCCCTCGGCAAACGCGTCGAGAAAGCGCTCGCTTAAGCCGCCTCTTCCGCGCTCAAAAGACCTTCGGCGACCAAACGGTTCGCCCAGCCTTCGGGACCTTCAAACACGTGCGTTTGCCAGCCCCGTGACTGCGCCATCGCGACATTTTCGTGTCGATCATCAGTGAAAAGCAGGTTCTCGGGAGAAATTTTGCAGTCCGCTTCCAGCATCTCGTAAATCAGGGAATGCGGCTTCACGCAGCCCATGTGGCCGGAAATGTAGCGGCGGTCGAACTCGGTCAGGAATGGATATTGGGTCTCGGCAAAGGCGAAGCTCTCAATCCCGAAATTTGACAGGGCAAAGACAGGAACCCCACGTGACCGGAGCGCGCGCAGGAGACGGACAGAGTGCGGGATTTCGGGCGTCGCCATTTTGATCCAGTCGAAATACCACATCCGGATTTCCTCGCGGAACTCGGGATAGCTGTCTGCCGCACCCAGAACCGTCTCACGGAAACTGTGCCCCTGATCCACAAGGTCATTCATCTGATGCAGATCGACGGCATCAAACATCTCTTTGCGGCGAGCTTCACCGATCACGGCGTCATAATGGCGCTCTGGCTGCCATTCGATCAATACGTTTCCGATGTCGAAAATTACGGCTTCTACGGTCATTGACTGTCTCTTTTGGCCGCCTGCACGGCCCGCTCCAATGCATCGAGAAAGCGGGAACGATCCGCTTTCGAGAAAGGTCTACCCCCGCCTTGGCGGAAAGGGTCCGCCGCGCGCAGATCATACATCAGGTCCCGCGTCGCGAGTGCGTTGCCGATGTTTGAAGGCGTGAAGGCCTCGCCATCGTGCTTTAGCGTTCGTGCACCGGCCTCCACGGCCTTTGCCGCCAACGGAATATCGCCCGTCACGACCACATCGCCACGACCGGCACGTTCAGCAATCCACATGTCCGCGACATCGGGTCCATCCGGCACGAATATCATTTCAACATAAGGATTTTGTGACGGCCGGAGCCCCCCGTTGCAGACGAATAGACACTGGATTTTGTGCCGCGTCGCGACCTTTTCGGCCTCGGCTTTCACCGGACAGGCGTCTGCATCAACATATATTCTGGTCACGAAACCGGTCTTCTCTCAGGGCTGCGACGGGTTTACCCGCCGCCGATCAACACCCCAGCAGCGAACACCAAGGCGCCCCCGAACACAACCTGAAAGGCCGCGCGCATGAAGGGCGTGTTCATGTATTTCTTCTGAATCCACGCGATGGCCCAGAGCTCCACGAAGACGACAACCATCGCAATGATCGTAGCCGTCCAGAAATGCGGGATCAGGTAGGGCAAGGCATGGCCCAACCCGCCAACGGTCGTCATGACACCGGAAGCTACGCCACGCTTGACCGGAGACCCCCGTCCCGACAACTCCCCGTCGTCCGACGCAGCCTCCGTAAAGCCCATGGAAATACCTGCCCCGACAGACGCCGCCAGACCAACGAGAAACGTCGTATGCGTGTTCTGTGTCGCAAAGGCCGTCGCAAAGATCGGCGCGAGTGTGGAGACCGACCCATCCATGAGACCGGCAAGACCCGGCTGAACCCATGTCAGCACAAATTGACGATGTGCGGACTGATCTTCCTCTGAGCGCGTATCCTCATCGAGGTGCTTGGCCTCCAGATCACCTGCCATTTTGTCGTGGCCTGCCTCTGCCGCCGCGAGACGACCGAGCAGGGCGCGCGTATCTGCATCCTGCGTGCGTTCAGCGGCCTTGCGATAGAACCGCTCCGCGCCTTGCTCCATCGCCTGCGCCTCCTCACGGATACGTTCGAGGCCGAGATTTTCAATGAGCCAAACTGGGTTACGCGCGTAGTAGCCGGAAACATGTTCACGACGGATGAGCGGGATAACATCACCGAACCGCTTTTGGTGCAGTTTGATCAGCGCTTCACGATGCCCGTCTTCCTCCACCGCCATCTCGTCAAAGACCCGCGCGCTGCTCGGAAATTCTTCCCGCAAATACCCCGCATACTGGCGATAAATTCGCGCATCGTCCTCTTCTGAGGAGATCGCCAGAGCCAATACTTCTTGCTCTGAAAGATCAGAAAACCGTTTGCGCGAGGTGAAGCCGGGGAACATCATAAGGCCTTTCAATTTAGAATGGTTCTAAAATATGCAGAACCAACTTTGGCGACAACTGTTAAATCGTCGCAGTGAGATAGCAACCGTTTACGCACACTTGCACATCTAAACTATTCAGTTTAGATTCTGCGTGCCGCTCTGTCGTGCGGCACCTTCGACACATCCCTGTCGAACACTGGGGCGGGCCGTCGTGCCTGCCTTTTTCTTTTCAGCCCTTGATCATCATTCTAAGACTCGACAGATCGGAGGAACCATGACGCAGACCAAACCAGCTATCAAAAAAGGTCGAAAATTCGATCAGGTTCTTGAAGGCGCGCGCACGGTATTTCTCCGCGACGGGTTTGAGGGCGCGTCCGTCGACGATATCGCGCGGGCGGCGCAGGTCTCGAAAGCGACCCTCTACAGCTACTTTCCGGACAAGCGCGTTCTCTTCATAGAAATCGCAACGCAAGAGAGCCGGCGGCAAGCTGACTCCTTTCAGGAACGGATGGATGAGAGTCTGCCAGCCGAAGTCGTGCTCCCTTCTGCCGGACGCAGGATACTCGACTTCGTGCTCTCGGACTTCGGCCGTGCCGTCTATCGCATTGCCATTGCAGAGAGCGAACGATTTCCCGAACTCGGGGAAAAGTTCTACGCCAGCGGTCCGGGCTTGGTAAAAGCCCGCCTCTCCCAATATCTCGCCACCTGCGTCGCACGGGGAGAACTCAGCATTCCGGATACGGAGCTTGCGGCAGAACAGTTCGCTGACCTGTGCAAAGTGCGCAACCCTCTGCTCTTTGCGCTCGGCCTCATCACCGAAACATCTGAAAAAGAGCGCAGCCACATCGTCGATAGTGCCGTCGAAATGTTTATCGCCCGCTACGGAGTTCGAAAATGAAGAGATTTCATCTGATCGCTTCGACTTTTCTCGGCCTCGCAGCCTGTCAAGGAGAAGCCGAGACAGCCCCCGCCGCGGAAACTTCGGAGGTGTCCTGCGGAGTCGACGTCATTGCGCCGCTCATCGGCGAGCCAGTGGCAGCGCTTGAGGGGATTGAGCTCCCGACCCCACATAGGATCATCCGTCCCGGAATGGCCGTCACGATGGACCATAATCCCGCGCGGCTGAACATTCTCCTGAACGAGGCTGGAGACATTCTCGGTGCGAGCTGCGGTTAGAATTTTAGGATCGGGCCGTCCTCCCTACTTCCTTGGCGAAAATGGCAAGGAGAGCGGGATCCCCGGCGCCGCGAACAAGGTGGGGGCTGTTAACCGCGACACCGGGTAAAGCGTTCTCGCTCTGGACACACGTCTTGGAGTTCGAAACCGGCCAAATGAGGGGGCCAAAGAGAAAATGCGGGGATTTATTTGTGGCAAAAGTGTGGCAAAGCTCAACCTGTGTTTGTGACACCTTGATTTGTGACGTGATTGGCTCCACCTTTAATTCATGAACGCACAGCCCCCTACCCCATTTCCGGGCCCTACGCCGCATTCCGCGTCTCAACCAGACAAGGTTGCGTTCGATCGCCATGAGCTCGGCACGATCTTGGGCCTTTATGGACGCATGGTTGCCGCCGGAGAGTGGCGCGACTATGGGATGTCTTTCCTGAGAGATGTCGCCGTCTTCTCCGTGTTTCGCCGGACGGCGGAGCACCCGATCTATCGCATTGAAAAGCGCCCGAAACTCCGCGGAAAACAGGGCATGTATGCCGTGATCGGTATGGACGGGCAAATCCTGAAACGCGGCTCCGATTTACGGATGGTGCTCCGCATTCTCGAGCGCAAGCTCATTCGCCCAATCGACTAGAAACCTTAGAGCCTCTTATGCGCGGTGAGCCGACCGTCGCCCTGCGCCTCGATCCGCGCGATGGCCTTTTCAATCGGCTCATACGCGACAGCCATATGGTGCGCGTTTGCGTGGATCAGAACATCTGAATCGACGCAAAGCGCGATGTGCCCTCTCCAGAACAATAGATCGCCTCTCTGATACCCGCCTTCCGCCGGTGCGCCGAGCGACATCTGAAGATCGCTGTCTCCGGGGCAATCAATCGCACAGGTCAAGAGAGCAGCCTGCACCAACCCCGAGCAATCGATCCCGAAGGCCGAGTTCCCGCCCCACAAATAGGGCGCCCCGAAAAGCATCTGTGCGATGGTCACAGGATCGGAAAAGGGACGTTCAATCAAACGAACATGCGCCTTGGGCACGTAGTATCCGCCCTCAACCTCGAGAAACTTCTTTCGCTCTGCCACGACGCGCAAGCGCGACCCGAAGGATAGGGATGTTACCGCCTCAGCCTTAAAATCATCGACGGGATAGAGATGCGTCGCCCGTGCAGACACGAGGTGCGTCGGCGCGAGATACGGGTCGAGGTCCGATTCTTCAACGTACCCAACATAGCCGTCCCGCTTTGCCACACCGAACGCCCATCCGTCACGCAATTCCAGGACGTCGAATTGCTCTCCCCAAAGGAGCTGGCGATCCCGCGGACCATCTGGTGACGCACGGAGATCAGCAACGGGAAGCGATACGCGAAACGGCGTCGGCGTAAGTTCGATCTGACCCGCTGTCGCAAAACCTGCGAGCGCTACACGGGCATTTGCTGGCGTCAATCGACGGTCAGTCATAGTTTCAACAGATCTGGAAGAGCCGCAAGGATCGCGCGCGCGCCCTGCCCTACACCGCCCTTCGTGCGCGCAGGTGCCGCGGCGCGGTTCCAGCCGTAGATATCGAAGTGCATGTAGCGCGGGGTCTCGGTCACAAAGCGGCGCAAGAAGAGCGCTGCCGTAATCGCCCCCGCCATACCGCCCGCAGGCGCATTGTCGAGATCAGCCACCCCCGGTTCGATCATCGACTCATAGGGTTCCCAATACGGCAACTGCCAGAGCGGATCGGCCACAGACCGGCTGGCATCAGAAATGGCTGCGGCATCTTCCTGCACGGTCGAGAAGAACGGCGCGAGATCAGCGCCAACTGCAACGCGGGCCGCACCCGTAAGTGTGGCCATAGAAATCAGCAGGTCCGGCGGCGTTTCATCGGCGAGCGCCAATGCATCGGCGAGGACAAGGCGACCTTCGGCGTCTGTATTGTTGATTTCAACCGTGAGGCCCTTCCGCGAAGGCAAAATATCCTGCGGACGGAATGCAGCGCCACCAACAGCATTCTCGACAGCGGGGACAAGAACACGCAACTGCAGCGGCAGGTTCAGCGCCATGATCATCATGGCGAGCCCGAGCACCGTCGCAGCCCCGCCCATATCCTTTTTCATGAGCCCCATAGACGCACCCGGCTTGATGTTCAGGCCGCCTGTGTCGAAACAGACGCCTTTCCCGACGAGCGTCAGCCGAGGACCTTCCTGCCCCCACCGCATGTCAATCAAACGCGGCGCACGTGGCGACGCCCGCCCAACGGCATGGATCATCGGGAAATTGGCCGAAATAAGATCAGCGCCGACGGTGACATCGATCTCGGCCCCGAAAGACTGAGCGAGGTCGCGTGCAGCGGCCTCCAACTCTGCAGGTCCCATATCATTGGCAGGCGTGTTGATAAGATCGCGCGTCAGAGCCTCGCCTGCGGCAATTGCCTCCAGACGCGCGGCATCGATACCTTCTGGCGCCACAAGTTCCGCCTCGGGAGCCGATGCTTTTGCATAGGCATCAAACACATATCCGGCAAGCAACCACCCGAGGAGCTGTTCGTCTAGCGCCTCACCAGATAGCTCCGACACGAGATGATAAAGCCCTTTGGGAAGCTTCACACGGATACCGCCAAGTGCAAACCGTCCGCGCGCCCGCGCTTTTTCATCTCCGAGCCCCGCGATTGCACCGGCAATACCGCCATCGCCCGGAAGCACGCATACGGCACCAGCACCTGCCGTAAACCCTTGAGAGCGCACCCAAGCGGCCTGTGCGGGTGGCAGCCCTTCCAAACAAGCCTCAAGCGTGTCAGGCGTGACGAGAAACAACGGAACAGAATTCTCTGCGACCGAGGCAAAAGAGAGCGACATAGTGGAAACCTTTCGTGGCGTGCGGGGTCAGACTATCGCATCCCCTGCCGCCTGCAAGCCAGTTCACGCACCCGCCCCATCACGGTTCGGTTTCTCCGCAAACAGTCACAACGACGCCCCTTGATGATCCCAAATCGCGAGAAGAGAGTTCTCACCAATCCTCACCAATCGCGACACGCAAGCGGCGAGCGCGACATAATCGCCTGACTGGGCCAGTTCATTCACAGCCCCCGCGACACGAGCGAGCGTCACCATCCCGATCTGATCCGAGATCGCAATCATGGACCGCGCCGATTTCTGAACCTGAGGGAAATCCCCTTTCTTATGGGCATTGCCCACCTTCGCCAACCGCACCGCCAACTCTTCCATCGCTTTGGAAATCACATCGTCTGCTCCTGATCGACCCAACTCCGCATAAAGTTGATCCAACCGCTCACGATCGAATGTCACGGCCGCATCCGGCCGCAATTTCACCACCACCATCTTATCACCCACTTATTATGCGCCCCACGCGCACAGACACTTTGCGACCAACGTCTCAAGAAAAGGTTTCACGCAGCAGGGTTTTCCTCTCGAAATTCACGAAAACTGTCACTACATTCTCGTTGATTGACTGACGAGATCCGCAACGGAGAGTTTCGCGCCATGAAATACGCACGCCCACTTCCCAGCTATATGGTCCAACGCTACCATGGCTGGAAAGCAACGACCTTTTCCGAGAACAAATCTTGGTACAAACGCCTCGCAACCGAAGGGCAGCGTCCGCGCGCCTTTATCATCTCATGCTGCGATTCACGCGTTCATGTGACCTCGATTTTCGGCGCTGATCAGGGCGAGTTCTTCATCCACCGCAACATCGCGAACCTGGTCCCGCCGTTCACCGACGATGGCGACCACCACGGCACGTCTGCTGCGATCGAGTATGCAGTCACCGCACTCAAAGTCGCCCATATCGTCGTCCTCGGGCACTCCAGCTGTGGCGGCGTTCAGGGCTGCTACGACATGTGCTCCGGCCACGCGCCTGAGCTTGAACAGAAATCGTCCTTCGTCGGTCGCTGGATGGACATCCTGCGCCCGGGCTATGAGCGTGTGCTCGAAGTTCCTGAAGCCGACCGTAAAGCGGCGCTTGAAAAAGAGTCCATCCTGATCTCGCTTGAGAACCTGATGACCTTCCCGTTCGTCCAGGAAGCCGTCAACAGCGGCAACCTCACGCTCCACGGTCTCTGGACCGATATCGGCGATGGCGACCTGCTTCAGTATGAGCCTGACACGAAAGAGTTCGTGCCGGTCTAAGGTTAGGCCCGACCGGCGACGACCAATAGGTCAGCAGACAACAGGTAAGGCGCGGGGTGACAGTCCCCTGCGCCTTTTTCATGCCTGAAGAAATGCGCGGACTCGGAGCGCACGAAGAGAGGTTTGCTCATCTGGGTCACGACACGTCGGGTCGTCTCCACAGGGCAATGGATGTGATCATCAAAGCCTTCTGGGAAAAACACCACACCACCGCTTTCTTGCAGGCTCAATGCAACTGCCCGCCCTTCACGCGCTTTTTCGGCATAGTCAGTCATGGCCCTATCCTTTCTCTCGCTTTAATTTCGAGGGGATGGAAAGGGCCTCTTGATCACTCTGACCCTGCATCCGGGACCATTCGACCACAGTCTCAAACGCATGAGAAACGGCACATAAGAACAATTTGAGGCAGTCTCGAAGTTGCCGCGAGACTGCCTCAAATTTACTTTCTATTTCCAGACGTTAAAAGAGAATGGGCCGACCATTAAGAATAGTTAAAAGACGCTTCAACCTGTCACGATCAATCGAGCACATAGTCCTCCGGCCAGCGAAGTTTCTCCGAGAGCTTGATCGTCTTCATCTCCGCAGGCGCGAGGTCAAACCGCCATGCGAGCACCCCACGGCGATCCTCATACCCCTGCTCATCCGGCATCGGCGTGGCCGTCCATTCGATTTTCAGGTCTTCCTGCTCAGTGACCGAAACGCGATCCAGTACTTCGATGGGCCACGTTTTGAAGGTGAGGTTTTCGACCTCGATCCGCCACGCGCTCTCCTCTTCGTTCGATTTGGAGACGATGCCGCGGTCGCCCTCGTTGCGGCTCTCGAGGATGCGCGACACCTGAATCCCGTCAATCGGGCCAAACGCCATATCAAGCTCACCGCCATCGACGAGCGCATCAAGCATGGTGGTCCCGAGGGTCACGCCATCACGAATGAGACGCACCTCACCTGGGACCAAAAGCTCTCCGCTCTCATTGGTGAAAGAGGCGATCAGGTATCCTGTATCTTCATAAAGCGGCACCGCACGGACGACGATCTCCGGCTCAAATTCCACTGAGCTCAATGCAAATTCTGTTTGGGAGCGCTCTGAAAGGAGGCGTTCAATGACGCCGACGTCGTAGGTCTGACTTAGCCCCGCAAGCTGGACGGTTGCGCGATCTTCAATGACAACCGGCGACTCCATGACAGGTTCCGCATAGCCGCGCGAGTCGCTTTCAAGACTCATCGCACTTCGCAAATTCGGATGCGGCTCGTAAAGACGGCGAACCCGTTCATAGATGTTGCTCGGGGCCGCACGGCGGCGTGGGTCATCTGTTGCTGCGGTCAGCGCCACGTCGAACCATGGCTCACCCGTCTCCTGAACGGCCACAATGGTGCGGCGCAGAGCAAGCGTCTCCGCCTCCGTATCGAGAACCGCCTGATAGCGCGGCTCCCAATAGGCGTCGTCGGTCATGTAGGACACACTCACCTCCACATCCGCAGGCGCGGACACGGTCACGGGAACAGTGATGTGCAGGCGCTCCACATCCGTTGGGACCAAGCTCTCAAGGTCAAGGCGGGCCTTTGCGACCTCTTCACGGAGTTCGGTCAAATCGCGATCCGCAACGAAGGCCCGCTCTTTTGCGTCCTGAATCGCGAGGCGCGCGGCGAGGGATTCTTCGCGGATCATGCGGGCGATGCCTGCCATGTTCACAGGGTCCTGCGTCTCCGCATTCCCCAACTTTTGCAGGTAGGCGAGTGTATCTTCGGCCGCCGTTGCCTCCAGCTGGATTGCGGAAAGATCTGCCTCTTTCGCGCGAAGCTGGTCTTCCAGTGCCTCCAAGCGTTCCTTGGCGGCCTGAGCGGTCTCTGACGCGTAGAGCTCTGCTTCAGTCAGGGTCTTTTCTTCATAGGACAGAGACCCCACCGCGCGCCCATCAACCTCGACGATCAGGGACACAAACTCGGTCTCCGTGATTGAGGGAATATCCGCCATCGTGATCGTGTGCTCACCCGCAGGGAGGCTCACAGTCACCTTACGGTGGATCATCGCCCCGTTGGGATAGAGGGTGACGTCCTTCACGACGCTATGAACGTCGAACTGATCAGCGAAGGCGGAGGGTGAAAAAAGAGCGGCGCAAAGTGCCGTGGACGCTAAAAGGCGACTTTGAATGAGCGAGAACATGATTTCCTCCAATGGCTTGAGGCAAGGGTCTTAGAACTCTTCGCTCAACGCAAGACATATCCCCGCGAGCGGACCGTGCCATGCACGGGGGAGCGAAACCCCGCCGAAACAGAAAAGGGCGCCCGAAAGCGCCCTTTGGAATTCTTTACCTATGTCAGGGCGAATTAGCCCTTCTTGAGAACCCGACGACCGAGCAGTTCAGCGATCTGCACCGCGTTCAGCGCCGCGCCTTTGCGCAGGTTGTCGGACACGCACCACAGGTTCAGACCGTTTTCAACGGTGACGTCCTGACGGATGCGGGACACGAAGGTCGCGAAGTCGCCGACGCACTCGACCGGAGTGACGTAGCCGCCCGGCTCACGTTTATCGACCACGAGGATACCCGGCGCGGTGCGCAGGATTTCACGGGCTTCATCCTCGTCGAGGAAGTCCTCGGTTTCGATGTTGATGCTCTCGGAGTGACCAACGAAGACGGGCACACGCACACAGGTCGCGGTGACTTTGATCGACGGGTCAACGATTTTCTTCGTCTCGGCGATCATTTTCCACTCTTCTTTGGTGTCGCCGCTGTCCATGAACACATCGATGTGCGGGATCACGTTGAAGGCGATCTGTTTCGGGTAGACCTTCGGTTCAACTTCCTGACCCGGGACATACATGCCCTTGGTCTGGTCCCAAAGCTCGTCAATCGCCGCTTTACCTGAGCCGGACACGGACTGGTAGGTGGAGACGACAACGCGTTTGATCTTCGCACGGTCGTGGAGCGGCTTCAGAGCCACAACCATCTGTGCGGTAGAACAGTTCGGGTTCGCGATGATGTTTTTGTTGGAATACATCTCGATCGCGTCGGGGTTCACTTCCGGCACGATCAGCGGGATTTCCGGATCGTAGCGGTAGAGCGATGAGTTATCGATCACGACACAACCGGCAGCCGCTGCTTTCGGCGCGTATTTTTTCGTTGCCTCGGAGCCAACTGCGAAGAGAGCCATGTCCCAGCCCGCGAAATCGAACGTGTCGAGGTCCTGGGTGGTCAGGGTCTTGTCGCCAAAGCTCACTTCAGTGCCGAGAGACTTACGCGATGCCAGCACCGCAATCTCATCCACAGGGAACTCGCGCTCGGCGAGGATGTTCAGCATTTCGCGGCCCACATTGCCCGTGGCGCCAGCGACGACGACTTTATAGCCCATTTGGGTCTCCTCATCAGTCTAAGGGTGACTGGCGCGGAGCCTTACAAGAAAGGGGCTTTGGAGAAAAGAGGCTTAATGCCCCATCGCCGCACGGGCGGCACGAATGCACGACTTTGCGGCAAATTCATCGACTGAGACCCGCCCATCCGCGTCCACGGACACTTTTGGGAAATGGACCTCATCAAGATAATTCATGAAAGCGGCCCGCAGAGCCGGATCAAAGCCAAGCGATTCCCCCTCTTCCATGGTCTGATCCAGCGCATTTATCGCGCCGACAGGATGCACCAGACCCGGCAGCGCGAAAAACGCTTCCCCGAGCACGATGACCGGTTTGTCGTAGAAAAAGGCCTGCAAACCGACCGAAGAGTTGATCGTCAGCACGGCCTTGCTCGCACGGACCTGATCGAAGGTATCCGTTTCGTTGTCGATGATAATGCGGTTCCCCGACGTCTCGACGGCCCGCTCCAAAACCTCCGCGAGGGATGTCTTGGCCGACGGATGTTCCTTGATCCGGATATGCCACCCCTCGGGCAGCGAGGGGGCCGTGAGTGCGAGCATCTCGATCATATTTGGGACCGACCCCACCCAACCGGAAAACATTGTGATCTGGCTGTCGTTGGGGACCTGAAGCGGCACAAAGATAAAGTTCTCGCCCGCAAGCGCAGATCCCGATTTCTGCCCGACGTCCGCGCGGCGCGACGCCCGCGCCGTGAGGTTCGCGCCGAGCTCGCGCCAACCGTCGCCCTGTCGCTCGGAATTCCCATTGGCCCACGCCGTGTAAAACCTCGGGTCACGCGGCAAGGACCCGCACGCATTGACCCCTGTGTGGTCCAACTGCATGCGTCCCGGGAACGGCGCAAGTTCCGCATAGAGTGTCGGAACACCTGCATCCCGCGCGCCCTCCATGAAGACGCGTCGGGAGCCGGTCAAACCGTTCCAGCACATTGCAATTGCCTCTCGGTGACGCGAGAAATAGCGACGGGAGCCGTTGTATTGCAGGCGGATCAAGAGGCTCTTCAGAACGCGAGACACAGGGCCTTTGGGCTGTCTTTTGGCGACGGCGAGGGCTTCGGCTACACGAGCATCAGTCTCAGGGAAATCACGAAGCGACAGCGGAATGAACCAAAGAACGCGACCACCCCCATCGCATTCCGCAACAGAGGCCATGAAGCTGTCTTTGTTTTTCCGAAAGCCCTTGAGATAGGTGATCATCGGCCCGCCTTTCCGCTTCTTCCTAGATCAGCGCTCGGCACCGGACAAGCCTCAGCGCGGATCGCGTGCGAAAAGCAGATACACGCTGCCACCAACGACCAGTGAGAGGGCATAGTAGCCGAAGACCATCGAATAGCCGGATGACGCGGCCCCGCTCGCGAACAATCGCGCTGTGACCATCTGGGACAACCCGACGCCGCCAATCGAAAACAGATTGATGAGCGTCACCCCGCGCCCGACGAGTTCCGGAGGGATCACGCTCCGCCCGTGGTTCATGATCTGCGGATAATTCGAGGCGAAGAAGCCGACGAAAGCAAACAGGACGACAGAGCCCACGATGGACGTTTCGCCCAATCCCAACCACAGGCAGCATGCCGCAATGAAGGTGATTGCTGCACTTCCCCCGACGATCCACTTGTAGCTTCTGATGAGGCGGTCGATCGGCCCGAACGCAAGTGCACCGCCGATCATCGCGAACGCCATACACAAGGTCGCGGTGCCGATCTGCGCAGGGGAGGCCCCGAACACGTCCGTCAGATATGACCCAATCCAACTCCCCC
Organism: Celeribacter litoreus; assembly: GCF_020165855.1. Lineage (GTDB taxonomy): Bacteria > Pseudomonadota > Alphaproteobacteria > Rhodobacterales > Rhodobacteraceae > Celeribacter > Celeribacter litoreus. Next base: position 30,024 of record NZ_JAIUFY010000005.1, on the reverse strand, counting down.
GAAGTCCAGCCCCGGGCGCATAGGCGACCATCGCGATAAGAAAGATCGGATAAAGAGATTTCAGCCGGAGCAAATCACGCAACCCTTTTCCGGCCCCATCACTGGGTTTGAGCCGCGGAGGGTCGTTCACGAAGCGATAAAAAAGGAATGCTATGAACCCCGCCAAAATCGCCAGAACCCAGAGCGTGGCGCGCCACCCGATCAAGTTGAGCGAGAAGGTCAGCGGCACGGATGCCGCTACATTCCCTAGAGACCCAAGGCCGAGAATGAGGCCGACCAATGTGCCAAACCGCGCCGGCGGGGCGCTTCGCGCGACGATGTAAAGACCGGCCATCAAGACAGGCGAGCATCCGATCCCGATCAATCCCATTGCTACTGAGACGGCCGTCGGCCCCTGCGCGAAGGAAAATACGATTGCCCCGAGGCCCCCTCCGACGATGAGCAGCACACTCGCAGTGGCTTTCGGCGACCAGTGGTCCAATAGCCAACCCACAGGGATTTGCATGGCCGCGAAGGCGAGGAACCAGACGCCCAGAGCCGAGGATATCTGTTCGGGACCGAGTCCGATGTCTGTTTTCAAAACAGGAGCAAACACCGCAAGGCATGCGCGGTAGAATTGGCTAAGCCCATAGGCAAGCACGAAAATCGGAAACCCCTTTATCATTCCGACGCTCCCCCCAGAACTCTCACGGACGACATTCCGTGCGTCTATACAGGGAACTTGTCTCTACAGGCAGCGTTTTTCTCGCACAGGCACGTCGTGAGAAATTCCGAGACGCCGCGTTTGGGAGCACCCGCGCGCATACCCCAAGGCGACCGACCTCACGCGGTCTTCATCTGAAGCGTCAATCGCATGCTGCAGTTCTCTGAGCAAACCTGCCACCTCGAATTGGCTTAGACAGGCTTCTTGTGCGCGGAAGATCTTCGGGTGATGGGTCGAGAATAGATTGTCGGGATCCCAAAAGAGCTCTTCGTGAAGCTTTTCCCCGGGCCGCAAACCGATGAAGGCGATTTCGACATCTCCCTCGCCAGAGATCGGATCTCGAACAGCCAGTCCCGAAAGCTGGATCAGCTTCTTCGCGATCGCGAGAATGCTCTGCGGCTCTCCCATATCAAGAACGAAAACATCTCCCCCCTCTGCAAATGCCCCCGCGAGAAGCACGAGGCGCGAGGCTTCTTGTACGGTCATAAAGTAGCGGCTGGCATCGGGATGCGTGACAGTGACAGGCCCACCGGCGTCGATCTGTGAGACGAACAGAGGCAACATTGATCCCGAGGACCCGAGCACATTTCCGAAGCGGACCATAGAAAATTTCGTTCGGTCGTTCCTTGTCTGCATGTCCTGCAAGATCAGTTCCGAAATGCGCTTGGTCGCGCCCATGAGCCCCTTGGGGCGCACAGCTTTGTCACTCGACACCAACACAAACTGCGAGACACCAGTCTCGACAGCGACCTCGGCGAGGCGTTTCGTTCCAAAAATGTTATTTCGCACGCCCTCAACCACATTTCCCTCCACCATCGGCACGTGCTTGTAGGCGGCGGCGTGCAAAATGATCTCGACGCGTTGAGACCTGATCACATGCTGTAGTCTGGCCCGGTCTGTGATCGTCCCGAGATATGGCTCGATATCGACACCGAATTCTTCCGCTCGGCGCTTTAGCGCCATATCGATGGAATACAGATTGAACTCGCTCATATCGAATAGCACGATCTTTGCCGGTCTGAAGTTCAGCAGTTGCTGACACAACTCCGACCCGATCGACCCGCCTGCGCCAGTGACCATGATCACGCGGCCCGTGTAATTCGCCCCGACTTCGGGGAGGTTCAGATCGACATTCTGACGGTCCAAAAGGTCTCGCGCATCAACGCCCCGCAGGCGCGGCCCCGCACCCGACACGAGGAGATCAATCGAGTTCGGCAAAAACTCAACCTTAACGCCCGCAGTCTCGCAAAGATCACGCACCCTGGCACGGCGGCTTTGCGCAGCGTCCGGCAAAGCAATGACAAGTGTCTCGATGTGATGTTTCCTGATCTTTGAGACCATGGCTTCCGGGGACCAAACCGGCACTCCGCCAATCTCCATCCCTTGTAGAGATCGGTTGTCATCGAAGAATCCGGCAACTTGTGCAGATGTCGTTCTACTCAGCGTGCTGGCAGCACGAACACCCGCAGTTCCTGCCCCGAAAATCGCCACTTTGCGACGCTTGCAAAGTTGATGACGGGTCCCGCTCAAAACCTTGACGGCAAGCGCACGCGAGCCAGTCAAACCAGCAAAAGCAAACACACCAACACCGATCCCCATTTCGACTGCGCGAGAGCCCCCGCCAAGCCATGTCGTCACAAAACAGATCGACGCGATCACTGCACTCGAGTGCAAAATAGTTAATACATCAGAAGCACTTAGAATGACCAACTTGATCCGATGAAGACGGAATAATGTGACAGAAACAGCGCCCGCAACCAAAGTAGCCGCGTAGGCCCAAAACTGTTCAGGAGGCCATACGTCTGCTGGAACGCCATGAAGAAAAATCGTTGTAAGCGTCAGAGACAGCACCAATACAGCACAGTCGGAACTCATAAGAATGAGTCTGACAACTGCGGGCGGCAGCGTGGTTAAACCTGCGATGAGAACCTTCTTATACACCTGATCTGCCGACTTTCCCACGCGGGATCGAATCCCGTATCTAACGATGCGCAAAGATTACGCCGAGCGTCCTTGCCAAGATTTTAACATCCAGCAAAAGAGACCTGTTTCTTTGATAAATCAGGTCGAGGCGCGCCTTTCGTGGCACGCAGCGCCGGACATAGACTTCATCGGTTTCCTCAGAGGATGCACAAGGAGCGAGCAGACTTGCTTCATGTTTGTGAAAATAAAGGCTCGCGAGGCCGGTGACGCCCGGACGGCTTTGCAGGACGGTCCGGTAAATCTCGGGACAACGCGCCACGTAGAGACGAAGGGGCGGGCGAGGCCCAACAAAGGACATGTCGCCACTCAGGATATTCCAAAGCTGTGGCAGTTCATCCAGCCGCGTTCGTCTCAGGAAAGCCCCCGTTCGCGTAATCCGGGCGGCCTTGTCTCCGCCAGACACACCACTGTCATTCTTCACGATCTGCATCGTGCGGAATTTAATGAGCCGAAAGCCCTGTTCTGGCGCCTTCATCCTCTCTGAAACGTAGAAGACAGGTCGCCCGTCGATAAGGAGGACCGCAAGGAACACGCCTGAGATAATCGGAGCGAGAATGACCATCAGGCCCAATGCCCAAACGAGGTCAAATATTCGTTTCGAGAACGTCATTGCATCGCCCTCAGTGAGCGCCACTCCGAAACGAGGTCTGATGCGTGAGAGGCTCCGCTGACCTCGGGGCAAAGAGAGCCAAGAAGCTTACAGTCTAAAGTGATGTTCTGATGCCCCTCGCTCGCGCATTGTCGCGCAACCCACTGAATATCTGCCGCTTTCAAGAGCTGGTCCATCGACACGGGAGTGCATCCACCGACATTCAAACGCTCGGGCAGACGACTAGCGCAATCACTCAAGGCACATAATATGTCGTAGAGGCTATGCGCTCCCACATATGACCTTCGTGGCCCAGCTCCGTCCGGGAAAACATCCAAGACGATCTGCTCCCGCGTCTCGGGACATAGACGTCCGAGCAGACTGTCCGCGCCCGCGACATTGCCAATCCTCAGCGCGCATATCTCCAGTCCGGTTTGCGCGCGATATCGGGAGCAAAGGCGTTCAACCTCTCGCTTTGCGGCGCCATAGGCGTTGATCGGCTGGGCGGGATCGGTTTCGCGAAAGGGACGGGCGATCGCCGCACCGTATATGGCAGAGGACGACGCAACGAGGACACGCGAGATGCCAGCCGACTGAGCGGCCGTCAGGGACGCGGATGTGAGCGCAACGTGCTCCTGCAGCTCACGGGAAAAGATCGCCTGACCTGCCGCCCCTGTGAACACGCAGAGTGTTTGGAAGCCAAACCGCGCATGCGCATCAATGAATGGTGAGGGGTCGGAGAAGTCGCTCCAGAGAAACCGAGATGCGCCGACATCTACGCCGTGCCGATATTGCCATGCAAACCTGCGCAAAGGGTCCGGACGCCGCCTTTCAACTGCCTGTAGCAAGCGACCGATACGGCCCGAGGCCCCGAGAAAAGCAATTGGGCGGTGCAATTTGGTGTGTCCGTCGTTCATTCCCCCATCAGGCTAACGTGTCTTCCTTAAGTAAACCTCACCACATCTCAAAACAGCGCCGCCGCAGGTTTCCCAACGGCGGCGGCACACTTTCAAAAATGACTTTCGGATCAGGCTGGCATCAACTTGGCGAGGTCTTCAAACGTTTCCTCGTAGTGGTCGAGTTCGGTCTGGAACCACGCCGTGCCGCGTGTCGCAGAGCCAAGCGCGAGGAAAAGTTCGGCCTCGGCATTCGACGGCAGGAGCGCGTTAAAGACATCCCAACCGGGTGCATCCGGATGCGCATCAAAGCCGAGGACTTGGCCCTTCAAGCCAGACACAAGCGGCATCAAACCACCGGAGTAGATGCTCGGGACATGGATCGCGATCCGGTCGATCGGTTGCAAAACAACCGGTTTACATCCGGCCAACGCCTCACGAACTGCGGATTTTGCGGCCATGCGGAACGCGAAATCGGAGCTGTCAACGGCGTGGTGTTTGCCATCAGTCAGGGTCACTTGGACGTCGACCACCTGCAGTCCGTTTGGACCAGATTCCAATGCCTCACGCACACCGGCCTCGACCGCAGACATGTAGTTCCGCGGAACGGCGCCGCCCTTGACGGTCTCCGCGAACACAAAGCCGGAGCCGCGCGGCAGAGGCGCAACTTCGATCACCACATCTGCGAACTGCCCTGCACCACCGGACTGTTTGCGGTGACGGTAATGGGTGCCTCCCGCTTTCGAGATGGTTTCACGCAGGGCAGGAGGAATGACTTCGGTCGCGACATTGATCCCGAAAACGTCGGAGAGTTTTTCAAGGACACGGCGCTGATGAAGCACACCCTGGGTGGCGAGCACAGTTTTCCCGCTCAACCCGTCTTGTCCAACGGACAGACCCGGATCGATATCCGCGAGTTTGCCCAGCGCAGTCGAAAGACGGGCTTCGTCACGATCGCTTTCGGGGGCAATCAGCACACGGTTTTTCGGTTTATGTGCGCTGGCCCAATCGGGAGTGTCGAGCGCGCCATTTGCGCCGTAAACCGGTGCGCGCAGTGCAAGGTGCTCTGTTTTGACGGTCAAACCGACGTCGCCCGGTTTGAGTTCAGTGACAGCCGTTTTGGTATCGATATCGACAATCGAGCCGATGGTTTCGCCCATCACGACAGAGCCGGGCTGAACGGGCTGGCCGACGGCGCGGATGAGAACGGTTTTGCCGAGGTGCTTGATCTGATCGCCAAAAATACCGACGGCGACAGGAGTGTCCTCCAATCTTTCAGAGAGCGCCTCTACGCCAGGCACCTCGTGACGCAGGCTCTTCATCAGGCGGGTGAGGCCGAAGCCATGGGACGCGGAGCCGAGGAATGCGGGAATCAGGTCGTGATGCTGCAGGACGCGAGTCGCCACGTCGTAGAGCTCTTCGGTGAGCGGTTTCTGATCCTCAATGAGTTCTTCCAGGAGGTGATCGTCATAATCGGAAAGCTGTTCGAGCAGTTCGGCGCGGGCCTCCTCCTCACGGGCGCGCGCGCTGTCCGGCATTTCAACGAGGGACGAGCGCTCACCCTCATGGAAGGCCCATGCGCGCTCGGAAATCAGATCGACAACGCCGGTGATCTCGTCGCCCTCGCGGATCGGGATTTCGCGGAGGACAATGCCGTGGGCCGAATAGGTCTGAAGCGCGGCCGCGATTTCCGCGGTGCGACCTTGGGCAGCGTCCATTTTGTTTAGGAAAATCATGGTCGGTAGACCGGATGCCTCGAGAAGTCGGAGATACGGCGCGGCCAAGACTGCAGCGTCGGGATCAGCAGGGACACAGAGCACGGCAGCGTCGCTCGCGGCCAAGGCGGTTCCCACTTGTGCGAGGGCATCACTGCCTCCTGCGCATTCGAGGAAGGCCCAATCCTGATCGAGATAATTAAATAGGGTAACCGCGGTCTCACCGAACATATTCAGGCTGCGGGCGCGTCCCGCATCCAGCCCGGCAAGAGCCGCGGCCAATGACGATTTGCCGGATTGTGAAGGTCCTAGGATGGTGACAGTTTTCATGACGGCAGTCTCCCGATTTGTGTCATGCGTCCCGCTCCAGCGGGCGCGATCCGGGTTTCACGCTATCGTCTCATGGTGCGCCCTGACCTTGGCTCAGGTCAAGTTTCGCATATTTATCCGCCGCTCTCGGCCTGCCGGTAGTCTTTCACAGCGAAGTCGATCAGGGCACGGACCTTACGCGGCAAAGTGCGGCCTTCGAGATAGACCACGCTCACAGGGTGATCCGAATAGGCGTAATCCGGCATAAGTTCGACGAGGCGGCCCTCCTCAACATCCTCAGCGGCAATGAAGGTCGGACAGTAGGCGATGCCCTCTCCCCTTAGCGCCAAATCACGCGCCACCCTCGCACTGTTCACCATAAAGCTCGACGGGACATCCACGACGATATCCGTGCCTTCGGAGGGGAAAACCCAGCGCGACGGATTTCTCCGGTTCGTATCCACCAAACACCGATGAGAGAGCAAATCCTCGGGTTTCTCGGGCCTACCGTGCTCTGCGAGATACTCTGGCGACGCGACGACGATCGTGCGGATGCCGCCGATCTTGCGGGATTTTAGCGCCGAGACGCTCGGGGTGCCGATCCGGAAGGCCAAATCAATCCCCTCACTTGCCAAATCTACATAGGCGTCATTGAGGCGCAGATCGATCGTGAGGTCGGGGTGCGGTTTCGCGAAGCGGCTCAGTAGGTCCTTAACGTAAACTTCCCCGAACGTCACCGGCGCGGAGATGCGCAGCGTGCCGGAATAGCCACGCGTGTCCTCAGTGACTGCGCCCAGCATGTCGTCCATCTCATCCAAGAGCGCAGGCGCCCGCGCGAGCAACTCTTCGCCGGACGAGGTGAGGCCGACTTTGCGCGTGGTGCGCTGAAGGAGACGAACTCCGAGACGCTCTTCGAGTTCTGCAACGTATTTCGACGTGAGCCGGTTCGAGATGCCGAGCCTGTCTGCCGCCGCCGTGAACGAGCCGGTCTCAGCCGTCGCCACGAAGGCGCGCAATCCATCAACTAAATCCATGATCCACCATTGCGAACAAATTGGAGAAGGTTATTCCATACCTTCGCCATTTTATTCCGCAGCCGCAAGAGGCATCTTCAGGTCATCGAAAGAAACAAAGCGTCAGCAACGGCGACCACGCTGGGACGCACCGAAACAAAGGACCAACACTATGAACATCGCAATCATCGGCTCTGGCAACATCGGCTCCGGCCTCGCATCTGCAATCGGCAAAACCTCTCACGGGGTTGTCCTCTCTGACGAGAAAGGCGGCGCAGAAGCGGCAGCCAAACTCAAAGAAGCTGGCGTCACTGTCCAAGCTGCAGACGTCGCAACGGCCATCAAACAAGCCGAAGTCGTCATCCTTGCAACCCCTTACAACGCAAGCCTCGAAGTTGCCAAAAACAACGACTTCAAAGGCAAGATCGTTGTAGACCTCTCCAACCCTGTGACCGAAGACTTCTCCGCTCTGCAAGTTGGCCACACGACCTCCGCAGCAGAAGAAATTGCCAAACTGGTCGACGCACCTGTGGTAAAAGCATTCAATACGGTCTTCGCGCAGCTCTACGCAGGCGACCTGACCCTCGACGGCCGCAAGATCCAGACGTTTGTCGCCTCTGACGACGCAGATGCAAAAGCACGTGTGATCGCTCTCGCAAACGACACCGGCTTTGACGCCCGCGACGCTGGTGGCCTCGGCAACGCCCGTTACCTCGAACCGCTTGGCTACATGAACATCAGCTTCGGCTACATGCTCGGCCAAGGCACCAACATCGCGCCTGCTTGGATTGCAGCGTAACCTTTAGATCGGAGACAAGATATGATCGACCTGAAAACTGCACCGTATGCCGCCCTCCTCCTTCGTGTAACCACGGGCGTCCTGTTCCTCTTTCACGGCCTGGTGAAGCTCTTTGTCTTCACCCCTGCCGGGACCGCAGGGTTCTTTGAGAGCATTGGTCTTCCGGGCGCTCTCGGCTACCTGACCATGATCGCAGAGATTGGCGGCGGTATCGCCCTCATCCTCGGCATTGCGACCCGCCTCGTGTCCGCCGCGCTCGTCTTCCCGCTCGTCGGCGCAGCAATCTTCGCTCACTGGGGCGCAGGCTTTAACTGGTCTAACGCTGGCGGTGGCTGGGAATATCCGGCAATGTGGGCACTGGTGCAGGCCTCTCTGGTACTGCTGGGCGACGGGCCTTACGCGCTCTACCCGCTCAAACGCAAATAAGATGCAAAGGCCACGCCAAACTGGCGTGGCCCTTCCACCCAACTCTATGCCTCCGTCCTTGAAAGGAGACCGACATGAGCATTGTTCAACAGCTCCAACGGCTCAAAGACAGCCTCAAATCCTCTGATCGCCTGCCGGTCGTCTTTCTAGGACACGGCAGCCCGATGAACGCCATCGAAGACAACAGCTATTCCCGTAGCTGGAAACGTCTCGGAGAAGCTCTGCCCCAACCGCAAGCTATCCTCGTCGTTTCCGCGCACTGGATGACCCGCGGTTCGACCCTCGTCGATGTCTCGAAAATGCCGAAAACGATCCACGACTTTTACGGCTTTCCCCAGGAGCTCTTCGCGGAGCAATACCCCGCACCGGGCGCACCGGATGTCGCGAAAGAGGTCGTGAGCCTCCTCGCAAGCCACCACGCAGAAGGTGACGACACTTGGGGTCTCGACCACGGCGCTTGGTCCGTTCTGAAATTCCTTTACCCGAATGCAGACGTACCGGTGTTCCAGCTGTCGATCGACATGACAAAAGACCTCGGCCACCACCTCGAAATCGGTCAGGCCCTTCAGGACCTCCGCAACCGTGGCGTTCTGATCCTCGGCTCCGGCAACATCGTTCACAACCTGCGCACCATGCGTTTTGGCGGACGCCCGTATGACTGGGCCGAAGAATTCGACACCCTCGTCGCGGATCGTCTGCAGGCGCGTGATCATAAAACGATCACAGACCGAGCCGGTCTGGGAAATCTGCTTAAAATGGCGCACCCGTCGGTCGACCACTACCTGCCTGCGCTCACAATCGCTGGCGCCTCCTTGCCAGAAGACGAGCTGATGTTCATGAATGACACGATTGACATCGCCTCTGTCTCGATGCGCAGCTTTATCTATTACTGAGGACGTAACTATGCTTGTTGACGGAAAATGGGCCAAAAGCTGGGACCCGGTTCAAAAAGCCGACAAAAAAGGCCGTTTCGTTCGGCAGGTTTCAAGCTTCCGTAACTGGATCACTCCGGACGGCTCGGCTGGGCCGACCGGAGAAGCAGGCTTCAAAGCCGAAGCCGGACGCTACCGCCTCTACGTCGCTCTCATCTGCCCTTGGGCCTCGCGCACGCTCATCGCACGCAAGCTCAAAGGCCTCGAAGACATCATCCCTGTGACCGTCGTCAATCCGACGCTAACAGATCAGGGCTGGGCCTTCGGTGGATATGACGGTGCCGATGCGGACCCGCTCTTTGGCTCCGAGTATATGCACGAACTTTACACGCGAGCTGACCCGCACGTGTCCGGTCGTGCGACGGTGCCGGTTCTGTGGGATATGAAAACCAATACGCTCGTGAACAACGAGAGCGCCGACATCGTGCGCATGTTCGACACGGCGTTTGACGAGATCGTCCCACCGACACCGCGTCTCTATCCAGACGATCTTGCGTCTGAAATCGACGCCCTGAACCCGGTGATCTACGACAACCTGAACAACGGCGTTTACAAAGCCGGATTCGCGTCGTCGCAGGAAGCCTATGATGAGGCCGTCCAAGGCGTCTTCGAAACGCTCGATATGTTGGAAGAGCGCCTCACCGGCGATTACCTCTTCGGCGACCGGATTACAGAAACGGACATCCGGACTTTCGTCACGCTCATCCGCTTTGACGCTGCCTATCACGGCATCTTCAAATGTAACCTGAAACAGATCGCTGATTACCCGCGTCTGTCTGCTTACATGGAGCGCATCTTCCGCCTCCCAGGCGTCGCAGAAACCGTGAACATGGATCACATCACGCGCGGATATTACTCGATCAAGTCGCTGAACCCGACCCGCATCCGTCCGGTCGGCCCAGCTCACATCGATGAGCTTCTGGCCTCAGTCTGAGGCGACTGCGTCCTCATGGGGGATCACATCGACGGCTTGGGTCGTGGTGTGCTCTCCCGAAGACCGCATCGCGCCGCGCACCGGCGCAACATCTCCATAATCGCGACCATAACCGATCGTGATATAGTCCCCACCGGCGAACTGGTCGTTGGTGGGGTCAAACTCCACCCAGCCCATTTGATTGCCGGCCCACGCCCGCACCCACGCGTGCATCGCATCGGCCCCTTCGAGACGCGGCTGCCCCGGCGGCGCAAAGGTGCGGAGAAAGCCCGACGCATAGGCGGCAGGAATGCCGATCCCGCGCAGAGCAGAGATCATGATATGCGCAAAATCCTGACAGACGCCGTGACGTTTCTCAAACGCATCCTGTAGCGGCGTATCCACATCCGTGGCCTCCGCGTCGAACTTCATGTCCTTATGAAGCGCCCGCCCGACGGCCTCAATCGCCCCGAGCACCGTCACACCATCCGTCAGGCACTCTTTCGCGTAGGCTGTAATTTCGTCGAACGTCGAAACCCGCGGTGAGGCGCAGCGGAAATGGTGCGGCGCTTCCGGATCAAGGGACTGAAGCCCCGCCAACTCCTGCGGCAACTGCTCCAAAGGCGGCGAAAAGTCGAAAAGTGGCGCGGGTTCAAAGCGTTCGACCTGAGCCGTTACTTTGAGCGACAGTTCCGAAATCGGCGAATGCCACGCGACCATACTCGTCTCATTTCCGAAAAAGTCCCGCCCGTCGCGACGCTCTTCCGGCAAAGGCATAATCTCGAGTAGCCGCTGCCGCACGGTTTGAACGCCAGGGACATTCGCGGGCAGAAGACGCAGGATCGTTCGCGCCCGATCCGATGGGCTCGCGTAACTGTAGGTGATGGTCAATCCGAGATCATAGAGCATGCGTCACCTCAGGTAGACCGTCGTCAGAAGGTCCGAAATCCGGCCCAGATCAGAACGGATCGAAAGAATGCGCTCGCTTGTGAGCTCCTCCGGCGTCGCACAGGCCAATTCGGTCTCAAGCGGCAGGATTGCCTTCATCACGTCCGACGGCCGGCCGTCACGCTCCGCATCCGGCAAAGCCGCGCCATGAATTCCCAACTGACGGATCAAGAACAACAGCCCACGCGGGTTGTCCGCATCCAGCGCAAGAAGGTCGACAACCGCATTGCGGCTCGTCTCAACACGATACCGCCGTTGGTGAGTGATGATTGAGTCCCCAACCTCCACCGCGAGGTCGAGCGACCCCTCCGGCGCATCCGGATCGGCAAATTCCGCAAGGACCGCCGCAACGGCATCGGCACGCTCAAGCGCACGCCCAAAGCTCAGAAAACGCCATCCCGCCGAGCGATACATATTTTCGTGCACGAGACCGCTGATCCCCGCCATCTTCCGGATCAACACGGACATCGCACGCGCGCAGTCATCTCCTGGCTGCACCGTCTCCTGCATCCGTTTCGCGGTCTTCAGCAAATCTTTCAGCGCCAGCATCCCGTCGGTCGAAAACCGGTCCCGCACCTTGGACGCACAGGCCAGCGTAGCTTGAATTCGCTGGATCAACGTGGTCGGAAAGGTTTCGTTCAAATCAAAGCCGAACCCTTCCATGTAAGCGTAGAGTGTCTTGAGGCGCACATCGTTGCGATTATCCGTCGCGGCGAGACGCAAGTGATAGGCTCTGATCAGACGCACCGCATCTTCGGTGCGCTCAACATAGCGCCCGAGCCAATAAAGGTTATCTGCCGCGCGTGCGGGCAAAGTGCCCGGACTGGTCCGTCGATAATTATCCGGCTCGTCCGTCCGCGAAACCACTTTCGGGAGCGGTTTGTCGGCGACGATCCAGACGTCAGCAACGGAACCACCGCTTTGCATCGCGAGCGCTGTCGCATCGTTGGACCGACCAATCCGCGCATAACCGCCCTTCATGAACTGCCAACCCGTTGCGGTGCGAGCCGCGAACACGCGAACGGTCATCGGACGCGGAACGACCTGACCACCGTCTTCGGTATCTTCCCAAGCGGGCGTCGTCGAAAGCGTCACAGCCTCCTGTCCCACGAGACGATCACCTTCGCGTTCGAGCCAGTCGGAAATGCTTTCCTTGGCGTCGCCCATAAACTTCCCGCCAAGCGCTGTGCTTGAATCAAGGTCAAACGGCAGGTTCACAGCATCCGCGGGTCCGATCAGCATATTCTCGACATTCTCACGTACATAGGCGCGTTCGGCCTCTCCGCCGCACCACCATGTCGCGATGTTCGGGATCATCAGAGGCCCGCCGGTCAGAACCTCGGCCACGCGCGGCAGGAACGCCATCATCGCTCGAGATTCCAGAATGCCGGAGCCGAATGCGTTCGCTAGCCCCAACTCTCCCGACCTCACCGCATCCATCAGGCCCGGCGCACCAATGTGCGAGTTTTCGTCGAATTCCAGAGGATCGCCGAAAGTCGCATCAATACGGCGCCACAACATCCCCAAAGGCTGCAACCCTTCGATGGTGCGCACCATCGCCTCACCGTTTTCGACAACAATGTCCTCCCCTTCGAGGAGCATCATCCCGAGGTAGCGGGCGATATATGTGTGTTCGTAATAGGTGTCGTTCGAGGGGCCCGGTGTCAGGATCGCACTGACTTTGGGACGTTTGTAGGACGGGGACGCCAAATCCTCCATCGCATCGCGGAACGTCCCGAAAAAGCCCGCAAGCTTGTGGATGTGTGCGCGCGGAAAGCGTTCCGGAAAGATGCGCCCTGTCGCCATCCGGTTTTCAAGCGCGAAACCAGCACCCGACGGGGCCTGTGTCCGATCCCCGACAACGAACCAGGTGCCATCCGGAGAACGCCCGATCTCGAAGGCCAGAAAGTGCAGATAATGCCCGCCGCGCGGAGGCACCCCGACCATTGGCCGCAGCCACTGCTCCGAGCGTGCGATCAACTCCGCAGGCAGATGTCCATCTGCGACAAGTCTCGCAGGGCCATAGAGATCGGCCATGACCTGTTCCAACAAATTCGCGCGCTGGGTGAGACCCGCGCAAATTTGGTCCCACTCCTGCTCGTGGAGGATCACAGGAATATGGCTCAGCGGCCAATCCCGTTCTGCGAGCGGATCGTTGGAATATTGGCGATAAAACACGCCCGCATCCCGAAGATACTGATCCCCGCGCTCAAACCTCGCCCGAATATCATCCGACGACAAACGCAAAAAGCGCGCAACAAACCGACGCCATACGGGACGCATATGTCCCGCTGGATCAAACAGCTCGTCAGCAACCCCCGGAAGGCGTTGATAACGAGCGAGAATATCCATGGCCTCTGGCTGCGCTTGAGACATCGGTGGCTGCGGTCCTTGGCTTGCGCATGATGCGCACTGATTTAAACGAGCCCGATGGGACGTCTCAGGTCAAGCGTCAAAGGAAACTCGGGATGCGGCACCTCTGTGGCGGCCGTGTAGGCCCCAGGGCTATGACCGTTTGGCTCAAACCGCGCCAGTCGCCGCGCTTCCGCTTCGTTTCCATTGACTGGGAACGTGTCGTAGTTCCGCCCCCCGGGATGCGCAACATGATAAGTGCAGCCGGCAATCGCGCGACCCGTCCAATCGTCGTAGATGTCGAAATGCAACGGCGCATTGACGGGTAGAACGGGGTGCAAAGCTTCTGGCGGCTGCCATGCTTTGAACCTGACTCCTGCGACAGACACACCCGAAGCTTGGGTCTTTGCCAGCGGCACAGGACGGCGGTTGCACATGATCCGATAACGATCCTGATGTAGCGTCGTCATCTTCACCTGCAGACGCTCGACCGAGCTATCTGTGTAGCGAACCGTGCCACCAATCGCGCCGGTCTCGCCGAGCACATGCCACGGCTCCAACGCCTGACGCACCTCGAGGTGCACACCCTCTGCTTCGATCTGACCACAGAACGGGAACCGGAATTCGGCCTGAGCCTTGAACCACTCCGGATCCATCTCGAACCCGTGGTGTTTGAGGTCCGCGAGCAGCGACAGTAGGTCTTCCCAGAGGTAATGAGGCAGCATAAAGCGGTCGTGCAGCACCGTGCCCCAGCGCACCGGCTTGCCTTCGACCGGCGCGTTCCAACACCGCGCGATGATGGCGCGGAGGAGAAGCTGTTGGGCGAGGCTCATGCGCGGGTCGGGCGGCATCTCGAAACCACGGAATTCCACGAGGCCGAGACGCCCTGTCGGACCATCCGGCGAGAAGAGTTTGTCGATACAAATCTCTGCGCGGTGCGTGTTGCCTGTCACGTCGGTCAGCATATTCCGCAACAAACGGTCCACGAGCCAAGCCGGCGGCACACTGCCTTCAGTCGGCGGCTTGATCTGAGAAAGTGCAATCTCAAGCTCATAGAGCGTATCGTGCCGCGCTTCGTCGATCCGTGGCGCCTGGGACGTCGGCCCGATGAAAAGACCTGAGAACAGATAGGACAGCGACGGGTGGCGTTGCCAGATCAGGATCAGCGACTTGAGCAGGTCAGGACGGCGCAAGAACGGAGAATCTGACGGAGTCGCGCCACCCACAACGACGTGGTTGCCGCCGCCGGTGCCGGTGTGTCGACCGTCGATCATAAACTTGTCCGCCCCGAGACGCGATTGACGCGCCTCTTCATAAATCGCTTCGGTCGTCGCAACACAGTCGTCCCAGCTGTGCGAGGGGTGAATGTTCACTTCGATCACACCAGGGTCGGGGGCGACGCGGATCACGTTCAAACGCGGGTCTTCAGGTGGCGAATAGCCCTCTACGTGGATTGGAAGACCTAGCTCGGCAGCGGTTTCTTCCGCCGCAGTCAAAAGCTCAAGATAATCTTCGAGCGCCTCACAGGGTGGCATAAAGAGACACAGGCGACCATCGCGCGGCTCAATCGCGATGGCTGTTCGCACCTCACTTTTGGAGGGATCAATCCCCTGCCCGATAAGGACCTGTCGCTCTGTCTCATCGCGCTGCCCCTCGGATACCGGCTGAGTATGCTCTTTTGATACTTCTGGCAGAATGTCTGCTTTTTCTTTTGCCTCTTTTGCTTCTGCCGCAGCCTCCTCCGCAGCAAGGCGTGCGATTTCCTCTTCGATTTTCTTGCGGCGCTCAGAAATTTCCGCGTGGAAATCAGGCAAAGGCGCATGGTCGATCATCGGATCGGCCGGATAGGAATAGGGGAAGGACGCAGGCGGAATATGTGGCAGGGCGCCCAACGGAAGACGGAAACCAACCGGGCTATCCCCGGGGACGAGGAATAGATGACCGCGACGGGTTTTCCAAACCTCAGAAAGCCAGCGCGACCCGGCTTTTGACTGCCAGCGCTGGATGGGCAGGACATACCCCGACGGCTCCGTAAGCCCGCGTTCGAACACGCGGGCATAACGTGCACGATCTTCAGGGTTTTTGAGCTTCGAATTCTCCGGCGAAACATTGTCCGGCAAGAGCGCCTCTTTCAGAATCCACTCACCGGGATCCTCATAGGCGGGCTGTGCGCAAATCGGATCGACGCCGAGGTTCTCGGCAAATTTCGTCATGAACGCACCAGCATCCTCGGCGTTGGCAGGAGCAGGCGTGTCTTCCTTGGCAATCAGGTCCGGATTTCTCCAAACAGGTTTCCCGTCATGGCGCCAATAGAGAGAGAAAGTCCACCGCGGAAGACTCTCCCCAGGATACCATTTGCCTTGACCGTAATGCAGGAAGCCGCCGGGCGCGAAGCGATCACGAAGGCGACGGATCAGATCATCGGCCAGTGCACGTTTTTGCGGACCGACGGCAGCGGTGTTCCATTCGTCACTCTCGAAATCATCGATGGACACAAATGTCGGCTCACCGCCCATCGTCAGGCGCACATCCCCCTCAGTTAGAGCCTCATCAACCTTCTTGCCCAACGCGTTAAGGCGGTCCCAAGACTCTTCAGAGAACGGCTTTGTGATCCGCGGATGCTCTGCGACGCGTTTGATCTGCATATCAAAGTCAAAGGTCACTTGCGGCGTGCCGACCGACGAATAGCCGCCGGAAATCGGAGCCGCGTTTTGATAATGCGGCGTGGCCGCGAGAGGGATGTGGCTCTCCCCAGTGAGCAGACCCGAAGTCGGGTCGAGCCCAATCCAACCCGCGCCCGGGAGGAAGACCTCACACCATGCGTGCAAGTCGGTGAAATCATGATCCGTGCCCGACGGACCATCGAGCGCCTCAAGATCAGGCTTCAACTGGATAAGATAGCCGGAGACGAACCGTGCCGCGAAGCCAAGATGGCGGAGCACCTGAACGAGCAACCAAGAGCTATCACGGCAAGAGCCGGATTTCAGCTGCAGGGTCTCATCCGGCGTCTGAACACCCGGCTCCATGCGGATGGTGTAGTCCACGAAATCCGAGATCTTGGAGTTCAATCCGACGAGAAAATCGACCGTCCGCGTCTCTGTAAAATCAATCTGGCCCACGAACTGAGCGAGGAGCGGCCCCTCGGGTTCCGGCGTACGGTAGATCGACAGGTCTTCCTTGATCTCTTCGGGATACTCGAAAGGCCAATGTTCGGCGCTCTCTTCGACGAAGAAGTCGAAGGGGTTGTAGACCGTCATATCGGCGACGAGGTCGACCTCAATCTTGAACTCCCGGACTGGCTCAGGGAACACAAAGCGCGCCTGCCAATTGCCATAGGGGTCCTGCTGGTGATTTACGAAGTGCCCCTCTGGCGTGACCTTTAGGGAATGTGAAATGACGCGTGTGCGCGAGTGCGGTGCGGGCCGTAGACGGACAATCTGTGGGCCTAGTTCAATATTACGGTCGTATTTGTAATGGGTGACGTGATGGATAGATGCGTAAATCGCCATTGGCCGGTTACCGCCCTGAGTTCTTCATTTCCATTCAAGCCTATAAAGGCCGCGTGTGCGCTTCACGCGAAATCGCGCTCAGACCAATCTTACGGCTTAAATTCGCATTCGGCACGGTGATTTTTTCAGCACGCGCGCCGAATGAATTAGAGACCGGCGGCTTCGTCGAATTCGGCAATCGGGAAATGCACTCGGAGCTTATACCACCCGTCCGCCTCATCGACTTCGATGCGGCCGCCGAGTTGGGACACAAAGCCGCCAATGAACCGGCTCCCCATCCCCGTGCCCTCACTCACCTCTTCATTCACCAATCGCTCGCCAACGGTATTGGCGATCTCGAGCACAGCCAGACCTTCGTCCTCTTCGCGCAGCGAAATTTTGAGACGCGCGATGCCCTCGGCGGAGTAGCCGATATACTTGATCGCATTGGTCAACCCCTCGGAAACGATCAGGGAGAGCGGCACCGCCTGATCCGGGAACAGGAAGAAAGTTTCATAGTCTTCCTCAACCTGGAAACTCATTTCTTGCGTTCTGCTGGCAGCGATCACGTTCTGCACAATGGCGCGGGTCAGATCGCGGGCGGCGACGCCGCTTTGCTCAGAGGTCTGCGACAGACTCTGGTGCACTGTCGCAAGACTCATCACCCGCCCCTGAATATCCTTCAATGCGGCCTTCGCGTCCTCGGACTTTGCCTTTCTCAAGCGAAGCCCGAGCATGGACGAAATGAGTTGAAGGTTGTTTTTGACTCGGTGGTGCACCTCTTTGAGCAGCACAGCTTTCTCACGCACCATGTCTTCGAGCTCGGCCTCGTCATGAAGCACGCTTTCAGTCAGCCGGTTCCAGGTTTCTTCCATATCCAGTAGCTCTGCTGGCGTATGGCGATCGAGGGAGGATTCTCCGACAGTTCGGGACCGCATGAACACAAGCATCCGCGCGCGCAGATGGCGAATGGGCCGGATCACAAGACGTTCCACGGCAAAGTAGGCCACGAGGAGCGAGCCGCCCCACATGATGACGGGGAAGAGCAAAGGGGCCGCGAATGATTTGAGAATCGCAATCCATTTAGCGGTCGGCGGCGTCCAGATCGCCAGAGCATAAATTGCCCCGGGGATCATACTCACGACGGAGAAGACTTCGTCATCTTTCGCGCGCGAGCGACCACGGAAGACCTGCTCACCGTCAGACGCGAGCATCTCCAGAGGTCGATACAGCGGCAGCCGATCTTCGATCCCATCCATTCCGAGATCCGACGCCAGAATGTCCCCGTCAGCATTGAAGATCACGATTTCGTTCGGATGATCCGACGCCTCGTCTTCCAGAAGGCGAGACAGAAACAGGTCCTGCCGGAAGGTGATCGAAGAATGACCATCGTAATTGCCATTCCGGAGAACGGGAACTGAAAGCAAGATTTCAGGACTGTCAA
The DNA here is from genome assembly GCF_020165855.1 of Celeribacter litoreus. Taxonomy (GTDB): domain Bacteria; phylum Pseudomonadota; class Alphaproteobacteria; order Rhodobacterales; family Rhodobacteraceae; genus Celeribacter; species Celeribacter litoreus. The sequence continues at coordinate 11,514 of NZ_JAIUFY010000005.1, read as the reverse complement.
TCGTCGGGGCCGCCGGAGACCTCGTCAAAAGCCGCGCGCGAATGCGCGGCGCGTCACGCATTTGCTGGTAGCTATCGAGTGCGGAAATATCGACATCTGCGCCATTCGATGTGCAATTCAGATGTCCCTCGGCATCCACGAAACCCGCGAACGTGAACACCTGTGCCTCGGCGAGATACCCCTGCAGCGTGCGCTCGCAATAGCTCTGAGAGATGCTCAGAGTGGGCGCCATTGTCCCGATCACCTGCGCAGCGCCGACTGCGCGCTGCAACAGGTCCTCTTGCTCTGCAGCAATGGAGGAGGTCCTCGAAATAAGGTTGGCTTCGTCTCGCCGATTTGCCTCGCGCGCCAATTCGACGTTTTGAAGCATCGCGATCAAACCGATCGGCAACAGGGCGATCGCCAGCATGGAAGCAATCTTTGCCCCGAGGCCGCGCATTTGGTATCTCTGGTTCGGCATTCAGGATGACGTTTAGCTGGAAAAACGTTGAGGCGGTGTCATTTCAAACACAACGGCCATCGTCGCGCGGTCTGTCATTTCCATCGTCTCGTCATCTTTCAGATCCAGCATTTCGCAGAGCGTGTTTCGTCCGCGATTGACGCGGCTTTTGATGGTGCCCACGGCGACGCCACAGGTGATAGCTGCTTCTTCATAGGTAAAGCCGGAAGCCCCGACAAGGATGAGAGCTTCACGCTGCTCATCGGGCAATTGCGCGAATGCTTTCTCAAAATCCTTCATAGCGAGTCGACCGTCATGCGCAGGCTTTTCTGACAGCGTTGCCGCCATCGCACCATCGACATCGGCCACCTCGCGCTTCGCTTTGCGACGATTGGAATAGAAGGTGTTGCGCAGGATCGTGAAGAGCCACGCACGCATGTTGGTGCCAGCTTCGAACTTTTCGATGTTCTGCCATGCTTTCATAATGGCGTCTTGAACGAGATCGTCGGCTGCGGCGGAATTTCGCGTCAAACTCATTGCGAACGCGCGCATCGGGCGCAAGTGTTCGACGATTTCCTCGCGCGGGTCACGCGGTGCTGTTTCCGGTTCACTCATTGGCTGGTCTCCTGGGCACGCAACTGCTCCAGAAGTTCTTTGAACCGGTCGGGCACATCTTCTTCGACGACCTTTTGATAGACACGCCGCAAATTTTCATCAATCTGCTGCTCGCGCTTCGCCTTTTCGTTATCTTTCATTGAGGCACCCTTCGCCCAATCCTGTTAATTTCACTTTTCTTGGAACCAAACGCCAAGATGCTGCGTTTGGTTCCAAGAAAATTCAAAAAAGTGGACACCACATATGTCAGACGATCATTCGACCATGCTTTCCGTCAAGGTTGCTTCGCTTCTCCCCTACCTGCGTCGCTACGCCCGCGCCCTCACAGGGAACCAGCAAAGCGGCGATATGTATGCCGCAGCGACCCTTGAGGCGCTTCTGAGTGACCGTGGCGTTTTTGAAATGGGCCAATCCGAAAAATGCTCTCTTTTCCGTGCCTTCCACGTGATTTGGTCCAGTGCAGGTGCCCCGGTAGGCGAGAGTGAAACCGGATTGGCCGAGCGTGCTCAACAGCATCTGGCACGCCTGACGCCGAATACACGCGAAGTGCTTCTGCTCAACACCATCGAAGAATTCTCTGTTGCTGAAATCGGGTTCATCATCGACGAGACCCCAGAAGAAGTTGAGAAACTTCTCAATATCGCAACGAAAGAGATGGTTGATAGCGTCTCTGGCCGCATCATGATCATTGAGGACGAAACCATCATCGCGCTCGACCTGCAGGACATCGTGGCAGAGATGGGTCATCAGATCACCGGTGTTGCACGCATCGCATCTGATGCTGTCGAACTCGCAAAGAAAGATCAGCCGGACCTCATTCTGTCCGACATTCAGCTCGCAGACGGTTCCTCCGGTATCGATGCTGTGAACGACATCCTGAAAACGACCGGAGACATGCCGGTGATCTTCATCACTGCGTTCCCGGAACGCCTTCTCACCGGTGAGCGTCCGGAACCGGCCTTCGTCATCACGAAGCCCTACACCGAGCAACAGGTGCGCTCTGCTGTGAGCCAGGCCATGTTCTTCGCAAGCTCCGAAGCCGTCGCCTAACCGTTCCACATGAGACAAAAAACGCCCGCCGAGTTTTCGGCGGGCGTTTTTTCTGGGTAGATCAGAAATCTTAGCTCTGGATCATCGAGCGCAACATCCAAGACGCTTTCTGGTGAAAGGCAGCACGTGTGGTTGCAAGGTCTGCCGACACCGGATCATTCGCCTCTTCCGAGATCTTGGTCAGAGCGACGAGCCGACGCGCGATCCGGTCGTGATCTGTCGCGAGCTCTTCAATCATCTCTGCCGCTGACGGTTTGTTCGACGGTTCGCCGATCGCCTTGCTTTCAACAACATCTTTAAACGCATTCGGGGCGAGATGGCCCAGCGCACGGATACGTTCGGCGAGCGTGTCTGTCGCAGCGAACAGGTCCTGATACTGCTCTTCGGTCAACGTATGGAGCGAATGAAACAACGGACCCGTCACGTTCCAGTGGTAGACGTGCGTTTTGATTAAGAGGCTGTAGGTGTCGGACAACACCTTCTCCAGACCGGAGGCTACGTTCTGGACGCTTTCGTCCGCGACAGAATGCGGCTCTGTATCGGACAGCATTTTGAGAGCATGTGCCATGAGATTTCTCCTTCTATTTCATTCCAATATGAGTTGCTCGAGCGCTCGGTGATTAGACCGGCGGCTTGCCACGAACTGCACGAGCGACGACCGCAACAACGAACAAAATCAGGAACAGGAAGAACAGGATTTGAGCGACGCCCGCAGATGCGGAGGCGATCCCGCCAAAGCCGAAAACAGCCGCAATCAAAGCGACAACGAAGAATGTAAGAGCCCAACCAAGCATGGTAATCTCCTTTCAAAATTGGGGTGCGCCATCATCGACGCGTTCACCAAGAAAACGTGCGCGCTCCACGTCTGGTTCCAAAAACAAGTTCGAAATAATTTGGAACAATCCCTCTCTGAGCCCGTTGAATCGGTAACAGACAAAGGAGATTTCTAATGGCACAAGCTGCTAAAAAGACTGAGCCGACCCTCGATGACCTGCGTAAGGAAATGGATGTTTTGAAGGCAGACATCCACGCCCTGACCCAAACGCTCAAAGGCGTTGGCGAGGCCAAGGGAAGCGAGATTTCCGACAACATGCGCAACAAAGTGCACCAACTTCAGGCGCGAGCGACTGAGGGTGCCGAGAAAGCGGCTGAGAAAGCCGAAGACACATATCACAAGACCGAAGACAAAGTCCGCGAGAACCCCGCTGCGGCCATGGGTATCGCTGCGGCTGCAGGTTTTGTTGTTGGGCTTCTCGCGAACCGGAAATAACGATGGGCATTCCTCTTGCAGAGAAAGCGCAAGATCTCGCACGACGGACCACTCTTGGTCTGGCTGGCGGGTTGCTGTTGATCATCGGATTGGGGTTCCTCACCCTCGCGGCGTGGATTTTGCTCGTTGACCTACAGGGCACTGCAAACGCAGCCTTGATCATCGGGTGTGTCTACACAGGTGCGGCATTGCTGACTTTGGCCGCCACGCGCGTGAAACGACAACCGGCCCCGCCGCCGGAGCAACCGAGCCCGATGGGCCTCGTTTCTCAGGCGTTTCTAGAAGGGCTTGGCGCCGGATACTCCGCGCGAGGGCATGTCCGCAAATAAAGTAAATTTGCCCGACTGGGGGTATGATAGCCGTGGTGCCCCCGCATCACGGCTTTTTCTACACAGTCCAGTTGCGAAAATCGCCCAGACTGAAGTGCGGCACATGCGCGTTCAACCTCAAAGGTCTCAACGCACGGCCTCTCTGAAACGCACAGGGACAAAGGACACGACATGCGCAAAATGATTGCACTCGCGGCACTGCTCGCCGCCACCGCAGGACAACCCGTTTTTTCTCAGGGCTTTCCCGGAATGAACTCAGGTCCCACCGAAGTCGGTGTGATGGAGGTCAGTGTCGCCGATGTGCCCTTCACAATTACGCTGCCCGGTCGTGCAGTGGCCTATGAGGAAACGGAAATCCGTCCCCGCGTCGAAGGGTTGATCGAAGAGATCGTTTATACGCCCGGGCGACCGGTTTCGAGTGGTGACGTCCTGTTCCGCCTCGATTCCGAGACTTACGAGGCAGCCCTCGCCTCCGCCGAGGCCGCGCGCGACAGCGCAGAGGCCGGCCTCAGCACCGCGCAGGCGAGCTATGATCGTTACGCCAAACTCGAAGGTGTCGGGGCTTCGACGTCCGAACTCGAAGCCGCCCGCGCCACGCTTGCACAAGCGAAAGCAGAGGTGAAAAGCGCGGAAGCCTCCCTCCAGACCGCTCAACTTAATCTGGCGCGTGTCGACATCACCAGCCCGATCACCGGCATTCCCGACGTTGCGCAATTCTCGGTTGGCTCTCTTGTCACCGCGAACCAGAGCGACACCCTCACCACCGTTACCCGCCTCGACCCAATCTATGTCGATGTTTCCGAAAGTTCTGCGCGCCGTATGCGGATTCGAGAGCTTTTCTCCGACGGCAGCCTGTCACCGGGTGAGGAATTGGATGTCGAACTCACGCTCGAAAATGGCGACGTTTCGGTGGAAAAGGGGACGCTGGTCACGCCAGGTGTGACTGTCTCCACCACCACAGGCACCATTGATCTGCGCTTCGAATTCCCCAATCCCGACCGCATGATCCTGCCCGGCCAATTCCTCCGCGTGGACATCACGCTCGGAACGACCCAAGCCATCCTCGTTCCGCAACGCGCCACGACCCGTCAGTCAGACGGCACGTTGACAGCCTTTGTCGCGCAGGACGGCAAGGCAGAGCAAGTTACGCTGACCTACAGCGGCAGCTACCAGAACGCATGGATCGTAACCGATGGGATTGAGGCAGGTGATCAGGTCATTCTCGAAGGCCTCTCGAACCTCCGAGACGGTGCAGAGATCACGACGGTTCCGGTGATCATCAATGCCGAAGGCGTTGTCGAAGACGCCGAGACCGCGGAAAGCGAATAAGACCATGGTGCGCTTTTTCATCCACCGCCCCGTCTTCGCTTGGGTGCTGGCCATCGTCACGGCACTCGCCGGAGCCTTCGCCTTCACACAACTTCCCGTCTCCCAATATCCGGACATCGCCCCAACGACTGTCCGCATCTCCGCGAGCTATTCGGGCGCGACTGCCGACGCGGTCGAAAACTCTGTGACGTCTGTCATGGAAGACGCCCTTACCGGCCTCGATGGCGTGCTCTACATGCAGAGCACTTCGCGCGAGAGTTCGTCGTCTATCTCGCTCGTGTTTGGCGAAAGCGTCGATCCGGTCGACGCGCAAAACGAGGTCCAATCAAAAATCTCACAGGTCGAAAGCCAGCTGCCGGACACCGTACAATCCTCCGGCGTGCGCGTGTCGCGTTCGACGTCTTCGATCCTGATGATCGGCGCGATTGTGTCTACCGACGGGAGCTATTCGACGGTTGAACTCGGCAACATCATGGAAAATCAGGTGTCCGGTCCGGTACAGCGGACCGAGGGTGTCGGCGGCATCAATAGCTTTGGTTCCGGCTACGCTATGCGAATCTGGCTCGATCCTCTTCGCCTCGCGCAATACAACCTGACGCCCGCCGATGTGACAAGTGCGGTGCAGGCCCAAAACAGCACGGTGTCCGTCGGGACCTTGGGCGCGCAACCCGTTGTGACCGGACAACAGTTCACCGCCACGATCACGGCCCAGAGCCAGCTCACCTCCGTGGCCGAATTCGAGAATATACTCCTCACAACCGAGGAAGACGGCAGCACCGTTCTCTTGGGCGATGTAGCTGATATCGAGATTGGGCAAGAGTCATATGGCTCAGACGCCCGTTTCAACGGCGAGAATGCCTCCGGCTTTGGCGTCAACCTCGCGACGGGCGCAAACGCGGTCGATACGGCCCAAGCGGTGCGTGCAACGCTCTCGGAACTCGAAGCCTCCCTGCCCGAAGGCGTCGAGTTCGCCTACGCCTATGACACCTCCCCGTTCGTCGAACTCTCAATCGAAAAGGTCTATCACACCCTGATCGAAGCGGTTGCGCTCGTGTTCCTCGTGATCCTCGTGTTCCTGCAAAAATGGCGTGCGACGATCATTCCAATCATCGCCGTTCCCGTCGTGCTCGCGGGCACCTTCGCAGTGCTCGCGGTCCTCGGCTATTCGATCAACACCCTGACCATGTTCGCAATGGTGCTCGCCATCGGTCTCTTGGTCGATGATGCAATTGTGGTGGTGGAGAACGTAGAACGCACGATTGAGGACGAGGGCCTCGCACCGCTGCCTGCCACCGAGAAAAGTATGAGCGAGATCACCGGCGCACTGGTCGGGATCGCCCTCGTTCTGTCTGCGGTTTTCCTGCCGATGGCCTTCTTCGGCGGTTCGACCGGCGTGATCTATCGTCAGTTCTCTGTCACGATCATTAGCGCGATGGCCCTCTCGGCATTGGTCGCCCTCATCCTCACGCCTGCCTTGTGCGCAACAATTCTGAAGCCCTCAAAGGAGAACGAAGGGATCGCCCCTGCGCGTTGGTTCAACCGGAATTTCGACCGCGCAAACAATGCCTACACATCAGGCGTGTCGCGGATTTTGAAGAAACCGGTTCTCATGCTCGGCGTCCTACTAGCACTCGTTCTCGGCGCTTGGGGCCTCTACTCAAAGCTGCCGTCGTCCTTCCTGCCGCAAGAGGACCAAGGCGTTCTTATGGTGATGGTGAACCTCTCCGAGGGCTCAACGACACCGCAGACCCAACAAGTCGTTGAGCAGGTCGAAAATTACCTTCTCAACGAGGAAAGCGACGCCGTTGAGACGACCTTCGCAACGCTCGGTTTCGGCTTCGGAGGGTCTGGTCAGAACACCGCGATGATCTTTGTGAAACTCAAAGACTTCGATGAGCGCGAAGATGATAACCTCTCCGCCTCCTCCATCGCAGGTCGCGCCACGGCGAAATTTGCGGGGCTGCGCGCTGGCTCGGTGATGTTCATGCAGCCGCCTGCCATTCAGGGCCTCGGCAATACGTCGGGCTTCTCAATGCAACTCGTGGACTACGCGAGCAATGGCGTTGAGGCCCTGCGCGCGGCGGCGGAAGAACTCGAAACGATTGCGGATGCGGACGGACGGTTCCAGAACATCAATGTGTCCGGCACCGAAAACGAAGCTGTCCTTAAACTTATCATTGACCAACAAAAGGCAGAGAGCTTTGGCGTCTCGGTGAGCGAAGTGAACTCCATCCTGTCGACAATCTTTGCCGGGCGATCCGTGAATGACTTCGACCTGAACGGCTCTTTGCGGCCCGTGATCGTGATGGCCGACGCGGCCTATCGGATGCAGCCCGAGGACATCGAAAGCTGGTATGCGCGCAATACGTCGGGCGAAATGGTTCCCTTCTCATCCTTCGTCACGACGGAATGGGTGTCGAATGCGCCGTCCCTGTCTCGGATGGATGCCATCAGCTCCATCGAGATTTCCGGGTCTCCCGCATCAGGCGTCAGTTCAGGCGAAGCCATGGACGCCATTCAGGAGCTCGCTGAAAGCCTCGACGGCGGCTACGGCGTCGCGTGGACGGGCCTGTCCTATCAGGAACGACAGTCCGGCAATCAGGCGCCGTATCTCTATGCCCTGTCTGTGCTCGTCGTCTTTCTCTGCCTCGCGGCCCTCTACGAAAGCTGGAGCATCCCGTTCTCCGTCATGCTTGCCGTGCCGGTCGGGGTCTTTGGCGCCCTGCTCTTTGCGTGGCTTTTTGATCAGTCGAATGACGTTTACTTCAAAGTCGGCATCCTGACGACCATCGGCCTCGCCGCGAAGAACGCGATCCTGATCGTCGAGTTCGCGAAAGACCTTGAAGAGAAAGGGCGCAAGACCGTCGATGCGGCGATTGAAGCAGCACGCCTTCGTCTTCGCCCGATCCTGATGACCTCGCTCGCATTCATGCTCGGCGTGCTTCCGCTCGCCACGGCAACGGGAGCGGGTGCGAAGGCACAGAACGCCATCGGCTTTGGCGTCTTGGGCGGGATGGCGACAGCGACATTTATCGGCATCTTCCTCGTCCCCGCATTCTATGTGCTCGTGCGCTATGTCGCAGACAAGAACGCGCGCAGAGCTTCTTAATACAAAAAGGCCCGGGGCATCATGCTCCGGGCCAATCCTGATCTAATGTATGCCAAAGGCACTTACCAAGCGTTGTACTGCAGGTATTTGCCGGACATTTTGACTTCGACGCGGTCGCCTTTCGGGTTCTCGATGCGCTCGACGGACATGTCGAAGTCGATTGCGGACATGATGCCGTCGCCGAATTTCTCGTGGATCAGCGCCTTGAGCGTCGGGCCGTAGACGCCGACGATTTCGTAGAAGCGATAGATGCATGGATCGGTCGGAACGGTATAATCAAACGTCTTCGTCGGGCTCTCGACCAGCACATCAACCGCCTCGGCAGGCAGACCGAGCGCAGCAACCAGAGCTTCGGCTTTGTCCTGTGGAAAGGCGTTCATGCTCATGCATGCGGAGTGGGTGAAGACGGGCGACATGCCGATGGTTTCGGCGATGCCTTCCCATGTCAGGCCTTGTTTCTTCTTCGCGATGAGGATGAGAGCAGTGACATCCTCTTTGGTCAGCAGTTCGTCGATCATGATATCTTTCATTGTGTCTCTCCTGTCAGTCAGTTCAGTAATTGAAGGGTCAGAGCGATCGAGAGCACTGCGAGTGCTGCCGAAACCCCCTGCCAAAAGCGCACCGGATTTTTTTCCATCAGTGGCACATGTCGCGCAGCTTGCCAGGTTTGTCCTGGTCGTTTCAGTTCTGCCACGAATTCGGATAGTGCATCGTATCGACGCCCCGCTTCCGGCTGCGTCGCGCGTTTGAGCGCCGCGTCCATCCACGCGGGCACCGGACTCTCGTCGTCCCGCGCTGGTCGGTATTTCAGCCGGAGAAGGTCACGACGGTTCTCAATGCGGGCGACCTCGGCCCCGTAGGGGAGCCGCCCTGTCAAAAGTTCATAGGCGATCACGCCGAGTGAATATTGATCGGAGCGCCATGTCACAAAGTCGCCAGAGAAATACTCCGGAGCCGTATATTGGAACGTGCCAGGCATAAGCCCGAGGACACCTGCAGTTGCCTCCTCGACACCCGCGACGGAGGTCGAGCCGAGGTCGATGATTTTTACTGTCCCGTCGTCGTCGATCATTATGTTCTCGGGGCGCAGATCCTGATGGAGCATTTCCTTGCGATGGAACGCGCGGAGGCCGACGACAATCTGGCTGATGATGTCTCGGACCTTGTCGAGATCCGGCTCCGGATGGTCATCCATCCACTGCCGGAGCGTCCGCCCCTCAACCCATTCGGTAACAACATAAAGCGCCGTGCGCGTCTCCGGCCCCTTTGCGGCGCGCAGCACATGAGAGGACGACAAACGTCGTGCGATCCACTCTTCTAAAACGAAACGATTGAGATAGGCGGCATCATCCGCCATTTCGACCGTCGGAATTTTGAGCGCGACTTTGCCGCCATCCAACCCCTCGGCCAGATAGACGTGCGACCGCGCCGTCGAATTGACGGGCCGCAGGATGCGAAATCCATCAATGACCTCACCCGCCTTTGGCAGCGCGGGAAGCGGGAGCTTCGCAAGGTCTAGTTCGAGGGCATCTTCTCCCTCGGGCAGCGTCTCCACCTGCGCGAGCATGACTGTGAGATTGTCATCCGACCCTTTGTCAAAAGCGATCTGGCCGAGCCGCTTGGCAGCCGCATCGAGATCAGGCTCTTCGAGCGCAGCCTTGACGTCCTCGGCATCAATGACCTCATGGACACCATCGGTCGTCAGAACGAAAACCTCACCTTCCGTGAGCGAAACGCGCCGGTAATCGACCATCACCTGCGCATCGAGGCCCATGCCACGCGCGAGATAGCTCTCCTCGTTCGAGAGAACTGTCCTGTGATCAACAGTCAGTGGTTCGAGAGAGCCATCAATCAAACGGCTGACACGGCTGTCGCCGAGGTGAAATATGTGCCCGTCGCGCCCTTTGAGGATCAAAGCCGAGAGGGTGCAAATCTTTCCGACATTCATGTCGCCGAGCGACACGTTCTGCCCATAGAGCCACGCATTCATCGCAGAGATAACAGTCGTGGCTGCGGTCCGCGCGGTCCAAGCGTCGGACGTTGCGTAGTAATCTGTCAGGAGAGCCTGAACACTCGCTTCCGAGGCTTCTAGGCTAATCTCACTGGAGGAAATTCCGTCTGCGACTGCGAGCGTGATCCCTTTCAGAGAGAGTTCACTCCCCTCCGGAATACGTGCGCCACAGCAATCCTGGTTTTCAGGTTTCCGGCCCGCGTCCGAGTAGCGGCCGATTGAGACTGTCAGTGTCAACGGGGCTACATCCTTCGGCATCGCTTGGCCTCCCTAGAGAAGACAGGCCCCGCAAAAGCGGGGCCTGATCGGGGAAATCCGATTATTCAGCCGGCATCGCGTCAGCTGCGACAGTGGCGTTACGCTTCGGCGACTCTTTGAAGTGCGTTGCGTAGATCATGCCGCCGACGAAGGTCAGACCACCAACGAGGTTACCCAAAACAACAGGGATCTCGTTGTAGATGAAGTAGTCAGCCCAGGTGAACTCACCACCCAGCATGATGCCCGACGGGAAGAGGAACATGTTCACGATGGAGTGCTCGAAGCCGAGATAGAAGAACACAAGGATCGGCATCCACATGGCCATGATTTTCCCGGAGACGGAGTTGGACATCATTGCAGCCACAACACCGGTGGACACCATCCAGTTGCAGAGAACTGCACGGGTGAACACGGTCAGGAGGCCTGCGCCGCCAGCAGCAGCGTAACCGAGCGTACGGGCTTCACCGATGGAACCGATCTTCTGACCAACCGCATTTGGTTCTTGAGAGAAACCAGTGGTGAACACGATCGCCATCAGGATTGCAGTGGTCATTGCACCTGCGAAGTTGCCGCAGAATACGAGACCCCAGTTGCGGAAAACGCCTTTCCAGGTGCAGCCCGGACGTTTCGCGATCACTGCGAGCGGCGCGAGGGTGAAAACACCGGTGAGGAGGTCGAAGCCCAAAAGATAGAGGGTGCAGAACCCGACGGGGAAGAGCAGCGAAGCAACGAGGAAGTTGCCGGTGTTCACTGCGATGGTCACCGCGAAAGCAGCAGCAAGTGCGAGAATTGCACCGGCCATGTAAGCACGGATCAGAGTGTCTTTGGTCGCCATGAAGATTTTGGATTCACCCGCATCGACCATTTTGGCGGCGAATTCCTTTGGTTGTACATAAGCCATTGAACTGTCCCTGTTTTTGACTTTTCCACGATTGATCTCCCCTCTGCCGCCAGACAAAGGAAAGCCGTTTGCGTTACATTTTTCTGCAACGCATTTTTCCCAGTTTTTTTCCGGGTTTTAGGTATTACAGGCCGATCAGCACGGCCTGCCCGTCGATTTTGACGGGGAAAGTTTGGGTTTTTCCTTCGTCGGCGCCTTGAGCG
>NZ_JAIUFY010000006.1 GCF_020165855.1 Celeribacter litoreus | reverse complement strand
GCGTTGAAAATCGTCACCTCATACTGATCCGTAACCTCGAACAAATGCTCAAGCAAACGGCCAGGAGCCATCCCGTTCCCAACAATAACTAAACGATCTTTGGTCATGATAAACACTCCGCGCTTGCGCAGACCGTATGTCTATGGGGGGGGAATAGACGGCCGCGTGATTTTCAGTCAGAAACGGTCACCCGTTTCACAATTCGTTTTCGAAGAGAAGATGCAGCGTCGATGCTGCGTCCCCGTGAGGGGTCTTGACGAAATCACCGCGCCGTTGCGGTTATCTGGTGTAGGAACTTTCCGAAGCACCAATTGCAATCATTCATAATCAGAGAATGATTACCGGCAAGCCTGTTCCGGTGCTTTCCGCACAATTCAGTCGACTTCTTTGGTCGGGGGGGCGTGATTGCGTAAATATTATTCAGAATTACAGGAAACTGCGCTTTGCATGTGCGGCATTGGGAACGATATCGTTACAACTCGCACGATATTCAAAGGATTTTCGGAGCAAAGTTCTGAAAGGATGAGTCGTTTACACCGAGGATTCTAATGACAGCCCGAGCAGAACATCCCTGGTCCGCGGGTGCGCAGCAATCGCATCCGCGAGCGTGAATTGGTCCAAGTGTTCAAAGAACACCCGTTTGGCAGTCTGTAGAACACTGGGCAAGCCGCATGATCCTCTGATCACACAGGTCCGGCAATCGACGAGAGCGCCCTCGCCCTCCATATGACGGACCACTTCACCAATGCGGATATGATCTGCGGGTTGGGCGAGTTCCACTCCCCCTGAGCGCCCCCGCGTGCTTTTGAGAAAACCGGCATCGACGAGTTGATTGACGACCTTCATGAGGTTTGCGTGTGAGAGGCCTTGAAGCTTTGCGATTTCCGCAATCGAAACCCGCTTTCCCGTATGCGCTGTCAAATGGAGACAAACACGGATCGCGTAGTCGCTGAATTTTGATAGATGCACTGAATTACCCCCTAAATACATTCATAGGGTATGCATCATATGTGGTATTTCAATGTCATAAGCGGAAAAACCATGCGAACGTTCCCGCATTACACGCTAGATCATCACCATTTCTAATATTTTTGGTTGCGGGGGTAGGATTTGAACCTACGACCTTCAGGTTATGAGCCTGACGAGCTAC
>NZ_JAIUFY010000010.1 GCF_020165855.1 Celeribacter litoreus | reverse complement strand
TATTCCGTTGAAAAACGCGCGCTTGATTGGCGTGTGAGATGCTGATTCAATTCTTCCAACGGACGGGAGGATTGACCGATGATGGGTCCAAGGCAGGAAGCGCAAGCATCGCTGTTTTACGAGTTTTCGCTGGAAGATCACGTCCCTCAAGACCATCTGCTGCGCTCGATTGATCGGTTCGTCGATCTGGGGAACATCCGGGCTCATCTTGCTGAGTTCTACAGCCACACGGGCCGACCTTCCATTGACCCCGAGCTGCTGATCCGGATGCTTCTGGTCGGCTATTGCTTCGGGATCCGGTCGGAGCGGCGGCTCTGCGACGAGGTGCATCTGAACCTCGCCTATCGCTGGTTCTGCCGCCTGGATCTGAACGACCGGGTGCCAGATCATTCGACGTTTTCCAAGAACCGGCACGGTCGTTTCCGCGAGAGCGAGCTGCTGCGCCACCTGTTCGAAACGACGGTGCGCGCTGCATCGAAGAAGGCCTGGCAAGCGGCCAGCGCATGGCGGTGGATGCCAGCCTGATCGAGGCCGATGCGAACAAACAGAACTCAACGTCAAAAGAAGACTGGGATGCTTCAGCCATCGAGCCCGCTGATGCGCCTCGTGCCGTACGCGAGTATCTCGACACCCTTGATGAGGCTGCATTTGGCGCAGCGAGCGAGGTAGAACCTAAGTTCACGTCCCATTCCGATCCCGCCAGCCAATGGACTGCAGCGCGCAAAGGGCCTGCATTCTTCAGCTATTCCGACAATTATCTGATCGACACCGATCACAGCGTCATCCTCGATGTCGAAGCGACCAGATCAATCCGGCAGGCCGAGGTCGGCTCAACGAAGACCATGCTTACCCGTGTCAAAGACCGGTTCCATCTGCACCCCGAGCGTTTGATCGCAGACACAGCTTACGGATCAGGCCCAATGCTGGGCTGGCTGGTCGAGCGTGAGATAGCGCCGCATATTCCCGTCATCGACAAGGCGGGGCGCAACGATGGCACCTGGTCACGCGCCGAGTTCGAATGGGACGCAGAGAATGATCAGTATATCTGCCCCGAAGGTCACGAACTGAAGCAGTTCCGGCGAAACTACTCCGATCCGAACCGAGGTCCGACCGGAAAAGGCACAGCTCGCTATCGGGCTTTGAAGGAGGCCTGTCAGGCTTGTCCCTCCAAAGCACAATGCTGCCCTAATGCCGATACCCGTAAAATCACGCGTGAAGAACATGAAGATGCCCGCCAGCTTGCCCGTGATATCGCCAAAACCCAACAATACGCGATCTCGATGAGGCTGCGAAAGAAGGTCGAGATGCTCTTTGCCCATCTCAAACGAATTCTCGGTTTGAACAGGCTCCGATTACGTGGACCATGCGGCGCAAACGACGAATTCCTCCTCGCCGCAACCGCCCAGAACCTCCGCAAACTGGCCAAGATCTTTCCTGCACCGCAGCGGCCGCAAAAAGCCTGATAGGAAAGGCGATTGGGCCGAGTTTGGAACGCCGATTTCTGCGC
>NZ_JAIUFY010000009.1 GCF_020165855.1 Celeribacter litoreus | reverse complement strand
ACAGGCCGATCAGCACGGCCTGCCCGTCGATTTTGACGGGGAAAGTTTGGGTTTTTCCTTCGTCGGCGCCTTGAGCGGTTCCGGTTTCGAGGGAGATGACCCAGTTGTGGAGCGGGCATGTGACGCATCCGTCGTGCACGATGCCGTTGCTCAAAGGCCCGTTTCTATGCGGGCACTTATCTTCGAGGGCGAAGACGCGGTCGTCCGTGGTGCGGAAGAGTGCGATCGTCGTGTCGCCGTTTTTGACGCAGCGCGCGCCTTGGCGCGGGATGTCGTCGAGTGTGCCGACCTCGATCCAGTTTGTGGTGGTCATGTTCATTCTGCTGCCTCCAGATTGAGGGTGGCCATGGGGGCGAACTCATGGGCCTCTGCGCCTGCGACGCGCTCGGCCCACGGATCGATTTGGGCGAACTCTTGCGAGTAGGCAAAGCGCTCCGCGAAGGCTTTGCGTTCCTCGAGATTATCAAAAATCACCTCTTTGATGTGGTCATACCCGATCCGGTCCGCCCACTTGTAGATGCGTTCGAGGTAGAAGCCCGTCTCGCGATAGTATTGCGTCAGCGCGCAGACGGTCTCGAGCACTTCTTCTTCGGTCGCAACCTTGCCCAGAGGCGAGGTGCCCTGAATGTGCAGGCCCGCCGCGCCGCCGTAAACGATCTCGTAGCCGCTATCGACACAGATCACGCCGATGTCCTTACAGGTCGCCTCGGCGCAGTTGCGCGGGCATCCGGTGACGGCGAGTTTGAGTTTCGCCGGAGACCAGGAGCCCCAGAGCGCTTTCTCGAGCTTGATGCCGAGACCCGTGGAGTCCTGCGTGCCAAAGCGGCACCAATCCGTGCCCACACAGGTTTTGACCGTGCGCAGACCCTTGGAATAGGCCGCGCCGGAGATCATGCCAGCGGCATTGAGATCGGCCCAGACGGGGAGGAGATCTTCTTTCTTCACACCCAAGAGGTCGATGCGCTGGCCACCCGTCACCTTCACGGAGGGGATGTTGTATTTATCGGCCACATCGGCGATCGCGCGCAGCTCGTCCGGCGTGGTCATGCCACCGAACATCCGCGGCACGACGGAATAGGTGCCGTCTTTCTGGATGTTGGCGTGGACGCGTTCGTTGATGAAGCGCGACTGCTGGTCATCCTGATACTCGCCCGGCCAGTCGGCCACGAGGTAGTAGTTCAACGCGGGGCGGCACTTGGCACAGCCTTCCGGCGTGGACCATTCCAGTTCCTGCAAGATCGCAGGGATGGATTTGAGCTCTTTCGCCTTGATCATGCGGCGCACGAAGCCGTGGCCGTGGGTGGTGCAGCCGCACATGCCCTCTGCCGCCGGGATTTTGAAGCCGTCGCCAAGGGTGATGCCCATGACGCCTTCGACGAGACCCGTGCAGGTGCCGCAGGAGGCCGAGGCCTTCGTGTGCGCCCGCACATCGGCCAGAGAGGTCAGCCCCTTGTCGCCGATGGCTTTGACGATCATGCCTTTGGTGATGCCGTTACAGCCGCAGATCTCCGCATCGTCTGGCAGGGCTGCCACAGCGGCCAGCGGATCGGCCTGACCCGCGCCCTGATAGGCCTGCCCGAAGATCAGCGTCTCGCGCATGTCCGACACATCCTCGCCAGAGGTCAGAAGTTGGTTGTACCACGCCCCGTCGGCGACATCGCCGTAGAGCACTGCTCCGATAAGTTTATTGTCTTTGAGAATGACGCGTTTGTAGGTGCCGCGCATCGCATCGCGCAGCACGATGTCCTCACGCCCCTCGCCCTCGGCGAAGTCCCCCACAGAGTAGAGATCACAGCCCGTGACCTTGAGTTTGGTCGCGGTTTCAGCATGTTGGAAGGCAGCCTCGGACGGGCCGGCCAGATGTTCGGCCGCGACGCGGGCCATGCGGTAGAGCGGCGCCACGAGACCGTAGACCATGCCCCCCACTTCGACACATTCGCCGACAGAATAGATGCTCGGGTCAGAGGTCTTCATGGTCGCGTCCGTCACGATGCCACGGTTCACCTCGAGACCCGCTTCTTTGGCGAGCTGGACGTTCGGGCGGATGCCCACGGCCATGACGACGAGAGAGGCGTCGATCACAGTGCCGTCGGCAAGTTCCACGCCCTCGACCTTGTCCGTGCCGAGGATTTGTTTGGTGTTGGCTTCGCAGAGCACCTCGATCCCGCGGGATTCGAGCTCTTTCTGCAGCAGGTAGCCAGCGGCGGTGTCGAGCTGGCGCTCCATCAGCGTCGGCATCAGGTGGATCACGGTCACATCCATGCCGCGCATCTTGAGACCCGCAGCCGCTTCCAGACCCAAGAGACCGCCACCGATCACAACAGCACGCCCGCCTTTTTCCGCAGCGGCAATCATACCATCCGTATCGTCGAGATCGCGGTAGGCCAGAACGCCCGGCAGATCAGAGCCCGGCACCGGAATGATGAACGGGTTCGAGCCGGTCGCGATCACGAGCTTGTCGTACTCCGCCACGATCCCGCTCTCGGAGATCACCTTCCGCTCGTGGCGGCGGATCTCGGACACTTTCTCACCCTGATGCAGTGTGATCCCGTGCTCGGCATACCAGCCCTCACCATGGATGATGATATCGGCATAGGTCTTCTCACCCGACAGAACCGGAGACAGCATGATGCGGTCATAGTTCACACGCGGCTCGGCGTTGAAAATCGTCACCTCATACTGATCCGTAACCTCGAACAAATGCTCAAGCAAACGGCCAGGAGCCATCCCGTT
>NZ_JAIUFY010000016.1 GCF_020165855.1 Celeribacter litoreus | reverse complement strand
GCACTCGCCTTAGAACCCCCTTCACCGGCGGCGCTGAGGCGCACGGCGGGACGGACGGAACGACGAAGCGGACGCTTCGGAGGGAAGTTCGGAAGAAAATTCTGAGGCAGAGTTGGGCGGGCGCGCCGTAAGTTTAGGGCGCACTGGTCTGGTTTTTGTCTCACGCTCTTTGAAATTGTTATATGAACGAAGAGATATGCGGGCGGTTTGGTCACTACGACAAGAACGTCTGTATATCGCACTCCTAGGATTTCGGTCCGATTATGGAGTGTCAGCTTCACTGTTTGTCGGTCTTCGGTATCTTTGATACCAAGCACGAGAAACAGTTACTACTCAACCTTAGCCGGTTGAGTGGTGTGATGTGCAGAGGTTCGACGTCAAGGTTATGATGGTAACATCATTTCAACTTGAGAGTTTGATCCTGGCTCAGAACGAACGCTGGCGGCACGCCTAACACATGCAAGTCGAACGAGATCTTCGGATCTAGTGGCGGACGGGTTAGTAACGCGTGGGAACATGCCCTTCACTACGGAATAGTCCCGGGAAACTGGGTTTAATACCGTATACGCCCTTCGGGGGAAAGAATTTCGGTGAAGGATTGGCCCGCGTTAGATTAGATAGTTGGTGGGGTAATGGCCTACCAAGTCTACGATCTATAGCTGGTTTGAGAGGATGATCAGCAACACTGGGACTGAGACACGGCCCAGACTCCTACGGGAGGCAGCAGTGGGGAATCTTAGACAATGGGCGCAAGCCTGATCTAGCGATGCCGCGTGAGTGATGAAGGCCTTAGGGTCGTAAAGCTCTTTCGCCTGTGAAGATAATGACGGTAGCAGGTAAAGAAACCCCGGCTAACTCCGTGCCAGCAGCCGCGGTAATACGGAGGGGGTTAGCGTTGTTCGGAATTACTGGGCGTAAAGCGCACGTAGGCGGATTAGTCAGTCAGAGGTGAAATCCCAGGGCTCAACCCTGGAACTGCCTTTGATACTGCTAGTCTTGAGTTCGAGAGAGGTAAGTGGAATTCCGAGTGTAGAGGTGAAATTCGTAGATATTCGGAGGAACACCAGTGGCGAAGGCGGCTTACTGGCTCGATACTGACGCTGAGGTGCGAAAGTGTGGGGAGCAAACAGGATTAGATACCCTGGTAGTCCACACCGTAAACGATGAATGCCAGTCGTCGGGTAGTATACTATTCGGTGACACACCTAACGGATTAAGCATTCCGCCTGGGGAGTACGGTCGCAAGATTAAAACTCAAAGGAATTGACGGGGGCCCGCACAAGCGGTGGAGCATGTGGTTTAATTCGAAGCAACGCGCAGAACCTTACCAACCCTTGACATCCTGGTCGCGGTTTAGAGAGATCTATTCCTTCAGTTCGGCTGGACCAGTGACAGGTGCTGCATGGCTGTCGTCAGCTCGTGTCGTGAGATGTTCGGTTAAGTCCGGCAACGAGCGCAACCCACATCCTTAGTTACCAGCGGTTTGGCCGGGGACTCTAGGGAAACTGCCCGTGATAAGCGGGAGGAAGGTGTGGATGACGTCAAGTCCTCATGGCCCTTACGGGTTGGGCTACACACGTGCTACAATGGCATCTACAGTGAGTTAATCTCCAAAAGATGTCTCAGTTCGGATTGGGGTCTGCAACTCGTCCCCATGAAGTCGGAATCGCTAGTAATCGCGTAACAGCATGACGCGGTGAATACGTTCCCGGGCCTTGTACACACCGCCCGTCACACCATGGGAGTTGGGTCTACCCGACGGCCGTGCGCTAACCTTTTGGAGGCAGCGGACCACGGTAGGCTCAGCGACTGGGGTGAAGTCGTAACAAGGTAGCCGTAGGGGAACCTGCGGCTGGATCACCTCCTTTCTAAGGATGTTTCTAGTATATCAGCTTGCTGATCTCGTGAAACTCATTAGCAGCTACTTGGTAGCATAAGATCAACAATAGTTGGTCAAACTCGGCCAGGCCGTCCCCATATCTCTTCGTAATAGCAAACACAGGCCTACCGGTCTGGACTTTGGGTCGGTAGCTCAGGTGGTTAGAGCGCACGCCTGATAAGCGTGAGGTCGGAGGTTCAAGTCCTCCTCGACCCACCACTTCCACTCGCAAGAGTGTTGGATATGGGGCCTTAGCTCAGCTGGGAGAGCACCTGCTTTGCAAGCAGGGGGTCATCGGTTCGATCCCGATAGGCTCCACCATTCCACTTCTGATTAGATCGCTAAGCACTTTCGAGTGTTTAGCCGTCCAATGAGACGACAATTGACATCGTTAAGAGAGATTAAAATGCAACATCGTTGGTTGCCCGAGTATGGGTTAACCTCCGTCGCTTCCCCCTCATGAATTTGAGGTTGGAAGGTGTTTTGCGGTCCCTTTCCTCGGACCTCTCAACATATCGCGGCGAGAAAAGATGATGTTGCCCAAGTCAAGTAAACTAACCAAGTTGCAGTTTTGAACTGCAGCGCGTTTCCAGTCCGATACAAGACTGGAAGCGGGAAAGTATGCTTTTGGTTCAGAAAGTATAGGGTTGCTCTTACCAGCTGCAGCCCTCGCAGTTTTGCTCTTTCTGGATCAAATCAAGCGCGAGAAGGGCGTTTGGTGGATGCCTTGGCAGTAAGAGGCGATGAAGGACGTGATACTCTGCGATAAGCTATGGGGAGCCGAGAATAGGCTTTGATCCATGGATTTCCGAATGGGGGAACCCACCTGACAGTTTGATATTGTTACCTTGGTACTCAATATCTTTCTGAAACAGGTACTTTTAACCTGAATACATAGGGTTTTAAGAGCAAACCCGGGGAACTGAAACATCTAAGTACCCGGAGGAAAGGACATCAATAGAGACTTCGTTAGTAGCGGCGAGCGAACGCGAACCAGCCGAGCATGATAAGTGACTAGAACACGTTGGAAAGCGTGGCCATAGCGGGTGACAGCCCCGTATAGGAAGCTTTGAGTGACGTATTAAGTAGGGCGGAACACGTGAAATTCTGTCTGAAGATCGGAGGACCACCTCCGAAGGCTAAGTACTCCTTACTGACCGATAGCGAACCAGTACCGTGAGGGAAAGGTGAAAAGCACCCCGACGAGGGGAGTGAAACAGTTTCTGAAACCGGACGCCTACAAGCAGTCGGAGGGACCTCGAGTCCTGACGGCGTACCTTTTGTATAATGGGTCATCGACTTGGTCTTACGAGCAAGCTTAAGCCGTTAGGTGTAGGCGTAGCGAAAGCGAGTCTTAATAGGGCGAATGAGTTCGTGGGATCAGACCCGAAACCGAGTGATCTAGGCATGACCAGGATGAAGGTAAGGTAACACTTACTGGAGGTCCGAACCCACACCTGTTGAAAAAGGTCGGGATGAGTTGTGCCTAGGGGTGAAAGGCCAATCAAACTCGGAGATAGCTGGTTCTCTGCGAAATCTATTTAGGTAGAGCGTCATCCGAATACCCCGGGGGGTAGAGCACTGGATGGGTAATGGGGCCCCACAGGCTTACTGATCCTAACCAAACTCCGAATACCCGGGAGTACTAGATGGCAGACACACTGCGGGTGCTAACGCCCGTAGTGGAGAGGGAAACAACCCTGACCTCCGGCTAAGGCCCCTAATTCATGGCTAAGTGGGAAAGCAGGTGGGACGACCAAAACAACCAGGAGGTTGGCTTAGAAGCAGCCATCCTTTAAAGATAGCGTAACAGCTCACTGGTCTAGATAAGTTGTCCTGCGGCGAAGATGTAACGGGGCTCAAGCCATGAGCCGAAGCCGAGGATGCCGTAAGGCATGGTAGCAGAGCGTAGTGTGACATAGTCTCATGTGTCCTTACCTTCTTCGGAAGGATTGGACACAAGAGGCTTTCTGTGAAGCCGGCGTGTGAACGATCCGGTGGAGAGATCACTAGTGAGAATGATGACATGAGTAGCGACAAACAGGGTGAGAGACCCTGTCGCCGAAAGTCCAAGGGTTCCTGCTTAAAGCTAATCTGAGCAGGGTAAGCCGACCCCTAAGGCGAGGCCGAAAGGCGTAGTCGATGGGAACCAGGTTAATATTCCTGGGCCAGAGAGAAGTGACGGATCGCAAAGGTCGTTCATCCTTATCGGATTGAATGGGCGGCTCAGCGGTCCCTGGAAATAGCCTCTCATTAGATCGTACCCTAAACCGACACAGGTGGACTGGTAGAGAATACCAAGGCGCTTGAGAGAACTATGTTGAAGGAACTCGGCAAAATACCTCCGTAAGTTCGCGAGAAGGAGGCCCAGTTTCTACGCAAGTATTGGCTGGGGGCACAAACCAGGGGGTGGCGACTGTTTACTAAAAACACAGGGCTCTGCGAAGTCGCAAGACGACGTATAGGGTCTGACGCCTGCCCGGTGCCTGAAGGTTAAAAGGAGGAGTGCAAGCTCCGAATTGAAGCCCAGGTAAACGGCGGCCGTAACTATAACGGTCCTAAGGTAGCGAAATTCCTTGTCGGGTAAGTTCCGACCTGCACGAATGGCGTAACGACTTCCCCGCTGTCTCCAACATAGACTCAGCGAAATTGAATTGCCTGTCAAGATGCAGGCTTCCCGCGGTTAGACGGAAAGACCCCGTGCACCTTTACTACAGCTTCACACTGGCATTAGGCCGAACATGTGCAGAATAGGTGGTGGGCTTTGAAGCAGGGACGCCAGTCCCTGTGGAGCCTCCTTTGAGATACCACCCTTGTTCTGCTTGATGTCTAACCGCGGTCCGTTATCCGGATCCGGGACCCTGTGTGGCGGGTAGTTTGACTGGGGCGGTCGCCTCCCAAAGAGTAACGGAGGCGCGCGAAGGTTGGCTCAGAGCGGTCGGAAATCGCTCGTTGAGTGCAATGGCAGAAGCCAGCCTGACTGCAAGACTGACAAGTCGAGCAGAGACGAAAGTCGGCCATAGTGATCCGGTGGTCCCGAGTGGAAGGGCCATCGCTCAACGGATAAAAGGTACGCCGGGGATAACAGGCTGATACTGCCCAAGAGTCCATATCGACGGCAGTGTTTGGCACCTCGATGTCGGCTCATCTCATCCTGGGGCTGGAGCAGGTCCCAAGGGTATGGCTGTTCGCCATTTAAAGAGGTACGTGAGCTGGGTTTAGAACGTCGTGAGACAGTTCGGTCCCTATCTGCCGTGGGTGTAGGATACTTGAGAGGAGTTGCCCCTAGTACGAGAGGACCGGGGTGAACGATCCACTGGTGGACCTGTTATCGTGCCAACGGTAGTGCAGGGTAGCTATGATCGGAAAGGATAACCGCTGAAGGCATCTAAGCGGGAAGCCCCCCTCAAAACAAGGTATCCCTGAGGGCCGTGGAAGACCACCACGTCGATAGGCTGGAGATGTAAGTGCAGTAATGCATTCAGTTGACCAGTACTAATTGCCCGATAGGCTTGATTTGATCCAGTAAAAGCAAAACTGCTTCTACTCGAACAAAAGCATACACATACAACTTACTTGACTTGGTTCCGCGCTCATTTAGCCGAATAGGCGGTAGCGCAGAAATGAAGCTCTTTATTCGGTTTGGTGGTCACAGCGTCAGTGAAACACCCGATCCCTTCCCGAACTCGGCCGTTAAGCACGATTGCGCCAATGGTACTGCGTCTTAAGACGTGGGAGAGTAGGTCACCGCCAAACCTAATAAAGAGCCTCAAATCTCTCAAACGATGATAAAAATAACCCCACACGAATAAAACTTCGCCCGTGGGGCCGGCAATGAAGATTGCCCTGTCGCGGGGTGGAGCAGCCCGGTAGCTCGTCAGGCTCATAACCTGAAGGTCGTAGGTTCAAATCCTACCCCCGCAACCAAAAATATTAGAAAT
>NZ_JAIUFY010000003.1 GCF_020165855.1 Celeribacter litoreus | reverse complement strand
CGCTCAAGGCGCCGACGAAGGAAAAACCCAAACTTTCCCCGTCAAAATCGACGGGCAGGCCGTGCTGATCGGCCTGTGAGAGGAATTGGTCGAGACCTTCGAGGTCTCGGCTTCTATGAACCATTGGCTTCACGATGGTTCTCTGCGGGGAGCGATAGAGGCACCCCATACGGCTCGCTGAAACGGTTCGAAGACCTAGGGTGCGGCGTTTGCTCGTTCCGTCGTGCTCTAGGTCTGAGGGCTGGAGATATTTCCTAACATCGATGCATTTAAAAACGCGGTGCGTTCTGGCTTTGAACCTCGGAGGCGCATGCCTTTTCTTCGTGCGCTCGTTGCGCAATTCTCATGTCGTCGAGAGTAATCGTTGGCATCTTGCTCAAAAACAGGTAGTGCTGTTCGTAACCTCATTATCGTTGATCAGAGCATGAACGCCGACCCCAAATCGCCCACATCTGGAAAGCCGAGACGTACGCAGGCCGAGCGTTCGCAGGAAACGCGGAATAAGGTCTGCGAAGCGACGCTCAAGGCGCTTGTTGAGGTTGGCTATGAGCAAATCTCAACGACTCTGATCGCGCAGAAGGCAAATGTGTCGCGGGGGGCGCTCACCCACCAATTCCCGACCCGCAACGATATGCTCGTCGCGGCATTCGAGCGATTGGTCGAGGGATGGCGCGACGGCTATCCTTTTAGCCTCGACCCTGACAAAACGCAGCTCAAAGTCGATGAGCTGATCGACGCACTCTGGCAGAATATTTTTGCGGACGGTCGCTATATCGCTGCGATGGAACTGATGCTCGCTGCGCGCCAAGACAACGACCTCGGGCATGCGTTGCGCGATATTCTCGTGTCGTGGATCCGCAAACGCGACCGGATTACCGTTCGTCTTGTGGGCGGAAATGTCGATGACGCCGAGGCCGAATTGAGGGTCCAGTTGCACCTGTCTGTGCTCCGCGGAATCGCGATGCACCAGAGCTTTGATTCCGATCCCGAAACCGCGAACAAGCTCATCGACCTGTGGAAACGGATCGCACAGAAAGCGTGATTTCTGCTGAAATCCGAACTTACAGACATCAATGCCTATAAATTGGGCTGATGTATAAATTCAACATTTCAATGGCTTAATTTGATCTCTCTGAGGTTTTTTACCTTTTTCGGGCGTCAAAGAGGGTTTTCGAAACACGAGTTGTTGATTTACGAACAGTGCTGACCGTATGATGCGGACAGTCCTGTTCGCAAGTTGTCATATGGCCCGCGAACGGGTTGCAGAGACCGCCCGAACACACGGGCCATAACAGGGAATACAAAATGACCATGAAAACGCTCCTTGGCACCATCGCAGGCTTCGGCCTCGTCGCAGCTCCGGCCTTCGCGACCAACTGGGATCTGTCGAGCGAATATCCGGCTGGCTCCCTCCAAGGGCAGACTGCTGACTTCTTCGCAGCAGCCGTGGCAGAGAAAACCGGTGGCGAAATTGAAGTGACTGTGCACCACGGTGCTGCGCTCGGCTACAAGAGCGTCGATAACTTCGACGCGGTTGGTGACGGCGCGCTTCAGGCAGCGTCCTCTGCGTTCGTGTTCTGGACCGGTATCGATCCGATCTTCCAACTGTCGTCGCTGCCGTTCCTCGCTCCGACGGCTGACGATGTGCATGACCTCTACGACCTCGCGAAGCCCGAATATGAAAAAGTGCTCGAAGGCAACAACCAGATGCTGCTCCTCGCGACGCCGTGGCCGTCCTCCGGTCTTTGGGGCAACGAGGCGTTCACCTCCACCGCTGATCTCGAGGGCGTGAAAGTGCGCACCTACGATGTCGCCTCCACCGAGACGATGAAGAACGCTGGCGCCTTCCCGATCCAGATTTCCTGGGCCGACGTTCCGGCACAGCTGTCGACGAACGCAATCGACGCTGTTCTGACCTCTCCGAACGGTGGTGTGGGCGTCCAGATGTGGGAACTGCAGTCCAACTTCACCAATGTGAACTACGCCTCCTCCCTGCAGGCGATCCACCTCAACCTCGACGCTTGGGAAGACCTGAGCGAAGAGCAGCAGGCAGCAGTCGCACAAGCAGCCGCAGAGGCTGAAGACTTCGGCTGGGGCCTTCTCGCGGATGCGACCGCGAAGGATTTCGACACGATGCGCGCCAACGGCATGACTGTGACCGAAGAAATCCCGGCAGACTTCTCTGCGGCGCTGACCGCTGCGGCGCAGCCGTTCATTGATCAATGGATTGAAGCCACGGGTGAACGTGCGCAATCCATCATGGAAGCCTACGCGAACCGCTAACTCTTCCCCAACTTGCGCGGGCGGTCCTCCCTGCTGCCCGCGCATTTATTTTTCAGGAGCTTCGCATGACCCGTTTCTACTCAGGCGTTTTTGCCATCTCGCGACTG
Organism: Celeribacter litoreus; assembly: GCF_020165855.1. GTDB lineage: Bacteria > Pseudomonadota > Alphaproteobacteria > Rhodobacterales > Rhodobacteraceae > Celeribacter > Celeribacter litoreus. The sequence goes on along the minus strand of NZ_JAIUFY010000003.1, from coordinate 6,995 downwards.
GCGGCTGTCGTTGCCGCATGTGCGCTGGTCTATATGGTCGGCCATATCGCCTATGAGATCATCCTGCGGAGCTTTTTCGCCACGTCCACCTTCGTCCTCGATGAGTTCGTCGGATACGGCATCGGTATCTGTGTAATCTGGTCTTTGGGCTACGTGCTCGAACATGGCGATCTGATCCGCGTGGGCCTTGTGCTCGACCGTCTGCCGCTTCGTGCGCAGCATTTGATGACGGCCGCAGCGGCGCTCACCGCTTGTGCCATGTCTGCGGGCCTCACATGGATGTTCTGGATCCGCGTTGCGCGCGCTTGGTCGCGTGGAACGGTGTCTTCTTCTGTGGCCGCTGTGCCGACCTGGATTCCCGAAGGCGCAATCATGGTCGGACTGGCGCTCTTCTCATTGGCTGCGCTGTCTCATGGGTTGCGTCATATCACCGGGCATCCGTCGCCCGCCCCCGACACACCTCTCGCGACGCCCGTCGAATAACCCGCGCATCATCGGAGAACTCACATGGACACGCTCCTCACCGCGGCCGCGACGCTGGCCTTTCTTCTTGTATTCCTCGGTCTCGGCGTTTGGGTCTTTATCTCGCTGGCGCTCGTCGCCACGGCTGCGCTGTTCTTCCTGAATGGCATGGACCTGTCGCGGATCGGCTCCATCGCCGCCGGCATCATCTACCGCTATTCCACGAGCTGGGAGCTCTCCGCGATCCCGATGTTCATCTGGATGGGGGAGATCATCTTCCGCACCGATATCTCGACGCGCCTCTTCCGTGGGCTGTCGCCGTTTGTGGATTATATTCCCGGACGACTGCTGCACACCAACGTCTTGGGCTGCACCCTTTTCGCCGCTGTCTCCGGTTCCTCGCCCGCAACCACCGCGACCGTCGGGCGGATCACCACACGCGAACTGGGTGCGCGCGGCTATGACGACCGCCTCTCGCTCGGCTCGCTTGCCGGTGCTGGTAGCCTCGGCCTGCTGATTCCGCCATCCATCGTGATGATCGTCTACGGCATCCTTGCCGAGCAATCGATTTCGCGCCTCTTTGCCGCCGGTGTTCTGCCGGGCCTGATGATCACCGCGCTCTATTCCAGCTACATCATGATCCGCACCAAGATGAATCCGGCGCTCGTCCCGACGACGCGCGAAACGCGGAGCGCGATGGATTTTGTGCGGGCGATCTGGGATCTCATGCCGCTGATCGTTCTGATGACCATCGTGCTCGGGTCGATCTACACCGGCATCGCCACCCCGTCCGAGGCCGCCGCCGTCGGTGTGATCGCTGCCATCGTCATCGCCGCTGTCACGCGCCAACTGTCTCTCAACCTGCTGCGCGACACACTCATGGGCGCACTGCGGACCTCGACGATGGTGTGCTCCATCCTGATCACCGCCGCGTTTATGTCCACGGCCATCGGCTATCTCCATATCCCTGCGGATGTTGCGGACGGCATCGCATCGCTCAACCTGCCGCCTTGGGGCCTCTTGGTCGTGCTCTCGCTGTTCTACCTCGGCCTCGGCTTCTTCCTCGACGGCACGTCTATCGTGGTGATGAGCCTTCCGATCTCTCTGCCGCTCGCGTTGCAGGCTGGTTTCGATCCGATCTGGTTTGGCGTCTACCTCGTGCTCATGGTCGAGATGGCGCAGGTGACCCCGCCCGTTGGCTTCAACCTCTTCGTCTTGCAGGGCATCTCCGGCCGGTCCATCGGCTACGTTGCCCGCGCCGCTGCGCCGTTCTTCGTGCTGATGCTCATCGGTGTCGCTCTGCTGGCTGTCTTCCCCGAGATCGCCCTATGGCTCCCGAACTTCTTCTATGGATAAGACAATGACTTCTCTCGCCACGTCTGCTGACTATCTGGCGCCACTCCTGCGCGCCCAGTCCCAGCTCAACCAACCGCACACCCTGTTTCGGGCTGTCCAAGATGCCTGTGAAGCACGGTTCGGTTTCCGCTTTCTGACCGTTCTCAAGAACTTGCCCGGCACCGGAAACGTCATGCGAATGCACAGCTCAGAGGCGGACTATCCGACCGGAGCGCTGAAACCCATGGGCCTGACCGAGTGGGGCAAGATCGTTCTCGATGGCGGTCAGAGCTGGCTTGGGAACTCGCGCGAAGACGTGCTCTGGGCCTTTCCTGATGCCGAATTGATCCTCTCGAAAGGTTGCGAGGCCTGCGCCTGTGCGCCCGTGAGATGGGCAGGCCGTTGTGTCGGTGTTCTGTCGCTCAACGCCGAACGCGACGCCTATTCCCCCGAAGACATGGTCGACATGACCTTGATCGCGCAGACGCTTGCGCCCGCGCTGATCTAAACCCGAAAGGAAGACCACGATGACCACCCTCCTGATCAAGAACGCCCGCATCGTCGACGGCACCTCCACCGAGCCTACCGAGCCGATGCAGATCGCCATCGAGAATGATCGCATTCGTGAAGTCGCGCCGGAAGTGTCCTTTGACGCCGAGGAAGTGCTCGATCTCGAGGGTCTGACGGTCATGCCCGGTCTGATCGACTGCCACGTGCACACCATCGCATCGACCGCAAACCTCGGCCTCAATGCGTCGCTTCCGTCGTCTCTGGTGGCGGCGCGCGCGTCGACGCTGATGCGGGACATGATCATGCGCGGCTTTACGACCGTGCGCGATTTGGGTGGGGCGGATCGCGGTCTCCAACTCGCGGTCGAGGAGGGGCATTTCACCGCTCCGCGTCTGGTGATCTGTGGCAAGGCGCTGTCGCAAACCGGCGGGCATACGGACTACCGCGGCCCTTATGATAACCGCGATGTGTCGTGGTATGCTCAGACGCTCGGGACGCTTGGCCGGATTTGTGACGGCAAGCCCGAACTGATGCGCGCTGCGCGCGAAGAACTCAAAGGCGGCGCCCAGTTCCTCAAGGTCATGGCCGATGGCGGCGTCTCCTCTCCGTCCGACCCGATTGGCTACCTCGTGTTCTCGGTCGAGGAACTGACGGCTCTGGTGGAGATCGCGAACGGATTTGGCACCTATGTCTCCGCACACCTCTATGACGACAAGGCGATTGTCCGCGCGCTTGATTGCGGGATCACCTGCATCGAGCACGGCAACCTGATCGGCGACGACACCATTCAACGCGTCGCGCGAGAGGGGGCCTTTGTCGTTCCGACCAACATCACCTACGACCTGCTCGCCCGCAAAGGCGCAGAATTCGGTTTGCCGCCGGAGTCCGTCGCCAAAGTTGCCGACGTGCGCGAGGCAGGGCTGGAACGTGTGGTGAAACTCCACGAAGCGGGTGTCACGATGGGCTATGGCTCCGACCTGCTCGGTGGGATGCAGAGCGAACAGTCGGGCGAATTCCCGTTGCGCGGTCGCTATATCCCCGCAGATGCCGTTATCCGTTCGGCAACTGTGGATGCGGCGAAAGTGCTTCGCATGGAAGGCGAAGTCGGTGTCATCGCTCCGGGCGCCTATGCCGATATCATTGCTGTGGACGGGAACCCGCTCGACAATCTCGACCTGCTCACAGGGCAGGGCGCGCATATGCCGCTCATCATGCAAGGCGGTCGCGCGATTAAGAAAGCAGCAAGCCTCTAAACGAAAAACGCCCCTGCGCGAAGTCCGCACGGGCGTTCATTAATCGCGCACACGATCTTCGAAATCGCTCTGCACCTTCGCGGGTGCGGAGCTTTCTTATGCTGGAAATCAGCCGCATACGAACCCGCATTGGCAGTGGCTCCACCACAAAAGGGCGGCCATAAATTCAGTGTCTTGCTGAGGGGATATGGTAGCGGAGGAGGCTACCGTACCCCTTTCTCGGAATTTCTCGAATTATTTCTAAATGTCTAATAATTATTGGTATTTAGTGAATTCATGTTATCGTCTCTTCTCATCGGAATCCACGTTTTTTCGGTCCAAAGTGTGGGAAAGATGATGGGAAGAGATTTGGAGTTTTCACCATATGCCGCGCCTAACCGTTAAGTCTGTCGCCAAGATTGATGAGCCTGGAATGTATGGCGACGGGCAGGGGCTCTATCTGAGGGTCGGAGCCGGAGGTGCGAAGTCATGGGTGCTTCGACAATGGTTCACGGTCGCCGACAAGATTTAGGTCTTGGGTCGGCCTCACTGGTTTCTCTCGCTGAGGCGCGGGAAGAGGCACATGAGCTTCGGAAAGTCGCGCGATCCGGTGGAGATCCGAAGGCAATTCGTGACAAGGCTCGCGTTTTGACCTTCGAGGACGCTGCCCGCGCCAAGCTCAAGGAGCTGGAGCCGACTTGGAAGAACGCGGGTCATGGAAAGCGTTGACTCTCTTCTCTCGAAGCCTATGCCTTCCCCTTCATCGGAGATCGTCAAATCCAGACGCTTGGAACAGCGGACGTTCTGATCGTTCTCCCGCCGATTTGGGCCTCGAAGAACGACACCGCACGACGAGTGAAGCAGCGCATGTCCGTGATCTTTGATTGGGCGAAAGGGAAAGGGCATTACGCCAACGAGAACCCGGTCAATGGCGTGGACCGTGTTTTGCCGCCTGTGAAGAAGCGGGCGGAGCATATGCCCGCGTTGCCATGGGGCGACGTCCCGTCCTTCTTTGCCGATCTCGGAGAGCGTGAGGGCGTTTCCGCACGGTGCCTTTCTTTCCTCATCCTGACCTGCGTCCGGTCGAGCGAAGCGCGTGGCGCGCGCTGGAGCGAGATTAAGGGCGATGTGTGGGAGATACCCGCTGAACGGATGAAGGCGGGTGTGGCGCACCGTGTGCCGCTCTGTGCGGGCGCTCTGGACGTGCTGGAGCAGGTTCGGGGCCTAGATGAAGAATTGATCTTTCCGAGTGCCCAGCGCGGCCCGAGAAGCCCAGCGCGCCAAATGTCCGACGCGGTTTTCAAACGTCTCCAGGATCGAATGGGACGCGAGGGATTTACCGTACACGGGTTTAGGTCGTCTTTCAGGGATTGGTGCAGCTAGAGCGCACATGCGGATCGTGAAGTGGCCGAGGCTGCATTGGCACACTCCGTCGGCAAAAAGGTCGAACAAGCCTATGCGCGGAGCGACCTGTTTGAGCGTAGGAAGAGTGTGATGGACGCTTGGGGGCGTTTCGTCACCCAACAGGTCGGTGAAGTTGTGGAGCTCGTAAGATTATGAGTGGACAAAGTGACGAAGAGAATTGGGAAGAGTTTTGGGACAAGCTCGAGTTGGAAGAATTCGAGGACGGATTGGATCGGGACCGCTGGCGCCTCGGATTGTTGATAGATGTTCTGGCTTGGGTCTGTCGCCAAAAAGGTAGAGACATTGCTGAGATTGACTTGGATGGGTGGCCGGATGGGTTTGAGGTCTGGCATGATGAAAAACTTGCTGCTCTCGCCATGAAAGACCCCCGAATTTTCCAAGCGGCACGCCTTCAAGTGTCAGATATATTTCATAATTTCGCTTGTGAATACAGGCATCCTGAAGAGCTTAGCCCGGAGAATTGGAAGTTTTTTAGAAAGATTTTGACCCAAGATGCGCCGCCTACGCGTGGGCCGTCTGGCGACCACTTGGCGCGAGACGTTCTCATTTGTCAGATATTTTATTGGGCTAGTGAAGATGCAGATTGGGTTGATGGGTTTGGCGAGGCTTATCGAGTAACAAAGTACTCCCACCGATTGTCTGAAGAGCTTAACAAGCATCCGATACTCTCGGAGTGTGACGCCGCTGTCCTTTCACCAGAGACGATCCGTGCTGTCTTGAAAAAAGGAGACGGTGATTTTGGCTGGATAAAACCCCGCCAACTCCTGTCTGACCTCGAATGGCCCGAGGATTGACGCTGTTCTCGATAATGCTTTCGCAGTTTCTCTGTGTTGGATCGTAAACGCGAAAATCGGGTGATCTCTTTTTCAACTTTGCTTCGTTGGATTACAGGTTCGGCTCAATAGTTCTCGCACTTTTCTAATGTTCAAAAGGTGCGACATGACGCAAATCACGGAAACACAAACTAAGAGCCTCACTCGAAAACTTCTGTCTGTCAAAGAGGTGTCGGAGATCACGGGAGTCGGGGTTTCGACTATCTGGCGCAATGCGAAACTCGGAACCTTTCCTGCCCCTATTGCGGTCTGCGGGATGAAAAGGTGGCGCGTTCGGGACATTGAACGGCTCATTGCTTCTCAGGCTTGAGGGCGGTGCCATGTATCAGAACGAGAAAGCTCCGGCCCGCTGTGGTAAAGTTGGCATGGGGCGGGAAAGCGCGTTTGATATACCAGCGCTTACTTCCCGAATAGCAGAAGTTCCATCCCGCGACAAATCGCATCAAGAGACAGACGAAAATTACCATGGCGTAATTGCGCGGGAAGGCGATCGGCGCGTGATCACCTGTCGCGATGGCATCCAATGGATTTTGCAACGCCGGAGGCGCTCGGAGAGGGCGGCTGGAGTGCGGTGGGTTGCTGTCGGCTATTTCCTCTCCCGAGACGCACTAATCGCCAGCTGGCGCAAAGGAACGGGCACCACGTCCGAAGCCTTGAACGGCCTGCCCAAAATCTGTGGGCGGCAGTCAATCTCCGAACAAAAGAATTCGTGACCCTTTCTACGTAGTGAGAGGGTTGTTTTTGTGGTCGGTTGTATGACGGCGGCGCAAAGGCAATATGGCATACCGTGGGGCGAGATCGCATTCCAAGGGCAGTCCGAAAGGCCGAAGCCTGATCTCTGGCGCAACGTCTATTGTGTCAAAAGTAGCGGCTAACTGTACGGCAGAGACGTATGACCGTTCGGGCCCGTTGCGAGGGGCTGGCTCCGAAGAGCAAGTAACATTCGTAAGGGCATAGGGACTACCTCAGTTTTTACTGGGGCTAGTCGTCCTATGCCCGAAGCTCAGGGCTTCACCAAATAGCAAATAGGCTGGTAGGTAAAGCAAGATCGCCTTGGCTACGAACCTTGGCTGCGTCTGGATCGAAAGTCGACAGATGGCAGGTAGCGAAATTTAAGCGAAATGGGCGTATTCCGTTGAAAAACGCGCGCTTGATTGGCGTGTGAGATGCTGATTCAATTCTTCCAACGGACGGGAGG
>NZ_JAIUFY010000002.1 GCF_020165855.1 Celeribacter litoreus | reverse complement strand
GGTCAATCCTCCCGTCCGTTGGAAGAATTGAATCAGCATCTCACACGCCAATCAAGCGCGCGTTTTTCAACGGAATACGCCCATAGCAGAGTTTTCGCCACCGGCATGGCGCGAAGCGTGTGTCGGAAAGGAAAAAATGTTGAATGTCAGGTGGGGATAATGGCGGAGAGACAGGGATTCGAACCCTGGGTCCCCGTAAAGGGACAACGGTTTTCGTGACCGTTTTTGGGGTCAGATTAGGATTTCGAAACCGAATGAAATAAGGGTTTTTAGTGCTGCATTTTGAGCGAAATCGGCATTATCGGCAGTCAAAGGTGTCATAGTAAAGTGTCATAGTCATCGTGTCAGTGTGGAACGCGTTAGAAGTGCTCTGGTTAAAACCTAAATATTTTCAGGTGTAATGATCTCGAACGGGACGGTGTGGTGGACTGTTGAGCGCGGGCCATCGTTCGCGACGGCATCGATCATGGTTTGCACCAGAACTTCGCTCGTGTGCTCCATCGGGTGGCACAGAGCAGCGGTGATCAGGCCCTCCGAGAGGCCCTTTCGCGTCTCAGGGCCGATGTCACGGCAGATCAGCTTCACGCCCCGACGACGCTCAATCGGCACTTCGCGAAGGGCGCGAAGAACGCCAGAGATGCCGCCTCCCACCATGAAAATCCCGACGATTTCATCGGTCGATTTCAACAGGTCCCGCACCATCTCGTGCGCGCGATTGGGTTCTTCGTTGGTTGAGCGGCATTCATCTACGCTCAAATGAGGTGCGTGTTCGCGGATATAGGAGCGGAAGCTGGCCTCAGCCACGTCCTGACATTGATAGCGCGGGTTGCCCTGAAAGACGCCGATGCGACCGTGATCGTTGGTCATTTGCGAAATCAGGAAGGCCGCCGTCCGGCCCAGTTTCCAGTTGTCCGTTCCGACAAACGCGGCGCGTTCGGGCGAGGATTGGTCGGTGATATAGGCCACCACGGGTTTGCCCATCTCACTCAGCGCGCGGATCGTTTGCCCGATTTGAGGGTGATCTGCCGCGATGAGGGCCACTGCGTCACAGTTCCGTCCGAGCGCAAGGAGGCGTTGCGATATATTTTCCGGCGTCAGCAGGTCGACAAAATCAATGAGCGGGTCTGCCGTGTCGAATTGACGGTTGCGGCAGGCTTTGGTGATTTCGCGTCCGAAGTGCTGGTACAGCTCACGCGTCGATTGCTGCAGAAGAAAGCCCAGTCGGTAGTGCGGCGCGTTCTTTTTGATTTGGTCCTCAATGGAGCCAAGCCCGTAAAATCCGATCTTTTCCGCGGTCCTCTGAATGTGCTGCGCGGTGCTCGCTTTCACATTTGTTGCGCCGGAGAGAATCCGGTTCACAGTTGAAACGGACACGCCGGCCTCTCGGGCAAGATCGGAAATTGTTGGTCTTTTCATGAGGATAGCTCACTTTCCGCGCCATGGGTGTATCATTATGAATGACACAAAATGACACATATGCAACAGAAATATTCAGTTTGTGTTTCAAGAATCCTCCCGCCCCCATATCAGGACTGCACATGATGGCTCCTGAGAGGACAGGAGCTTATGGGAGGAAAAAATCATGACCAAATTCAGCCGTTTCGCGGCCACTGCAACTACTGCCATCGTCGCTGCCTGCGCTGCAGGTGCTGTTATGGCTGCCGACATCTTCGTGGTGGGTGGCAAGCCCGACGATCCGTTCTGGTCCCGCGTGAAACTCGGCGCCGAAGAAGCCGGTAAAGTTGCAGAAGCTCAGGGTGGCTCCGTCACCTGGCTCGGCCCGCAGAACTACGACAACCTCGGCCCGGACGCGGCAGAGCTCATCCGTCAGGCCATCGACCAAGGCGCAGATGCAATCGTGGGTCCGGACTGGGTTCCGGAAGCCATGGACCCGGCATTCCAGGCCGTTGTTGACGCAGGCATCCCGCTTGTCATCTACAACGCTGGCGGCATTGAAGCTGCGGATCGTCTCGGCGCACTGAACTATGTTGGTGCTGTTGACTATAAATCCGGTTTCGCCGGTGGAGAATACCTCGGGAACGCGGGCCATAAGAATGGCGCATGTGTGAACACCCTTCCGGGTGCAGCCAACCTGGAAGCGTTCTGTACCGGCTTCAACGACGGTATTGCATCCGTGGGCGGCACGGGCTCTGTGCTTCAGCTTCCGGCCACCGCCTTCGGTGACGCAACCGCAGTGGCTCAGGCTGTGCGCGCACACCTGCTGCAAAACCCGGAGATCGACGCCATGTTCGCGGTCGGCGACGGCGACACCAACGCGACCGTGTCCGGGATCGCGCAGGCTGGCAAAACCGGCAGCGTCAAAGTCTGCGGCATGAACTTCAACGACACGATCCTCGCCAACATTCAGGCTGGAACGCAGGCTTGTGCCATCGATCAGCAGGGCTATCAGCAAGGCTTCTTCGCTGTCTCGATCCTCAACAACTTCGTCAACTACGGCGTGACGATCCCGACCCGTGAAATTCTCACCGGTCCGGGCGTCATCGACGCGGCGAACGTTGAGCTTGTGATTGAAGGTGTGAAAGCCGGGGCGCGCTAAGTCTCCCGAGGCGACCCGCGCGACGACCGCGCGGGTCACTATTCCCACATGAAAACGGAGGCCGCCCGTTTCCCGCGGACGGCATTTCCCGTCGATAGCAGCCGTGGCGCCAGAGCCATCGGCGCGCCGTCGGCACAACCAAACGGATACAAATCAATGGAACCGAAAACCGGCGCGAAAGGCATTTCGCTTGGCAGTTTGGCCAGGCGCCCCGAAACGGGCTCTCTGATCGGGTTTGTCGTCGTCTACATCTTCTTTGCAGCTCTCGGCGGGAAGGTCTTTATGTCCGCCCCCGGCTGGTCGAGCTGGCTCAACATCGCCGCTGAAGTGGGCATCATCGCGCTGCCCGTTGGCCTTCTGATGATCTCCGGCGAATTCGATATGTCTGTCGGTTCCGTCATCCCGGCGTCTTCGATGATGGCGGCCATTCTCTCCGGTCATTACGAACTGCCAGCCCTCGTTGGCATTCTTGGCGGCCTCGGTGTCGGGTTGTTCGTCGGTTTCGTGAATGGTGTCATCGTCACCCGCACCACCATTCCGTCGCTCATTGTCACCATTGGCGTGATGTTCGCGGTGATGGGAATGACCCTCGGCCTCGCCGTGATGATCAAGGGCTCCACCAGCGTGTCCTATGTCCCCGATCCGCTGACCAAGTCGATCCTCGGCCAATTCATCAATGGCATGTTCAACGTGTCGATCTTCTGGTGGCTCGGGTTTGTGGCGGTGTTCTTTTACTTCCTGCACATCTCGCCCATCGGGAACTGGGTCTTTGCCCTCGGCGGCGACCGCGAAAGCGCCCGCAACGCCGGTATCCCGACCGACAAGCTCACCATCGGCCTGTTCATGATGTCCGGTTTCAACGCAGCCTTCGTCGGCATCGCCCAGGTGATGACCTACCAAAGCGCGCAGGTCGCAGGCGGTCAGTCGTTCATCTTCAACTCGATCATGTGTGTGGTCATCGGCGGCGTGCTGCTGACCGGCGGCGCAGGATCGGTCGTGGGTGTTGTGCTCGGCACGATGACCTTCGCGGTGGTGAACCAAGGCATCTACTTCGCCGCACTCGATCCGAACATCGGCTCCATCATCATCGGCGCATTGCTCCTCGCTGCGGTTCTTTCGAACGACAGCTTCCGGGCACTCGCGATGAACTACGCAACCAAGAAGAAGTGAGGGCGGATCAATGGACCTTATTGCAAACCTTCTGCGCCGTCCCGCTGCGGCTTCCATTCTCAGCCTCATCGGTGTGCTTGTCTTCTACGTCGTCTTCGGCGGTGTTGAACTCGGCAAACTCGCCAACGCCGCCAGCTGGCTCAACTACGCCGCCCGTATCGGCATCGTGGCTCTGCCTGTCGGCCTTCTGATGATCTCCGGTGAGATCGACATCTCCATCGGGGCCATGATCCCGGCAGGGGCAATGACCACCGCGATTATCTCCGGCTACTACGATCTGCCGATCATCTTCGGCATCATCGGCGCCCTGACCATCGGTGTTCTGGTGGGTCTGTTCAACGGCATCCTCGCCGTGCGCACCACGGTGCCGACGCTGATCATCACCCTCGGCACGCTCGTCGCGATGCAGGGTGTGGTGCTCGCAGGTTCCAAACTCCTGACCGGCGCGGCCTCCGTTCCGCTCACGGCTCCGGCTTGGGCAAAGACGTTGTTCGGTGACTTCATCTTCGGCGGCAGCCATCAGGTCATCATCATCTGGTGGGTCATTCTGGCCGTGATCTTCTGGTTCGTCATGCACATGAGCAAGTTCGGCAACTGGATCTTCGCCATCGGCGGCGACAAAGTCAGCGCCCGCAACGCAGGCATTCCGGTGGACCGCATCACCATCCTGCTCTTCGTCCTGACCTCGACCGCTGCGTCCTTCGTCGGCATGTGCCACGCGATCCTGTTCAACTCGGCGCAAGTCTCCGGCGGCATGAACGACATCTTCAACATCATCGTCAGCGTGGTTGTTGGCGGCGTGCTCCTCACAGGTGGCTTCGGTTCCATCGCCGGCGTCTTCATCGGCACCCTGACCTTCGCCATCGTGAACAAGGGCATCGACTTTACCGCCATCGACCGCAACTGGGCGAACCTGATCATCGGCGTGATGCTCCTGATCGCTGTCGCGATGAACGAAAGCTTCCGCAAAATGGCGCTTTCCTACGCTCCGAAACCCAAGAAATAAGGACCGAAACGATGAACAAACCTGTTCTTGAATTGAAAAACGTGAACAAGTCCTTCGGCCCGATCGATGTGCTTCACGACATCACACTCCAGGTGAAAGCGGGCGAGGTTCTGTGCCTTCTGGGGGACAACGGCGCCGGTAAATCGACCCTGATCAAAACCCTCGCGGGCGTTCACAAACCGACCTCCGGCGAGATGTTGATGGACGGAGAACCTGTTTCCTTCGCCCGCCCGAAAGACGCAGCTGACCGCGGGATCGCAACGGTGCACCAGTTCGGTGGGACCTTCCCGCTGATGTCCATTGGCCGCAGTTTCTTTGTGGGTGTGGAACCGACCAAAGGCTTCGGCCCGTTCAAAGTCTTCGACAAGAAGACGGCGAATGAAGTGGCGGTGAAGGCCGTGCAGGAATTCGGCATCACGCGGATCACCGACGGCGACCGCCTGATTGGTGGCCTGTCCGGCGGTGAGCGTCAGTCCCTCGCCATTGCCCGCGCTCTGCACTTTGGTGCGCGCGTTCTGATCCTCGACGAGCCGACAGCGGCCCTTGGTGTGAAACAGGCGAGCCACGTTCTGCGCGTCGTGATGGAAGCCAAAAAGCGCGGCGTCGCCGTGATCTTCATCACCCACCAGGTGACGCACGCCATGGCTGTTGGGGATCACTTCGCGGTGCTGATCCGCGGTGCGCTCGCTGCCAACTTCATGAAGGGCGAGAAGTCCCGCGAGGAAATCACCGACCTCATGGCCGGTGGCGAAGCGCTCGCTGATCTCGATGCCCACCTTGAAGACAACACGGGGCAGGGCGCCGCCGCCGCGACGGTGTCCTGATCCAAGCTTCTCCTGGCGCCCGCCTGCTCCTCCTTCTCTCCCGGCGGGCGCCCATTGAAATTCCAATCGAAGGTTTACCCCTATGAAAATCGCCCTCGACCCGTTTATGCACCGTCACCTGTCTCTGGAGGAGCTTCCGTCCAAAGTGGCCGAACTTGGCTACGAGTGGATCGAACTGTCCCCGCGTGCCGATTTCCTTGAGTGGTTCAAGGCCCCGCGCGTGTTTCCGGACCGGATCAAGTCCTTCAAAAAAGCGCTGAAGGACAGCGGCGTGGGCATCTCGTCCCTGCTGCCGATGTATCGCTGGGCGTCGAACGACGAGGGCGAACGTCAGGCCGCCGTCAAGCATTGGAAACGCGCGATTGAGATCGCCGTTGAGCTCGACGTCGATGTCATGAACTCCGAATTCGGCCGTGGTCCGCACCCGGACAAAGGCGGCTGCTACTGCTGCCACACCGGTGCAATGATCGAAACCTGCGAAGATGCATGGTGGCGCTCCATGGACGAACTGGTCCCGATTTTCGAGCGCGAAGGCGTGAACCTGCACATCGAGCCGCACCCCGAGGACTGGGTCGAGGAACTGAACCCGGCTGTGGACCTAATCCGTACCGTGAACTCCAAGAACGTGAAATTCCTCTACTGCGCGCCGCACACCTTCTACTTCGGTGATGACACCAAAGAGATGTTGCGAGAGTGCAAAGACGTTCTCGCCCACGTGCACGTGGCGGACACCTTTAACCACAAGGCCTCTTCCGGTCTGCGTTACATCCTGAACCCGCCGGGCACCAACGCGCGCATCCACCAGCACCTCGACATCGGTCAGGGCGAAGTTCCGTGGGACGATTTCTTCGGCACGCTCGCCGAGATCGGATTCGACGGCATCATGACCGCCTGTGTCTTTGCCTGGGAAGACCGGATGGATGACTCCGGTAAATTCATGCGCTCCGAAATGCAGCGCTACGTCGACAAATACTTCAAGTAAGGAGCAGATCCATGGCACTCAAAGTTGGTGTTATCGGCACGGGCATGATCGGTCAGGATCACATCCGCCGCCTGACCAAAGTTCTCTCCGGCGTAGTCGTCACCGGAGTCACGGATATCGACGCCTCCCGTGCGGCCTCCGCTGCACCCGAGGGGGCCGAAGTCTTCGCAACCCCGCAGGATCTGATCCGTTCGGACAATGTCGAAGCCATCGTCATTTGTTCTTGGGGGCCGGCGCACGAAGAGCAACTCCTCGACTGTATCGCTGCGGGCAAACCGGTGTTTTGTGAAAAGCCGCTCGTGACCTCCGAATCTGCGGCGCTCAAGGTGATGGCCGCAGAGGTCGAGTTCGGAAAGCGTCTCGTTCAGGTTGGTTTCATGCGTCGTTTCGATGCGGATTACCGTCGCCTGAAGGCGGTGATCGACGGCAATACGCTCGGCGCGCCGCTGATGTATAAATCCGTTCACCGCAATGCGTCCGTGCCGGAGGGTCTCTACACCTCCGAGATGCCGCTCAACGATACGCTGGTGCATGACGCGGATATTTCCCGCTGGCTTCTGTCCGACGAGATTTCGTCCGTCGAAGTCCGTGTTCCGCGCCGCTCCACCCGTGGCACTGATCTTCGCGATCCGGTCATTGTGATGCTACATATGGACTCCGGTGCCATCGTCGACGTCGAGATTTCGGTCAACATTTCCTACGGTTACGACATCCGTGGCGAGGTTTCCTGCGAGACCGGTGTGGCCGCTCTTCCGAACCGCCCTGCGACGGTGATTTCCGACCAATACGGCATCCGTCAGGCGATCCCCGAGGATTGGCGCGAGCGCTTCATCGAAGCCTACGACCAGGAATTCCGCGAATGGATCGTGGCTGCGGGGCAGGGTGGTGCGACGGGCCCATCCACATGGGACGGCTATGCCGCGACGCTCGTGGCTGATGCGGCTCTGCGCGCCGTCGATACCGGATCGCGCGAACCGATCGGGATGATCGAAAAGCCCGAAATTTATTCTTGAGAAAACCTACCCGCGAGAGGGTCCACTTAGAAGGTTTATGCCTATGATTAATGGCGAAAGAACAATCCAGCGTCCGCTCCGCTGGGGCATGGTCGGTGGCGGCCGCACAGGTCAGGTCGGTTACAAACACCGCACCGGCGCACTGCGCGATGGCACATATCAGCTCGTGGCCGGTGCCTTCGATCTTGATGCGGAACGTGGCCGTGATTTCGGCATCAACCTCGGCGTCTCCGAGGATCGCTGCTACGCAACCTATCAGGACCTGATCGCGGGTGAGACGGGCCGTGCTGACGGTGTCGATGTCGTGTCTGTCGCGACGCCGAACTTCACCCACTTCGAGATCACCAAAGCACTGCTTGAAGCGGGCATTCACGTGATCTGCGAAAAACCGCTCTTCTTTACGGTCGAGGAATGCGAAATCGTCGCGAAACTCGCCGAGGAAAAAGGTCTGATCGTCGGTGTGACCTACGGCTTTACGGGCCATCCGCTCGTGCATCAGATGGCGGCGATGGTGGCTAAAGGGATGCTCGGCGACATTCGTATCGTCGACATGCAATACACCCACGGCTTCAATGCGGGTGACGACACCAATGCAGGCGATGCGGTGAAGTGGCGGACCAATCCGGCGACGGCTGGGTCTACCTTCGTGCTCGGTGACATCGGCACGCACCTCTACTACCTCTCCGAGGTTGTGCTGCCCGATCTGAAAATCGAGAAACTGCTTTGCGACCGTAAGGCGTTCATCCCGACCCGTGCGCCGCTCGAAGATCACGCGACCGTTCTCATGCATTACGACAACGGTGCCCGTGGCCGTCTCTGGGTGTCCTCAGTGAACGCAGGGAATATGGGATCGCAGCGCTACCGCTTTGTCGGCTCCAAGGCCTCTGTCGAATGGTCCGACAGCCATCCCGACCAGCTGATCTATGAAGTTCAGGGCGAACCGAACCAGATCCTGCACCACGGGATGCCCTACCTCGAAGAGGAAGGTCTCGAATACGACCGGATGGGCGGGCTGCACACCGAGGGTCTCGGCGACAGCTGGGCCAACATCTACCTTTGGATCGCCGAAGCCATCGACGCGAAAATGCGCGGTGACGAGGACTTCCTGAAAACCCACCACTACCCCGGCATCGACGCAGGCACCGAAGGCGTGCGCTGGCTCGAGAACTGTGTCCGCTCCGCCGACGCAGGGGCCGCTTGGGTCGAATACGCATAACCGTCTGCCTTAGGAGATTGCAGATATGAAACTGTCCATTTGTACTGATGTGATGCGCGACCTGTCCTTCACGGACATGCTCGACAAATGTGTGGAACTCGGTGTCGAAGGCATCGAGATGACCGGCGGTGGCTGGTCCAACGGCCCGCACTTCCGCGCGGACGAACTGCTGGCCGACAAGGGCCTGCTCAAGTCCAAGCTCAAAGAGATCGAGGCCCGTGGCCTGTCGATCGCTGCCCTGAACTGCTCTGCCAACCCGCTCGATCCGGGTGCCATGGGCACGCGTCACCTCAAAGAGATGAAAGAGACCATCACGCTCGCGGGTGAGATCGGTGTCGAAACCATCGTGACCATGTCCGGCCTGCCTGAGGCTGCCCCGGGCGACAAAGTTCCGAACTGGCTCGTCTACACCAAATCCTGGCCGGACGAGATGCCGGAGCGCGACCGTTACCAGTGGGAAGACCGTGCGTTCCCCCTCTGGCACGACCTCGTGGACTTCGGCAAAAAAGCGGGCATCAAGCGTTACGCGCTCGAAAACTTCTCCGCGATGCTCGTCTGGAACCCGGAAACCCTGTTCCGTCTTCGCAATGAAGTCGGCGATATGGTCGGTATGAACCTCGACCCAAGTCACCTCATGTGGATGGGGGCAGAGCCGATTGCCTCCGCTCGTGCGCTGGGTGCAGCGATCCACCACTGCCACGGCAAAGACACCCGTATTGAGCGCGGTCTTTGCGACGTAAACGGCCTCTTGGAACTCAAAGACGTCACCGACGTTGCGAACCGTTCGTGGAACTACGTTGCAGTTGGTGCAGGTCGTGACCTCCAGTGGTGGAAGGAATTCTTCTCCGTCGTCGGCATGTGCGGCTACAACGGCTGGGTCTCTCTGGAGATGGAAGATTTCACCATGTCCACCGAGGCAGGCATCCAGTCCTCCATCGCGGCGCTCCAAGCCACGATCATCCGCTAAGAGGGCACGCAGGTGTATAAGTTCATCATCACGATCGATCTGCAAAAGGACACGCGCGACATGATCCTCGCGCGTGCGCCTGCGGCTCAAAAGGCCACCCGCGAAGAGCCGGGTTGCATCGCGTATGACTTCTACACCTGCACCGACAATCCGGACCGTCTCGTCTTTGTCGAAACATGGCGCGACGAGGCGGCCCACGCAGAACACATGGAATACGAGCACACGAAAAGCTTCATCGCCTTTCACGAGCAATTCCACAAATCCCTGACCTTCGAGACGATCAACATCGCCTCACCGACGGACTGAGCCATGATCAGCAACCCCATCACAGTGACCTGCGCCCCGTGCTGCTGGGGGGTGGATGACGTCAACAATCCGCATCTGCCGGCGTGGGATCGGGTGCTGGATGAAGCCGCGCGCGCAGGCTTCGGAGGGCTCGAACTCGGGCCTTACGGGTATATGCCGCTCGACATCGACGTGATGTCCGAGGCGCTGGAGGCGCGCGGGCTTTCGATTGTGGCCGGAACGATCTTTGACAATCTGGTCTCCGAGGACAACACCGAGGCCCTGATCAAACAAACGCGCGAGATCTGCGCCTTGATCACCGCTCTGCCAAAACCCGACCGTCATGGCGGCCAACGCTTTGCCGCGCCGTATCTCACGGTGATGGACTGGGGACACGACGAACGCGATTTTGCGGCGGGTCATTCGGGCCGCGCCCCGCGTCTCGACCTGTCGGATTGGGCGGCGTTGATCGAGAACATCCGCACGATTTCCGAGATCGCACGCGATGAATTCGGCGTCCGCGCCGTGATTCACCCGCATGCTGGCGGCTACATCGAATTCGAGGACGAAATCGACCGCCTCGTGATGGATATCGACCACAATACCGCGGGCCTCTGCCTCGACACCGGACACATGGTCTATTCGGGCATGGACCCGATCCGGACGCTCGAAAAGCACTGGGCGCGGGTCGACTACATCCATTTCAAAGACATCGCCCCCGAGGTCTACGAGACCGTCATGGGCGAGCGCATCCGCTTTTTCGACGCCTGCGGCAAAGGCGTCATGTGCCCCATCGGTAAGGGTAATATCGACTATCCGGCCATCCGCGCGTTTCTCTCCGAGAAGGGCTACGGAGGCTACATCACCATCGAACAGGAACGCGATCCGCGCAACACGGGCTCCATTCTGGCTGACCTTGCTGCCTCGCGTTCGTTCCTCAAAGAAACGGGTTTCTGAGCCATGAAAGACCTTGATGTCATCACCATTGGACGCGCGGGCGTCGATCTTTACGGCGCACAGATCGGGGGCCGTTTGGAGGACATGGGATCCTTCGAGAAGTATATCGGCGGCAGTCCTACGAACATTGCCTGCGGGACGTCTCGTTTGGGGCTGAAGTCGGCGCTGATCACCCGCGTGGGGGATGAGCACATGGGGCGCTTCATTCGTGAGCAGCTTGTGCGCGAAGGTGTGAATGTCGAGGGCGTGGCCACGGATACAGAGCGTCTGACGGCGCTGGTGATCCTTGGCATTCGCGACGAGGACCAATTCCCGTTGATCTTCTACCGCGAGAACTGCGCGGACATGGCGCTCTGCGAGGATGACATCGATCCCGAGTTCATCAAACGCTCCCGCGCCATAGTTGCCACCGGCACGCACCTGTCGAACCCGAAGACCGAAGCCGCGACCTTGAAGGCGCTCGAATACGCCCGCCAGTATGGTGCACGCACGGCTCTGGATATCGACTACCGCCCGAACCTCTGGGGCGTGGCCGGTCATGGCGACGGCGAGAGCCGCTTTGTCGAAAGCGAGGCCGTGACGGCGAAACTGCTGTCCACTCTGCACTATTTCGATCTGATCGTCGGCACGGAAGAAGAGTTCCACATCGCGGGCGGCTCCACCGATACGGTCGCAGCTCTGCGCAAAGTGCGCGAGAACTCCAAAGCGACGCTCGTGTGTAAACGCGGGGCGCTCGGCGCGGTGGCGTTTGAAGGCGACATTCCCGACAGCCTCGACGACGGCCAGACGGGCGAAGGCTTCCCGATCGAAGTGTTCAACGTTCTGGGCGCCGGTGACGGGTTCTTCTCCGGTCTTCTCAAGGGCTGGATGGATTGCCCCGATGTGGACAAGATCGACTGGCCGACCGCGCTCAAATACGCGAACGCCTGTGGCGCTTTCGCAGTGTCGCGTCACGGCTGCACGCCGGCCTATCCGTCGCTTGCCGAGCTTGAGTTCTTCCTGAACCGCGGCGTGGTGCAAAAAGACCTGCGCAACGATCCGGCTCTGGAGCAGATCCACTGGTCCACGACGCGCTACACGCGCAATGCGGGCGACTGGTCTTCTGTGCGCACCTTCGCGTTCGACCACCGTCTCCAACTCGAAGAGATGGAGGGCTACACTCTCGAGAAGGGTGGCGCGTTCAAGGAGCTGTGCCTCGAAGCCGCGCTCAAGGTGAAGGGTGATGAGGATGGCTATGGCATCCTCTGTGACAACCGCATCGGCCGCGCGGCGCTTCATGCCGCCTCCGGTTCCGGCCTCTGGATTGGTCGCCCGACCGAACTGCCGGGTTCCCGCCCGATCCAGTTCGAACCGGAGCTCGGTATCGACTTTGGTCAGTTCAAGGAATGGGCCCGCGAGAACGTCGTCAAACTGCTGGTCTTCTGCCACCCAGACGACGACGCAGAGACCCGAGCCCTGCAAGAAGCGCGTGTGAAGACCCTCTTCACCGCGGCACGTAACAACAACCTCGAGTTCCTGCTCGAAGTGATCCCTTCCAAGGTCGGTCCCGTGGACACGCACACGACCGCCACCTTGATCCGGCAATTCTACGAGGCAGGGGTCTACCCTGACTGGTGGAAGCTGGAACCGATGGCAACTGCGGAAGCTTGGGCCAGCGCCGTAGCTGCCATCGAAGACTACGACCAGCACACGCGCGGCATTGTCGTGCTCGGGCTGGATGCGCCGGAGGCAGAGCTTGCGGCATCGTTCGAGGTAGCTGCCTCCTTCTCGCTCGTCAAAGGCTTCGCCGTGGGGCGGACGATCTTTGGCGATGCAGCGCGCGCTTGGATGAAAGGCGAAATGAATGATGCGGCCGCGGTGGATCAGATGGCGGAGCGCTTTACCCGCCTGTGCAAGATTTGGGACGACGCCCGCGAGAGCGCGCGTTTGAACGGAGAATAAGACCATGAGCAACACCATCAGACTGACCGCCGCACAGGCGATGATCAAATGGCTCTCGGTGCAGATGACCCCCGAGGGGGACCGATATATCGACGGGATGTGGGCGATCTTCGGCCACGGCAATGTGGCAGGCATCGGTGAGGCGCTTCATGCCTACAAAGACGTGTTCCCGACATGGCGCGGACAGAACGAACAGACCATGGCGCACGCCGCGATTGCCTATGCGAAGGGCAAAAAGCGCACCCGCGCGATGGCTGTCACCTCCTCCATCGGGCCGGGGTCCACAAACGTCGTGACCGCCGCCGCGCTCGCCCATGTGAACCGTCTGCCGCTCCTGATTGTGGCGGGGGACGTGTTTGCCAACCGCCGCCCCGATCCGGTGCTGCAACAGGTTGAGGATTTTGACGACGGCACGGTCTCTGCGAATGACTGCTTCAAACCCGTCTCGCGCTACTTCGACCGGATCACGCGACCGGAGCACATCCTCTACGCCCTGCCGCGCGCCCTGCGCACGATGACGGACCCCGCGAACTGTGGTCCCGCGACGCTCGCCTTCTGTCAGGACGTTCAGGCGGAGGCCTATGACTACCCTGTCGAATTTTTTGATCCGAAAGTCTGGCACATCCGCCGCCCGCAGCCCGATGTGGACGAACTCGCCCGAGTGGCCGAATTGATCAAAACGGCGAAGCGTCCGGTGATCATTTCCGGTGGTGGCACGATCTATTCCCAAGCCGAAGAGACGCTTGGTGCCTTTGCGTCCAAACACAACATTCCTGTCGCGGAAACGCAGGCGGGCAAATCCGGCCTGTCGCAGAGCCACCCGATGAACTTCGGCGCCTCCGGTGTGGACGGCTCCGCCGCCGCCAACGCGGCCTCAGCGAATGCCGATCTGGTGATCGGTGTGGGCACGCGGTTCCAGGACTTCACCACCGGTTCGCGCACGATGTTCCGCCATGACGCACAGCTCGTCTCGATCAACATCCACGGCTATGACGCCGCCAAGCACGGGGCCGAGAGCCTCGTGGGCGATGCGAAAGTGACGCTTGAGGCGCTCACCGAGGCGCTGGGTGACTATTCGGCTGAGGCCCCCGATGCAGCGGCGCGCGAAGACTGGCTCCGTGCAGTGGATGTCTACTGCGCCCGTCCGGACGATCTGGCGGCATTGCCGACCGACGGTCAGGTGATCGGTGCCGTGCAACGCGCCACGACCGAGACCGCCATCGCCATGTGCGCCGCAGGCACCATGCCCGGCGCGCTCAAGCTCCTGTGGAAACCATCGCAGGGCGGCTATCACATGGAATACGGCTATTCCTGCATGGGCTACGAGGTCGCGGGCGCGATGGGTCTCAAACTTGCTGCGCCCGAGCGCGAGGTGATCTGTTTTGTCGGCGACGGCTCCTACATGATGGCCAACGCGGAGATCGCCTCCGCCGTCATGCGCCGCATTCCGTTCACGGTCGTCCTCACCGACAATCGTGGCTACGGCTGTATCAACCGCCTGCAGACCTTGGGCTGTGGCGGGGAACCGTTCAACAACATGTATGTGGACTGCAACATCGAAGACCAGCCGCAGATCGACTACGTCGCCCACGCCGCCTCCATGGGAGCATTCGCGGTCAAAGCGAAAGACACCGATCAGTTGGAGGCCGAGATTGCCGCCGCCCGCGACCGCACCGTTCCGACGGTCATCGTGATCGACACCATCGCCAAAGACTTCCCGGGAACGGGTCTCGAGACCTCCGCAGGCGAGCACGGCTTCTTCTGGGATGTCGCCGTCCCTGAGGTCTCCGAGCGCCAGAAACAACGCGACTACTACGCCAACTACATCGAGCAAGTGGCAAAAGCCCGGCTCGCAAACTGAGGAAAGGAACCGATATGGCCGATCTTCTGAAGAGACCGTTTGGCACCCACGGCAAAGTGCATCAGATCACGCCGGAGAGTGCGGGCTGGCGCTATGTCGGGTTCGATCTGCTCAAGCTCCGCGCGGGGGAGACCTGGGCCGAGACAACCGGCGGCAACGAGGTCATTCTCGTGATGGTCGAGGGCAAGGCGAAAATCCATGCCGCGGGCAAGGATTGGGGCGAATTGGGCGAGCGGATGAACGTGTTCGAGAAAACGCCGCCCCATTGCCTCTACGTGCCGAATGACAGTGACTGGTCGCTCGAGACCACCACGGACGCGACCATTGCCGTTTGCAAAGCGCCCGGCAAATCCGGCCATGAGGCGCGCAAGATCGGCCCCGACGGGATCGAACTGACCCAGCGCGGGGAGGGCGTCAATACGCGTTTTATCAACAATATCGCCATGGAGAACGAAGATTACTGTGACAGTTTGCTGGTCACCGAGGTCTTCACGCCCGCAGGCCACTGGTCGTCCTTCCCGAGCCACCGCCATGATGAAGACGACTTCCCGCGCGTGACCTATCTCGAAGAGACCTACTATCACCGCCTCAACCCCGCCAACGGCTTTGGCATTCAGCGGGTCTATACCGATGATCTGCAACTGAACGAAACGATGGCGGTCCACGACGGCGACGTCGTCTGCGTCCCGCGCGGCCATCACCCCTGCGGCGCGCCTTATGGGTTTGAGATGTATTACCTGAACGTCATGGCAGGCCCGCTGCGCAAATGGCGGTTCGTTCCGGCGCCCGAAGTCGAACATTTGATGTGAGAGGCGTAAGGAGACAGGCGTGAAAATCGGATTGGTCGGATACGGCACGGGCGGCCGTCATTTTCATGCGCCCTTTATCATGGCGGCAGAGGGGATCGAACTCGCGGGAATTGTGGCCCGGTCCGAGTCGAAGATTGCCCAGATTGAAACCGATTATCCCGGCTTGCCGATTTACGCCTCTCTGCCGGAGATGCTGGCGGCGGGCGTTGATGCCGTGACGATCACCACTCCGCCGGAAACGCGGCGCGAACTTGTCCTCGAAGCGATAGAGGCCGGTGTACATGTCGTCGCCGACAAACCCTTTGCCCCCTCCGCCGAGGTCGCGCGGGAACTCGACGCCGCCGCCAAGGCGAAGGGCGTGGTGCTCTCCGTCTTTCACAACCGCCGCTGCGACACGGATGTCCGCACGCTCAAGGGGGTGCTTGATGGTGGCGAACTGGGCAAGATCTGGCGCGTGCATTCGCGGATGGACATGGATGACCCCGCGACGCTCGAACTCGGGCCGTCTGGCGGGCTTCTGCGTGATATGGGGAGCCATGTGATTGATCAGATGGTCTGGCTCTTTGGTCCCGTTGCGTCT
Source organism: Celeribacter litoreus (assembly GCF_020165855.1). GTDB lineage: Bacteria > Pseudomonadota > Alphaproteobacteria > Rhodobacterales > Rhodobacteraceae > Celeribacter > Celeribacter litoreus. The sequence continues at coordinate 1,377 of NZ_JAIUFY010000002.1, read as the reverse complement.
GTGAGTGCGCATCTCGATATGATCGAGAGTGAAGCGGGGCCGACCGACGCGGGTTTCGTTGTGTCCATGCGGCACAAGAACGGGGTCTTTAGTCAGGTCAGCTCCAGCAAACTCAACAAATTCGCCGAGAACACCTATCGCGTCTATGGCGAAAACGGCTGTTATCTGTCCTACATGACCGACGTGCAGACGCTGGCGATCTTTGCGGACAAACGCCCGCTCGATGATCTGAAGGGCTGGGGCTACGAGGTTGAGGAAAATTGGCCTGAACTGCGCACGGCCTCCGGAGTGCGGAAGGTGCCATCGGAGCAGGGCCGCTATCACGACTATCACGAGGCCTTCGCCAAAGCCTGTAAAACGGGCACTCCGCCGCCCGTGCCGCCCTCTGACGCCATCGAAGCGCTGCGCATCCTCGATGCCGCACGGATCAGTGCGACGGAGCATCGCGACGTCTCGCTCCTCGACTAACACTGTCCAGAAAGCCCCCGAATGATCAAACGCGCGCTCAACCAGAAAACGCTCCGTCGATTGAGCTTTGAACAGTTCCTCGACGTCGCAGCCCAGCTCAAATGCGTTGGCGTCGAGCCGCGCAATGATCTCGGACGTCCGTTCTTTGACGGTGTAGCGCCTCAAGAGGCGGCGAACATGGCGCGGGCGCGCGGGCTGCGGTTGCTCGGGCTGTCGGAGGTTTACGGGTTCAACGTCTGGGACGACGAACGCGCAGAACAGATCGCGGCGCTGATTGATGTGGCTGAGGCGTCGGGTTCGGAGACCATTAGCCTGATCCCAACCGTGGACGACCGTCCGACGCGGGATTTGCGCGACGTGATGCGAGATATCCTGTCGATGGTTAAGGGGAAAAAGGTTCTGCCTTTGATCGAACCAATAGGGTTCGAGACGTCGACAATTCGCGGCACGGCGGAGTTGGTGGAGGCCATCGAGGCCGTCGGCGGGACAGAGAAATTCAAGCTCGTCCACGACACCTTTCAACATGCGATTGCGGGTGAGACGGAGATTTTCGCGTATCACACGGCAATGGTGCATATCTCCGGCATTTCCACGCCTGATGTGGGCTTAGACGCGATTCAGGACTCGCATCGAATCTTGGTTGATGCGGAGGATCGCTGCGGGAATGTGCCTCAAATCGCAGAGTTTCTTGAAAGCGGCTATGAGGGCGCATTCTCATTCGAATGCACAGAACCACGCCTTCTGCGGCGCATCACCCCAGCCTGTGTGGATGAGAGTTTCGCATTTATAGAAGGTGAGTTGTTGGAGGGATGAGGTTCTCGCGTGGCTAAAACTGGGCTGCCTCATTTGACGGGTCCAAGTTGATTGTTAGTGCATTGTCGGCCTCTGGGCCAAGGGTATAACGGCCTC
>NZ_JAIUFY010000004.1 GCF_020165855.1 Celeribacter litoreus | reverse complement strand
TTTCCTGCACCGCAGCGGCCGCAAAAAGCCTGATAGGAAAGGCGATTGGGCCGAGTTTGGAACGCCGATTTCTGCGCCAAACACTAACGGCAGCAATGCGCAGTCACCGGAACTCTCAGATGTTGGGCGTTGCGACACCAGAGATGAAGCCCCAGAATATCATACATCAGGAACGCTGAAGGGTGGGGGCATGCGTATGTTCGGGTAGGGAGGTCGACAGGGCCATTAGCTCCTGACTGAAACGTCGCCTTTTGGATTATCTGAGATACTGGACAAACCGTGGGGAAAAGCCAATTTACGTGGACGCACACTCCGAATTGACTACTCCCTCGAGCGGCTCGAACGAGTTACGCTTACAGCGGCCCGAAGAGAATAAGTGCTGGAAATTTTCGACGTTGAAAGTTCCCAACTCCAAAGTGAGGCGGTTTGAGTGGAACTTATCCGCGCATATGCCGCGCCACAGGCATAAAGTTCTTCTCATTGTGGAGATTCGGTGGAATCGACTATTGTTTTCGGGCGATAAGCGATGCGATGCATTTGTAGAAGATGCTGTTTGGTCAAACAACACGATGGACCCAGAAAATGCGGAGCGACGAGCGATACAAATCTTTCATAGCCACGCAGAGCGTGAGTGACGAAGACCAGCTTCGCCTTGAAAGTTATACGGCCTCAATCTCACCTATAGATGAAAGCAGTCTACCGCTTTTGCATGAATTGGCGGTGAGTGTATTTTGGCCTCATCGCGCCCGCGACATCGAACTTTTTCTGTCGCTAGGTCATGGGTATATCGCATGTGATGAAATCGGGCGCCCACTTGGCTCCGCGATGTATTTCCCGATGGGAGGAGACTTTGCCATGTTCGGGATGATGGTCGTTACGCCTCGCCTTCAGGCTCAAGGCGTAGGAGGTCGTTTGTTGCGGCGGATCATGCGCGATTGCGAAGGGCGCGATCTCAGGCTCACTGCAACTCGTTCCGGATTTCGCCTGTATGATAGCGCCGGTTTCACTCCTGTTGCGGAAATTTCGCAGCATCAGGGGATCGCGCGCCACATCACTTTGCCTGAACTCCCCTCCCGCGGAGCGCTCCGCAAGTTGGCACCATCCGACACAAAAGCCATTCTCGCATTGGACGCCCATGCCTACGGCGCTGATCGCAACGCGGTTTATTCAGCTCTGCTTGAGAAGTCAAAAGGGGTCGTTCTGGAAGAGAATGGCGAAATCAAAGGCTTCGCCTTGTCTCGGAACTTCGGCAAAGGCGTCGTCATCGGTCCGGTGGTTGCCGAAGACGATCTGATGGCCATGCAGCTTACCGCTATGCTCATCCAGCCGCATGAGGGGAAATTCCTGCGCTGTGACACATGGGTACAGAACGAAGAATTCCGTTCCTTTTTGTCAGCCGCGGGCTTGGGCGTGTTCGACACGGTGACCGAAATGTGCATCGGCCCGTCCCGCCGGAGCACATCCGGCGCACGACTTTTCGGTATGGCGTCACACTCGCTCGGTTAAGCCCTGAACCATCAAAATCGCAGTGCCGCCCCCGACTTGTCAGTGCGGCACCACTGCCTGTCTCAGGACAACCTATCCTTCAGGCCGAAATACATCCCGACCAATGGGAGGAACCACGGTTCACCGACATGCATCGGGATCGGCGGCCAGTCGAGCCCCGCAAGAGGGTTCGTATCCATGCGTCCCATCGCCATGTCTGCGAGGGACTGCCCGATGAGGGTCGACATTTGCGCACCATGTCCAGAATATCCCATGCCGTAGATCATCCCGTCGACTTCGCCAGCTCGGGGATAACGATCCTGTGTCATGCCCACGAGCCCACCCCAGCAATAATCGATCTCGATATCGGCAAACTGGGGGAAAATCGTCGCAAAGCTGCGCTTGAGAATGGCGCCGGATTTCGCATCCGAGCTTTGGTTGGACACAGAAGAAAAACGGGCCCGACCGCCGAAGATGATCCGGTTATCCGGAGAGCGGCGGATGTAATTGCCGATATTGAGCGATGTGACATAGGTCCGGTTCCCCGGCAGGGCCCGCGCCATTTCCGCATCCGTGAGAGGACGTGTCGCAATGATGAACGAGCCTACCGAGATGATACGACGGCGGAAGTATCTGAGCTTGGCCCGTTTCTCGAACCCGCTATAGGCCCCCGTCGCCAGAACGACACGATCGGCTTTTAGATCCCCTTTCGGCGTGGAAATGCGCCACCCTGTCCCCACACGCTCGCGCCCGGTCATCGGCGCTTGTTCCCATATTTTCGCACCGTGATGGACGGCCGCCTCTGCTAGGCCCGTTACATATTTCCCCATATGCATCATGGCGGTTTTTTCATAGAGCATTCCACCGTGGAACGCCTCGGAGCCGATTTCTCCATCCAGGTCGCTCTTGTCGAGCCAACGCGTCTCTGAATCTACTTCTTTGTGAATCAGCTCGAAATTCGCTTTCAACCCAGCGACATGTGAGGGCTTCGAGGCGAGCTTAAGCTTACCGCAACGTCGGAAATTGCAGTCAATCCCTTCCTCAGCAATCACGTCTTCAATCATCTCGATCGAACGGTCATATGCTTTGTAAAGAGTATGTGCTCGTTCCGCACCGAGATGGTCTTTCGCACTGGCATAGCCATGCGCGATCCCGTTGTTGAGATGTCCACCATTGCGTCCCGACCCACCGGCCCCGACATGGCTGGCCTCCAGAAGCGCAACAGATACACCCTCTCGCGCCAGCTTGCGGGCAGCATTGAGCCCCGTAAATCCGCCGCCAATCACAACGACATCAAAGTCTCCCTCGACAGGGCCAGTTTCACCGGACTCAAAGCGCGGTGCGGTATCATGCCAGTACGAAAGATATTTCATGTCCTCAATCCTTTGGGCGACGGGTCTTTTGAGTGCGAGTTTGAACCAGACCGCACAACAGAGCCTGCCGCAGTTGCAAAACTTAAAGCAGGAAATGCCGAGACGGCGGCCCGATGCGGCACGGCATTCGGAGCAAACTTCGCAACAATCAAGCAACCTCATTCAAAAGGACCTCGATCATGGCAAAACTCATTCCCGTCAACACCGCTCCGATGTTTGATCCTCGCGAGGGAGAGGCCGCGGCTGAAAATCTCATCGAAGGCAAACCGCAGTATAAAACCTGGGATCTCGATGCCGCGATCTCAGAAGCGCAGAACTGGGGCAAGATTCGGACTGGTATCTGGGAAGCCACCCCGGGAAAAACCGTGTCCAAGAAAGGTGAGACTTTTGAATTTTGCCATATTCTGTCCGGGCGCGTGATCATCTCGGAGGATGGCGGCGAGGCCCATGAATTCTCTGCCGGGGATAGTTTCGTGATGAAGCCGGGTTTCATCGGCACCTGGACGACACTTGAAACCGTACGCAAAATTTTCGTCATCGCGGCATAATTCTCTTCGTATCACGCTGCAGACGGTCATTCCTGCTGCAGCTTGGTGCAAAGAGAGCGTCCCTCCCTTCATAAATTTAATATCCTCGTCCTGAACAGACTGCGCTGTTCCTGCGCTTTTCTTCGGAGATCCCCATGCGAACCAATTCCCTCATCGAGCTTGACCGCCGCCACCTCGTCCATCCCGTATCCTCTTTCCAAGGCCATGAAGCCCGCGGCGTTCGGGTTTTGAAATCCGCCTCAGGTGCCCGTGTCATTGATGCAGAAGGCCGCGAATTGATCGACGGGTTTGCCGGACTTTGGTGTGTCAACGCGGGCTACGGTCATGAAAGCGTTGTCGAGGCTGCAGCACAGCAAATGCGTGAGCTGCCGTATGCGACCGGCTATTTTGATCTCGGTGCAGAGGCCCCGATCCGCCTCGCTGCAGAGCTCGCGGATCGCGCCCCCGGCGATCTCAACCATATCTATTTCTCTCTTGGCGGTTCCGATGCCGTCGACAGTACGATCCGTTTCATCCGCTACTACTGGCACTCCAAAGGCCAGCCACAACGCGACCAGTTCATCTCAATCGCAAACGGTTACCACGGCTCCACCACGATGGGCGCAGGCCTGACTGCGCTTCCTGCCTTCCATGAAGGTTTCGGATTGCCCCTCGAATGGCAGCATAAGATTTCGTCCCATGACCTGTATCGCAACCCGCTTGGCCACGACCATGCCGCTGTCATTGAAGCCTCCGTCGCGGAACTGCGCGCCAAGATCGAGGAAATCGGACCGGATCGCGTCGGCGCATTCTATGCCGAACCGATCCAAGGCTCCGGCGGCGTTCTGGTCCCGCCCAAAGGTTGGATCAAAGCGATGCGCGATCTTTGCGCCGAATACGATGTCCTATTCGTCGCCGACGAAGTTATCACCGGCTTCGGCCGCACCGGTCCGTTGTTCGCCTGTTCCGAGGAGGACATTGTTCCAGATCTCATGACCACCGCGAAGGGCCTGACATCCGGATATGTCCCGATGGGCGCCGTGTTCATGCGCGACCATGTCTATGAGACGATCGCAGAGGGCGCTGGCGCCAAGGCAGTGGGCCATGGCTTCACGTATTCCGCTCATCCGGTTTCGGCAGCAGTCGCACTCGAAGTGCTCAAACTCTACGAAGGCGGTTTGCTCGAAAACGGCGTCAAAGCAGGCGCACGTCTGATGGCCGGTCTTGAGGGCCTGAAAGATCACCCGCTGGTCGGGGATGTCCGTGGTCGCGGCATGCTTGCCGCCATCGAGCTTGTCACCGACAAAGAGAAAAAGACCCCCTTGCCTGCAGAAGTCCAGCCCGCCACGCGTCTGTTTGATCGAGCATGGGAACAAGGGCTGGTGATCCGCTCCTTCGCCCAAGGTGTTTTTGGCTATGCACCGCCCCTGTGTTGTACGGACGAAGATATCGACGGAATTATCGAGCGCACGAAAGCCGTGCTTGATCTGACGCTTGAAGATTCTGAAGTGCGTGCGGTGATGGGCTGATGAGCCTGCTTCTTCTTGCCGAAGGCCGGCGGGCCCAAGTCTGGGCGGAGGTGTTCGTAGATGCAGAAGAAGAGCTTGTGATTGGTGAGGCGGCGGTCGGGGATCCGGCCGCCGTCACACATTTGGCTTGCTGGATTCCGCCAGACGATCTCTCACGTTATCCCAATCTTCAGGTCGTCCTGAGTCTCGGTGCGGGCACGGACCAAATGCCGCCGTTGCCAGATGGCGTTGCGCTGGTTAGAACCACCGCACAGAGCATCACCAACATGGTGCGGGATTGGGTTGTCATGGCCACGCTGATGCTGCACCGCGATATGCCGCTCTACCTCGAACAGGCAACGCATCGGGATTGGTCTGCACATATCAGCCGCCCAGCATATACTCGACGCGTTGGTATTCTGGGCTTTGGTCGCATCGGTCAGGCCGTCTCTGACCAACTATCTGCGCTTGGGTTCGACGTTGCCGCGGCAAGCCGGTCTGTCAGTGATTATCCGAACATTGCGCTCTACACACCTCAGGATGAGGCGGCCTTTCTCAGCCGGACGGATATTCTGATCTGCCTTTTGCCGCTCACGCCGGAGACGCATGGAAAACTTAATGCGGCATACCTGTCGCAGCTTCCGAAAGGCGCCCGAATTGTTCAGGCTGGGCGTGGTCCACAGCTCGACCTTGAGGCGCTTCGTTCTGCACTTGATCACGGGCATATCGACAGCGCGATGCTGGATGTCACCGATCCTGAACCGCTCCCGTCCGACCACTGGGTATGGGGCGATCCGCGTGTGATCCTGACACCTCATATCGGCTCTGTCACAGATGATCGAGAAGGGGCGGAACATGCACTCTCCGTCATGCGCGCGCGTGCAGACGGGAAACCGATTCCCGGCTTGGTGCATCCCGAGAGAGGCTATTAAGGACGAAAACGCCCCGATGGCGAGAAATGCCGCGTGACGGTTCATTTCGGAATATTCTGCCGCATCAGCCCATGCATTTGGCGTTTGACCCCCATCAAAAGAGGTCACTCTAAACCTACGCCACATAGGCTGCGCCTCGAGAAACCCTTTGAAACAAGGGGCGAACGAGTAGACGGCAGAAAATGCCGTCGCGCAGGACCAGCGGAGCGACACGCCCTGTGCCACATGCGCACATAAAAGAAAGGATTGCGCCAGATGGCGACCGAAACTGATGTGAAACCCCTGACCGCCTTTAGCTATGTCACCTTCGATGTGGTCGGCACACTGATTGATTTCGAAGGCGCCATTAAAAAGGGTCTGGCCGAAATCGCAGAAAAAGAAGGCGTCGATCTCGACGGAGAGGCCGCTCTGTCCGTCTACCGCGATGCGCGCTATGAGCCGGGCGCAGGCCTTTTCCCCGACGACTTGGGACGCTGCTACAGCCGCATCGCAGAGGCGTTTGGCCTTCCGGACACCGAAGAATACCGCCAGCACATGATCGACACCGTTGGCGAGGCCGAGCCGTTTGCCGACAGCGTCGAAGCGATGGCCAAGCTCAAAACCCATTATAAACTGATCGCGATGACCAACGCCCGTCGCTGGGCCTTCGAGAAATACGCCGCCAAACTGGGCGAGCCCTTCTGGGCGGGCTTCACCACCGATGACACCGGATGTGAAAAACCTAACCCGGAGTATTTCCACCAAGTCTTCGCTCACGTCGAAAAAGACGGTGGCAGCAAGGCAGACATCCTGCACACCGCTCAGAGCCAATACCACGACATCGGCATCTCCCGCGAATTGGGTATGACCAACGCCTGGATCCAGCGCCGCCATGCGCAAAAAGGCTACGGCGGCACCATCGAGCCGAAAGAATTTACTGAACCCGACTACCACTTCCACGCACTGATCGAGTTGGCCAACGCCGCTGACGACGCATTCAAGGCGTGATTTTTGAGGGCCAAAACGGCATAAAGACCGCATGGCCCTCTTTCACCATCAACAGGGACCACTGATATGACCAAAACACCGACAAACTGGACCGGCCGCGATGACGCGAAGGTCGAACACATGATCCGTCGCGGGGCGTCGCGCCGTGATCTTCTCAAAATGCTGATGGCGTCCGGTATCGGTGCTGCAGCAGGCGGCTCGCTTTTGCTCAAGGCTGGCGCAGCTGTTGCCGCCACTCCGGTTTCCGGCGGCTCCATCAAAGCTGCAGGCTGGTCGTCCTCGACCGCTGATACGCTTGACCCTGCCAAGGCGTCGCTTTCCACCGACTATGTGCGTATCTGTTCCTTCTACAACCGCCTGACCGTCCTCGACGAAACCGGCGGCATCCAGATGGAACTGGCTGAGAGCGTGTCCACCGACGACGCCCAAACTTGGGAAATCAAACTCAAGTCTGGCGTAACCTTCCACGATGGCAAGACCCTGTCTGCCGAAGACGTTGTGTTCTCCCTGTCGCGTCACCTTGACGAGGCGACCGGCTCCAAGGTCAACGCCATCGCCCAGCAAATGTCCGAAATCTCGAAAGTGGACGATCTGACGGTCAAGATCGTGCTTTCGGCACCGAACGCCGATTTGCCGACGATCCTTGCGCTGCATCACTTCATGATCATTGCGGCGGGCACCACGGATTTCTCCACCGCCAACGGCACCGGCCCCTTCATCTGCGAAGTTTTCGAACCGGGCGTGCGCTCCATCGCCACGAAAAACCCGAACTACTTCAAGGCCGAAGGTCCCTATCTCGATAGCGTCGAGTTCTTTGCAATCTCCGATAACTCCGCCCGTGTGAACGCGCTCTTGTCCGGCGACATCCAGATCGCTGCGAACGTGAACCCGCGCTCCATGCGGATGCTGGAAGGTCAGTCTGCCATCAAGACCTCGGTTACAACCGCTGGTAACTACACCGACCTCAATATTCGCCTCGACATGGAGCCGGGCTCCAAAGCCGAGTTCATCGAGGGCATGAAATCGCTCGTCAACCGCGAGCTGATCCAGAAATCCGTGCTCCGCGGCATGGCCGAGATCGGCAACGACCAACCGGTGTCTCCGGCGAACCGCTACTACAACACCGAGTTGAAAGCCCGTGCATTCGATCCGGAAAAGGCCAAGCACCACTTCGAGAAAGCCGGCGTCTTGGGCGCTGAAATTCCGATGGTGTGCTCCGACGCCGCCGCGTCTTCGGTCGACATCGCGACCGTGATGCAGCAGTCCGGCTCCGAAATCGGCATGAACCTCAAAGTCGACCGCGTGCCTGCCGACGGCTACTGGTCGAACTACTGGCTCAAAGCGCCGATCCATTTCGGTCACATCAACCCGCGCCCGACGCCGGACATCCTCTTCTCGCTGCTCTACGGGTCTGACGCCAAGTGGAACGAAAGCCACTACGCCTCCGACAAATTCGACAGCATGATGATCGAAGCACGCGGCGAGCTGGATGAAGCCAAGCGCAAAGAGATGTATTGGACCATGCAGGAGATGATCTCCAACGAAGCTGGTACGATCATCCCGGCCTACTTCTCGAACATCGACGGTCTGGCATCCAACGTTCAAGGCATCAAATCGAACCCGCTGGGTGGTTTGATGGGCTTCAACTTCGCCGAGCATGTCTGGCTCGACAGTTAATCGTCGACCCTACCTTTGACGATGGCCCGCGCGTGTCTTAGACGTGCGGGCCAACCTCTGCTTATGGCGGAACCACCCCCGCCACAATTCTCTCTGGAGGAGCACCTTTGCGACATAAGCACAAGCCCTGGTTCCTGGTTTCCCAAAGGCTCGGCATTGCCTTCCTGACGCTCATCATCGTGTCATTTGCCGTGTTCTTTGCCACCGAATTGCTCCCCGGCGATGTCGCCGAAGTTCTCCTCGGTCAGGCGGCAACACCTGAAGCCGTCGCTGCACTTCGAGAATCTATGGGGCTCGACACCCCGGCCCTTGGGCGCTTCATCGGGTGGTTGCTCGGCCTTGCGCAGGGCGATCTTGGCACTTCCTATGTGAACAACATGACCGTGGCCGAATTGATTTCCGGGCGTTTGTCCAACTCGCTCAAACTTGCTGGCATCGTCACACTCGTCTCTGTCCCTATCGCCCTGACACTCGGGATCGGCGCCGCGATGTGGCAAGGTTCTCTATTTGACCGCGGGATCTCCATTTTGACGATTTCCGTCATTTCGGTCCCCGAGTTCATGGTGGCAACACTTTCGGTTCTGATCTTCGCCGTCTGGCTCGGCTGGCTCCCTGCCCTCAGTTTTGGGGCGGATACCTCCTCATTTCTGGAGATGTTGCGCGCCTATGCGATGCCGGTGATCACCTTGTCCTTTGTCGTCTCCGCACAGATGATCCGCATGACCCGCGCCGCGGTGATCGAAACGATCAACACCCCCTATGTGGAAATGGCGCTCCTAAAAGGTGCGTTGCGTTCCCGCATGGTGATTTCTCACGCTCTGCCAAATGCGCTCGGGCCGATTGCCAATGCTGTTGCCCTGTCGCTGTCCTACCTTGTTGGCGGAGTGATCATCGTCGAAACGATCTTCAACTACCCCGGCGTGGCCAAACTCATGGTCGATGCCGTCGCCACCCGCGACCTGCCGCTGATCCAGTCCTGTGCGATGATCTTCTGCGTGAGCTACCTCTCGCTGATCACGCTTGCGGATATGATCGCCATTCTCTCCAACCCGAGGCTCCGCTGATGACGACACGCACCACTTTTCTTTCTGCGCTGCCGACCCCCAAGCGCCTCGGCTACTCCTTCAACCTGACGGGACGGATCGGTCTTGCCGTGATCCTGTTCTGGGCGTTCATCGCGATCTTCGGTCCCTTACTCGCCCCATATCCTGCAGGTGAAATCGTGGACTGGGACTATTTCGGTCCGATGAGTGACAAGTTCTGGCTCGGGACCGACTATCTGGGACGTGACATCCTGTCCCGCATTCTGATGGGAACCCGCTACACCGTCGGCATTTCCCTTGCTGCCGTGTTTATCTCTGTCGCGGGCGGTGTGATCCTCGGCATGATCGCGGCCGTCACAGGCGGATGGTTCGATATGGTGCTCTCGCGCCTTCTGGACGCCTTTAACGGAATCCCTTCCCTGTTGTTTGGACTTGTGACTGTGGCCGCCGTCGGATCGTCGATCCCTGTGCTCGTCCTGACGCTCGCCGCGATCTACCTGCCCGGGGCCTACCGCTTTGCGAGGGCGCTCTCCGTGAACGTGAACACGATGGATTTCATCACAGTCGCCCGTGCCCGCGGAGAGACCACCGTCTACCTGATCGTGCGCGAGATTTTCCCGAACATTCTTGGCCCTGTGCTGGCCGATCTCGGCGTGCGCTTTGTATTCATCGTCCTCGTGCTGTCCGGCCTCTCCTTCCTTGGCCTCGGCGTGCAACCGCCAAATGCGGATTGGGGCGCGTTGGTGCGTGAAAATATCGAAGGCCTTAGCTTTGGGGCCCCGGCCGTCGTTTTCCCCTCGATCGCGATTGCTACTCTGACCATCTCGGTGAACCTGTTCATCGACAACCTGCCCACGAAAATCCGCGACAGGAGCGAATGATGAGCCATTCCCGTATCACCGTCCGCAACCTCAAAATCGGCGCAACCACGGACTCCGGTCGTAGAGTGGAGATTATCAAAGGCGTCTCGTTCGACATCGCCCCGGGTGAAATCGTTGCCCTCATCGGCGAAAGTGGCTCCGGCAAGACCACCATCGCGCTTTCTCTTATGGGCCACACGCGCAGCGGCTGTTTCATTGAAGAGGGAAACATCCACCTCGGTGACGCTGAAATCACGTCCATGAGCGAGCGCGCTCGGGCGAGCCTGCGCGGCACCAAGGTTTCTTACGTGCCGCAGTCTGCGGCTGCGGCCTTCAACCCGTCCAAACGCATCATGGATCAGGTGATCGAGATCACCAAAATCCACAAGCTGATGCCACGCGACAAGGCCGAAGAAAAAGCGGTCGAATTGTTCAAGGCCCTCGCGCTTCCGCATTACGACACCATCGGGTCACGTTACCCACACCAAGTGTCCGGCGGCCAGTTGCAGCGGCTTTCCGCCGCGATGGCACTCATCGGAGATCCGGATCTCGTAATTTTTGACGAACCGACAACTGCGCTCGACGTGACCACGCAGATCGAAGTGCTGCGCGCGTTCAAATCCGTCATGGCGAACGGCGGCATCTCAGGCGTTTACGTGAGCCACGACCTCGCAGTCGTGGCACAGGTTGCGGACCGGATTATCGTTCTCAAAGGCGGCGTTATTCAAGAAGAGGGAACGGCCGAGCAAATCCTCCATAATCCGACGCATTCTTACACCAAAGAATTGCTCTCGGCGTTCGAACCCGTTTTGCATGAGGCGATAGTCAGTCCGACAGCCGCCAAGCACACCGCCCCTATTCTCGAAGTCCGCAATCTCTTTGCCGGATATGGGCCGGTCCACAATGGGGAGCCTTCCGCCAAAATCCTCAAGGACGTCAATCTGGTGCTCCCGCGTGGGCGCAACCTCGGTGTCATTGGGGAGAGCGGCTCGGGCAAATCCACGCTGGCGCGTGCAATTTCCGGCATTCTTCCTCCCTACAGAGGCGAGGTGCTCATTGATGGTTATGAAATGCCCCACGCGCTTAAGTCACGGTCGAAAGAAGAACTGCGCCGGAGCCAGATTGTTTTCCAGCTGGCCGATACCGCGCTCAACCCGGCGCACTCGATTGGCGCGATCCTCGGGCGTCCGCTGACTTTCTATCACGGGATGAAGGGCGCTGAACGTGACGCACGTGTGGTTGAACTGCTCGATATGGTTCGTCTGCCCGCAAATCTGCGCCATCGCCTGCCGGGCGAGCTTTCGGGTGGACAGAAACAACGGATTAACCTTGCCCGCGCTCTGGCGGCCGACCCCGATCTGATCCTCTGCGACGAAATCACCTCGGCTCTCGACACAGTGGTGGCCGCCGCGATCATTGATCTGCTCAAGGAACTTCAGCGCGAGTTGGACCTGAGCTACATGTTCATCAGCCACGACCTCTCGACCGTGGAGGCGATCTGTGACGATGTGCTGGTCATGTACAAAGGCGAAGTGGTCGAGGCGCTTCCCGCCCGGGACATGTCGAGCAAGGCCGAACATCCCTATTCGAAATTGCTGATCTCCTCGATCCCGCAACTCGACACAGGCTGGCTTTCTTCCCTCGAACAGGACCCCGATCTGGTCGCTGAGTTCGCGCTTCGTTGATCCTAAAACCGGACGCGCCGTCCTGTGCGGTGCGTCCCGTTAGAGTTTATCTGCGAAGAGACGGGTCAGCGGGATTTGCGTCTTGATGAACGGCGTTTTCATCACGACAAAGCTGAAATACTTGTCGATCCCCACATTTCGGTCGATCAGGTCCTCGATCACCATCTGGTAATCCGAAATAGACCCGGTCACGAATTTCGCGAGATAGTCATAGCCGCCTGAAACCAAATGGCATTCGACGCAGCTATCGACTTTTTCCAAAGCTTCCTGAAATCTGGCAAAATCGATCTGGCGGTGGTTCTTAAGGGTGAATTCCGTAAAAACCGTGAGAGTTTCACCCAGCTTCGCAACGTCGATTTTCGCAGCATATCCCGTGATATACCCGGCTTTCTGAAGTTTCTTGACACGCATCAGACAGGGCGATGGCGACAGCGCGACAAGCTCCGCAAGCTCAACATTCGTTATCCGACCATTGCGCTGCAATTCGGACAGAATTTTTAGATCAATCCGATCTAGTTTGTAGCTGGTGCTCATGCGGGGTCCCTCAGCCACTCTGCAGGCATTTATCTTTTCTGTTAGCGCCTTAACGTCAACAGCATTCGACACAAATCTTAACGCTTTGTCCAGATTTTGCCTGCCCCAGACGTGTTCCGGAAACTTTCTCTACGATTGCCACAAAATCTTCTGCGTAGGAGAGGTCGGGTAAAAGCTGAATCTTCTGCGATGCTCTGGCTTTCAGCAGCTTTTTGCGCTGTCTCCAAGCGATACCTTAAAGAGAAACAGGCTGTAAGGAGAGATCAGATGACCGCCTACAAACTCGCGCTCATCCCCGGCGACGGCATCGGTGTCGATGTGACCGATGCTACGATGGAGGTGCTGTCGGCTGCGGGCCGGGAATTTGGATTTTCCCTGCATTCTGAGACCTTTCCCTGGTCCTGCGAATACTACCTCGAACACGGTGAGATGATGCCCGCGGACGGGATCGAAACACTCTCGAAATTCGATGCGATTTATCTCGGCGCGGTCGGCTGGCCGGACACTGTACCGGACAGCGTCTCCCTGCATGGGCTTTTGCTTCCAATCCGCAAGGCCTTCACCCAATACGCCAACATTCGTCCGCACCGCCTGTTGAGCGGCGTCGAAGGCCCGCTCAAGGCGGAAGGGTTCGACATCCTCTGCATCCGCGAGAACACCGAGGGCGAATATTCTGGCGCCGGTGGCCGAGTGCATCAGGGCAAGGACAATGAGGTCGCAACCGAGGTCGCGATCTTCACCCGTGCGGGCGTCGAACGGATCATCCGGTTCGGCTTTGAACAGGCCCGCGCACGGCGCAAACATCTGACCTCTGTTACCAAATCGAACGCCCAGAAATACTCCATGGTGTTCTGGGACGAAGTGACCCGCGAGGTGGCAAAAGAGTACCCCGACGTCTCCGTTAGCCACATGCATATCGACGCCATGTGCGCAAAGATGGTGATGGCGCCCGAACAACTCGACGTGATCGTCGCCTCGAACCTCTTTGGCGACATCCTGACCGATCTAGGCGCGGCTATTCAGGGCGGTCTCGGATTTGCCGCCTCTGCCAACATCTGCCCCGACCCTTCTGTGCCCTCAATGTTCGAACCGGTGCATGGCTCGGCTCCCGATATTGCAGGCCAAAACATCGCGAACCCGATTGCGGCCATCTGGTCGGGGGCTATGATGCTCGATCATCTGGGCGAAAAAGACGCCGCTACCGCGATCTTGACGGCGATTGAGGCCGCCACAGCCAAAGGCATTGGAACCCGTCCGGGACAGAATTCAACAGACGACATCACCTCGGCCGTTCTGGCCGCATTGGAGGCGTAAATGCAACTCAAAGACCCCGATCTCTTCCGTCAGGCCGCTCTCATCGACGGGGCATGGATTGCACGTGCCGATATGGATGTCATCAACCCCGCCACCGGTACAGCCATGGGCACCATGCCCGATTGTACTGCGGCGGAGACAGAGGCCGCGATTGCTGCCGCCGCCGAAGCAATGAAATCGTGGAAGGCAAAGACCCATCTTGAACGCGCCGACCTGTTGATGGCTTGGTACGACCTGATGCTGGAGCACGCAGACGATCTCGCGATGATCTTGACGTCCGAACAGGGCAAGCCCCTCGCGGAAGCCAAGGGTGAGATCATCTACGGGGCGTCCTTTGTGCGCTGGTTCGCGGAAGAAGCCCGCCGCATCAACGGCCATATCATTCCCTCGCCGTTGCCGGGCAAAAAGATCATGGCCTTGAAAGAACCCGTCGGCGTCTGCGCGATCATCACACCGTGGAACTTCCCCAATGCAATGATCACCCGCAAGGTCGCGCCGGGACTGGCCGCAGGTTGCACCATGGTGATCAAACCGTCCGACTTCACGCCCTATTCTGCGCTGGCGCTTGGCGTTCTGGCCGAACGTGCAGGCATTCCGAAAGGCGTGCTCAACATCCTGACGGGACGTCCCGAAGAGATCGGCGGCGCCCTGACTGCAAGCCCTGTTGTCCGCAAGCTCTCCTTCACCGGATCGACCCGCGTGGGTGCGCTTCTTGCAGAACAATGCGCGCCGACGCTCAAGAAAATGTCGCTCGAACTCGGGGGCAACGCACCGTTCATCGTCTTTGATGATGCCGATCTGGATGCAGCCGTCGAAGGCGCGATGGTGTCGAAGTTCCGCAACGGCGGCCAGACCTGTGTCTGTGCCAACCGGATGCTGGTGCAGTCCGGCATTCACGACGCATTCGTCGCGAAACTGGCGGAGAAGGTGAACGCGCTGAAGGTCGGCGCGGGTACGGAGGACGGCACAAACATCGGTCCGATGATCAACGCCGCGGCCATTGAAAAGATCACGGCCCATGTCGATGACGCCATCGCAAAAGGGGCCGTACGCGCCACGACCGCGCGCAACCTAACCGCACAATTCGCCGATCCAGTTGTGCTGACCGGAGCAACCACGGACATGCGTTTCGCGTCTGAGGAAACCTTTGGCCCCGTCGCGCCAGTGTTCAAGTTCGAGACGGAGGAAGAAGCGCTGGAGATCGCGAACGGCACGCCGTTCGGCTTGGCCGCCTATTTCTACACGAAAGACATGGCACGTGCGTTCCGCTTCGGCGAAGCCTTGGAATTCGGACTCGTCGGCCTCAACACCGGCGCCGTTTCCCATGCCGAAGCTCCCTTCGGCGGCGTCAAATCATCGGGACTTGGCCGAGAAGGCGCACAAGAGGGCATCGAGGAGTATCTCGAAACCAAGGCTTTCCACTTCGGGGGGTTGTAAACCGCAGGACGGAAGCGCGTATCGGTCGTTTGAAACCGATACGCGCCTTTTCCCAGCCTCATCATTTTTTAAAGCTTTCCAAGTTTCATAGGCTTTGGTGCCAGTGAATTATTTACCGTAAGCCCCTACACTTAAACCGGACCATTCAACTTAGGTGTCAACGGTTGAGCAAAAAACCTATCACAGGGCGGCGTAAACGTAGACGACTTACGGGTTGGATGTGACGGTCACAAAGAACCTGCCCAGAATGCAGCAGCCATTGTTTTTCGAGCAAGTTTTGTCCGCAAAAATGCTATACACGGTGGCCTTCACAGACCTGTAAGGCTGTGGCAAACATGACCCACTGTTGGCTCGATCCGTGATCAGGGAGTTTCTTCGTGGATCGACAGGAATGTGCAGGCCACTTAGGAATTCGTTTTTCCGCAGAGAATGTCTACTTCCTGCTTTTCGTGTTTAACACCCCATCTCGCTCTGCGCTTGCCACGAATGGCTTGAATGGGTTGTGATCGGTCATCCGCTGCACCGGGTACGAATGGCCGGCATGGGCCGAAAGCTGAAAATACTTGTTCTCGCTTTGGACTTACACTTGGGGACTGCCGAGCGCCTGCTTGCTTCATTCTAAAAATCTAGAGCGGCCCTTTATGGCCTGACGCGAGAGGGGAGGCATGGATGGACCCCCACGTGCGGCGATTTTTGGGGCCGGGGGTCACTTTGCCGATATGAAAAGGGGGTGGGGGTGTCGGCTCTCTATCCGTCGCGCCTATCCCGCATGCAGCTACAGTTGTGCAGGCTGGATTGAGATGTATGATCCAACATTGGTTTTTGAGGGGCTGTGAGAGTGGGTTGGTTGCTTGCACCGTCAGACCACTAATCGGGCAATCGTGAGCGGACCGCACTGCTTGGCAGCGAGCTGGGTTCATTCGATACCTTTGCGCCGGTGCGCGCCATCAAACCTTTCGGAGCTCGCGCGCGCTCAAAGTCCCACCTTACACCTATCAAACGATTCCTCATATGAGGGCGAAGTGATGAGGTCGGTTGGCCGAGTATTCGCTGTTGTGTGAATGAGAACGGTGTGGGGCTGATGTGTTCAGGGCGCTGTTTTTAAAGCGAAAAGCAGTTCCAAGTTCTCTGGCGGATGTTCTGACGAAAGAGCCTCTAAACGTCCAGTTGCGCGGTGAGGCGATTCACTCTCATGCAGGGCGTTCTACCCCGTCCTCTTTGCACTCAGAGTTGGCTTTGAAACGGGCCTGATGGCGCGCGTAGGGGCGGGAGCGCCGCCCCTCTATTGCGCTAATCGTTGCTTGTGGGAGGGGGGCAGGAGCCTCTATCAGCTCTATGCCTAAGGTTTGGCACCAGAGAACGAGTGTGCTTGCGTGCGGAAAGCGGTGCATCGCCTCAAGCTTGCTAATGTATCCGTCTGCAAATCCTACAGCAGCGTTTACGTCCTCTTGTCCGAGCCCGAGTTCGACGCGGCGCCGCCGGAGTTTGGCGACGAGCTTGGCGTAAGGATCATGGCGGCCGTCTTCCAATACTGTAGGGTGTTTCTTGCGGCACGGTTTGGGAGGGCGGCCGAGTGAGCGAAGGGAGCGCGAAATATGCGTGCTGCATGTCGGTGAGGAGCAATGCAGTGAGATTGCCTCCGGCGTCACTTGCCCAGCGCTCCAGCCGCGTCCCTGCGCGGATCTAAGCCATTCTGAGAGTGTCATGATAAAGCCGCGCGTTACAGGCTGCCTGCCAATATGTTGCGGAGCGTGACCGGATCACACGTATGCGCCAGCTTTTCCATGCGCTCCTGCAGGATGTTGGAGAGGGCTGTAATCCCGTCGAGTTTCTTTTCGCAGGTCTCGGTGTCGAGTTCGATCAACGTGTCTTCCAGCAATGCAGAAAGATCGCGGCATTGGAGTGCCAGTTGATAAAGATCCTGATCAGAGGTCACTTGCGGGCGGGTGTTGGGCATTCGGGTCTCCATTTCTCGGTTTGAGCGCCATGAGAGGGCGCGGATTCTTTCGAGAAATCGGAGATTGGTCAGCCGACAAACCATCTCCCAAAGTGTGGGAAAAATGATGGCAAGAAAATACACCGCTTCGAAAAGCGCCATAAATTCAGTGTCTTGCTGAGGGGATATGGTAGCGGAGGAGGGACTTGAACCCCCGACACGCGGATTATGATTCCGCTGCTCTAACCAACTGAGCTACTCCGCCGAAGTGCCGCGTAGATAGAGGGCATAGGGGGCAGGGTCAAGGGGGAAATGTGCAGTTTTTTGCGGAAATCTTTTTCCCGCATGGCGGGGATCAAAGCATCAGGCCGCACGCGTCTGGTGCGGCCTGAAATCAGTTGAATCCGGCGGTCGGCAAAGTGTCGGCACCCTGTCGGACTTTTGTCGGACCCCTCGCGCGTTGCGTTAACCGTTGATCACGGTCCAAGGCGTCTCGAACCAGTGCTCTTCGAGGTTCGGGGTGTCCCCGATCCGGTCCATGACAGCGAACAAGCCGTTCCCCGCCAGAGGCGTCAGAACGCCGTGCCATGTGCCACGGTGAAAGTTGATCGCCTGCGCGCCGTTGGTGACGAAGGCGCGGGGCGTCGCGTCGGGGCCGTCGGAGACGATCACGAGGAACGGATCGGCGGACATGGGCACAAAGGCCTGTGAGCCTTCGGGATGCCGTTCGATCAGGTCGAGCGTGTAGGGAAATTCCCGCAACTCGGCGTGAAAGATCGACATGCCGACGCGTCCGCCGGTGTCCGGTGTCACATCAACAGCGGCGCGGTCGTGGTAGCGACCGCATTTGCCCTGATTGATGATCTTGTCCGGTGCACCAGAGGCGTCGAGCACGTCGCCGTAGGGGGCAAAGGCCTCTGCGGTCAGCGGCTCGGTTTTGATCTCGCACGACATGGCGGCTTAACCCAGTTCCAGCTTCGGATGACGGTTCACATCCTTGTAGAGCAGGTAGCGGAACGGGCGGCGTCCGGCGGCGTAACAGGCCTGCGGGCAGAAGGCGCGGAGCCAGAGGAAATCGCCCTCGGAGACCTCGACCCAGTCCTGATTGAGCAGATAGACGCCGCGGCCCTGAAGCACATAAAGCCCGTGCTCCATGACGTGCGTTTCTGCAAAGGGAATGGTGCCGCCGGGCAGGAAGGTCACGATGTTCACGTGGAAATCGTAGCGCAGGTCGTGCGGGTCCACGAAACGGGACGTGGACCAGTAGCCGGAGGTGTTCGGCATTTCGATCGGCGGCTTTTCGTGGTCGGCGGTGACAAAGCTCTCTGGCATGTCGATGCCCTGCGCCGGTTCGTAGCGTTTGCGAATCCAGACAAAGGTGGCCGGCGTATCGGTGTCGTTCTGAACGGTGTAGTCGTCACCGGGCGCGACGTAGACGTATCCACCCGGGTCCAACTCATAGGCGCGTGCGCCGATGGTCACGCGGACATGGCCCGCGAGGATGAACATCACGCATTGCGCCATCGGGTCGGGTTCGGGATTGGAGGCACCGCCGCCGGGGGAGACCTCAACGATCAGCTGCGCGAAGGTTTCGGCAAAGCCGGTCAGCGGTCGGGCGAGAACCCACGCGCGGGTGCGTTCCCAGCCAGGCAGGTAGCTGACGACGATGTCGGACATCACGCCGTGAGGGATCACGGCGTAGGAATTGGTGAAAACAGCGCGTTCGCGGGCGTGATTGTTCTGATCGGGCAATCCGCCTGTCGGCGCGCAATAGGTGTATTCGTAGCTCATTGGGCTCTCGGTCTTAGAAGTTCATCTCTTTGAGGCGATGCCATGCGATCCGCTCCACCTGACGACATGCGGTGGCGAATTCTTCGTCTGCTGTGTTGGTCAGACGGGCGTGGAAGGCCTTGAGGATGGTGTCTTTCGTATTGTCTTTTACGGCGATGATAAAGGGGAAGCCGAATTTTTCGGTATATTCGGTGTTCAGCGCCTCGAATGTCGCGCGCTCTTCGTCGGTCAGGGCGTCGAGACCGGCGGAGGCCTGTTCCGAGGTGCTCTCTGCGGTCAGGCGTTTGGCCTGTGCGAGTTTTCCGGCGAGATCGGGGTGCGCTGTGAGCACGCCCATCTTCTCCTCGGGCGTCGCGCGGCGGAAGGCGCGGCACAGGGCGGAGTGGGTGCCGATCCATGTATCATGCGCCGGACCAAGTTCGAGACCCCATGCGCGCTCTGCGACCCACGGGCTGTGTTCGAAGATGCTGCCGAACTTGGCGACGTAGTCGTCCTGCGAGAGTTCGGATGGCTTTTCGACGCGGCTGTGCGGATGGGTTGCGGCCCAGTGGCGGGCGATATCGATGCGGCGCGGGGTCCAAACGTCTTCGAATCCTTGGATGTATTCGATGAATTTTTTGAGGCCTGCGAGTTTACCGGGACGACCGATAAGGCGGCAATGGAGGCCGATATTCATCATCTTCGGCGTGCTCTCGGAGCCTTCCGCGTAGAGCACATCAAAGGCGTCTTTGAGGTAGGTGAAGAACTGCTCGCCCGTGATGTAACCCGGTGCCGTGGCGAAGCGCATGTCGTTGGCTTCGAGCGTGTAGGGGATGATCAGTTGGTCGCGATCTCCGACTTCAAGCCAATAGGGCAGGTCGTCATCGTAGGTGTCGGAGACGTAATCAAAGCCGCCTTCTTCGGAGACGAGGCGGACGGTGTTTTCCGAGCAGCGGCCCGTATACCAGCCGTAGGGCCGTTCGCCGGTGACTTCTTCGTGCAGACGGATCGCTTCCGCAATCGCGGCGCGTTCTTCGTCCTCGGGCATGTCTTTGTGTTCGACCCATTTGAGACCGTGGGAGGCGATTTCCCATCCGGCGTCCTGCATCGCCGCGACCTGTTCCGGCGAACGCGCCAGTGCGGTGGCCACGCCGTAGATCGTCACGGGGATATTCGCGCCGGTGAAGAGGCGGTGCAGACGCCAGAAACCTGCGCGCGCGCCGTATTCGTAGATTGATTCCATGTTCCAGTGGCGCTTGCCCTGCCACATCGCGGCGCCCGCGATGTCGGAGAGGAAGGCTTCTGACGCCGCATCCCCGTGGAGAACGCAGTTTTCGCCGCCTTCTTCGTAGTTGAGGACGAACTGAACCGCGACTTTTGCCCCACCCGGCCATTGCGGATCGGGCGCGTGCGCTCCGTAGCCCTGCATGTTTCGAACATAACGCGGTGGATTTTTTGGCATTTTAGAGGGCCTTTTGGTTTTTTGACTATTTGGTAGGCTTGTAGCGTATTGAATACTATTTTGTATCCAATCTGGTGAAATGTTTTATTGTCCACCTCTTTGCTTTCCGACAGTGTGACGGAGAAAATGCATTCAAAATGAGCAAAACGCCTATGACGTCCGGTTTTTTGACCACCCATGTTCTCGACACCGCCAAAGGATTGCCCGCCGAAGGGATTCAGATCGCGCTCTTTCGCCTGACGGGTGAAGATCGGGAAAAGATTGCCACTGCGGTGACGAATTCCGACGGCCGCACGGATGCGCCGATCTTGCCTGCGGGTGATTTTGTGACAGGAACTTACGAGCTGGTGTTCTACGCTGGCGATTATCTCCGCAGCACCGGACAGGCCGGGGCGGAGCCGCTGTTCCTCGACGAAATTCCGCTGCGGTTCGGGATCAGTGATCCGGAGAGCCATTACCACGTGCCGCTTTTGTTGTCGCCTTTCAGCTATTCGACCTATCGGGGGAGCTAAAATGTCTTTGTTGCCAATCGTTTGGGAGTGGGCCGAATTTGCGCTCCGCTGGCTCCATGTTGTGACCGCGATCGCGTGGATCGGGTCGTCGTTCTACTTTATCGCGCTCGATCTCGGGCTGCGTCCCTCCTCCGACCGTCGCGAAGGCGTCGGCGGTGAGGAGTGGCAGGTCCATGGGGGCGGGTTCTATTTCATCCAGAAATACCTCGTCGCGCCCGCGCGGATGCCGGAAGATCTCATCTGGTTCAAATGGGAGAGCTATTCGACATGGCTCTCTGGGGCGGCCCTCATGGCGGTCGTCTATTACATGGGCGCGGAGCTTTACCTGATTGATCCGAACGTGCTCGACATCACGACGCCGGTGGCGATCATCATCTCCATCGTCTCGCTCGCCTTTGGCTGGATCGCCTACAACACGATCTGCAAACTGATGCTGGGCAAGGGCGACACCGCCCTCATGATTATCCTCTATGCGATCCTCGTCATCATGGCGTGGGGCTATACGCAGGTGTTCACGGGCCGCGCGGCGTTCCTGCACCTCGGGGCCTTCACGGCGACGGTCATGAGCGCGAACGTGTTCTTCATCATCATCCCGAACCAGAAGGTGGTGGTGAAAGACCTCCGCGAAGGGCGCACGCCGGACCCGATGTATGGCAAGACCGCCAAGCAGCGTTCCACCCATAACAACTACCTCACGCTGCCCGTCATCTTCATGATGCTGTCAAACCACTACCCGCTCGCGTTTGCGGCGGAATACAACTGGCTCATCGCGGCGCTCGTGTTCCTGATGGGGGTGACGATCCGCCACTTCTTCAACACCATGCACAAACGCGGCGGGATGCTGTGGTGGACCTGGGGTCTGACCGTGGGTCTGTTCCTCGTGGTCATGTGGCTGTCTACTCTGGGCATCTACGGCCAGCGCGATATGGACGGTGAGGCCGCACTCGGCCCCGTCGCCCAGAAATTCGCGTCCGCCGAAGGGTTTGACGAGGTCTATGACATCGTGAGCGCGAACTGCTCCATGTGCCATACGGCGGAACCGTATTGGGAGGGGCTCGCCTCTCCGCCGAAAGGTGTGATGCTTGAAAGCCCGCATGAGGTTGCCAATCATGCGCGTGATATCTGGCTTCAGGCCGGTGTGACCCATGCCATGCCGCCTGCGGGGACCTATATGGCGCTCGCGGACGAAGACCGCGCCGCGATCCGCGCGTGGTTTGCCGCCGCGCAAGAAGGCTAAGGCCTAGTCGCGGAAGAACCGCCAACTCGTGTGCTGGTGATAGGTGTCGCCAGCACCGAGACGGACCGACGGGAACTCCGGCCGGTTCGGTGCATCAGGCCAGTGCTGGGCCTCAAGCGCCACACCGCAAAAGCCCGTTTCCACCCATCCTTCATGCCCTTCGAACGCGCCGCTGCCCATCGGCGCGGCGTCGAAGACCTGCAATCCGGGTTCGGTCGTGGACATTTCGAGAGTGAGACCCGACTGACCCGTAAGCGTTGCAACAGGGCGAAGCGGTTCGGAGCCGTCCGAGAGGCAGAAACAGTGATCGAGGCGCTGGGCGTCGCTCGGGGATATGATGCGCGCGTCGCGGAAGTCGAAAGCGGTGCCGTCAACCGGCGTGATTTCAAGCGGGATCAGGCGGGTATCAACGGGTAGGTAGCGGTTTGCGCTGAGCTGGAGTTTGTGGCCATCTGTCGTTTTGGCGGGGTCGAGCCGCCAATAGGAATGGTTCGCGATGTTCATGAGCGTCGTGCGATCAGTGGTCGCGGTGATCTCCATATGCAGCGTCGCAGGCGCGCGGATCGAGAAGGTGGCAGTGATGCTGCGGTTGCCGGGGAAGCCGTCTTTGCCGTCCGGTAGATCGCAGGTCAGGGTGACGGACTGCGGCGTCTGTGCGCCAATTTCCCAAACCTCGGAATGAAGGCCTGCGACGCCGCTATGAAGGCAGGTCGTGCCTTCGTTTGCGGGAAAGTGCAGGGTTTCGCCGTCGAGCGGGGCGGTTGCCCCCGCGATCCGGTTCGCAACGGGGCCGACAAGGGCGCCGAATTGTTTCAACGGTCCGTTGTCGTAGGCGGCGAGAGTGGGGCTGCCGATGGTGAGGCTGTGGTCCACGCCGGTCAGGCGGACGTCATTCAGGATCGCGCCGAGGGTGAGGATCGTGGCGCTCAGGGTGCCGTCGGTGATCGTCACCGCGTGAATGGCGCGTCCGTCGGAGAGTTTGCCGAAAATGTCTGTCATGCAGTTGCCTTTGCGAGGGCGGCGTCGACGCCGGCTTGGAACAGTTTGTCTTTGTCGGCAGAGAGGACAGGGACGAATTGGGCCTCAAGCGCCGCAATGTAGGGCGCGCAGAGGGCGGGTGTGCCGATCAACATGACAGGTTGGCCGAGCCAGTAGGCGCGGCTCGCCGCGAGTTCCGCGCCAATGAGGGCGGCGGTTGCGCGGGAGGCGGCTTCTTCGGGTGTGAGGTTGCCGTTGGATTGCTGCGTGTCGAGGGCGCTCAGTGTGAGGGCGATAGTTTCCGGTTTTGACATGGCATCAGAGAGCGCGTCTTTGAACGCGTCGGCGTCGCCGTGGTGCAGGCCGGTCGTGAAGAAGGCGGACAGAATGCGCCCCGTCGCAAAGCGGCGCATGGAGACGATTTCCTCTGCGCTCACATGCGCCCAGAGCGTGCTCTCATCGCTCGGGAGAACAAGGATACCGTCGAATTTGGGTTGGGTGGCCACGAGACCGGCGAGTTGGAACTCTTCGCCGGTTGTCTGCGTGGGCGGGTGCTTTTGCGAAAGAGATGGGAGGATGAGTTGCCCGCCGTCTACCCGAACCTGATCGGGCAGAGGTGTGCACGGAAGCGCGCGCGGCTGCGGCGTTTTGTCTTTGTTTGGATCGCTCACGAGTGCCCCCTTTCGCTGCAGTTGCACCATATAAAACGCGGCGCGCGCAGCGATGCAATGGCGTGGGGCGTGAAAGGTTAGCTTTTCACGGTCGCGGGGTAGCCAGCTTTGGAAAGGGCTGCGAGGATGGCTTCGTCACCCGCGTCAGAGAACACGTCAATCTCGCGCGCGTCCATGTCGGCGTTGATTTCGACTGTGTCATCAATGGCTTCGAGCGCTTCGGTGATGGTGGCTTTGCAATGGCCGCAGCTCATATCGGGAACGGAGAAGACGGACATATGTGACCTTTCTCTAAAAATTTGGGACGGGGCTGTGCATCGGGTGCAGTTGATCGATGCGGCCCTGAGGCATAAGTAACGAGAATACTCAGAATTTCCAGAGGCGTTGCCATGAACGCGACACGATTTTCCATCGAAGGCATGACCTGTGCGTCTTGTGTCGGACGCGTTGAACGCGCTCTGTCCGGCACGGAGGGTGTGACGAAGGCCAACGTGAACCTCGCGACGGAAACCGCGGATGTGAGTTTTGACGAGCAGGTCGATGTGAAGGAGCTTGTCGAGGTTCTCGATAAGGCGGGTTATCCCGCGCGGACCGAAGAGATCACCTTTGATATTCAGGGCATGACCTGCGCGTCCTGTGTCGGGCGGGTGGAGCGTGCTTTGGCGGATGTGGAGGGCGTGACAGAGGCGTCGGTGAACCTCGCGGCGGAAACGGCTTCGGTCAAGTTTCTCAGCGGTGTGGTCACGGTCGATCAACTGGTCGATGTGGTCGCGAAGGCGGGGTATCAGGCCGCGCCGCGCATTGATCGCGACGCGGCGCCTGTGAATCGCAAAGAGGACGAAGCGCGCGCGCTGAAGGGGAAATTGCTCCTCGCCGCTGTGCTGACGCTGCCGATTTTTCTCGTGGAGATGGGCGGGCATCTGTTCCCGCCGCTGCACCATTGGTGGATGATGACGGTGCCGGAATGGGCGTGGCGCTATACGCAAATGGCGCTGTCGATTGTTGTGCTCGCGGGACCGGGCCATGTGTTTTTTGCGAAGGGCATCCCGTCGCTCTTGCGTGGTGGGCCGGATATGAATGCGCTTGTGGCCTTGGGTGCGGGGGCGGCATTTCTCTATTCGGCGTTTGTGACGCTCTGGCCTCTCGCGGTGCCGGAAGGCGCGCAGAACGTCTATTTCGAAGCGGCCAGTGTGATTGTCACACTGATCCTTTTGGGCCGGTGGCTTGAGGCGCGGGCCAAAGGCCGCACGGGCGATGCAATTCGTAAACTTGCAGGGCTGCGGGCCAAGACGGCGCGGGTCGAGCGGGACGGTGTGGTTGTAGAGATCCCCGTCGAAGAGATTGCTGTCGGCGACGTGCTGCATCTGCGCCCCGGTGAAAAGATCGCGGTGGATGGCAAGGTGCTCTCTGGGGAGAGCCACGTCGATGAGGCGATGATTTCCGGTGAGCCGATCCCTGTGTCCAAGGCCCCGAACAGCCCCCTGATCGCGGGTACGGTCAACGGCGAAGGCGCGATGACCTATGTGGCGGAAAAGGTCGGGGCGGACACGATGCTCGCCCAGATCATGCGTATGGTCGAGGATGCACAAGGGGCGAAACTGCCGATCCAGTCGCTTGTCGATAAGGTGACGATGTATTTCGTGCCGGTTGTGATGGGCCTCGCGCTGCTCACGATTGGCGTCTGGCTCGCCATCGGGCCGGAGCCGAAGGTGGCCCATGCTCTTGTGGCCGGTGTGGCTGTTCTGATCATCGCCTGCCCCTGTGCGATGGGCCTCGCCACGCCGACGTCGATCATGGTCGGGACGGGGCGCGCGGCGGAGCTTGGCGTGCTGTTCCGCAAGGGAGATGCGCTCCAAGGCCTGCAAGGCGTCAAGGTTCTGGCCTTTGACAAGACCGGTACGCTCACCGAAGGCCGCCCCGAGGTGACGGACATTGTGACGATCTCTGGTGATGAAAACGAGCTGATTGCGATGGTGGCAGCGGCCGAGGCGAAATCTGAACACCCGATTGCCCGCGCGCTCGAACGTGCTGCGAAGGATCGCGGACTTATGCTTCCCGAGGTTGGCAAAGCGCGCGCGATTGCGGGGCATGGGCTCAAGGCTGACGTGGAGGGCGCTGCGCTCCACATTGGCAATATGCGCCTCATGACGCGGGAAAAGATTGATACAGCGGCGTTTGAAGCTCCTCTCGCGGCCCTCGCTGATCAGGGGAAAACCCCTGTCCTCGTGGCCCGTGACGGTGCGCCTGTGATGGTCATTGGCGTCTCTGATCCGCTACGCCCGACGGCACGGGCGGCGGTTGAGGCGCTTCATGCGCGCGGGATCAAGATCGCGATGGTCTCCGGCGACACAGAGCGCGCGGCGCGCAGTGTGGCTGCACAGTTGGGCGTCGATCATGTCGAGGCAGAGGTGCTGCCAAAGGGCAAAGCGAAGATCGTCGAGACGCTGCGGGAGCAGTTCGGAAACGTCGGCTTTGTTGGCGACGGAATCAACGACGCGCCTGCGCTGGCGGCGGCTGATGTCGGGATCGCGATGGGCACGGGGACTGATGTCGCCATTGAGGCGGCGGATGTTGTGCTCACCAAAGGTGATCCGGCAGGGGTCGTGACCGCCTGTGATATCAGTCGGAAAACAATGGGAAATATCCGTCAGAACCTGTTCTGGGCCTTTGCCTATAATGCGGCCCTGATCCCTGTGGCGGCGGGTGTGCTTTATCCGGCGTTCGGGATTACGCTGTCTCCGATGCTCGGTGCTGGCGCGATGGCGATGTCGTCCGTGTTCGTGGTGTCGAATGCGCTTCGCCTGCGTCGGGTAAAGCGTGCGCTGTGAGGGCGGCAGGGCTTTCCCGACCTATTTCCCCGCGCTAGAGTGACGCCATGGAAAAAGACGTTCCGATCCGCGATGCGGCGACAGTGATCCTATTGCGCAATGACGACGCTGAACCACGTGTCCTGATGGGGCAGCGCGGACGCAAAGCGGTGTTTATGCCGGGTAAGTTTGTCTTTCCGGGCGGGGCGGTGGACCAAGAGGATTTTGGCGCGGACCTTCCGGGGGCGCTCTCTCCCGATTGTGCGCGGCGTTTGTCCAAAGAATGCGATGCGGATTTGGTGCGGGCGCTGCCACATGCGGCGCTGCGTGAGTTGCGCGAAGAGACGG
This sequence comes from Celeribacter litoreus, assembly GCF_020165855.1. Taxonomy (GTDB): domain Bacteria; phylum Pseudomonadota; class Alphaproteobacteria; order Rhodobacterales; family Rhodobacteraceae; genus Celeribacter; species Celeribacter litoreus. Next base: position 7,640 of record NZ_JAIUFY010000004.1, on the reverse strand, counting down.
GACTGGTCCTGCCATCCGTTGGTGCGATGCAGTTCATATTCCGCGCGATCACTCCGCCGGGACGCCCGCGCCGGTTTGATGCGCGGTTCTTCCTCGTCGGTGCGGACGAGATTGCAGGCGATCTGAATGATTTCTCGCGAGCAGAGGATGAGTTGTCCCATTTGCAGTGGGTCACCCTCGAAGGCGCGCGGAGCTTTGATTTACCTTTCGTGACGCGTGTTGTCCTCGCGGAAGTGGAGGCCGCGCTGACGCGCGGCGGTCCTCTGGAGCATGTTCCCTTTTTTGATCACAAGGGTGAAACGGGCAAAATGCGCGCTCTATTTTGATGCAGTGGCTTTTTGCATCTGCTGCTCGTTGGCATCTTGGAGCAGGCGTTTGTGCTTGCGCATTTCTGTCAAAGCCTCGCCGAAAGTGACGATCCCGCGTTCTTCCGCCATGCGCATCATTTTGATGAAGACCTGCGCCGTCGCAATCGTGTCTCCCATCGCCGTGTGACGGGCCTCTGGCGGGATTTTGACGCCAAGCCGTGCGGAGATCGCATCGAGCGTATGTTCCTCTGACTGACCAAAGACGATGGCGGACAGAAGCACCGTGTCGAGCACTGGATGGGTGAATTTCTCTCCGATGTCGACCTCATGTCTGCGCAGGAATTCGAGGTCAAATGGCGCATTATGTGCAACGAGCACAGATCCACGGGCAAAACTATGAAGCTTGCGCCCGATCACGTCGATCTTCGGTTTGCCTTTGACCATCTCGTTGGTGATGTGGTGCACGGCGGTCGAAGAGGCGGGAATGGGGCGGCAGGGATCGACGAGTTCGTCGAGCGTTTCGGTGTCCACGATCCGACCGTTGACGACGCGGAGGGCGGCGACTTGGCAAATCTCGTCGCCGTGAGATGGCAGGAGGCCGGTCGTTTCCGTGTCGAAGACCACGTAGGACAGTTCCGAGAGCGGCGTTTCCATGAGTTCTTTCGACGGCTGACGGGACAGGAGGTCGAAGTCATAGGTCACAGCGCGGCGTCCGTCGCCATAGGTGCGGCGGAGGCGGCGGGCTTTTCGGATCGGGAGCTTCAGGACACTGCGCGAGGCGCGCCCGAATTCGGGCCACGCGTCTGTGCCATGGATGGTGAGGATATCGCGTCCGGTCATGTCCGCGAGGCCGACGTCGAGCGGGTCTTGGAACCACGTTTCGAGCAGATCGACAGACAACGGATCGCCGGTCCAACCGAGCGCGAGCATCGCACCGCCGGTTTCGTCGCGGGAGACGAGGAACGAGAGAGCGCGCGCGCCAATTCGCGTGAGTTCGCGGGCGACGTGGCGCAGGAGGGTGATGATCTGCACCGCGTCGACGGTCAATTCCATGAGTTCTGCGGAATCGGCGGCGATGGTGATGTTGTCTTCTGCCAGTTGCGCGGCGAGGGCGTCGCTGAGTTCGGTGCTGCGGACGGGGGCCATGGGCCACCAGTCGGCTTTGGCGGCCTCAAACGCGCCGTGGAGTTCTTCGACGGTGTCGGTGAGCTTGCCCATCTCGTCGGCGAGGGCGGCGTCGAGGCGTGCGTCTTGTTGCAGGCTCGGATGCACTGCACGGGCGGCGAGAGTGGTTTGCAGGGACGCAATCGAGGGGCGCAGGCGGGTGAAGAGCGTTGCGAGCAATTTCTCACGGTCGCCTTGGACGGCGAGATCAGCGGTCACGTCGTCGAGGGTGAGGACATAGGACGGGCTCAGATCGCCTTCGCTCGGCGCGTGCATGAGGCGCATTCGGGCGGAGAGAATTTGCCCGCCGTGGACCGTCGCGACCATGAGAGAGAGGACATGGCCGTCCCCGCCTTCGCCATTACAGAGGCGTTCGTAGGCGGAAATGATGGGGCGCGCGCGGAGGAAGTCGAAGATGGAATGATCGAGGCCAGGCGCGTGATCGGTCGAGAGAAGTTCCGCCGCTGCGCCATTGTAGAAGGCCATTTTGTGCAGGCCGGAGAGCATCACGACGCCCAGCGGCATCTCTGCGGAGAGAGCGGCGAGCTTTTCCTTCTCCTCAACCAATCGCGTGGTTTCCTGCGCGATGGTTTCGGCGAGTTTGTTGCGCGTTGCCGCGAGGTTCGCGGTCACGGCGCGGGCGGCGGGGGCCAGATCACCGAGATAGCGCGCGGTTTTCGCGTCAATGGCCTCATCGACGTCTGCATGGGCGCGGGCCAACATGCCACCGGCGAGACGCTGGATCGGTTTGGCGACATTGTCGTCAAAGAGGAGCCAAATCCACGCGACGACGCCGAGGATGACAAAGCTCGCGATGGTGCCGGCGAAAATGAACCCGTCCCGTGCCTCCGGCACATCCAAACGGCTGAACCCGAGTGTGAGGCCAGCCACGACCGCTGCAATCGCGGCGGAGGCCAGAAAGGCGAAAAACAAGAAGACCCGAAGGCGAAGTGACCAGTTCTCAATTTTCATGACGGCCTCCTTCGATCAGGCGGGTGACGGAGGCGCGCATCTCGTCCATCGAGAACGGCTTGGTCAGGAACAGATCAGCGCCCATGGCGAGGCCTTTGCGCCGCTCCGGCTCTGACGCGCGGGCGGACATGATGAGCACCGGAATATCCACGAGCGCAGGGTCGAGCCGCATCTGTTGGCAAATTTCGTATCCCGAGAGCCCCGGCAGCGTGACGTCGAGAATGACGAGCGCGGGGGACTGCGCGCGGATGTTCGGAAGGGCCTGCGCCCCGTCTCTCACATGCACGACGTCATAGCCCGCGCGTTCCATCAGAATTTCGATGGCAATCGCGATGTTGTCCTCGTCTTCGACAAGAATGATCGTTGGCCGCTCCTCCATGAGCCTCCTCCATTCCGTTTAGCGTAGCATCCCGCAGGCCGTGCGCAGGGTCGGGTCGTCCTCTTCTACGTCGATCCATGCGAGCGTGGCCAGATCGTCCTCTGTCCAAGCACCTTCGGGGAGGCCGGTTGCCTCCGCGCGTTGGAGTTCATGGCAGTCAAACGCGACGGGCACGATGGCGCTCTGTTCGCGGCGCGAGGCGAGGTACATCTCGGTGACGACTGTCTCGCCCTTGATCTCTGCCCCGTCGCGTTCGAGCGCGATAAAGCGGGTCGTGACCGGCACGATAAAGGTCCAAGGGCGCCAGACCTGACGTTTGTCGATGGTCACGGCTACGACCGGATCGGTGCCAAGGTTCTGCTCGGCGCGCGAGGCCCACGAGTAGTCGGACCAGACAGAAAAGGCGAGCATCGCAACGCCCGCACAAGACGGCATGAGCCATTTCGGGAAATTGCTTTTCGTCACTTTCTGCAGGCCGAGAATGATACCGGCGGCACCGACACCTGCGGAGATTGTGGCGATGAATTCGAGAAGCATGGGGATTGAACCCTTCTGTTATGTGCGCGCGGCGGATGAGCCGAGCGAGGATTGCATGGTGCGGACGATGACGAAGGCATCGCGCAGGTGAGAGCGTTCAAATGCGGGGATGGCCGAGGGGCTCAGGAAGTTATCGGGTTTTTGGCCGTCGCGGACTTGGGCCGCCTGATGTTCGAGACGGGCGGAGGCAATCGTGTCATAGGCCGCCAAGAGGTCTTTGCCGCCGTTCTCCGACACAACGCCGGTCTCAATCGCGGCATCGATCCGCGCGCGCGTGTTCACGGCGGCGAGCCCGCCTTTGAGTGCATAGACGCGACCCAGATCGACGATGGGCACAACGCCGTTGTGCTTCATGTCGAGTTGGTTGCGATGTTCGCCGGATTTGATCGTCGCGAACCCGCGCAGGAGGCCGAGCGGCGGCGTGTGTCCAAGCGAGTTGGAGATCATGAACGCGAGGAAGATGGAGTTCTTCTGTGCCGCGTTCAGGGCCTTTTCCTGAAGCGGGGTGAAGAGGCGCTCATCGCCCGCGATGGGGCGCAGGTCGAACATGACGGAGGCGAGCATTTGCGCCTCTCCGTCCGGTTTGTTGATCCAGCCGTCAAAGTAGCCTTCCCAGACCTTGAGCGGTTGGCACCAGCGGTCAGTCATGGCCATCATCTCACCGGGGCAATAGACGTAGCCACAGGAGTCGAGGCCGTCGCAGACAAAGCGCGCGAGTTTGCGGAAGTAGGACATATCTGCGTTGGTCGCGGCATTGTCGATGATCAGGCAGTTATCCTGATCCGACACGCCCGTTTGTTCGCGGCGGCCCTGAGAGCCACAGGCGGCCCAGAGGTAGGGGACGGGCGCGGGACCGAATTCTTCTTCACCCATTTTGAGCAGGCGACGGGTGACGAGGTCGGCCACGTCGGTGATTTTGCGTGTCACGACATCATGCGCGAGGTGGGAGCCCACGAGCTGCATCAGGAACTGCGGCAAGCGTTCGGTGACGGCCGCCATTTCCCGAATGGTTTGGGCTTTTGTGAGATCGAAGACCATCTGCGTCTGGGACGAGCCGAAGAACCGCGTGATGTCGGTCTGGGTGATCATGCCGACGAGTTTGCCACCCTCAACCACGGGCAAGTGGCCGATCCGGTTTTCGAGCATGATGTGGATGACGTCCGTGCCGAGCGCGCCGGGGGAAACGCTAATGGGATTGTTCACCATGATCTCGGAGACGGGCAGGGCGCTGTCGCGGCCTTCGGCGAGCACCTTGTTCGTCATGTCGCGCACGGTCACGAGGCCCTTGATTTGGTCGCCTTCAAGCACGGCCACCGAGGAGATTTTTTCCGCGCGCATGAGTTTGGCGCAATCCGCGATGGTTGTGTTCGCGGTGCAGGTCACTGGGGCGTTGGCCATGAGGTCGGAGACGTGTTGCGTCATGAGACCGGAGGCAGCTTTTGGACGGGCTTGACCACGGTTGAAGTAACGGGCGAAGGCGGGGTTGGCCTCGACTTCGTGTTTGAAGTCCGCGGGCGGGAGCATCAGGAGCGTGCAGGCGGAGGCTGCCGTTGCCGTCGTGGCCGCAATCCCGTCGCGCAGGAGGCCGCGTTCGCCGAAGTGGTTCGATTTCTGGAGCAGAGAGACCTGCGCCCCGTTGGCGTCGGTGATTTCCACGGCGCCGGCCTTGATCAGGTAGAGACCTTCGAGCAACTCACCGTGGGCATAGACCACGTCGCCCTCCTTGAATTCCTTGCGCGAGAATGAGTTCGCGAGGGCTTCAAGCTCGTCTTTTGGCAAAACATCATACGGATGCGTGGTTTGCAAAAAGTCGATAATCTTTTGGGTCTTGCGCATGTCAGGTCCGAACATGAATTAAAAAACGCGGAAGCTCACTGAAAGCTCCCGCGCGTATTATGGTGAGGGGCTGGCCGTGAAGCCAGCCCGAAACCTGATTTAGTGGTCCACGGCCTCGCCAGCACCGCGCGGGATGCGGACGCTTTCGACCAGTTCCTGGATTTCGACCGGCGGCTCTTCGGTCGCGTTGGAGACGACGTAGGCCACAACGAAGTTCACCAGAGCACCGAGGGAACCGAAGGAGGTCGATTTGATCGACAGCAGCAGCGGATCGGAGTCGGAGAAGCTGTTCGTGCCCGGGATGAAGAACCAACCCTTGTGCAGGAAGATGTAGATCAGGGTCACGGAGAGACCTGCAATCATACCTGCCACAGCGCCTTTGTTGTTGATGCGCTTCGAGAAGATGCCCATCAGCAGAGCCGGGAAGATGGAAGATGCAGCCAGACCGAAGGCGAGCGCCACGGTTTGAGCAGCAAAGCCCGGAGGGTTCAGACCAAGGTAGGTCGCAATCACGATCGCCACGGCCATGGAAACACGAGCGGACATCAGTTCGCCTTTTTCCGAGATGGACGGGTTGATCTGCGACTTGATGAGGTCGTGAGACACAGCGGACGAGATCGCCATCAAGAGACCAGCCGCGGTGGAGAGTGCAGCAGCAAGACCACCAGCAGCGACCAGAGCGATCACCCAACCCGGCAGGTTGGCGATTTCCGGGTTTGCGAGCGTGATGATGTCGCGGTTCACGGTCAGTTCGTTGGCTTCGCCGTCGCCGACGTACTGGATGAGGCCGTCGCCGTTTTTGTCGTCAAAGCTGAGAAGACCGGTTTGCTCCCAGTTGCTGACCCAATCCGGGCGCTGCTCATAGGCGAGCGGTGCTTCGGTGGTGCCATTCGGGTAAACCGTGTCGATCAGGTTCACGCGGGCCATCGCACCCACAGCCGGAGCGGTGAGGTAGAGAAGCGCGATGAACACGAGCGCCCAACCTGCGGACGAACGGGCGTCAGCCACGGTCGGCACGGTGAAGAAGCGCACGATCACGTGCGGCAGACCTGCAGTACCGATCATCAGGGAGACGGTGAACAGGAACATGTTCAGCGTGGTGTCCGTCTGACGGGTGTATTCTGCAAAGCCCAGATCTTCGAGCATTCCGTTGAGGGTCTCGAGGATCGGCAGACCGGTGGATTTCGCATCTGCAAACAGACCGAGCGGCGGGATCGGGTTGCCGGTCAGGTTGAAGGAGATGAAGATCGCCGGAATGGTGTAGGCGGTGATCAGAACGACGTACTGGGCAACCTGCGTGTAGGTGATGCCCTTCATGCCGCCGATAACAGCGTAGAAGAACACGATGGCCGCACCGATAAGAAGGCCGGTTGTGTTGTCCACTTCGAGGAAGCGGGAGAACGCCACGCCAACACCGGTCATCTGCCCAATCACGTAGGTGAGCGATGCGGTGATCAGACAGATAACGGCCACGGTACGGGCAGTCTGGCTGTAGAAGCGGTCGCCGATGAATTCCGGCACAGTGAACTTGCCGAACTTACGCAGGTAAGGTGCGATAAGCATGGCGAGAAGCACGTAACCACCGGTCCAGCCCATCAGGTAGGCAGAGGTGTTGTAGCCGCCGAACGAGATGATACCGGCCATCGAGATGAACGATGCAGCAGACATCCAGTCCGCGCCGGTGGCCATGCCGTTGACGACAGGGTGAACGCCGCGACCTGCAGCGTAGAATTCAGATGTGGAACCCGCACGGGCCCAGATCGCGATACCGATGTAGAGCGCAAAAGTCGCGCCCACAACGATAAGGTTGAGGGTAAACTGATCCATTCTGTGCGCTCCTTACTCGTCGACGCCGTGCTGTTTGTCGAGTTTGTTCATTTTCGCCGCGTAGGTGAAAATGAGGACGAGGAATACGAGGATCGAGCCTTGCTGGGCAAACCAGAAGCCAAGATCCGTTCCACCGATTTTGATGCCGGCGAGCATCGGGCGAAGCAGAATGCCAAAGCCGAAAGAGCAGATGAACCAAATCACCAGCGAAATACCGATAATCCGCTTGTTTGCGGACCAGTATGCATTGTTCTCAGAATTTTCCGCCATTGCGGGTCCTCCCATTTTGTCCCCGATCTTCAGTCCGGCTAATCCGGATGGTCCCGAAGATCCTTGAAATTGCGTCCCCCGCCTCCTCGCCGGGGCCGCTTCCCTTCCCACAGCCCTTGATGGGCCTTTTGGGTCTTCGCCGCCCCGCGTACGGGACGACGTTTGCTATCCTGATGCGGCGTTTAGGCCGATTTCTGGTACAGCGAATTTGCGATGAGTTCGTCGACGACGGCTGGTTCTGCGAGGGTTGATGTGTCGCCGAGGGAGCCTGTGTCGTTTTCCGCGATTTTGCGGAGGATGCGGCGCATGATTTTGCCGGAGCGTGTTTTCGGCAGGCCCGGGGCCCA